>NZ_JAIZDA010000002.1 GCF_020404405.1 Novosphingobium sp. FKTRR1 | reverse complement strand
GCTTGACCAACGCCAAACCATAGTGCGAATAGATACCAACGATCAGGTGCTTTACCTGCGCGCGATCAAATCGGAACGCTGCGCGGCATCAGATCGCAATACATGCGCGCGATCGTCGGAATCCGCACCCGACCGCGCGTGTGGCAGCTCGAACGCAGGCCTCGCCGCAAGCGCCAGCACGATCAGCACGACCAGCGTGAACACGCCGCGCAGCCATTCGGCGCTGCCGATATCCTCGGCCAGATCGCTGACAAGCGGATGCCGTGTGAACTGCCGTTCAACGGCAGAGCAAATCGCATGACCGCGCCGGGCCAGCGGGTGGGAACTGAGCCGCCAGTCCTGCTCCGGCCGGGAAAACGGCGGTTCGCTTGCAGGCAAGTCGCTGGCCGGCAAAACGGTGGCCGGTAAATTGCTTGCTGGCACGGCGCGGCGCGGCACACCGGCGCGACCAAAGGTCACCCCCGCGCTCGCCGTAGAGGCGAATGTCAGTTCCTCACGCGGACCGAACATGCCGCCTGCCTTCCTTCAGCTCGGATCGGAGCTGTCGCACCTCCATCCCCTGCACGATCAGGGTTAAGCACGCGTAAATCCGCCGGTTCCATCGGGGTTAGCGCTTAGGCACACCTGCAAGACGCCCCAGCAACGGCGTAGCCAGCACGGGCGCGCTCGGTTATGGCAGGCCCTCAATCCTGTCCCGGGGGGAACGAGACAAGCGATGAGCAATGCCGACGCGCTGGGCGATGCCGTTACCACAGTCATGACCGCAAACGCTGTGGAGCCCTCGGCCGGTCGCAGCCACGCCGCCGATGATGGCCACACGCATGAAACCGCTTGCCTCAATTGCGGCACCGCGCTGATCGGCGCACATTGTCACGCCTGTGGCCAGCATGCGCATGTGCACCGCACGCTCGGCGCGTTTTTTCACGACTTGCTGCACGGGGTGTTCCACTTCGAAGGGAAGATCTGGACAACGCTGCCGATGCTGGCGCTGCGTCCAGGCACGCTCACCCGCAACTACATTGATGGTCAGCGGGCACGCTTCGTCTCGCCGCTGGCGCTGTTTCTGTTCTGCGTATTCCTGCTGTTTTTCGTGATCCAGCAGACCACGGGCGAAATGCACATAGGCGGCGAACAGAAAACGGCTGTGCAGGCGTCGGTTGCAGGGCAGGCAACGCAGGGACTGACCGCAGCGCAGCAGGAACTTGCCACCAAACGCGCCGAACGCGCCAAGCTGGCAGCCGCCGGCGAGGATACCGACGACGCGGACGAGGAAATCGCCAACATCGAACATGCGGTATCCTTGATGCGGGCGGCCAAGGCGGCAGGCAGCGGCGAGAAACTGCCATCCACCGGCTTTGCGATGCTGGACGATGCGATCGAGCATGTCAGCAAGAACCCGGAACTGGCGGTCTACAAGCTGCAATCACACGCCTACAAATACAGTTGGGCGCTGATCCCCATCTCGGTGCCGTTCCTGTGGTTGCTGTTTCCGTTCGGACGGCGGCGCTTCCCGCTTTACGATCACACCGTGTTCGTGACCTACTCGATCAGCTTCATGACATTGCTGACGATCGTCGTGATGCTGGGACAGTCGGTCGGCCTTACAGGCCTGGTGCTGCTGTATGGCATCATCCCGCCGCTGCACATGTATCGGCAGTTGCGTGGCGCTTACCACTGTTCGCGCGCAGGAGCACTGGTGCGGACCGGTGCCTTGCTGGTGATCGCGTTTGTGGCGCTGACCATCTTCGTATCGCTGATTGCTGCCGAAACAGCGGGTTGACGCCCGATCCCGCTCAACAATCGAGCACGAACGGCCCCGCCGCGCGCGCTTCAAGCACGGTATGTGCTTCGGCCGCCTGCGCCAGCGGGAAGCGCCCGCCGAGCGTGAGCGGCAGATCGCCCGCAGCCATCGCAGCAAACAGGCTGCGCGAGGCGGTCAGCAACTTTTCGCGCGGCTGGACGTAGGGCCACAGGAACGGGCGCGAAATTCTTGCCGACTTCGCCCCCAGCCGCGACAGATCGAACGGCGGGATAGGGCCCGATGCCTGACCGTAATGGACAAGATGGCCCTTGAGCGCCAGCGACGCGAGCGAACCTTCAAAGCTGTCGGCTCCGACCGCATCGAACGCGACGTTCACGCCCTTGCCATCGGTCAAGGCCGCCACTTGCGCGGCAACGTCCTGTTCGCGGTAAAGGATGACATGGTCGCATCCGGCCGCACGGGCGATGTCGGCCTTGGCATTGGACCCGGCGGTGCCGATCACGGTTGCGCCGCGCAACTTTGCCATGCGCGCCACCAATTGCCCGACCCCGCCACCTGCGGCCTGCGCCAGCACGACCGACCCTGCGTGGACCGGTTCGACTTCATCGACCAGCGCCTGCGCGGTCAGCCCTTTCAGGAACCACGCGGTCGCCAGACCGGCCTCGACGCCATCGGGCACAGGCACCGCCAGCTCGGCGGGGATCACGCGGGCGCGGGCATAGCCGCCATAAGCTCGGTCGATGTAGGCAACGCGGTCGCCCGGCGCGAAATCGCTGACACCGGCGCCCACAGCCTCGACCGTGCCGACCGCTTCCAACCCGGGGATTCCGGGAAGAGGCAGCGTCTTGTAGGCCCCCGAACGGACATAGACATCGTGGAAGTTGACCGAGGCGGCTTGCTGTTTCAGCAAAATCTGCCCGGGGCCTGGTGCTGGCACGTCCACGCTTTCCAGCACCATGACGTCAGGCCCGCCATACTGACGGATCACGATCGCTTCGGTCGTAGCCCCCATGCCAGCCGCCCTTCGCTCAGGCGCCGAGCGGGCTGGGCAGGTTGCCGCCACCCGAAATCCGGCGACCGGCGCGCGGCACGCTGGCGCCTTGCGGGTTGAGCGGACGCGATGGGCCCGACGGTGCCTCGGGCCGGTCGATCGTGCCGTTCTCGATCAGGGAGCGGATTTCCTCGCCGGTCAGCGTTTCGTATTCGAGCAGCGCGTTGGCGAGCAAGTGCAGCTTGTCCTCGCTGGTCTTGAGGATGTCGGTGGCACGGGCGTGCGCACCATCGACCAGCCCGCGAATCTCACTGTCGATAAGCTTGTTGGTCTCGTCCGACATCATCGTTCGGGCGCTGCCACCCATCCCGAGATAGCCTTCCTGGCTATCCTCGTATTGCAGGGGCCCAAGCTTGTCCGACATGCCCCACTTGGTCACCATGTTGCGTGCCAGACTGGTAGCGTACTGGATATCCGACGAGGCGCCCGAACTGACCTTGTCATAGCCGAAGATCAGTTCCTCGGCCACGCGGCCACCCATGCTGACCGACAGGTTGGCGTGCATCTTGTCGCGATGATACGAATAGCTGTCACGTTCGGGCAGGCGCATGACCATGCCCAGTGCGCGGCCGCGCGGGATGATCGTGGCCTTGTGAATGGGATCGCTGGCCGGTTCGTTGACCGAGACGATCGCATGTCCGGCCTCGTGATAGGCGGTCATCTTCTTTTCGTCGTCGGTCATCACCATGCTGCGGCGTTCGGCGCCCATCATGACTTTGTCCTTGGCGTCCTCGAACTCCTGCATGGCGACCAGACGCTTGTTGCGACGGGCGGCCAGCAGCGCGGCCTCATTGACCAGATTGGCCAGATCCGCGCCCGAAAAGCCCGGCGTGCCGCGTGCGATGACGCGCGGATTGACGTCGGGCGCCAGCGGCACCTTTTTCATGTGGACGCCCAGGATCTTCTCGCGCCCCTCGATATCGGGGATCGGCACCACGACCTGCCGGTCGAAGCGGCCCGGACGCAGCAGCGCGGGGTCGAGCACGTCGGGCCGGTTGGTGGCGGCGACGATGATGATGCCTTCGTTGGCTTCGAACCCGTCCATTTCGACCAGCAACTGGTTGAGCGTCTGTTCGCGCTCGTCGTTGGAGTTGCCCAGACCGTGCCCACGGTGACGACCGACGGCGTCGATTTCGTCGATGAACACGATGCAGGGCGCGTTCTTCTTGGCCTGTTCGAACATGTCGCGCACGCGGCTGGCGCCGACGCCGACGAACATCTCGACAAAGTCCGAGCCCGAAATGGTAAAGAACGGCACCCCCGCCTCACCTGCAATGGCGCGGGCGAGCAAGGTCTTGCCGGTGCCGGGCGAGCCGACCAGCAGCGCGCCCTTGGGGATCTGGCCGCCAAGCTTGGAGAAACGGGTTGGATCGCGCAGGAACTCGACGATTTCCTGCAGTTCCTCGCGCGCTTCGTCGATTCCGGCAACGTCATCGAACGTCACCCGGCCCGACCGTTCGGTCAGCAGCTTGGCCTTCGACTTGCCAAAGCCCATCGCGCCCGAACCGCCACCCTTCTGGACCTGACGCAGCGCAAAGAAGGCGACGCCGAGGATCAGCAGGAACGGCAGCGACTGCGCCAGGATGAACAGCAGGATGTTCTGCTCTTCCTGCGCCTTGCCCGAAACCTTCACGCCCTGATCGAGCAACAGCTTGGTCAGTTCGCCATCGCCGGGGACGGGAACGGTCTGGAATTGCTGATCGTTCTTGAGCGAGCCGGTGATGCGTTCCGGGCTGATCTGCACATCGCGGACCGCACCTTCGGCGACACGCGCACGGAAATCGGAATAGGGAATCGTGGTGCCGGTGGCATCGCTGCGCGCGCCGAGCATCGAGACCACCAGCAGCAAGGCAACGAAGATGCCGCCCCATACCAGAAGGCTCTTGATCCACGGGTTGCCCTGCGGCTGGTCGTCGTTCATGGCGTGACTCTCGAAAACGCGCAAAAGTGCGGGTGTTGCAGGGCAATGTAGGATCGCCACGGTGAATGGCAATATAACCTGAAGTGCGAATTTCCTGCGCACTTTGATCGAGTGCGCCGACATTGCACTCGGCAGACCGGCGAATCAGGCTCCGCCTTCGCTTTTTCGCAGGCGCCGATGCGCCGGAGCGCGGGTAAAGCGCCAGGGCCGCGCCCGCCCGTCGCCGCGGACCCCTGCCAACGTAGCCACCGCCCCACCGGCCAGCAAATCGTGCCAGCGCGCCAGATCCCGACCGCGCGGGGTGCCTTGCGCAAGCTGCATCACAATGCGCTCAAGCATCCGCAGAGTGAGTACCCGAGGTACATCGGCGGGATCGAACGCCAGCCCGTCAGGCATCGCCGCGATGGTGTGCAAATCGCGCGCCACCGCCCAATCCAGCGCAGCGTCCGCCTCGGCCAGATGCGCAGCGCTGGCAGCGATCGCGGCAGGATCGAGCCAATCTGCCTGCGCCAGCGCTTGGCGCACCCGTACGCGTTCGTACCGGACATCATGGTTGGACGGATCGTCGGCGGCAACAACCCCAGCAAAAGCAACGATCTCGCTCAGTTCGGCCCTCCGCCAGCCAAGCAGCGGCCGCAGCAGCGGCGCCTCATGACCGGGAACACGGGCCATCGGCCGCATCCCTGCCAGCCCGCGCAAGCCCGACCCCCGGTTGAAGCGCATTAGCAAGGTTTCGGCCTGATCGTCGGCATGGTGCGCGGTGACCAGCGCCGCAAGACCCGCGCCTTGCTGCCAGCCAGCCAGCGCCGCATAGCGGGCATCGCGGGCGCGTTCCTGAATGGCGCTGCCTGCGGCAAGGGTGAGGCAAAGCGTGGTATGCGGCACGTTCCACGCGGCGCAAAGCCGGGCCACCGCTGCCGCCTCGCCAGCCGCCTCGGGCCGCAAGCCATGATCGACGGTAGCAACGGCAAAGCGTCCGGGCAAAGCGGCGCAAGCCAGCAGCAGCAGCGCGAGGCTGTCGGCCCCGCCCGAAACCGCGAGTCCAACCGGCCGATCGTCGCCCCAGACGCGCTGCCAATCTGCGGCGAAACGGGCCGCAAACGCGGGCGAAATCAGGCGGGGAGGCGTATCAATTGCAGGTTACCGCCTTGGTGGCGGCCTCATACTGCGACTTGAGACGGCCCGCAGCCTCGGTCGGATAGGTTGTCTTGAACTCGGCGAAGGCAGTGCAGGCGCGCTTGGCTTCCTTGAGCCGGGTCATCGCGACGCCCAGATAGAGCAAGCTGTCGGCGGCGCGATCGCCCTGCTTGTCACCAAGATAGTTCTGCACGAACCATTGCGCGGCGGTGCCGGGCTTGTTGTCATCGAGATAGGAGCGCCCCAGCAGATTCCGGGCATAGCTGATGCGCTTGTGCTTGGGATAGGCTTGGGCAAAGTGCTGCAATTGCTGCTGCGCTTCGGGGAAGAACTTGGCCTCCCACAAACGGTAGCCGTAGGAATATTCATCCTCGGCCTTGTCTTCGCTGACCGGCCGCTCGATCGCAGCGACGGCGGCGACCCGTTCGGCGGAAGGCCCGACCGGCTTGGGTGCGACAACAGCCGGAGCGGGTGCCGACGCTGATGGCGGCGCAGCAACGACAGGCGCCTTTGCCGCAGGCGCCGGAGCGGGGCGTTGCGACACAGCGGGAATGACCGGTGCCGGTGCCCCGGCGCCCGCTTCGAGCGGGTTTGCCGCAGGCTGCGGTTCAACAGCGGCAACCCGCGCCTCAAGCTTGGCCAGGCGGTTCTGGTTTTCTTCGGTTGCGGCGGTCAGCGACTTCACTTGCGCCTCTACCGCGTCAAGGCGGGTGAGCAGATCGGTCACCGGAGACGGCCCGGCAACGGGTGCTGGCGCACTGCTGCCGACGGTGGGTGCCGAGATTTCCGCGCCAAAAGTGCGACCGGCGCCGTCGGGAAAGACCTTGCGCTGAACCGCGCGCAGCTCGGCCTCAAGCTTGCGCAGGCGCGTTTCGGCCGGATCGCCCGCGGTTTGCGCCTGCGCCAAGCCCGGAACGAGCAACAGCGCGCCAGATACCGGCAACAGCGCCAGACAAATCGCACCGAACATGGCCGGGCGCAGGCGCGCCGGTCGGGGGGCGTTCATCATCTTCGTCATGGTCTCCGTCCGGAAGGTAGTGCCGATGCCCGGCATCGCCCTCAATCTGCCTCAGCCCCGACACGAAGTCGAGTGCAACCCGTCACCCGGCCGGGGAAGCCGTCGCTGCCGGGCCGGTCGCAGCCGCAGGAGTGGCGGTCGGCGCAGCGGGCACGGCCTCGCTCGGCGCTGACGACGCAGGCGCGACAGCCCGGCGCCGCGCGAAGGGTCGCGCAGTCGATGGCGAACCGGTTGCGGCGACGACCGGCGCCGGCGTTGACGCCTGCCCCGCTGGCGCGCCGGACGCCGGGCGCGCGAGGAGGGCCACCGCACTGACCGGAATGTCCTTGATGATGCCTTCATGCTCGGCAAGACGCGGCACGGCCTGTCCGCCGATGGTGATGGCCAGGGCATCGCCCCGCCCGGTCCACAGCTTCGGTTCGACCGCATCTGCGGGCACCGTGTAGCTTTCACCCTTGGCCAGTTGCTTTTGCAACAACTGCTTGCCGCTGGCGTCATAGAACTTGACCCACAGCTTGTCGGTCAGCGCCGTGAACACCACCGGACCGGTCGGCGCAGGTGCAGCAGCCGGAGCAGCGGGGCGCTGCACGGTAACCGCGGGAGGCGCAGGCGCGTGCGTCGGCTCGACCAGCGAGGGCAGGCCGACCGACGGGATGAACGTGGTCGGCAGGAACAGCACGATCGTGACGATCAGGCCGCCGAACAACAGCAGCGCCAGCCAGATGACCAGCCGTGACGGAGTCTTGGCCGGGTCGTCCACCTCGAACTGGTTGATGACGCGCGGTTCGGGACCGATGCTGCGGGTGCCGATCTCCAACCGCACGGCTGCGGCGATTTCAGCCTCATCCAATCCCACCGCGCGCGCATAGCTGCGGGCAAAGCCGATCACATAGGGCCGTCCGGGAAGGCTGGCGAAATCGCCATCCTCCACCGCCTTGACGTGGCGTGAGGTAATCCGTGTGCGCGCCGCGACATCGGCGAGCGACAGACCAAGCGCTTCGCGTGCCGCCTTGAGCCGGACACTGACGGGCTGTGGCAAGGGCGCAATGATTGGAGCGGGATCAAATCCGGTATCTGCGGAGGCAGTCACGTCAACACTTTCCTTGGCCTTTGAGGCGACCCTCGGCTTCTTGCGTACCCGTTACGCAGGCAACGTTGCAATCGGGCGAATGTCAACGCTTTTCACGCCGGTTTCACAACAACAAGCGCCGGTTTTGCGACGATTTGCCTTTCGCGATGCTGACTGGCGACCCGAGACGGTCAGTCGCATTCGATGCCGCGTTGGCAGGCCCATTCGGACAGGGCCGCGCGCAAGTTCGGAGGCGGTGCGTCCAGCCAACCGGACATGGCTCTGGCGATGTCGGGCAAATTGACCTTGCGTACCAGTTCCTTGACTGGTCCGACGGCGGCTGGCGTGATCGACAGCCGGGTAATGCCAAGGCCCAGCAGGGCCAACGCCTCAAGCCTCCGCCCACCCATCTCACCGCACACCGTCAGGTCGATGCCGTGGGGCGCCACCGATTGCACCACCCGGCGCAGGAAGCGCATGATCGCGGGGCTCAGCCAGTCATAGCGCTCGGCCAGTTTGGAATGGGCACGGTCGGCCGCGAACAGAAACTGGGTGAGATCGTTGGTCCCGATCGACAGGAACGAGATCTTGGGCGCCAGCACATCAAGGCATTCAGCGAGCGCCGGCACTTCGAGCATGGCCCCGAAGCGGATCGCCTCGGGCAGCGGCTTCTTCTGCTTTTTCAGGAACGCCAACTGGCCATCGAACACCGCTTTGGCCGCATCAAACTCCCATGGTTCGGTAACCATCGGGAACATCACGTTCAGCGTCCGCCCACCAGCCGCTTCGAGCAGCGAGCGCGCCTGCACCTTGAGCAGCCCATCGCGTTCGAGCGCCACGCGTAGCGCGCGCCAGCCCATCGCCGGGTTCTCCTCGGCCTCTCCACCGTTGTGGCGCAAGTAGGGCAGCACCTTGTCGCCGCCGATATCGACGGTGCGGAACACCACCGGCCGGTCACCCGCCGCGTCGAGCACGTCGCGGTACAGTCGGGTCTGGCGCTCGCGCGCTGGCAGCGTCGCCGACACCAGAAACTGGAACTCGGTACGGAACAGGCCGATGCCATCGGCGCCGGTCAGGCCGAGCATCGGCAGATCATCGCGCAGACCCGCATTGATCATCACCGAGATGCGCGTGCCATCGCGCGTGACCGGCTCAACATCGCGCATCGCGGCGTAGTGCGCCTGACGTTCGCGGTTTTTGGCAAAGCGCGTTTCGAACGCCTCGGTCCGTGCCGGCAGGGGCCGCACGTCGATGACGCCCTGATCGCCATCGACCAGCAATTGATCGCCATCGCGCACGCAACCGCGCAGACCCCGCACCCGCCCGATCACCGGGATGCCCATGGCGCGCGCCACGATCACCACATGCGATGTCAGCGAGCCTTCCTCAAGGATCACGCCCTTGAGCCGCCGCCGATCGTATTCAAGCAATTCGGCCGGACCAAGATTGCGTGCGATCAGGATCGCATCGCCCTTGAGCCCCATGCTGGCCGCCGTGCCAAGCTGCCCCGAAACGATCCGCAACAACCGGTTCGACAGGTCTTCAAGGTCGTGCATGCGGTCGGCCAGCAGCGGATCGTCGATCTGGCGCATGCGCATGCGGGTGCGTTGCTGCACGCGCTCGATCGCGGCTTCGGCGGTCAGCCCCGAATCGATCGCTTCGTTGATCCGGCGGCTCCAGCCTTCGTCGTAAGCGAACATGCGATAGGTTTCGAGCACCTCCTCATGCTCGCCGCCGACGCCGAATTCGGCCTGGCTCGCCATGCGGTCGATCTGTTCGCGCATCCGGTCGAACGCGAGGTAGACGCGCTGGCGTTCGGCCTCGGTGTCTTCGGCCACGATCTGCTCGATCGTGACGCGCGGCTGGTGATAGACCGCCAATCCGGCGGCGATGCCCTTGACCAGCGGTTGCCCCTTCAACCGCTCAGGCCCGGTCTGTTGCGCCGAAACCCCGAGCGCATCTTCTGCATCGATCAGTTCGGCGTTGGCGATCATTTCGGACAGCACCATCGCGACTGTCTGGAGCGCCTCGATCTCCACTTCCTCATACCGGCGCGGATCAACATGCTGGACCGCGACCACACCGACCGCGCGTTCACGGCGCACGATCGGCACACCGGCAAAGGAATGGAATTTTTCCTCACCCGTCTCGGGACGGAAGGCAAAGTCGGGATGCGCTGCAGCTTCGGCCAGGTTGAGCGTCTCGATGTTCGAAGCGATCGTTCCGACCAGCCCTTCGCCCACCGCCAGCCGCGTGACGTGAACGGCGGCCTGATTGAGGCCGCGTGTGGCAAACAGTTCGAGCATGCCTTCGCGCAGCAGATAGATCGAGCAGACCTCGCTATCGAGCTTGGCTCCGATCACCTCTACGATCTGGTTCAGCTTGGCTTGCGGACCGGAACGCGAGGCCATGACCTCGTGCAACGAAATCAGGATCGCCCGGGCGGCGGCAGCGGCGGACAGCAGGACCATGGTTCAATCGCCTAGCGCAAGGCGGACCGTTTGCAAACGCTGCCATGCCATGTTGTCCTGTCCTTGATGGCGGATTGATCCAAGATGGTCGTAACCGCTGCCGATGTTCGCGGGTGATAGCGCCAGCCGGAAACAGGCAAACGGCCCAGCACGGAGCTACCGGACCGGGCCGTCTGGCGAAGACTGGATTTCGGGAACCTGAAACAGGCCACCTGAAACCAGATTGCCGAAATCACGCCACGTGTATCAAGTCCACGCGTATCAAGTATTGCCGGGAACCCTCACAAGGATCCCCGTGGAAACGTCATCAGTGCGAGCGGGAAAGTTCCTCTTTGATTCGCAGCTTACGTCGCTTGAGTTCCATCAGTCGGCCACCGTCGGGAAACGGTCTGCCCAGTTCCTCTTCAATACGACGTTCGAGTCCGGCGTGCTTGGTCTGCAATGCGCTGATATGCGACGTTTCCATGCGGTTACCTCCTTACGGGATTGTCCCCCCGTCCAGCTGCGGACGAATTTCCGCGGCCGTGGATGGCGCCTGCTCCGGCCTGTTTGGCCGCGACTCACCTGGAAAAGCCTGCACAAGGTCTGAGCCGACGCGTTGTCATGCTCCCACATTCGCCGTATCTTGCAAGCCAAACCACGTCGGAAAGCAGGCTCTGCGGGTTAAACCGTAGATTCGTGCGGAAATTGATTCGCCATGGGCCGGTTCGGGTTTGCGCAGGAGTGATCGGGTTGACTGAAGACGAGATGCGCAAACGGCTGTCGACCTTGCGCCTGGAACACCGCGATCTGGATGCGGCGATCGATGCCCTGAGCCTGGCCGGCGCACATGACCAGTTGCAGATTGCCCGCCTGAAAAAGCGCAAGCTGCTGCTCAAGGACCAGATCTCGATGCTGGAAGATTATCTCATCCCGGACATTATCGCCTGAAATCAAATCGATGATTCGCCACCGGCAGGCTTGGCGCAAAACCGCGCCGCGTTCCGTTCCGGTACACTGCCAATATGCAGCCAGATACGGGGCCGCAGGCGGTTGAGCCAAGCCTCGATACAGGACTATGCGGGCATGGTGTCCGCACTGCCCGATCTCAACCCGCGCCTTGTCGAAGCGCTCTATGCCGAGGCACTGACGCTCGCCGATGAAGTGCGCGACAGCTTCGATCGACTGCGGGCCGAGCATGCCGAACGCGCCGCGCTGGCGATGGCCGACTTGCGCGACACAGCAGCCGAGCTGGTCCGTGTGCAAGCCAGTTGCGAAGCCCTGCGCACCACCACCCGGATCATGCATTGCCTGGCGTGGCTGCTCAATCACCGGGCCTTCTTTGCCGGAGAGTTGAACGAGCAGCAGTTGCGTCGCCATGGTCGGATGATCGCGCATTTCCCACTGAGCGACCCGGATTCGCTGGCCACCCTGCCCGATGACGCGCAAGGGCTCGTCCGCGAAAGCGAGCGGCTTTACGAGCGGATTCAGCGCCTTGACCTGGCCTGGCGCGCAGCCCCCCAGCCCGTGCTTTCGGCGATCGAGCGCTTGCAGGAACGCTTGCGCGTGCGGCTAAATGAACCACCAGTCGACATGGGGGGCGAAGCGATCGCCCGATAATGCGTAGCAGCCGTGAAGAGTCAGGTGCCCGCATTCTTGCACTCCGCCCAACGCGTCCCCATAGGTCTGTTCATGGAGCATACCATCCCCGCGGAAGACCCGCACGATCCGGCGACCTGGCCAACCGGCCGTTCGGTCATGCTGGAACCTTTGGTGCGGCGGGTGCTTGCGCCCAACGCCTCGCCCTACACGTTCACCGGCACGCAGACCTACATCGTCGGCAACGGTCCCGACGTCGCGGTGATCGATCCAGGCCCCGCTGACACCGGCGTGGCAGGCCATGCCGACACCAATGGCGCGGGCCATGTCGAAGCGATCCTTGCTGCCGTCGGCTCGGCGCGGATTGCGGCCATCGTGTGCACCCACACCCATCGTGACCACAGCCCCGCCTCTCGCCCGCTGCGGGCGATGACCGGAGCGCCGATCATCGGTTGCGCGCCGCTCGTGCTCGACGACAGCGGCCCGCGCGCCGATGCCGCGTTCGACCCCGAATATGCGCCAGACCGCGTGCTGCTCGATGGCGAGCGCATCACCGGCAGCGGCTGGACGATAGAGGCGGTGGCAACACCCGGTCACACCAGCAACCATTTGTGCCTTGCGCTGTCCGAAAGTGGCGCATTGTTCACCGGCGACCACGTGATGGGCTGGTCAACCAGCGTCGTATCGCCCCCCGACGGCGACATGGCCGCTTACATGACCAGTCTGCAAAAGCTCTATGACCGCGAAGACCGGGTCTATTATCCCGCGCATGGCCCACAAATCAACAATCCGCGCCAACTGGTGCGCGGCATGATCGGCCACCGCCGCCAGCGCGAACGCCAGATAGTCACGCTGCTTGAGGGCGGTGCGCGGTCGATACCGGATTTCGTCGCGGCAATGTACAAAGGGTTGGACGAGCGTCTGCAAGGCGCTGCGGGCCGATCGGTGCTGGCCCACCTTGTCGATCTGGAACAGAAGGGCCGCGTCGCGCGTAACGCACAGACATGGACGATCCTGAACTGACCCCCCAACCGGCTGCTCCTTCTGGCAAGGACCGGTTCGGCATGGCAGCGACACCCGCGCCGCGCCGCCGAGCCGCAATCCTGCCATGGACCTTGTTCGCGCTGGCACTGGGCGCGGCAGTCTGGCTCGGCTGGTTGCTGGTGCGCCCCCCTGCCCCAGTCGACCCGCTGGCGGTCGGACTGGTTGCGTTCGAGAAGCAGGACCGGCTGACCGTATTCAGCGCACAGTTGGTGCCAGTGGTGTCCAGCGACAATTCGCAACTCTTCGGTTTGGTCAGGTCGCGGCAGGTGGCGGTCATTCCGGCGCGCGTCGATTACGCAATCGACCTCGGCAAGATCGGGCGCGACCGCATGACGTGGAACGCGTCGGCGCAAACGCTGTCGGTGCGCCTGCCGCAACTGATGATCGGCCAGCCCAACCTGGACGAGGCCCGCGCGCAGTATTTGCGCGAAGGGGTGTGGATCACCCGGACAGCGCAGGAGACGCTGACCCGCGAGAACACGCGGCTGGCCGAGCGCATCGCGGTGGAGCAGGCCCGCAATGGCGCTTTGCTCGATCTTGCCCGTGCGGCGGCGCGCGAAGCGGTGGCAGCCAATATCGCCGGGCCCTTGAAAATGGCAGGCTTTCCAGCGGCCAGGATCGTGGTGGTTTTCGACGGGGAACCGGCCGCACACTGACGGACCTGGCTTCATCGCCGGCATCACGGCGATCATGCGGCCTGCACTCACGTCGGCATCGCCCTGCCGACGCTCTTGCCGCGAGCGGGCCGCGTCCCTAAGTCGCTGGGCGGACAAGCCGGTTCGAATCCCGCACTGCCGGCCATCGCCCGTTGGAGATTCCACATGACCGCCCAGCCCCTGAACCTGTCCGGCCTCGATTTGCGCGCCGAGATCGACCGCCTGCGCAAGGAGCGGAACGCGGTCATTCTGGCGCATTACTATCAACGCCCCGAGATTCAGGATCTGGCCGATTTCGTCGGCGATTCGCTGGAACTTTCGCGCAAGGCGGCAGCTACCGACGCCGACGTCATCGCATTTTGCGGGGTCAAGTTCATGGCCGATACCGCCAAGATTCTCAGCCCGCAAAAGACGGTGATCCTGCCCGACATGGATGCCGGGTGCAGCCTTGAGGATTCGTGCCCGCCCGACAAGTTCAAGGCATTCCGCGAAGCGCACCCCGACCACATCGCGCTGACCTACATCAACTGTTCGACCGAAGTGAAAGCCCTGTCGGACGTGATCGTGACGTCATCGAGCGCCGAGACGATCCTGGCGCAGATCCCGCCCGAACAGAAGATCATCTTCGGCCCGGACCGGCACCTTGGCGGCTATCTCAACCGCAAGTTCGGGCGCGACATGCTGCTGTGGCCGGGCGTGTGCATCGTGCACGAGGCATTCAGCGAAACCGAGCTGCTCAAGCTCAAGGCGCTGCACCCCGGCGCGCCGGTTGCCGCGCACCCCGAATGCCCGCCGAACATCATCGATCACGCCGACTATGTGGGATCGACCAGCGGCATCCTCACGTACGCCAAGGACATGCCCGGCGACACGCTGATCGTGGCCACCGAGCCACACATCATTCACCAGATGGAACTGGCGATGCCGCACAAGACCTTCATCGGTGCGCCCGGAGCCGACGGCAACTGCAACTGCAACATCTGCCCCTACATGGCGCTCAACACGCTCGAAAAGCTCTATCTTGCGTTGCGCGACCTGACCCCGCGCATCGAGATCGAGGAACCGCTGCGCCTTGCCGCCAAGAAGAGCCTCGATGCCATGCTGGCGCTGGCCAGCGGCACCGTCGGGCTGGGCGATCTGGGAGCGCGCTGACCGCTCAAGACCAAAAGGGGGGGGCGCGTCGATCAGGACTTGGCCGCGCGCCCTTCTCCGGCAACCGCCAGGACCAGCGCCGCGCCGACGCAGACCATGCCTGCGGCATCGAGCCAGCCGATCCGCTCACCGAATGCCAGCCAGCCGAGCAATGTCGCCACCGCCGGTTGCGATAACAGGCCAAGCCCCACCACCAACGACGAAAACCGGCCAAGCGCATAGAACAGCAAGCCGGTGCCGATCACCTGACTGCCCAGCGCCAGCGCCAGCAGAGGCCACCAGACGTGCGGCCAAAAGGGTTCGCCCATCGCCAGTGCGACAATCACAAGGATGGGCGCGCTGGCCCAGCTCGAATGGAACAGTTGCGCCCACGGCCCCATCGCACCACGCGCGCGCTGGATCAGCAGCAGGAAGAAGAAATAGAACAGGCCGGCAAGGACGCAGAACAGGTCGCCCGCCAGCGTCTTGGCGCCGATTTCCAGCGAGCGCCCCATCAGCACCGCAGAACCAGCCAGCGCCAGCGCGATGGCTGCCGTCTCGGTCATGCGCGGCCATCGCCGGGCCATGATCACGCCCCACACCATCAGCATCAGGCTGGTCGAATTGCCGAACAGCGAGGCGTTGCCCAGTTTGGTCCGCTCGATCCCGATGTGCCACGAGGCCAGATCGAGCGAGAACAGCATGCCCGCCAGCACCACCGCGGCCAGCGGTTTCCAGGCGATCCCGGTCAGCCTCTGGCGGTTAAAGCGCGCCAGCAGCGCCAGCAGCGGCAGGGCAAGGATCACCCGCCAGAACGCGGCCGAAACCGGTCCACTGTCGGCCATTCGCACGAAGGTAGGGCCAACGGACAAGGCCAGATTGCCGCCCAGCAGCGCCAGCAAATGCGAGGTGTGCGGGCGGGAAGTTTTTCTCACCTGGGGGGCGGTTGTCATCGCGGAGATCGCAGCCTAATCAAGTTGCAAAAGGAAACCGAGGCTGTGTCGGCAATCGTGCCGCCCCGCATTCGGGCCCTTGCCACTTCTGACAGGATATTGTCCATGCCCACCACCCTGTTTGACCCGATCGACCTTGGTTCCATTCACGCGCCCAATCGCATTCTGATGGCCCCGCTCACCCGCGGCCGGGCCACTGCTGGCGGCGTTCCCACCGCAATCATGCAAACCTACTATCGCCAGCGCGCCAGCGCCGGCCTGCTGATCAGCGAAGCCACCGCGATCAGCCCCGAAGGCCACGGCTGGCCCAGCGCGCCTGGTATCTGGACCGATGAACAGGTCGAGGCGTGGAAGCCGGTGACCGAGGCCGTCCATCAGGCTGGTGGCCGCATCGTGCTGCAGCTTTGGCACATGGGCCGCATCGTCCACCCTTATTTCCTCGGTGGACAGCCGCCGGTCTCGGCATCGGCCACCACCGCGCCCGGCCATGCGCACACGCCCGAAGGCACCAAGCCGTACGAGCAAGCGCGTCCGCTGCGGCTCGACGAAATGCCGCGGCTGGTGGACGACTATGGCCACGCCGCACAGAATGCCAAGAAGGCCGGGTTCGACGGGGTGCAACTGCACGGTGCCAACGGTTATCTGATCGATCAGTTCCTGCGCGATTCGACCAACTTGCGCGACGACATCTATGGCGGCAGCCCGGAAAACCGCGTTCGGCTGTTGCGTGAAGTGCTCGAACGCCTGATCGAAGTATGGGGCACCGGCCCGGTTTCGGTTCGCCTGTCACCCAACGGCGATTCGCAGGGCGCCGACGACAGCAACCCGGCAGCCGTGTTTGGAGAAGCCGCACGCGTCCTGCAGGCGCTGCAACTGGGCTTCGTCGAACTGCGCCAGCCCGGACCCAACGGCACTTTCGGCAACACCGACGTGCCCCAGCAGGATGCGCTGATCCGCTCGATCTACACCGGGCCGCTGGTGCTCAACAGCGACTACAACGCCGATCAGGCCGCCGCCGACGTCGCTTCGGGCCGGGCCGACGCGATCAGCTTTGGCCGTCCGTTCATCTCCAACCCCGATCTGGTCGATCGCATCGCGACTGGCGCCCACTGGAACCCGAACAAGGGCGTCCCGCAAACCTGGTACTTCCCCGGTGAAGCCGGTTACACCGACTATCCGACGCTGGCCGAAGAAACCGAAGCGGCCTGACGTCAGGTTCTACCGATGACCACTTTGCGCTCATGGCTGTTCGTCCCCGGTGACAGCGAGAAAAAGCTCGCCAAGGCACCGGGGACGGGTGCAGATGCACTGATCATCGATCTGGAAGATGCCATCGCGCTGGCATCAAAGCCAGCCGCCAGAGCCTTGACCGCACAGTGGCTTGGCACGGTCCCGCGCCGCGCCGGCACCGCATCCTTGTGGGTGCGGATCAACGCCGTCGACACAGGTTTGTGGCACGATGATCTGGCGGTCATCGTGGCCACGGCACCGGACGGGATCATGCTGCCCAAGGCTGCCGGCCCGGACGAAGTGGCCTTGGTCAGCGACAGCATTGCCGCATTCGAAGCCCGGCACGGACTGCCCGTCGGCCAGATCGGCTTGCTGCCGCTGGTCAGCGAAACGCCGCGTGCCGCGCTCACCATCCCGACCTACCTGACCCGCGACCTCCCCCGCTTGCGCGGACTGACCTGGGGGGCTGAGGATCTGTCCGCCGAACTCGCCGCCAGCCGGAAACGCGATGGTGTCGGGCAGTGGACCGATGCCTTCCGTTTCGTCCGCGCGCAGACCCTGCTCGCCGCCCATGCGCTGGGGGTTGCCGCGATCGACACCCTCCACGCCGATTTTCGCGACGAAGCGGGGCTCAAAGCTGCCGCCGAAGCCGCTCGCGCCGATGGGTTTTCCGGCATGCTAGCCATCCATCCGGGCCAAGTACCGATAATCAATGCCGCATTTGCCCCGACCGCTGCCGAATTGGCGCACGCACAGGCGATCGTGGCGGCATTTGCGGCAAATCCTGATGTTGGCACGCTACAGATCGACGGGCGGATGATCGACCAGCCGCACTTGCGTCAGGCTCGGGCCTTGCTTGGGCTCGACTGAACCGGACCCGCGTTTCTGGATCGAGGCTCAGTTGGCGGCGGGCTTTGCCGCAGTTGCAGCGACCGGTGCTTCCGCCACATCGGCAGCCTCGCTCGCCTTGTCGGGGACGAAATCATCGACTGTCGGCTTGCTCGCCTTGACGGGTTGCAGCGGTGCGCGCTCCTGCGACCGTTCGGGGTCGAGCATGGCGTCGCTGATCGTGCCGGGCAGTACCTCACCGCCGGCAGCATGCGCGGCCGATACGGGTGCCTGCTTGCCACAGCCCGATGCTCCCAGCAGCGCCAGCAAGGCGAACGCCGGGACGATGGAGCGGGCAACAGGGGTGCGCTTGGCGGGCTGGCGGTTGGTCAGGATCATACGTGGTCCTCTTGGGCGCCGGACGGCTCACCCAGTTCGGCAAGAAAGGCCTCCAACCGGGCCAGCAACGCGCGATCCCATGCTTCGGTGCTGACTGCAATACCCAGTGCTTTCAGGCTGGTCACACCATATTCCTCGATCCCGCACGGCACGATCCCGCCAAAGTCGGCAAGGTCCGGCGCCAGGTTGACCGAGAAGCCGTGCATCGTGACCCAACGGCGGATGCGCACCCCGATCGCGCCGATCTTGGCCTCGCGCCCGTCAGGCCCTCGGGTCCAGATGCCGATACGCCCATCGGCGCGCCACGCATCGACTCCAAAATCGCCCAGTGTGGCGATAACCCAGCCCTCCAAGGCATGGACGAAGCGGCGCACATCGCGGCTGCGTTGGCGCAAGTCGAGCAGGACATAGCCGATCCGCTGGCCCGGTCCATGATAGGTATAACGCCCGCCGCGCCCCGCCTCGACCACCTCGAAGCGCGGATCGAGCAGCTCGGCGGGATCGGCGCTGGTTCCGGCGGTGTAGACCGGCGGATGTTCCAGCAACCAGACCAGTTCCCCGGCCTCACCGGCAGCAATGGCGACATTGCGCGCGTCCATGACCGCCAGCGCGGCGCGATAGGGCACTTGCGCGGCATCCTGCCGGATTTCAAGAGAGTCGGCGGCGGTCATCCGCTGCACTTGGCGCGGCTGGCGCCATTGCGCAAGAGCGGGCGGGAAGCTCGGCTTCGGTTCCTTGGGGGGATGCACTGGCGCACGCCGCCTGCTAGAGACCGCCGCGAAAGCGAGGAACGACGTGACAAGACTGGACAGCAGTGCGGCATGGACGCAGGCAGCACGGATGGTCTCGGCCAACCGTGAGATGCTGGCTGCCATTGCCGGGGTGTTCTTTCTGTTGCCCGGCCTGATCGGCGCGGTGGTGCTGCCCAAGCCGATGATCAACCGCGGTATGTCCGACCAGCAGATGGCAGAGGCGTTCACCAAGTTCTATGGCGATGCCGGGCCTACACTGGCGCTGCTGTCGTTGCCGCTGATCGTCGGCTTCATGACGATGCTGGTGATCATGCTCGATGACCGTCGACCGACTGTGGCCGTTGCGATCGGCCAGAGCTTGCGGATGCTGCCCAGCTATCTGGCGGCGCACATCGTTACCATGCTCGCGTTCTCGCTCGCCTGGTTGTTGCTGGCCAGCGTGCTGCTGCTGGCCCTGCCTGCGGTTCTGGCGGTGCTGCTGTCGATTGCGGCGATGACGTATCCGCTGACGCTCGTGTTGATGGTCGCACCCGAGATCGCGGTGGCGCAGACGCGCAATCCATTCGTCGCGATCCGCCGCAGTCTGACGCTGACGCGTGGGCAGTTTCAGGCGATCATGCTCTATTTCGCGCCCGCCTTCACCCTGTTCCTGGTGATTTACGGACTGGTGATGATGGTGGTCGGGGTCGTGCTGGTGAACACCACCGAAGGGGAGGCGCAACGCCTGATCAGTGAAACGGTGGTCGGCCTGCTGTTTGCGGTCGGCTACACCTATTTCGCGGCGATGATCGCTTCGACCCACCGGCAACTGGCAGGTGACGTGGCTGCAACGCGCGACGTCTTCGATTGATCGGCCGAACCGCACACCGTCCTTGGTTCAGTCCTTCCAGCCCCAGCTGATCACGCAAGGCGGAATGTTGATCGGCTCATAGCCTTCATCGATCCGGTCGAACCACCGCCGCATCAACGCGCGGGCGCGGGCGGTGTACTGGTAGACCAGAAACGCGCCGCCAGAGCGCAGCACCCGGTGCGTGGCAGCCATGATCTCCTGTCCCACACCCGGCGGCAGCGTGGTGAACGGAAGTCCCGACAACACATAGTCCGCGTGCTCGAAACCATGCGCCGCCACGATCGCTTCGACGTCGCTGGCCGATGCATGGACCGCACTGAAGCGGGGATCGACGATCGTCCGCGACAGATAGCCGATGAATTCGGCGTTGGTGTCGATCACCACCAGACGGGCATCACGCCGCATCCGTTGCAGCACAGGCCGGCTGAATGTGCCGACACCCGGCCCATACTCGACGAACAGGCGGCACTGTTCCCAGTCGACCTTCGACAAGACCCGATCGATCGTCCGGCGCGACGAAGGCACCAGCGCGCCGACCATCACCGGATGTTTGGCAAAGCCCTTGAGGAACAACGCGGTCGGTCCCAGCGCGCGGACAAGTTTTGCCCGCAAGCGCGGGATCAAAGGAAGGGGTGCGACTTCGCCTGACGTCATGGGTGCGAAAGCTTTCCTGCAGACCTTGGGCCCCCGTGACTTGCAGAACATCCAAAGCATTGCAAGCACTGCCATTCCTGCTTACCGCAAGTTGTACGCCGACGCGGTAAGCATCGCCGGCACACAATTTCGCCAGGGAAGGCGATCAGTCGGCTGGGGAGCGGGCGATGACAGCAGGAAACGATGGCTCATCAACAAGCGCCGTATATGAGCCAAACGGAGCGCCAATAGCCAACACGGCCCTGCCCGCCGGACGGATGACCTTGCTGTTCACGGTGATGCTGATCACGGCAGCGGGCAACACCGCCATGCAGTCGGTGATGCCCTCGATCGGCACGCATCTGGGCATTGCCGATGTGTGGGTCAGCCTCGCCTATTCCTGGTCGGCTCTGTTGTGGATGATCCTTGCCCCGTTCTGGGCACGCCGCTCCGACACGCGCGGGCGCAAGGCGATGATGGCGCTGGGCCTGTCCGGATTCTCGCTCTCGTTCGGGCTATGCGGCACCGCGCTCTATGCCGGACTGCACGGCTGGGTCGGCGGCTTGAGCGCGATCCTGCTGTTCGCCCTTGCCCGGTCGCTTTACGGCACCTTCGGCTCGGCTGCTCCCCCTGCGGTGCAGGCCTATGTCGCCAGCCGCACCAGCCGCAGCGAACGGACGCGCGCGCTCTCGCTGGTGGCATCGAGCTTTGGTCTTGGTACCGTGCTGGGCCCGGCGCTCGCGCCCTTGCTGATCGTGCCGGGCATCGGCCTTGTGGGCCCTTTCGCCGCCTTCACGCTGGGTGCGCTGATTGTGCTCGCGTCGCTGCGGCTGCGGTTGCCCGACGATGATCCACGCGCGCTGGCGCTCGCCGGAACGCCCGATCCGGCAACCCATCAGTGGAAGCACCATACGCTGATCGACGAACACCATTCGGACACACCTTCGGCGGCGGATGCCGACGACGACGACGGTAATGCGCCCTCGACCACCCGCGTGCGCTGGGGCGACCGGCGCTTACGCGGATGGTTGATCGCGGGCGCGCTTGGCGGGCAGGCGCAATCGGTGTTGCTGGGGGTGATCGGCTTCCTCCTGCTCGACCGGCTGGGTCTGCGTCATCAGCCCGACGCCGCAGCCGGTCCGATCGGGCTCGTGCTGATGTGCGGCGCCATTGCCACCTTGCTGGCGCAATGGGGCCTGATTCCGGCGTTGAGCATGGGCCCGCGCACCGCGACGCTGTCGGGCATGGCGCTATGCGGGGTCGGTGCGGTGGTGATCGCGCTCGGACATGATCTGCATGCAACGGCGACCGGCTTTGCCATTGCCTCGATGGGCTTCGGCCTGTTCCGTCCGGGCTTCACTTCGGGGGCCAGCCTAGCGGTCACGCCGTCCGAGCAAGGTCAGGTCGCTGGCATCGTCGCAGCGGTCAACGGATCGGCCTATATCGTCACCCCGGCCATCGGCGTGTGGCTGTACAACCATTCGGCCTGGTCGGTCTGGGCGCTGATCGAAGCGTTGGCCCTGGCCGTGATCGCGGTGGCGTTGACCCTGCTACGCCCCGATGAAAGGGTCCGCGGCCTGACGCCAGCCTGAGAGATCAAAGCCCCAGCCGGGCCACGACACGTTGCGCAGCGGCATCCTCGCGTCGCACCGCGATCACCAGCAACAGGTTGAGCACGATCGTCTGGTAGACGAAGTAATACAGCGGACTGCCCGCCAGCATCGCCGCGCCCAAAACCAGCGCGCGCGGATTGGGACCAAGCCAGCGCAGAAAAACCAGCAGCGGACGCTGTTCGTGTGCCACTTCGGCACGGATCGCCGTCAACCGCTCGGCATCGGGGGCCGTACCGCCCGGCATTGCCGCGCTGACTGCGGCGTCGATCTTCAGCGCATGGGGGCTCATGCCAGATGCCAGCCGCAAGTAGCCCGCCACGAACCCGCGCAGAATCCACGCGAACCCGCGCTTGTCTTGAAACAGCGCTCCGTCGGCCTGCGTCGCGTTGTTCAGCCAGGGCGTGCCGTAGGTCCAGTATTGATAGAATCGGCGCTGCACTTCGACGAAGTTGGCCTGCGCGATGTGCGCGGCGCCCGCTGCCAGCGTCCAGAACCATGCCCAGCCCGGGCCGATCATGCCGCTGAGCAGCAGCGCCAGCAGAACGTAGAGCACGATATGGCTGGCATAATCGCAAATCCCGTCAACCAGTTCGCCCAGCGGACTGGTCTTGCCGGTGATCCGCGCCAAATCTCCGTCCGCCCCGTCGACGACATGCCAGGTCATGTGCAGGGCCAGACCCAGCAACGGCCCCCATGGCCAAGGCAGGCCCCACCCTGCGCCCGCGACATAGACCACGCCCGCCGCCACCACACACAGACCGCCAGCGACCGACACCATGTTCGGCGTGATCGGCGTGCGCGCCAGCAACCGCGCGAGTTGCCAGGCCAACGGATGATATAGATGATAATTCAGCGCATCCTGCATTTCGCGCGCGCGCGCCGGGCGCGTGATCACCTGAGTACTGCCGTTCACCTTTGCGCCCATCGCCTTTGCGCCCCGCCTTTCCAATCACTTGCCCAATGGCTCAGCACGTCTGCGAAATCGCGCTGCGGGCCCTCGTCTCATATCCGCCCGGCTTTGCAAGCCCCCGTTTACCATCACTCAGGGCGACTGATCCGCATCGCAGCGTCGCATGACAATCCGGAATTGTGCTTGCAATCCGCCATAATTCTGTAATCTGGGGCAGTTTGATTACAGGTGTGGGCCGCCCCCGGGTCCGACACCTGGCGGAAGGGACATTGAAAAAATGAAGCCAATCAAGGTCGCAGTGATCGGCGTGGGCAACTGCGCTAGTTCGCTTGTCCAAGGCGTTTACTTCTATCGCAACAACAACTCTGCAGGCGGTCTGATTCACGATCGCATCGGCGGCTATGGTGCAGGCGATGTCGAATTCGTGCTTGGTGTTGACGTCGACAAGCGCAAGGTCGGCAAAGATATTGGCGAGGCGATCTTCGCCGGACCCAATTGCACCGCCGTTTTTCAGCCTGAAGTGCCGGCAACCGGCGCCAAGGTCATCATGGGCAAGATCCTTGATGGCGTTGCCGATCACATGACCGGTATGGGCGATCGCGGTTTCATCCTTGCTGACGAGCCTGAAGCGACGCACGAATCGATCGTTGCCGCGCTCAAGGACAGCGGCACCGAAGTCCTGCTCAACTTCTTGCCGGTCGGCTCGCAGACCGCCACTGAATTCTACATGGAATGCGCGCTCGAAGCGGGCATTGCGGTGGTCAACTGCATGCCGGTGTTCATCGCCAGCACCCCCGAATGGGAAGCGCGTTTCCGCGCCAAGCGCGTGCCGATCGTCGGTGACGACATCAAGGCGCAAGTCGGCGCAACTATCGTCCATCGCGTGCTGTCCAGCCTGTTCGGCGCACGCGGCGTGACGGTCGAAAAGACCTATCAGCTCAACACCGGCGGCAACACCGATTTCATGAACATGCTCGACCGTCAGCGGCTGGGCAGCAAGAAGGAATCGAAGACCGAAGCGGTGCAGGCCATGCTGGCGCAGCGCCTCGCGGACGAAAACATCCACGTCGGCCCGTCGGACTACGTGCCATGGCAGAAGGACAACAAGCTGTGCTTCCTTCGCCTCGAAGGCACGCAGTGGGGCAATGTTCCGATGAACCTGGAACTGCGCCTCTCGGTCGAGGACAGCCCGAATTCGGCGGCTTGCGTGATGGACGCGATCCGTTGCTGCAAGGTTGCGCTCGAGCGCGGTGAAGGCGGGGCGCTGATCGGCCCCTCGGCCTATTTCTGCAAGCACCCGCCGCAGCAGTTCCACGACGATGTGGCCGCACAACTGGTGGAAGAATTCATCAGCGAACCGGCCATCGCGGCCGAGTAAGACCTGCTCATGCATTTGCTCAGCGGCGTCGGTCCCGGGACCGGCGCCGCTGTTGCTTTGACCACCCCGGACCTTCGCAAACCACGCTGACACGGACGACCCATGGATACCCTGATCATTGCCGCCGGTTACGGCAGCAGGCTGGCTGACCTTTCGACATCCAAACCGCTCACCCCGATCTGCGATGTGCCGCTGATCGAGATCGTGATCCGTCAGGCGCTGGTCGCAGGCGCAACCCGCTTCATCGTCGTCACCGGCCATCAGGCCGCCTTGGTCGAAGCGTTTCTTGCCGAACTGTCGTTGCGACTGCAGGTCGAGATCATCCCGGTCCGACTGGCCGACTGGTCATTGCCCAACGGCCACTCGGTAATTGCAGGCGCAACCCGCTGCACCGGCAACTTCCTGCTGGTGATGGCCGATCACATCTTCGAGGCAGATATCCTTGCCCGCCTGATCGCGCATGGCGCACCCGAAAACGGCGTGACGCTGGCGATCGACCGGAGGCTCGACAACCCGCTGGTCGATCCAGACGACGCCACATGGGTGCGGACCGACGCCAGTGGTCTGATCAAGGCGATCGGCAAGACCATCACCGATTACGACGCGGTCGATTGCGGGGCGTTCCACGCCACGCCCGATCTTGCCGCCGCCATTCGCGCGGCGATTGCTGCCGGCAAGCCCGGCTCTCTATCCGATGGCATGCAGGTCTTGGCCGATTACAATCGCGCCGACACGATGGATATCGACGATGCCTGGTGGATCGATGTCGACGATCCGCGCGCCCACGCACTGGCCGAGGAAATGGCCCCCTGGCACCTTTCGCCGACACTGGCCGCCTCGGGCTTCTGACCGCGGTCGGCGCTCAGCCGACCAGATGAAGCGTTTCGGGAACCGGGGTCAGCGGGCGGCCGGTATCGAACCACGCCGCCAGATTGTCGATCATCCGCTGGCCCATCGCCTGACGCGTCACATCCGAGGCCGAGCCGAGGTGCGGCAGCAGCACCACGTTGTCGAGCGCCAGCAAAGCCGCAGGCACGCGCGGTTCGTCGGCATAGACATCAAGCCCCGCCGCCGCGATCGTGCCCGCTTGCAAGGCTGTGACAAGGGCGTCCTCGTCAACCACGGACCCGCGCGCAACATTGATCAGCACGCCAGAGGGCCCGAGCGCACGCAGGACGGCAGCATCGACCAGATGGCGTGTCGCCACCCCGCCCGGCACGATGGCGATCAGCACGTCGCATGCCGCCGCCAGCGCCTCCGCCGAGGGATACCACGGATAGCCCACATCGGCCTGCGGCGAGCGGCCGTGGTAGGCGATGGCCACGCCAAAGCCATCCAGCCGCCGCGCAATCGCCTTGCCAATCGCACCCAGCCCGAGAATGCCTATGGTGCGCCCGCGCAGCGATGGCGACAGCGGGAACGCCCCTTTGAGCCAGCCTCCTGCCCGCACGAACCGGTCCGCCTGCGGCAAGCGCCGGATTGTCGCGAGCAGCAATCCGATGGTCAGGTCTGCGACTTCCTCGTCGAGCACTCCGCCGGTATTGGTCACGATCACCCCATGCGCCAACGCCGCAGCGATATCGATGTTGTCATAGCCGACGCCGAAATTGGCGATGATCCGCAAGGCCGGCATGCGCGCCAGCAGGGCTTCACCGATAGGTCCGGCCAGTGTGCTGGCCGCCATCGCCGGAATCCGCGCCAGTATCGCAGGGTCAAGCCCGTCTGACAGTTGATGAATGGCAAACCGGGTTTCCAGTGCCGCCATGGTCACCGGCGGCAAGGCGGCAGCAACCAGCACTTCAGGCCGTGCAGCCACGCTCATGGATAGGACAGGTGAATGGTCGTGGCCAGGTTGGGCTTGCTCACGTTCAGGCGCACCGAACGGAAGGCAGGCAGGCTCGCGATCGTTGGCGGGTTGTTCGAAAAGCCGAACCCTTCGGTCGGAATTCCCAGCAAACCGCCGCGGTTGATCGTTCCCGAATTATCCTCGTCATGATAGATGGCGATCGCGTAGACTGCGGGATGTGGCACGAACAGGCAGAACCGGGTAACACCCGCAACCGCTGGTGTGCGGGCTACATATAGCGAACCATTCTTCACCAGAAAGCGGCTCGAATCATCGGCATAGAGCGTTGCCGCAATCTGACCGGCGGCATTCCGGACACCATCGACGGAGATGTAGATCCACGTGTCGCTGGCCCGGCCAATGCAATTCGGGGTTGCTGCCTGAACCGCCGGAGTGGTTGCCACCAAGCCGACCAGTGCAATAGTCATGGCCGCAAATGCATGCCTGAACACGGCTTTACTCATCGGGAAGGTCATGGGCAGTCGTGGTGATGACACGGGGCAATCCTGAGGATGGTTTCGGCCTGAAAACGGTTTCTGCCTGAACATGGTTCAAGAACGACAAGCAAGACGCCAGTTCGAATCGCGGCGGAACCTATGCCGTAAACGACGCCAGGACCAAGCTCTTTGCGCCCGTCTGCTTGATCGGCCATGAACGAGGCCTGCGCCGAGCGACAAGGCCTGCATGATGGTTGCCGCCTGCAAGTAGTTGCCTCGGAAATGACCCGTTTCCAGACATAGCGTGTGGAAAACGGGTGGATACGAACTTGTAGGCAGCACTGCCCCCCGGTAATCGCTTGGCTTGGGCTTGGGGAGTGCGCGGCGGCACCACGTGCTGAAGTGTGCGCCGGATCGGCCCTACATGAACCGTCCCTTGCCAAAGCCTTCCGCCCTTTTCTATCGCACGCTGCACCCGGATTAGCTCTTTTGACATCGCTCCTCGTTTCAAGTTCCGATGAATTGCTGCCCCGCCCCGCCGCTCCGCTGATTTCGCCGTCGATCCTGTCGGCTGATTTCGCCCGGTTGGGCGAGGAAGTGCGCGCGATCGATGCGGCAGGCGCTGACTGGATCCATGTCGATGTGATGGACGGGCACTTTGTGCCAAACATCACCATCGGACCGATGGTGGTGAAGGCGCTGCGTCCGCACACCACCAAGCCGTTCGACGTTCACCTGATGATTTCGCCGGTCGATTCCTACCTCGAAGCGTTTGCCGCTGCCGGGGCCGACATCATCACCGTCCATCCTGAAGCGGGACCGCACATCCACCGCACCGTGCAGGCGATCAAGGCCTTGGGCAAGAAGGCTGGCGTATCGCTCAATCCTGGCACGCCTGCCAAGATGCTCGACTACCTGATCGACGACATCGATCTGGTCCTGATCATGAGCGTGAACCCTGGATTTGGCGGACAAAGCTTCATTTCCAGCCAGTTGCGCAAGATCGAAGCGGTGCGCAAGGCAATCGACAAGTCGGGTCGCCCCATCCATCTGGAGGTCGACGGCGGTGTCGACCTTGCCACGGCCCGGCAGTGCGTTGACGCAGGGGCCGATGTGCTGGTGGCCGGAACCGCCACCTTCCGCGGCGGACCGGACCGGTATGCTGCGAACATCGCGGCGCTGAAGGGAGCCGATTGATCGCATGGCATCACCCCGCCTCACCATCGTTCGGGGTGATCCCGATGGCTCTGGCGGGGCCGCAAACGACGGCGCAAGCGGTGCCGATCCTCATCGCAGTGGGCTGCCCCTCGGGGATGGGATCGATCCCCTGCGACGCGAAGCGCGAACCCCGCCGCGCATGACCGGCAAGTCGGCCAGCAATGCGGATCCTTTCGAAACCGCCCAGATCGAAGCAGCCCAAATCGAAACCGGAGTGATCGAACCGGGGCGCGCGCTGGCCCTCGCCGATTTCTCTCCTCCGGCCGTTGGCGCGGGGGAACGACTGATCCGGTTGGCCTATGCGGTGGGCCTGCCCGCCAGCGCGATCAATCCCTTCCGCAAGCGCACGGCCCCCCGCATCACCGCTACGGTCAGCAGCCCGCTGCAGGGCGATCCGGCGGCGGGCACCGCGTTACGCGCAGGGCATTTCCTGCTCCACGGGGTCAAGGCTCCGATCGCCGATGTCGAATTTTCCGGGCCACGCCTTTCGCCACCATTCGAACGCCTCATCCATGGCTTCGGCTGGCTGACCGATCTCGATGCTTGCGCGCCGCGCGCGCAATGCACGGCAGTGGCTGAGCGGATCACCGGTACATGGCTCGCGGCCAACCCCGCACCGAACGCGACGCCTGCATGGGATGTCGGCCATACCGGGCACCGGCTGCTGGCCTGGCTGGTACACGCGCCGCTGCTGCTGTCCGGAACCGATCGCAAGTTCCGCGCGCAAATGCTCGGCGCCATGGCCTCGACCGCGCGGTGGCTTGATCGTCATATCGGCCGCGCCAAGGACAAACTGGGTGAGGTCGCAGGTTGGGTGGGCATCACCGCCGCGGGGCTTTTGCTCGCCGACGGCCGCGCGCGCCGTTTGTATGGAGAGGCGGGCCTGATCCGCGCACTGGGCGATCTGGTGGGCGATGATGGCGGGGTATTGTCGCGCAGCCCGCTCTGTCAGATCGAGGCGATCGAACTGCTGGTGGCGCTGAAGGCCTGCTACGCCGCCGTGCGCAGCGATCCCCCGCCGCAGATCGATACCATCCTGGCGCTGCTGGTACCGCCGCTGCTGGCCATGCTTCACGGCGATGGCGCGCTCGGCTCGTGGCAAGGCAGCGGCGCGGTTTCAGCACACCGTATTTCGGGCCTGGTGCGTGCCAGCGGCGTGCGCACCCGTCCGCTGCGCGACGCGCGGCAGTGGGGTTATCAGCGCGTTTCGGCCCAGCGTGCCATCCTGCAGTTCGACGCCGCCCCACCGCCCGCCAGCCGCCACGCGCGCGAAGGCTGCGCCTCGACCCTGGCGTTCGAGTTCAGTCATGGGGCCGACCGGCTCATCGTAAACTGCGGCGGCGCAGCAGTAGCCGGTGGGCTGATCCCGCATCGTCTGGCGCAAGGGCTGCGCGCCACCGCCGCTCATTCGACGCTAACGATTGACGATTTCAACTCCACCGCCGTGCTGATCAACGGCAAGTTGGGCAGCGGCGTGTCCGAGGTCGAGATCGACCGGCGCCTGCTTGCGCCAGAGGGCGGCAATGCCGGAGCCACCCGGCTGGAAGCCAGCCACAACGGCTATGTCGCGCGGTACGGGCTGACCCACCGTCGCGTGCTGATCCTGCGCGATGATGGCACCGAGCTGCGCGGAGAGGACGTGCTGGTCCCGACTGGGCGCAAAGGCAAGCGTGGCACCATCGGCGTAGCCTTGCGCTTCCACCTCGGTCCGCATATCGAGCTGGCGCAAGGTCAGGACGGCCTTGGCGTGACGCTCGCGCTTCCCGATGGCAGCCTTTGGCAGTTCCGTTCGGGGCGCGATCCGGTCACTGTCGAGGAAAGCATCTGGGCCGATGGGCTAGGTCGCCCGGTCGGCATCAGGCAGCTCGTCGTCGCGGCCAAGATTCCGCGCAGCGGGGAGACCTTCTCCTGGCTGCTCAAGAAAATGCGATAGACAGGATAGCATTGTGAGCACTGTAGAGATCAAACGGGCACTGCTTTCGGTGTCCGACAAGACCGGTTTGGTCGAACTCGGCCAGGCATTGGCCGCGCGCGGCGTCGATCTGGTTTCCACCGGCGGGACCGCCCGCACCTTGCGCGAAGCAGGTTTGCCGGTGCGTGACATTTCCGAAGTCACCGGTTTCCCCGAGATGATGGATGGCCGGGTCAAGACGCTGCATCCAAAGGTCCACGGCGGCCTGCTGGCCGTGCGCGACAATGCCGAGCACGCAGCGGCGCTGGCCGACCATGACATCGCGACGATCGATCTGGTGGTCGTCAACCTCTACCCGTTCGAGGCGACGGTCGCGCGCGGGGCCGAGCGCGACGAGGTGATCGAGAACATCGACATCGGTGGTCCCTCGATGGTCCGGTCGGCGGCCAAGAACCATGGCTTTGTAACGATCCTGACCGATCCGGCGGACTATGCCACGCTGCTGGCGGAGCTTGAAAGCAACAACGGTGCCACCACGCAAGGGTTCCGCCGCGCCATGGCTGCCAAGGCGTTTGCCGCCACGGCCGCTTATGATTCAGCGATTTCGCAATGGTTCGCGCGGGTCGACCAACAGCAGCATTTCCCCGAGGTACTGGCCGGTGCCCACACGCGCGTCACCGCATTGCGCTACGGCGAGAACCCGCACCAGTCGGCCGCGCTCTATGTTGCGCGGCGCCCCGCCGAAACCGGTCTGCCGCAGGCCGAACAAGTGCAGGGCAAGGAACTGTCCTACAACAATTATAACGACGCCAACGCCGCACTGGAGCTGATTGGCGAGTTCGCCGGGGCCAAGCCGACCGTCGTCATCGTCAAGCATGCCAACCCGTGCGGCGTGGCCAGCGCCGACACCTTGCTCGATGCCTGGCAGGCCGCACTGGCCTGCGATCAGGTTTCGGCATTCGGGGGTATCGTAGCAACGAACGTACCGCTCGACGGTCCCACCGCCAGCGCCATCTGCGAGATCTTCACCGAAGTCGTGGTCGCGCCCGGTGCCGATGACGCCGCACGGACCGCGTTTGCGCGCAAGAAGAACTTGCGCCTGCTGCTCGTCGATTCCTTGCCCGATGCCAGGCGCGCCGGTCTGGTCACCGTACCCATCGCGGGAGGTCTGCTGGTGCAGGACCGCGACAACGGCGCGCTCGATCCGGCTGACCTGAAGGTGGTGACCGCGCGCGCACCGAGCGAACAGGAGCTGAAAGACGCGCTGTTCGCGTGGACCGTCGCCAAGCACGTCAAGTCGAACGCGATCGTCTACGCGCGCGAAGGCGTGACCGCCGGTATCGGCGCTGGCCAGATGAACCGCCGTGATTCATCGCGCATTGCCGCCGCCAAAGCGAAGGAAGCCGCCGAAACGCACGGTTGGGCGCAGGCGCACACGGTCGGCTCGGCCGTTGCATCCGATGCGTTCTTCCCCTTTGCCGATGGCTTGCTCGCAGCGGTCGAAGCGGGGGCAACGTGCGTGATCCAGCCGGGCGGATCGATCCGCGATGACGAAGTGATCAAGGCCGCCGATGAGGCCGGTCTTGCCATGGTGTTCACCGGCATGCGCCACTTCCGTCACTGAGGCAGGACAGGGCCCGGCCGTTCGGCGGGCCTTTCCTTTCAGCCTTAATCGTGCAATTAAACCCTCACCTTCGGGGTGAACGGGGTGAGCGTCTGCGTGGTTGAGGCATTTTATACCATTGAAGATAACGTCTTTGTTCCCACACGGAGCGCACACGGATATTGGCAAAAGGGCACATTGAGCGGATCAGCCATGGCTTCGCTGCTCGGCCATGTAATCGAACATGACCATCTAGACGAAAGCTGGGTTCCCGCACGCTTTGGCGTGGACATGGTGCGTATGGCAACTGCCGCGCCCCTGACCGTCGATACGACGGTGCTGCACGAAGGCGGGCGTATCAGGCTGGTCGAAGCCAGCCTGATACAAGATGGCCGACTGTGCGCGCGCGCTGTCTGCCAGTTGCTCCGCACCAGCCAGCAGCCCGCCAACCCGGTGTGGCAAGCGCCAGCCTGGCCCGCGCCCCATCCCGAGACATTGCCTTCGCTCAAGCAGTTCGGGCGCTGGGACGCGCGACCGATCCCTGCAGGGCACGCCCGGTTCGATCGTACGTCACCCGGCCAAAGCCGCGCCGAAGACAGCAATCCGCCGGTTTTGGGCCAGTTGGCGCCCGCCAATGCGCGGCAGACATGGTTGCGCGCTGCGGGCGAGGTGGTGGCCGGAGCGCCGCTTACACCCTTTGCCCGGGTATTCCTGACCGCCGATTTCGCCAGTCCGCTTTCGCACAGCAGTGAACAGGGGATCGACTTCGTCAACACCGATTTCACGGTGCATCTGCACCGGCTACCCGTGGGTGAATGGCTCGGCTATGAACTGGCCCCGCATGGTTCGACTGACGGTGTAGCCAGCGGTCTGGTCTGGTTGCACGACCTGTCCGGGCCGATCGGCGCAATCTCGGTCTCGGCTCTGGCAATGACACGACGCGTCTGAACCGACACCGAAAAGGGGCCTCCGGTCATTCCGAAGGCCCCTCCCCTGCATGCAGCGCTGATCGCACAGCCCGGCTACGCGCCGGCGGTGCGGTTCAACGATAGAATACGTGGTTGTCGATGCGCGCCATCCGGGTCTTGCCGGACACTGGGCCGACGCGTGCCGCGTGGAAGTACATCGCGCCTTCGACCGGGCTTTTCCACGCGCCGCTATCGGCGATCATGGCGACTTTGGCAGCCTGTAGCCAACCGCGGTTCGAACTATCGACTGCGGGCAAGGCGCGTCCGCGAACAAACGAAAACTGCGAAGGTTGCAGCACGACACCGCAATATGAAGCGGGGAAACGGCCCGAGCGGGCGCGGGCCACGACGACGCGACCAACAGCCAGCTGCCCGGCGAGAGTCTCGCTCTTGGCTTCGAAATAGATGGCGGTGGCCAGACAGTGCAGCTCGTCGGACAGCGCAGATGGTGCTGGCGTGGCATCAACCGCAGCGGCTAGCGAAGCAGCCGGCGGTGAAAGCGTGAGAGTTGCCGCGTTGTCGATGGATTGTAGATTTGGCGTGACACCATCCTGTTGCTCGACACGCACGGTCGGCTGATCGGAAAGTGATGTCACCGGCGATGCGCCTGGCGCTTCGCGGACCAGCACCTGCAGGTCTGTGGCCTGCTGGCGGGTAGACTCAGCGCCTGCACCGGTGGTGCCAAGGAGCGCTGCAAAAAAAGTCGCGGTGATGCTGATGGCACTCGCGATGCGAAGGGATCTACTCACGTATCGTCCAGATCGGGCGGTGAGCTTTGGCTCCGGGAGCGCTGCGCGCGAGCACCACGATAGCGATCATGGTGCCGCAATTCGCGGCGTTTACCCGGCCCTTGGCCCCCCGTCTGCGTGCTGTCGTTCCGGGCCTTGTGCCCATGAACGCCGCCTGCGCATTGGTCAGAGGATTGCCATGCTGGGGGCTTCGGGGCGAGTCAATGCCTTCACCTGCGGTTCAGGTCGAAACGAGCCGAGTCCGCGATGAGAAGTTCGATCATCCACAGATCCGGATCGCGACTCGCCCGACGCTGCAAGAATTCCTCGAAATCCTGTTTGTTATCAGCCTCTTGATGCCTGATTTCCTGCCACAGGCGTGGCCCATCGGCTTGGGGCAAGCGTTCGAAAAGTGCGCCAAGCCCTTTGGAATCAACGACAATTACCAGAATCGTACCGCTATCAGGATCACCCTTGCGTAGCACCGTGGCAAAGCCCCCGGCTGATTCGCACGCCCGCAGCAACCCGCCAACTTCAAGCCGTGCAGGCAGGCGGGAATCGTCGATCACCCGCTTCGTCCGCCCTAGGACGCGTCGAGATCGAGGACGTTGACCAGCACGGCATAAAGCGCGTCGGCATCGGTTGCCGAAACCAGCCGCTCATGCATGCGATCATCGCGCATCAATCGGGAAATCGCGGCCAGCGCCTGAAGATGGATTGCGCCGGCATGATCTGGAGACAGCAGGCCAAAGACACAATCGACCGGCATTCCGTCAGCAGCGGCGAACTCGACCGGATTCTGCAGACGGAAAAACACCGCAACCGGCCGCGCCAGCCCTTCGATGCGGGCGTGCGGAATGGCAACACCCCGACCAAAGCCAGTGCTGCCCAAAGCCTCGCGTTCTTCGATACGCTCAAGCACATGCTCTCGATCAAGCCCGTAGACTTGCGCGAAGCAGGCGGAGAGTTCGGCGAAAATCTGCTGCTTGGTTTCGGCTCGAACGATGCGAACAGCTTGGGAATCAATGGAAAATAGAGCAGACATGGACTGGTAAAGCCCCAACGTGCGACAGGGCACGATCAATTGGGCTGCCCAATGCGCCGGTTCGGGCGCTTGTGCAAGCACCGAATGCCGCCTTTGTAGCGCTCGGACGTCATCCCTTGCCGACGGCGCCAGTCATACTGGGCCAGCCATACTGGGCCAGTCATGCAGGGCCGGTCATGCGGGACCGGCCCTGCGGTGGCCAATGGATCACTTGGACGGTTCGACCCAACCGATCGAGCCGTCACCGCGGCGATAAACCATGTTGTGAGTCCCGGTTCCGGCGTTCTTGAACAACAGCGCATTGGTGTTGCGCAAGTCGAGCATCATCACAGCGTCCGAAACCGTTGCGGTGGGCACATCGACGCGGGTTTCTGCAATCACCAGCGGCGCGTCGGCGGGCTCGTCGGTATCATCGTCCTCGACCACGAACACGGTATAGGCCGCGTTCTCCAACGGACCGGTCGGCTCGATCACGAAGTTCGCCTCTTCCTGGCGGCGGGCGTGGAGTGCGGTTTCGTGGCGATCCTTGATGCGATGCTTGTAGCGGCGCAATTGGGTGTCGATCTTGTCGGCTGACTGGTCGAGCGCGAGGTGGGCATCCTGCGCCACCGCGCTGCCCTTGAGGATCAGGCCCTGCGTGACATGGGTGACGATGTCGCAGCGAAAACCGCCGTGCGGGGCCTTGCCCAGCGTGACGTGCGAGGACAGTGCGCGGGAAAAGTATTTGTCGACGATGACCGCCAGCCGTTCGTTCGCATGGGCTTCAAACGCGGTGCCGGTCTCGACCTGGTGTCCCGAAACGCGAATATCCATCAGTCCATCTCCTTGAGCATGGGGCTGCAGAATTGCTCCTTCAAATCAGGAGCGATTCCACAGCGCATCCCCGAAACCCGCCATGAATTGCTCATGCCGGGCCCGTTCCGCCGCACTGGCCGCATGGGGCCGGGGCGCGCGAAAGCTGCGCGGCGTTGCCGACGGGGTGGCTGGCGCGGTCACTTCGCCACGCGTCACCACGGCAGCATCGGCCGCGAGTTCGAGGCCGATCTGGCGGCCTCCCATCAATTCCACATAGAGTTGCGCGAGCAATTCGGCATCGAGCAACGCGCCGTGCTTGGTGCGGTGGCTGCGATCGATGCCATAGCGCGAGCACAGCGCATCTAGGCTGAGCTTGGCGCCGGGATGCTTGCGCCGGGCGATCGCGACGGTATCGACCATGCGGTCGCGGCCGATCTCACCCAGGCCGCACAGCGCCAGTTCGGTGTTCAGGAAGCCGAAGTCGAACCCGGCATTGTGGGCGACCAGCGGCGAATCGGCCAGAAAGTCGAGCAGTTCGGCCGCGCGGGTGGCGAATTTGGGTTTGTCGGACAGGAACGTGATCGACAATCCGTGGACCGCCTCTGCCTCAGCCGGCATGTCGCGTTCTGGATTGAAATAAGCATGGAATATTGCGCCCGTAGCCACGCGGTTGACCATTTCGATGCAGCCGATCTCGACTAGTCGGTCGCCGCTTCTGGGATCAAGCCCGGTGGTTTCGGTGTCGAAAACGATCTCTCGCATTCGGGGGACGATGGACCCGTGCTGTTGGCCTTGCAAGGCTTCAGCGGCGGTTTTTTTCCCGGATCTGTTCGACAAGGTTTCCGACAGCCTGCCGTGTCTGGTCGAGCGAGACACCCGTATCGACGACGAAATCGGCGCGCGCGCGCTTGTCCGCATCGGGGACTTGCAAGGCGAGGATTTGCGCGAATTTCTCCGCGGTCATACCGGGCCGTCCGAGCACACGATGGCGTTGCTGCTCTGGCGGGGCGGAAACCACCGCGACGGCATCGAGCCCCGCGCCGTGGCCTTTCTCGAACAATAGCGGAATATCGAACACGATCAGCGGCTGACCAGCATGCTCGATCAGGAACGCATTGCGCAGGCGGGCGACAGCGGGGTGGACGATCGCCTCGAGTCGCTTGAGGGCTTCCGGGTTGCCGAACACTTGCGCGCCCAGCTCGGCCCGACGCACCCCCTCGGGCCCGGTTGTTCCGGGAAAGGCCGCCTCGATCTCGGGCAAGAGCGGACCATCCGGCCCCTGAAGCTGATGAACCGCGGCATCGGCATCGAATACCGGAACACCCAGTTCACGCAGCATCGTGGCAACGGTCGATTTGCCCATGCCGATCGAACCGGTCAGGCCAAGGATGAAGGGCCGGCCGGGATGCGCCGCGCTCATGCCGCACCCAATCGGCGACGCAGTTCGGCGTCGGCTTCCCCGCGTGGTGGCAAGGCACCAAAAAAGCGTCGGAAGGCATGATCGGCCTGCCCGATCAGCATCGACAGCCCATCGATCGTGCGGAATCCGGCGGCACGAGCGCGCTGCAACAGATCGGTATCGAGCGGGCTCGTGACGATGTCATAGAACACCGACCCGGGCGGCGCATGGCTGAGATCGAAGGCCAGTTCCGCCTGACCCGCCATCCCGAGCGACGAGGCATTGACCACCAGATCGAGACACCCGGCGCGGTCATCGAAGGCAAAGTCGGTCGGCGGGGCAAAGTGACCGAGATCGGCGACATGGTGCTCGCCGCCCGGATCAAGCTCGTCGAGCAGTGCCCGCGCCTTGGCCGGATTGCGCCCGGCCAGCACGATCATCAGCTTTTCGCTGGCCAAGGCGGTGATAATCGCCCGGGCAGCACCGCCGGTGCCGATGACTCGCGCCATGCGGAACAGATGAGTCTGGTCGAGCAGAGGCCGCAGCGGCTCCAGAAAGCCCGGTGCATCGGTATTGTAGCCGACCAGTTTACCGGCTTCGGGTATGACGGTGTTGACCGCGCCGATCCGCGCGGCGAGCGGATCGAGCCGGTCGATCAGTGCAATGACCGCCTGCTTGTGCGGCATCGTGACGTTGCAACCGCGCCAGGCCGGATCGTCACGCCGCGCGGCAAGATAGTCTGCCAATTCATGTGAGCGAACGTGAGCCGCGCGGTAGTCGGCATCGATAGCCAGCCGTTCCAGCCAAAAGCCGTGGATCGCGGGCGATTTCGACTGAGCGATCGGATCGCCGATCACTTCGGCATACGGACGCACGGTCATGCCACCATCTCACCCTGATCGCGCAACGCGCGCAACAGCGCGAGCAATGGCATGCCCAGCACGGTGAAGTGGCTGCCGTCGATATGCTCGAACAGTTGCGCACCGAGCGCTTCGATCCGGAACACGCCGACACAACCGGCAACGGCGGGCCATTCGCTGTCGAGATAGCTGTCGATAAACTGTGCAGACAATGTGCGTACCTTGAGCACAGCGCGCTCGCAGTGCCGCCAGGCGGGCACGGAATCGCGGAACAGAACCGCTGCCGAATGCAGGTTCATCGTCTTGCCCGAGAAGAATTCGAGGTGTTCGACGGCGTTTTCCCGGCTGACGGGCTTGTCGAACAGGCGACCGGCCACTTCGACCAGCGAATCCCCGCCCAGCACCAGCCGTCCGGGCGTGGCCACCGATACTGCCAGCGCTTTGGCTTCGGCGAGGATCGTCGCGATCTCGCAAGCGGGCACACCGATCAGTTCGCGCTTGATCGCGCCTTCATCGACATCGGCGGATCGCGCTTCGAACGGCACCCCGGCAGCGGCCAGCATCGCCTTGCGTGAAGCACTTTGCGAGGCCAGCACGATCATGATTGCAAGGCCTTCTTCGCAACAACCTTCACAAAAGCAGTCTTCACAGGGGACGTCCTCCCAGCGCGGCATCGCCCCCGGCGGCGATACGCTCGTTGTACAGATTGATCACCGCCGCTGCGGTTTCCTCGATCGATCGGCGCGAAACGTCGATGACCGGCCAGCCGTTGTCGGCAAACAGACGGCGGGCATACTGGACCTCGCGGTTGACCTGTTCGGAATCGACATAGGCGGTTTCGGGCGCCTGGTTCAACGATAACAGACGGTTGCGGCGCACTGCGATCAACCGCTCGGGACTGGTGGTCAGCCCCACGATCAACGGCCTGCGCACGGTGTAGAGATTGGACGGCGGCGGGCTTTCGACCACGATCGGGATATTGGCCACTTTGTACCCGCGATTGGCAAGGTAGATCGACGTTGGGGTCTTGGAACTGCGTGAAACCCCTGCCAGCAGGATATCGGCTTCCTCCCAGTTGTCCCAACCGATGCCATCATCGTGCGCAATCGTGAACTGAATCGCATCCACCCGGCGGAAATAGGCTTCGTCCATGGCATGTTGCTTGCCCGGACGGCCCTTGGCTTCCATGCCGAGCTGCTCCTCGAGCGCCAACGTGACTGCATCAAGCGCCGCGACGCTCGGCAGGCCAAGCGTCGCGCAGCGCTGTTCAAGCCGCGAGCGCATCTCGTCGCTGACCAGTGTGAACAACACCAGCCCCGGATTGGCGGCAATTTCGCTCATGATCCGATCAAGGTGCTGTTGCGAACGGACCATCGGCCAGAAATGGCGCACGACATCGGCTTCGTCGAACTGGGCCAGCGCCGCCTTGGCGATCATTTCAAGCGTTTCGCCGGTGGAGTCCGACAGGAGATGAAGGTGCAGCCGCTGCATGAAGCCCCGTTTTTCCAGCCTCGGGATGAAGCTGTGGACAGGCTGAAGGTAAACCACGGGATAAAGCCGACGACAAGTTGCCACGCCGATTCCGTGCCCGACACGAGTCCTTCCCGCCACGCGTTGACCACAGGTGGAAAGGGTTAACCACAGGCTGTGGAAAGTGCGTAGAACTTTGCCTTGCCCACGCAACCGTGCAGAGTCGGCGTCCGAAGTTTTTGTGGGAAGTTCCGCACAAATCGGGCAGAGCCGCGTCGTCCCCGCTATCCACAGGGCCAACAGACTCCAACAACCAGATTCTAAGAATCTATTTATTTGGATTGAAGAACGATGCCCGGTCCGCTGCTGCGCACCTTGCAGGGTGAAAACCTTGCCTCCCGCCCGATCTGGCTCATGCGTCAGGCTGGCCGCTATCTGCCCGAATATCGCGCCCTTCGCGCCGACAAAGGCGGATTCCTCGCACTCGTCTATGACAGCGAGGCTGCTGCAGAAATCACGCTGCAACCGATCAAGCGTTTTGGATTTGATGGGGCGATCCTGTTCAGCGACATCCTGATCGTGCCTTATGCAATGGGCCAGAATCTGGAATTTCTGGCGGGTGAGGGGCCGCGCATGTCGCCACGCCTGCTCGATGCCACGCTGGAGAGCCTCCAGAGCGTGCCTGAGCGTCTTGAGCCGATCTACCGGACAGTCGGGCTGGTCAGGGATGCTCTGGCCGCCACAGACGGCGCTGCGACCACGCTGCTGGGCTTTGCCGGCAGCCCCTGGACCGTGGCGACGTACATGGTGGCAGGCGAGGGCAGCCGCGATCATCACGACACGCGCGCCATGGCCTATCGCGATCCAGTAGCGTTTCAGGCGATCATCGATGCCATCACCGAAGTGACCATCGAATACCTCGCCGGGCAAGCCGCAGCCGGGGCTGAAGGGCTGCAACTGTTCGACAGTTGGGCAGGCAGTCTGGCTCCTGCCGAATTCGAACGCTGGGTGATCGCGCCCAATGCCCGCATCGCCAGCGCGATGCACGCGCGCTACCCCGATGTGCCGATCATTGGTTTCCCCAAGGGCGCAGGCGAGAAGCTGGCGGCCTATGCGCGGGAAACCGGAGTCGATGCGGTGGGCGTCGATGAAACCATCGATCCGCTGTGGGCCGCGCGTGAATTGCCATCAGGCTTGCCGGTGCAGGGCAATCTCGATCCGCTGCTATTGCTTGCGGGTGGGCCGGAGCAGGAGCGGCAGGCACTGCGCGTGCTCGATGCCTTTGCCGACCGGCCGCATGTCTTCAATCTTGGCCATGGCATCGGTCAGTTCACCCCGATTGCGCATGTCGAGCAATTGCTTGCCACCGTACGGGGCTGGAGCCGCTGAAGCGGTGCGGCGCGTAACTGGCCTGCTCGCAGCGATGCTGGCGCTGAGCGGCGCTGCTCCACCGCAATTGCCTGCATTTGCCGGGACTACTGTGGATGGCGCTGCCTTGCGCGTCGATCCCGCAGCGCATCGGGTGGTGGTGATCCATTATTGGGCCACCTGGTGCGTACCGTGCCGGGTCGAAATGCCCCTGCTCGATCGAATCGGACATGCCCATGGTGTGCAGATCGTGGGGGTAGCGCTTGATTCGGGGGCAAGTCGGCAAAAGATCCGCGCTGCGGTGACCAATGTCGGCTTTGCCTTGATACGCGCCGGCGATACCGGGATTCCAGCGCGCGCGATCCCGTCGGCTCTACCCGAAACGCTTGTCTATGGCCGCGATGGCCGCCTGCGCGCTCGCTTTGGCGCAGGTGGCAGGATGCTGGACGAGGCCGCGCTCGACCAACTCCTGCCGACACTGCTGGCGGAGAAATAGGCGATCAGAAGCGCGCGTGGAGCCCGGTCGAAAGCACCACACGCGGCGTCAACTGATAGCCGTTGACGCGCATGTACAGCGGAACTTGGACATTGGCGAAGGCCGACAGCGCGCTGTTGAGCTTGGCCGTGAACCCCGGCGCCACATAGATCTGCTCACCGCCGCTGTTTTCCCGATCCGAATTGTCGCCACGATCGCGCACTGAAACGCGACCGTTGATCTGAATTTGCGGAACGATCGTGCCTTTGCCAAGGCCCAGCCACTGCACCGCCGTCGATCCTTCGATGACAGTGCCCGGCCGGAAATCCTCGCGCGAATTGAGTGCAAACTGGACTTGAGCCTGCGCAACGAGTGCGACTTCGCTGCCAAGGCGGCGATAGTGATAGGCGCCCAGCACGGCTTGCGTGGTACCGCTGCCGGGCTGCAAGCCGCGATCGACGACCTCGCCCGCACCGGGGCCTGAGGTGAAGGTCTGGTGGAATCCACCGGTCGGCAGGATCAGCCCGAACTGCAGGCCGGTGACCCCTTTGGGCGTCGACAATCCCTGCCAGCGCGCGCTTAGGCGGATATCGCCGATCCCGTGCGTGTTCGAACGGGTTTCCTCGGTTGTATCCTCACCGATCGTGCGGTGTGGACGCCACAGTACCGGCACCGCCACGCTGATTCCCCAGTCGTTGGCGAACTGGCGGTCATAGCTGACGGTCAGGTAGTGGTTGTCGGTACGGCGCTCGATCTCGCGCTCGGGCGGCAGTTCGATTGCTGCGGTATCGACGCGATGAGTGTCGGTCTGCAGCACTGCCTGCGGCACATAGTCATAGCGGATGGTCAGCGCCTGGCCGGGCTGGGTAACCAGTCCTTGTGCCAACCAGTCCGAGGTGAAGGTGCAACCGCATGAAGCGCAGGCAAGGGCAGGGGTTGCGGCAAGAGCCGGGGTGATGGCAGCACACAGCGCTGCCGTCTTGATAAGACGCATGATGATTCAATCCGTTCGGCAAGAATTCGACTTTGACAGGCTGAGAAGGTGTCAGCGTGAAAGTGGCGGTCCTTGCGACGGCGGGCGGTGATGATCCGCATCGCGCACTGCCAACGTGGGCAGGGCTAAGCCTGTTGGCAGCGCCTTTGCCGATGGCCTTGCGGTAAATGCGGTGGTCGTGTCGGCATTGTCGGCATGATCGGCCAATGCGGCGAAGGCGCATGGCGAAGCGGCTTCATCCTGGCCATGCTTTCCGCCCAGCGGCACCAGGTGACGCTCGACCGGACCTGATCCATCGCACAGCAGAACGACCAGTTGTCCGGTATGACCGGGTGTCATGTCCGGTGCGGCCATCACACCTTGCGGCATGATCACACGCATCGCCAGCACCAGCGCAAGGATCAGCGCGGTCCAGTTCCGACGTCCGGTGACAAGATGACGCAATCGGTTCATGCCCGGTCACGCGCTTAAGCGATAAGTGACGGCTTGGCGAGTGGTCGAAACGTCGCGCAAAAGGCTGGTTTGTGGGGTCGATCCGGCGCAAGCATTGCGCGATGAGCCTGAGCCTGAATCAAAGCGACTGAACGTGCGAACCCGTCTTTCGATCTGCATGCGCAAGCGCCGTTTCGCCACTGTCGAGGCTGCCGAACAAGCGGCTCAAGGCTTTGACGAAAGCTTGCGCAGCTATCGTTGCGACCGCTGTCATGCATTTCATCTGACCAGCCGACGCAAAGGCAAACGCATACCTCGCCCGACCGATTGACCCATGCGCGCACTTGCCAAGCGAGACCCCTTCCGGCAGCGCATATCCTGTCCTATCTATTCCTCATGGTACAGGTGCTTGCGATGATCTACCTCTGGCTCAAGGCTGGTCACGTCATCTTCGTGATCTTCTGGATGGCGGGCCTGTTCATGCTGCCGCGCTATTTCGTCTACCATCAGGAAGGCGGGCTCAACGGCGCAGAACACGAACGCTGGGTCGATCGTGAAGGCAAGTTGCTCAAGATCATCCTGTGGCCATCATTGGTGGTGGTGTGGGTACTGGGGCTGTCGTTGACGATCGCCGGAAGCTGGCTGACCCAAGGTGGCTGGCTCCATGCCAAGCTGGCACTGGTGGTGCTCTTGAGCGGTTATCACGTGTGGCTGGCCAGCTATGCGCAAGGGCTGGCGAAGGGACAGGCGCGCCTGTCTGGCAAGCAATTGCGCCTGCTCAACGAAGTGCCCGGCGTCACAGCGGCATTGATCGTCATACTGGTGGTGATCAAGCCTTTCTGATCGATCTTGCGTATGATCCATGATTGACGCTGCACAAGCGGGCGTTTATGCGTCCGCCATCTCCGGTTTTGCGCTCTGCCGTTTCGGCTTTGCCCGCATGGTCTGCTTTCTCCAAGCCCTTCGACCACCCGGATGTCCGCCGACCAACCGGTCAGGCGCCCTTGCAGCGACGGAATTGTTCTTGCCATGCATCTCAAGGAACTGAAGAAAAAGACTCCTGCCGAACTCGTCGGCATGGCCGAAGAGCTGGGCGTAGAAGGTGCCAGCACCTTGCGCCGCCAGGATCTGATGTTCGCCATTCTCAAGGAAATGGCCGAAGATGGTGAGGAAATCCTCGGCATCGGCACGATCGAAGTGCTGCCCGACGGTTTTGGCTTCCTGCGCAGCCCCGAAGCGAATTACCTTGCAGGGCCGGACGACATCTATGTGTCGCCAAATCAGGTCCGCAAATGGGGCCTGCGCACCGGTGACACGGTCGAAGGCGAAGTGCGCGCTCCCAAGGATGGCGAGCGCTATTTTGCCATCACGCGTCTCATCAAGGTCAACTTCGATGAACCCGATGCAGTGCGCCATCGCGTCAACTTCGACAACCTGACCCCGCTCTATCCGAACCAGCGCTTGCGGCTCGACACGCTCGATCCCACGGTCAAGGACAAGTCGGCCCGGGTGATCGATCTGGTCAGCCCGCAAGGCAAGGGTCAGCGCGCGTTGATCGTCGCGCCACCACGTACCGGCAAGACCGTGTTGTTGCAGAACATGGCCAAAGCCATCACCGACAACCATCCCGAAGTCTTCCTCATCGTCCTGCTGGTCGATGAGCGGCCCGAGGAAGTGACCGACATGCAGCGCAGCGTGAAGGGCGAGGTCATCTCCTCGACCTTCGACGAACCTGCCAGCCGTCACGTCCAGGTGGCCGAAATGGTCATCGAAAAGGCCAAGCGACTGGTCGAACACAAGCGCGACGTCGTCATCCTGCTCGATTCGATCACGCGCCTTGGCCGTGCCTACAACACCGTCGTGCCCAGTTCGGGCAAAGTGCTGACCGGCGGTGTCGATGCCAATGCCTTGCAGCGTCCAAAGCGCTTCTTCGGTGCTGCGCGCAACATCGAGGAGGGCGGCTCGCTCTCGATCATCGCCACCGCGCTGATCGACACCGGCAGCCGCATGGACGAAGTGATCTTCGAAGAGTTCAAGGGCACCGGCAACAGCGAAATCGTGCTCGACCGCAAGGTTGCCGACAAGCGCATCTTCCCGGCGCTCGACGTGGGCAAGAGCGGCACCCGCAAGGAAGAACTGCTGGTACCCAAGGATCAACTGTCAAAGATGTGGGTGCTGCGCCGTATCCTCATGCAAATGGGTACGATCGACGCGATGGAGTTCCTGCTCGACAAGATCAAGGATTCCAAGACCAACGAAGACTTTTTCGGCACGATGAACCAGTAACACCGGTTCAGCCAGTACCGCATCGCAACGCCCCGGGAACTACAGTTCCCGGGGTTTTTCGTATACTTTTCAGATCAATAGGCGCAAATTCCGTCAGGTATTTTCAAGTTGCACAGCCATCATTTCCCAGACTTTGTTGATGGCTTTCAGCGGGCGGACCATCACCTTGAAGTCTACAATCCGGCCTTCGAGGTCGAAACGGATCATGTCGATGCCGTTGACCTTGATGCCATCCATTTCGGCGGTGAACTCCAGCACAACTTCGGGCCCGTCGATCACCTCGCGCACATAGCGGAAAGTGTCGTTGCCAAACACCTTGCCCGCTGCGGTGAGGTACATCAGCACTTTTTCGCGGCCCGCCTGCGGGGTGTGGACCACTGGTGAATGGAACACCGCGTCGGGCGCGATCAGTTCTTCAAGCAGGCCGAGGTCGTGACCGACCATGTAGCGATGCCATGCGGCGAGTCCGAGTTGCATGGGGTTGTTCTCCCTTGTGTTGTTGTTGGCATGTCGTGTTGTTGCTCGCACCATCATGCCGCAAGCCGATGCGTTGTGCCATTGATCCTGCACAACTTCGCGCTATCGCTGGATGGTGAGCTCATCCGACCTTCTGTCCGCCGGCCTTTCCGCTTTGCGTGCGCGCGACATGCCCCGTGCGGCTGAACTGCTGCGCGCGGCGGCAAAGCAAGTCGATGCTGCAAAGATGCTCTGGCCCGCGCTTGCTCAGGCGGAACTGGCGCTGGGCAATCGGGGTGCTGCTGAAGCTGCGATCGACCAGCAATTGCAACTGGCCTTTCGCGACGTCGGCGCCCTCTTGCTAAAGGGTTATCTGCGCGAACAAGGTGGGGATGATCGCGCCGCGTCCAGTTTCTATCGCACGGCGCTCAGTCAAGGTGCGGTCAGCGGCATACCCGGCAGCCTTGCGACTTTGGCGCAGCAAGCGGAGGCCTTCCTTCAAACCGCCGACTTACGCTTTGCGGACCATTTGCTGGCGCAAGTCGAAGGCAAGGTGTCACCACGCATGGCTGAGGCGATCGATCTGTTGACCGGCCAGCGCCAAATCGATCTGCAACGCCCTTCGGTGTTCTACTTTCCCGGTTTGCCGCAGCGTCGGTTCTTCGAAGTTGAGGAATTCCCCTGGTTGCAACCGATGCTTGAGCTGCTGCCTGCGATGCAGGCCGAACTCGCGGCGGTGCAGGCTGACGAAGGCAGCGAGTCGTTCGTGCCCTATGTTACCGGATCGACCGACCGGCCCGTTCCGAACAATCCGCTCTATCAAGACCCACGTTGGGGCGCGCATTATTTCTGGAAGGATGGGGCCGAGGTTGCGGCTGCGGCTGCGCGTTGCCCGGCGACGATGGCTGCGCTTGCAATCGCCCCGATGCCGCGCATTCCGGGTCGGGCTCCAACCGCACTGTGGTCACGGCTCAAGCCCGGCACGCATATTGCGCCACACCATGGCATGCTCAATACTCGGTTGATTTGCCATGTCCCGATCCGCACCGCGCCCGACTGCACTTTGCGGGTCGGCAGCGAGACACGGACATGGGAAACCGGCAAGCCGTTGATATTCGATGATTCGATGGAGCACGAGGCGCGCAATGCGGGCGGCGAGGAGCGGGTGGTGCTGCTTTTCGAGGTCTGGCGCCCGGAGATTGCCGAGGAAGACCGCGCCGCGATCGCCCGGATTTTCCAGGCGATCGACAGCTACGGCAGCGGCGAAGGGCTTTAGAGCGCTACGCAGCGCGGTATTACGCCAAGTGTTCTGCAAAGAAAGAACGGGTGCGTTCGTCGGCAAGTTGCGCACCAGCCTCATCGCGACGTTCGCCGATCTCGGCGGCAAATCCGTGATCGAGCCCTTCATAATCCCACAAGGTGACCTTGGCGTGGTCATCCAGCCCCGCGTGGATCGCGGCTTGTGCTGCGGCATCCACGAAATGGTCGGCAGTCGGGATATGGAGCGCCAGCGGCTTGGCGATTGCCTTTGCCTCATCCAGCGCCTGATCGATCATCACGCCGTAGTAACCGACAGCGGCGTCGATGTCGGTACGCGTCGCAGCCAGATAGGCCAATCGACCGCCAAGACAGAACCCGACCAGACCGACTTTCTCAAGACCCTGTTCTTGTCGCAGATATCGAATGGTCGCTTCAATGTCCTGCACTCCCAGGTCGATGTCGTACTGCTGGAAATAGCCGAACGCTTGCTGCAACTGCGCAGGGACGTCGGGATCAAGTTCGACGCCGGGTGCAAAGCGCCAGAAGATATCCGGTGCGATCGCGACATAGCCCAGCGCGGCCCATGCATCGACCTTGCGTCGAATGCCCTCGTTCACGCCGAAGATTTCGGGAACCACGATGATAGCGGCGGTGGCCTGCTCAGCGGGCGTGGCGATGTAGACGGGAATTTCGCCGGTCGCGCCGAAAGCTGCGATTGTCGTTTTCTCACCCATGGCAGTCTGTCCTTATGACGTAGGTCGTTGGTCGAATGGCAGATTGGCCACATGAGTAGACTTTGCCAAGCATGCATGACAGTTTTGTCGCAACGCGGTTGGGCAGGCTTCGTCTGTACAACAGATGCGCGGTGGAGGGGACGACCCGATGAAGATGAATATCGAAATCGAATGCTCGCCCGAGGAAGCACGGCGCTTTCTCGGGCTGCCGGATGTAACCAAGGCTAACGACGTTTATGTCGATGCCGTGGCCAAGGCGATGCAAGGGGTCAGCTCGCTTGAACAGTTGAACGGTTACGCCAAGCAACTGGCCCCGGTCGGTGAGATGGGCCTGAAGCTGTTCCAGCAGTTTGTCGAACAGGGAACCGGGGCGGCCATGGCCGGGTTCAAGGCCGGAGCTGCAGCAAAGAAAGACTCGACCGAAAAGAGCTGAGGACCGGCGGACGGCGTTGGTCGGTTGCGTGATTCGCGCTAGGCACCGGTCATGCCTGAAACCATCTTCGCTCTCAGCTCGGGATCGCCGCCTGCCGGAATTGCCGTGATCAGGATATCCGGACCTGACGCAAGCCGAACGTTGCAAGCGTTGGCACATCGTTTGCCGCGACCGCGGCATGCCAGTCTGGCCACGCTGACAGATCCGCGCGACGGATCGGAACTTGATCGAACATTGGTGCTGTGGTTGCCCGGACCCAGGACCGCAACGGGTGAGGACTGCGCCGAGCTGCATCTTCACGGCGGTCGCGCCGTGGTTCGCGCGGTAGAAGATGTGCTGCATCATCTTGGCTTGCGGCAAGCTCAACCCGGGGAGTTTACTCGTCGTTCGTTCATCAACGGTCGGATCGATCTGGCCGAGGCCGAAGGACTGGCAGACCTGCTTTCGGCGGAGACCGAGTTGCAGCGTCGAACTGCGCAAGCGATGGCCAGCGGCGTGCTCTCGTTCCACGTGGAACAATGGCGGACAACAGTGCTCGGTCTCTCGGCGATGCTTGAGGCCGCACTCGATTTCAGCGACGAGGACGATGTTGGCGACGACGCGTCTTCGCTGCCTGCAGGCTTTGTTGGCGGTTGCCGCAGCTTGGGTGAGGAGCTTGCGCAATGGCTGAGCAGACCTCGCGCTGAGCCTTTGAAAGAGGGCTTCCGGGTTGTTCTCGCCGGGCCGCCCAATGCTGGCAAGTCGACGCTGTTCAATGCGCTTGTGGAAGCGGATGCCGCGATTACGGCGCCGGAACCAGGCACCACGCGTGATGTCATCACCCGTGGGGTAGCCATCGAAGGGGTGCCATTCACGTTCATCGATACGGCTGGGTTGCGCGATGAAGGTGCCGGTTCTGTCGAGTTGATTGGCATTGCCCGCGCACGCGCTGAAGCCGAGCGCGCTGATTTGGTGCTTTGGCTCGGTCCCGAGGGGGAGGGCCCGAATGGTGCCCCGTTGTGGGAGATAGCAGCCCAGGCTGACCGACCATTGGCGACTGCCAAGGCGACGCCTCGGCATCAGCTATCTGCGGTGACGGGGATTGGGCTTGCAGAGTTGCGGCGCGACCTTGTTGACTTGGCGCGCTCCGCTTTACCGTTGCCGGGCGAGGCTGCGCTGAACAGCCGTCAACATCGTTGTCTTGGTGAGGTTGCGGGGGCGCTTGCAGAGGCGACTACGCAAACGGACGCATTGCTGGCCGCCGAGAACTTGCGGCTTGCGCGGTTTGCCCTCGATGCGCTCGTCGGTCGATCAGGGACAGAGGACATGCTCGACGCGCTTTTTGGCCGCTTCTGTATCGGCAAGTGATGTTCCACGTGAAACATCACTTGCCGATGTCCGGCTTGCTTTGACGCGAATCGCGCAATCCGGTATCCTGCCTGACATGCACGAGTTCGATATCATTGTGGTCGGCGGCGGACATGCCGGCGTCGAGGCGGCGGCCGTCGCTGCGCGCATGGGTGCGCAAGTCGCGCTGGTATCGTTCGACCCGGCCACCATCGGGGCAATGAGCTGCAATCCAGCGATCGGAGGGTTGGGTAAGGGGCACCTTGTCCGTGAAGTGGATGCCTTTGACGGCTTGATCGCGCGCGCAGCCGATGCTGGCGCGATTCATTATCGCATGCTCAATCGGTCAAAGGGCAGCGCGGTGCAGGGACCGCGTGTTCAGGCCGACCGCAAACGGTTCAAGGCTGCGATACAAAGCATGATCGCGGGGCAATCCGACCTCGCCGTCGTCGCCGGTGAAGCTTCGGCGTTGCGGATCAAGCATGGCCGGGTGACCGGGATCGACCTTGCTGATGGAACCGCGCTGGCCGCTCAAGGGGTCGTGCTGTGCACTGGTACGTTCCTTGGTGGCCGCCTCTTCCGCGGCGAAGAGCGGCTCGATGGCGGTCGGATCGGCGAGAATTCAGCCCATCGGCTCGCCGCGCAATTGCGGGATGCGGCCTTGCCGATGGCGCGCCTGAAAACCGGAACGCCTCCGCGGCTCGATGGTCGCACCATCGATTGGGCCCGATTGGCTGAACAGCCCAGCGACGCCGAGCCTTGGACGATGTCGCCATTGACCAAAGGCCGCGCTTTGCCGCAGGTGTTTTGCGCGATCACCAGGACCAATGATCGGACGCACGATGTGATACGCGCCGGATTGGACCGTTCACCCTTGTTCAGCGGCGCGATCGGTGCGGCGGGCCCGCGTTATTGCCCGTCGATCGAGGACAAGATCCATCGCTTCGGCGATCGCGACGGACACCAGGTATTCCTTGAACCGGAAGGTCTGGACGACTCGCTTGTCTATCCCAACGGGGTTTCAACCTCGCTTCCGACCGATGTGCAGTGGGCGATGATGCGGTCGATGGAGGGGCTTGAGCAGGTCGAAATCGTCGTGCCGGGTTACGCCGTCGAATACGATCACATCGACCCGCGCGCTTTGCGTCGCAGTCTCGAGGTGAAGGTACTGCCAGGTCTCTACTGTGCAGGTCAGATCAACGGGACAACCGGGTATGAGGAAGCCGCCGCGCAAGGCTTGATGGCGGGGATGTATGCCGCTGCGCAGGTGCTTGGCCGGGAAGCACCATCGCTTGACCGGGCCAACAGCTATATGGCGGTGATGGTCGACGACTTGACGCTCCACGGGGTCAGCGAGCCTTATCGCATGCTGACCGCGCGCGCTGAGTACCGGCTGCGGCTGCGCTCGAACAACGCCTCGACCCGGCTGACGCCAGCGGCACTCGCGCTCGGTTGTGTGGGCGTGGAGCGGCGCCACTGGTGGGAAGAACATCAGGCTGCCCGGGTGCGTCTAGAATCGGCGCTCGCAGTAGAGGCAACGCCGACCGAACTCCACCGCAGCGGATTGTCGGTTCGCGCCGATGGTGCGCGGAGGCCGCTGATCGAATGGCTCCGCTTTCCCGAGGTGAAGCTCTCGGACCTTGGGCCGTGGTTGGACGGCGAGACCTTTGACCCGCTGTTGGTGGAGGAACTCGAGGAGGATGCCGCCTACGCTCCCTATCTTGTCCGTCAGGAGGCCGAACTGCGCCACCTTCGCGCCAACGATAGCGTACCTTTGGGTGATGACTTCCCCTTCGCTGACGTGCCCGGATTGTCGCGCGAAATGGTCGAACGGTTGGAGCGGGCGAAGCCCGATTCGCTCGCAGCGGCTTCCCGGCTCGGCGGAATTACGCCGGCTGCATTGGCGAGCCTGTTGGTCCATGCTCGGCGGAGAGTGGCTGCATGAGCGTGACCTTGATCGACACCGAGGCCGCGGCACAAGCCTGGTTGCGAGAGGTTCTCGGGATCGACGATGGCGCGATGGCCCGGCTTTCACGCATCGTTGAACTGTTGGTTGCTGAGAACCAAGTCCAAAATCTGGTTGCTCAAGCCAGCCTCGCGGTGGTCTGGCAACGCCACATCGTCGATAGCGCGCAACTGCTGCTTGTTTCACGTGGAACACTGCGCGAGGGTTCCTGGCTTGATCTGGGTACCGGGGCCGGGTTCCCGGGCTTGGTCATTGCAGCGCTGCAGCCAGAACGCGCGGTCACACTTGTCGATTCGCGACGGTTGCGCACGGAGTGGCTGTCGCGTGTGGTCGAAGATCTCGGCCTGACGAATGTCTCGATCGTACAAGGAAGAGTGGAGGATTTGCCGCTACAAACCCACGCGGTTATTTCGGCGCGCGCGTTTGCTCCACTCGAGAAGCTCGTCACCATCGCGGCGCGCTTTTCCACACCTGAGACGATTTGGTTGTTGCCGAAGGGGGCCAAGGCCCGGCATGAACTGTCAGAGCTTCCGGAGACGTGGCGGCACCTGTTCCACGTGGAACAGTCGATCACCGATCGCGACGCCGGAATCATCGCAGGTCAATTTTTGGGAGGGCCGATCAGCAGTCGGCCTGTAGCTGTTCGGCCAGTCGCTGCCATGCAGGCCACACGATCGAGCAGACCCATGTCCCGGACATCCGGCAAGGAAGGCAAATCCGCGTGATCACCATTGCAATTGCCAACCAGAAGGGCGGGGTCGGCAAGACGACCACCGCCATCAACATTGCCACCGCGCTTGCGGCAACCGGCTGGAAGGTGCTGTTGATCGATCTTGATCCGCAAGGCAATGCCTCAACCGGTATCGGGCTCAACGCGGCAGACCGAACCACGTCGTCGTACGATCTGGTGATCGATCAACTGACCATCCCCGAGTGCGCTGTCCCCACGCGGATACCTGGGTTGGACCTTGTTCCAGCGACAGTCGATTTGTCTGGTGCCGAGGTGGAACTGGTAAATGCCGAGAACCGCACCGGTCGGCTTCGCGCCGCCTTGCAAGCGGCGGATGCCGGCCACGACATCTGTCTGATCGATTGCCCGCCCTCACTTGGCCTGTTGACGCTCAACGCGCTGTCGGCGGCCGACACTCTGCTGGTGCCGTTGCAATGCGAGTTCTTTGCGCTCGAGGGCTTGAGCCAGTTGCTGCAGACGGTCGAACGCGTGCAGGAGCGGTTCAATCCCGATCTCGGGATCATCGGCATCGTGCTGACCATGTACGATCGACGCAACCGGCTGACTGATCAGGTGGCGGAGGATGTGCGTTCCTGCCTTGCCGACCTGGTTTTCGAATCGGTTATTCCGCGCAATGTGCGCTTGTCCGAGGCGCCGAGCCATGGCCTGCCTGCGCTGATCTACGATCATGCTTGCGCCGGATCGCAGGCTTACATGAAATTGGCGCGCGAACTGATCGCGCGCCTACCCGAACGGAGGAAAGCAGCATGAGCGAAGAGGCAGCGAAAGTCGCGCCGGTCCGTCGGGCTGCGCTCGGTCGTGGCCTGGGCGCCTTGCTGGGTGAGACGCGGCGCGAGGAATCCGTTCGCAACGCGCCTTCCGCTGCAGTGGGGGGTGTGCCGACCAACGATCAGTCGCTCAATCTTGTCACGGGTTCGCGAGACTCTGGATTGGCGATGTTGCCGGTGGCCGAAATCGAGCCGCATCCCGATCAGCCGCGTCGTCACTTTGACGAAGCAGCGCTCAACGAACTGGCGCAGTCAATCGCCGCGCGTGGAGTTATCCAGCCGGTGGTGGTCCGCCCGCTGCCCTCGGGGCGTTACCAGCTTGTTGCCGGTGAACGGCGCTGGCGTGCCGCCCAGCGTGCTCGCGTCCACGAAATTCCAGCGATCGTGCGCAAGCTAGATGATCGCGAAGTCACCGCCCTTGCGCTCATCGAGAACCTGCAGCGCGAGGATCTGAATCCGATCGAGGAGGCGCGCGCCTATCACCGTCTGTCGGAGCAGGACGGCCTGACGCAGCAAGAGATCGCCACCTTCGTGGACAAGTCGCGCAGTCACGTTGCCAATCTGATGCGGTTGCTGACATTGCCGGGCGAAGTTCTCGATCTGATCGAGCGCGACGAGCTGTCGATGGGCCACGCCCGCGCTCTGGCGGCCTTGCCCGATCCGGCGCCCTTGGCACGCGAAATCGTCGCCAAGGGGCTTTCGGTGCGCGATGCCGAGCGCCTGGCCAAGCGGGCGACGCGTCCCGAAACGACGCCGCGTCGCGCGCGCGCCGAGCGCGATCCCGCGAACGCAGCCGATATCGCCGCGGTGCAGGCGCATCTTGAGGAATTCCTTGGCTTGAAGGTGACGATCCAGTCCGAGGCCGATCCCCGCAGCGGTTCGGTCACGATCCGTTACAAGTCGCTCGATCAGCTTGATCTGATTTGCCAGCGGCTGACCGGCGGGGACTTCTAGGCCAAAGGGGCAAGGCTTTAATCGTTCGATTAATTTATATTGACCGACTCCGTGGGCTATGCTTGTTTTCAACCAAGCAAGCATAACCCGGAGAGCCGTGCCAATGTCGCTCGATCTGATTCCCCGCACCGCCTATAACGAAGACCATGAAGCCTTCCGCCAGACCGTGCGCCGCTTCATGGAAACCGAGATCGCCCCCCATCAGGCCGAATGGGCCGACGCGGGCATAGTGCCCAAGTCGATCTGGCCCAAGGCTGGTGAACTGGGGTTGCTGTGCCCGACAGTGCCCGAAGCCTATGGTGGTTTGGGTCTCGATTTTGGCTACAATGCCATCGTCGATGAAGAAGGTTCGTATTACGGCCGCACTGTCACCGGCTTCTCGCTGCAATCAGATATCGTTGCCAACTATCTGATTTCCTATGGTTCGGAAGATCAGAAGCGTGAATGGTTGCCCAAGTTGGTATCGGGCGAGGTCGTCACCGCCATTGCGATGACCGAGCCGGGCACCGGGTCCGACCTCCAGGGCATGCGCACGACCGCCAAGAAGGATGGCAATCACTACGTCATCAATGGCTCGAAGACCTATATCACCAACGGTCAGAATGCGGACCTCATCCTCGTCTGCGTCAAGACCGACACCGAGGTTCAACCCGCATGGAAGGGTGTGTCGATCGTGCTGGTCGAAGCCACCCGCGAAGGGTTCCAGCGTGGGGCCAATCTCGACAAGATCGGGCAGGACGAGGCTGATACCTCGGAACTGTTCTTCAATGATGTGCGCGTGCCGATCACCAACTGTCTTGGTGAAGAGGGCAAGGGTTTCATCTATCTGATGAGCGAACTGCCGCAGGAACGGCTGTCGATCGCGGTTAGCGCGCAGGCGTCCTCGCAGCGCGCTTTCGACGATACGGTGGAATTTACCCGCGACCGCAAGGCTTTCGGCAAGCCGATCCTCGATTTCCAGAACACCCGCTTCACGCTGGCCGACCTCAAGGCCAAGCTGCAGGTGGGCTGGGCGCACCTTGATTGGGCCATCGCGCGCCACCTCAAGAAGGAGCTGACCCCCGAAGAGGGCGCTGCCGCCAAGCTTTGGCACACCGAACTGCAGTGGGAAGTGATGGACAAGTGCCTGCAACTGCACGGTGGCGCGGGCTATATGAACGAATACGCCATCGCGCGTGCATGGCGCGGTGCGCGCGTCACCCGCATTTTTGGCGGCACCAACGAGATCATGAAGGAGTTGATCGGCCGCAAGCTCTGATCTGCGCCCGAGGTTTCAAAGCAAAGGCCCCGTCGGGAAACCGGCGGGGCCTTTGCTTTTCGCCTTTGGTTGCGTCGCGCCCTCGCTCAACTGCCCATGTAGACGCGTTTTTCCTTCACGCGCTTGTCATGGCGGATCGGCGCACGGCGCCACATTTTACGGGTGGGAACGGTGACGTATTCATAGGTGACCGTTTTCGTTTCGGTGCAAGGTTGCTGCGGCGCGGTCATGGCCTGAACCGGTTGAACCGGCACCATGACATAACCCATCGGCACATAGCCTACCGGAAAACCGTAAGCTGGTGCGTAACCGGGATACGCTTGACCGTAACCGGGCGTTTGGGGGTATCCAGCACCGCTGGTGCGGGCATAAAATTCATCGCATTCGCGGTCGCGTGCGCGCTGGCGTCTGCGGCTTTCCGACTTGTCGATGGCAGCACCGGCCAGCGCGCCGATCGCCGCCCCGGCAACGGTGCCAAGCGTGCGGTCACCAGGAGCAATCCGGTTGCCGAGCACGCCGCCTGCAACGCCACCGATCACCGCTCCGCCAACGCCGCCACCATTGCCCCGCCGCCCGTAATCACGGCAGCGTTCTTCCATCTCACGATATCGCGGGTCGGATTCTGCCGTCTGATAGGCGCCTGATGGGTAGTTTGCATAAGGGTATCCACCGTAAGGATAGCTGCCGGATGGATAGCCGGCGGCCCCCGGAATCCACTGGCCCTGCCAGCTGCCCCCCTGCCAGCTTCCTTGCCACGTGCCGGGACCGGCCACGGGCGCCGGAGGAGCGGCGTTATCTTGCGCTAGCACCGGTTGACCGGACGCGAGGAGCAGACTTGTGGCGATCAGGCGGGTGAAAAGGCGGGTCATGGTGGTCCCCTGAATCCGGCGTCAGGCTGGGCGCCTGAACGTGATTATCAGGGGATTTACCATCTTGTCGGGCAATGGGCTACGGCACCATCTGCTGCTGCCCCGAAACGGCACAAGCCGAAGCCGGGAGCATCGCGAAGGTCAGATCCGACCGGCAATTGCCCCTGCCAGCGCTTCGATCCCGGCAGCGTCGTCAGCATCGAAACGGGCAGGCAGCGGGCTGTCGAGGTCGATCACCGCGATCACCGCGCCATCGCGCAGCACCGGCACCACCAGTTCCGACCGACTGGCCGCATCGCAGGCAATATGTCCCGGGAAAGCGTGAACATCCTCAACCCGCTGTGTCGTGGCGCTGGCGGCTGCGGCACCACACACGCCACGACCAAACGGTATGCGGATGCAGGCGGGCTTGCCGATGAACGGGCCAAGGACCAACTCGCCGTCGACCACGCGGTAAAAACCCGCCCAGTTCAAATCGGGCAGGAACTGCCACAGCAGCGCCGCCAGATTGGCCATGTTGGCGATGGCATCGGGTTCATCGGCGGTGAGCGCTTGCGCGGCCTCGTGCAAGTCCCGGTAAAGGCTGGCCTTGTCCTGGCCCATCGTAGGTTCGAAGGTATACATCTATGCTGATATAGGGGCTGGCACGGGATTTGTCGCGCCTGCCAGCGTAAGCTGGTGGATCGCAGGTGAACGTCCCATTGGCGATATGACCATGCCCATTGCGGGAATTCGCGCGCCGCCCTAGGTTGCTTGCCATGTCGCTGCTTCGCAAGATTCTGATCGGCTCTGCCGTTTTCGTCATCGCCCTCGTGGCTGGTTTCGCCTGGCTGCTGCACGGCGACCGGGCGCAGTACAACCTAGACGAAACCACCGGCCCCAAGCCGCGCATGGCCGAAGCGGCGCCGCAATGGTTCCCGACGATCGGCATTGCCAAGCCGGTGGGCTGGCAACCGGGCGAATCGCCGGTCGCCGCCGAAGGCTTGCAGGTGACGCGGTTTGCCGATGGGCTGGATCATCCGCGCAATGTCGTGGTGCTCGACAATGGCGACGTGCTCGTGGCCGAAACCAATGCGCCGCCATCGCGCGGACCGGGCGGGCTGACCGGGCTCGTCGCCGGATACCTGTTCAGCGCGGCGGGGGCGGGTGAACCGTCACCCAACAAGATCGTGGTGCTGCGTGACACCAATGGCGACGGCAAGGCCGATCAGCGCTTCGTGATGCAGAACCCAGCGCTGGCCTCGCCGTTCGGCCTCGCGCTGCGCGAAGGGCGGCTCTACGTCGCCAATCATGACGCGGTCGTCTCGTGGCCATTTGCGGCCGGGCAGACCAGCCTGGTCGGCAAGCCGGAAAAGCTGGTCGATTTGCCGGGGGGCGGCAACCACTGGGTGCGCAACCTCAAGCTGAGCGATGACGGCAGCAAGCTCTACATCACCGTTGGTTCGTCCTCGAACATTGCTGATGACGGCATCGCCCCCGAGAAGGGCCGCGCCACGATCAACGAGTACGACTTCACCAAGAAGGCGCTGCGCGAATATGCCGGTGGCCTGCGCAATCCCAACGGGCTTGATTTCAATCCGCGCTCGGGCGAGCTGTGGACCGTGGTGAACGAGCGTGACATGCTGGGTTCCGACCTTGTGCCCGATTACCTCACCGACGTTCCGGTCGGCGCGCAGTACGGTTGGCCGTGGGTCTACTGGAAGAGCAAGATCGACTGGCGAGTCCAGGCGCCGATGCCCGAGTACCTGATGGAATACACGCGCAAGCCGCGCTATGCGCTCGGTTCGCACGTTGCTCCGTTGGGTCTGACCTTTGCGCGCGGGGGCAACCGACTGGGCGAACGCTTTGCCAGCGGTGCGTTCATCGCGCGGCACGGATCATGGAATCGCAAGCCCTTGTCGGGTTACGACGTGGTGTTCGTGCGCTTCGACAATCTTGGCAACGCGCTCCCCACGCCGCCGATTCCGGTGTTGACCGGGTTTCTCGACGGGCAGGACAAGGCGCGCGGAAGGCCTACCTGGGTCAGCTTTGCCAAGGATGGCGCGTTGCTGGTCAGCGACGATGTCGGCGGCGTGATCTGGCGGGTGATTGCTCCCGGCGCGGAACCGGCTGCGGCGATCACCCCGATCCCTTCGACCCCGATGCCGGCGGCACCGAAGTCTGGCGGTTCTGTAACGATCCGGCGCGACGACAATTCGGTGCTCAACAAGCCCAAGCCTTGAGTACGCGATGGCAAGCCGGGGCTCAGCGCCCGGCCATGGCCTTTGCCCGGGCGAGGTAGGTGCGGCCGATGCGCAACAAGCTGCCGTCGGCCAGTTCGGCTGACCACACGCCCAGGCCATCGTGTCGCAGCCCCGCTATCCGGTCGCGGCGCACGATGGTGGAGCGGTGCAGGCGGATGAAACGTGCCGGGTCGAGGCGGTCCTCCAGCCCCTGAATTGTGTGGAGCATCAGGTACGACCGATCGGCCACATGCAGCCGGACATAATCGCGCTCGGCATCGATGCGGTCGAGGTCGATGGCGGCAATGCGGAGCAGTTCGCTGCGATGGGGAACCCAGAATTCCTCGATCCACTGGCTGGCGGAAATGGCCTGTTGCGTGGCGAGCGGCTGGGCCGTTGTTGTCGTGTCGCGAGACCGGGCACGTTCCACCGCGCGTTCGACCGCTCTGGCCAAACGCTCTTGCGCCACCGGCTTCAGCACATAGTCGACCGCATCGCAGTCGAAGGCTTCGACCGCAAAGTGATCGTGCGCGGTCACGAAGATCACTGCCGGGCGGGGGCTTTGCCCGCTCAGCGCGCGGGCGACGGTCAGCCCATCAACTTCGGGCATGGTCATGTCCAGCAGGACGAGGTCCGGGGCTAGCGCTTCGATCAGCCGCAACGCCTGTGCGCCATCGCTGGCAGTGCCGACCACCTGTAGCGCGGGCAGCCGCGCGCACAGGATCTGCATGCGCTCTACCGCCAGCGGTTCGTCATCGACAATCAAGGTCCGCAACGCCAATTCCCCCCACAACACCTTGATTTTCGGTCACTCCGGCGCCCAAGTCAAACGCTGGCCAATTCTCCGCGATCTAGCGGAATCGTCAAGACCGTGGCGTAGCCGCCCGCAGGCAGCGGGCCGCTCTCCACTTGCGCGGCATTGCCATAGCGAGCCTGCAAACGGCTTTGCACGTTGGCAAGACCGATGCCGGTGCCGCCCTGGCCCGCAGGCTTGCCGGGCCCGTCATCGGCCACGGTCAGCAGCAGGAAACCCGCTACCTCGCGCGCGGCGATACGGATGGTCACCGGCCGGGTAGTGGCCGATACCGCATATTTGATCGAGTTTTCGACCAGTGGTTGCAGGATCATGCCCGGCACATGCGCGTTTTCCAGTGCCGGCGGCACGGCGAATTCGACCCGCAACCGTTCGGGAAAACGGACCGTCTCGATCTCAAGGTAGTGCTGCTGCAGCGCGATCTCGTCAGCCAATGGCACGTCTGAAGTCGGATCGCCCGCCAGGCTGGCGCGATAGAAGCTGGAAATCGTCTGGATCATCCGTTCGGCCTGTTCGTTGCGCCCGACCATTACGAGCGCCGACAGCGAATTGAGTGTGTTGAACAGAAAGTGCGGATTGACCTGATAGCGCAGCGAGCGGAGTTCCGCCGCCTTGGCCGCCCGTCGATATTCACCCTCGCGCCGCTCGACCGCGCGGACCATCTCGGCATTGCCCAGCGCCAGATAAAGTGCGGCCCAGGCGATCAGCAGGAAGTAGCGGCCCATCGCCACATCGGTCAGTTGCTTCCACAGGTCGTCGCTGGCCAATCCCGCGATTGCCGCGACGGCTGCAGTGCTGGCTGGTTCTGGCGAAGGATCCGGCGTTGCTCTTTCCGGTTCGGAATGCACAATCAGTCCCCCGGTGCGGATTTCGGAGGAGCCGTCGCCATTGCGCACGATCGTGACCTGCGATTCGCCGTCCGCTGCGGCCTTCGCGTCGCCCGTCGGAGCCTCTGGCGGGGCTGGCTCGGCGGGTGGGGCAGGTGCATGTGGTTCTGCTGGTTCGGGCGGCGGGGCCGGCAGCGCCTTCATCGGACCGTCGATCAGCACATTGCCCGACAGATCCGGGCTCGAACCCGTGATGGCTGCCTTGGGCGCCGAAGCATTGGGTGCGGCATGGCGCCCACCCGCCTGTGCCGCTTCCTGTGCCTGCCAACGCTGTTCGACCGGCGCGAACGCCTGTTGGTTGACGATCGCCAGCACCAATGCGGCAGGCAGCATGATCACCAGCGCGGCGCTGATCCGTACGCCTGTGCTGCGCCCATCGAAATGACGCAGTACTGGCCATGCCAGCAAGGTCACCCCGATCCCGGCCAGGGTAACGAGCGCGCGGCGCCACAGCAGATCCTGAAAATCACCAAGATCGACGAGCAAGGCCCGCAGCGTAACCAGCACGAGGTAGGCAAGCCAAAGCGTCGCTGCAGACTTCAGCACCTGTCGCGCTGGGACGTGCGGGCGACTGGCCTGTTCGGTGCCGGTGTCGCGCGCAACATCGGTGGATGGGGCAGAAGGGGATGACATCGGTTGCATCTACACCGGGATGCCATCGCCGCGCCAGATCGACGGTCGGTGCCGGTCGGTGGTTGGTCGAAAGGAAGCGGGTGATCGAAACGTGTGAGATTGCGACAGGTGAGGGCGCGCGCGCCACATCAGGCAGCGCGCGCCATACCCATCAAGCCAGCAGGTGTTCGTCGGCGATCTTCTTCTTCCATACCAGCGGAGCAAGCTGGTGGACGTTGTTGCCTTCGGAATCGACGGCCACGGTCACCGGCATGTCCTCGACGGTGAATTCATAGATCGCTTCCATGCCCAGATCGGCAAACCCGACGACTTCGGCGTGGCGGATCGCGCGTGCAACCAGATAGGCAGCGCCACCCACTGCCATCAGGTAAGCGGACTTGTGCGCGGCGATCGACTTGGTGGCAGCCGGCCCGCGCTCGGCCTTGCCGACGCTGGCGAGCAGTCCCAGATCGAGCATCAGGTCGGAGAAGCTGTCCATTCGCGTGGCCGTGGTGGGACCGGCAGGACCGACAACTTCATCGCGCACCGGATCGACCGGGCCGACGTAATAGATCACGCGTCCCTTGAAATCGACGGGCAGCTCCTCGCCCTTTGCCAGCATGTCCTTGATCCGCTTGTGCGCGGCATCGCGGCCGGTCAGCATCTTGCCGTTGAGCAGCAGGCGGTCGCCCTGTTTCCAGCCTTGCACGTCCTCTGCAGTCAGCGTGTCGAGGTTTACCCGCTTGGCCGCTGCATCGGGCGCCCAGTGCACTTGCGGCCACTCGTCCAGCTTGGGGCGTTCGAGGAAGCTCGGCCCCGAGCCATCGAGCGTGAAGTGGGCATGGCGGGTGGCGGCGCAATTGGGGATCATCGCCACCGGCTTGCCCGCAGCATGGCAGGGCGCGTCCATGATCTTGACGTCAAGGATGGTCGAGAGCCCGCCCAGTCCCTGCGCGCCGATGCCCAGCGCGTTGACTTTGTCGAAGATCTCGATGCGCAGCTTTTCGATGTCGTTGCTGGGGCCGCGCAGCTTGAGCTGGGCCATGTCGATCGGCTCCATCAGCGCTTTCTTGGCCAGAAGCACGCAGTGTTCCGCGGTGCCACCGATGCCGATGCCAAGCATCCCCGGCGGACACCATCCAGCGCCCATCTGGGGCAGCATCTCTATCACCCAGTCGACGATTGAATCGCTGGGGTTCATCATCTTGAACTTCGACTTGTTTTCCGATCCGCCACCCTTGGCTGCGACATCGACCGTGATCGTGTTGCCCTTGACCATTTCGACATGGAGCACGCAAGGCGTGTTGTCGCGGGTGTTGCGGCGCGTGAAAGCGGGGTCGGCCAGGACCGAGGCGCGCAGCTTGTTGTCAGGGTTCAGGTAGGCGCGGCGCACCCCCTCATCGACCACATCCTGCAAAGACAGGTCGGATTCGAGGCGGCAATCCTGGCCCCATTCGATGAACACGTTGACGATGCCGGTATCCTGGCACAGCGGACGGTGGCCTTCGGCGCACATCCGGCTGTTGGTCAGGATTTGGGCGATGGCATCCTTGGCGGCGGGCCCGGCTTCGGCCTTGTAGGCCTCACCCAGCGCACGGATGTAATCCATCGGGTGGAAATAGCTGATATATTGCAGCGCGTCGGCCACGCTTTCGATCAGGTCCGCTTCACGGATCGTCACCATCTCGCCCATTTTTTGCCAGACTCCCTGTTCCGGTTGGCCGTGCTTGCGGCCGGGTGGTGCCGCGCGTTTGCCTCTTGGGCATTCCGCGCCGGCAATCGACAGGCGCCCCTTACGCCCCGATAAGCAACGTGCAAAGCACTTGGCGCAAGAATGGCAATATTCTAAGAGCACGAACAGGTCACCGGGCAGCCGGTTGCGACCTTGGCAGATTGGTGCAATGCACACGGTTGGGGCGGCCGGTGCGTCGTTCCATGGAATGACCGCCGTGCGCGCCCCCGGATCCGGGGGGACGGACGGCTTTTGGGCGGATGAGGGAAATCATGACCTTGCTTGACGAACGGCCGGTTGAAAGCGGTTCAGCGCTGGCGCGACGGGCCATGATCGATAGTCAGTTGCGGGTCAGCGGGGTCAATGATCTGGCGATTCTGGCTGCTTTTGCCGCCGTCGCCCGCGAAGACTTCGTGCCGGAAGAGCGGCGCGCAGTGGCCTATGCCGATCGCGCCGTGCCGCTGGGCGATGGTACCGTGCTTGCCCCTGCGCTCACCCATGGCCAGCAACTTTCGCTCGCCGTGCCCAGCCGCGCCGACACCGTTCTGGTGATCGGCAAGCCAGGCGCCTACCTTGCTGCGCTGGTTGGTGAACTGGCGGGGAAAGTTGTCCTTGCCGCTCCCGGCGCCGAATACGGTGCAGCGGGCGCATATTCGCTGGTGCTGATCGACGGCGCCATCGAGCAGGCACCTGCGGTCCTGAGCGCCGTACTGGCCGATCATGGCCGCGTGGTCACCGGTCTGGTCGAGCGTGGCGTTACCCGCCTCGCCATCGGTCGCAAGGTTCAGGGCGAGCTCGCGTTCACCACCGTGGGCGAGGCCGACTTTGCACCGCTGCCTGAATTCGCTGCCACGAAGCGCTGGAGCTTCTAATGATCAAGCCGCTGTCGCCGGCCCTTCGCGGGTCAACCGGCCTGACCGTGATCGCGCTGGCTACGGCGCTTGTCGGTTCGCTGGCCAGCACGCCGGCATTTGCCGACGATCTGCGCGAAGCGTTGATCCGGGCGTATAACAGCAACCCTGACCTGCAGGCGGCGCGCGCCAACCAGCGCGCCAACGACGAAAACGTGCCGATCGCCAAGTCCGCGGCCCTGCCTTCGCTCGCTGGAACGGCAAGCTATACCGAGCAGTTGGAAAAGGGATCGGCACCGACGTTCAATCCCACGCGCATTTTCTCGACCGGGGTCAATCTCGGGCTGCCGCTTTATGCTGGCGGGGGCATCCGCAATGCGATCACCGCTGCGAAAGTCCGCGTCGAAGCCGGGCAGGCCAGCTTGCGCAGCACCGAATCGGCGGTGTTCTCGCAAGTGGTGGCCGCCTATCTCGACGTCATTCGCGATGCCGCCATCGTCAATTTCAACCGTAACAGCGTGCAAGTGCTGGAGGTCAACCTCAAGGCGACCAGCGATCGCTTCGAGATCGGCGATGTCACCCGCACCGACGTTGCCCAATCGAATTCGCGCCTTGCACTCGCCCGTGCCGACTTGCGGTCGGCTCAGGCCAACCTGATCGCCAGCCGCGAGCGCTATATCCAGATCGTTGGAACGGCACCGGGGGATCTGGCCACGCCGCCGCCGCTGACCGGTTTGCCGCCTGCGGTGGATGAAGCGGTTCAGATCGCGCTCGATACCAATCCTGATCTCGCCGCAGCACGGCTTGCCAGCAAGGCGGCAGGCTATGACGTGAAGGCGGCGGGGGCCGCACGCCTGCCACGCCTGTCGGTCACGGCCAGCACCAGCTACAGCAATTATCTGGATTCGATCCCGCTGGGTATCAAATCGGGCACCAACAACCACATCGCCAGTTCAGCGCTCGGCCTTACGGCGTCGATTCCGTTGTTTCAGGGCGGCTTGCCTGCCGCGCGCGAGCGTCAGGCGCAGGCGAGCGAAGGCGCCAAGTTTGAACAGGAAATCTCGGTCGAGCGTAGCGTGATCGCTGCCGTTCGGGCGGCTTATTCCAACTGGCAGGCGGCGACGGCGGTGATCGGCTTGAACCAGACTGCGGTCGATGCCGCCGCGCTCAGCCTTGAAGGTGTGCGGGCCGAAAACACTGTCGGCAATCGCACGATCCTCAACATCCTCGACGCCGAGCAGGAACTGCTCAGGGCGCAAGTGCAATTGGTGACCGCGCGGCGCAATGCCTATGTCGCCGGGTTCAACCTGTTGTCGACGATGGGCCGGGCACAGGCCAAGGATCTCGCTCTCGAAGGCGAGGGGGGGAGTGCTGCGTTGTACGATCCGGCCACAAACTATGATCGTGTCCGCGGCAAAGTGTGGGACTGGAGCCGCGATCCGGCGCCGGTGGCGCGCGGAACCCGCACGGTTGACTCGCCTGCGCAAGACGCCAATGTGGCGGTGCAGGCGCTTCCTTGACGAAGCGTTAACCATTTGATTCGAGAGTGGGGCAGTTCAGCCGGTGGATACCGGCTGGAAACGGGCTTTAGTCAGGGGATAAGCAGGCCATGCGTCAGGCAGGGGAACCTTCGGTCGAGGAAATTCTCGATTCGATCAAGAAGGTGATCGCGCGCGACAACCGGGCCGATGCCTCGCTTGCCAAAGGGCGCCGCGATACGATCGCACCGGCGGTTAACCCTGACGCAATGGCCCAACGCCATGGCGATGTGCTCGACCTGAGCGAGGTTGCCGCGCAAATCCTCGGTGAATCCCCGGCGGCCGCATACGGCGCCGCCCGCTCGGAACTGGCCGATGATGCCGAACCGCTGTTGCAAGAAGCTGCCACCGCATCGATGCGCCAGTCGCTTGAGGCGCTGGCCCTGCTTTCGCAGCCCGGTGCACGGCCGCAAATCGTCCGTTCCGGGGAGACCTCGCTCGAAGGACTGGTGCGCGAAATGCTGAGGCCCATGCTCGCCGAATGGCTCGATCGCAACCTGCCCGGGATGGTCGAAAAGCTGGTTGCGACCGAAATCGCGCGGATCGTCGGCAAGCGCGGCTGAGCGGCACGGCTCGAAACCACTTTTTCAGCGACAAATCCGGTTTGCCTGCCGCCGTGCAGGCGCTAATCCGGTTTCCATGAAAACCAGTTCCATCAGGGTCACCCGGCTCTCGTTCGCGGCGTTGTGTATCGCACTGGCCGCCCCGCTTGTCTCATCGGTCGCCGTGCAGGCGGCAGAAGTGCCTGCGCCCTTTTCCCCTCAGGATCTGGTGACGTTGCCACGGCTCGGCGGCGTGGCGGTTTCGCCCGACGGCGCGCTCGCGGCCTGGGTGGTTACGACTACCGATCCCGCCAGTTACGCGCGCACCACCGCCTTGTGGATCAAGGCTGCTGGCGCACCGGCGTTTGCGGTTGCGCTTGAAGGTGCGGCCGACAGCCCCGCGTTCGCGCCCGATGGCAGTCTGTATCTGCTGTCCGACCGCAAGGATCCGGCGGCGCCAAAGGGCGCATCGGCCACGCAGCTTTGGAAATTGTCGGCCCCGGCAAAGGCGGCGACGGCGCCGCAATGGCACCGTGCCAGCGCATTTGCAGCAGAGCCCGCTGGATTCAAGCTGTCACCCGATGGCAAACGCGTCGTGGTCTGGGCCGATCTGCCCCGCACTTGCGCGACGTTTGGCGGTTGTGCGGATTCCGCTGGTCGGGCGCAGCCGGGACCGGGCAGCGGGCGCCTCTATCGCGATGGCACCGGCTTCGTCCGTCACTGGGACACTTGGGCAAATCCCGGCACTTACAGCCGCCTGTTCGCCTTTGCGCTTGATGCAGAAGGGGTGGCCACCGGCAATGGGCAGGCGCTCGATGGCGATGCCCGCGCAGGTGGCCTTGTCGGCGACGCGCCGACCAAGCCCTATGGCGACGGTGCTGAAATCGCTTGGACGCGCGATAGCAACGCGGTGATCTATGCCGCGCGGCTGGCCGACCGCAACGAGCCGCGCTCGACCAATGTCGACTTGTGGCTGGCTCCGGTCGATGGCGCTGCGCCGCGCAACCTGACTGCGAGCAACCTTGCGACAGACACGATGCCTGCGGTGTCACCCGACGGACGCTGGCTGGCTTACGCGGCGATGGCACGGCCGGGTTATGAATCGGACCGGCTGGTGGTCCACTTGCGCGACATCAAGACTGGCGCCGTGCGCGCCCTGACCGGGGCGTGGGATCGCTCGGTCACGTCGCTGGCGTGGACTGCGGATGGCAAGGCGCTGATCGCAACGGCTGAAGATGTACTCGATACGCCGGCCTTCAGGATCGACCCGCGCAGCGGCAAAGTCGAACGGCTGACCTTCAATCCCGGGCGTGAGGGGCATATCGGCAATGTCGTGCCACTCAAGGACGGGCGGCTGGGCTATACTCGTGATTCGATCGAGGCGCCGGCCGAACTGTTCATCGGCAGGCCCGGCAAAGGGTCGGACAAGCTGACCGACATCGCCACGTCGGCGCTGGCCGCACGCGCGGGCGTGGTCACGCAGCGCTTCCACTTTGCCGGGGCGGGTGGGGATATCGTGTGGGGCCAGATCACCAAGCCCGTGCAGGCCGTTGCGGATGGCAAACTTCCCGCCATTCTTTACGTCCACGGTGGACCGCAAGGCTCGTTCAATGATGCGTGGTCCAATCGCTGGAATCCGCGCGTCTGGGCAGCGCAAGGCTATGCCGTGGTGGCGATCGATTTCCACGGCTCAACCGGATACGGTCAGGCCTTTACCGACGCGATCAACCGCGACTGGGGCGGCAAGCCGCTGGAGGACTTGCAGAAGGGGCTTGAGGCCGCACTGGCACTCGATCCGCAGATCGACGGCGCAAACGCCTGCGCTGCCGGGGCTTCGTATGGCGGCTACATGATGAACTGGATCGAAGGGCGTTGGCCCGACCGGTTCAAGTGCATCGTGCAGCACGATGGTGTGTTCGATGCCCGCGCGATGGCCTATGAAACCGAGGAACAGTGGTTCGACGAATGGGAGCACGGCGGGCACGCCTATCACGAGGCGCCCGACGAGTACGAGAAATGGAACCCGGTCAACTACGTGACGCAGTGGCGCACACCGATGCTGGTGATCACCAGCGAAAGGGACTTCCGCATCCCTTATACGCAGGGGCTTGCCGCATTTTCCGCGCTGCAACGGCGCGGTGTGCCCAGCGACTTGCTGGTGTTCCCTGACGAGAACCACTGGGTGCTCAAGCCGAAGAATTCGCTGCAATGGCACCAGACCGTGTTCGAATGGCTCGATCGCTGGTTGAAGCGGGGCGGCAAGGCGGGTTAGGCCTGTATCATGTCCAGACCCGATCCTGCACTGCTGCTGCCTGCGCGCTATCGTTTCGTCCACGAACTGACGACGCGCTTTGCCGATCTCGATCCCAACGATCATATCAACAACGTTGCCATGGCTGCGGTGTTCGAGGATGGCCGGGTGCGCTTTCAGGCCACGATCGGGTTCCAGCGAACCGAAGCACTGCGACCGATGGTGGCCAGCGTATCGATCGATTATCTGGCGCAGGCGCATTATCCCGGGACGCTGGCCTGTTACGTCGGCGTCGCCGCGATCGGACGCAGCAGCTGGACCTTGCAGCAACTGGTGACGCAAGCGGGCACTGCGGTGGGTACCTGCAACACCGTGATCGTCATGACCGATGGTCAGCGCGCTACGCCGCTGCCCGATGCGTTTCGAGGGGTTCTGGAACAATGGTCGCTGACGTGACGGGCGCTGTGCCTGCTGAGGGTCACTCGCAAGACGAGGTCGTGCAGGCCGAACGCGCGCTGGCCCAACTTGGCGGCTTTGCCACACAGCGCCACATCTTCCTGTGCGCGGGGCCCGAGAAGGACAAGTGCGCCCCGCGCGCGGAAGGAGAGGCGAGCTGGGCCTTCCTGAAAAAGCGGCTGGGCGAACTCAAGCTGGGCGGTGCGCAAGGCATCTTGCGGACCAAGGCGGGGTGTCTGCGGGTGTGCCTCGCTGGACCGGTCGCGGTCGTTTATCCGGACGAGGTCTGGTATCACTCGTGCACGCCCGCAGTGCTTGAGCGCATTTTGCAGGAGCACGTGATCGGCGGCCAGCCTGTCGAGGAATTCCGTCTGCATCAGCCGCAAGATTGACCCTGTCGCAGGATATGCTGGGCCGATTCCAGCTATTTCCAGGTCTCGTCTTCGAGGCGGTCTTCGATGGCATCGTCATGGCCGCTGGCATTGGACAGGAACACCAGTCCCATCAGCGCAGCCATCAGCATGATCGTCGCGCCGATGCCCAGTGCCGTGGCGATGTAAAGGTGGATCGAAACCAGGCCAAACAGGTGGTATAAGTACACCCAGACGATACCAATCACACCCAGCGAGACATCACCTGCGAGGCGGAGCATCCTGCGGTAATGCGCCCAGATCGGCGCCGCCCGCATTGGATCGTCGAGCGCCGACGGCCCGTGCGAACTCTTGAGCGGTGGTGGACGGTCGGGCAATTGCGGGCTCCTTGTGACTGCGCCTTGGCACCGCCGTATCCCCATCCATAGCGGATCAGGCAATCGCTTTGCGATTCGATGACGTGATGGCATGATCCCTTTGCGGAGACGGCAAAAGCCGTCCCTTTGGGATAACAGGAGGATGTCATGACGATTGCCAGGCTGATTGCCGGCCAATCCGGCGAGGTATGGACCATCCATGCCGACGATACCGTGGCTCAGGCGGTTGAGGTGCTTGCCACCCGCCGGATCGGCGCATTGCCGGTGCGCGATACGACCGAGGACGTGGTCGGCATTTTTTCCGAGCGTGACGTGCTTTATTCGCTGCGCCGCCATGGTGGTGATGTCCTCGCGCTGAAGGTGCATGAAGTGATGACCAGCCCGGTTGTGACCGTTTCGCCCGACACCAGCGTGATGGAGGCGCTGGCGCTGATGACGCGGCGCCGTTTCCGCCACTTGCCGGTGGTCGATGGCGGTCGCATGGTCAGCTTCATCTCGATCGGGGATCTGGTTAAGTACCGGATCGATCGGATCGAGGCGGAGGCCGAGGCCATGCGCGCCTATATCCAGACGGCCTGATCGCCATCTGCAACCGGTGCTTGTGGCGCGCGCCCGCGCGTCCTATCTTCAAGGCATGAGCGAAACATCCGGTTCCCCTGTCGTCACCCTGGCCCCTAGTGCAGCGGCGCGCGTCGCGGCGATCGCCGCCAAGCAGGCCAAACCGGCGATTCTGCGCCTTGCGGTCGAAGGTGGGGGATGTTCGGGGTTCCAGTACCGTTTCGGTCTGGCTGACGCGCCAGACGGCGATGACAGTATCGCCGAAACCGACGGGGTACGGCTGGTGGTCGATCCGATGAGCCTTGATCTGGTTGCAGGCAGCGTGGTCGAATATGTCGAATCGCTGGGGGGCGCCGCCTTTCGCGTGACCAACCCAAATGCAGCGGCCGGATGTGGCTGTGGCGCCAGCTTTGCCGTCTGAAGCGGCGCTCCGATCGACCATGACCGCGCCGCACGACACGTCTCAGCCCCAGACCTTACGCTCCGAATTCACGGCTCCCGAGTCGCTGCGGATCGCCAGCTTCAACATCAACGGCATCAAGGCCCGGCTGCCGCGTCTGCTCGAATGGCTTGAAGAGACCCGTCCGTCGGTCGCCTGCCTGCAGGAAATCAAGACGCAGGACGAAGGTTTTCCCGCTGCCGAGTTCGAGCGCATCGGTTATCGCGCTATCTGGCATGGCCAGAAGGGTTTCAATGGCGTGGCGATCCTCGCCGACGGGACGCAGCCGGTCGAAGTTCAGCGCGGACTGGCGGGTGAGCCCGAGGACGAGCACTCCCGCTATCTTGAAGCCGACGTGTTCGGTGTCCGCGTCGTGTGCATCTATCTGCCCAACGGCAACCCGCAGCCGGGTCCGAAATTCGACTACAAACTGCGTTGGATGGAGCGGTTGCGCGCGCGCATGGCGGTGCTGTCGGCCTTGGAAATTCCCGCAGTGGTGATCGGTGATTTCAATGTCATCCCCGAGGACAAGGATATCTGGGACGTGCGGGCCATGGCGTCCGACGCGCTGATGCAGCCTGAATCGCGCGATGCCTATCGTCGCCTGCTCAACGATGGCTGGACCGATGCGATCGACCTCCACCACCCGCGTGGCGGGATCTGGACGTTCTGGGATTATCAGGCAGGCGCCTGGCAGCGCGATCACGGTTTTCGCATCGATCACGCGCTGCTTTCGCCAGAACTGGCCGACCGGCTTACTGGCGCAGGCGTCGACAAGGCCCATCGCGGACGGGAAAAGGCCAGCGATCATGCGCCGATGTGGGTGACACTGCGCGGCGAGACGTGATCCCGTAACGGCAAATAGTTGCCGCAAGTCTTGCAATTTATTGCCGACGCGCCATTTAGCGCGAGCACGATATCAAAACAGCCGCATTTGCTTCCGTATCCCGTCGAAGCTGCCCCGAGGGCCGATGCCCCGGTTTGTGCAGCAATTGTCTGGCAAACGGACCCGCTGGCACGACTGGATGGACGGATTTTCGAGATGAAGTTGTTCGACAAGGATTTTTACCGCGCCTTGATGGTTGGTTTCCTGATCGGCACCGCGGGTATGGCGCTGTCGGTCGGCGCTGCACAAGTTCATGCCGAAAGCGGCGGTTCGGTAAGGGCGGTCAGCACGCAATGACCACGCGGCGCAGTTTCTCAGGAGTCTGCGCCATGGCGCTGGCTGCCACCGTCTTGCCCGGCCTTGCCGCCTGTCAGGCACCGGCTCGTGCCGAAACGGTAACGTCTGTCGCGCCCGCCGCGTCGGTCGCCAAAGAAGCGCGCGCCCCTCAAGTCGCCGTGCTGGCCGGCGGATGCTTCTGGGGAATGGAAGCGGTGTTCAGCCACATCAAGGGTGTGCGCAGTGTCGTTTCCGGCTTTGCCGGTGGCAGCAAGGCCACCGCGCATTACGAGCGGGTCAGCGATGGCGACACCGGCCACGCCGAATCGGTGCGGATCACCTATGACCCGCAGGTCATCCGCTATGACCAATTGCTGCAGGTGTTCTTCTCGGTGGCCAGCGACCCGACCCAGCTCAACCGGCAGGGGCCCGACAGCGGCACCCAGTACCGCAACGCCATCGTACCGCTGAATGGCGAGCAGGCACGGGTCGCGCGCGCCTATCTCGATCAGTTGAAGGCCGCCAATCCGTGGAAGCGGCCGATCGTCACGGCTATCGAACCCGATCGCGGTTTTTTCCCGGCCGAAGATTACCATCAGGACTTCGCGCTGAAAAATCCCGATCATCCCTATATCCGGTACTGGGACGTGCCCAAGGTTGCCGCTGTGAAGCGTACGTTCCCGGGATTGTGGAAGCCGACCTTCACCGCAAACTGATTTGCGGTTCGGCAGCGGCGCGCTTATCTATCGGGCATGGGTGCGCATCTCGATCATCATCTGGCGGGCGACAGGCTGGTCGATGCCGCGCGCAACGCGCTGGTTCATGCAGGCGAGCAATGGACCGAGATGCGCGCCGACGTGTTTGCCGCCTTGGCCGCACTGCAAAAACCGGCCAGCGCTTATGACATTGCGCGCAATGTCAGCGCGCTGCGCGACAAGCCCGTGGCCCCAAACAGCGTCTATCGTATTCTTGACTTGTTCGTGCGCACCAATCTGGCGCGGCGGGTCGAAAGCGCCAATGCCTATGTCGTCAACAGCCATCCCGGTTGTCGGCATGACTGCATCTTCCTGATCTGCGATTCGTGCGGACAGGCGATGCATCTCGACGATGATGTGTTGACCGGCGCTCTGCGTCAGGCCGCAGCAGCGGCGGGCTTTGCCGAAGTGCGCCCGGTTGTTGAAATTCGCGGCCTGTGCCGGGAATGCGCCTGAACTGCGGCAGGTATTTTTTACAAGACCTTGCGCATGCGTTTCAGCGGTACCGGCGCTCCGCCACGGTCGTCGATCACCTCCTCGATCACCGCATAGCCTGCCGCCAAGTATAGCGGCAGCCCCGCCAGTGTGCCCATCAATTCTACTGCGCTGAAGCCCTCGGCCTGTGCTGCGGCCTCGCAATGCGCCAGAACCGCACGGCCAATGCCCCGTCGTGCGAAACCGGGCGCGGTATACATCGCCCGCACCCGCGCGGGTTCGGTAGCCGGGTCAAGCAGGCGCGGCTCGCGCAGCGCGGTGCTGTGATCGCCGCCATAGAGTGTAGCCCGCTTGCTCCACCCGCCGCAGCCAGCCAGCGCATCGCCCAGCATCGCGACGAAATATGTCCCGTCGGCCACCAATTGCCGGTCCAGCCCCATGATCGCGCGGCTCGCCTCGATCTGGGCCGAGGACAATACATCGGCCTGCAACCGCGTGATCGCCTGCTGCATCATGGCATCAAGCGCGGGCAGGTCGTCCACCGTCGCAGGTCGCAATGTCGGGCTTTGGCCATGCTCAACAAGATCCTGCGGCATTGGCAACTCCCCTCTGACAGCGATGGCCAACCACGATAGCCGGGCAGAACGTGCGTGTCGAACGCAGCGTCGAGCCTATCCTTCGTTGCCCCTACGCCGGGTTCGACACGCGGTTTGCAAAGGTGTAAGGCGGCATGATGTCTGTTACTCCGGCCACGCCGCTTCTCGATACGGTCGACACGCCTGCCGACCTGCGCAAACTCCAACCTTCGCAATTGCGCCAGCTTGCTGACGAACTGCGCAGCGAGATGATTGCTGCGGTCGGCCAGACGGGTGGGCATCTTGGTTCGGGGCTGGGCGTGGTCGAACTGACCACCGCGATCCACTATGTGTTCAACACCCCGGACGATCGGCTGGTCTGGGACGTCGGCCATCAGGCCTATCCGCACAAGATCCTGACCGGACGGCGCGACCGCATCCGCACTTTGCGTCAGGGCGGTGGCCTGTCTGGTTTCACCAAGCGCAGTGAAAGCGAATACGACCCGTTCGGGGCGGCGCATTCCTCCACATCGATCTCTGCCGCGATCGGCTTCGCCGTTGCCAACAAGCTGGCCGGACAGCCCGGCAAGGGCATCGCGGTGATCGGTGATGGCGCGATGAGCGCTGGCATGGCCTATGAGGCGATGAACAACGCCGGTCAGGCGGGCAATCGTCTGGTAGTCATCCTCAACGATAACGACATGTCGATCGCGCCGCCGGTGGGCGGATTGTCGGCCTATCTGGCGCGGCTGGTGTCATCGCGGCCGTTCCTTGAACTGCGGGGTCTTGCGCGCAAGTTGTCGCGTCGTCTGCCGCGTCCGTTGCATCAGGCCGCCAAAAAGACCGACGAGTTCGCCCGCGGCTTGGCGATGGGCGGCACCTTGTTCGAAGAACTGGGCTTCTATTACGTCGGCCCGATCGACGGGCACAATCTCGACCAGTTGATCCCGGTGCTCGAAAACGTGCGTGATGCCGCCGAAGGGCCGTGTCTGATCCATGTCGTGACGCAAAAGGGCAAGGGTTACGGCCCGGCTGAAGCCGCCGCCGACAAGTATCACGGCGTGCAGAAGTTTGACGTGATCACCGGCGAACAGGTCAAGAGCGCAGGCGGTCCGCCGAGCTATACCAATGTCTTTGCTCAGGCGCTGGTCGCCGAAGCGCAGCGCGACGGCACGATCTGCGCGATCACCGCCGCCATGCCCTCGGGCACCGGGCTCGACAAGTTTCAGAAGGCGTTTCCCGACCGCACGTTCGACGTCGGCATTGCCGAGCAACACGCCGTTACCTTCGCCGCAGGCCTGGCCGCGCAAGGGATGCGGCCGTTCTGTGCGATCTATTCCACCTTCCTCCAGCGCGCCTATGATCAGGTTGTCCATGACGTGGCGATCCAGAACCTGCCCGTGCGCTTTGCCATCGATCGCGCCGGGTTGGTGGGCGCGGACGGGGCCACACACGCCGGTTCGTTCGACGTGACTTATCTTGCCAGCCTGCCCAACATGGTCGTCATGGCTGCTGCCGATGAGGCGGAACTGGTGCACATGACCCACACTGCCGCGCTGCATGATACCGGCCCGATCGCGTTCCGCTATCCGCGTGGCAATGGCACCGGCGTGGCCCTGCCCGAGGTGCCGCAGCGTCTGGAGATCGGCAAGGGGCGGTTGGTGCGCGAAGGCAGCAAGGTTGCGATCCTGTCGCTCGGCACCCGTCTGGCAGAAGCGCTCAAGGCAGCCGACCAGCTTGATGCGCGCGGTCTTCCGACCAGCGTGGCTGACTTGCGCTTTGCAAAGCCGCTTGACCACGAGCTGATCCGGCGCCTGATCGCCACGCACGAAGTGGTGATCACCATCGAGGAAGGCGCCATCGGCGGCCTTGGCGCGCATGTGCTGACGATGGCGAGCGATGAAGGGCTGACCGACACCGGGCTCAAGATCCGCACCTTGCGACTGCCCGACGTATTTCAGGACCATGAAAGCCCGGATCGCCAATACGAGGAGGCGGGGCTGAATGCCGCGCATATCGTGGAAAGCGTGCTGAAAGCGCTACGGCACAACAGCGCAGGCTATCAGGAAGCCCGCGCCTGAGCGGCAAAATACCGTCGGCCTGAGCGGCGCGTGCCGGCCGACGAGCGGGCTATGTGGGACAGGCAGCACCCGACCCGGTTAGCGCCGATGGTCGGGGAATCAGCCCAGATGCGACTGGCGCAAGATCCATATCCCGGCCGGTTCCCCTGCCAGCGGGATGTGCGCCCACGTGATCAACACCCACAAACCCAGCGCAACGCCCCAGAGTGCGCCGATCTGGCCAAACTGGCGCACATCGGGCCAGAACGGGGTTCGTTTCATCCATGCCCGCCAGTTTTTGCCATCGAGCGCGCGCTTCTTGCGGTCCTGCAGGTGCGAGCCAACCAATGCCAGCAAGATCATCGTGCCCATGAGCACGAAACCGCGCCCGGTCGGCGCAATCAGGATATGCGAAAATGCCCAGATCGCGATGGCAAACATCATCGGATGACGGGTTATCCGGAACACGCCGTAGGGAAGCACGGTTTCAAGGCCTGAAAGCTTGGCCCCGGCAAGCGCGGGATTTCGGTAGAGCGAGGCCAGAAACAAGCCCAGCGCAACGACCGTCAGCACGCTGGCCGCTGCCCAGGGCAAAGGCGCATGCCCATCCCACAGCGGGACTCCGGCAGGCACGCGGCCATAGCACAGCATGAGCCAACTGAACGAGACCAGCGCGATCAGCGAATAAACGACGAGAAAGGCCTCGGCGCCAAGGCTGCGGACCAAAGAGGCGCGCAATGGGTGCGACAGGATGAAATGGCTGGCAAGGAACAAGCTTGCTGCGATCCCGAGTTGAACCAGGTCCACGCCTCTCTCCCATTTTTCGGGTTCGGTGCTCGCATTGTCTGGCAACAACACATCGTCATGCGGGCAAGTGCCCAGACAACCGAACCGCACTAAGTTATCTTCCTATCGGCTTGAGCAGACAAAAGCCATCAGATTGAACCATATTGGATCAATATACGTACGTGGAATTGGCTCATCCCCAGGACAAGCGTCCGTCGCCGGTTCGCGGCGACGGACTTTGAAGCCTTCAGCGAACCCCGTGCATCAGTCGCCGCAGCGGCACCGCCAGCGCAAGCAGCACCACGCCGATCGCCACAGATGTCCAGCCGATGGTGCCGAAAACGCCGACATACGTGTCCAGAGAGAGCTTCATGTTGGTGACTTCCCCGCCCACCGTATCGACGCTCGCGACTTGCGCGATGACCCCGGCAACATATTGCGCGACCGCGATCGAAAGGTACCAGACCCCCATCATCAAACCGACGATGCGCGCCAGCGACAGCTTGGTGATCATGCTCATGCCGACGGGTGAGATGCACAATTCGGCCAGCGAGTGGATCAGATAGAGGCCGACCAGCCACCACAGCGAAACCTTGAAGCTGCTGCCGACGAAGCTTGCTCCCCACACCAGAAACAGGAAGCCCGCACCAACGCCGACAAGCGCCATGCCGAACTTGATCGGGATCGAAGGCTCGGCACCGCGTGCCGACAGGCGGCCCCACAGGATCGTCATCAGCGGGGCCAGCACAACGATGAACAGCGCGTTGAAAAACTGGGTCTGCCCGGCGGAGATCGAGAACCAGCCGAACACCGACAGATCGGTGTTGCGGTCGGCAAACAAGGTCAAAGATGAACCGGCCTGCTCGAACAGGGTCCAGAACACGGTGTTGAACGTGACCAGGATCATTGCCGCCAACATCATTTCAAATTCGGCACGGCTACCGGTTCGCCAGGCATAGAGCAGGATCGTGGGCACGCCGATGAGGAAGGTGCCGAACAGGAGTTTGCCCAGCAGCGGCAGCGCGATGACATAGGCGATGAGCCCATCACCTGGCGTCAGAATCGGCGACGCCAGCACGTTCTGGAACAACAACACGACCAGACCGACCGCGATCAGGCCCCCCAGATAGATCGCCGGGGCCCAGTCGCGGGTCTGGTCGGGCGGGGTTTCACCATAGCCGTCGAGCCGTCCGCCGTCGAACTGGATCAGGCCCCACGCCAGCAGCATTCCTGCCGCAGCCAGCGAAAAACCGGCCCACCATCCGACAGCGTCGGCCAGAAACGGGCACAACAGCTGCGAAAACAACGAACCCAGGTTGATGCCCATGTAGAATATGGTGAAACCTGCGTCGCGGCGGCGGTCGCCGGGCGCATAAAGCGCGCCGACGATCGTGGCGATGTTGGCCTTGAAGAAGCCGTTGCCGACCGCGACCAGCGACAAGCCTACCAGCATCAGCGCCACGAACAATGGCGCGCGGGTGCCGCCTGCCACGAACTTGCCCGCCGGAACGCTGCGCGCGACATGACCATCTGCGGCGATCAGAGCGACAGTGCCGTCCTCCTGCCCCTTGATCAGAAGGCGTTGGCCTGCGATTTCGACAAAGCGCTTTTCCGCGCCGGTGTTGGTCGGCCGGTCATAGGCGTTTTCGGTGATGACCTCGTACCGGGTGCCCTCGATCGTGGCATGGGGGCGGGCCGTTTCACCGCCGAAGCACAGTACCAGGTACCCGGTTGCCATCATCAGCGCGCCAAACTTGACCGCCCGCTTCGAGCCTAGGAAGCGGTCGGCAATCAGCCCTCCGGCCAGAGGGGTGAGATAGACCAGTGCGGTATATCCGCCATAAAGGCCGTTGGTGGCGCCGTCACTGAACAGGAAGTGCTTGGTCAGATAGAGTGTCAGCAGCGCGCGCATGCCGTAATAGCCAAAGCGTTCCCACATTTCGGTGGTGAACAGGCGCGCCAACTGTCGTGGGTGGCCGAACCAGCCGTTTTCGGCCGTAACGCCTTCGACCGCATCGGCCGACCTGGATTCCGTCGTCAAGAAAGGGCGCTCCCAGAGAATTTTTGCCATGCCACGCTGCACATTCCGCAGTGCGGTGGAAGGGCAGTCTTGGTCTGGCGCGACCCTAACGAGAAATGGCTGTGTGAGAAGAAGGTAATTTCGAAGGAAACCACCTTGGCGCCGGCCTTGCCGCCTTGCACTCGCCCATTCGGGCCAACGATGGACAAAGCACCGGAAAATGTCCTGAACTGGGTGCATATTGGTGCAGCATACCGTTCGATAAGGTTGTGTTGGCTTGGCTGCTCTGGCAAGTTGTTCAGTGCGCTTGGGACGGGGGTCCGGCGCACACGCAATGTGTTTTGGGGGTGGATGCCGTAACGGCATCCGGCGGAGGATCAAAAGCGGATGATCAGGTCCGAATTGCTGCAAGAGCTGGCCAGGCAAAGTCCTGAACTGCGCGGCGAAGAGATTGAACGCGTCGTCGATGTGTTCTTTGACGAAATTGGCAAACGTTTGGCCGAAGGGGGTCGCGTAGAACTGCGCGGCTTCGGCGCGTTTTCGACCCGCGCGCGCGACCCGCGCAAGGGACGCAACCCGCGCACCGGCGAGGCTGTCGAAGTGCCGGGCAAGCGGGTGCCGTATTTTAAGCCGGGCAAGGAAATGCGCCTGCGTCTCAACGCCGATTAAGGTTCGTTGGTGCGGCTTCGATGCGGCCACCGTGTCTAAGCCGCCAGCGGATCACCACTGCCTTGGCGCAGAGGCGGGCATTGCGAGGGCGGTGTCGCAACAATCATGCAGTGCGCAATCGGAACAGCGCCCCTCGCGACATTCAGTCGTGCATCTTCGGTTGGGCACCGTCTCGGGTTTTGCCCAAGGCGTGAATGCCTCGTTGCCGTTGTAGCGAGCTTGTGCCAAGCGCACGCTTGAACCGATCGACGTTGCGCGATTGGGCGGACGTGGCGGAATGGTAGACGCAGGGGACTTAAAATCCCTTGAGCTCAGCTCGTGCGGGTTCGAGTCCCGCCGTCCGTACCATGTTGCGCGGAACCTTGGTGCGCCGGATCGTGGTGCGCGGACGGTGCTGGCCCCAGTTGCGACCGCGTCGATCGGTCAGGGGGCGCCGATGCAGCACACTGGCCATTGCAATAAGCGCGGATCGGGATTGGATGTTGCGGCGCAACATCAATTGGCGCAGTAACGTAAGTCATGATCAAGGCCGGCCTTCACCATGTCACCCGCTATTCCTATGCAAAGCCCGTGCTGCTGGGGCCTCAGGTCATTCGCCTGCGCCCGGCACCGCACAGCCGCACGGCGGTGCCCAATTATTCGCTGAAGATCAGCCCGGCCAACCATTTCATCAACTGGCAGCAAGACCCGCACGGCAACTGGCAGGCCCGCGTGGTTTTCCCCGAACCGGTGGACCACTTCGGGATCGAGGTCGATCTGCTGGCCGAGCTGGCGGTGATCAATCCGTTCGACTTCTTTGTCGAGGAATACGCCGAGAATTACCCCTTTGCCTATGCGCCTGCCTTGCAACAGGATCTTGCCGCCTATTGGGACATTGAGGAGCAAGGCCCGCTGTTCGAAGCGCTTTATCAGCGCTTTGCCAGGCATGAAGGGCGCTGCATCGACTTTCTCGTGGCGATCAATCAGGCGGTCAACCAGACCGTCGGCTATGTCATCCGCATGGAAACGGGTGTGCAGGAGCCCGAGGAGACGTTGGCGGTCGGCACCGGATCGTGCCGCGATTCGGCATGGTTGCTCGTCCAGTTGCTGCGCCGTCTGGGCTTTGCCGCGCGCTTTGTTTCGGGCTACTCGATCCAGTTGACCCCCGATGTGGCTGCAGTCGATGGTCCCAAGGGCGTGTCACAGGACATTTGCGACCTGCACGCCTGGGCCGAAGTCTATTTGCCAGGGGCCGGCTGGGTCGGGCTGGACGCGACCTGGGGGCTGTTTGCGGGCGAAGGCCACATCCCCTTGAGCGCGACGCCGCATTATCGCTCGGCCTCGCCGATCGAGGGTGGCTTCACCACGCTCGATGGCAACCATGTCGACAGCGATTTCCATTTCGAAATGGACGTTTCGCGCATCGCCGAGGCGGTGCGCATCACCAAGCCGTTCACCGATGCGCGATGGGATGCGCTGCTGGCGCTGGGCGACCGCGTGGACAAGGATCTGGTCGCGCAGGACATGCGGCTGACCATCGGCGGCGAGCCGACATTCGTGCGCGATGGTGATTTCGAAGCCCCGGAATGGAACAGCGGTGCGGTCGGTCCGACTAAGGCATACTTTGCCGACCGGCTGATCCGGCGTTTGCGCGACCATTTTGCGCCGGGATCGCTGCTGCATCATGGTCAGGGCAAATGGTACCCCGGCGAAAGCCTGCCTCGCTGGGGCTATTCGATATATTGGCGCAAGGATGGCGTGCCGGTCTGGCGCGATGCCAACCTGATCGCGGGCAATCTGTTGCCCGAACAGGCCCCGACCCGCACCGTCGATGCCACCGACGCTGAACGGTTCATCCGCGAAACCGCGCTGAATCTTGGCATTGATGACGACTTCGCCCAGCCGGTGTTCGAGGATGCGGTCGACTGGATCGTGCGCGAAGCCAACCTGCCCGACAATACCGAGCCGACAGACCCCAAACTGGACGATCCAGAGGAGCGTGCGCGGTTCATGCGCACGTTCCAGCGCGGGCTCAGCCGTCCGGCCGGCTATGTCCTGCCCGTCCAGCGCTGGCAGGCCGGCATGCGCCACCCGGCGCGCAAATGGCGGTCCGAACGCTGGCGGGTGCGTCGCGGGGTACTGTTCGCGGTGCCGGGCGATTCGGCGCTGGGCTATCGCCTGCCGCTGGGCGCGCTGCCGTTCGTCCCGCCCTCGGACTATCCTTACATCCACCCGCGCGACACGGCGGAACCGCGTGGCGCTTTGCCCGATGTGCGTGGGCAAGTGATCGAACGCGGGCATCAGGTGCGCGAGTCGGGTGTGCCGTTGCAGCGCTCGGTGCCGGTGGAGGCACAGCGTCCGTCCGAGCAAGGCTATGTGCCGCAAGTTGCGATCGAGGGTGCGGTGCGGACCGCGGTGACGGTGGAGCCGCGCGGCGATCACCTGTGCGTGTTCATTCCGCCGGTCGAAGCGCTTGAGGATTACCTCGACCTGATCGCCAGCGTCGAAGCGGTGGCCGAAGAAACCGGCCTGCCGGTGCGGATCGAAGGCTATCCGCCACCGCCCGACCCGCGCCTGATGGTGCTGAAGGTCACGCCCGATCCCGGCGTGATCGAGGTCAACATTCAGCCCGCTGCAAGCTGGCGCGAATCGGTGGAAATTACCGAGACGCTTTATGAAATTGCGCGCGAGGAAGGACTGACCGCCGACAAGTTCATGGTCGATGGCCGGGCCACCGGCACCGGCGGCGGCAACCACATCGTGCTGGGCGGCCCGAGCCTGCTCGATTCGCCCTTCATCCGCCGGCCCGATCTGCTCAAGTCGTTCGTCACCTACTGGCAGCGGCACCCGGCCCTCAGTTATCTGTTCTCAGGGCTGTTCATCGGTCCGACGTGTCAGGCCCCGCGCATCGACGAAGCGCGCCACGAAGGGCTGTACGAACTGGAAATCGCGCTGGCGCAAGTGCCGGGGCCGGACCAGCCGCAGCCGCCAGCATGGATGGTCGACCGGCTGTTCCGCAACTTGCTGGTCGATGTCACCGGCAATACCCATCGCACCGAAATCTGCATCGACAAGCTGTTCAGCCCCGACGGGCCGACCGGGCGGCTTGGACTGGTCGAGTTTCGTGGCTTCGAGATGCCGCCAGATGCGCGGATGAGTCTGGCGCAACAACTGCTGATCCGCGCGCTTGCCGCGTGGTTCTGGCGCGAACCGGTCAACGGACCGCTGGTGCGCTGGGGCACGCAGCTGCACGATCGCTTCATGCTGGGCCACTTCGTCTGGGCCGACTTCCTAGAGGTGCTGAGCGACTTGCGCGGCGCGGGCTATGACTTTGATCCCGTGTGGTTCGAAGCGCAGCGCCAGTTCCGCTTTCCAGTGCATGGGACGGTTCAGGGCGGCGGCGTGACGCTGGAAATCGCACATGCGCTCGAACCGTGGAACGTGCTGGGCGAAACCGGCGCGATCGGCGGCACGGTGCGCTATGTCGATAGCTCCACCGAACGCTTGCAGGTGCGCGCGACGGGCCTTGTTTCCGGGCGCCATGTCATCACCTGCAACGGCAGACGCGTGCCGCTGGCGCCGACCGGGGTTCCCGGCGAAGCTGTGGCCGGTGTACGCTACAAGGCATGGTGGCCGGCCAACTGCCTGCACCCGCAATTGCCGCCGCATGCGCCGTTGACCTTCGACATCCATGACCTGTGGAACGGGCGCTCGCTGGGCGGATGTGTCTATCACGTGGCGCATCCGGGCGGACGCAACTATGACGACGTTCCGGTCAATGGCTACGAAGCGCAGGCTCGGCGCAAGGCGCGTTTCCAGGAGCATGGCCATTCGCCGGGTTGGCAGCCGGTGCCGCCGGCGGAACTGCCGGGCGAGTTTCCGTTCTCGCTCGATTTGCGTCGTCCGGCGCGGTTGTCCTGATCGTGACCCATCGTGAATGATCCCGGCGTGACCATGCCCGCTTCGGCGCGGCTGGAGGATTATCCGGTTGACGTGACCGCTGGCGATCTGTTCCGCGATGCGCCCCCCGATGTCGCGGCCAAATGGCTGGCGATGGCCGACGGACTTGCCGCGCTGCGCGAGGAAGCAGGCCTACCGGTGCAGGAGGTGGTGGCGCGCCAGATTCAGGATCTGGGCCTCAGCTTCCGGATCACCGGTGACGATGACGAGCGCCCATGGCCGCTCTCGCCAATGCCGTTGATCATCGATTCGGCTGAATGGGCCGAGCTTGAGCGCGGGTTGATCCAGCGCGCGCGCCTGCTCGAAGCGGTGATCGGCGATATCTATGGGCCGCAAAAGCTGGTGGCCGAGGGGCATCTGCCCGCGGCGCTGGTCGCAGGCAGCCGCTATTTCGCGCGCAACGTCGTCGGTATCCAGCCCGGGAAGGGATCGCACCTGCACGTTTATGCGGTTGATCTGGCGCGTGGGCGGCGTGGTACATGGCGGGTGCTCGGCGACCGCCTGCGGCTGGCCAACGGCATCGGTTATGCCCTTGAGAACCGACTGGCCCTTTCGCGTAGCACCGGCGCCTTGTTGGGCAGGGTGCACACCCGGCGCCTTGCGCGGTTCTTTTCCGAACTGCGCAGCGGCATGGCCCGCACCTGCGCGCGCGAAAACCCCCGAATCGCGCTGCTCACGCCCGGACGGCTCAACCAGAGTTATCCCGAACAGGCCCATCTGGCCCGGTACCTCGGGCTGCCGCTGGTCGAAGGGCGCGATCTGTCGGTCAACGACAACCGCCTGTTCGTGCGCACGATCGCTGGCCCCAAGCGGATCGACGCGGTGTGGCGCTGGATCGATACCAATGCGCTCGATCCGCTGGCGTTCGATGCGCGCAGCGCGATCGGCGTACCCGACCTGATCGAGGCGTGGGCGGGTGGCCGCACCGAAGTGACCAACTGGCCGGGTGCCGAAGTGCTTGAAGCACCCGCCTTTGCCGCGTTCATGCCACGGCTGTGCAAGGTCTTGTTCAACGAACAGCCGCTGCTTCCCAACATCGCCACATGGTGGTGCGGTCAGGCGGCCGAGGGCGATGTGGTGCGCAAGCGGCTGGACGAACTGGTCGTGACGTCGGCGTTCGGCCAGTTTGCCGAAGGTCTGCCCGGAGGCCGCGCCGTGGCGGGCGCCGATCTGACCCGCGCCCAGCGCCGTGCGCTGCTCGATGGCATGCAGCGCCGTCCGATGGACTATTGCGGGCAGGAGACCGTCCAGCTTTCGACCACGCCAGCCCTTATTGACGAACGCTTCGAACCGCGCCCGTTCACGCTGCGCGCGTTCGTGGCGCGTGGTTCGGATGGCGAATGGACGGTGATGCCCGGCGGCTTCGCCCGGCTGTCGTCGTCATCCTCGGGCGACAATCACGCAATCCTGATGGGCGAAGGCGATCTGTCTGCCGATGTCTGCGTGGTCGATCGGGTCGCGCCGCGCCGGCCGGTGGAAAGCCGTCTGGACGAAACCCCGCAAGTGCGGCGTGGCGGCGGCATCCTGGCCAGTCAGGCGGCCGACAACCTGTTCTGGTTTGCCCGCTATGTCGAACGTGCGGAACTGACCGTGCGGGTCATTCGCGCCTTGCTGGGTAGCACGATCGAGGTCGATGCCGCAGCGGGCAGCAATCCCGAAGTGGTGTCACGCATGTTGGCGCTGCTGGTCGAATGGGGCGCGATCACGCCGCATACGGCACGGCTGCCGGTCCCGCAGGCCTGCCATGCGGCCTTGGCGGAAACCACGATGTCGGGCGGCGTGGCGGCCACTTTCGGGTTCATCCGGTCAACCGGGCTGACTTTGCGCGACCGGTTCACGTCGGACTTCTGGCGAATCGCCAGCCGTCCGCTGCCGCCCTTCGATTCGCAGCGCCCCGGTGCGCTCTTGCGGGTGGCGCGCGAACTGGTGGAGCGACTGGGCGCGCTGTCGGGGCTGTTGTCGGAAAACTTCGTGCGCGGACCTTCGTGGCGCTTCCTTGATATGGGACGGCGGATCGAGCGCGCGTTGGGGATCTGCAGCACGGTCAGCTTTCTGGCGGGCGATGATGGTGAGCACAACGATGCGCTGGGGGCGCTGCTCGACTTGTCTGACAGTCAGATCACCTATCGCACACGCTATCTGACCGGCCCGCGCCGCGCGCCGGTGCTCGATCTGCTGCTGCTCGACCCGGAAAATCCGCGCAGTCTGGCGTTTCAGGCAAACGCGATCTGCCGTCATATCGAGGCGCTCCCCAGTCTGGGGGAGGATCTGTTGCCCGAAGCGCCATTGCTTGAGGCGCGGGCGCTGCTCGGCCCGCTCAAGTCCATGTCGATCGAGGCTTACGATTCGGCCGAACACCTTGGCGCCACTGAAGCGCGGTTGCTGGCCTTGTCGGAAACGATCTCGACCCGCTATTTCCTGCAGATCGAAAAGGCCGATGTGCCCGCAGGTGCAGGATTGCTGGCATGATTTATGACGTCCGCCATCTGACCACGATCGACTATGCCAGCAAAGTGCGGCTGGCGCGGCTCAACTTGCGGCTGGAGCCGGCACCCTGGCCGGGGCAGATCCTGCACGAATTCATGCTGTCGATCGATCCGGTGCCATTCACGATGGAAGAACATCCCGGCCCGTGGGTGGTCAACCGTCGGCGCCTGTTCTTTCGCGAGCCGATTTCGCAACTCTCGATCGAAAGCCACTTTCGGGTCGAGGTCATCGACCCCGCGTCGGCCGCCGACTTGTTTCGCCATCCCGACCACAGCGCGCCGACAATTGCCGAAGTGCGCGAACTGGCGGCGCGCCATCGCGACTTGTCGCCGATGGGGCCGGCCAGCTATCTTTACCCCTCTCCGATGGCCCCGGCGTCGGTTGCGATCGGCGCTTGGGGTGCGCGCTTTTTCGATGCCGGACGCTCGGTGCTCGATGCTGGCAATGCGTTGATGGCCGCGATCTATAACGAGTTCACTTACGATGGCACGGCTACCACCGCCGACACCCCGCCCGAGGAGGCGTTCAGCGCGCGGCACGGGGTGTGTCAGGACTTTGCGCATGTGATGATCGTTGCTGCCCGCGCGCACGGGATTCCGGCGGCTTATGTCAGCGGCTATCTGCGCACCCTGCCGCCGCCCGGTCGCCCCAAGCTGCGCGGGGCCGATGCCACGCATGCGTGGGCGGCTTTGTGGTGCGGCGACGATCTGGGTTGGGTGGGGTTCGATCCGACCAACGATACGCTGGCGCGGACCGACCACATCTTTACCGCGATGGGCCGCGACTATGCCGACGTTGCGCCGATCGATGGGGTGTTCCACGGCGGCTCAGGTCAGACCATGCGCGTGTGGGTGGACGTCGATCCTGCTGAGGTTTGAGATGCCATCCGAGTTCGCCTCAGGACACGAAATGCGCCTTCGCCCCTACGGAAGGTAACCGGATCGCAAGGCGAAAACCGTAGGTTCCGAATCGAGCCCCGACGCGCGGAAATGGCATGCTCGGGTTCTGCGATCTGGAGAGCCGAATTGGTTCAGCAACCTTCGTCGTTCGATAATGCCAGAGAGATCGGGGCCAGAGAGATCGGGGCCAGAGGGTTGGTGGCAGAAGGTCTCGGTGATGGCGACCCTGGAACCGAAGTTTCCGGGACCGGTGCCGCACCCGCAGGCGCCGAACTGCGCGCCACCCCCCGCTTCACCTTGTTGATCCGCGCGGCCAAGCTGATTGCCGATGGGCGCGAGTTCTTATGCATTTTGCGCGATGCTTCGGCCACCGGCTTCAAGGCGCGGCTGTTTGCCCCCGTGCCGGTGCACGATGATCTGGCGATGGAATTGGGCAATGGTGACCGCTTCCCGATAGAGTTGGTCTGGGCGCGTGGCGACTATGCCGGGTTCCGTTTTTGCGATCAGGTTCAGGTCGAGCGCCTGCTTGATGAAGCCCACGCTTCCTACCCCAAACGGCAGGTAAGGTTGCGCGTTGAATCGGATGGATTGTTGCATTCCGGCGGAGAGACCGTGCGCATCGCGTTGCACGATATCTCCCAGCAAGGCGCTTCGATCACGTCGGATAAGTGGCTGTTGATGAATGAACTGGTGCGCATCGAAACCGGCGTGACCCAACCCTTGTATGCCAAAGTCCGCTGGCGCAGCCATCCGCGCTATGGCCTGATTTTTGAACAGACTTTCAAGCTCGATGAGCTGGGCCATCTGGTCTTGCCGTTGCAGCACCTGGCCAGCCACGACATCGCGACCCTGCGCCAGCCGATCCGGCCCGGTTCACCCGACGGCGACAGACAGCTTGGTTAGGCGGTATGGACAAGCCGCCAAACCGGATCGATCGATCGGGAACGTTAACGGTGCTTTAGCCATTTTCGTTCACCCCACAATCCGGACAAACCGCGCGACGGGGGCAAGGAATGGTTGAGAAGTTTGGCGGTCCGGCGGTGCATCGCAAAGATCAGGCCTGCGAGTACGATGTGGATGTGGCGATCATCGGCGCAGGCCCGGCGGGACTTACCGCGGGCTATCTGCTGACCAAGCAGGGCTTCAAGGTTGCGGTGATCGAAAAGGATACCCGCTACGTCGGTGGCATCAGCCGCACGGTCGAGCATGACGGCTTTCGCTTCGACATCGGCGGCCATCGCTTTTTCTCGAAATCGCAGGCGGTCGTCGATCTGTGGAACGAGATCCTGCCCGACGATTTCATCCAGCGCCCCCGGATGAGCCGCATCTATTACGAGGGCAAGTTCTACTCGTATCCGCTGCGCGCGTTCGAAGCGCTGGCCAACCTCGGCCTGTGGCGCTCGACGACGTGCATGGTCAGCTACTTGTGGTCGCGCCTGTTTCCGATCGAGCAGGTCCGCAGTTTCGAGGACTGGACCAGCAACCAGTTCGGCAAGAAACTCTACTCGATCTTCTTCAAGACTTACACCGAGAAGGTCTGGGGCATGCCCTGCAACGAGATGAGCGCCGACTGGGCCGCGCAGCGGATCAAGGGGCTTTCGCTCGGCGCAGCAGTGCTCGACGGACTGAAGCGCAGTCTGGGCCTCAACAAGCGGCCGAACGACGGCATGCAGACCAAGACCTTGCTCGAAACCTTCCGCTACCCGCGTCAGGGGCCGGGCATGATGTGGGAAGCCGCGCGCGATCGCATCGTCGAGGCCGGATCGCCGGTCCTGATGGGCCACGCGCTCAAACAACTGGCGAGCGACGGACAGGGCGGCTGGCGGCTGACCGCGTCGTGCGAGGATGGTTCGGGTCGAGCTACGGAAACGGTGATTCGCGCCGCCCACGCGATAAGTTCGGCGCCGATGCGCGAACTGGCGGCGCGGGTTCATCCGCTGCCTGCCACCACGATCGAGGCAAGCCGCTTGCGCTATCGCGACTTCCTGACCGTGGCACTCAAGATTCGCTCGGACGATCTGTTCCCCGACAACTGGATCTATATCCATGACAGCAAGGTGCAGGTCGGTCGCATTCAGAACTTCCGTTCGTGGTCGCCCGAAATGGTGCCCGATGACACGGTTGCATGTGTCGGCCTTGAATATTTCTGCTTCGAGGGTGACAATCTGTGGGCCTCGAGCGACGATGAACTGGTGGCGCTTGCCACCAGCGAAATGCAGATCCTCGGCCTGGTCCAGCCCGAACAGGTGATCGGTGGAGTCGTGGTGCGTCAGGAAAAGGCCTATCCGGTCTATGACGACGATTATGCCGCCAACGTCGCGGCGCTTCGCGAGGAACTGGAAGCGCTTTATCCGACGCTGCATCTGGTCGGGCGCAACGGCATGCACCGCTACAACAATCAAGATCACGCGATGATGACCGCGATGCTGACGGTCGAGAATATTCTGGCAGGCAAGCGCATTTACGACATCTGGTGCGTGAACGAGGATGCCGAATATCACGAGGCCGGTGCAGAGGGCGACGTGAAGGCGATCACCGAACGTGCCGAGCGCCGTGCGGTCGATGCCGATCGGGCGGCCGCACTGGCTTCGTTGCGCGATGTGCCGGGCCGCGTGTCCGCACCACCGCGCAAGGCGGCCTGAGCAGAACCCTTCGTCAAAACCGGTAAACGGAAAGCAGGACACCATGATCACAGGCACGGTCATTCCGTTGCTTGACCGCCTGCGGCAGGTCACGCTGCTGCGCTATGCTCTGGCCAGTGTGGGTGCGCTGGCGGTCGATCTGGGGACGTTTCTGGCACTCCTTCACGCGGGACTGCCCGCCGTGGCAGCCTCAGGCGTCGGCTATGCCGTCGGAATTGCGGTGCACTGGCTGCTGTCAAGTCGAGCGGTCTTTACCGAACAGGTCGCCAGTACCGGTCCGGCACGCGCACGGCAAAAGGCGCTGTTCGTGGCCTCTGCCCTGATCGGACTGGCGCTGACAGCGCTGGTGGTCGGTGTGCTCACCGGTTCCGGAATCGATCCGCGTGCGGCCAAATTGACCGCGATCGTCGCCAGCTTTGCAGTTACCTGGCTGTTGCGCCAGCGTATCGTGTTCCGCTGATGGGCAGAGCGCGCGCATCGACATCTACGATTTTGCCTGCCGAGCTCACGACAGTGCCAAGCAGTGGCTGGTTTCGGCGAGCCTTGCTGATATGGGCGGCACTGTCACTCGTGTTGATCATGGTCGGCTGGCGGATGATCGTAACGGTCCGCTTCGGCGATCCCGATGATGCACTGCGGCTGGTCGAGGTGCGCGATTGGCTGGCAGGTCAATCATGGTTCGACGTTCACCAGTATCGCATCGCCGCGCCTGCAGGCGTTGCGATGCACTGGTCGCGCCTCGTCGATTTGCCGATCGCCGGTTTGATCGTGCTACTGCGGCCGCTGTTGGGGGGACCGCTCGCCGAACACGTCACGCTGGTTGCCGTGCCGCTGCTCACACTGCTGTGCGCGGTGCTGCTGGTCGCGCGCTTGGCCGCAAGACGGTTCGATGCAGAAACCGCCGGGATCGCTTGCCTGGTGCTGGGCATCAACAGTCTGGTGCTCTTTCAGATGAGTCCGCTGCGGATAGACCACCATGGCTGGCAGATCGTGTTCGCACTTACGGCGTTGAGCGGCCTGTTCGCAGACAGCGAACGGCGCGGCGGCGCGCTCATCGGTCTGTCGCTGGCGGCCTTGCTGACGATCTCGATCGAGGGGCTCCCACTCACCGCCGGTTTTCTGGGCGTGCTGGCGCTGCGCGGGTTGCGCCGACCGTCCGCGCAGGCGCAGACGCGCTTTGCCGGGCTTGCGACGGCAGCTGTCACGCTCGCACTGGCAAGCGGGGCGCTGTTCCTGGGTACGCGCGGAACGACCGACCTGATCACCCATTGCGACCAGCTTTCGCCCGTGCATCTGGCCTTGTTCTGCTGGACAGCACTGGGGCTGGCGGCGCTTCACAGTGTCGCGCCGCGTACGCCACTGGCGGCGATCATCGTGCTGGGCGTGACCGGACTTGGCGCTCTGGCAATCATGCTGGGCGCAGCGCCACAATGCAAGGGCGGCGCATTCGTGGCGCTTGATCCGCTGGTGCAACATTACTGGTACATCCGCGTGGCCGAAGGCATGCCGTTCTGGCGCTCGCCGGCGATGATCGCGGCCAACACGGTCGGTGTGCCTTTGGTCGGCCTTTTTGCTTGTTTCGATCACTGGCGCCGCAGCCGCGATGCCGCCAGCGCTGAAGCATGGATCGATCATGGTCTGATCCTGCTGGTGGCGTGGGTCATCGGCATGACGGTCGCGCGTGCCAGTGCCACGGCTTGCGCCTTTGCCGCGGTGCCGACCGCTGGACTGATGTTGCGCTGGATCGTGGCATTGCGCAGCGTATCGTTGCGTCGACAGGTGTCAGGCTATCTGGGACTGGCTGTGGCACTACTCCCGGGACTTCCGGTTGCGATGTGGAACACCGGTTACGGCCAGATCCTCCATCATGAACCGATCGTGCGAAAACTTTCGGTCGCCCTGCGCCAGTCGCAATGCCGCTTTCCATTGGCGGCGCAAGCGCTCGATACACTATCGCCGACCGATATCCTCGCCCCGCTCGACATCGGGCCCGATCTACTGGTGCGCTCGCGCCATCGGGTCGTCGCCACCGGGCATCATCGCGGCTCGGCCGGGATGCATGACGTAATTGCAGCCTTCCTCGGTTCGCCCGATCAGGCGCGGCCGATAATCGCGGCGCGCCATGTCTCCCTGATCGTCGTCTGCCCCGATATCGCTGAACCTGCCGCCTACTCGCACTATGCGCCCGATGGCCTGATGGCTCGCTTGCTGCAGGGCCGGGGCCCCGCGTGGTTGCAGCCGGTCGATCTGGCACCGGGATCGCACATGCGGTTCTGGCGCGTGGTTGACCCCGCGCCGCAGGAGCGCGACAAGGCCATCTGATTTTTGCGGAGACCTGCCTTGCGCCTGCTGTCCAGCCTGACGATCGCAACCGTGTTCACGCTCGCGCTATGCGCAGCGCCTGCCAACGCAAAGGACAAGGACAAGACTGGGGCCGGGGGGGCGCTGCCACCGGTGTTTCAGGCGGTGGTCGATTGTCGCGCACTGGCTGCCGATGCCGACCGGCTGGCTTGTTTCGATCGCAGCGTCGCCGCAATGGCTTCTGCCCGTGACAAGCAGGATCTGGTGGTGGCCGACCGCGCCACGATCAACGAAACCAAGCGCGGCCTGTTCGGCTTCAGCCTGCCCAAACTGAAGCTGTTCGGCAGCACCGAGGGCGAGGACGTCAACGAGATCGAGACGACGATCAGCACCGTGCGCAAGGCGCCCGACGGCTTTGCCGTGTTCGTCCTGCCCGATGGTGCGCGCTGGAAGCAGACCGACGGCGGGATCAGCTTTGCCAAGCCCGGCGACAAGATCCGCATCCGGCGCGGCGCAATGAACGGCTATCTGGCCAAAGTAGCCAGCGACGCCACGATCCGCGTGATCCGGCTGGCGCAATAGCCGATAGCCGGATCACCGTTACGATCAATTGGACTGATTGACCGCCTTGCCGACCATCGAATCATAGGTGTCGCGCGCGTTTTGGTTGTTGTCCTTGAACGAACTGGCCCATTGCGCGTTGGTGCGGCAGCTTACCGATTTGCGCACCAGGGAACCGGTTTCCTCTTGCGCCACGCAGCGGATGAAATTCGGATCCTTGCGATCCAGTGAGGCGTTGTGCGTACGGATTTCCGAGGGTTTCATTCGGCGCGGATCGAAGTCGGCTGCCGGGGCGGCGGCCACCGGCGCCGCACCGGCAGCCAGAGCGATCAGGAAAAATGCAGGCATGCCAAGGGCTTTCGTTGGGGGGATGACGTGGTCGTCAACCTAACCGCAGCCGGCTTGCGCGGCAAGTAGGGCCGCACCCCGGTTCAGAATAGTGCGGCATCCTGCGTGGCGAACCACTCAGCACCGGAGTGGATCAGTTGCCGTTCATGGTCTTGGCGCGCATCGCCTCATAGGTATCGTGCGCGTTCTGGTTCCCATCCTTGAACGAGGCGTCCCATTGCGCATTGGTGCGACAACTGACGGATTTCTTGACCAGCGAACCCGTTTCATCCTCGCGCACACAGCGGATATAGTTGGGATCCTTGCGATCCAGTCCGGTATTGTGTTCGCGGATGGCTGATTGGGTCATTCGCCGCGGATCGAACTCTACAGTGGCCATGTCGGCACGTTGCACGGTGGCTGCTGCCACGGCGGCCAGCATCATGAAGATCATTGCAAGTTCCTTTGAATTCAGATCGTTGACGAAATGAGCCTGGATTTGGCGGCACGGTGAGGCAAGGCCCGCCCCGACTATGTCACTGCGGCATCCTGCGTGGCGAACCACGTCGAGATCGCGGTGCGCTCGTTTTCACTGAGGTGCGGGTTCCACGCATCGAGGATCAGCACGGCGCGCGGCGCGTCGCTGTCGTTCCACGCCTCGTGCTCGATCGTGTCGTCAAAGGCGAAAGCCTTGCCCGCCACCCACGGCCGGGTCTCGCCGCCCACGCGGAATGCACAGCCGGGCGGCACGTCGAGCGCGAGATGAATGATCGCGCGCGTATTGGTGACCCCGGTATGCGGGGGGATGCGGCTATGCGGGCGCAGCATCGAGAAGAAGGCATTGGGCGCGCGGTCGGGGATGCGGGCGAGCGGCAGGCTTTCAAGCAGGGCGGCAGTTTGTGGGCAGCGGTCGATCACCACCCGGTTGGGCACACCATATTCCCACAAGAACAGCACCGACCAATCGAGCGAGCCATCAAGCGGGCTCCATTTGTTGTCGGGTGTGCCCGGCTCCATCTTCACATAGGGGCGCAGTGCCTCACCCGGATCGGCCAGCAGCGCGTGCAGTTCGGCGCGGATGGTGTCGCTTGCCGCCTCAAGCCTGTCGAGCCAGCCGAAGTGTTTGCGGTCGAAGTACTCGTCCGCCGGCAGGAACGGATAGTGCAATCCGGCGCATTCGTTGACAAACACCCGGCGTCGCCCGCTGGCGATCCCGGCAAAGGCGTCGAGCCGCCGCCGATCGGTTTCATCGGCGCCGGTAGAGGAGGCGCTCAGCACGCGGCGGCTGGCGACATCGAGCCGTTCGCGCAGGGTGGCACAATATTGTTCACCCTCGGCGATTTCAGCGAGCACGTGGGGCGGAAGGCGCGGATAGTTCACCGCCAACTGGCGCACCCCGTCCCACGCGGTGAGCGCCTTGGCCTCGCGCCCGCGCCGCTGCTGCAACTGGGCCATGCGCAGTTGTGCGGTGAAATCCACCCGATCAAGGTCGAGCGCGGCGTTCAGCGCGGCCTCTTCGCCCTCAACATCGGCGACCATGCGACAGGCGAGCGCCAGATTGATCCAAAGCGACAACGCGCCGGGATCGGCGTCCGCCGCCTGACGGGCAAAAGTCACCGCGCGCGGACCGTCACCCAGCCGGATCGCCTCGACGGCGCGGGCATTGGCGGCCTGGGCTCGGGCGATATCGGCGGTCATGGTCGGCAATACTTTGTCATGGGCCAACTCTATCGACCCGGGTGCGAGGAGCCAAGCGCCGTTGCGTCCGGAATGCGCCCTCCCTATGCACAGGCGATGTCCGCGCTCCCTTTCAATCTGGCTGATGCCGAATGGCTGGCGCACCGCCATGTCGAGGGCCAGGATGCGTTCCGCTTCGTGCATGTGCCGCGCGGCTTCCACGCCACGGTTCCGTTCCTGACCGATGACCATCTCGGCGCGCTGACCGCAACGCCGATCGACGTGCCCGCGCGCCAGTTGCTCGAAACGCTTGGCAAGGGCCCGCTGCACTTGCTGTTCCATTCGGCCTTCTGCGGTTCGACCCTGCTCGCGCGGGCGCTGGCGCAGCCGGGCGTGGCGATGGGCCTGTCCGAGCCGGTCGTGCTAAACGATGTCGTCGGTTTTCGCCAACGCGGGGCAGCCCCGGCGGCGGTTGCGCGGTGCACCGATGCTGCGCTGCGCCTGCTGGCAAGGCCGTTTGGCGCGGGCGAGGCGGTGGTGGTCAAGCCGTCGAACGTGATCAACCCGCTGGCCGAACTGCTGCTGGCGCTGGCCCCGCAGGCACGCGCCGTGTTCCTCTATGCCCCACTCGAAAGCTTCCTCGTCTCGGTGGTACGCAAGGGGTTGCCCTGCCGCCTGTGGGCGCGCGAATTGCTGCAAGGCTATTTGCCCCAAGGCATGATCGCGCCGCTCGGCCTTGGCGGCGACGATTTGCTGGGCATGGCCGACCTGCAAGTGGCGGCGGTCGGCTGGCTGGCGCAGCATCGCCTGTTTGCCGCGCTTGCCGGAAAGGTCGGGGCGCATCGGCTGCGCACGCTCGATGCCGATCGCATGACCGCGCGCCCGGCTGAAGCGATTGCTGCGGTCGCCGCGCACTATGGGCTGGCGTTGGATGCGGCGGCTGTGGCCGCTGGCCCCGCCTTTGCCCGCCATTCCAAGTCGGGCGCGGCGTTCACGCCGGCTGATCGGACGCGCGAATACGCGCAGGCGCGCGCCGCTTATGCCAACGAAATCGATATCGTGCTGGCTTGGGCTGACAAGCTTGCGGCACAGGCTGGCATCGCGATGGAGCCGCCCTTTCCGCTGCTTCAAGCCTCATAACCCAAGGCTTCGATCCATGGCTGCAAGACCGGCAGCACCGGTTCAAGCCATGGCGCGAACGGCTGCCACTGGCGCGTTCCGTCATAAAGCCCTTGCCGGACTTGCCGTGCGCTGGCGGTGCTGACGCCGCGCGCGCGCGCCGTGCGGTCAAAGCGGCGCAGATCCTCGGTCCACGGCACATCCAGAAAGGCGCAGATAGCCTGCGTCGTGGCGTCGAAGTCTTGCACCAGCCGGTGATAATGCACTTCATCCAGCATTAGCGGAAGTTGCGCGCATGCCGCGGCGACAAGACGCATCGTCGCGGCATAGTGGCGTGCGGTGCCGGGCAGCGTGGTGAAATCCATCGCCGCATTGGTCAGGGCAAAGCCGGTGCGAAAGCAACTCCACACCACGTCGCGCGGATCGCGCCGTACCAGCAGCACCCGCGCTTCGGGAAACAGCCGCGCGATCAGTGGCAGACGGATCGATTTGAGCGGGTCCATGTCGACGAACACGCGGCCTTCGGGAGCGATCCCGGCGGCGCGCACGCGCTCCCAATAGGCATGGCGCAGTTCGGCCAGACGGTCCGCATCCAGCTGGTCTAGCGCGCCAAGGCCGCCCGGTTCGGCCAGAAACGCCAAGTCCGCCTCGCGCAAGGTTGGGTGTTCCTCAAGCGCCTGAGTATTGGGTAGCGAGGCGAGGATGTTTTCCAGCAGGGTGTTGCCGCTGCGCGGATAGCCGAGCACGAAAACATGGCGCGACGCGGGTGACGGGTCGGTCGGCGGAGCCCACTGGGCCGGGTTCAGCGCGCCGATCTGCGCCGCGACCCGCGACACGAAATCGGCGTGCGGTTCGCGACCGGCAAACAGCGCGGCGTTAATCGTGGCGAAGTCCTGATTGGCATGGGCATAGGCGGCGTGTGCGGCAGCGGCGTCGCCGGTTCGCGCGCAGGCATCGCCAAGCAAGTGCAGCAGTTGCATCCGTTCGGGCGATGGGGTGGGCAGCCCCAGCGTTGCAGGTTCGATCAGCGCGCGGGCGGCTGCAGCGTTTCCGCCCTCAAGCTCGACCGTGGCAAGCGCGGCCAGAGCGATTGCGTTACCCGGCTCGCTGGCAAGGGCAGCGCTGGCCTGCTGGCGCACGGCAGCGCCATCGCCGTCGCGCGCGGCAATGGCGGCAAGCCCGGCATGCGCGGCGGCATGGCCCGGCACCAGCGCGACGACGCGGGTATAGCAGGCGCGGGCCTCCTCCATCGCGCCGCCTGCGGCCATGACATAGGCGCGTTCCAGCCAGGCTTCGGGATAGGTGGGACGCGCCGCGATGGCGGCGTCGCAATGCAACGCGGCATCGCGCAATTGCCCGGCAGCGCGGAGCAGCCCGGCAAGGCCGGTCAGCGCTTCGGGATCGCGCGGGGCAAGCGCCAGGGCCTGCTGGAACATCCGGCCCGCGCCATCGGCATCGCCAGAAACCGCGTGCGCCCAGCCGAGCGTGTTCCAGTCGTCAACCGTTGCCCGCCCGGCGCGGGCGGCAGCGGCGGCGAGGGCGGCGGCCTGGGCAAGATCCTGCGTCATCGGGCAGACTCTTTGGCGCAAGGTCTGCCAAGGTCAAGCTTGAGCGTGGTGCAAACGAAAGGGGGCGGACCTTGCGGTCCACCCCCGATCTGGTTTGCCGTTGTTCCGGTCCGGTAAGGGATCAGAACTTCAGGCGGGCGCCCACCGCGAAGCGACGGCCCAGCGCGTCGTAAGTCGACGGATAGGTGTTGCCGCTGTTGTAGCTGGTCGAACCGATGGTGTTGCCAACGATCGGCGGCGTCTTGTCGAACAGGTTCTGCACCGTGAAGGTGAGGGTGAACGGATCGACGTTGAAGCGGGCGGTCAGGTCGAAGATGTCGTAAGCCGAAATCTTGCCGAAGTTGACCGTCTGACCCGACAGCGAACCGATGTCCGAAGGGAGCGTGCCCGAGAAGGCGGCGCCGGAGTCGATCACGTCCTGCGGTTCCTGCTTCACGCTGGAGATGTGGCGCCACAGCAGCGACAGATCGATCGCATCGACCGAAACCGTGTTGCGCACGCTCCAGGTGTACTTGGGCTGGATCGAGCCCGAGTAGTTGCAGTTGACCGAGTAGTAGCCGATGCATTCACGATCAAGCGAAGTGGCAGTTGCCTGGAACTTCGCGTGGAAGGTGTAGTTGCCGTTGGCCGACAGGGTCCACTTCACCTTGCCGAACGAGTGGACGTAGTTGAGGATGACGTCGATGCCGTCGGTCTTCAGCGTGCCCAGGTTGTTCAGCGGACCATAGAGACCCAGCACGGTTGCCGGATCGCCATCAAGACCACCGGTGGCCGGATCGCGACGGATCACGGTGCAAGCGGCGCTGGTGGCGCTGGCGGCCGACAGGTTGCCGAAGCACGAGTTGATCATGTCGCCAGGCGTGGGCGAACCGATCACGTCCTTGACCTTGATCTTGTAGTAATCGACCGAGAGGCTGAGGCCGCGAACCGGCTGCAGCACGGTACCGACGGTGAAGGTGTCGGCCTTTTCCGGTGCCAGGAACTTGTTACCACCGATCTGGACGTTGGCCTGCGACGCGGTCGGGTTGGCAATCTTGCCGATCGAGTTCGCCGGTGCGCCCTGCGCAAGGCAGACAGCCTTGAGGTTGGCGTTGGTCAGAACGGCGGTACCGGCGCAAGGGTCGGTCTTGAGGTTGGTCAGGCTGACCGTGACCGGGTTGAACAGTTCGTAGATGTTGGGCGCGCGCACGGCGTGAGCGTAGTTGCCGCGGAACTTGATCCCGTCGGTCGGCTCCCAGGTGGCACCGCCCTTGTAGGTCCATGCGCTGGTCGACGGACCCTGGTTGACCCGATACTTCGAGTAACGCAGGCCGCCTTCGACGGTCAGGCTCTTGAACAGCGGCTTGTCGGAAACCAGCGGCGCGATCAATTCGCCGTAGCCTTCCCACACGTCATAACCGCCGTCGATGTCGGGCGCAGCGCCACCGGCGCCACCGAGTTCACCCGGCGTCTTCGACAGCGAGTCCGAGATCTGGGCGGCGTGGTACTTGCGGTATTCGCTGCCCACAGCGAAGCCGACCGGCTCGCTGGCGCCCGGAACCGACCAGCCGAAGTCGCCCGACAGCAGTGCACGGGCCTGCAGCAGCGAGGTCTTGATCGTGGTGGTCGAGGGGCTGAGCAGATAACCCGCCATCGCCGGGGTGATCGTGCCTTCGGCACCGAACACGTTGAGCGGAACGCAGCCCGCGTTGCCCGAAATGCAGGTGGTCGTGTTGGTGGCGAGCAGTGCATCGCGCACGCGCGACGTCAGGACGTAGCCAGTGATGGTCTGCGTCTTGTCGCTTTCGCCATAGGCGCCGCGCACGTCCCACTTGACCGTGCTGGTCAGCGGGCCGGTGAAGCCGAGCGAGTAGTCGAACACGTTCGACGAGTACTCGGAGTTACGCGTACCGGTTTCGGTCATGCGGCGACGCAGGACGGTGTTGAAGGTCTTGTAGTTCGGGTCCGTCGGGCTGGTGGCGGCGCGGGCAGCGGTGCACTGCGCGTCGGTCAAACCGTTGGCGGCGCAGAACTGACCGGCGGCACCGGCGGGCAGGAACGGGTTGCTGTAAGGGATCGTCACCGACGATGCGAACACGCCCGACGGCGCGATGATCGTGCTGACGGTGTTCTTCGAGAACAGGCCGCGGGTATAGACTTCGACCGCGTCGCTGATCTGGTAGTTCGCCTGAGCGAAGATATTGTAGCGACGGAACGGCGTCTGGAAGATGTTGTAGGGGTTGAAGTTGAACGGCGTGAAGCCGGGCTTCAACAGGCCGGTTGCCGGATCGATCACGCGGTTGGCGCCATTGATCGAGAAGCGCGCAGGCACTGCAGTGCCCGAACCGCCGGCGGTGCCCGAGAAGCTGTCGACCTGGTACTTCGAGAAGTCGCGCGCGCCCTGATAGACGGGGTCGGAGTTCTGGTAGCCCAGGCTGAGGACCGCGTTGCCCTTGCCGTCGTCGAAGTTGACGCCGGTGGTCACGTCGGCACGCAGGTAGTTGCCATCGCCCTTCTGGGTGATCTGGTCCGACACCGACAGATCGACGCCGGTGAAGTCCTTCTTGGTGACGAAGTTGACCACGCCGGTGATCGCGTCCGCGCCATAAGTGGTCACGGCAGCGCCGGTCAGCGCATCGACGCGGTTGATCAGCGCCAGCGGGATGTTGTTGAGGTCGACGCGGCCCTGAAGGTCGGACGGAACCAGACGCTGGCCGTCAAGCAGCACGATGTTGCGGTTGGAACCGAGGCCGCGAAGGTCGACGTAAGACGAACCACCGTTGCCGTTGTTCACGGCCGAACCGATGTTCGCCACGATGCCGGGCACTTCGCGCAGCACGTCTTCGGCGGTGTTCGACTGCTTCAGTTCGATCTGGTCGGCCGTGGTCACGTTGACCGGGGTCGCCTGAACGAGGTTGGGGTTGCGGATGAGGCTGCCGGTGACGACGATGGTGTTTTCGTCGGTTGCGGCAGGCGCGGCGGCATCACCGGCCGGGGTGGCCTGTGCGAATGCCGGAACGGCGATCATCGCCAGCGCAACCGCGACCGGGGCAGCGCTGAGCTTCAACGTGGTGAGCTTGGTGTTTTTCACGTGTCCAGTCCTCGTTTTGACACCCCGCCGGTGGAAGGATGCCGCAAGTTCTATTTCCCGAATCCCCCCGAGGAATGTCTGGCTGCAAGCTCTGGCTTGCCGGTACCGGACGTCCTCATGGCTCCACGGTTTTCGGGAAATGATGGACCTTACTGAAAGATAAGCACGCCCGCTTGGAAGCGCGAAGTAGGGCTACGTACGAAATCGGTCGAGACATGTTGCGACAGAGCAACACGTGTTGCGACGCAATGTGACGGTCAGGCGCAGCTTTGGATTGCTGCCGATGCGCGGAAGTTGCCCGGTGTGACATTTCCGCCTATTAAAATTTCACTTGGAACGGTTACGGCTGAAACAATGCTGCGTCTGCGTGCGCAGGGCGGAATATTTCAGCCCGCAGGCGCAAGGAACAGCTGCGGGTCGAGCCGACTGCCGCGCCAGGTAAGCGACCAATGCAAATGCGGCCCGGTGGCGCGTCCGGTTTGGCCGATCAGGCCAAGCGGCTGGCCCTGCTGCACCGAATCCCCCTCGGCAACCAGCAATTGCGCGGCATGCAGGAACGCGCTGCACAGCCCCATGCCGTGGTCGAGCAGCAACAGGTGCCCCTCAAGCGTGAAGGGTGCCGTGGCCGCCAGAACCACCGTGCCGCTGGCTGGGGCCACATAGGGAGTGCCAGCCGCTCCGGCAATATCCAGCCCGGAATGATAGGCGCCGGGTTGGCCCTGATAGACGCGTTGCGATCCGAAGCGCCCGGAAAAGCGGCCTCGTGCCGGTCGCACCATCGCCTGCCGCCATCCCTGTGCGCCCGTTTCGCGGGCACGGGCGGCCTTGATTTGCGCGAGTTCGCCCTTGCGCCGGGCCATGAAACTGGCGTCTGGCCCGGCCGATGGCGGGCGCAGCGGCGTGTCGACATGCTCGATGGCCCATGCGCGGGGCGCAATGGTCAGGGGTAGTTCGAACGGTACCCCGCCGTCGCCGGGTTCGTACCGAAGGACCATGCGTGGCGGGGCATCGCGATCAAAGGCGGTGAAGAACAGGCCGTCGTCGGCAACCGGAAGTCCGATTCCGTCCAGCTTGACCTGTCCCGGCATGGCGCGGGCGCGGAGCCATCCGCCCTGAGTCAGTGCCATTGGCGACTGAATCTCGATCGGCTGGGCAATGGCCGAGATGGCCCTTGCCGCTTGTCGGATCGTCAGTGCCGCAAGTCCACCACCAGCAAGCGCAAGGGCGTGGCGGCGGTGCATGGTCAGGCTGGTGACAACAGGCGTTTGGTGGCGATATCGGCGGTGGCATAAGCCTCTTGCCGCTCAGCGCTCCAATAGCGCAGCGCATCGAGCGGGATCGGCGCACCGCTGACCGCGCAGACCACGTGATCACCCGCGCTCAACTGGCGAAAGCTTCCGGGCAGGTAGTGAAGGCGCGCAAGGCGGCCGGCAGGCGACATCAACATAGGGCCAATCTAGGCGCGAACGCGTCTCAAAACAATTCCTGCTGATTGTCGCTGGTTTTTGCGGTTCTGGCGCGTGGGGCAGAGCGCGGGGGCGGCGGTGTTACGGGGGAATCAGTCGCAGCGACATCGAGCGTGCCATCGGCAAAGTTGAGCCGCAAGGTTGCATGGACCGTCGCATCGGCGCGCGTCTTGACGACATGGCCGTGCGGGTCGGTGACGAGTACATAGCCCCGTTCCAGCAGCGCCTTGGGGTTGAGCGACAGCCGCAACCGTTCGAGGCCATCCAATTGTCTGCGCCAGCCGTCGATCCGCTGCAGCACCAGTTCGGGTCGCAGCCGCGTTGCCGCAAGTCGCTCACGCCCGCGCGTGGTCTGCGCGGTCAGCAGCGCGGGACGCAAGGCTCCGGCATGGCGGGCGAGCTGGGCTGCGGCGAGGTCGGTGCGATGGCCCAGCGCACGGCGCAAGCGCTCGCCCAGATCGTCGAGCCGCTGCGCCTGCGCCTGCAGCAGGGTGTGCGGCTGGGGCAGGCGGCGCGCGCGCAAGTCCAGCCGTTCGCGCGCTTGGGCAAACAGGCGGACGGCAGCGCGAGACTGACGCGCACGCAAGTCGGCCAAGGTGGCGGCCAGCTCGCCCAGCACCGGCACCGCGATCTCGGCGGCCGCCGTAGGGGTGGGCGCGCGCAAGTCGGCGGCGAAGTCGCACAAGGTGGTGTCGGTCTCGTGGCCCACCGCGCTGATCACCGGGATCGAGCATTCAGCGACGGCGCGGACGACTTCTTCTTCGTTGAAGCTCCACAAGTCCTCGATCGAGCCGCCGCCGCGCGCCACGATCACCAGATCGGGACGCGGTACCGGGCCGCCCGGCGCGATGGCGGAAAAGCCACGCACCGCCGCCGCGATCTGGCCTGCTGCACCCTGACCCTGCACCAGCACCGGCCAGACCAGCACGTGGCTGGGAAAGCGATCGCGCAGCCGGTGGAGGATGTCGCGGATCACCGCGCCGGTGGGCGATGTGACCACCCCGATGACAAGCGGCAGGAACGGCAGCGCCCGTTTGCGCGATGGCGAGAACAGCCCCTCAGCCTCGAGCCGGGCCTTGGTCTTTTCCAGAAGCGCCAGCAGCGCGCCTTCGCCCGCGATTTCCATCCGGTCGATCACGATCTGGTAGTTCGAGCGCCCCGGATAAGTCGTCAGCTTGCCGGTGGCGATCACTTCCACGCCATCGGCCGGGCGGAAGCCGAGCCGCTGCACGCTGCCGCGCCACATCACCCCGTCAAGCCGTGCATTCTCGTCCTTCAACGACAGGTAGAGGTGGCCCGATGCAGCCCGCTTCACGCCCGAAAGTTCGCCGCGCACCCGCACGAAGCCGAAGCGATCCTCGACCGTCCGCTTCAACAGCGCGGAAATCTCGGATATCGACAGCGCCGGAGCGTTGTCGCCCGCCGCATCCCTCGCTAGGAGCGCGCCTTTGCTGCCGTCATCGTCGTCGTCATAGGGCGCGGAAGGGAAAGCCATGAATATCCTGTTGCTGGGGTCGGGCGGGCGCGAACATGCGCTGGCGTGGAAACTGGCGCAATCGCCACGGCTGGGCAAGCTCTACGCCGCGCCGGGCAATCCGGGCATTGCCGATCACGCGCAGCTTGTCACGCTGGACGTGGCCGACCATGCGGCGGTTGTGCGGTTCTGTGTCGATCACGCGATCGGCCTGGTCGTCGTCGGCCCCGAAGCGCCGCTGGTCGATGGACTTGGCGATTCGCTGCGGGCGGCGGGTTTCCCGGTGTTCGGTCCGGACAAGGCACCGGCGCAACTGGAAGGCTCGAAGGGTTTCACCAAGGACTTGTGCGCCCGCGCCAATATCCCGACCGCCGGGTACGAGCGTGTCACCAGCCTTGCGCAAGGCCTTGCCGCGCTCGACCGTTTCGGCGCGCCGGTGGTGATCAAGGCCGACGGGTTGGCCGCAGGCAAGGGCGTGACCGTGGCGATGACCATGGCCGAGGCGGTCGCGGCGGTGGAAGACATCTTCGCCGGGCGTTTTGGTGCGGCTGGCGCCGAAGCGGTGGTCGAGGAGTTTCTTGAAGGCGAGGAAGCGAGCTTCTTCGTGCTGACCGATGGCACTGCCATCGTGCCACTCGCATCGGCGCAGGATCACAAGCGCGTGGGCGACGGCGATACCGGCCCCAACACTGGTGGCATGGGATCGTACAGCCCGGCGCGCGTATTGACCCCCGAACTCGAAGCACAAGCTTTGGCGCAGATCGTCGCGCCGACGGTGCGCACGCTTGCCGCAGAGGGGACGCCGTATTCGGGCGTACTCTACGCGGGGTTGATGCTGACCGAGCAGGGCCCCAAGCTGATCGAATACAACGCCCGCTTCGGCGATCCCGAGTGCCAGGTGCTGATGCTGCGGCTGGAAAGCGATCTGGTCGAGCTGCTGCTGGCCTGCGCGCAAGAGCGGCTGGCGGAAATCGCCGCCCCGGTGTTCTCGCCCGATCCGGCACTCACCGTGGTGCTGGCCGCCAGCGGTTATCCCGACACCCCGGTCAAAGGCGGTGCGATCAGCGGAATCGCTTTGGCCGAGGCGGACGGAGCCAAAGTCTTTCATGCGGGCACCAAGACCGATGACGCGGGCAAGATCGTGGCCAGTGGCGGTCGCGTCCTCAACGTGACGGCGCGCGGGTCCACGGTGCGCGCCGCGCGCGATGCTGCCTATCGCGCGGTTGCGCTGGTCGACTTTGCCGACGGCTTTTGCCGCAACGATATCGGCTATCGCGAGATCGCGCGCGAGGATGCCGCGATCTGACGCCAGTGTTCTGTTATCAGCGCATGCGGACGGTCAGCCCGACCGTCCGCATGCGGCTTTGCCTCAACCGAGCAGCGGGGCGACCAACGCCTTGATGTCGGCTTCGGGGCGCGCGCCGTAGTGGCTGATGACTTCTGCCGCACAGGCCGCACCCAATTTCAGGCACGTTTCCAGTGCCGCGCCGCGTACATGGCCGAACAGGAACCCGGCGGCGAACAGGTCGCCCGCGCCGGTGGTGTCCACCACATGCGCCACGGGAGCGGCATCGACCCGCGCGCGCTGGCCATGCGCAATCGCCTGCGCGCCGTTTTCTCCGTGGGTGACGACCAGCACCGGCACTTGCGGAGCCAGCTTGGCGATGCCGTCGTCGGCATCGGCGCAACCGGTCAGCGCGGCCAGTTCGTGTTCATTGGCAAACAGGATGTCGATCTGCCCGGCGGCGATCAGCGCGCGGAAATCGTCGCCGTGGCGGGCGATGACAAAGGCGTCGGACAAAGTGAACGCCACTTCACGACCGGCATCGCGCGCGGCGCCGATGGCGCGTTGCATCGCCCGGCGCGGCTCTTCGGGATCCCACAGGTAGCCTTCAAGGTAGAGCACCTTGGCCGCCGCGATGGTGGTTTCATCAAGCGCATCGGCGGGCAGGAACTGCGAGGCGCCCAGAAACGTGTTCATCGTGCGCTGTCCGTCAGGCGTGACGAAGATCAGGCAGCGCGCGGTCGATGGGTCGCCCGCGCGCGCGGGGGTGGCGAAGGCGATGCCACCGGCGCGGATGTCGTGGGCAAAGACTTCGCCCAACTGGTCTTGCGCGACTTGTCCGATGAAGGCGCAATCGGCGCCGAGCGCGGCAAGGCCTGCCAGCGTATTGGCGGCCGAACCGCCCGAAATCTCGCGCGCAGGGCCCATCGCGTCGTACAAGTGGTGGGCGCGCGCGGCATCGACCAGCGTCATCCCGCCCTTGGCCATTTCAAGCCGGGCGATATCCTCCTCGCTGGCCGGGGCCATCACGTCGACGATGGCGTTGCCGATGGCGATCACGTCGATCGTGGCGGGCTGGTTGGTCACGAAATGGGCGCTCCGTTGCGGCAGTGCTGGAATGGCTTGCGCCTAGCCGGGCGAAGGCGCCGCGGCAAGCTGCGGCCGATACTGCAGCACGGGCTGGCGCAGGGCGCGTTGACAGCCTGTCCGCTTGCCGCAACAGCGCAAGCCATGGCTTCGCCCCGCCTTGTGCCGCTTTTGGCCCTGTCGACTGCCCTTGCCGGGCTGCTCGGCGGCTGTGGCGGACCAACCGGAGCGGCAGGTCGTTCGCCGACGATCGTCAGCGTTCCGCCGCCGCGCCAGGCGCCCGGTTTGCGTGTGGCCCAGCCCTTGCCCGTGCCACCGGGGTTGGAAGCCGTGGTCGGTGCGGATGCAGATCAGTTGACCCGCCTGTTCGGCCCCGCCCGCATCGACGTGCGCGAAGCCGATGCGCGCAAGCTGCAATGGTCGGGGGCGGCCTGCATTCTTGATGCCTACCTCTATCCCGGTTCGCGCGGCGCGCGGGCGGTGGCCACGTTCGTCGACGCACGGCGCGGTGATGGCCGCGATGTGGACAAGGCCGCCTGTGTCGCGGCCTTGCGTCGTCCGCTGCCGGGGCCGACGACACCGTCGCCAACCCCCTGAGTTCGGCCAATCTGAATTTGACCAGCCCGAGCGGCGCGGGAAAAGGGTTCAGTCCTCAACCGCGAAGGTGATTTCAGCGTACTCCTCAAGCCGCTTGACCAGCGCTTCACCAAGGATCGCGCCGGGGGTGCCGATGCCGCCGGGTGCGTCCGACTGCGTCAGCGCGATGCCGGTTTCGGCGATCATCCGGCTGGTCGAGCCATAACCCGGATCGTAGCGCCCCTTCACGCCAAGGCGCAGGCTGCGTCCGTCTGGCAGTTCGCCGATGAACAGCACATCGTACAGCCCATTCGCGCGCTGTTCGGGGGTGGGGCCTTCGCCGGGCAGCGGATCGTTGGGCGTGCCGATCATCGGGGTAACCGCCAGATAGTCGGCCACTGCCTTGCCCTGCTCGCCCGGGCCGGTCAGCACCATTTCGTCATAGACCAGATCGGTGCCCCACGGGTGGCCGAGCAGGAAGTTGGTGCGGTGGACGTTCTTGGTGTTGATGATCGCCATCACGAACGGGGTGGCCCAACTGCCGGTTGCTTCATCCAGCATCGGCTTGTCTGCGGGCGGCTGTGCCGGGCCGGTGAAGCCGGGCGTCAGGCCGAAGGGGTTCACCATGATCGCGCCCAGCGCCGGTTCGGCCGCAATGGCCGCAAGCGACGCCTTGAGGCTTGCCGCCGTGCCGCCCGAAACGCCGCCCTTGGTTTCGCGCACCCGGCACTTCACCCGCGGAACCGGCTGGCCGAAGCGCTCGACCGCCGCCTTTTGCAGCATCAGCACACCCAAATCGAACGGGATCGAATCGAAGCCTGCGGAAAATGCGATGCGCGCACCGGTCTGCTTGGCCTGCGTGTCATACTTGTCGATCATCTGGCGCATCCACACCGGTTCGCCGCACAAGTCGGCGTAGTCGGTGCCTGCTGCCACACAGGCCGCCAGCACCGGTTCGCCATAAAGCTGGTATGGGCCGACGGTGGTGACCACCGCACGGGCCGATCCGGCCATTGCGGCAAGACTGGCCGGATCGCTGCTGTCGGCAACGATCAGAGCGGTGTCGGCCGGTGCACCGATCAGGTCACGCACTTCGGCCAGCTTGGCCGCGCTGCGCCCGGCCATCGCCCATTTCAGACCGGTCCGGCCATGCCCATGGGCAAGATATTCGGCGACAAGGCGCCCGGTATATCCGGTGGCGCCAAAGACGATCACGTCAAAAGGTCGTTCTGCCTTGCTCATCATCCGCTCTCCCTTATCGTTTAAGTGCACGATTAAGGCAGGATCGAATGCGGATCAACCGGCGCGTTCGCAGCTTGAAGCAGGGCCTCTCACAGGCGCGGCCTTCAAAGGCGCGGCAACGTCACCCCGCGCTGACCCATGTACTTGCCCGCGCGGTCGGCATAGCTGACCTCGCACGGCTCGTTGCCCTGCAGGAACAGGAACTGGCAGGCGCCTTCGTTGGCATAGATCTTGGCAGGCAGCGGTGTGGTGTTGGAGAATTCCAGTGTCACGTGGCCTTCCCAGCCGGGTTCGAGCGGGGTGACGTTCACGATGATGCCGCAACGCGCATACGTCGACTTGCCAAGGCAGATCACCAGCACATCGCGCGGAATGCGGAAGTATTCGACCGTGCGGGCCAGCGCGAAGGAATTGGGCGGGATCACGCAGACGTCGGTCTTGCGGTCGACCAGACTGGCGCCATCGAAGTTTTTAGGGTCGACGATCGCCGAATCGACGTTGGTGAAGATCTTGAACTCATCGGCCACGCGCGCGTCATAGCCATACGACGACAGGCCATAGCTGATGCAGCCTTCGCGGCGCTGGGTCTCGACGAACGGCTCGATCATGCCGTGTTCGAGCGCCTGGGTGCGGATCCACTTGTCGGACTGAATGGCCAAGAATTGTGCTCCGGAGAAATGCGGTGTGAATGGGGCTCAGGCCAGATTGGCCGGGCCGAAGGCATGCGGCAAGAGGGTGGATAGCCGGATTTCGACCACGTCATCCGCCCCGGCGCACAGCACCAGCGGATCGGTCCCGCCAAGCGCTGCCAGTTCGTTGAGCACCTGTCGGCACCGGCCGCAAGGGGTGAGCGGTGCACCGGGAACGCCATCCTTGCCGCCGATCACCGCCACGGCCAGCAGCCCGCCCCGCCTTCCGGCATGGCTGGCCTGCGCGCAGGCGACGGTTTCGGCGCATAGCGACAGGCCGTAGCTGGCGTTCTCGACATTGCTTCCGGTCAGGATGGTGCCATCGGCAAACAGCAGCGCCGCACCGACATGAAACCCGGAGTAGGGGGCATATGCCGCGTCCATGGCCAAACGGGCTGCTGCCAGCAGTGCTGCGCGGTCAAGGTCTGGTGCGCCGCTCATGGCTGCACCACCACCCAGCGCAATGGTGCGGGCTGGCCTTCGCTGCGCAAGCCATCAGTGGCGGTCCACATCACCCAGGGGCGGCCGGCATAGCCCGGCTCCAGCCAGTTCTGCCGCACCCACAAATTGCGGTCGATCATGGCGGCCAGATGATAGCGGCCCTCGATCGCGCTCGACACCATCAGGATCGCCGGCTTGCCGACGTGGCGTTCGACCTGATTGAGGAATGTGGTCAACTCGCTTTGCAGCTTGGCGTCGGATGGCAGGTCGATGCACGAGGACGGGCGCGTGTCGATGGCGATGGCGGGCGGCAGCAGCGCGGCTTCGCGCGGAACGGTGGTGACGAAGTTTGCGGCCTGCGCCTCGGCCGGGGCGCACAAGTCATAGACGTGCACCGCGCCCACCTGCAGCTTCTGTTCGCGCGCGGCGTCCAGCCCTTCGGCAAACAGCGGGTCGCGGCTGGTCGCGCCCTGGCTGGCCGTCAGGTAGACGAAGTCGGCGCCGCGCGCGCGCAGCATGTGCCAGTCGACCGGCGCGTTGGTGGTGTCGAGCCAGGCGCCCTGAACGGGAAAGCGCGCACGATCGGGCATCCAGCTGCGCGCTTCCCACCAGCCGAAGCCGGAGGCCAGCAGCACCGCCAGCAGCGCGGCCGCAGCCAGCCGCCAGCGGGTTGCCCGCTGCGCCGTTCTGCGGGGAGGTGCCCCACGGGTTGGCCCACGGGTCGTCCCACGGGGCCTTGTGGCCTGCTTGTTCATGGAATGGAATCGCGCCCCGGAAATCGCTGATCAAGTGCAGTTGTTCTCAACCCCTGATATGCAGCACGCAGATCAGGGTAAAGAGCCGCCGCGCGGTGGCAAAGTCGGTTTCCACTTTTCCGTCGAGTCGTTCGAGCAGCAGATCGGCCGCTTCATTGTGGACACCGCGCCGCGCCATGTCGATCGTCTCGATCTCTTGCGCGGTGGCCCGGCGGATCGCCTGATAATAGCTATCGCAGATGGCGAAATAATCGCGAATCGGGCGGCGGAACCGTCCCAGACCCAGCACGATGGTTTCCAGCGGGCCGCCGTCGGCATCGGCGATCACCAGCGCCAGCCGCCCGTCCTCCACCGAAAGGCGCAGGCGATACGGCCCCTCATGCCCTGCTGCGAACGCGCGCAGCGGCTTGAAGGTGTTTTCCTCGATAAGGTCGAAGATCGCGATCCGGCGCTCTTGCTCGATATCCGCGTTGCGCCAGACGATGGTCGCTTCGTCCAGCTCGATATGCGAGATGCGCGCTTCCGCCATGAGGCACCCTGTGTTGCAGAGCCAGACGCCGCCTGCAACCCCTGTGCTGTCGGTCCATCGGTCGGATTGGACGAACCTTTCGCACTTGCTCCCCGCTATCCACAGGCCCGTTTGCTTGCCGCAGGCGTCCGGGGCGGGCACAATGGCGCGATGTCCACCGCAACTGCCATCCTGTCGCGCGATCCCGAAACGCCTCGCGCCTTGCCCGCCAACGTCGAAGCCGAAGCCGCATTCCTTGGCGCGGTGCTGATCGACAACCGCATTCTTGAGGAGCTGACCACCCCGCTTCAGCCCGAGCACTTCTTCGCCCCGATCCATGGGCGCATCTTCACGCGCGTTCTGGCGCTGATCGATCGCAAGGCGGTGGTCACCCCGGTCACGCTCAAGCCCTATTTCGAGGCGGACGAGGATCTCAAGGCGCTGGGCGGGGCTGCCTATCTGGCGCGGTTGACGGCCGACGGGCAGGGCCTGCTGGCCCCGCGCGAACTGGCCGGGCAGATCTATGATCTGGCCCTGCTGCGCGAACTGATCACGGTCGGGCGCAATCTGGTGTCGGGTGCGATGGATACCAGCGAATCGGTCGCCCCGCTCAAGCAGGTCGAGCAGGCCGAAGCCGCGCTGTTCGCCGTGGCCGAAGGCGCTCAGACCGGCAGCGAGGCACAAAGCTTTTCCGCAGCGACCCGCGCTTCGCTGGAAATGATCGAAAAGGCGCTGCTGTCGGGCGGCCACATTTCGGGCAAGACCACCGGGCTGACCTCGGTCAACGAGAAGATCGGCGGGTTGCACGATTCCGACCTCATCATCCTCGCCGGGCGTCCCGGCATGGGCAAGACCTCGCTGGTCACCAACATCGCCTTCAACGCCGCCGATCGCTATCGCCGCGACGTGGCCGATGGTATCCCCGGCAAGGATTCTGTGGGGGCTGCGGTCGCCTTCTTCAGCCTGGAAATGAGCGCCGACCAGCTGGCCACGCGTATTCTGGCCGAACAGTCGGGCATCAGCTCCGAATCGCTGCGCATGGGCCGCATCAGCCGCGAGGATTTCCAGCAACTGACCTTTGCCAGCCAGCGTCTGGCCGAACTGCCGCTGTTTATCGACGACACTCCGGCGCTGACCATCGGCGCGCTGCGCACCCGCGCGCGGCGCTTGAAGCGGCGCCACGACATCGGCCTGATCGTGGTCGATTACCTGCAACTGCTGCAGGGTTCGGGCCGCTCTGACAACCGTGTCAACGAAATCTCGGAAATCAGCCGTGGTCTGAAAACACTGGCCAAGGAACTGTCGGTGCCGGTGATCGCGCTGTCGCAGCTCAGCCGCGCGGTGGAGCAGCGTGACGACAAGCGGCCGATGCTCTCTGACTTGCGCGAATCGGGCTCGATCGAACAGGACGCAGACATGGTCTGGTTCGTGTTCCGCGAGGATTATTACCACGCGTCGAAGGAACCCAAGACCTCGGATGGCAGCAGCGCGGCGGTCGAAGCCGCCTACAACCAGTGGCGCGAGGAAATGGAGCGCATTCATGGCCTTGCCGAACTGATCGTGGCCAAACAGCGCCACGGTTCGACCGGCAAGGTGCGACTGCGCTTCGAAGCGCGCATCACCCGGTTCAGCGACCTTGCCCCCGACCAGATGGCGCAGGCGTACGATGATGAGTGAGTGGACGCGTGATCCGGCGGTTGCGCAAAACTTGACTTTTCCACACCCTGCGCCTAGCTGCCCGTCTTTCACCCATTCCTGCCTATCGGAGTAAACGCATGGCGCGCGTTACCGTCGAAGATTGCGTCGACAAGGTTCCCAACCGTTTCGATCTCGTGCTGCTGGCTGCCGAGCGCGCCCGCTCGATCTCGGGCGGTGCCGAACTGACCGTCGATCGCGACCGCGACAAGAACCCGGTCGTCGCCCTGCGCGAAATCGCCGAGGAAACCGTGCGCCCCGTGGTGCTCAAGGAAAACCTCGTGCAGTCGCTGCAGCGCGTGCTGCCTGATGACGACGACGTGGTCGATGACATCGGCTCGCTGTCGCAGTCTGCCGAAGCCCTGCGCATCACCGCCGCAGCGCCGGTGCGCAACACCTCGCTGGGTGCCGACTACGACGGTTGAGTTCCCGAAAGGGATTCTCTGACAACATAAGGCACCGGGGATAAATCTCCGGTGCCTTCTTGTTTGCGTCGCCTTCACGCGCCACTTTTCCGGGCATGGCCAACCATCCCTACGCGCACGCTCGCGATGACCGCAGCACGGTCAAGGCGGTGCTTGGCCCCACCAACACCGGCAAGACGCACCTCGCCATCGAGCGGCTCTGTGCACATTCGAGCGGGGCGATCGGCTTTCCGCTGAGGCTGTTGGCGCGTGAGGTCTATGACCGGGTCTGCGCGATCAAGGGTGCCCAGAACGTTGCCTTGATCACCGGCGAGGAGCGGATCGAGCCCAAGGGTGCGCGCTGGCACCTCTGCACGGTCGAGGCGATGCCCAGCAGGCCCGATCTTGCATTCGTGGCGCTCGACGAAGCGCAACTTTCCGCCGACCCCGAACGCGGCCACGTGTTCACCGACCGCTTGCTGCATACCCGCGGGCGGGAAGAGACGATGCTGCTCGGCTCGGCCACGCTGGAACCCATGATCAAGGCTCTGGTGCCCGAGGCAGAGATCGTCTCGCGGCCGCGCTTCTCCACGCTCAGCCATGCCGGCGCGAAAAAGCTCAGCCGCATTCCCCCGCGCAGCGCCATTGTCGCCTTCAGCGCCGAGCAGGTCTATGCCATGGCCGAGATGCTGCGGCGTTTTCGCGGCGGGGCGGCGGTGGTGATGGGCGCGCTTTCACCCCAAACCCGCAATGCCCAGGTAGCGATGTATCAGGCGGGCGAGGTCGATTACCTGGTTGCGACCGATGCCATCGGCATGGGGCTCAACCTCGACATCACCCACGTCGCCTTTGCCGGGCTCAGCAAGTACGACGGGCACCGCCACCGGCGGCTGACCACAGCGGAAATGGCGCAGATTGCCGGGCGTGCGGGGCGCCACCAGCGCGATGGGACGTTCGGCACGCTGGCGGGGCTGGGCGCGCACAATCCCGAATTCACCGACGATGAAGTCTATGCGATCGAGGAGCACCGCTTCGCCCCGCTGACCCGGCTGTTCTGGCGTGAGGCGGACTTGCGCTTCGATTCGCTGGCCCGACTGATCGACGATCTGGAAAGTCCGCCGCCGCGCGATGGGCTGGCGACGCCGCCGCAGGCGATCGACCTTGCCGTGCTCAAGCGGCTGTCCGAAGAGCCTGAGACCGCCTCATCGGTGCGCGGGCATGGCGCAGTGCGACGTTTCTGGCAGGCCTGCTCCCTGCCCGATTTCCGGCAGCACGGGCCCGAAACTCACGCCCGTTTCGTCGCCCGGCTGTGGCAGGATTTGCGCCATGGCTATCTGGGCACCGACTATGTGGCGCAGGCGATCGCCCAGCTCGACAATCCTTCGGGCGACATCGACACGCTGCAGGGGCGCATCTCGGCCATCCGCAGCTGGGCCTATATCGCGCAGCGGCCCGACTGGGTGCTGGCGCGCGAGGAAATGGCCGCGCGCGCCCGCGCGGTGGAGGCGCGGCTGTCCGACGCGCTCCACGCTCGCCTGACCGAACGCTTCGTCAACCGGCGCACCACCGTGCTGATGCGCAAGGCCGGGGGTGATGCGGCGTTGCTGCCGGTTCGGGTGAACGACAGCGGTGCGGTGCTGGTCGATGACGAACCGATCGGCCATCTCGATGGCTTTCGCTTCGTGGTCGATCCGCTCGCCCGCGCGGCGGACCGCAAGCTGCTGCTGGCGGCGGCCGAGCGGCATTTGCCGGGCGTGCTGGCGCGCCGCGCCGCCGAACTGGTTGCCGCCGCTGCACTGGCTGATGGATTCGCGCTTGAGGATCGGGGAATCGTCTGGCGCGGTTCGGTCGTGGCGCGGCTTGAGCCGGGCAAGACGCTGCTCGAACCCAAGGTGCGGCTGGATCCAGGGCTCGATCGGCTGTCGACGCGCGACCGGGCCGACCTGATCACTGCGATTTCCGGCTGGCTGGCACGGCATGGGGCGAGGCCGCTCGCCCCTTTGCGCAAGCTGGCCGAAATCGGGCGAGCGGAGGATTCGGGACCGGCGTTGCGCGCCCTGCTTCTGCAACTGGTCGATGCAGGCGGTGCCTTGCCGCGCGAAGCGGCCGGTCTGGAGCGGCTTGATCCGCGCCAGCGTGATGCCTTGCGGCGGCTGGGGATCAGGATCGGGCCGCTCGACGTGTTCCTGCCCGCCGCCCTGCGCCCGGCGGCGATGGGGTTATGGAGCCGTTTTGCCACACTGCGCGGCATCGCGCACGTCGCGCCGCCAGCCCATCTCCCGCCGGTAGTGGACGGCAAGTCGGCGCCCGCAGGCTACCGGCGCCTTGGTGTGCAGGCGCTGCGTGTCGATCAGGCCGACCGGCTGGTGCGCGACGCCCATCACAAGCGGCTGTCGGCCACGGCGCGGCTGGTGTTTCTCGATCCCGCCGTAGCGCGCTCGATGGGGCTTGGCACGGCGTCTTACGCCGCTCTGATGCGCCTTGCCGGGTTTCGGGTGCACATGCCGCTGTCCCTGCCCGAAGGGGCATTCGGGCCACTGGCACCGCCGCTGTGGGACTGGCGTGCCCCGCGTGCCCTTGTTGCGCCGCCGCAAGCTCGGCCCGCCGTGCCAGCCAGTGGCGCATTCGCCGCACTGGCGGAACTGATTCGCTGATGCGGATCGACAAGCTGCTGTGGTTCCTGCGGCTCGCGGCCAGCCGCAGCTTTGCGCAGGAATGGGTCGGCAGCGGTCACATCCGGCTCAACGGCCGCCGGATCGAACGCGCCAGCACTGCGATCAAAGCGGGCGATCTGCTGGTTCTGCCGATGCGTTCGGGCGTGAAGGTGATCGAGATTGTGGCGCTTCCGACCCGGCGCGGACCTGCCCCCGAAGCGCAAGGCTGTTATCGGGTGCTTGACGTGGGCGCCCAACCGCCTCTAGCAAGCCCGCAAACAGACCCATGAGGAAGTGATCGAGCCATGACCTACGTCGTCACCGAAGCCTGCATTCGCTGCAAGTTCATGGACTGTGTCGAAGTGTGCCCGGTCGATTGCTTCTACGAGGGCGAAAACATGCTCGTGATCAACCCCAGCGAGTGCATCGACTGCGGCGTTTGCGAGCCTGAATGCCCCGCTGAAGCGATCCTGCCCGACACGGAAAGCGGTCTTGAGCAGTGGCTTGAACTGAACGCCAAGTTCTCGGCCGAATGGCCCAACATCACCGCCAAGAAGGACGCGCCGGCCGATGCCGACGAGCACAAGGGCGAGGATGGCAAGTTCGACAAGTACTTCTCGGCTGAACCGGGCGAGGGCGACTGATCGGGCGAAATTGACCGATTCGGATGGTCATTGGCCGGTTCGCTGGCCGTGACCTGCCTTGGCATTTGGCCGGGGCAAGCGATCAGACTTGCGACTTTACCCCCGAATCCGTGCAGATTCGGGTAAAATTGCGCGTTTGTGTAGCCGGCTGGGTCTGGTAATTTTGTTACACTGCTGCTATATCGAGTCACAAGCGTCGGGCTTGTGTTTCCTCCTGTCCGGCGTGTTGCAACACGAGTAAGGCAGGACACACGGCAAACGGATCGCAGGGCTCGCCGACCGCATCAACGTCGGTCGTTTGCCGGACCTCTCCCCAAAGGGCCCGGATTTCCCTTCGCAGGGCGTACCCTGCCCGATCCCCTGTCTGTTCCTGCCTGCGTCGAAAGGATATGCAATGGCAGCCAAGGCTCTTGCCTTCGATGTTGGGGATTATGTCGTCTATCCGAAGCACGGTGTGGGCCGGGTAGTCGAACTGCAGAACGAAGAAATCGCTGGAATGAAGCTGGAACTTTACGTTCTTCGCTTCGAAAAGGAACGGATGACGCTGCGCGTCCCGGTCAACAAGGTCGAAGCCATCGGCATGCGCAAGCTGTCGTCGGACAAGACGCTGCGTGAAGCACTCGACACGCTCAAGGGCAAGCCCAAGGTCAAGCGCACCATGTGGTCGCGTCGTGCCCAGGAATACGAAGCCAAGATCAACTCGGGTGATCTCGTCTCGATTGCCGAAGTGACGCGCGACCTGTTCCGCGCCGACGACCAGCCGGAACAGTCCTATTCGGAACGGCAGATCTTCGAAGCGGCCTCCTCGCGCCTCGCGCGGGAATTGGCGGCCATGGAAAAGACCGATGAGCCGTCAGCCTTGAAGAAGATCCTTGCGATCCTCAACGAGCATGCGCCGAAGTATTACGAAGCCGTCTGACGCAGACCTGATCTGCTGAAGGATTGCAAAAAAGGGGCCGCCATCGTGCTGATGGCGGCCCCTTTTTGCTACGCGATTGGCCGTCCGGGGGGCAATCCGACAGACGCTCGCCATGGCTCCACCAACCGCTCGTGCATTTCGGCCAACGACATGGTGCGCGACACCGTCTCGATCTATCATCGGCCCATGCTCAGTTGCAGGGGGATATCGACATGGTGAAGCACCTCATTCGCGCATTCGGCAGTATCGCAACGCTGGGACTGGCCCTCTCGCTGACGGGCTGCAATGCGGAAGGACTGACGATCGGCGGCCAGCGCGGCGTGCCGTTGGCGGACCTTGATCTGTCCGGCAATGCCGCGCCGGAAATCACTTTGTTGGGGCCGGACAACGTCCACGTGGTGACCGGCGAGCGGCTGGCCATCAGCGTCGATGGTGACCCGGCGGTGAAGGACCGACTGCGTTTCGTGCTGCGCGACGGCAAGCTCGGCATCGGGCGCAAGGACAATGCGTGGAGCAGCGATGCGGTGGCCAACGTCACGGTGACGGTTCCGTCGACCCAACGGTTGATCCTTGCCGGATCGGGCACGATTGATGCCGACAAGGTTCGGGGCGACAAGGCCGGAATCACCATCGCAGGGTCGGGCACGGTCCATGCTCCCCGCATCGAAGCGGCCAATCTGGCCGTCGAAGTGCTTGGCTCGGGCACGTTGCAGGCCGGGGGCAAGGTCGATTCGCTCAAGCTGACGCTGGCCGGCAGCGGCGAGGCAAAGATGGATGGACTGGGAGCCGGATCGGCCAAGGTCGACGTGGCCGGCTCGGGCCGCGCCAGCTTTGCATCGGACGGCGCGGTTGAGGCCAATATCATGGGCTCGGGCGAGGTTCGGGTGAAGGGCCGCGCCACCTGCAAGGTTTCGGCGATGGGCTCGGGCAAACTGGTCTGCACACCCTGATTTTCCGACGCTGAATGCCTGCCAAGCCCGTTGTCAGGCTGCGGCGCGCCCCAACCGGTCGTTGATGGCAACCCCGATGCCGGTCTGTGGGATCGGGGCCACGGCGATACGTGGCTGTTCGGCCGCTGCGCCAGCGTGAAGGCAGGCGTAGAGCCGTGCGGCAGCCTCGGCGAGGTCGCCGCTTGCCGACAGCGAGACATCGCCCTTTATCGCCCCGAAGCCGATGTGGAACTCGTCCGGCATCGCACCGTCAGCATCAAGCCGCACGGGTTTGCCCGGCGCATAGTGGCTCGACAACTGGCCGGGGGCTTCGATGCGGTCCACCGGTGCCGCCAGGACGTTGGCCTCGCCGATCACGGCGGCAACTTCTGCTTGCGTGATCGGTCCGGGGCGCAGCACCTGCCAGCCACCGTCCGGGCGCACCGCGACGATGGTCGATTCGATACCACGCGCGGTCTCGCCGCCATCGATGACCAGATCCACCCGCTCGCCCAATGAGCCGACAACGTGGGCGGCCGTGGTCGGGCTGACGCCGCCGCTGCGGTTGGCCGAAGGCGCGGCCAGCGGCAGCGCTGCTGCCTGCAGCATAGCCTGCATCGTCGGGTGTGCCGGGCAGCGCAAGGCAACGGTTGGCAACCCGGCGCTTACCGCCGCTGCAAGCCGGGCACCGACCCGGCGGGGCAGCACCAGCGTCAGCGGACCGGGCCAGAATGCTTCCGCCAACGCAAGTGCGGGCGGATCGAACATGGCCAGTTCTTGCGCGGTGGCAAGGTCGGGTACGTGAACGATCAGCGGATTGAAATCGGGGCGGCCCTTGGCACGATAGATCCCCGCCACGGCGGCGTCATCGTCGGCTCTTGCCGCCAGTCCATAGACCGTTTCGGTGGGCACCGCGACCGTACCGCCGGCAAGGATCACCTCGGCCGCGCGCGCGATTCCGGCGGGCTCGGCCGTACAAACCTGCGGCAAGTGTCCAACGGGGGGCTTTGGCTTTGGCATGGCTTGCCGCTATAGCCAGCGACAGAGGCCTGCCAAGGAAAACAAGACATGACGTTTGCCGCCCCTACCGCCGACCAGATTCTGGCGATGACCGTCAACGCCGGGATTGCCGAATTGGCGCAATCCGAGCGTTTCGCCGCTGCCACGCCCGATGTGGTCAGCGCCATTGCCGAGGGCATCGGCGCCTTTGCCGACGGCGAATGGGCGCCGCTCAACCGGATCGGGGACACACAGGGCGCGCGATGGGCTGACGGGCGAGTCAACGTGCCAGCAGGGTATGCCGAAGCCTATCAGGCCTTTGTCGAGCAAGGCTGGAGTTCGATCGCCGCGCCCCAAGCGTTTGGCGGGCAGGGACTGCCGTTCACGCTGGCCACTTGCGTGCTGGAAACGCTGGGCGCTGCCAACATGGGCTTCACCCTGCTGCCGATCCTGACGGTCGGCGCGATCGAGGCGCTCGACCACCATGGCAGCGAGGCACAGAAGGCCGCGTATCTGCCCAAGCTGATCTCGGGCGAATGGTCGGGAACGATGAACCTGACCGAGCCGCAAGCCGGTTCGGACGTGGGCGCGCTGCGCACCACTGCAACCCCGATCAGCGAAGGGCCGCACGCGGGCAAGTACCGCATCGCGGGTACCAAGATCTACATTACCTGGGGCCAGCATGATCTGGCGAAGAACATCATCCATCTGGTGCTGGCGCGCACGCCCGGCGCGCCCGAAGGCTCGCGCGGGATCTCGCTGTTCATCGTGCCCAAGTTCCATCTCGATGCCGTTGGCAATCCGGGCGAACCCAACGACATTCGCTGCGTGTCGATCGAGCATAAGCTCGGCATCAACGTGTCGCCCACGTGCGTGCTGTCGTTCGGTGACAACGGCGAATGCATCGGCGAGATGGTCGGCCACGAGAATGGTGGGTTGCGCGCGATGTTCACGATGATGAATTCGGCGCGGATCAACGTTGGCTCGCAAGGCGTGCAGATCGCCGAGCGCGCGTTGCAGCAGGCGCTTGGCTATGCGCGTGACCGGGTGCAGTCGGCGCGCGCAAGCAGCCCCGACAAGACGCCGGTGGCGATCATCGAGCACCCGGATGTGCGGCGCATGCTGTTGAAGATGCGCGCGCTGACCGAAGGGTCGCGTGCCTTGCTGTATTACACCGCCGGGCAGGTGGACCGGGGCACGCTGGGCAATCATGCCGCGCAGCAGCGGGCCGAATTGCTGGTGCCATTGCTGAAGGCCTGGGCAACCGATTCGGGTATCGAGGTGGCCAGCCTTGGTATCCAGATCCACGGCGGCATGGGCTTTGTCGAGGAAACCGGGGCGGCGCAACACTATCGCGACGCACGGATCGCACCGATCTATGAAGGCACCAACGGCATTCAGGCCGCCGATTTCGTCACCCGCAAGCTGGGCTATGACAACGGCGGCGTGTTGCAGGCCCTGCTGGCCGAGATCATCACCGAGATGGACGACGTGCCCGAGATTACCGCGCTGGCCAAGGATGCGGCAGCGATCGGCAACTGGATGGCGTCGGGGGATGCGACGCTCGACGACAAGCTGGCCGGCAGCGTGCCCTTCACCACGATGGTGGCGGTCGCCGTGGCCGGATGGCAGCTTGCGCGGCAGGCTCGCGCGACCGGCGATGCCGCCAAGACCGCGGTGACCAAGTTCTTCAACCGCACCATCGCCCCCGAAGCGCGCGGACTGGGCGCGGCGGCGATGGCCGGGGCGGGGCTGGTCTATGAACTCGATACGGCCGCGCTGCTGGGATGAGCGCTTCGGACGAGGTGCTGGGGCGCATTGCGGCGGCACTTGAACGACTGGCGCCGCCGCCCGCGCCGACAACCGACTGGTGCGCCGATCCGGCTTATGTCTGGCTGGGGCAGCACGCGCGCGCGGTGCCGGTGCTTGATGCGCCACCGCTGCCGCTGATGCGGGGGATCGATGCGCAGAAGGCGGCGGTCACCGGCAATGTGCTGCGCCTTGCCGCTGGCGCTGCCGCGCATGACATGCTGCTGTGGGGCGCGCGGGGCATGGGCAAGTCGGCCCTGCTGCGTTCGGCCACGGCCCATGCGCAGGCCGTGCATCCCGGCCGCATCGCACTCGTGCAGGCCAGCCCCGATGCGGGCCTTGCTGCGCTGTTTGCGGTATTGCGCGGGATCGACCGGTGCTTTCTGGTGTTTCTGGATGACCTTGGCTTCGATGCGGCCGACAGCGAGGGCGCGCGAAAGCTGCGTTCATGGCTGGAAGGCGGGGTTGAGGCGCGCCCGGGCAATGTGCGTCTGGCGGTGACCTCGAACCGCCGCGCCATCGTCGAGCGGCACTTGTCCGAACAGGACGATCCGATCAACCCGCGCGATGCGGTGGATGACCGGTTGGCGCTGGCCGATCGTTTCGGGCTCAGCCTTGGTTTCCACAATTGCCCGCAGGACGATTATCTGGCGATCATCGCTGGCTATGCCGCGCATTACGCGCTCGATTGGGAGCAGGGCGAGGCGCTGGAATGGTCGAAGCGGCGCGGCAGTCGCTCCGGCCGGGTGGCGTGGCAATTCATCACCGAGCTGGCCGGACGGGCGGGCCGTTCGCTCTGACCTGCGGCTGAAGCCGGGGCTGAGCGGCAACGCGATTCCATCATGAAAATGCAAAACGAAAAAGGGCCGGAAGGTTTCCCCTCCGGCCCCGTTTTCGTGTTTGGCTGGTTGGCCGGACTTAGAAGTCCATGCCACCCATGCCGCCCATGCCGCCACCCATCGGGGGCATCGCAGGCTTGTCTTCGGGACGTTCCGCGATCGCCGCTTCGGTGGTGATCAGCAGGCCCGAGACCGATGCTGCGTCCTGCAGCGCGGTGCGCACGACCTTGGTCGGGTCGATCACGCCGGCAGCCTTCAGGTTTTCATAGACGTCGGTCGAGGCGTTGAAGCCCTGGTTCTCGTCGTTTTCGCGCAGCAGGTTGCCTGCGACCACGGCGCCGTCATGACCGGCGTTCTGGGCGATCTGACGCAGCGGGGTCTGGATCGCGCGACGCACGATGTCGATGCCCTTGGTCTGGTCGTCGTTCGCGCCCTTCAGCCCTTCGAGAGCCTTGGTAGCATAGAGCAGCGCGGTGCCGCCGCCGGGGACGATGCCTTCTTCCACCGCAGCGCGGGTGGCGTGCAGGGCGTCGTCAACGCGGTCCTTGCGTTCCTTGACTTCGACTTCCGTCGCGCCGCCGACCTTGATCACGGCAACACCGCCAGCCAGCTTGGCCAGACGTTCCTGCAGCTTTTCACGGTCATAGTCGCTGGTGGTGACTTCGATCTGGGCCTTGATCTGTTCGACGCGACCCTTGATTTCGTCAGCCGAACCGGCGCCGTCGACGATCGTGGTGTTATCCTTGTCGATCGTGACCTTCTTGGCCTGACCAAGCATGGTGAGCGTGACGGTTTCCAGCTTGATGCCGAGGTCTTCGGAGATCAGCTCGCCAGCGGTCAGCGTGGCGATATCGCCCAGCATGGCCTTGCGACGGTCACCGAAGCCCGGTGCCTTGACCGCAGCGATCTTCAAACCGCCGCGCAGCTTGTTGACCACCAGCGTGGCCAGCGCTTCGCCTTCGATGTCTTCGGCGATGATCAGCAGCGGACGGCCCGACTGCACCACGGCTTCGAGGATCGGCAGCAGCGTCTGCAGCGACGACAGCTTCTTTTCGTGGATCAGGATGTACGGGTTGTCGAGTTCAACCGTCATCTTTTCCGGATTGGTGATGAAGTAGGGCGACAGGTAGCCGCGGTCGAACTGCATGCCTTCGACGACATCGAGTTCGAATTCGAGGCCCTTGGCCTCTTCCACGGTGATCACGCCTTCCTTGCCGACCTTTTCCATCGCTTCGGCAATCTTCTGGCCGACTTCGATGTCGCCATTGGCCGAAATGATGCCGACCTGGGCGATTTCCGACGAACCCGAAACCGGGGTCGAACGCGCCTTGAGGTCTTCGACGACCTTGGTCACGGCGATGTCGATGCCGCGCTTCAGGTCCATCGGGTTCATGCCGGCGGCGACCGAGGTCATGCCTTCACGAACGATCGCCTGTGCGAGCACGGTGGCGGTGGTGGTGCCGTCACCGGCCTTGTCGTTGGCCTTCGATGCCACTTCGCGCAGCATCTGGGCGCCCATGTTCTCGAACTTGTCCTTGAGTTCGATTTCCTTGGCGACCGAAACGCCGTCCTTGGTGATGCGGGGGGCGCCGAAGCTCTTGTCGATCACGACGTTGCGGCCCTTGGGGCCCAGCGTGACCTTCACCGCGTCGGCGAGGATGTCGACGCCGCGCAGAATGCGTTCGCGTGCGTCACGGCCGAACTTTACGTCCTTGGCTGGCATGATGTGTTCCTTTGAAAATCAGATGAGTATTCAGGAAATCCGGGTGATCAGCCGACCACGCCCAGGATGTCCGATTCCTTCATGATCAGCAGGTCTTCGCCGCCGACCTTGACTTCGGTGCCGGACCACTTGCCGAACAGCACGCGGTCGCCAACCTTGACATCCAGCGGGGTGATCGTGCCGTTTTCGGCGCGGGCACCGGTGCCAACGGCAACGATTTCACCCTCGGCGGGCTTTTCCTTGGCGCTGTCGGGGATGATGATCCCGCCGGCAGTCTTTTCCTCGGCTTCGACGCGGCGTACCAGCACGCGGTCGTGCAGCGGACGGAAAGTCATGGGGTTGCTCCCTCTTCCAATAAGTCAGTTGGTGACAGAATTTTTGCTTGGCACTCTCCATGGGTGAGTGCCAGCGAGGCGGATATGGTCACCGCACATGACAGCGTCAAGGCAGGGCTATCAGAAAATTTTCACCGCTCTGGTCCGCAGCGCCAGTCGGGTGTGCAGGTCAGACGGGCAGCAGTCCCAGCCGCCCCCGCGCGCTCCAGCGCCACAGCACCAGCGCGGCGACGACCACCAGCCCGACAAGCAGCCCGATCCACACCCCCACACCGCCAAGCGGGGTGTACAACCCCAGCACGATCGAACTGCCGAGGCCGGGCACCCAGTAACCGAAGATCGCGATGGCCATCGGCACCCGCGCATCCTGCAGCCCGCGCAGCACGCCCTGTCCAACCGCCTGCGCGCCGTCGAACAACTGGAATGCGGCTGCCACCATCATGAACTGCAGGGCGAAGGCGACCACGCGCGCGTTGGCCGGATCGTGCGGGTCCATGTAGAGCGACAGGATCAGTCCTGGCGCAAACAGCATGATCAGCGCGGTGGCCGCCATGAAGCCGACGCCCAGCGCCAGCGCCAGCCACCCTGCGCGGGTGATCGCGGCGTTGTCGCGCGCACCATAGGCAAGGCCGACGCGGATGGTGGCGGCCTGCGCAATCCCGAACGGCACCTGGAATGACATTGCGGCAAATTGCAGCGCCATGGCGTGGGCGGCCAGTTCCTGCTCGCCGATGCGTCCCATCAGAAAGGCGGCGCCGTTGAACAGTCCGGCCTCGGCCACGATCGTGGCGCAGATCGGCAAGCCGATACGCAAGACATCGGCCAGCCGCGTCCAGTGCGGCTTCCACCACTTGCCGAACAAGTGATAGCGCCGCAGCCGACGGTCGCGCCAGATGACCACGATATAAGCGGCCAGCATGGCGGTGCTGGTGACCACGCTCGACATGGCCGAGCCGGCAAGGCCCATCGCCGGCATGCCAAGGTGGCCGAACACGAAGGTCCAGTTGCCCAGCGCATTGACCGCGACACCCAGCGCGGTCACCGCGGTACCGACACCGGGGCGGCCGAGCGTGGCGATGACCGTGCGCAACAGCGCGGCCAGAATCATCGGGAACACCGCCCACATCAAGATCTGCAGGAACGGCACCGCGCGCACGATCACCGCTTCGTGCTGGCCGGTCAGGCGCATCAACGGTCCGCCCAGACTGCATACGCCGATCACCACCCACGCTGCGGCAAGGCCTGCCCATGCCGCCATGCGCACGGTGCGGCGCACTTCACGCACGGCATGCGCCCGGCGGCCGAGTTCGGCGGCGATCAGCGGCGAGGCGGCGCCGACCAGCCCGGTCAGGCTCCAGATCAGCAGCCCGAACAGCGCCACCGCCAGCGATGAGGCGGCCAGCGCCTCGGGCCCCAGCCGCGCCACGAACACCACATCGAGCGCAAAGACCATCATTTGCAGCAGGTTGGCGCCGACCAGCGGGGTGGCGAGGCGCAGCGTTGCGCGCAGTTCCTCGCGCCAGCTGCCGGGGGGATTCTCGAACACGACGGGACGGCCTTTTCTTGCGGCGAGTGTGCGCCATAGGGGCCGAACGGGGCGAAGGAAAGCGCAGCCTTGGTAGTCAGCAGGCTTTGCGGTTCCGTTCCACGGTATGCTTGTTATTGTCGGCAGCGCGAACAGCAGGGGGCACAGCGTTGAACGACGGCAAATCGGTGGCGGGGGAAAAGCGGTTTCAGGCGACCGGACTGGTCGCATTGCTGGCGATCGCGGTCTTGCTCAACTTCGTCGATCGCGGGGCAATCGGCGTAGCGGCGCCATTGATGAAGCAGGATCTTGGCCTGTCGGCCACCGCGTTCGGCATCGCGGTGTCGGCGTTCTTCTGGACGTATGGCCCCCTGCAACCGCTGCTCGGCTGGTTGGCGGACCGCTGGTCGGCGGCGCTGGTGCTGGCGGGTGGGGTTGCCTTGTGGGCATTGGCGACACTGCTCACTGGCCATGCGACCGGACTTGGCGGACTGGTCGGGTTGCGGCTGGTGCTCGGGCTTGGCGAGGGCTTTCTGTTCCCATGCGTGTCCAAGCTGATTGCCGGGCACGTTCCGGCGGCCCGTCGCGGGATGGCCAATGCGGTCGTTGCGGTCGGCCTCGCATTGGGGCCGGCGGCGGGGACGCTGGCCGGGGGCGCGATTCTGGCGCAAGCGGGATGGCGCGCCGTGTTCGTGATCTCGGGCGCCGCAACGCTGCTGTGGCTGGTGCCGTGGTTGCTGGTCACGCGCCGCTTGCCAGTGGTCGCGCAGCGTAGCACGGCTGTGGCTGGCGGCTACGTCGCCTTGCTGCGCAACCCGGCGCTTTGGCTGATGGGGCTGTGCCACGCCTGCGCCAACTATGGCTTCTTCTTCGTGTCGACCTGGCTACCGCTCTATCTGGTCAAGAGCCGCGGGCTGCCGATCGGTACGATGGCGCTCTACGCCGGGCTGACCTATGCGATGCAGGCGCTCGCATCGCTCGGCTGGGGCTACCTGTCCGACGCCTTGGTGCGCAAGGGTCGCGATGAAGGCGCGGTCCGCCGGGGCTTGAGCGTCATCGGCCTTGCCGGATCGGCACTGGCGGTGATTGCGGTGGCGCTTGCCCCAAATGCGGGCGGGTTGCTTGCGGCCTTGCTGGTAACCGGGGTGTTCCTCGGCTGCCTGCCGACGATGGTCTATGCGATGGGGCAGTTGTATGCCGGGCCTGGGCGCGCGGCGAGCTGGATCGGCATCCAGAACGCGATCGGCAGCCTTTCGGGCATCATCGGCCCGGTCGTGACGGGGTTGATCGTCGATATCACGGGCAGCTTCGGCGGCGCTTTTGCCCTGTGCGCCGCAGTCAGTGCGGTGGGCGCCGCGCTGTTTGCCTTTGCCCTGCCGCCGGTCAGGACGCCGGAGAACGCGGGCGCGGTCTTTTCCTGAACCAGATCTTTTCCTGAAACGAAAAGGGCGGCCCCGGATGGAGCCGCCCTTTCCTGATCTTCAGGCGCTGCGGGTTGCCCCGCAGCACATGACCCGATCGCGTCGAATTACTTGATTTCGACGGTGCCGCCAGCGGCTTCGACCTTGGCCTTGATCTCTTCGGCTTCAGCCTTCGAGATGCCTTCCTTGATCGCCTTGGGAGCCGATTCCACGAGGGTCTTGGCTTCGGTCAGGCCCAGCGCGGTGATCGCACGGACTTCCTTGATGACCTGGATCTTCTTGCCGCCGTCGCCCGTCAGGATGACGTCGAATTCGGTCTTTTCTTCAACGGCTTCGGCAGCAGCGGCCGGAGCAGCAGCCACGGCAACGGCAGCAGCGGCAGAAACGCCCCATGCTTCTTCCAGAGCCTTGGCAAGGTCAGCGGCTTCAAGAACGGTCAGCTTCGACAGTTCGGCAACGAGATTGGCGATGTCAGCCATGATATATCACTCCAGATGGTGTGGTGCCCGGCCGTTCAACGGCCCGGCGGAAAACAAACAGTCTTATGCGGCTTCTTTCTCGGCATAAGCGGAGAAGACGCGCGCCAGCTTGGCCGCCGGAGCGGTTGCGAGCTGGGCGAGCTTCGTCGCCGGAGCCTGAATGAGGCCGATGAGCGTGCCGCGCAGTTCGTCGAGCGAGGGCATCGAGGCGAGAGCCTTGACACCATCCGCGTTCAGAACCTGCGTCCCCATGGAACCGCCGACGATTTCGATCTTGTCGGTGGTCTTGGCGAACTCGACGATTGCCTTGGCGGCAGCCACCGGGTCGACCGAGGCAGCGATCGCGGTCGGCCCGGTGAAGAAATCACCCAGACCTTCGTAATCGGTGCCTGCGACGGCAAGCTTGGCAAGACTGTTCTTCGCAACCTTGTAGGTCGCACCAACTTCACGGATCTTGTTACGCAGAACAGTGGTTTGCGCCACCGTCAGGCCGAGGTTGCGGGTGATGATCACCGCGCCGGCCTCGGAAAACACGCCGTTGAGGTAGGCGACCGAATCGGCTTTTTGCGAACGATCCATGCCTTACTCCTTCACAATGGCTGTCCTGGCGAACCATGACAGCCGGCTACGTTTGTCCGCACCCGGTAAAGGGCACGGGCGGGTCCGTTGCGACAAGGGAAGGAGGTTTGCGCTGCAGGAGCGCCAAGGGCACCGCACGTTCCGAGAATGGAACCTTCGGGCCAGTCGGGGCGAACCCCGTAAACTCTTTTCCCCGTCTAGGCTGGACGATTAAGCAGGAAGCCTGCGCCAGCGGTCTTGGACGGATGAGCGGCGGGCGAGCCCGTCGATCAGGGCGCGCCATTAGCATTGGCAAAGCTGGAGTCAAGCGCTCAGCGGCTTTCGTCGTCCGATTCCGGCGCCGTTTCGCGATAACCGAGCACATCGCCCGGCTGGCAATCGAGTTCGCGACAGATCGCCTCGAGCGTGGCGAAGCGGATCGCCTTGGCCTTGCCGGTCTTGAGGATCGACAGGTTGGCAAGCGTGAGGTCGATCCGCTCGGCCAGTTCGGTCATGGTCATGCGCCGGTCGTGCAGCAGCGCGTCGAGTTTGACGAACACGGGCATCACACGGTCCCTTCAAGGTCTTCGCGCATCCGCGCGCCTTCGCGGAACACGCGGGCCAGCACGAACAGGATCAGGGCCAGCAGCACGCCGCTCATGTCGATGCCGAATTCGGAAGTGGCATCCTGCACTTGCCCGGCAACCCATTGGCCGATGGCGCAAACCGGTGCCGAAAGGGCTTCGATCGCCAGCGTCAGCCAGCCCATTGCCGCCAGCCTGATGGCGTTGTCCGGCCGGAACGGGTCGCCCTGCCCGACGCTGTCGATAATGCGCAGCAAGTGGCGCTGGAACAGGAAGGCGCAAGTCGCCATCGCCGAAATCAGCAGCAGGATCAGGGCTATGGCGTAGGGGGTGGAAGCTGATAGCGCGGCGCAGTCGCCGTTTGCGGCCAGTTCGCGCAGGATCATGTCGCGCATCACCACGACGGCCGGCGTCGCGATGAACGTCACGCTGGCAACCAGCGCGGCAAGGCTCATGCCGATGAGGGTGACGACCCTGGCTGCCAGCAGCAGCGGATCGCGTGGGCGTAACGTCATGGCAAGATCTCCGGTAAACTGGGATTGTCAGGCAAGCGGTGGTTGGTAGTGCGGGGTGTAATCGTGCGCGTCGGCCGTCAGCGGCGAACAGGCGGTGGCCGGCAGCAGCAGGGCGAATGCGCCGATGATCCGCACAAGGTGGTTCCCGATGGAGCGAGTGGGACGAATCATTGATCGTTCTCCGATATGCGTCATATCGACATTCAATAAGTGCGCGCCGACATATCGTCAATCAATAATATCGCAAAACGATAAGGCATTCGATGTCCCATCCAGTTTGGGTGCAACTGGATCGGGATGGCACCAGCCATGCTTTGACTTTTGGCGGCGGCGTGCCTATATGGCGGACAAGTTCGTTGCTTCGAGCAAGGCTTTCCCATGCGCGGGGGATAGCTCAGGAAGGAAGCTTCGGATCATCCATCTGACGCAAGGCTGCGGGCAAGGGTACTCCGAAATCGGAGTGTCGTGCCATGCGGCCTTTTCGTGTTTGATGGCGCCACACGCCGCGCGTGGCAGAATTTCCGCCGGTTTTCCGGCATCGGACTAGACAAGAGGCAAGCTCCCTCCATGGCATCCAAAGCCCCCGCACGCCCCGGCGTGAAGAAGCGTATCCGCAAGATCTTCGGTGACATCCACGAAGTCGTGCAGATGCCCAACCTGATCGAAGTGCAGCGCGAATCGTACGAGCAGTTCCTCCGCTCCGATCCCGCCACCGGCTACGTTTCGGGTCTGGAAAAGACGCTGCGATCGGTGTTCCCGATCCAGGATTTCGCCGGAACCGCCTCGTTGGATATCAAGGAGCGCGACGGCTACGTCCTTGAAGCGCCCAAGTACGACGTGAACGAATGCCGTCAGCGTGGCATCACCTATGCCGCGCCGATGAAGGTCACGCTCAAGCTGGCGACCTTTGAAGTCGACAGCGAGACCGAGACCAAGTCGCTCATCGATATCAAGGAGCAGGACGTCTACATGGGCGATATCCCGCTCATGACCGATAACGGCACGTTCTTCATCAACGGCACCGAGCGCGTGATCGTGTCGCAGATGCACCGTTCGCCGGGCGTGCTGTTCGACCACGATCGCGGCAAAACGCACTCTTCGGGCAAGTACTTGTTCGCGGCGCGGGTGATTCCGTATCGCGGTTCGTGGCTCGACTTCGAATTCGACGCCAAGGACATCGTCAACGTCCGCATCGACCGCAAGCGCAAGCTGCCGGTCACCGCGCTGCTGCACGCGCTGGGCCTGCAGGACGAACAGATCCTCGACCATTTCTATGACAAGGTTGTGTGGGCGCGCGGCGATGGCGGCTGGCGCGTGCCGTTCACGCTCGACCAATGGCGCGGCGTCAAGCCGACCTTCGACATCGTCGATGCGCGTTCGGGTGAAGTGATCTTCCCGGCCGGCACCAAGATCAGCCCGCGTGCCGCCAACAAGGCAGCCAAGGACGGTCTGCAGGAACTGCTGATCCCGACCGAGGAAATCTTCGGCCGTTATTCGGCCAAGGATCTGATCGACGAATCGACCGGTCGCATCTGGATCGAGGCTGGCGACGAAGTCACGCCGGAAAACCTCGATGCCATCGACCGTTCGGGCGTCGACCGTCTCGAACTGCTCGACATCGACCATGTCGGCATCGGTCCGTGGATCCGCAACACGCTGAAGGCCGACAAGGCCGAGGATCGCGACCATGCGCTGGCCGATATCTATCGCGTCATGCGCCCGGGCGAGCCGCCGACGCGCGAAACCGCCGAGGCGCTGTTCGATGGCCTGTTCTTCGATCCCGACCGTTATGACCTGTCGGCGGTCGGCCGCGTCAAGCTCAACATGCGTCTCAGCCTCGATGCGGCGGATACCATCACCACCTTGCGCACCGAGGATATCCTTGCCGTGGTCAAGGAACTGGTGAACCTGAAGGACGGCAAGGGCGAAGTCGACGATATCGACAACCTCGGCAACCGCCGTGTGCGCTCAGTCGGCGAACTGCTGGAAAACCAGTACCGCGTCGGCCTGCTGCGCATGGAACGCGCGGTGAAGGAGCGCATGTCGTCGGTCGACGTCTCGACCGTCATGCCCAACGACCTGATCAACGCCAAGCCGGCCGTGGCTGCGGTGCGCGAATTCTTCGGCTCCTCGCAGCTGTCGCAGTTCATGGACCAGACCAACCCGCTGTCCGAAGTGACGCACAAGCGTCGCGTTTCGGCGCTCGGGCCGGGCGGTCTGACGCGTGAGCGTGCAGGTTTCGAAGTGCGCGACGTTCACCCCACCCACTATGGCCGCATCTGCCCGATCGAAACGCCGGAAGGCCCGAACATCGGTCTGATCAACTCGCTGTCGACCTTCGCCCGCGTCAACAAGTACGGCTTCATCGAAACCCCGTACCGCAAGGTGATCGACGGCAAGGTGACCAAGGATGTGGTCTATCTGTCGGCGATGGAAGAGCAGAAGCATACCGTGGCGCAGGCTTCGGCCGAAACCACTGAGGACGGCTCATTCGCCGAGGAACTCGTCTCGGCCCGCCAGAACGGCGAATTCGTGATGGCGCCGCGCGACAGCGTGACGCTGATGGACGTCAGCCCCAAGCAGCTCGTCTCGGTCGCGGCCTCGCTGATTCCGTTCCTGGAAAACGACGACGCCAACCGCGCGTTGATGGGCTCGAACATGCAGCGCCAGGCGGTGCCGCTGGTCAAGGCCGATGCTCCGTTCGTGGGCACCGGCATGGAAGAGACCGTGGCGCGCGATTCGGGCGCTGCGATCGCGGCACTGCGCGGCGGCATCGTCGATCAGGTCGACGCCACCCGCATCGTGATCCGCGCATCGGGTGATATCGAGGCCGGCCAGTCGGGCGTCGACATCTACACGCTGCAGAAGTTCCAGCGTTCGAACCAGAACACCTGCATCAACCAGCGTCCGCTGGTGAAGGTGGGCGACGTGGTCGATCCGGGTGACATCATCGCCGACGGTCCTTCGACCGAGCTGGGCGAATTGGCGCTGGGTCGCAACACCCTCGTCGCGTTTATGCCGTGGAATGGCTACAACTACGAAGACTCGATCCTGATCTCGGAACGGATCGTGAAGGATGACGTGTTCACCTCGATCCACATCGAGGAGTTCGAGGTCATGGCTCGCGACACCAAGCTCGGGCCGGAAGACATCACCCGCGACATTCCCAACGTCGGCGAGGAAGCCCTGCGCAACCTCGACGAAGCGGGCATCGTCTACATCGGCGCCGAAGTGCACCCCGGTGACATCCTCGTCGGCAAGATCACGCCCAAGGGCGAATCGCCGATGACGCCCGAAGAAAAGCTGCTGCGCGCGATCTTCGGCGAAAAGGCGAGCGACGTGCGCGACACCTCGCTGCGTCTGCCGCCGGGCGTTTCGGGCACGATCGTCGAAGTGCGCGTGTTCAACCGTCACGGTATCGAGATCGACGACCGTACCCGCGCGATCCAGAACGAGGAAATCGAACGCCTCGCCAAGGACCGTGAGGACGAACGCGGCATTCTGAACCGTGCCACTTTCAACCGCCTGCGCGACATGCTGCTGGGTCAGGTTACCGCGGCCGGTCCGAAGGGCGTCAAGAAGGGTGTCGAGATCGACGAGCAGGTGCTGGCCGATGTCGAACGCCACGAATGGTGGAAGTTCGCGGTGGCCGACGATGCGCGCCAGCAGCAGCTGGAAGCGGTCAAGGCGCAGTACGACGCGACCGTCAAGGCGATCCAGGAGAAGTTCGAGGACCGCAAGGAGAAGCTCGAACGCGGCGACGAACTGGCGCCCGGCGTGCTCAAGATGGTCAAGGTCTTCGTCGCGGTGAAGCGCAAGCTGCAGCCGGGCGACAAGATGGCCGGCCGTCACGGCAACAAGGGCGTCATCTCGCGCATCCTGCCGATCGAGGACATGCCGTTCCTGGCGGACGGCACCCACGTCGACATCGTGCTCAACCCGCTGGGTGTGCCTTCGCGCATGAACGTCGGGCAGATCTTCGAAACGCACCTTGGCTGGGCCGCCCGCGGGCTGGGTCAGCAGATCAAGCACGCGCTCGAGGATTGGCGCCATGCCAACCCGAACCCCGAAACGGCGGCTCCGCCCTCGGTCATCGTGGAAAAGCTGCACGAGATCTATGGCGAGAACTATCGTGAGGAGATCGCGGCGCGCAACGATGCCGAGATCATCGAGCTGGCCGAAAACCTGAAGGCCGGTGTGCCGATGGGCACGCCTGTGTTCGACGGCGCGCGCGAAGCCGACGTGTCGGCGATGCTGACGATGGCGGGTCTCGATACTTCGGGCCAGTCGACGCTGTACGACGGCCGCACGGGTGAGGCGTTCGACCGCAAGGTCACCGTGGGCATCATCTATATGCTCAAGCTGCACCACTTGGTCGACGACAAGATCCACGCGCGTTCGATCGGGCCCTACAGCCTCGTCACCCAGCAGCCGCTGGGCGGCAAGGCCCAGTTCGGTGGCCAGCGCTTCGGGGAAATGGAGGTCTGGGCGCTCCAGGCCTATGGCGCGGCGTACACGCTGCAGGAAATGCTCACGGTCAAGTCCGACGACGTTGTCGGCCGGACCAAGGTCTACGAGGCGATCGTCAAGGGCGACGACACCTTCGAGGCCGGCATTCCCGAAAGCTTCAACGTGCTCGTCAAGGAAATGCGCTCGCTGGGCCTCAACGTCGAACTCTCCTCGATCGAAGAGCCCGACGACGACGATCTGGCACAGGCCGCAGAGTAAGATTGCCGGGCGGCAGCCAGCCTGTCGCCCGACTTTCCGCTCAAGGTTTTACGGCCCCGAAATTCACGTCCAGCGCCTCGATATGAGGCAAGGGAACGGCAACAGATGAACGACCTGACCAAATTCACCAACCAGATCGCCAAGACCGAAGCGTTCGACCAGATCCAGATCGGTCTGGCGAGCCCGGACCGGATCCGCTCGTGGTCCTTCGGCGAGATCAAGAAGCCCGAAACCATCAACTACCGCACGTTCAAGCCCGAGCGTGACGGCCTGTTCTGCGCGCGCATTTTCGGTCCCGTGAAGGACTACGAATGCTTGTGCGGCAAGTACAAGCGCATGAAGTACAAGGGCGTCGTCTGCGAAAAGTGCGGCGTCGAGGTGACTGTGACCAAGGTCCGCCGCGAACGCATGGGCCACATCGAACTGGCCGCGCCGGTTGCGCACATCTGGTTCCTCAAGTCGCTGCCCTCGCGCATCGGCCTGCTGCTCGACATGCAGCTCAAGCAGCTTGAGCGCATTCTGTACTTCGAAAGCTATGTGGTGATCGAGCCGGGCATCACCCCGCTCGAACGTTACCAGCTGCTGACCGAGGACGAACTGCTCGACGCGCAGGACGAATACGGCGAGGACGCGTTCAGCGCCGGGATCGGCGCCGAGGCGGTCAAGCACATGCTGATGGACCTCGACATGGTTCAGGAGCGCGAAGACCTGCTGCAGGAACTCGCCACCACCAAGTCGGAACTCAAGCCCAAGAAGATCATCAAGCGCCTCAAGGTCGTCGAATCGTTCATCGATTCGGGCAACCGTCCGGAGTGGATGATCCTCGACGTGGTGCCGGTCATTCCGCCCGAACTGCGCCCGCTGGTGCCGCTCGACGGTGGCCGCTTCGCGACTTCGGACCTCAACGACCTGTATCGCCGCGTCATCAACCGCAACAACCGTCTGAAGCGGCTGATCGAACTGCGCGCGCCGGACATCATCGTCCGCAACGAAAAGCGCATGCTGCAAGAAGCGGTTGACGCGTTGTTCGACAACGGTCGCCGTGGCCGCGTCATCACCGGCGCCAACAAGCGTCCGCTCAAGTCGCTGTCCGACATGCTCAAGGGCAAGCAGGGCCGCTTCCGCCAGAACCTGCTGGGCAAGCGCGTCGACTATTCGGGCCGTTCGGTGATCGTGACCGGTCCCGAACTCAAGCTGCACCAGTGTGGCTTGCCCAAGAAGATGGCGCTCGAACTGTTCAAGCCGTTCATCTACGCCCGGCTCGACGCCAAGGGCCTGTCGATGACGCTTAAGCAGGCCAAGAAGTGGGTCGAGAAGGAACGCAAGGAAGTCTGGGACATCCTCGACGAGGTGATCCGCGAACACCCGGTCATGCTCAACCGCGCGCCGACGCTTCACCGTCTGGGCATTCAGGCGTTCGAACCCGTGCTGATCGAGGGCAAGGCGATCCAGCTTCACCCGCTGGTCTGCTCGGCCTTCAACGCCGACTTCGACGGTGACCAGATGGCCGTCCACGTGCCGCTTTCGCTGGAAGCCCAGCTTGAAGCGCGCGTGCTGATGATGTCGACCAACAACATCCTGTCGCCCGCCAACGGCAAGCCGATCATCGTGCCCTCGCAGGACATGGTGCTGGGCCTGTACTACCTGTCGATGGACCGCATCGGCGAGCCGGGCGAGGGCATGCTGATGTCCGACATGGCCGAAGTGCATCAGGCGCTGCATGCCGGTGCCGTGACCATGCACTCGAAGATCATCGCGCGCGTTCCGCAGACCGACGAGGCCGGCAAGCAGTACATGCGCCGGTTCGAGACGACGCCGGGCCGCATGCTGATCGGCGAATGCCTGCCCAAGAGCCACAAGGTGCCGTTCGAGGTCGTCAACCGCCTTCTCACCAAGAAGGAAATCGCTGACGTCATCGATCAGGTCTATCGCCACACCGGGCAGAAGGACACGGTTCTGTTCGCCGACGCGATCATGAGTCTGGGCTTCCGCAACGCGTTCAAGGCGGGCATTTCGTTCGGCAAGGACGACATGATCATCCCCGACAGCAAGGATGCGCTGGTCGGTGAGACCAAGGAACTCGTCGCCGACTACGAACAGCAGTATCAGGACGGCCTGATCACCCAGCAGGAAAAGTACAACAAGGTGATCGACGCCTGGTCGCGCTGCGGCGATCAGGTCGCCAACGCGATGATGGAGGAGCTCAAGGCTTCGCCGATCGATCCCGAAACCGGCCGTCAAAAGCCGATCAACGCCATCTACATGATGTCGCACTCGGGCGCGCGTGGTTCACCAACCCAGATGAAGCAGTTGGCGGGTATGCGCGGGCTGATGGCCAAGCCTTCGGGCGAAATCATCGAGACGCCGATCATCTCGAACTTCAAGGAAGGTCTGACCGTTCTTGAATACTTCAACTCGACCCACGGCGCCCGCAAGGGTCTGGCCGACACCGCGCTCAAGACGGCAAACTCGGGTTACCTGACCCGCCGTCTGGTCGACGTGTCGCAGGACTGTGTGGTCACGATGATCGATTGCGGTACAGAACGGGCGCTGGAAATGCGCGCGATCGTGCAGGGCGGTTCGACCATCGCTTCGCTGGGCGAGCGTATCCTGGGCCGCACGCTGGCCGAGGACATGATCGAGGCCAAGACCGGTCAGGTGCTGGTGACCAAGGGCACGCTGCTCGACGAAGCCGCCGTGGCGCGGATCGAGGCGGCTGGCGTTCAGTCGGCGCGCATCCGTTCGCCGCTGATCTGCGAAGCGCCGCAGGGCGTTTGCGGCACCTGCTATGGTCGTGACCTTGCTCGCGGTACCCCGGTCAACATCGGTGAAGCGGTCGGCGTGATCGCGGCACAGTCGATCGGTGAGCCGGGTACGCAGCTGACGATGCGTACCTTCCACATCGGTGGTGCGGCGCAGGTCAACGAGCAGTCGAACCTTGAATCGCTGTGCGACGGTACGGTGATCTATCGCGACATCCCGACGATCACCGACAGCCGCAACCGTCGCCTCAGCCTTGCCCGCAACGGCGAGATCGTGGTGATGGACACCGACGGCCGCGAACGCGCCATGCACCGCGTGCCTTACGGTACGCACCTGCTGCATGAGAACGGTGCCACCATCAAGCAGGGCGAACGCCTGGCCGAATGGGATCCGTTCACCACGCCGGTGATCACCGAAAAGCCGGGCGTCGTGCGCTATCAGGACCTGATCGACGGCCGCACGCTGACCGAACTGGTCGACGAAGCGACCGGTATCGCGCAGCGCGTCGTCACCGAGAACCGCGGCAACAGCCGTGGCAAGAAGGACGATCTGCGTCCGCGCCTGACCTTGCTCGATGAAAACTCGGGTGAAGCGGCACGCTACATGATGGCGCCGAACACGACGCTGTCGGTAGAGGACGGTCAGACGGTCAACGCGGGCGACATTCTGGCCCGTGCCAGCCGCGAAGCCGCCAAGACCCGCGACATCACCGGTGGTCTGCCGCGCGTTGCCGAACTGTTCGAGGCGCGCAAGCCCAAGGACAACTCGATCATCGCCAAGATCGCCGGCCGGATCGAATTCGTCCGCGATTACAAGGCCAAGCGCAAGATCGCGATCATCCCGGAAGAGGGTGAACCGGTCGAGTATCTGGTGCCCAAGAGCCGCGTGATCGACGTGCAGGAAGGCGACTATGTCAAGAAGGGCGACAACCTGATCTCAGGCTCACCCGATCCGCACGATATCCTGGAAGTCATGGGGGTTGAGGCCTTGGCCGAATACCTCGTGGCGGAAATCCAGGAAGTGTATCGCTTGCAGGGCGTGAAGATCAACGACAAGCACATCGAGGTGATCGTTCGCCAGATGCTGCAGAAGGTTGAGATCACCGATGGCGGCGACACCACGTTGCTGGCGGCCGAGCAGGTCGATCTGGAAGAAATGAACGAATATAACGCCAAGCTTCAGCCGGGTCAGCGCCCGGCGGAAGGCAAGCCGGTGCTTTTGGGCATCACCAAGGCTTCGCTGCAGACGCGTTCGTTCATCTCTGCCGCGTCGTTCCAGGAAACCACCCGCGTGCTCACGCAGGCGGCCGTGGAAGGCAAGAAGGACTCGCTCATCGGTCTGAAGGAAAACGTCATCGTTGGCCGTCTCATCCCCGCCGGTACCGGCGCGAGCATGAATCGCCTGCGCGTGACCGCCAACAGCCGCGATGCGGCCCTGCGTGCGGCCAACCGTCGCCTGCAGGAAGTGCTCGTCGCTCCGCACAGCGCGGCCGAAGAGCATGCCGCTGAACTGGCGCAAGGTCCGGAAGCGGCGATCGGCAACGATCCGCTGGCGGCGGTCGAGGGCGAAACCCACGGCACCGACGCCGATGCCGGTGATTACCTGATCAAGGGCGACGAGGATTGATCCTGCGGGATTGACCCAGGGTTGACCTGACCAAACAGCAAAAGCCCCGCCGGAGCGATCCGGCGGGGCTTTTCGTTTGGGGCCTGTTTCGTTGGGCGGTGCGTTTCGCGCCGGGGTTATCTGGCGTCGGGCTTCGCGGTGCGATAGCGGTCGAACCAGGTCAGGATCGCGCTGGCTTTTGCGGCTGCTTGCGATGGCCGCGCAGCGATGCCGCCATGGCTGGCGTCGGGGATCTTGACCAGCGCGGTCGGCACGCCCCGGATCTGCAAGGCGGCATAGTACTGTTCTGATTCGCTGACCGGGGTGCGGTAATCGTTGCTGCCGACGACCACCAGCGTGGGCGTCTTGACGTTGCCGACAAGGCTCAGCGGCGAACGCTTCCAATACATCATCGGGTCTTCCCACGGCAGCTTCGCAAACCAATAGCGCGAGGTGAATTGGGTGTTGTCCATCGTCAGCGCTTCGCTGATCCAGTTGATCACGGGCTTTTGTGTGGCGGCCGCCTTGAACCGATCCGTCTTGCCGACGATCCATGCGGTCAGCAGCCCGCCGCCCGATCCGCCGGTGACAAACAGGTTGTCGGGATCGGCCACGCCGCTGGCGATGGCAGCATCGACTGCGGCCATCAGGTCGCCATAGTCATCGCCCGGATACTTGTCTTGAATCTCTTCGGCAAACGCCTCGCCGTACGACGTCGACCCGCGCGGGTTGGCATAGAGCACGGCGTACCCGGCAGCGGCATAAAGTTGGAAATCGGACGAGAAGTGCGGACCATAGGCGGTGTGCGGTCCCCCGTGGATCTCGAGAATCAACGGCACCCGCTGGCCCGGGACATAGCCGGGCGGGGTGACGAGCCAGGCGTCGATGGACTTGCCGTCGGGCGCCTTGACCGCCAGCGGTTTCACCTGCCCCAGCGCCTTGTGCGCCAGGAATTCGGCGTTGTGGTGGGTGATCTGGCGGATCTTGCCATTGCTCGCGATCGCCAGTTCGGCCGGTTGCAACGGATTGCCCGCCGTGAACGCCAGCGTGCCGTTGCGGGCCAACGAGAACCCGCCACCGCTGTAGGGTCGGTCGAACGCCGTGCCTGTCAGGCCCCCGGCCAGTTCGGTCAACTGCCCGTCGAGCGACAGGCGGCCGATGCGGTTGACCCCCTTCAGGTCATATTGCACCACCAGCGAGCGGCCGTCCGCGCTCCACACCACGGCGCTGAAGCCGATATCGAGCCCTGCGCTGATGCTGTGCGCGCCGCTGCCGTCGCGGTTGGCGACATGGACTTGCGTGTTCTGATAGCTTCGGCGCCGGTCGTCATAGCCCAGATAGGCGATCTGGCGGCCATCGGGCGATACGGTCGCATCGTGATCGGGGCCGACGCGGCTGGTCAGCGCGCCGATCCGACCGCTGTCGACATCGACCGCGTAGAGTTCGCTGTCGAACACCTGTCGCTGCCAATCCGGCTTGCGCACCGCACTGAACACGATGGACTTGCCATCGGGCGTCCAGCCGAGCGGGCCATCATCGGGGAAATCCCCGCCGGTGATCTGGCGCGGCGGGCCGCCTTCGGCCGACACCACGAACAAGTGGGTGTAGCCCGGCTGGACATAGCCATCGTCGTCGCTGCGATAGTCGATCCGGTCGATCACTTCGAGCGGCTTGGCCCAGTCAGCCCCTTCGGGCTTGTCCGGGGCTTTGCCCAGTCGTGCTGCCTCGCCGGGCACGCGCATGACATAGGCGATTCGCGTGCCGTCGGGCGACCAGGCCAGCGCTTGCGGTCCGTCGGGCAGGGCGGTGAGCCGCAGGCTGGTGCCCTCGGCGATATAGCGCACGAACAGTTGCGCATTGCCCTTGGCGTCGGCCGCGACATAAGCGAGCCGCTTGCCGTCAGGCGACCAGCGCGGCTGGCTGGCATCGGTTACCAGCGGACGCTCGGTGCCCGATGCCACATCGACCAGCCAGATCGCGCCCTTCTGCCGGTCTGACATGATATCGCCCTGGCGTCGGACATAGGCGACCGTACGGCCATCGGGGTTGATCTGCGGGTCGCTGACGACCTGCACGGCAAAGATGTCGCGCCCTTCGAAACGGGTCGCGGCAGCAGTGCTTTCCACCCCGCTGGCAGCCGGAGCCGCCGCCATCGCCGGACAGCCTGTCGCGATGGTCAGCAGAGCGAGCCCCAGCGCGGTGGTGCGAAGGGCAGCGGGGTATCGGGGCACGGGCATTCTCCTGATGAACCGGATGATCCATGGATGCCGCGCGATCGCCGCCGGGGCAAGTCGGCAGTCGTCCGGTTTGCCCCGCAAGCGAGGTCGCGCCGCGCGATTACGCAGTTCCCCCTGCCTGCGCAAACCTCGGGTTTTTACCATGTGTCCGATAGACGTCCGATCTTGCCGGAACCACCGTGCCATGGCGGAACGGGGACGAAAGGGTGTTGAATGATCAGCCAAAAGGCGAAGTCTGGCGCGCGCGTTCTGATCGCTGTGCTGCTGGTAGCCGTCGGGATCGCCTCGATGGTCGTCTATGCGGTCCGCCATGGGGGGCCGATCACCCGTCGCGTCGCGCTGCAGGACGAACTGGTCGCCGACATCCTGCCGCCACCGTGCTTCGTCGTCGAAGCCTATCTGCAGGCAGCGCTCATCCTCGATGATCCGGCCCATGCCGCGCCGCACATCGCCGCATTGAAAGAGCAGCGCAAGCAGTTCGCGGCCCGTCTGGCCTATTGGCAGGGTGCGGACTTGCCCGGAACCATGCGTCCCGACACCGACGCCACGATCGCGATGGCGCAAAACTTCTGGAACGTGATCGACACCCGTTTCCTTCCGGCGGTGGCAGCCGGAGATCGCGAGGCCATGAACGCCGTGTTCGATGGTCAGCTGACCCCGGCCTATGCGGCCCAACGCGCCCAAGTCCAAAAGCTGGTCGACCTTTCTGGCACACAGCGGGCGCAAGACAGCGCTTCGGACACGCGCACCATCGGGCTGGCGCTCGCGCTGCTTGGTGCGCTCGCGGTCGGCTTCATCCTGCTGATCCGGCAGGCCGCGCGGCTGATCGATGGCAAAGTGCTGCAACCGCTCAGCCAGTCGGCCGAGGCGATGCGGGTGATGGCAGCAGGCGACTATGCGCAGCCGCCCGAAGGCATGGAGCGCGACGATGAAATCGGCATGATGGCGCGGGCAATGGATGTGTTTCGGCAGGCCGGGCTCGCGCGGATTCAAGAGGCCAAGGATCAGGACCGCGTGGTCTTGACCCTGTCAGACGGGCTCGCCCACCTTGCTCGCAAGGATCTCGAATACCGCATCCACGAGGTCTTTCCCGAGGCCTATGAAGGGTTGCGCCGTGACTACAACGCAGCGACCGACGCCTTGGCCGAGGCGCTGCGCAGCGTCAGGGTCGGTGCCCTCAGCGTCAGGGCGAGCATCGACGAGATCCGTTCGGCCTCCGCCGATCTTGCCGAACGCAATGAGCGTCAGGCGGGAAGTCTGGCCGAAACCGCTGGCGCGATGAGCGCGGTGACCCGCTCGATCGAAGCGACGGCAAACGGCGCAGCCAACATGCAGCAGGCCATGACCCACGCCCATGAGGAAGCGAGCAACGGCGGCGCTGTGGTGAGCGAAGCGGTGGCGGCGATGGCCGCGATCGAGCAATCGGCGTCAGAGATCGGCCAGATCATCGCGGTGATCGATGGCATCGCGTTCCAGACCAATCTGCTCGCGCTCAATGCCGGGGTCGAGGCTGCGCGCGCGGGCGAGGCGGGCAAGGGCTTTGCCGTCGTCGCCAGCGAAGTGCGCGCGCTGGCCCAGCGCACCACCGCCGCCGCGCACGATATTACCGCGCTGATCACCACCAGCAGTCAGCAGGTGGGCACGGGCGTTGCTCTGGTGGGCCGCACCGGCGAGCGGCTGAACGCCATCGTCGAGCGGATCAGCGGGATCAATGTCGCGATCAGCGAAGTGGCCGAGGCAGCCGCGCACCAGGCGGCCAGCCTGCAACAGATCAACCGCGCGGTTGCCGAGATGGACCGGATGACCCAGCAGAATGCCGCCATGGTCGAACAGTCCTCTGCCGCCACGCGCAGCCTGCTTGACGAGGCGGATGGCCTGACCTCGCTGGTCAAGGGCTTCCGTACCCGCGATGCCGAGCGCCGACCGGGCTATGCTGCCCGGCCTGACACGCTGCGGCGCAGCTCGGTGAACGAGGTCGCGCGGCCGGGGCCGCACGTCGCGCTTGCCTCGGGCTGAGGTTCAGGCCGCGGCGAGCCGTTGCAACTCGGCAAAGGCTTCCAGAACGCCCGTGTCGCCAAAGGGTGCCAGTTGCGTCAGCAGTAGCCCGCCCTGACGCCGAGCAGGATCGATCCAGTAGTAACAGTTGAAAATGCCTGCCCAGTGCAGGCTGCCCGCCGAACGCCCGCCGTTCGGAACCGGTTCGGCATTGTGCAGGAAGCCGCCCAGCGTCCAGCCACCACGCTGACCGGGCAGCGGATCGTAGTGGCCGGCAAGGTCGGGCATGGCCGAGCCCATGATGCCCGCCGAAAGGCCCGGCGCAAGGGCGTCATGGTACAAAAGGTCCGCGGTTTCGGGCGAGAGCACGCGCACCCCGTCCAGTTCGCCGCCGTTCAACACCATCCGCAGGAACCGTGCATAATCGCTTGCAGTCGACGTCAATCCGCCGCCGCCGCTGTGGTATTCGCCCTCGCCCAGAACCAGCGGAAGCGTCGCAAAGCCACCCGAACCGTCGCGGCGATGCACTTTGGCGGCGTCGGCCGGCATGGTGTCGGCTCCGCGAAAGGCGGTGGCAGCCATGCCCAGCGGCCCGGTCAGTTCAGTTGCCAGATAGTCGCCCAGCGTCTTGCCGGTAGCAGCCTCGATGGCCAGTCCGACCCAGTCGGTGCTGACGCCATATTCCCATCGCTCGCCCGGATCGGCCAGCAGCGGCAAGTTCAGGCTGGCGCGGCTGCCGGGGGCGGCCATGCCGGTGGCCATGACATAGCGCAGCAGCGCCGCATCCTTGAATACATAGCCGCAGCCCGAGGTGTGCAGCAACAGATGGCGCAACGTGATGGCGGTGCGCGCCGGGCGCAGTTGCGGGGTACCATCTTCGCCAAAGCCTTCAAGCACTTGCGGTGCGGCAAGTTCGGGCAGCAGGTCGCCCAGCGGCGCATCGAGGGCAAGCACACCGCGCTCGACCAGTTGCAGCGCCGCTGTCGAAACGATCGCCTTGGTCATCGAGGCGATTTGGAACAGCGTGTCCGGCTGCATCGCCACGCCGCCCGGCGCATCGGCAAGGCCGATGGCACGGTGATAGGTGGTTTCGCCTGCGTTGGTGATCAGCGCGACCGCGCCCGGCACATCGGCACGCTCCAGCGCCGCGATGAATGCGGTGTCGTTGCTCATTGTCCTGCTCCCTCTCCGTTTTCGGACGAGAGGGTGAACGGCACGTCTGCCGAACGCAAGACTCGTTACGTTCGGGCTGGTGCGATCACGGGCGGCGGTGTTCGCCCTTTACCCTGCGCACGGTTCCCGAACTGGCGCGCATGACGATGCTTTCGGTGGTCAGGATGCCGTCCTTGCGGTGCTTGACGCCTGCCAGCAACGATCCGTCGGTGACGCCGGTGGCGGCGAAGATGCAGTCGCCCTTGGCCAGTTCCGACAGATCGTATTGCTTGTTGAGGTCGGTGATGCCCCACTTGCGCGCACGGGCGCGCTCGCTCTCGTTGCGGAACAGCAGGCGGCCCTTGAACTGTCCGCCGACGCAGCGCAGCGCGGCCGCCGCCAGCACGCCTTCCGGCGCGCCACCCGATCCCATGTAGATGTCGATGCCGGTGTCCTCGTTGGTCACGGCGATCACACCGGCCACGTCTCCATCGGGGATCAGCGCGATGCCGCAGCCCAGCGCCCGCAGCGCAGCGATCAGGTCGGTATGGCGTGGTCGGTCGAGCACGCAGACGATGATGTCGCCGGGCGCAACGCCCTTGGCCGCCGCCACCGCGCGCACATTGTCGGCGGGGCTCTTGTTCAGGTCGATCAGGCCCTCGGGATAACCCGGCCCGATCGCCAGCTTTTCCATATAGACATCGGGCGCGTTGAGCAGGCCGCCCTCTTCGGCCACCGCCAGCACCGCCAGCGCGTTGGGACCGGCCTTGGCAGTGATCGTGGTGCCTTCCAGCGGATCGAGCGCGATGTCGATTTTCGGGCCCGTCCCCGGCGCCGCACCGACCTTTTCACCGATGAACAGCATCGGCGCTTCGTCGCGTTCGCCTTCGCCGATCACTATGGTGCCGTCGATTTCCAGCTCGTTGAACGCCGCTCGCATCGCTTCGACTGCCGCTGCATCGGCGGCCTTTTCATCGCCGCGACCGATCAGGCGTGAGGCGCCGATCGCCGCGGCCTCGGTAACGCGCACCATTTCGAGCACCAGCACCCGGTCGAGCACATGCGAAGGGTCCGGGGAAGCGACGGTCTTGACGGTGGTATCGGTCACGGTCGTTCCCTATGTTGGCGACGTGCGGACATGTGCACGGCCTCTAGCCAGTGGATTGCAATCTTGTCGAGAGAGCCCATCACGCCCGCAAGCAGTGCCCCCCGGCGCATGGCAGATACGCGTAAGCTTCTAGTTTTGGCTGTGTTCCTGATCACTCCGCAGGCTTGGGCGCAAGCGCAGATACCACCATTGCCGCCTGTCATGGCACAAAGCGATGACCATTCGGTTGAGACTGGCGCTGCGTCGGCTACGCGGTCTGCGCAAGGGTCGGCAGCGATGCCGGTCGCAGCAGGGCAGCCGCCGACTGTTTCCGAAAAGGCTGAGCCCGAGAACGCCGCGTCCAACAAGGCCGAAATTGCCCGCCGCCTGCTTACCCCTTTGTACAAGCCGCGCTGCGACGAGCCCGGCCCGGACGGCGCGATCGTGGTGTGTGGCACCAACCCCGAGAACGCGCGCCAGCGCTTGCCGTTGCCGGGCGAACTGGATGGGGCCCGTGCTACGGCAGATGGCTTGCCGCGCGCGCCCGAAGTGTTCGGCATCCGCCATGGCGGCGGGGTGAGCATCACCGGCTGTTTCCTGCCGCCGTGCCCACCTCCGGTGATGCCGCAGATCGACTTCGCCGCGCTGCCGCCCGCACCCGAAGGATCGGACGCCGATCTGATCGCCAAAGGCGAGATGCGCGCGCCCTGACGAAGCCCGGCCCGAGACGAAGCCCGGCGCGAGACGAAGTCTGGCGCGACTGGCAATTCCTATTCGTCGAGCAAGTACATCACCAGCGGCGGTTCGAACAGTGCGGGCGATCCTTCCAACAGGCGCAGCGTTTCGGTGATCGCGCTTTCGGGCCCTTCGTGCGTGACGATCGACACCAAGACCGGCTCGGTGCCACCGGGCGCGTTGCGGCCCTTCTGGATCATGCTGGCGATCGAGACCCCGGCATCGCGCATCGCGGCGGTGATCTCGGCCAGCACGCCGGGGCGGTCGGTGACGGCAAAGCGCAGATAGGCCTTGCTGATCCGCTGTCCGGCGCTGGCGGGCGCAGCGCGGTCAAGTTCTGCCACGGGGATGGAGAACGGGGCGCCGACATCGCCGCGCGCGATGTCGATCAGGTCGGCGACCACCGCGCTCGCGGTCGGGCCATCGCCCGCACCCGCACCCTGGAACAGCAGGCGGCCGACGAAGTTGCCTTCGGCCACCACCGCATTGGTTGCGCCATCGACATGGGCAAGCGGGTGATCGCGGTGCACCAGATGCGGATGAACCCGCTGGAACAGGCGACGGTTGCCCTCGGCGTCGATCTCGGTATCGGCCATCCCGATCAGGCGGATGTAATAGCCCAGCGCATCGGCCTGCGCGATGTCGGCGGCCAACACGCGGCGGATGCCAGTGGCGGTCACGCCCGCAAAGTCCACCGCCGTACCGAACGCGATCGACGACAGGATCGACAGCTTGTGCGCGGCATCGATGCCGTCGATGTCGAAGGTCGGGTCGGATTCGGCATAGCCCTTGGCCTGAGCCTCTGCCAGCACGTCGGCAAAGTCGCGACCGGTGTCCTCCATCGTCGACAGGATATAGTTGCAGGTGCCGTTGAGGATGCCATAGACGCGCGCGATCTCGTTGGCAGCCGCGCCTTCGCGCAGGCCCTTGATCACCGGAATGCCGCCGGCCACCGCCGCTTCGAACTTGAACGCGCACTTGGCCGCCTCGGCCCGCGTCGCCAGTTCGATGCCATGGTGCGCGATCATCGCCTTGTTGGCGGTGACCAGCGCCTTGCCCGCCTCGAACGTGGTGCGCGCCAGCGCCAGCGCGGGGCCATCGGCGCCGCCGACCAGTTCGACCACGACATCGACGTCCTCGCGCTCGCCCAGGATGACCATATCATCCTCCCAGTGATAGGCGCCCAGGTCATAGCCGCGATTCTTGCTGCGGTTGCGGGCGCTGACCGCGGTGATCACGATCGGGCGCCCGGCGCGGCGCGTGATCAGGTCGGCGTTGGCCTCGATCAGCCGGATCACCCCGCCGCCCACCGTGCCAAGTCCAGCGAGCGCGATGCGCAATGGTTCGCTCATGTCATTCCTGTCCTGTCGCGCCCGCGCGCGAGCCTTATGTATAGCGCGCAAGTCCTTAGGGGAGCCGTTGCGCGCCCGCAACCATGCGCGCTGGCCTGTGCGCGGGCTTGCGTGCTTGCCTCAGTGAGCGCCTGGCCGGTTGCGGGTGCACGGACCCAGATCGGCCAGCACCAGCGCATAGTCCTCGGTGGCAATGCGTCGATCGTTGGCGGTGGCAGAGATGTTGGCCCGCTCGCTCAGGGACTGCGGTAGCGAACAGGCCAGCCGATACCATGCCAGCGTGTCATGCGCCGGGGGCGTGGCCGCCTGATCGACGATCTCGCTGAAGCTCACGCCCCAGCGCGTCGGCTCACCGGGGCGGCGCAGAATCGACAACGCGATCGGCCGCTCGCCCTCGGTGGCAAAGAACAGTTGCGTCTCGCCCTCGCCCGCCAGATTCCCGGGCACGTGCAGCGCCTCGCGCAAGGACAGGACGCGCGCGGGGGCATCCGGGGCGAGCAGCGCGGTCAACACGCTGCGCAGTCGCGTCTCGGTATCGGCTGACCAAGGCAGCATCGCATCGCCCGCCACCAGCTGCAGTTCGCCAGGGCGCCCCGCCACGGTGCGCGCCAGCACCAGAACTTGCGTCCGGGTCAGCTTGGGGACGCGCCCCTTTGCATCGAGCGGCACGTCGGCAAGGAAACGGATCGATTCGCCAAGATCCGGCCCGACCAGCAGCGCGGTCGTCACCGCCTCGACATAGAGCCGCGCTTTGCCTGCCGGAACATCGGGTGCCTGCTCGGGCTTGAGCCGGGTTGCGCGGCGGATCTCGGCGCGGGTGACCAATTCGGCCGGAAGCGCCAGATCGACAAGATCGGCATACGTGAGCGCTGGCTTCAGCGTTGGTGCGCCATTGGCCGATGGCACTGCGGCTTGTCCTGAACCCGGCGTTAATCCTGCGCGAATCACAGGGTTAGCGGAAGGTGCGGCATCGGTCGCGCACACCGCATTCGACGCGGATGAAAGCACCATGGACAACGCAACTGGCCAAAACGCTATGCGATGCATTAGAAATCCTTGTAGTCTGGCGGGGCCTGTTGACACCTGCGCGGGCGCAAAACCCGCGCCAATGCGCCGATTTCCGTATCGGAACAGGGAATCGTAAAGGAGCGGATAAAGCATTTGCGCGGCTTTGGCTTCGGCGTTAATGCTCTCCCTCGTCGGGCAGTTCAAAAAACAAACGCCCGTCGTTGCCGCCGCCGGGACCCTTGCGCCCGATGTCGGCGGACCGGGTTGCCGGCAGGGTGGATTGATATCGCTGGATTGGCCTATCGTGCGGAACGGTGATTTCGTACGTGGCTCTGTCATGGTGTGTGCATGGGTGCGCGCGCCAGGGTGGAAGATCAGGAGTGTTAGAGCTGAATGGCATACGCTGACCAACAGATGAGCGGTAACAAGATCACCGCGCTCATCATCGTTGCGGTTCTTCATGTCGTTGTCGGCTATGCGCTGGTCACTGGCCTCGCGTACTCGGCCTTCAAGAAGATCAAAGAGGTGACTACGGCCGTCAAGATTGACGAGGACAAGCCGCCGCCACCGCCGCCGCCGCCCCCCAAGACGGATATGCCGCCGCCGCCACCTATCGTGGCGCCGCCGCCGCCGATTAGCTTCAATGCACCGGCACCGCAGATCCAGACGGTAGCGGCTCCGCCGCCGCCGACGCCACTTCCGCCGCCGCCGGTCGCTTTGCCGCCGACGCCAGCGCCGCCGCCTCCGCGTTTCACGCCGAAGGCTGCAGTCGCCAAGGGTCGTCCTGGCGAGTGGGTGACGTCGAACGACTATCCGTCGCGTGCCCTGCGCGAAGAGCGTGAAGGCGTGACCGGGTTCCGTTTGTCGATCGGTACAGACGGCAAGGTGACGAACTGCGAAATCACCAAGTCGAGCGGTAGCCCCGATCTCGATCAGGCGACGTGTGACAATCTTCGCCGTCGTGGCCGCTTCAACGCGGCGACGGATGGTGACGGTAATCCCACCGCAGGTGTCTACGCCAGTTCGGTGCGTTGGCAGATCCCGAAGGAATGATCCTTCGGGCCTGTCCCGTGCTCATAGTTTCCCCCCTTCTTTGCTCTTTGCTGAATTCTTGAGAGGAAGATCCGAATGCTTATCCAGACTCTCGCCGAGGCCGCGGCCGCTGCGGCGCCGCAGAACAAGTTTGGCTTCGTCGAAGCCCTTCAGGCCGGTGGTTTCATTTCTTACGCCACCGTCACGATCCTCGGCATCATGTCGTTTGGTTCGTTCTTCATCCTGTTCACCAAGTTCGTGGAACAGGCCAAGATCACCGGTCAGTACAAGTCGATCGCCGCTTTCTGGCGTGCGCCTTCGCTCAAGGAAGGCGTGACCAAGCTCGAGAAGAACTCGGCATGGCGCCAGATCGTCGATGACGGCCTCACCGCTGAGGAAAAGGCCGCCAAGCTGGTCGATTCGTCGGAAGCCCATGACTGGCTGCACGGTTCGCTGGCTCGCTCGGAAGCTTCGATCAACGCGCGTCTCGCCGGTGGTCTGCCCTTCCTCGCAACCGTCGGTGCTACCTCGCCGTTCATCGGTCTGTTCGGTACCGTGGTCGGCATCTATCGCGCGCTGATCGCCATCGGTCTGGCCGGTTCGGCCTCGATCGACAAGGTCGCAGGTCCGGTCGGTGAAGCTCTGATCATGACCGCGCTCGGTCTGCTCGTCGCTGTGCCCGCCGTGCTTGCCTACAACTTCCTGCAGGCTCGCAACAAGCGCATCGCCGAACTGCTCACCGGCTTCAGCACCGACGTGCTGGCAAACATCGCCTCGCACGGCGCTGTGAAGCCCGCAGTTGCTGCTGCTCCGGCCGCAAAGCCGGCTGCTCCGGCCGCTCCGAAGAAGTAATCAGGCAACGCCAGGATCGGCGCCGCCGTGGCCGCCGATCCTGTCCGGAAACACCCGGGTCTTCGCCGGGGCGAAGGTCTCAAGTCTTCCCCCGGCTCCTCCCCGCGGCGCAGATCGGAATAGGATGTAACCAATGGCAATGTCTGTAGGCGGCGGCGGCGAAGAGCGCCCGATGTCGGACATCAACACCACGCCGCTCGTGGACGTGATGCTCGTGCTGCTGATCATCTTCCTCATCGCGGTCCCGGTTGCGATCCAGACCGTCGAAAAGCTCAAGGTGCCTGTCCTGGCATCGGAAGAAACCCAGGACAAGGTCGAGAACCTGCTGCTTGCTGTCGTCGCTACCGACGCAGCCGGTCGCAGCCCCAAGCAGCCTGGCTATGAAGGGTCATCGCCCAGTGGCGAATGTCGCGTTTACTTCAACAACGTGACCCCGGTGGACAACACCGAGCTGACCAAGCAGGCCTATGAGCGGCTTGACGCCATCGTGAAGAACGAAGGCGGCGCGGCGAACATGGATCCCGAAAAGATCCCCGAAGTGCATATCCGCGGTGACGTTCACGTTCCTTGGAAGTGCATTGCCGGCGCGATCTACAGCGTGCAGATCGCGGGTTATCCCAAGGTCGGCTTCATCTCCACCCCGGTCGATCCCAACGGTTGATCCGGCCTGACGGCTGAATTCAACCGAAACGGTCCAATCGGGCCGGGCATACGAGAGAACAGGAGTATCACCCCATGGCAATGAGCGGCGGCAAGGACGATGGCTCGCCGATGATGGAGATGAACACGACGCCGTTGATCGACGTCATGCTCGTGCTCCTCATCATGTTCATCATCACCATTCCCGTGGCCACCCACTCGGTGAACGTGAATCTTCCTCAGGCGACACCTCCGACGAATGACGTCAAGATCAAGCCCGAGAAGAACAAGCTGGTGCTGACCCAGCAGAACCAGTTGCTCTGGAACGGCTCGCCGATCACCGAAGGCAATCTGGTCTCGCTGCTTCAGGCGACCAAGGCGATGGCAGTCGAGCCGGAACTCCAGTTCCAGCCCGAAGCCTTTGCCAACTACGAGATGGCCAACCGCACCCTGAAGATCATCACCGATTCCAAGGTGTCGAAGTTCGGGTTCGTCGGGAATGAAAACTACGCTGTGTTCGGCAAGTCCGCGGCGCAGTAAGACGATTTCTCAGCGTGCTTGCGCGCTGATGGAGTTCATCGAGTCTGATTTGTCAATCAGGCTAAAAAGGGGCGCAGCGAAAGTTGCGCCCCTTTTTGCGTCTGGTTGGTTCATGCTTTTGATGGGTGAGCAGCCATCGTCATGCGTCTAACCGCCTTGATCGAGCACTTGTAACGCGCGCACGCGGTGTGCTGGATTCAATCAGCATTGGCCTCCGCTGGGGGTTGAAAGCTGGAGCGTAGCTGGCTTGCATTAAACGCAACCGCCAAGGTTTTGTTCGCAATTGCAAACGTCGGCCGGGAGGTGCACTCGACAATGGCCTTTCAGGCATCCTCTCCCAAACTTTTCAGGGCTGGCGGTAACGCTGGCCCTTTCTTTTTTGGGGCTTTCGGTTTGCGCAGCCACCCTTGGCGGACACATTGCGGCTTCCGTCAGGCCCCCGTGCGAGGGCGCAGCGAGACAATCAAACGCCACAAGCCGGTACTCAGGCGAGCTTCGCGGCGGCTGCAGTCAGTCTGCCAGTGCCGCCATGGTTTCTAGAACGAGCGCGGCGTGTTCCTGGCGGCACACGAGCAGGTCCGGAAGGTAAGTGTCGGCCTGATTGTAAACCAGTGGTGAGCCATCGACCCGGCTGGCGTGAAGGCCATGCGCCAAGGCAACCGCCGCTGGAGCGCAGCTGTCCCATTCATACTGGCCGCCGGTGTGCAGGTAGATGTCGGCTTGCCCCAGGATGACCGCCATTGTCTTGGCGCCAGCACTGCCCATTGGCACCAGTTCGGCGTCAAGCGCTTGCGCGACCGCCACCGCTTCGGGTGCCGGGCGGGTGCGACTGACCACCATCCGCAGTTGTGCGGGCGCGGGCGGCACCGCGATCGGCGCGTCGCTGCGCAGTACCAGACCGTCACCGTCGTTGGCATCGGGCAGAGCGACTGCCCCGATCGCCGGCGCGCCGTCTATCGCAAGGCCGACGTGGACGGCCCAATCGGATCGCGCTTCGCCATATTCGCGCGTGCCATCGACCGGGTCGACGATCCACGTCCGGCTGAAGCTAAGGCGCGCCAGATTGTCCTTCTCCTCTTCAGAGAGCAGCGCGTCGTCCGGGCGCTGTTCGCGCAGCGCATGGCAAAGAAACGCATTGGCGGTGGCATCACCGGCCTTGCCCAATGCCTTGAGGCTGAGCACATCGCTTTGGCGCACGGTGCGAAGCAGCTGTCCGGCAACTTGTGCCAGATGGGCAGCTAGCTCGGCGTCGGTTCTGGCAGTCATCGTACAGTCCATTCTCAAATGGTCGGCATCCAATGGCCGAGGATGCGGTCGACGATGCGTTCTGCGGCATCCTCGGGGCTTTCACGTGTGGTGTCGACCCTGATCTCGGGCGAAAGCGGCGCTTCGTAGGGGCTGTCGATCCCGGTGAAATTGCGCAATTGGCCCGCGCGCGCCTTCTTGTACAGGCCCTTCACGTCGCGGCGCTCGGCCTCCTCGAGCGGGGTGTCGATGAACACTTCGACAAACTCGCCCTCCGGCAGCAGCTTCCGAACCATTTCGCGCTCGGCGCGGAAGGGGCTGATGAACGCGGTCAGGACGATCAGGCCCGCATCGGTCATCAACCTTGCAACTTCGCCGACCCGGCGGATGTTTTCGATGCGGTCTGCCTCGGTAAAGCCCAGATCCTTGTTGAGGCCGTGGCGGACATTGTCGCCATCGAGCAGGAAGGTGTGCTTGCCCATCGCGTGCAACTTCTTCTCGACCAGATTGGCGATCGTTGATTTGCCCGATCCCGAGAGGCCCGTGAACCAGAGCACCGACGCCTTCTGGCCCTTGAGCGCCGCGTGTGCATCGCGGCTGACATCGAGCGCCTGCCAGTGCACGTTCTGGGCGCGGCGCAAGCTGAAGTGCAGCATGCCGGCAGCAACCGTCGCATTGGTAATCTTGTCGATCAGGATGTACCCGCCGAGCGTGCGATCATCGACATAGGGTTCGAATACCAACCGCTTGTCGGTGGTGAGCTCGACCACGCCGATGGCGTTGAGATCGAGCGTCTTGACCGCCACATGTTCGAGTGTGTTGACGTTGACCGCGTACTTCGGGCTTTGCACCGTGGCCGAAACGGTCTGGGTAGCAAGCTTCAGCCAGTAGGCGCGACCCGGAATCAGCGCCTCGTCGCTGAGCCACACCAGCGTCGATTCGAACTGGTTGGCAGCCTGCGGCGGGGCGTCGGCCGAGGCGATCACGTCGCCGCGCGAACAGTCGATCTCGTCTGCAAGGCAGACCGTGACCGACTGGCCCGCAACAGCGCCTTCAAGATCACCGTCCATCGTGACGATGCGCGAAACCGTACTGGTCTTGCCCGATGGCAAGACACGCACCGCATCTCCCGGCTTGACCGTGCCGGCAGCGATCAGCCCGGAAAAGCCCCGGAAATCGAGATTGGGGCGGTTGACCCACTGCACCGGCAGGCGGAACGGCTTGTCGATGTCACGCGCGGTGTTGACTTCGACGGTTTCGAGATGCTCGATCAAGGTGGGTCCACGGTACCACGCCGTATTGGCCGAGCGCGTGGTGATGTTGTCACCCTTGAACCCTGAAATCGGCAATGCAGTGAAGCGCTCGATCCCGATGCTGCGCGCAAATTCGGTATAGTCCCGCACGATCGCCTCGTAAGCGCCCTGATCGTAGCCGACCAGATCCATCTTGTTCACCGCCAGCACGATGTTGCGGATACCGATCAGGTGGGTGAGGTAGGAGTGGCGGCGCGTCTGCACCAACACACCCTTGCGCGCATCGACAAGAATCACCGCAAGATCGGCGGTGGACGCCCCTGTGATCATGTTGCGGGTATATTGTTCGTGACCGGGGCAATCGGCGACGATGAACTTGCGCTTTTCGGTGTTGAAAAAGCGATAGGCGACATCGATGGTGATGCCCTGTTCGCGTTCTGCGGCAAGGCCATCGACCAGCAGCGCGAAATCGATCTCCTGACCTTGCGTGCCAACCCTGCGGCTGTCGCTTTCGAGCGCGGCCAACTGGTCCTCGAAGATCATCTTCGAATCGTACAGCAACCGTCCGATCAGCGTAGACTTGCCATCGTCCACCGATCCGCAGGTGATGAAACGCAGCATCGTCTTGTGCTGGTGGCTGTCGAGATAGGCATCGATGTCATCGGCGATGAGTGCATCGGTGACATAGACGGGGTCTGCCTTGGCGATCAGGTCAGTCATCAGAAATACCCCTGCTGCTTCTTGATTTCCATCCCGGCGCCGCCCGAATCCTTGTCGATGGCGCGGCCCTGACGTTCGCTCGTGGTCGTCAGCAACGTTTCCTGAATGACCTCGGGCAAGGTTCTGGCCGTGCTTTCGACCGCACCGGTCAGCGGATAGCAGCCCAGCGTGCGAAAGCGGATCGAGCGCATTACCGGTTCCTCTCCCGGCAACAGCGGGAAGCGGTCATCGTCGACCATCAACAACATGCCGTCGCGCTCCACCGTCGGGCGCTCGTCGGCAAAATAGAGCGGCACGATCGGAATGGCGTTGAGATGGATGTATTGCCAGATGTCCAGCTCGGTCCAATTGCTGATCGGGAACACGCGGATGCTCTCGCCCTTTGCCTTGCGGGCGTTGTACAGGTTCCACAACTCGGGGCGCTGGTTCTTGGGATCCCAGCCGTGGCTGGCGGTGCGGAAGCTGAAGATGCGCTCCTTGGCGCGGCTCTTTTCCTCGTCGCGGCGGGCACCGCCGAAGGCCGCGTCAAAGTCCCACTTGTCGAGCGCCTGCTTGAGCCCCTCGGTCTTCCACATGTCGGTATGCAGCGCGCCGTGGTCGAACGGGTTGATCCCACGCGCTGCCGCCTCGGGGTTCTGATAGACGAGCAGTTCCATGCCGCTTTCGGTCGCCATGCGGTTGCGCAGCTTGTACATCTCGCGGAACTTCCACGTGGTATCGACGTGCAACAGCGGGAACGGCGGCGGGCTGGGATAGAACGCCAGCCTTGCCAGATGCAGCATGACCGCGCTGTCCTTGCCCACCGAATAGAGCATGACCGGGTTGTTCGCCTCGGCCACCACTTCGCGCATGATGTGGATTGCCTCGGCCTCAAGCCGTTGCAGATGGGTCAGGGTGGATCGATTTACGGCGTCGGACATCGGTAGCGCTCTTTCCTGTCGGCTGAGCGGACCATTGCGACCCACGCTTGACGTGAAATCTCCCATATGGGAGCAAGGCTTATGGCAATTCTATCGGCCGACCAACGCGAGCTTTTCCTGCCGCTGGTGGAAGGCATTCACGAAAGCCCGCCGTTCGGGGCGTTCATGCGCAATCTGGTGGCGCGGACTTATGCCCGGCGCGCCTTCATGATTCTGACGCTGGCCAATGCCGGACCGGCGCAACAGCCGTCGGTGATCCACGTAGCGGCGCCGCGCGCGGCGCATGAACCGCCGCTCGACTTCCGGCGGCTCGACGCGCTGCGCCTGCATCCTTACGGCGCCTTGCGGCCCGAACGGGTCTATGCGCTCGACGAAATGCTCGATTACGACAGGCCCGCGCAACTGGCGCACCAGCGCGCCGCGCTTGACGAGATGGGCATCCGCTACGGCCGCTGGCTGCGGGTGAGTGCGGGCGGGGTAGCGGACGCATGGCTGTTGCTGGTGCGCGAGCGCGAGGATTTCAGCGCAGCCGCGGTCGCCACGCTGGCGGGCATCGCACCGCATCTGGCAGCGGCGCTTCGCACGCTGGTTGCGCTGATCGATCAGCGGCTTCAGGCCACGATGGCGCAGCGTGCGCTGGCGCGGCTGGGCATCGGGCAACTGGCATTTGATGGTTTGGGACGCGTCATGGCGGCCGATCCGGTCGCCGAATTGATCTTGGCCTTCACCCCCGAGCCCGGCCCGCGCCCAGGTCGACGGCTGCAACTGCTGCCCGAAACGACGCGGGCGCTTGATGCCGCCTGTGCCGAATTGGCCGAGGCCGAGCCGGGAGCGATCCGCCTGTTGCGGCTGGATGAACGAACCGGCCGCGATCTGTTGCTGCGCAAGGCCGATCTGGACTTGTCCGAACCGGCTGCGACCCCGGCGGTCATCGGCACGCTGCGGCTGCAACGCCGCGAAAGCGCGGCGGCGGGCGCAGCCGTGCTGGCTGCGGAACACGGGCTGTCCCCGCGCGAGGCGGCGCTGGCGCAGGCCATCAGCGCGGGGCAGGGTATCATCGAGGCGGGCGAAGCACTCGGCCTGACCAGCGAAACGGCGCGCAACTATTCCAAGCGGATCTATGCCAAGACCGCCACCAGCGGGCAGGCCGATCTGGTCCGGCTGGTATTGGCCGGGCTTACCCCGCTGGCGTGAGCCGAATGGTGCAAATCAGAGCCCAAGCACCCGCTTGGCCAAAATGTTGCGCTGGATCTCGTTCGATCCGGCATAGATCGATCCCGCGCGCTCGTTGAAATAGCGCAAGGGCGCGACCGCTTCCCACGCCTCACCCACGTAGCTGCCGTCGGCCGGGGGCAGGTGATCGGGCACTGCGCCGCCCGGTCGCGCGGCATGGGGCTGGTAGATCGTGCCCGTGGTCCCCGCCGCGCGGTAGGCCAGCTCGGTCATCTCCTGCGCCAGTTCGGTTCCCAGCACTTTCATCATCGAGGACAGCGCACCCACCGAGCCATCGGCATTGGCGCTGCTGACCAGCTTGAACTCGAGCACTTCGAGCACGTCGATGCGGATCATCGCGCGGCCAAGCCTTGCGGCAAAGACAGGATCGTCGAGCAGCGTGCCGGTGGGCGTTTCGACCTGACGGGCATGTTCGCGCAACTGCTCGGCGCGTACCTTCAGCCCCGGTGCATAGCCGCGTCCGCCACGCTCGAAATCGAGCAGGTACTTGGCCACAGTCCAGCCATCATCGACCTGCCCGATGACATTGGCCTTGGGCACGCGCACGTCGGTGAAGAAGATCTGGTTCTGCACCGTCTCGCCCGAGGTCATCACCAGCGGCCGCACGACGATGCCCGGCGCGGTCATGTCGACCAGCAGGAAGGTGATGCCCTGCTGCGGCTTCAACCCCCGCGTGGTGCGCACAAGGCAGAACATCCAGTTCGCCTGCTGGGCATGGGTGGTCCAGATCTTCGAGCCGTTGAGCACAAATGCGTCGCCATCGGATTCGGCGCGCATCTGGAGCGAGGCGAGGTCCGAGCCCGATTGCGGTTCGCTGTAGCCCTGACAGAAGAACACCTCGCCGGACAGGATGCCGGGCAGGAAAAACGCCTTTTGCGCCGGCGTACCGAAGGCCTGGATCACATGGGCGACCATGTGGATGCCCATCGGAGAAACCGGCGGCGCGCCCGCGATGATCCGTTCGCGCTCGAACAGATAGTGCTGCGCATCGCTCCAGTCCTGCCCGCCGTGCTCCACCTGCCAGCCCGGCGCGGCCCAGCCCTTGGCATGCAGCTTTTCCTGCCAGGCCATGCCCAGATCATGGTCGGCATAGACGCTGGTCATCAAGCGTCCGGCCTCGGCCAGTTCAGGCGTCAGCGCTTCGGCGAAAAAACGACGCGCTTCATCGGCAAAGGAGAGGTCTTGCGCGGTCCATTCGAGATCCATTTTGCCAGCATCCCCTGTCAGCAGGCGCGCGGCCTTGCGGTTTAGTTATCAGTTGTGTTAACCTCTTGACGAAAGCTCCGCAAGTCCCTCTGTCAGTGCGGGCAAGGCGAGGCAGCAACATGCCTCAGGCTGGACAAAGGCGTCGAGCGGGGCGCATCGTACGGAAAAAGGCGCAAGGTCCGACAATGGGCTCGCGCCGCAAAAGTTAGATGGATTTTCGGGAGAGATTCACGCGATGACCGATACAACGCTGGCGCCGATACCGACCGTACCGCTGACCACCGCAGAGCGTACGGCACACTTGTTCACTTTTGACGGCTTTATCCGTTTCTGGGCTGACGATCGGCCCAACCGGATGGCGCTCGATGGACCCGATGCGCGGCTGACGTTCGGTGAACTTGAAACCACAACCGCGGCGATCATCGCCGGGCTGGCCGGGATCGGCATCGGCAAGGGCGATCGCATCGCGTGGTTCGGCAAGAACAGCACCTTGTACTTCGCGCTGTTTTTTGCGGCCGCGCGGGCGGGCGTGGTGATGGTGCCGATCGGCTGGCGTCTGGCTCCGGCAGAGGCCGCGTGGATCGCCGAGAATGCCGAGGTCAAGGCGGTGTTCCTTGGCGACGGGTTCGATGCCGCCGCTCCGACATTCGCGCCGATCCAAACGCTGGTGCGCAGCTTTACGGCGGCGCAGGCGTGGGAATGGATTGGCGCGGTAGTCCCCGCAGACGTTGTCGGCGCAGGTCCAAACGAGGCGGTGCTTCAGCTTTACACTTCGGGCACGACCGGCAATCCCAAGGGTGCAGTGCTGTCCAATCTGAACTTGTTCGGCTTGCGCAAGCAGGCGATCGGGCAGGAGCAGCCCTATTCGGTGATGACCGATGACGAAGCGATTCTGGTGGCGATGCCTTGCGCCCACATCGGCGGTACCGGGCTGGGCGTTATGGCGCTGGGCGCAGGGTTGCCGGCGGTGATCCTTGCCGAATTCGAGCCGCGTGCCGTGTTCGATGCGGTCGAGCAAAAGGGCGTGACCCGGTTCTTCATCGTCCCGGCTGCGTTGCAGATGCTGCTCAACCATCCCGACTGCGTCACCGTCGATTTCGGCCGGGTGAAGTACATCATCTATGGCGCCTCGCCGATCCCGCTCGAACTGCTGCGCCAGTGCGTCGAGATGTTCCGCGCCGAGTTCATTCAGGCCTATGGCATGACCGAGACGACCGGCACGATCTGCATGCTGCCACCCGAGGACCATTCGGCCCAAGGCAACCAGCGCATGCGTTCGGCCGGCAAGCCGCTGCCCGGCGTGGAAGTGCGGATCGTGGGCGAGGACGGGCAGGCGCTTGGTCCTGACGCCATCGGCGAGATCCAGACGCGATCATCCAACAACATGCTGGGTTATTGGAAACTGCCCGAGGCGACCGAGCGCACGCTGAGTGCCGACGGCTGGATCGCCACCGGCGATGCGGGCTATCTGGATGCCGACGGCTATCTCTACATGCACGACCGCATCAAGGACATGATCATCTCGGGCGGCGAGAACGTCTATCCGGCGCAGATCGAAAGCGCGATTTATGGCCATCCCGATGTGCTCGAAGTCGCGGTGATCGGTGTGCCCGATGCCAAATGGGGCGAAGCGGTCAAGGCAATCTGCGTGCCCCGGCCCGGCCATGCGATCGATCCGCAATCGATCATCGACTGGACGCGCGAACGGCTGGCCGGTTTCAAAGTGCCCAAATCGGTCGATGTGATCGCCGCGCTGCCACGCAACCCCTCGGGCAAGATCCTGCGGCGCAGCCTGCGGGAACCCTATTGGCAGGGGTTCGAGCGGCAGGTGAACTGAAAGGCAGCCATACGGGCGCTTGTCGGGCGGTGCAGAACGAGGCAGGCTGACGGTCATGGAATTCGACTTTGCCCAACTCGCCCCGGCCGAACGCTACAAGCTGATGGCCGCCGTGATCGTGCCCCGACCGATTGCGTGGATCACCAGTCAGGATGCGACGGGGCGGCACAACGCCGCTCCGTTCAGCTTTTTCAACATGATGGGTGCCGATCCGCCGGTAGTGGCGATCGGCATCATGCGCCGCCCCGATGGCACGCCCAAGGATACCGCAGCCAACATCGAACGAACCGGCGAGTTCGTGGTCAATCTGGTGCGCGAGGCCGACGTGGCGGCGATGAACTTCACCGCCATCGACGCACCGCCTGGCTTTGACGAGATCGCCGGCGCCGATCTGCCGGTGCTGCCCTCGAGTCTGGTCGCCCCGCCGCGCATCGCAAGTGCGCCGGTGGCGATGGAATGCCGCCTTGCCCATGTCCACGAGATCGGCGCGACGCGCATCATTCTGGGCGAAGTGCTGCGCTTTCACATCGACGATGCGGTGCTCGACCCGGTGCGGCTACGTGTCGATACCCCGGCGATGAATCTGGTCGGCCGGGTCCATGGCGGCGGCTGGTATGCGCGGCTGACCGACCTGTTCTCGGTCGATCGCCCCGCCTGGGCCCGCTGGCGCGCCGACCATCCCGATCAGGCGCAAGGGTTCGATTGAACCCGGCAGCCGTCCTGCCAATCAGGATGGTTCCCTAGCCAGATTGAGCCTGATCTTAGCCCTATTCGGGCAATCTGGCCCGGCTATGCGGTGTGGTCTGCCAGTCGGGGTGACAGGGCTGCGCAGTCGAAAAAGGCTGTGCACGATGAGCCGACTCGCGCGCGAAACCTGTGGCGCCAGCGCGATCGAATTTGCGCTGGCCGCGCCGGTCGTGCTGGGCCTGCTGATTGCGACGCTCGAGATTGCTCTGCTCTATCTGGCGCAGCAGGGGCTTGAAACGGCGGCCGAATCTTGCGGGCGCTATATCCTGACCGGTCAGGCGCAGACCAGTTTCACCGGAATCAGGGACGCCAACGGCAATCTCACGACCACCCCGCAGCAGCAGTTCAAGGCCTATGCCTGCACCCAGTTGCCGACGATGCTCGGCTGCGGCAACCTGTACGTCGATGTCACCCATGTCAGCAACTTCGGCGCGGTCACGCTGGCCGCGCCCACGCTAGTCTATGACAAGAACAACAATGTCATCTCGACGCTCAACTACGATCCGGGTGCGCAAGGCTCGATCGTGGTCGTGCGCTTGTTGTACAACTGGCCGGTCATTTCGGTGTTCGGGTTCGATATCGCCAACCAGCCCGGATCGCACCATCTGCTTGTCGCGACATCGGTGGCCAAGACCGAGGGCTATTCATGACGCGAAGGGCTTTGCAACGCCAGGTTGCCCGATTGCTGGCCCGATTGCTGGTTGATCGGTCGGGCACCGCCATGATCGAGTTGGCGTTCTGCGCGATGTTGCTGGTGACGATGTACGCTGGAACATATGTGCTGAACGATGCGGTGGCCTGCAATCGCAAGGTCGCCCGCACCGCCCGCGCGATCACCGACATGACCACGCGCTATCCCGCCGTCACCGCGACCGATCTGGCCGAGATCCTGACCAGCGGCGCTTATGTCCTTGCGCCATTCGCGACGGCAAGTTCGGCCTCGCGCGTCAGCGAGATACAGGTGATCGACGCCAGCCATGCCAAAGTGATCTGGAGCAAGGCCAGCAATGGCAACGACCTGGCCAAAGGCACCGTGCTGGCCTTGCCCAAAGGGTTGGCCCCGGCGATGATGATTCCAGACCCTGCCGCCAGCCCACCGCGCGCGGGTGCCTACTTCATCCTTGGCGAAACGCGCTACAATTACACCCCGCTGTTCGGGGCGAGCATCATGCCTGCTCCGACGCTCTACGCGAAAGTCTACATGCTGCCGCGCCTGAGCGATCAGGTGCCCCTGTCATGACGGGCTGGTTTCGGACCGTCCGGGGCCTGTTGCACGACGCGAAGGGCAACGTGCTGGTGTTGACCGCGATCGCCCTGATCCCGACGTTCTTCGCGATCGGCTTTGCCATTGATTATGGCCGCGCCGAGATGGCGCGCTCGCAAATGCTTGCAGCGGCCGATGCTGCTGCGCTTGCCGCCACCGATGCGATCTACATCCAGCAGGCGAACGCGGCCGCCGCAGCCGCGGCCAGGCAAGTTTTCAACGGGCAAGCCGGTTTGTTGCGCAACGTCCGCTATGATCCGCTCAGCGACGTTTCGGTGGTGGTGGACGATCAGGGTGCGCTCAATCTCGGTCGGACCGTGACCGTCCGGTTCCGCGCGCGATCGCGCAACCTGTTCGGAGGCATCCTTGGCGTGGCCTCGCTGGGTTTTTCGGGTTCCGCCGTCGCCTATGCAACGCAAGCCCCGAACATCAATTTCTATCTGGTGATGGACCGGTCACCGTCGATGTTGCTGCCAGCCACGTCGGCCGGAATTGCCGCGATCCAGAAGGTGACAGGCTGCGCTTTTGCCTGCCATGCCCAATATCCGCGCAACGACGGCATAAACGTGCGCGATTCCTCCGGGCGCGACATCTTTCTATCGCCGGGCTATTACACCTCGGGCAATGCAGGTTACGGCCTGTATTATGCGCTGCAAGCCTCGACCAAGGTGCTCTATGACAAGACCGGCACCAAGATCGGCACCAACGCGCAGATCTCGGGTTCGACGCTGACCTACAAGGATTTGAGCAACAAGAATCAGAGCTTTTCCGGCTATTATGCCGACGGGTACTGGCTGACGCACAATTACACGAAGCTCTATCCCTCGGCATCGACCATCACGCTGCGGGTGGGGGAAGAAACGCTCGCCGCGCAAAACCTGATTCCATATGCGCAAAATCAAGCCTCCCGCAACGCGGTGGCGTATCAGATGCAGTTTTTTGCCTTTGACTGGACCCATCCGTCCGCAAACGGTCCGGTGACCCAGTACGGCTCCATGACCAACATCGACAGCCTGAGCAGTGCCAACGTGCCCGATCTCGATGGGACGCAGGACTGGTGGTATGCAAACGGCCTGCCGACCAGCTCAAACAACATTCATGACATGGCGACCGAATTCAGCAACACGCTGACCGCGATGAATTCCGTGATGGCCGCCCCCGGATCAGGGGCTCCGGGCGGCACGCCGCAAGAAGTCATGCTGCTGATCACCGATGGGGTGGTGGATGAATTGAGCGGCGGTTCGCGGCGCAATCGCGAACTGGGCACGCCGGATCTGGCCGCATGCACCACCATCAAGAACCGCGGGATCAAGATCGCGATCCTGTACACAGAGTATCTGCCTGACGTTCTGGTCGGCGATTCATGGTCGCTAGCAAACGTTGCGCCCTACCTGTCCAATGTGTTGCCCGCGTTGCAATCGTGCGCGTCGACCTCGTCCGACGGCACGCCGCTGGTCTATACCGTCAGCCCTGACGAGAACATTTCGAACGCATTGTCGGCGCTCTTTGCGCTGACAATTCAAAGCGCCCGCCTGATTCGCTGATCGCGCCCTTCCGCTCGCTTGACCTTTTGCCGGTTGTTGCCACAGTTGGTGGAGTGGAGCGGGCAACCCGACCCGCCGGACGGGAGAACATGCGATGACCGTGGGCCGCGTTTACAGGATGACCGCTGCAGAAGGGCAAGGCGACGTGCTGGCTGGCGCGCTGGCCGCATTGCGCGAACTCGTGCTGACCAAGCCGGGTTGCAGCGGCATCGACCTGCTGCGTGACGATGCCGACGCCAACCGCTTCCTGTTCATCGAAAAATGGGATTCGGTCGAAGCGCATCAGGCGGTGTTGGGCAGCCTGCCACCCGAAGCGCTGGCCGGGGTCATGGGCGCACTGGCCGGGCCCCCTGAAGGCACCTACGAAACGTATCTGTAAATCGCTCTGGCGGTCGGCGGCGCTTCACGCCGCTGATGCTGGCGCAGCGGATGGTGTGTTGCGCTGCGCCTCGGCCCACGGCTGGCCGCCAAGGAACCGCAGTGCGCGGCGGCCGGGCAGGAAGAAGTATCCGCCCCCGCGTACGGTTACATGGCGGGCCAGCCCATCGATCACGCAACCCCCGGCAGGTCCGGGGATGGTCAGCCGGTCGCCGCCCGGCGCAATCGGCGTTGTTCCGACATGCATCGTGAACGGGTCGCGCTCACCCTCAAGTCCATGGAAGGTCGGCGATCCGATCCAGGTCTGCTGGACGAACTCGAACTGCCGCTCGATGTCTGCGTTCAGGCACATGAACAGCGTTCCGGCAGGGTTACCCTCGGCGTCGCGATAGGGCCGTCCGCGTCGCAGGATGCGGTGCCGGTTGGTCACGGCAAGCCCCAGCGGATCGCCCGGCGACAGGCTGTCACGCGGGAAGGCGCGGCGGATGTGCGCGCCAAACGGGCAGCGCTGGCCTTGCGGGTCACTGCTGCCAAGCGCGAAGCCATTGCTTGCCAGAGCCGTCTGTCCCCCATCGAGCACCGGCTGGATGGGATGTTCGATCAGCGGTGAGCCATCGCGCCAGCGACCAACCAGCTTGGCCGCGATCCATTCGCGGGTGCGGTGCAGGTTGCCCGGATGGGGATTGCCGACGGCATGCTGCCGGGCCAATGCGTCCGCTTTGTCGGTAAGTTGTTGATTGAAGGCAGCAACATCCTGATCCAGTTGGCGGATCACCAGATAGCTGCCGTTGCGTCCGAAATCGCGTGCCGGTTCGACCTCTCCGGTGAAATCGCAGAAGCTTGTCGGCTGGTGCGCGGCCGGTGCATCGAGCAGCACCTCGGGCGCCATGCCGATGCTGGCAAGCGAGCGCGTCACCAGCGGCGAGGGCGGATAGAAACCCAGATTGTCGGTATAGCCGAGGATGAATTCACCGGGCTCCACCGCATGAATCGGGTCGCCAGCGCCGTTGCGCCCCGGAAAACCGCGCACTTGCGGTTGCGATACGCCATCGACGAAACCGAATGGTTCGACCGTCAGCCCGTCGGCATTGTCCTGATCGTCGGCGCCATCGTCCTTGTTCGGCGCGGCGGCAGTGTCCGGCAGGGCGCTGTTGCGCCAGTCCTTGGCGAATTTGGCGGCGTCAAACGTCGTCAGCCCGGTGTCGAGGCTGGCCCGCACCGCAAGGCCGAAATGTTCGGCGCGCGCGACTTCGGCATCGAAGGCGGTCTTGGCAGCAAGATCTGCCCCGGCATCGCTGCTGTCGGCGGGCGGGCGCGCATACAGCAGCAGGACCGCGTGAACACTGGCATCGGACCATTGCAGCGCCTCGGGATCGCCGAGCGCGCGACGGCGTCCGTCCGAGACCATGCCACTGGCAAACACGCCGGGGAAGCCTTGTGCGGCTCCGTCAACCTCAGCATCGAGGCCGAGCCGTGCAAGTCCCGCTGCCGAAAACGCGATGTTGGCGACAAGCGACGGAACGGGCCGGTCGCCGAACAGGATCAGGTCGTGCGCATGAAGATCGGCCAGCCAGCGTTGGACATGCGCATAGGGATGGCCGTTGCCGACATCGGTCGCTTGGGGCGCGCCGAAGTCGAGCGCGATCATGCGGCTGCGCGGATGGTGCCGCAGTCCGCCAAAGGCAATCGCCTGAATCTCGGCATACTGCAGCGCTTCAGCAGGGCGGGGGACGGCGCCGATGAGGTCGAGCCAGGCTTGGGCATCGGCAGGCACCGGAGCCATCCGCGCGGCATGGCGCAACCCGGACACGATCATCGCGTGCTTGCGGATCGCGCCGCAGGTCAGGCCGGGATAGGCCGAGTACCAGAACGCGGTCGGTTGCATCGAATTGCGGGCAAATCGCTTCATCCGATCGCCATCGGCAGCGCCGCCCATGAACAGCAGCCGCGTGGCGGGAAAGCCGATCGCGTTGCTCCATACCGCGCTGACGCCTTCCGATGCCTTCTTGATGAAATCCTCGAGATAGCTCTCCCAGCTACCATCGAAATTGCTGAGGAACACCAATTGGCGGGTTCCCGGCAGCACCACCCAACGCGCAGCGTGGATCGTGCCGATCGAACTGAGAAACCCCGGACGCATCAACTGCGTGCCGATCAGCGTCGCCACTGCCTTGAACGCAACGGAAAGTGACAGGCGGCGGATCGCTGCGGGGCGCAAGCGGGTGACGCTGATCATGTGGTTCTGGACCACGCCGGGCTCATTCTCGCGCGCGAGCATGGCGGCGATGGCGTGCGGATCGGGCGTGGTATCGATCGGGGTATTGGCCAGCTCGTCGCGGCGCAGCAGCCAGACGAACAGCCCGACGACCGCTCCTGCCGCGATCAGTGCGGGCACCAATGCGGCGGCAAACGCAGTTCCGAGCCCGGCACCGCCCGACCGCAGCAGCGCCACGAGCAGCGCGTAAGGCACCCCCAGCAGCGCCAAAAGCAGCAGCCGGTGATAGCAGGCGATCCGCCAGAAGGTGGCAAGTCCCCAGGATGTCAGCGCGGGATCGCGCCATGGCGCGTCCGGTCGGTCGACGAAGGCCAGTTCGGGCTGCGGTTGGCAGACGATCGCCTGTTCGGGACTGGGCAGGTTCGCCGCGACATGACCGAGCAGGGCTTGTGCATCGGCCGAAGGCTGGCGCAGGCACTCGCGGGCGATCAGGTCGCGCGCTGCATCGACGACGCGCTGGTTGTCGCGAATCGCCGCTACGCTCACCCCCGGGGTGCCGCAAAAAGGCAGTCCGATGACTTGACGCGGCAGACGCAGCGGGTTCGACGTGATGCTGGAGGCGTGGTGCCGCAGCAGGTCGGGCACCGCATCGGCATCGGTCACGCCGGTGACGATGCGCAACGCGGGGAGCAAAGCATCGCCCAGCGCCTCGGCAATCGCCGGTACGGCATCTTGTGCGGCACCATCGACCGTGGCCTCGATCAGCAGGTGCGGCGCCGTGCCCTCGCGTTCGGGCGCAATCACATTGATGCTGAGGAAGTGGATGATCCCGGTACCGTCGAGCCGCTTTGCAATGTCGACTTCGGCCGGATTGCCGAGGCGATACAGCACCCGCTCGACGTCGGCCATCCGTAGCGGCGACCACGCGGTATCGTCGGTGAACGGGATGACGATCGTGACGAAATCCTGCGCAACAGTCATGGCCGGGGGGTCTTTCGATCAGGCGGCGGTGAAAGCCAGATTGTCGGGCAGGGCAAGAAAAGCGGAAAGGCTGGCGCCTTTTACCGGGTCGATCTGCCCGCGCGTGGCCACGATGGCTTCGCGCATGATCGTCCAAGCGATCGCCCGGCCATAGCAGACGTGTGGCCCCTGCAGCGGACCCGACGTGATGTACGGGCGGTCGGGCGCGGGCGCGAAGCGCTCGGGCTGGGCAAACGCGGCCGGATCGTGCGAGGCTTGGTCGATATGCAACAGCACGCGATCGCCGGCGTTGAGCGCAACGCCCTGCCACGTGCAGTCGTTGCGCACCGTGCGCACCAGTTGGCTGCTGCTGCCAAGGCGCAGCATCTCGTTGATCACGGCGTCATGGCTGGTGCGGGTGGGATCATCGACGGCAAGCCGCTCGACCAGCCCGGGCCAGTCGATCCCGGCGGCATGGCCCTGCGGCGATACGGCAAACCCTGCGATCTCACCCAACGACTTGCCCACTATCAACACCAGCGCACCCGCCAGTTCGAACAACACGCTGCGGCTCTGAACCCGGTAGTGCTCATCCGACACTTCGGGAAACTGCCCACGTACCGCATGCAGTCCGGCCAGCAGGCTTTGGGGTGGGGCGAGATGCGGCTTGTCGAGTGCAAGGTCGAAGCTGGCCAGCGCGTGCCTCGCCGTGTTGGCGGTGATTGCGCGCATCACGGCAGTGCTTTTCACCACGGTGCCGAACACGTGCCCGAACAGCGGGTGGAGCAGGGCGAGCATCGTGGTGGCCGTGCCTGCTTCGCCCTTCAGGCTGACCTTGGGGCCAGCTTGGGTCCAGTTGCGGTAGGCGATCATCAGCCACACCAGCAGCGGCGCCTTGTCCGGGCCGGATACGCCGACCACCCGCCGCGCCATGCGATAGGCCAGCAGGAAGGCGTATTCGCGCGCGAAGTTGACCGGACTGCCGGTCTGTCCGCGAACCGCCAGCACCTTGAGGATGCGCGAAGCCTCGTCCCGCGCGATGGTGGCGATGAAATCGCGATAACCCAGCGCAAGGTTGGGGGGCAGCGGATCGTTCGGCACGGCCGCCGGTCTGCGCACGGCATCGACGTGTCCTTGCGCCGCGTGGAGCAGGCGCAGGCGCAGTTTGCGGGCATCATCGTTTTCGCCCACCAGATAGCGGGTAGGCCCAGCCACTTGCGCCAGCAATTCATCGTAGTGGCGTAGCGAGAACCGCTCCTCGTCGCACAGGATCGCATTGATCGCGGCGTGGTGTGCGGCCACGAACACCCGCACGCTCGGTGCGTTTTTCATTTCGAGTTCGGGCGCGCGCTGCAACGGCGGGGCGCCATCGGCCGCAAGTGCGGTAACGGCTTTTGCGATGGCGTCCGCAGTTGTCATCGATCAGGCTCCCGGCACCAGTTGCAATGCGGCCAGCTTGCGTTGGAGCGGCACCAGCCCGAGCTCTGTCAGCGCCTGCATCAGCTCGGCCTGTTCGCGCTCGCGCTCGTGCGGCTGGGCCGTCCCGGTGGCTAGCAGCACTTCCTCGCGCAGGACGCGGGCGTGATGCAGGTGCATCGCTTCGCCGCAATCGCGACAGTGTGCCAGCGCTTGCGCAGACAGATCGAGCGCCACCTCGTGATGGCCCAGCGTCAGGGCCAGCCGGGTGCGCGCTTCATAGTGGTAATATGTCGCCGACGTGCGGATCCGCAGGAAATTGCCGCGCGCAATCGAGGCATCGAGGACGCGCTGCGCTTCACCGATGTCACCCGTTTCGATCAGGCACAAGGCCAGCCAGCTGACCGCTGCCGGCTCAAACCCCAGGAAGCGGTGACGCAGGCAATGGTCGTGCGCCTTGGTCAGGATGTCCAGCGCGATATCGATCCTGCCCGAACGGTAATGCTGAAATCCGTTCGCCAGATCTGCCAGCAGGCGCGAATAGTTGTGCTGATGGGCGTAGGAGATCGCCAGCGCTTCGTCGATCCACGCCTGCGCCAGTTCCGTCTGCCCGAGGTCGGCGGCATACCACCCGCCGAACGACAGGGCGAGGATATGCGGGATCACCACCACCGCCCCGAACGTTTCGGCAGCATGACCACCGCGCAAACCCTCGGTAAGTCGGCGGACCCGATCGAGCGCGTCATCAGGCTCTGCCAGCGAATACGCGATATAGGTGCCGGTGATATCGGCATAGACCCGGCGCGGCATGCTGAAATCTTGAGCCAGATCGGCTTCCGCCTGATCGAGCCAGCCGCGCGCAAGCCTTGGCGCGCCGTTGATCCAGTCGAGCAGTGCCATGTTGATCCGCGCGATCGTGCGCTGATCGGAACCCATATCGAAGTCGCCTCGCGCCACAGCTTCCATGTCGGGGCGCGTGACCTGTTCCTGCGACAATTGCTGAAGGGCATCGAAGGCAAGCAGCGCAAAGCGCGCGCGCTGGCGGATACCTTCGGTACCGCCAAGGCGGTCGGCGAGTGTGCAAGCCCTTTCGTAAAGCCGCGGAATCGATTCGATAGCGGCCAGTGCCACCGCTTGCCCGCAGGCCTTCCACAAGTGGCGCAACGCTTCGGACAACAGGTCGGCGCGCTCGGCATGGGCTGCAAGCTCGGCCTGCGTGGCATCGGATGGCCCGTAAACGGCGCTGTCGGAGGCCAATTCGGCGTAGATTGAGGCGTGCAAGGCGCGACGCTCAACCCGCGACAAAGTGCGATAGGCCGCCTCTTGCAACAACTGGTGGGTGAAGCGCGCCTGGCTGAGGTGGTCGAATACCAGAATGCGGTGCTCGACCAGCCGGGCGATCGCTTCGTCGACATTGTTCAGCAGTGCCGACCCGATCCGGTGCAGTCGCTCGTTCGAGATCGTCGGCCCCAGCGCCGCACACAGATAGGCTAGCCTCGCGGCCTCGCCTTCCAGCCCATCGAGCCGCAGGGTGAACAGGCTTTCCAGCCGCGAGGGCAGGGGTTCGTCCCCACGCTGGCGAGCATCGACCGAACGCAGCATCGCCGCCGTGGTGAACTCGGTGACGGCCAACGGCAATCCGGCAGACCGATTGGCGATTTCCTCGACCAGTTCGGGCAACAAGGCCCGCTCCCCCGCGATCCGGGTGATCAGGACAAGCGCCTGATCGGGCGACAGGTTGCCGAGGCCGATGGTCTGCTCGACGACATCGTCGAGGAACAGGTCCGGTGCCGGGCGCGACGCCAGAACCAACCCCAGCCCCGAAAGCCGCACTGCCGCAGCCAGACTGCGCAACAGATCCTGCGTTTCGCCATCAATGTACTGAAAATCGTCGGCCAGCACCACCAGCGGCATCTCGCGCGCGACCATGCGCAGCACGGTGCGGGCGGTGGCAATGGCTATCCGTCTACGCTCACCCGGCGAGGCGCTGCTCAGCCATGTCTGGTTGCCCGCAGCCAGCCCGGCAAGGCATTCCGCCTCGTCATGGGTCAATCTGGCTTCGAGCGCGATGTCGGAGTTGTCGCGCCCCAACAGCTCGATCAAATGGCGCATCGTCGGCGCAAGGCAGCCGAACGGCACGTCCCCGGTCAGTTCGCTGCCGCGCACGGTGACGAACCGCGCGCCCTGCGCTTCGGCGACCTCGGCGGTCTCGGCCAGCAGCCGGCTCTTGCCCATGCCGGCATCGCCGACGATCGCCAGCGCCTGACCGTTACCGCGCGCGACATTGCCGACCAGATCGTTCAGCGCGGCCATCGCTGTTTCGCGCCCGATCAGCGGATGGCGGGCCGAACCCTTCACATTGACCTGATCGCCGCGCGCCATGTCGATCTGCCTCAGATCGAACACCGTCAGCGGGGCGGCAGTCTCGCTGATCGAGATGGCCTCGATCGGATGCACTTCACACGCTTCACCGATCAGGTCGAGCGTGGTGGCGCTGATCGCCACGCCGTTTTCGCCAGCGCGCCGTTCGACCTGCCCCGCCACGTTGGCCGCATGACCGACCACGTCCAGCATCGTGCCGAAATCGTTTTCCTGCCAGCGCAGCAGGACCAATCCGGAATGGATGCCCACGCGCACGCTGGGCGATGGCACGATGCCCAACAGCCCATGGCGCATTTCTTCGACGATCTGGCGACCGGCCAGCGCCGCGCGCAGCGCATGGTCCTCGACCGCCGGCCGGAAGCCGAACACCGCCATCACACCATCGCCTTGTACCCGCAGGACCAGACCGCCCATCGCGTGAATGGCATCCTTGACGATACGCAGCGCGCGGTCGAGCACATCGCGTACATCCTCGGGATCGAGCGCGCCGAGTAGCCGGGTCGAACCGACGATGTCGGCAAACAGGATTGTCGCGAACCGGACCTGTTCACCCGCGATTGCCGGGTGTGCCTGATCCGAACCGCGTTTCACCGGTGCTCCATCCCCTGCCGGAAGCCCCCTTCCAGCGCTGCATCGCGAATCCCGGCCCAGGGATCGCGCGTTATTGCGACACGACACGCTATTACAACGCGACACGTTGCCCCTTGCCGGAGCCGGACAGGTTGCCGGAACCGGGCGGGGCTTGTATCAGCATAGCGCACTATAGCCTTCGCGTGGTGGACTATTTTGCCGGATCGGCGATACCGGCGATGCCGCCTTTCGGCTCGCGCGGCCCCTGACCGCGCTGACCCCACCGAGGTCTTGGTGTCAGACCAGGCAAAGTATGTCATGCCCACGCGCCACCCCCTTGTGAGCGGGAAAGTGTTGCAGAACGCATTGCGAGAAACCCGCTTCGTCGGTCTCGATCGCCACACCATCGGCATCGTGGATCGGCAGAACGACACCACTGCGGTTGATCCGCAAGGCATAGCCCCACACACGATCATCGGCGTTGACCGAAAGGAAAGCGTCGCACAACAGCCCGAGATAAGGCGATCGGTCGAGTCCCGGCGCAGCGAGCATGCGCTCGACCTGATCAGCCGCAAGCAGGAAACGGGCGACCCCAGCATTGTCCTCGCGCCGTACCGGCGTGCTTTCGCCCGGCGCAATGATCGAGAGCGAGGGAAACAGGACAGCATTGCCCAAAGGAATGACCTCCACGGCAAGACCCCCCGGGCCTGTCCGACAGATCTTGTAGTGCGAAGCGGCTACCGGATTCGGCGTCATGAACGTCATCGCCACCGTATTACCGCTTTGGAGCGGTTTGTCGGTCGGCCAGGACACGTTGAACTTGTGATTTTCATCACGTTCGCTAGCGTGGCGGTCGTGCAGATCGATGCTTTGTCAAGTTCCGTGGTCGCAACCAGCGTCGCGCCGGTATCAACCGACGTGCGCGCCATCCTGCTCGACAACGCGCGCATCCTGCGGGTGCGCAAGGGGCAGATCGTCCTCTCGGTCGGTTTGCCCGCAAATGACGTGTTTCTGGTGCTCGAAGGACGGCTGTCGGTATCGCTGATATCGCCGCAGGGGCGTGAGACGGTGTTGCGCTCGATCGGGCCGGACGAGATCTTTGGCGAACTCGCCGCGATCGATGGCCATGTCCGCTCGGCCGACGTGGTTGCGGCCGAAGCCAGCCGTCTGGCGCTGATTCCCGGCGCAACGTTCCTGAGCCTGATCGAAACGACGCCTGAGATCGCGCGCTGGATCACCCAGCAATTGTCACAGCAGGTGCGCTATCTGACGAGCAAGGTGTTCGAGCTGTCGAACATGTCGGTGGGGTCTCGTCTGATCGCCGAACTGCTGCGGCTGGCCAATGAACAGCCTGCAGACGATGACAGTGCGATCATCGCCCGCCCGCCAACGCAGGCCGAATTGGCCGCGCGAATCGGCACCAACCGCGAAACCGTGACCCGCGAAATGACCTTGTTGACCGAGCGCGGCCTGATCGCGCGCAAGGGCCGGCAGATCGTCGTGCCCTCGCTCGAACGCCTTGTCGCGCGGCTGGATGCGCACGCACCGTCAATCTGAGCGATCGGAGCGGTTTAAGGCTTTCGGCTTGCTTTTGCCCGGCGCAAGCGGAACTAGGTAGTCGATGAACCAGTCACGCCCGTCCCTTCGCAGCCCCGTTGCCCGTTCCACGCCGAAGGCCGGGCGCGAAAACAGCCGCGACGCATTGCTCGATGCCGCCAGCGCCCTGATGCGCGAGCTTGATACGGTCGAGATCGGGATCGTCGACATCGCCACCCGCGCCGGGGTCAATCATGCGATGATCCGGTACTTCTTCGGCAGCAAGGAAGGGTTGCTGTTCGCGTTGCTCGATCGCGACGTCTATCGCCGCATCCACCAGCTTGAACGATTGTTCGCGCTCGAGGTGACCCCGACCGAGCGGATGCGCATCCACCTGCGCGGCATCCTCGATACCTATTACCAGATCCCCTACCTCAACCGGCTTATCCAGGTGATGGTGCGCGAGGCGGGGCCTGATCGGGTGCGCCATATCGCTGAGGAACTGCTGCAGCCGATCGCCAATGCGCAAGCGCGGATCATTGATGCGGGAGTGGCCGCCGGCGAGTTCCGCGCGGTCGATCCCAAGTTGTTCTATTTCAACACCGTAGGAGCGGCGGATGGACTGTATTCCAACCGCTTCACGTTGTCGGCGGTATTCGGCGGAAAGCCCTTCGCCGATCCAGAACTGCATGAGCGCTATCGCGATCATACGGTCGACACGCTGATGCGAGGCTTGCTTCTGTAGCGTTACTCGCTATCACACCTGATAACTAATCGGTGTGGGAGAGTGCGGCGTGAACCTTGAACTCGATGATGATCTGCGTCTGCTGGCGGACTCGGTGTCGGGCTGGCTGGCTCAGCATCTGCCGTTCGACAGACGTCGCGCCTTGCGTGGCGGTATGGCGCAGCGCGCATTCTGGGATGAATTTCAGGGCGCGCTGGCGGTGGCCGGGGCGGGCCTGCCCGAAAGTCTGGGCGGCTTTGGCGGCGGCGCGCCAGCGCACATGGTGGTGATGGAGGCAGCCGGTGCCGCGCTGGCCCCGCTGCCCTACATCGACAGCGCGGTGCTGGTCGGCACACTGCTGACCGAACTGGGGGGACACGATGCGCTGGGTCAGGCTATCGCCAAGGGCGAAGCTCTGGCCGTGCTGGCTTGGGAAGAAGCGCAAAGCCGGGGCGAACCGCTGTCGTTGCGCACCACGGCCGAACAAGGCGCAAGTGGCGGCTGGACGTTGACCGGCACCAAGCGCGCGGTGCGCTGGGCGGCTGAGGCCGACACGGTGCTCGTCACAGCACAGACCACGCAGGGTCCGGCGATTTTCCGCCTGACTGGCCCGCTCGCGCTCACGACCTATCGCCTGATCGACGATCACCCTGCTGCCGATCTGGTGCTCGACGGCCAGCCTGGCGAGTTGCTGGCGGTGGGCGATGCGGTTGCCGCTGCGCTGGTGTTGGCAGTCGATGCCGCCACCGCCGCCCTCTGCGCCGAAGCGGTCGGGCTGATGCGCACGCTGCTGGCCGATACCATCGATTATACCCGCCAGCGCAAGCAGTTCGGCCAGACGCTTTCGTCGTTTCAGGTGTTGCAGCACCGCATGGTCGACATGCGGATGCAGATCGAACAGGCCGCCGCCGCTGCGCTGCTTGCCGCGCTCAAGCCGCGCGATCCGGCCGTGATCTCGGCGGCCAAGACCACCATCGGTGACGCGGTGCGCTTTGTCGGCCAGCAGGCGGTGCAATTGCACGGCGCCATGGGCATGACCGAGGAACTGCGCGTGGGCCACTACTTCCGGCGCACCACCGCCATCGAGAACCAGTTCGGCGACGCCGACCGCCATCTGGCGCGCTATGTGGCGCTGAAGGTCGCATAATCGGGCTTGAACGGCGGGCGCGGGATCAACCCCGCGTCGGTCGCATCGCCGCTGCGGCCAGCGTTTCTGCCTCCTCCAGCAAGTCATCGTCGGCGGCGCCTTGCGGCATCGTCTCGCGCCCGATCATGACCATCACCGGCACCGCCAGCGGGGTCACCCGGTCGAGCCGGACATGGACCAGTTGCGCGGCAGCGCGGTCGAGCAGCGCGCCCAGGCGACCGACATCGGTCATCCGTGTGCGCGCGTCGGCCCAGGCCGCCTCGATCAGCACGTGGTCGGGTTCGTATTTGCGCAACACGTCATAGATCAGGTCGGTCGAGAAGGTGACTTGCCGTCCGGTCTTGCGCTTGCCGGGGTGCTGGCGCTCCACCAGCCCGCCGATCACCGCCACTTCGCGGAACGCGCGGCGCAGCAGATAGGAATTCTGCACCCATTCAACGAATTCGGCGGTGAGGATTTCCGGGCTGAGCAGCGCTGCGGGATCGTCCACCGCCTTCAGGCCCCAGATTCCGAGCGAGTAATCGTTGGCAACGAAGCCCAACGGGCCAAGCCCCGCGGCTTCCATCCGCCGGGTGATCAGCATGCCCAGCGACTGGTTCGCGTTCCACCCCTCGAACGTGTAATACACGGTGTATTCGCGGTCGCGATGGGGGAAGCTTTCGACCAGCAGTTCGCCGGGACCGGGCAGGCGGCTGCGCCAGTCCTGCACTTCCAGCCATTCGCGCACATCGTCGGGAAAGCGGCCCCAGCCTGCGCGGTCGGCGATCAGCCCGCGCACCCGGTCGGCCAGATGCGTGGTCAACGGCATGCGCGCTCCGTTGTAGCTGGGGATCTGCCCCGCCTTCTTGGCCGCGCGCACGATCAGCTCCAGATCGCGCAAACCCTCGACCTCAAGGTCCAGCCCGGCAAAGCGGAAGGTGTCGCCGGGCTTCAGGCCAGCGCCGAAGTCCTCCTCCACCCGGCCCAGCGAACGACCGTTGCGAAAGCGGACTTCCAGCATTTCGGAATCGATGATGATCCCGGCATTGAGCCGATGCCGGGCGGCCTGTTCGGGGTGCGTCAGTCGCCATGTTCCATCGGCATTCCGCACGATCCGGCGGAACTTGTCATAGGCGCGCAGGGCGTAGCCGCCGGTCGCCACGAATTCGAGCACGCGGGTCCATACCGCCTCATCCACCCAGCTATAGGCCAGCGACGAGCGGACTTGTGCCAAGAGGTCCGCTTCGCCGAACGGTCCGGCGCAGGCGCAGGCCATCACGTGCTGGGCCAGCACGTCGAGCGCGCCGGGGCGGAAGTCTTCGCCATCGCGTTGGCCTTCGCGCACCGCATCCTGCGCGGCGGTGGCTTCCAGAAACTCGAAGCGGTTGCCCGGCGCCAGTAACGCGCGACTGGGGCAATCGAGCCGGTGATTGGCGCGGCCGATCCGTTGCAACAGGCGCGAGGAACCCTTGGGCGCACCCATCTGCACCACAAGGTCGACATCGCCCCAATCGACGCCGAGGTCCAGACTGGCGGTGCAGACCAGCGCGCGCAACTCGCCACGTGCCATCGCGCCTTCGACCTTGCGGCGCGCCTCCTTGCTCAGCGAGCCGTGATGAATGCCGATCGGCAGGGTGTCGTCGTTCGCCTCCCACAGCAGTTGGAAGATGTATTCGGCCAGAAAGCGCGTGTTGGTGAAGATCAGCGTGGTGCGGTTGTCGCGAATCGCCTGATACAACTGCGGCACCGCCCATGCCGCCGCATGGCCACCCCACGGCACGCGCTGCCCTTCGGGCAACAGGATTTCAAGCTCGGGCGCAGCGCCGCTCTCGCCTTCGACGAGCGCCACCGAATCAAGGTCGCCCCATGGTGCCAGCCACGCACGGAACGCTTGCGGATCAGCGACTGTCGCCGACAACGCCGCGCGTTGCAGGCCGGGGCTGATCGCTTGCAGGCGGGACAATGCGAGCGCCAGCAGATCGCCTCGCTTGCCCGTGGCAAAGGCATGGACTTCGTCGATAACGATGCGTTGCAGCCCTGCAAACAAGTCAGCGCTTTCGGGATAGCTGAGCAGCAGCGAGAGCGATTCGGGCGTGGTCAGCAACACATGCGGCGGACGCACCCGCTGGCGCGCCTTGCGGTCGGAGGGGGTGTCCCCGCTGCGGGTTTCCACGCGGATCGGCAGGCCCAGTTCCTCGATCGGGGCCAGCAGGTTGCGCTGTACGTCGTGCGCCAGTGCCTTCAGGGGCGAGACATAGAGCGTGTGCAGCCCTTCGGGCGCAGGTTCTCCGTTCAGGCGCGAAGGCGTGAACGCCGCCAGCGTCGGCAGGAACCCGGCCAGCGTTTTGCCCGCGCCGGTATCGGCAACGAGCAGCGCATGCTGCCCCGCATCGGCCGCTGCCAGCATTCCTGTCTGGTGGCGGCGCACCTGCCAGCCACGGCCCGCGAACCAGCCGGTGATTTCGGGGGGAACGGTCATTCCCCCTTACATAAGCGCTTTTGGGTGCGAACCTAGGTGCGCGTGCGGACAATTCCGCAGGCAGCGAGGCGCGCGTCGATCGTCGCCAACAGTCGCTCCAGCCCCTCAGGCGTGTCGCTCTCGGCGCGGGCAGTGAGCATGGCCTGCGTGTTCGAGGCGCGCAGCAGCCACCAGCCATCGGGTGTGGTCACGCGCGCGCCGTCGATGGCCACGAAGTCCGCCCCTTCCGCCTGAAGCTGGACGAGCACTTCGTCGATCACCGCGAACTTGCGCTCCTCTGCCACGACGAAGCGCAGTTCGGGTGTGCTGAACGGCTCTGGCATGGCATCGCGCAACTGCGTGAGCGACCGGCCCAGCCGCGCCGTGGCCGCCAGCATCCGCACCGCGCCGTACAGGGCATCGTCAAACCCGTAGTAGTCGTCGGCAAAGAACAAGTGGCCGGTCATCTCGCCGCCCAGAAGTGCGCCAGATTGTTTCATTCTGGACTTGATGTGCGAATGGCCGGTTTTCCACATTTCGGGCACGCCGCCCATCTGCGCGACGGCGTCGAACAGGGTCTTGCTCGCCTTGATATCGGCAATGACCCCGGCTCCGGGGTACTTTGCCAACACGTCTTGCGCCGCGATCAGCAGGATTTGATCCCCCCACAGGATGCGCCCTTTGGAATCGACCACACCCAGTCGATCGCCATCGCCGTCGAAAGCCAGTCCGAAATCGAGACGTCCTTGCGCGACAGCACGTTGAAGATCGTCAAGATTGGATGCCTCAGACGGATCGGGGTGGTGATTGGGAAAATGTCCATCGACAACGGTAAACAGCAGCGTGTGTTGGCCGGGCAATTGGCGGACCAGCCGCTCGATGACCGGGCCGGCGGCGCCGTTACCGCCATCCCAGGCGATCCGCAATCCGCTCAGCGCGGTACGTTCGGCATCGCCCAACCCCTGCACCAGTCGCTCCACGTAAGCGTCGATCACGGCGATTTCGGTCACGTTGCCACTGTCGGCGGGGCCCCAGTCTCCGGTTCGGGCGACATGGCCGAGATCGAGTATGTCTGGACCGAAGAACGGACGCCCCGCCCGCACTATCTTGAAGCCGTTGTGATCGCCGGGATTGTGGCTGCCGGTTACCTGAATGCCGCCTATCACCTTTTTGGCTGGCACCTGTTTTAGCGCTGCCAAGTCCAGCACGGATGGCCCTGTGGCCCCAAGTCCGGCGGTTGCCGGGCCGACGTGGTGCCTTGCCGTGACTGCCGATATTGGCCGAGCCGCTGCCCGCGCGTCCGACCCGGCTTCCGCGAGGTCCGGCGTTCCCGAGGCCGCCGTTTTTGAGGGCGCAGGCTCTGATTGTACGCTGTTGGAACCGCGTGCCTTGGAATCGAACGGTCCTGCTTCTTGCGCTCCTGAGCCCAGTTCCGCTTCGGCGAAATAGAGCATCGGCGTGGGGCCAAGCCCGATCCGTACGACGTTGACCCCGCCTGCGCGCAATCCTTCGACCAGCGCAGCCTCCAACGCGGGCGAACTCAAACGGCCGTCGTAGCCGACCGCGACCCAAAAGGGGGCTTCATCGGACGCCGTTTCATCGGGTGGCGTTCCGTCTGGCGATGGCGTCTCGGCTGATGCCTTATCGCGCGCAAGGATCGCGGCAAAGCTGCGGCCGATGGCCCAGGCATCCTCGACGAACAGCGTTTCGCCGAACACGCCGCGAATATCGTATTCGCGCAGCAGGCTGGGGTGAAAGTGGTGGCCCGGCATGGGGTTGCGGGCCGATGCGTCAGGCGCGCGGGGCGTTGCGGGCGCCCAGCCGGGCCAGCAGCACGTCGCGTGCGGCATTGGCTTCGTGTACGGCTTCGTTGCTGCCCCCGCGATCGGGGTGGACTTGCGTGATCAGGCGGCGGTGGGCGTCGATGATATCTTCGCGCCCAGCCTCAACCGTCACGCCCAGCAGGCTGCGGGCCTTGCGCTCCACGCGTTTGCGCTCGTCATCGCGCCACAGTTCCCATGGCCAGCGACCCGATAGCAGGCGTACCGCCAGACAGCCGAGCAGCGCCAGTTCGATCAGGCGGATCATGCGACCCCTTCAAGATCGACCGGGCCGGGCAACGTGGATTGCGCAGGCAGGTTCAGCCCCGCCACCAGCGTGCGCAATTCCTGCCGCGCCACCAGATGGCTGGTGCCCAATTCGCCCAGATGGCCCTTGTCGAGCAGGGTCAGCCCGCTGGGGAACAGTTCGCGATAGATCACGCGTTCGGACAAGCCGCTGGCAATGCGAAAGCCGACACGCTTGGACAGCTCGGTCAGCGCCTGATCGATGCGGCGCTGGTTGCGCGCTTCGGTGTAACCGGTGCGGTTGCGCACCACGACCCAGTCCATTTCGCGCCGTGCCTCGCGGATGGAGGTCATCGCCCGCTTCTTGCGCGCTTCCCAGATCAGTTCGGCATAGAACGACAGACGGCGCACCTTGAAGGTTTCGGCATCGACCTGACCGATCAGATCGAAATCGACGAAGCTGTCGTTGAGCGGGGTGACCAGCGTGTCGGCGCGCGTGGCTACATGCCGGGCCAACAGATCGTCGCGGCCGGGAGTGTCGAACACGATGAAATCGGCGCGCGACCCCATGTCCTCGACCAGCGCGTCCAGTTCCTCGATGCTTTCGCCACCATAGACGGCGAATTCCGCATTGGGCAGATCGATGGCGCGGCGGCGGCTCGTCTCGGCGCGGTTTTCCAGATAGCGGTGCAACGTGCGCTGGCGCGAATCCAGATCGATGGCCGCCACGCGCGCACCGCGATAGGCCAGCGCGATGGCGACATGCACCGCCGTTGTCGACTTGCCGGTGCCGCCCTTCTCGTTGGCGAAGACGATGCGGTGTGGGCCGGTCGACACAGGGACTTCTCACTTGTCAGTATGGTTTAAGCGCGCGCTTGAAGCCGTGCAGGGGCAAGGCTAGGGCAGGCGCGCCGGGACTGATCTCAGGCTTAAAGGAGTGGCCGCTCAGGTGCAAACCATCTCTCGACTGGACACGCTGCGCGTTGCCGTGGCGGCGCTCAAAAACGGGGGAAAACCCGGCAATGCCAATGCGGATGGTCCCCGCACCGTGGCGTTGGTGCCGACCATGGGGGCGCTCCACGATGGCCATATCGCGCTGGTTCGGGCGGCGAAGGCGCGGGCCGATCACGTGGTCGTGTCAATCTTCGTCAACCCGCTGCAATTCGGCCCGAACGAGGATCTTGACGCCTATCCCCGCCAGCTTGAAGCCGATGCACGATTGTTACGCGCGGCCGGTGCCGATCTGTTGTGGGCGCCAACGGTCGAGCAGATGTACCCCGCCGGGTTCGCCACGACGGTGTCGGTCGGCGGACTGGACGCCATGCTGTGCGGCACCGCGCGGCCGGGTCACTTCGATGGCGTGGCAACGGTGGTGACCAAGCTGTTCAACCAGGTGCAGCCCGACATGGCCTTCTTTGGCGAGAAGGACTGGCAGCAACTGGCGATCATCCGCCGCTGCGCGCGCGACCTTGACCTTGCGCATCCCCGTGCCGAGGCGATCATCGGCGTGCCGACCGTGCGCGAGGCGGACGGACTGGCGATGAGCAGCCGCAACAAATACCTTTCGGCCGATCAGCGGATTGCCGCGGGCGCACTCAACCGGGGAATGGCAGGCGCGATCGATCGGATCGTTCGCGGCGAGGATGCCGGGCCGGTGCTGGCCGACTTGCGCGAACAGTTGCGCGATGCCGGGTTCCACAAGGTGGATTATGCCGACTTGCGCGATGCCGAAACGCTTGTCGAGCTGGCGCGCCATGACGTGGGGAGGCCTGCGCGGCTGCTGGTCGCCGCGCACATCGGCAAGGCACGGCTGCTCGACAACATGGCCGTGGAGCCCGTTTTCACCGCTCAGGGCTGATCAGGCCACGGTCGTTCCGAACAGGTGGCCGATCCCGGCGGTGATGCCCATCGCCACCGCGCCCCAGATCACCACGCGCAGCACCGCCTTGACGACCGGCGCTCCGCCGACTTGTGCTCCCACCGCGCCCAGCCCGGCAAGGAACAGCAGCGATGATACGGGGATCGCCCAGAGTAGCGCGGCAACCGGCACCAGCGCCACCACCAGCAGCGGTTGCGCCGCGCCCACCGCAAAAGACGCGGCCGAGGACAAACCGGCCTGCACCGGATTGGCCGCCAGGTGTTCGACCAGCCCCAATTCGTCACGCAAGTGCGCTTCCAGCGGATCTTTTGCCGTCATTTGCACCGCGACCTGCTCGGCCAGTTGAGGGTCAAGTCCGCGCTTGCGATAGATCGCGGCAAGTTCTTCCTGTTCGGCACCCGGCATCGTCGCCAATTCGCGTGATTCTCGCCTGATGTCGGCGGCCTCGGTATCGGCTTGCGAGCTGACCGAGACGAATTCGCCGGCCGCCATCGACATCGCCCCCGCCACCAGTCCGGCGACGCCGGTCAACAGGATGGCGTCGCGCTCCGGGGTGGCAATGGCCACGCCCAGGATCAGGCTGGAGGTCGACAGGATGCCGTCGTTCGCGCCAAGTACGGCCGCCCGCAACCAGCCGATCCGTTCGACAAGATGCTTTTCCTTGTGAGTGCGGGCCATTGTCGATTGTCCTTCGTCAAAGAAGTGTACCCTGAACGGGCGAAGCGATGGTTGCGGGGTGTTCGAGTTCACGCATCAGCGTATCGGGAAAGGGGCGTTGCAGCGCCGCGGCTGTCGGTCCGTCAGCGTTCAGCCAGCGGTCGGTGTCATCGCCGGGGCGCAGGATGACCGGCATCGCCTTGGGGTGGACGCGGCCGACAAGCGCATTGGCTTCACACGTCAGGAAGGCAAAGCGCGGCCCCTCTGCGGTAGGGCGCCACAGCCCGGCAAAGGCGAACAACGGATCATCCCCGGTTTCGGTTCCGTGCCCTCCCGCGCTAGCGGAGTTGTCGGTCAGCGCAAACCAGTGCTGGCGTTTGCGCCGGGTCAGCGGATCGGGCGCTTGCGACCATTCACAGAACGCGCTGACCGGCACCAGGCAGCGCCTCGCCGGATCGGCCAGCGCGCTGCGCCAGAACGGCGAGGCAAGGTTGCGCACGTTGGTCACCGGGCGCTTCACCTCGCCGAACGCAGGCCAGCCCCACTGCATCATGTCGAGCTGGCGCACTCCATCGCGGGCCACGATCACCGGGGCCTGCGCCTCGGGATAGAGGGCCGGGAACGCGGGCAGGTTGCTCCCACCGGTTTCGGTGGCGAACAATTGCGCGATCGCTTGCGCGCTGCCGGTCATGCGGTACAAGTTGCACATAACCACTGATCGCCTGTTGGAGAGGGCACCATGGCTACCCAGATTCGTCCCAATATCGGTTGCAGCGATGCCGAATGGCAAGCCCGGCTGCAACTGGCGGCGTGTTACCGCATCTATGACCTGCTGGGCTGGTCCGAATCGGTCTACAACCACATCTCGCTCAAGGTGCCTGATGAGGATGGGGCGTTTCTGATCAATCCCTATGGCCTGCTCTATTCCGAAGTCTGCGCCAGCAATCTGGTGAAGATCGACATCGAGGGCAACAACATCGGCGCCTCGAAGTATCCGGTGAACAAGGCGGGCTTCACCCAACACGGCTATTTCCACCGGCATCTGCCCTGGGCGCACGCCATCGCGCATGTCCACACGACGGCAACGATGGCGGTGTGCAGCATGGAAGAAGGGCTGATGCCGATCAACTTCTATGCCTGCAACTTCATCGGGCGGCTGGCCTATCACGATTTCGAAGGCGTCACCGTGCGGGCCGAAGAAGGCGAGCGGTTGCTGGCCAACCTTGGCGACAAGAACATCCTGATGCTGCGCAACCATGGTCCGGTGGTCTTGGCGCCGACTCTCGAATCGATGTTCATCCAGCAGTGGGCGCTGCAACGCGCGTGCGAGATCCAGCTCGCCACGTTGGCCACAGGGCGGCCACCGATCCGCATTTCCGACGAGGTCGTGGCCATCCACCAGCGCGACTTGCGCGAGGTGCAGGTGCCCGGATCGCGTCCGGGTGAGACCGACTTTGCCGCTTGGACACGCAAGATCGACCGGATCGATCGCAGCTGGCGCGAATAGTCACGAAGGCGAGGCTCGCGTTTCCCGCGCCATCGGGCTAGCAAAGTCCGATGGCGCGCCTGACTGTGAACAACCAGCCCATCGAACTGCGTCTGCCGGGTGACACGCCGTTGTTGTGGGCATTGCGCGACGCGGCCAACCTGACCGGCACCAAGTACGGGTGTGGCACCGGCGAATGCGGAGCCTGCACCGTGATCGTCGACGGGCAGGCGATGCCCAGCTGCACGTTGCGCTTGGCCGAGGCCGAGGGACGCAATGTTACCACGATCGAGGGGCTGTCGAGCGACCGCAGCCATCCGGTACAGCAGGCTTTCGTGGCCGAGCAGGCGATCCAGTGTGGCTTTTGCACTCCGGGTCTGGTGATGGCTGCGGCCGCCTTGCTGGCGCGCAACGCCAGCCCGACCGAGGCCGACATCACCGCCGCCATTACCAACGTGTGCCGCTGCGGAGTCTATCCCCGGCTGATGCGCACGATCGAGCGGGCCGGACGCATCCTGCGCGGCGAGGAACGCGGCATACCGCTTCCCGCACCGGCTGTTTCAACCACACCTGTCCTGTAAGGAACGATTCGATGAAGGCCACGATCTGGCACAATCCCGGATGCGGTACATCGCGCAACACGCTGGCCCTGCTGCACGAAGCAGGCGCGGACGTGACCGTGATCGAGTATCTGAAAACCCCGCCGACCGCGGCAAAACTGGCGCAGCTCTATGCCGACGCGGGGATCACGCCGCAGCAGGGGCTGCGCGTGAAGGGCACCGATGCGGTCGAGCGCGGCTTGCCCGAAGCCGATGATGCCAGCGTGTTGGCCGCGATGGTCGCCGCGCCCAAGCTGATCGAGCGCCCGCTGGTCGAAACCGCAAAGGGCGTGCGTTTGTGCCGCCCGAAAGAGCGCGTGCTCGAAATTCTGTAAGTAGGAATGCGGCGGCGGGGCCGGTCAGCCCCGCCTGCCCGATATCATCCCTGAGTGGGGATGTTGGCCTGTGCCTCGGCACCGTCACCTTGCGGGGCGGCGAGGATGGTCTGCAGGCCCGAACCCTTGGCCACAGTGCGCGTTTTGGGATCACCGACCGTGCTGCGAATCCCGGTCGCCGAAGCGCCGGCACGACCGAGAGTATCGGATTCCACGGCGCTGCGCGGAGCGGGACCGCCGAATAGCGCATCGAGCGCCTGACGGCTGGAATCGACGTCCTGCGGACGCGGCGCGCCGGGGTTGGGCGGGGCCAAGGCGAAGTCGGGCGGCACCACCAGCGGAGCCTGACGGGTGACCGCGAATTCATCGGGGCGGGCGCGGTTGAACAGCGAACCGCCCGCGCCGCACGAGGCAAGCAGGCTCGCAGAAGTGGCGAGCAGGCAGAGGGCGGCGACTTTACGCATCAAATGGTCTCCGTGGAGGCAGGTTGGCCCGCATCGCCGGGCTTTTCGCGCGAAAGCAGCGATCGGGCAAGGAGTATCAGCACGCCGAACGTGATTGCGGCATCGGCAATGTTGAAGATCAGGAATGGACGCCATTCGCCGAAGTGCAGATCGGCATAGTCGATCACATAGCCACGGATGAAGCGGTCATAGATGTTGCCCAATGCACCGCCCAGCACCAGCGCCAGGCCAAGCAGATCGCCCAGCAGCCTTTCGCGCAGCATCCACACGACAACGCCCAGCGCGATTGCCCCTGTCACCGCCAGCAGCGCCAGCCGCATCTCTGACGAAGTGGCCGCGAACATGCCCAGCGAGACGCCGAAGTTCTGGGTGTAGCGCAAGTCGAAGACGGGCAGGATCGGAATGGCGATGGTGTTGCGCAAGTCCACCGGACCCATCAGCAGCGCCTTCACCCCGCGATCGATCGCAAACACGATCAGCGCGACGCCGAACGCGATCAGGCGATTGCGGGTCAGCCATTCACCTCGGCCGTGGTCAGCGCTCACGCCTGAGTCTCCACTACGGCGGTGCAGCGCCCGCACAGCGCGCCATCCTCGACCACGTCGGGCAAGTGGCGCCAGCAACGGCCGCATTTGTGGTCGGTGGTTCGGGTGACGGTCACAGCGTCACCATGGCCGCGCACAACTGTCGCGGTGATGAACAACTCGGCCAGATCGGCGTCCGGCGCATTGGCGGGCACCGAAACGGTGGCTTCAAGCCCCGAACCCAGCACCTTTTCGCGGCGCAGCGGCTCGATTGCTTCGTTCACTTGTTGGCGCAGTGCGCGCAACGCCGCCCAGCGGTCCTCGTCGACCACCGATGCGGGAAGCACCGGCCATTCGGTCAGGTGCACACTGTCGCTGCCGGTGAAGCGCGATTGCCACACTTCCTCGGCGGTGAACACCAGCACCGGCGCGGCATAGCGGATCAGCGCATGGAACAGCGTGTCGAGCACGGTACGATAGGCGCGGCGCGTGGCATCGCCCGATGCGTCGCAATAGAGGCTGTCCTTGCGGATATCGAAGAAGAACGCCGACAGATCCTCGTTGCAGAACTCGGTCAGTGCGCGGACGTAGGTGTTGAAATCGAAGTCGGCCACGGCCTGCCGCAGCGTGCCGTCGAGCCTTTCGAGCAGGACCAGCACATAGCGTTCGAGTTCGGGCAGGTTGGCCACGTCGGCCACCCGCTCGTCCTCGGTGAACCCGTCGAGTGCGCCCAGCAGGTAGCGGAAGGTGTTGCGCAACTTGCGATACTGGTCGGCCACCCCGGCAAGGATTTCCTTGCCGATGCGGTGGTCCTCGGTGAAATCGACCGACAACGCCCACAAACGCAGGATATCGGCGCCATAGTCGCGCATCAGGTCGATCGGGCTGATCGTGTTGCCCAGCGACTTGGACATCTTCATGCCCTTGGCATCCATGGTGAAGCCGTGGGTCAGAACCGCCTTGTACGGCGCATGGCCGCGCGTGGCGCACGATTCGAGCAACGACGACTGGAACCAGCCGCGATGCTGGTCGCTGCCTTCAAGATAAAGGTCGGCGGGCGGGCCTTCATATCCTTCGGGCCGCACCAGATCGGGCCAGCGGCCGCTTTCCAGCACGAAGGCGTGGGTCGAACCCGAATCGAACCACACGTCGAGAATGTCGGTCACGCGTTCGAAATCGTCGGCGCTGTAGTCGTTGCCGAGGAATTCCTGCGCGCGCTCATCCGACCAAGCATCGACGCCTTCCTCGTTAATGGCGGCGATGATCCGCGCATTCACCGCAGGGTCGGTCAGGAACGCCTGCGTCCGGCGGTCGACGAACAGCGTGATCGGCACGCCCCACGCGCGCTGGCGGCTGAGCACCCAGTCGGGACGCCCTTCGACCATCGCGCCGATGCGGTTGCGCCCCTTTTCGGGCACGAAGCGGGTGGCGCCGATGGCATCCTTGGCGGCAGTGCGCAGCGTCGGCGGGAACAAGTCGTCGAACTCCGAGCCGGGGCCAGTACGCTTGACCGACAGCTCCTTGTCCATCGGCACGAACCATTGCGGCGTGCAGCGATAGATGACCTTGGCCTTGGATCGCCAGGAATGGGGATAGGAATGGCGGAAGTCGGCGCTGGCCGCGATCAGGCCGCCCGCTTCGCGCAAGGCGGTGCAGATCGGCCCGTCAGGCGCGTTGAACTTGGGATTGATGACGCTGCCTTCACCGCCCAGCCAGCCCCATTCGGCGCGGTACTTGCCATCACCCTCGACCGCGAACACGGGTTCGATGCCGTGGCTGCGACATAGCAGGAAGTCGTCCTCGCCATGGTCGGGCGCCATGTGGACCAGCCCGGTGCCCGAATCAGTGGTGACGAATTCGCCCGAAAGCAGCGGGCGCGGCGTGGCGTAGAACCCGCCCAGATGGTGCATCGGGTGGCGGGCGGTAGCGCCTTCAAGCGCTGCGCCCTTCATCCACATCAGAACCTTGAAGCCGTTGCCGCCAGCGCGCTTGACGAAATCCTCGATCAGCGGTTCGGCGATCAGGAACTTTTCGCCGGCGTGGTCGCCGCCCTTCATCTCGATCGCGTGGTAATCGATCGCCGGACCATAGGCGAGCGCCTGGTTCACCGGGATCGTCCACGGCGTGGTTGTCCAGATCACTGCCTTCACGCCCGCAAGTTCAGGAGTGTCGGGCACATCGACAAGTTCGAAGGCGACGTCGATCTGGGTCGAGGTGATGTCCTCGTACTCGACTTCGGCTTCGGCCAGCGCAGTCTTTTCGACCGGGCTCCACATCACCGGCTTGGCCCCGCGATAGAGCAGCCCGGTGGTGGCGAATTTCAGCAGTTCACCGACGATCGTCGCCTCGGCGGCGAAGTCCATCGTCAGATAGGGGTTGTCCCAATCGGCATTGATGCCCAGCCGCTTGAGCTGGTCCCGCTGAATGTCCACCCATTTGCGCGCATAGGCGCGGCATTCGGCGCGGAATTCGCGCGGGGGAACCTCATCCTTGTTCTTCTTTTTCTTGCGGTATTCTTCCTCGACCTTCCACTCGATCGGCAGGCCATGGCAGTCCCAGCCGGGCACATAGGGCGCGTCCTTGCCCAGCAGGCTTTGCGTGCGCACGACCATGTCCTTGAGGATATGGTTCAGCGCATGGCCGATGTGCATGTCGCCGTTGGCATAAGGCGGGCCATCGTGGAGGATGAACTTTTCGCGACCGGCGCGGGCATCGCGCAGGCGGCGATACAGGTCGATCTCCTGCCAGCGCGCAAGGATGCCTGGCTCCTTTTGCGGGAGGCCGGCCTTCATCGGGAAATCGGTCTTCGGCAGGAAGACGGTCGATCGGTAATCGCGCTGTTCAGTCATGGCCGTCGGTCGTTAGAGCAAAGCGCGGCTGGGGGAAAGCCTCAGGGCGTGGCTAACAACAACCGCTTTGCTTGGGCGCAATCGCGCTCTATCTGCGCCACAAGCGCGTCAAGGCTGTCGAACTTGGCCTCTGGCCGCAGGAAATGGTGAAACGCGACTTCGATCGACTGGCCGTACAAATCTTCTGAAAAATCAAAGAAATGCGGCTCAAGCAGCTCCTTGGGCGGATCAAATGTTGGGCGGATTCCGATGTTCGCGGCACCCTGCAACACGCGCCCATCGGGCAGCCGTCCGGTAACGGCATAGATTCCGTAACGCGGGCGCAAGTAGTCGACCATATCCAGATTGGCGGTAGGAAAATTGATCGTCCGGCCGACTTTGTCACCATGCTGGACGATCCCGCGCACCGCAAAAGGCCGGGTCATCAATCGCGCAGCCGTGGCGCAATCGCCCGCTTGCAGCGCGGTGCGGATGCGGCTGGAGGATACGACCTCGTTCCGTGCGATCACCGGGCCGACGGCGTGCGCGGCAAGACCGTTTTGCGCGCCGACTTGCGCCAATACGGATACGTTGCCACCGCGCTTGTGGCCAAACGTGAAGTCCTCGCCGGTGACCACCGCCGCCGCGCCCAGCCGTTCGATCAACAGCGCGCGGACGAAATCGTCGGCGCTGGTCGCGGCAAGGTCGGCATCGAAGTGGAACACCAGCATGGCATCGGCTCCGGCCTCGGCGAAGAGTTCCTCGCGCTGGTCGAGCGTGGTCAGCCGGAACGGCGCTGCGGCCGGGTCGAAGTGGCGGACGGGGTGAGGGTCGAACGTGGCGATGATCGCCGGACGCCCTTCGTCCCGCGCACGGCGTACCGCTTCGCCCGCCACCGCCTGATGGCCAAGGTGAAAGCCGTCGAAGTTGCCCAGCGCGATGACCGCGCCGCGCAAGGCATCGGGCGTACGTTCGCGCGAATCGAGCCGAATCATGATGCCCGCCGCTCCAGCGTCACGAAGCTGAAGGCCGGGCGCCCGTCGGCGGCGGGGTGATCGTCACGCGCGCTTTCGTACCACAGGCCCGCATCGGGGGCGTCCAGAAAAGTGTCACCGGCCATGTCCGCGTGGACTTCTGTCAGTTCGATGCGATGTGCAAGCGGCCCGAAGAGGCGATAGATCTCTGCCCCGCCGATCACCGCGACCTCGCCGTTCGGGTCATCGACCAGCGCCAGCGCCTGCTCGACATCGTGGACGACCTCGGCGCCCGGACGGTTCCAGCCGGCATCGCGGGTCAGCACGATATGACGGCGGCCGGGAAGTGGCGCGGGAAAGCTGTCGAAGGTCTTGCGCCCCATGATCATGGGTTTGCCCATGGTCAGCGCCTTGAACCGCTTGAGGTCTGCGGGAAGGTGCCACGGCAGCGCACCGTCGCGACCGATCACGCCATTGCTGGCCCGCGCAAGGATCAGCACGATCTGTGGCACCATCTACAGCACCAGCCGCGTGACATGGCCCATCTTGCGGCCGGGGCGGACCGCCGCCTTGCCATACAAGTGGAGGTGGTTGGCCGGGTCGGACAGGATGGCGGGCCAGTCGTGCGCGTCATCGCCGATGAGGTTGTCCATCACCGCCCCCTTGCACGCGAGCGCGGTCGCGCCCAGCGGCAAGCCGCAGATGGCGCGGATGTGGTTCTCGAACTGGCTGGTCAGCGCGCCTTCGATCGTCCAGTGCCCTGAATTGTGGACACGCGGCGCCATTTCGTTGAACACCGGGCCTTGCGCGGTGGCAAAGAACTCGCAAGTCAGCACGCCGACATAGTCGAGCGCCTCGGCCAGCTTGGCGGCCAGCGCCCGCGCGGCGGGGATGTGCGCGGCAATGGCGGGCGAGGCAGGAATGGTCGAGCGGTCGAGGATGCCGTTCTTGTGCACGTTCTCGGCGCTGTCCCAGAAGCGCACTTCGCCGCTGGCGGTCCGCACCAGAATCACCGAAAATTCAGCATCGAAGGTGACGAACCCTTCGTAGACCAGCGGCGTGGCGGTGGGCCAATCGAGCGCTTCGGCATCGGCGGGGGTCATGATCCGCCACTGGCCCTTGCCATCATAGCCATCGCGCCGGGTCTTGAGGATGCCGGGCGTGCCGATTCGCGCGATGGCGGCGGCCAGATCGTCGGGCGAATCGACCGTCGCCCATGGTGCCGGACGGCCGCCGAGTTGCTCGACGAACGCCTTCTCGCTGGCGCGGTCTTGGGCCACTTCGAGCGCGTGCGCCGGTGGGTAAAGCGGCGCATGCGGCAGGATCGCTGCGAGCGGCGCTGCGGCCACGTTCTCGAATTCGTAGGTTACTACCGCGCAATGCGCGGCAAAAGCCGACAGCGCCGCTTCGTCGGCAAAGTCTCCCTGCGTGAAGGCGGCGCAGACATCGGCCGCGATCGGATCGGCTTCGGGCGCGAAGACATGGCAGCGATAGCCCAGCGTTGCGGCGGCAAGCGCCATCATCCGGCCCAGTTGACCGCCACCCAGGATGCCGATGGTTTCACCCGGAGGAATCATCTGTGCGATCATGCCGGACCTCAGGACGGCCGTTCGGCGACCGAATCGGTCTGCGCGGTGCGAAACGCGATCAGCCGTTCGGCCAGCGCGGCATCGCCGGTGGCCAGAATCGATGCCGCAAGAATGCCGGCATTGGTTGCGCCCGGAACGCCGATGGCCAGCGTGCCCACCGGAATGCCGCCGGGCATCTGCACGATCGACAGCAGCGAATCCATGCCCTTCAGCGCCTTGGATTCGACTGGCACGCCCAGCACCGGCAGGTGCGTCATCGCCGCGACCATGCCGGGCAGGTGGGCCGCGCCACCGGCCCCGGCGATGATCACCTTGAACCCCTCTTCGTGGGCGCTTTTGGCAAAGGCCACCAGCCGGTCGGGCGTACGGTGCGCCGAAACGATGCGCGTGTCATGTGCCACGCCCAGCCGCTCCAGCACGGCAGAGGCGTTCTTCATGGTTTCCCAGTCCGACTGGCTGCCCATGATGATGGCCACTTGCGGCGTATCGCTCATCCGATGGTCCTCTTTGCAGTCGTCCGCCCGCGCTCAGCGTTCCGACAGATAGTAGCGCTCGATCTCGGCCAGATCGGCATCGAGTTCGTAGACGATCGGCTGGCCGGTGGGGATTTCCAGCCCGGTGATATCGTCGTCGGAAATGCCCGACAGGTGCTTGACCAGCGCGCGCAGCGAGTTGCCGTGCGCCGACACGATCACGGTTTCCCCGGCGCGCAGCGCAGGCGCGATCTTTTCCTCATAGGCGGGCAACACGCGCGCGATCGTGTCTTTCAGGCTTTCGGTCGCGGGAACCGAGATCCCGGCATAGCGCGGGTCGCTGGCCAGATCGAATGCGCTGCCCGCTTCCAGCGGCGGCGGCGGAATGTCGAAGCTGCGGCGCCACACCTTGACCTGATCGTCGCCGTGCTTGGCCGCGGTTTCGGCCTTGTCCAGCCCGGTCAGCCCACCATAGTGACGCTCGTTCAGGCGCCAGTCCTTGTCCTCGGCAATCCATAGCCGCCCGGCCGCTTCAAGCGCCAGATGCAGCGTCTTGATCGCGCGGGTCTGCAACGAGGTGAACGCCACCGTTGGCAGCACGCCCTTGTCCTTGAGCAACTGGCCCGCCGCAAATGCCTCTGCCGCGCCCTTTTCGGTCACGTCCACGTCCCACCAGCCGGTGAAGCGGTTTTCGAGGTTCCATTGCGATTGGCCGTGGCGGATCAGGATCAGGCGGGGCATCGTGGCGGTTCCCTCAACTAGATGATGGCAACGGGATGTTGGACGGTCGGAATGGAATGACCGGAAAACGAGGCCCCTAGCGCTCGTCCTCGGGTTTGGAAAGGTCGCTTTTGGCCTGAAGTGCTGGCGAATCCGGGCGCTGGTCGATTGCGCGGGCTTGCGCCTTGCGCCGGTGGAGGTTGTCGCGCAACCGCGCCGCCAGCCGATCCGCGCGCGAAAGGGGAGTGTCAGGCTTGGTCATCATGCTGCATTGCCGCCCCCCGCTGCTGCCTGCAAGGGGCTGATGATTTGCCAAGCAGCGATTCCGGCGCTTGACAAAGGCAGGCCTCGCCGCCAAAGCGCGCCCCTGCCCGCCGCCGGTCTGCTTGACCGGAGGGCACTAGCGGAAATGGTGTGCTGCTGTAGCTCAGTGGTAGAGCGCATCCTTGGTAAGGCTGAGGTCGGGAGTTCAATCCTCCCCAGCAGCACCATTTCCGCAAGGGGCCGGTCCCGCGATGTTCTTGCCAGATCAGTCGGGATGGCACTTCAGGCTCTTGTGAGTGTTCTAATCACTGATTCCCAAATCAGCTCGCATCGCTGCTTTCATGGCTTCGATTGCTACTTCCCGCGCCGGTCGGTCATCGTTGGTTTCGACGATCAGGCGAATTGCGCCTCGGACCGAAGTCGTAGCCACAAGGTCGCAACGCATCTGCCAATAAACGAAGGCGTTTCCTGCTTCAGGTGAGCCTTCAACTGCGGCCTTGTGAAAGGCTTCAAGCAGCCCGATATAGGCGGCTTGCTTCTCCCGAAAGGCTCGTTCGTCCTTTTGGGAACTTCTCGCCAGAAATGCCTGAACAAGCGCGGTGATGATCGATCCGAGGCCAAATGCCGTTAGCAGGGACAGAAACTGCGTCATCAAATCAGCATAGCCTGATTGGGGCTGCAAGTCAGTCGTTCATCAGCGCCGCTTGACCGCTGCCGTGCGGCCTTTCATGCATGCGCGCCATGAAGTTCTTCTCCGACAATGCCGCCGCCGTCCACCCCCGCGTGTGGGCCGCGATGCAGGCCGCCGATGTGCCCGACACCGCTTATGATGGCGATGCGCTGTCGCGCCAGCTCGATGCCGCGTTCTCGGCGCTGTTCGGGACCGAATGCACTGCGCTGTGGGTGGCAACGGGCACGGCGGCCAATTGCCTTGCACTGTCGGCGATGGTGCCCCCGCATGGCGGTGTCGTTTGCCACCGCGAGGCGCATATCGAGGTGGACGAAGGCGGTGCGCCCGGTTTCTTCACCCACGGCGCCAAGCTGCTGCTGGCCGACGGAGATGGCGCGAAGCTGACCCCGGACGCTATCGCCCGCGTGATCGATCCGATCCGCCGCGATGTGCATCAGGTGCAACCGCACGCAATTTCGATCACGCAGGCCAGCGAATATGGCCGGGTCTATACCCCCGCCGAAGTCGCCGCGATCGGTGCGCTGGCACAGGCCCGGGGTCTTGGCCTGCACATGGATGGCGCGCGCTTCGCCAATGCGGTGGCGCACCTTGGCGTCAGTCCGGCGGCGGTGACGGTGGAGGCGGGCGTCTCGGCGCTGAGCTTCGGTTTCGTCAAGAACGGCGGGCTGGGGGCAGAGGCGATCGTGTTCTTTGCCGACGGGCTGCACGATGTGGTGCGCTATCGGCGCAAACGGGCGGGGCATCTGCAATCGAAAGGGCGCTATCTGGCGGCGCAGATTCTGGCGATGCTCGACGATGAACTGTGGCTGGCCAATGCTCGCGCTGCCAATGCCACCGCCGCCGAAATCGCGGATGCTTGCGGCCAACGACTGATCCACCCGGTCGAGGCGAACGAGATCTTCGTCGTTCTGTCGTCTGCCGAGCAGGCCGCTCTGCAAGCACAGGGTTTTGATTTCTATGATTGGCCGGCGCCCGCTGGCGCTGCCGGGGCGGCGCGTTTCGTCACCGCCTGGAACAGCGATGCGACGCATGTCGCTGCGCTGGCCCGTGCCATCGCTGCCTTGTGAAGGGTTCACAACCGCCCGGCAGCGCCTCGTTCCTTGAGGCGCGGATCGCGCTGCCGTTCCTTTTGACCGCGTTGATCTGGGGCTCGACCTGGCTGGTGATCAAGGGTCAGTTGGGTACGGTTCCGCCAAGTTGGTCGGTGACCTGGCGCTTTGCCGGGGCGACGATCGGCATGTTCGCCTTGGCCCTTGTCCGGCGCGAGCGGCTTTGGCCGGGCTGGGCGGTGGTGCGACTGGCGGCAGTGATCGGCGTGGCGACATTCTGTTGCAACTTCCAGTTCGTCTACCGCGCGGAAGGCTATCTGACATCGGGGCTGGTCGCGGTGATCTTCGCGCTGCTGATGGTTCCCAACGCGGTGCTGGCGCGGCTGCTGCTGGGCCAGCCGATCACGCGCGGCTTTCTGGGCGGCTCGGCGGTGGCCTTGCTGGGGATCGCGTTGTTGATGCTCCACGAATACCGCGTGGCGCCACAAGGGGGCAATGTGCCGCTGGGCGCTGGGCTCGTGCTGCTGGCGCTGGCCTGCGCGTCGCTGGGCAATGTCCTGCAGGCAAGTCCCGCCTTGCGCGGCGTCTCGGCCTTCGTGCTGCTGGCGTGGGCGCTGCTGCTGGGCGCGCTGGCGGACTTTGCGCTGGCGTGGATACTCTCGGGCCCGCCAGTGTTCGAATGGACCGCGCGCTATGGGTTGAGCGTCGCCTATCTGGCGCTGTTCGGTTCGGTACTCACCTTCCCGCTCTACAACCTGTTGCTGCGCGAACTGGGGCCGGGGCGCGCGGCCTATAACGGGGTGCTGGTGCCGGTGGTGGCGATGGGTCTTTCGACGCTGTTCGAAGGGTTCCGCTGGTCGCCGCTGACCGTGGCCGGAGCCGCGCTGGCGCTGGTCGGGCTGGTGCTGGCGTTGAGGGCGCGCAAGCCCGCGCGATAAGTCGGGAAGCGCAGCCGCCAGCCGAGTAGGCGCGCGGCCTTGCCGTTCGCTACGCGTCGGTTTTCGGCATAGAACGCGCGGGCCATTGGCGAGAGGTTCGCCTGCTCGAGCGTCAGCAATGGCGGTGGGGCCATGCCCAGCAGCCGCGCCGCTTCCTCGATCACCGCGTTCTGGCTGCACGGTGCCTCGTCGGCCAGATTGTAGACCCCCGCCGGCCCGCGCTCGAACGAGGCGATCACCCCGCTCGCGATATCGTCCACGTGAACCCGGCTGAACACCTGATCGGGCAGCGCGATGCGGTGCGCCACGCCCTGCCGCACGCGGTCAAGCGCGCTGCGTCCGGGGCCGTAGATGCCGGGCAGGCGGAACACGCGGACCCTTGCATCCAGCGCCTGCCAGTCCAGATCGGCTGCGGCGCGCGCGCTGCGGCGTCCGTGTCCGATAGGGGCGCTTTCGTCCACCCACGCCCCGCCGGTATCGCCATAGACCCCGGTCGAGGAAAGATAGCCGATCCACATGGCCGGAGCCTTGCCGATGAGTTCGGCATAGGCATCGAGCACCGGATCGCCGCCGGTGCGAGCGGGCGGCACCGATGACAGCACGTGCGTGGCCTGTGCCAGCGCGGCTGCAACCCCTGCTCGGTCGGCAAAGTCGATCTCGCCGCCGCGCCCGGTGCCGTCGACGCTCCAGCCTTGCGCCCGCAAACGGTGCGCCAGCACTTGCGCGCTATAGCCCATGCCGAAGATGAACAGGTTCATGCGCCGCTTCCTTGTCGCCAGGCTGTGGCGGTGATCGTCCGCCTTGCTTTGTGTCAAGCAAAGTTTGCCGTTTTCGCCAGCGCTTGCGCAGCCTAAGACGGGGGCATGAACGATCTGTCCAACCCGCCCGCCGTGCCCTCCGTGATCTTGCGCAGCGATTACCGCGCGCCCGACTGGCTGGTGCCCGAAATCGCGCTCGATTTCGCGCTGTCGCTCGATGCCACGCGCGTCCGCGCCGATCTGACGGTGGCGCGCAACCCGGCCGGGCAGGCGGGTGCCCCGCTGCGGCTCAACGGCGATGGCATCGCCGCGCGCACGGTGCTGGTCGATGGCAAGTCGCACAACGATTGGGAAATGGACGGCCACGATCTGGTGATCGCGCTCCCCGCCGATGCCCATGTCGTGACAATCGAGACCGCGCTCAACCCGGTCGCCAACACCCAGCTTTCGGGTCTCTATGCCAGTTCGGGCATGCTGTGCACCCAGTGCGAGGCAGAAGGGTTCCGGCGCATCACCTTCTTCCCGGACCGGCCCGACGTACTCAGCGTCTACACCGTACGGATGAGCGGCAGCGCCGCCGATTTCCCGGTACTGCTGTCGAACGGCAATCCGGTGGCGCAAGGGACCGGACCGGGCGGCACTCATTGGGCCCAGTGGTTCGATCCCTGGCCCAAGCCTTCGTACTTGTTCGCGCTGGTTGCGGGCGATCTGGTCGCCACGCGCGACAGCTTTACAACGCGTTCGGGCCGCAAGGTGGACCTTGCCATCTATGTCCGCGCTGGCGACGAAAGCCGCACCGGCCACGCCATGCGCAGCCTCATCGCCTCGATGGCGTGGGACGAGCAGGTCTATGGTCGGGAATACGACCTCGACTTGTTCAACATCGTCGCTGTGTCCGATTTCAATGCCGGGGCGATGGAGAACAAGGGGCTCAACGTATTCAACACGCGCTACATCCTCGCCGATCCCGAAACCGCCACCGACGGCGACTATGACGCGGTCGAAGGCGTGGTCGCACACGAGTACTTCCATAACTGGTCGGGCAACCGCGTGACCTGCCGCGACTGGTTCCAGTTGAGCCTGAAGGAAGGCTTCACCGTGCTGCGTGACCAGCAGTTCAGCGCCGATCGCGGCAGCGCGCCGGTGAAGCGGATCGAGGATGTGAGGGTGCTGCGCGCAGCCCAGTTTCCCGAAGATTCGGGCCCGCTCGCGCATCCGATTCGGCCCGATTCCTATCAGGAAATCAGCAACTTCTACACCGCGACCGTCTACAACAAAGGCGCCGAGGTGATCCGCATGATGACCGTGCTGGCTGGCCCCGAACGGTTCCGTGCGGGTACCGACCTGTACTTCGACCGCCACGATGGCGAGGCCGCCACCTGCGAGGATTTCGTGCGCGCGATCGAGGATGGCACCGGGCTCGACCTTGCTCAGTTCCGCCGCTGGTATGAACAGGCCGGCACGCCCCGCGTCGACGTGGCGCTGGCGCACGCAAGCGATACGGTCACGCTCACGCTGCGCCAGACGGTGCCTTCGACGCCGGGCCAGCCCGACAAGCTGCCGATGGTGATCCCGTTGCGCACCGCCTTGTTCGACCGCGCCACCGGCACCCATGGCGGCGAACATCTGCTGGTGCTGACCGAGACGGAGCAAAGCTTTACCTTCACCGGGTTTGCGCAAGCCCCGGTGCTGTCGATCAATCGCGGCTTTTCCGCCCCGGTGGCGATTGCCAATCCGACAACCAACGACGACCTCGTGTTCCTTGCCGCGCACGATGACGATCCGTTCGCGCGGTACGAGGCGATGCAGCAACTCGTCGTGCAGCATCTGGTGGCGGCGGTGAAGGGCGAACTGACCGAGGCCGACCGGACAGCCGGGCGTGCCGCGATCGTCGGAGCGTTCCACGCGGTGCTGACCGACCTGGCGCTGGATGACCTGATGCGCGGCGAACTGGTGATCCTGCCCGGCGAAGGCTATCTGGCCGAGCAGATCGCGCAAGTCGATCCGGTGGCGATCCGCAACGAGCGCGAGGCGTTGAAGGGCTGGCTGGGCGCTGCCTTGCGCGATGAATGGATTGCGCTGCATGACCGCACCAGCGCGGTGCCGTTCAGCCTCGACGCCGAGGCGCGGGGCGCGCGCAAGCTCAAGACGCAGGCGCTGGTCTATCTTGCCCCTGCCGATCCGGCCGAAGCGGCCGCACGGGCCAAGGCGCAATACGATGCAGCCGACAACATGACCGACCGGCAAGGCGCGCTGATGGTGCTGTGCGGGCTCGACCGGCCCGAACGCGGCGCGGCGCTGGCGGACTTCCAGACGCGCTTTGCAGGCAACATGCTGGTGATCGACAAGTGGTTCTCGTTGCAGGCCGGATCGCTACACCGCGATGTCATCGGGCAAGTGCGCGCGCTGGCCAATCATGCGGACTTCACGCTGACCAATCCCAACCGGGTGCGCTCGCTCTACATGGCCTTTGCTGCCAACCTTGGCGCCTTCCACGCTGCCGACGGGTCGGGCTATCGCATCATCGGCGATCTGATCGCGACGCTCGATCCGATCAACGGCAGCATCGCGGCGCGCTTCGTCCCCTCGTTGGGACGCTGGCGCAAGATCGAACCGGCGCGCGCCGCGCTGATGCGCGCCGAACTGGAACGCATCGCCGCGCTGCCCGGCCTGTCACGCGATGTGCGCGAACAGGTGAGCAAGAGCCTGGAGGGATGAGCGCGCCGGTCGAAGCGCTGACCCATCCGGCGCTGGCCGGGGCGGCGCATGGGTTTCTGGGGCGCAAGGGTGGCGTCAGCACCGGCATCCATGCCGGGCTAAACGTCAGCTATAGCGAGGACGACCCCGTTCATACCGCCGAGAACCGCCGCCGCGCGGGCGAGGCAGTGCTGCCGGGCGCGGGTCTGCTGACCTGTTACCAGATCCATTCAGCCGAGGTCGTCACCGTGGACTTGCCTTGGGCCGATGCCGACCGTCCCCGCGCCGATGCGCTGGTGACCGACAGGCCGGGGCTGTTGCTGGGCGTGCTGACCGCCGATTGCGCCCCGGTGCTGTTCCACGATGCCCATGCCGGCGTGGTCGGCGCGGCGCACGCCGGCTGGAAAGGGGCGTTCACCGGAGTAACCGACGCCACCATCGCGGCGATGGAGGCGCTGGGGGCGCAGCGGGCGCGCATCGCTGCCGTCGTCGGCCCGTGCATCGCGCAGAAAAGCTACGAAGTGGATGACGCTTTCGAGCGGCGCTTCAGCGAGGCCGCGCCGCAGAACGAGCGCTTCTTCCGCACCGGCAAACCCGGCCATGCATGGTTCGATCTGGAAGGCTATGTCGCCGCGCGGTTGCAGGCGGCAGGCATCGGCACGGTGGCGATGCTGGGCGAGGATACTTACGCGCAGGAGAGCCAGTTCTTTTCGTTCCGCCGTGCCACCCATCGCGGCGAGCCGGGCTATGGCCGCCAGATCTCGCTGATCGGGTTGAGGTGAGTTTGGCCTGATTAAAGTGCGCTCAGCCGGGTCAGTTCGGCTTCCAACGCAAGCGCATCGCCGGTGAAGTGGAACACCTGCCAGCCCAGCGCCTGGGCGGCGGCGATATTGGCGACGTTGTCGTCGATGAAGATCATCCGGTCGGGCGCATGGCCGAATCGCCTTGCCGCCAGCGCAAAAATCGCCGGATCGGGTTTGACCAGCCGTTCGACGCCGGACACCACGATGTCGTCGAGCAAGTCGAGAATCGGGAAAGTCGGACGGAACATCGCCCAGGTGTCGACGCCGAAGTTGGTGATCGCGAATTGCGGAACGCCCCGCGCGGCGAGACGGCGAATCAGCGCTAGGTTTTCCGCAATCGGCCCGGGCAGCGTTTCCAGCCAGCGGCTGCGATAGGCTTCGATCAGCGCGCGATACTGCGGAAAAGCGGTCACCCGTTCCTCGATCATCGCATCGAGCGGAACGCCGGTGTCGTGCTGCAGGTGCCACGCTTCGGTGATGACGTGCGCCAGAAACCAGTCGCGCTGCGCCGGATCGGGGATCAGCGTGTCGTAAAGCGCGCGAATCGACCAGTGCACCAGCACCCGACCGATGTCCCAGACAACCGCGTCAACTTGCCGTTCCATCGCGCGTCGCTCCAGTTCGCTGGGACCGGTTCGCCAAAGTACAAACGGTAAAACCCCCGCTGTTGGGCGGGGGCACCGATCCTCTGTGACGAGGAAACCGAAGCACCGGCGGCTACGCCAAGGCGCAGCCGACCAGATCAGCCCTGGCGGGCCTTGAAGCGCTTCTGGGTCTTGTTGATGACATAGGTGCGCCCACGGCGACGGATCACGCGGTTTTCGCGGTGGCGGTCCTTGAGCGACTTCAGGCTGTTGCGAATCTTCATGACGAATCCCTTTGCCCGAACACGACCGGGCGCGAAACTGAAGGTGGGCCGTTAATGGCGGCCCCGGGCAAAGTCAACCATGTGCGCAGGATACCCATGGCCCAGACAGTAGCTCATTCCTTACCCAGAATCTCGGTCAGGCGCCGCTCCCATGCCAGCGCGTGGGCCACAATGGTGTCAAGGTCGGCATATTGCGGCACCCACGGCAGCGCGGCGCGGATGCGGCGGTTGTCGGAAATCAGCGAATCGGGGTCACCCGCACGCCGCGCCTCAAGCCTGCGCTCGATCTTGCGGTTGGTGACGCGATCGACCGCATCGAGCACCTCAAGCACCGAAAAGCCCCGGCCATACCCGCAGTTGAAGGTCATCGAGCGGCTTGGCTCGGCAATCAGCGCCTCAAGCGCCAGAACGTGCGCGCGGGCGAGGTCGGAGACGTGGATGTAGTCGCGCACTCCGGTACCGTCGGGCGTGGCGAAGTCGGTGCCGAACACCGAAACGCCGTCGCGCTTGCCCAGCGCCGCCTCTACCGCAACCTTGATAAGGTGGGTGGCCCCGGCGGTGGACTGGCCGGTGCGCCCTTGCGGATCGGCGCCGGCGACATTGAAATAACGCAGCGCGCCATAATTGATGGGATGCGCCCGCGCGGTGTCGGCCAGCATGTACTCGCTCATCAGTTTGGACATGCCATAGGGGTTGATCGGACGTTGCGCCGTATCCTCGGTCACCGGCGAGACTTCGGGTATCCCATAAGTGGCGGCAGTGGAGCTGAAGATGAAGTGCGGTACGCCGCCTGCCACCGCCGCCGCGATCAGCGTGCGGGTGTTGCCGGTGTTGTTGCGATAGTACTTGAGCGGGTCGACCACCGATTCTGGCACGACCACCGATCCGGCAAAGTGCATGATCGCCTGCGTGCCCTGTTCGGCAAAGATCCTGGCCAGCAGCGCTTCGTCAGAGATGTCGCCATGATAAAAGGCTACGCCTTCGGGCACGGCAAAGCGGAAGCCGGTGACCAGATTGTCGATCACCGCCACCGGCCAGCCGGCATCTTTAAGCGCAAGTACGGCGTGGCTGCCGATATACCCGGCTCCGCCGGTGACCAGCACCGGCCCTTTCTGGACGGAAGCCGGACTTGTCGAACCACTGGCCATCGCGCGAATCACCCCCCCTGCTGCATTGCAGCAGCACACCTAGCACCCCGGTCGATGGAGGGAATCGCAATCCCATCCGTTCAGTGCAATGACAGCACCGCCCGCGCAGGAGCCACCCAAGCCCCGCGCGCGACAGGAAAGACCATCAGCATGATCCGCCGCCAACCCATCTTCGCCTCCGTGATATCGGCCATCATCGGCCTTGCCTGCATTCCGGTCGGGCAAGCGCATGCGCAAGGCATGCCGGGTTGGGATGGTCCGGGCGGCTGGAGCCGGGGCGGCGGCGATCGTTGGGGCGACCCGCGCGATGGCGGGCGGGCCGGTGGCGCGCGCACCAGTGCCGAGCCTTCGAAGAAGATCAGCGTCGATGCCTGGCGCGCAGCCGATGCGGGCGATGCGCTGGGCAGGGGGCGCATCGTCATCGCCGCCGATGATGGCGCAGAAGAAGAATGGAAGCTGCCGGTCTATGAGGCCGCCGTGGTCGATGAACTGGCCCGGCGCGGCTATGACACGGCGACTGCCGCCGATCCGGGGCAGATCGCGCAAGTGGGTGTCAGTCACGAGACGGTGGTGCCCGAAGAAGCGCCACACAAGCCGGTGAGCGGCGAGGTCAGCACCACCGTCAGCAATCGCGGCACCGGCTTCGGCATGGCGCTGGCGCTCGATTTCACCAAGCCCAAGAAGGCGATCGTGGCGACTCGGCTGGATGTTCGCATACGCGACAAGGCCACCGGCAAAGTGCTTTGGGAAGGCCGCGCCGAAGGACAATCGCGCGAAGGCGACGTAGGCTTGGACAACGGGGCCGTTGCCGCCCGGTTGGCCGCCGCCTTGTTTGCGAAATTCCCCGAAGGTCAGATCGTGCCGCTCGCCAGCCGCTGATCTGAAGCGATTGCGGGCGCAATTCGGGATATTGCCGCAAGCGGTTTGAGCGCCCACATTCGCGGCATGACCAAACGTTCGATTCCTTCGGGCCTTCTCGGCGTCATTCTGGCGACCGCCGCCATTATGGTTCCTGTTGCGCCGGTCCGGGCCGCTCCGGTTGCGGTCACCCGCTTCCATACGCCCGAATCGCTTGGCGCGTTGGGACATGGCGCGGTCACGCTGAGCGCGGGGCCGGGCATCGACCCCGCCAATCTGGAAACGCAGGTCTGGCTTGAAGCCGTCGCGCGCGAACTGGCGGCGCTGGGCTTTGGCGCGGCGACGCCCAATGCGGCGGACATCGTGGCCGAAGTGCGCTTTGAAAGCGAGACAGCCCAGACCGGGGCGCAGCGCCGTGAGCCGGTCTCTGTCGGGGTAGGCGGATCGACCGGAGGCTATCATTCGGGCGTCGGACTGGGGCTGGGCTTCAGCTTCGGCGGCGGCCCGCGGCAGATCGTGTGGCAACGCCTGGCGGTGACGCTGCGCGAGCGCGCGACCGGCAAAGCCTTGTGGGAAGGGCGCGCCGAGGCCCGCGAATCAGCCAAGTCACCGCAAGTGCAGGTGGCTGCCGCAGCTCCGCGTCTTGCCCATGCCCTGTTCGCAGGCTTCCCCGGTACCTCGGGCGCGACTATCAGCGTGAAATGACCGAAACCACCATGAACCCTTCGCCCGTTGTTGTCCCTTCGATCCGAATCGATGCCGCGTTTGACAGTGGCAATATCGCAGTGTTGTCGATTTTGGGCAGCGCCGCCCGGCTCAAGATCCGCAAGGACCATGGGTCGGACTTCTTCCAATGGTTCCATTTCCGCGTCAGCGGGGCAGCGGGCCGCGAACTTGAGCTGAAGATCACCGGACTTGGCGCTTCGGCCTATCCCGGTGGCTGGCCGGGCTATCGTGCCGCCGTGTCCGAGGATCGGCAGGTCTGGCGCCGTACGACGACCCAGTGGGACGCAAGCGAGGACGGCGGCACGCTGACCATCCGCCATACCCCGGCGGCGGACACCGCGTGGTTTGCCTATTTCGCGCCCTATTCGCTCGAACGGCACAACGATCTGGTGTCGCGTACCGCAGCCAGCCCCGGTGTGTCGCATCGCGTGCTCGGGCATAGTCTGGACGGTCGGCCGATCGACTGTCTGGAACTGGGCGAAGGGTCAAGGCAAGTGTGGCTCTATGCCCGCCAGCACCCCGGCGAATCGATGGCCGAGTGGTGGATGGACGGCGCCTTGGCGATGCTGACCGATCCAGCCGACCCGCACGCGCGCAGCCTGCGCCAGACGTGCCGCTTTCACGTGGTGCCCAATGCTAACCCCGACGGATCGATACGTGGCCACCTGCGCACCAACGCGGCGGGCGTGAACCTCAACCGCGAATGGCACTCCCCCACTGCCGAACGCTCGCCCGAAGTGCTGGCCATCCGCAACGCGATGGACGCCACCGGCGTGGACTTTGCCATCGACGTGCATGGTGATGAGGCGATCCCCCACGTGTTCGTCGCAGGTTTCGAGGGCATCCCGTCGTGGACCGAGGCGCAAGGCGCCGCCTATCGCCGCTACCGTGCGATTCTGGAGCGGCGGACCCCCGATTTTCAGACGCGGCGCGGCTATCCCGAAGCACGCCCCGGCACCGCCAACCTCTCGATGTCGACCAATCAGGTGGCCGAACGTTTCGGCGCGGTGGCGATGACGCTGGAAATGCCGTTCAAAGACAACGACGATCTGCCTTGTGCCGAGCATGGGTGGAGCCCCGAACGCAGTGCGCTGCTGGGTCGCGATTGTCTGGCGGCGCTGTGGGAATGGCTCGGTTCGTCCGACTGAGCCCACGCTTTACCGTTTCTTAGGAGTGGCGGGTGCATCGAAGGCGCGATGATGCACCCGCGCACCCTTGTCGAACTCGGTCTGGATGGCCGGTCCATGCCCGTGCTGGCGCGCGCTGCGGTGCGCAGTGGGCTGGTTGTTGGCTGCGCGCTTGCGCTGATCCTTGCCGGCAAAGCGCTTCCGTTCTGATCTGACAAGGCTGCACCGCGGGCCGAGTGCAATACCGTCGCACGCGCCATTCAGGCGTCTGCGTGCGCGGTCACAGTCGGCTGCGGTTTGGCCCGGGCGACCAGCAGCTTGTCGATCTTGCGCCCGTCCATGTCGACCACTTCGAAGCGCCAGCCCTGTTCGACGAAGTGTTCGCCTTCGACCGGCAGCTTGCGCAGAACCGACAGAACGAACCCGGCGGCGGTAGCGTAATCGCGCGTTTCGGGCAGGTCGATGTCGATGCGGCTGGCCATGGCGTCGGCTGGCAGGGCACCCGAGAGCAACAGCGAGCCATCTTCGCGCTCGGTGATCATCGGGCCATCGCCATCGTCGCTGTGCGACACGAACGTGCCTGCAATCGCCGACAGCAAGTCGGCGGCGGTGACGATCCCGTCAAGATGGCCGTATTCATCATGGACCAGTGCCAGCGCCACTTCGGCCTGCTGGATCATCCGCAGCGCGTCCATGGTGTCGAGGTGGTCGGGCAATATCACCGGCTTGCGCATCAATTGCAGCAGGTCGGCATGACCCACGCGCAGCAGCTCGGCGAGCACTTCGCGCACTTTGACCACGCCGACGATGTGGTCGGGTGTTTCGTCGGCCACCAGCAGCAGCGAATGCGGGCTGTCGGCGATGGCGGCGCGCAAATCGGCCTCGCTCGCTGTCGCCTCGATCCAGTGGAGCTCGGTACGGGGGGTCATCACCTCGCGCACCGGACGGTCGGCCAGGCGCATCACGCTAGTCATCAGCGCGCGCTCTTCTTCCTCGATGACGCCGGACCGCGTGGCCTCTGCGAACATCATCTGCAGTTCTTCGGCAGTGACTTCCTGCTCGCTGCCGCGATGCAGCCCCAGCAAGCGCAGCAACAGCTTGGACGACTGGTTCAGGCTCCACACCACGGGAGCCGTGGCCTGCGCCAGAAACCGCATCGGCTGCGCGGCGACGAGCGCGATCGGTTCGGCCGCGCGCAAGGCCACCTGCTTGGGCACCAGTTCGCCGACCACAAGACTGAGGTACGTGGTCACCGCGATGACCAGCGCGAATCCGGCGTTGTCGGCAAAGCGCGCGGGCACGCCAAGCGCGGCCAGCCGTTCGCCGACCGGTCCGCCAAGACTCGATCCCGAATAAGCACCGGCGATCACGCCGACGAGGGTGATGCCGGTCTGCACGGTCGAAAGGAATTTTCCGGGATCTGAAGCCAGTTGCAACGCCACTTTCGCGCTGGTCGATCCGGCCTCGGCAAGCACCTTCAGCCGCGCAGGACGCGCTGAGACGATCGCCAGTTCCGACATGGAAAACAGGCCGTTGAGTACGACGAGACCAACGATGACGAGGGTATCTGGCCAGGGAAACGGTGTCACGACAACAGCCGCTAGCACGTTTCCGTCCGCAAGCGAAGCGGACAAGGTCCGCTTTGGACTAGGGCTGGCGGACTTGGGCGCGGGCGCGTTCTGGTGCGGTTAAGCCAGGGGTGGCGAAATGGAACGACTTGAGGCACCACGCGTACCACTGTCGATAGACCGTGCGGTCCGAGCGGTGCCGCAGATTTAGGGGAACCTGTGATGAAGATCCGTCGCGTTATCGTTTCAAGCCTGTGCGCCGTGTCGCTTGTCAGCCTGTCGGCCTGCGTGACCGATCCCAACACCGGCCAACAGAAGGTTTCGCGCACCGCACTTGGTGCTGGCGGCGGCGCTCTGGCGGGCATCCTGCTGGGTGGTCTGATCGGCGGTGGCACCGGGCGCATCATCGGCGCCGGCATCGGCGGCATCGCCGGGGCGGCGGTCGGCTACACCATGGACAAGCAGATCCGCGAACTGAAGGAGCAGACCGCTGGCTCGGGCGTCGACGTGACCCCGACCGACAACGGTCAGGCGATTTTGGTAAACCTGCCCAATGGCGTGACCTTCGATACCGACAGCACGCTGATCAAGCCGACGTTCCGCGACACGCTCGACCGCGTGGCGCAATCGCTGGTGAAGTATCCCAACTCGCTGGTCGATGTGTACGGCCACACCGATTCGACCGGCTCTGACGCCTATAACCAGACCCTGTCCGAAAACCGCGCGCGCGCCGTGGCCGATTACCTGTCCTCGCGCGGGATCGCTCCGCAGCGCATCCGCAGCACTGGTTACGGCAAGACCCAACCTGTCGCCTCGAACGACACGGTGGAGGGTCGCTCGGCCAACCGTCGCGTCGAGATCAAGATCGTGCCGGTGACGCAGGACGACGTGGCGCGCGCTCGCGGCCAGTAACAAGACTTTGCCAGACACGACCTGAATCATGGCGGCCGGTGGAGCGATCCACCGGCCGCTGTTTTCATGCGTGCGTCCGTTGCGCCGGTTGACGCGGGCCGCGCCGGACGGCATCGGTCCACTGCAATCGGAAGGCTCGTGACGATGACCCAGACGCCCGTTTCTCCCCGTTCCATCGCTGGCCGTGCGGTCAAGCCGGTCGGACTTGGCTGCATGTCTTTGAGCTGGGCCTATGGCACTCCGCCCTCGGACGAGGACGGCGCGCGCCTGCTCGATCATGCCATCGATCTGGGCTACGACCATCTCGATACCGCGCGGATCTATGGCGACGGGCATAACGAAACGCTGATCGGCAAAACGCTGAAAGGCCGTCGCGACAAGTTCTTCCTTGCCAGCAAGACCGGCATCATCGTCGATGGCGCCAAGCGGCGGATCGACTGCAAGCCCGAAACCATCCGTGGCGCGCTCGAAACTTCGCTGCGGCTGCTGCAGACCGACTTCATCGATTTGTACTATCTGCACCGGCGCGATTTCACCGTGCCGATCGAGGAATCGGTCGGTGAGCTTGGGCGGCTGGTGAAGGAAGGCAAGATCGGCGGTATCGGCCTGTCGGAAATGTCGGCCGAAACGGTCCGCCGCGCGCATGCCGAGCACCCGGTCGCGGCGCTGCAGACCGAATACTCGCCGATGACCCGCAATCCCGAGATCGCGGTCCTGGAAGCAACCCGTGAACTGGGCATCACATTCGTCGCGTTCTCACCGGTCGGACGTGGGTTGCTGGCCGATCCGGCGTTGGATGTGGCAGCCATGCCGACAACCGACATTCGCCGCGCGATGCCGCGCTTTCAGGACGAAAATTTCCCGGCCAACCGCGCGCTCGTAGCCGGCTTTGCGCAGATTGCCGTGGACGCCGGGGTCACGCCCGCACAACTGGCACTCGGCTGGGTCGTTGGCCGGGGAGAGCATGTCGTGGCCATTCCCGGCACCGCGCGGATCGATCATCTGGAAGAGAACCTTGCCCGCAGCGACTGGGCGATCCCTGCCGAAGTCGCCGCGGCTGTCGACGCGCTGATCAACCACCAGACCGTTGCCGGGCACCGTTATGGCAAGGCGATGCAGGCAACCATCGACACCGAGGACTTCGCTGCGGCCTGAGCCCTGCTGGCGGGCGTTCAGGCCAGCTTTGCCGCCCTGTCGGCCAGACGCTCGACCGCAGCGGCGTGGATGGCGGGGGCCGTAACAAGCAGGCCGAACGCGCGCGGATCGCGCTTGTTGTAATCGAGCGGCTGGCCAAAAGCATCGCTGGCGGATGCACCCGCCTCGCGCGCGATCAGCGCAGCGGCGGCGATATCCCATTCATAGCCCCAGCGCAGCGTCGCCAGCAAATCGGCCTCGTTCGCGGCAACCATGGCGATGCGCAGCGCGATCGAGTTGGGCTTGTCCACAATCACCAGATCGCTGTCGGGCCCGGGCAGCGAATCGGCAGGCACCCGCGCTCCGGCAAGCGTGGTGCGATCGCTGGCGTGGATCGGCTGGCCGTTGCGGCTGGCGCCCTGTCCGGCGGTGGCGAGCCAGAATTCGCCGCGCGCCGGGGCATCGAGCATGCCGATCAATGGCCGTCCGGCGCTGACCAGTGCCACCGAAATGCACCAACCGGGGCGGCCGCGCACGAAATCGCGTGTCCCGTCGATCGGATCGACCAGCCAGCACAGGCCGCGCTCAAGCCGCTCGGGGTGATCGACGGTTTCCTCGGACAGCCAGCCCGCGCTGGGCAGCAGTGCATGCAGTTCGCGTTTGAGGAAGCTGTCGACCGCGATGTCGGCTTCGCTCACCGGGTTTCCGGGCAACTTGTCCCACACTTTCGGTGCGTGGCCATGGCCCGGCCACAGCGCCAGCGCCATGCGCCCTGCTTCGCGCACGATGTCCGAAAGGCGCTGGTAATCGATCATCTGCCGGGCGATGCGCTCTGGCGGGCAAGCTTGCAAGTGCCACCTTTGTTCGGGGTTCGGGGCATCTGTCGCTCATTCGTATGCGCGAAACCGGAGCCATCGCCCTCACCTTTGCCTTAGCCGGACCATTGAAAGGCTTTTCAAGCGGGATTGCCTGTGCTTTAGGCGGCGGGACTCTCCGGGCGGTCCCCTCTGTCCGGCGCTTTCCTCCCACTCTGTCACAGCGGGGAATCTGCATGAACGTTCATGAGTATCAGGCCAAGGAACTGCTCGCCAAGTATGGCGTCAGCATTCCAGCGGGCATTCCCGCGTTGACCGTCGAAGAAGCGGTTGCTGCAGCCAAGCAGCTTCCCGGACCGATCTATGTCGTCAAGGCGCAGATCCACGCGGGTGGCCGCGGCAAGGGCAAGTTCAAGGAACTCGGTCCCGATGCCAAGGGCGGTGTCCGTCTTGCCAAGTCGATCGACGAAGTCGCATCGCACGCGCAGGAAATGCTCGGCAACACGCTCGTCACTATCCAGACCGGTGATGCGGGCAAGCAGGTCAACCGCCTGTACGTGACCGACGGTGTCGACATCGCCAAGGAATACTACCTGTCGCTGGTCGTCGATCGCGGCACCGGCCGGGTGGCCCTGATCGTCTCGACCGAAGGCGGCATGGACATCGAGGAAGTGGCCCACTCCACGCCCGAAAAGATCAGCACCATCGTGATCGATCCGGCGCAGGGCTTCCAGCCGCACCATGGCCGCGCGGTTGCCTTCGCGCTCAAGCTGTCGGGTGACCTCAACAAGCAGGCGCAGAAGATTTCGAAGCAGCTGTACGAAGCATTCGTCGCGCTCGACGCCTCGATGCTCGAAATCAACCCGCTGGTCGAAACCACCGATGGCCAGTTGCTGGTGCTCGACGCCAAGATGAGCTTCGATTCGAACGCGCTCTACCGGCACCCCGATGTCGTTGCCCTGCGCGACGAGACCGAGGAAGACCCGGCCGAAATCGAAGCCAGCAAGTATGACCTGGCCTACATCAAGCTCGATGGCGACATCGGCTGCATGGTCAACGGCGCCGGGCTTGCCATGGCGACGATGGACATCATCAAGCTGAACGGCATGTTCCCTGCCAACTTCCTTGACGTCGGTGGCGGCGCCACCAAGGAAAAGGTCACCGCAGCGTTCAAGATCATCCTGTCCGATCCGTCGGTTAAGGGCATTCTGGTCAACATCTTCGGCGGGATCATGAAGTGCGATATCATCGCTGACGGCATCGTTGCCGCGGCGAAGGAAGTGAACCTGTCGGTTCCGCTGGTCGTGCGTCTGGAAGGCACCAATGTGCAGCAGGGCAAGGACATCCTCGCCAATTCCGGTCTCCCCATCGTTCCCGCGAACGACCTTGGCGATGCGGCCAAGAAGATCGTCGCCGAAGTTCAGAAGGTTGCCTGAACCATGTCGATCCTGATCAACAAGAACACCAAGGTCATCACCCAGGGGATGACCGGCAACACCGGCAAGTTCCACACCGAACAGGCGCTGGCTTACGGCACCCAGATGGTGGCCGGCGTCACGCCGGGCAAGGGCGGTGAAAGCCTGCTTGGCCTGCCGATCTATGACACCGTTGCCGAAGCCGCCCATGCCACCGGCGCCACCGCCAGCGTGATCTACGTTCCGCCGCCATTCGCGGCAGACTCGATCCTCGAAGCGATCGACGCGCAGATCGAACTGATCGTGGCGATCACCGAAGGTATCCCGGTGCTCGATATGGTCCGCGTCAAGCGCGCCTTGCAGGGTTCCAAGTCGCGCCTGATCGGCCCGAACTGCCCCGGCGTGCTGACTCCGAATGAATGCAAGATCGGCATCATGCCGGGCAGCATCTTCAAGCAGGGTTCGGTCGGCGTCGTATCGCGCTCGGGCACGCTGACGTATGAAGCGGTGTTCCAGACCTCGGCCATCGGCCTTGGCCAGACCACGGCTGTCGGCATCGGTGGTGACCCGGTCAACGGCACCAACTTCATCGACGTGCTGGAACTGTTCCTGGCTGACGATGAAACCAAGTCGATCATCATGATCGGTGAAATCGGCGGCAGTGCCGAAGAAGAAGCGGCGCAGTTCCTCAAGGACGAAGCCAAGCGCGGTCGCAGCAAGCCGATGGCCGGTTTCATCGCCGGTCGCACGGCGCCTCCGGGACGCCGCATGGGCCACGCTGGCGCGATCGTTTCGGGCGGCCAGGGCGGCGCCGAAGACAAGATCGCGGCGATGGAAGCAGCGGGCATCCGCGTTTCCCCTTCGCCGTCGCTGCTCGGCGAAACGCTGGCAGAAGTGCTGAAGGGCTGATCCCTCACTACGCTTTGCCGGAAAGAAAAACGGGCCGGAGGGGAAACCTTCCGGCCCTTTTTCGTGGCTACGCCCCCGCTGGGCGCCGCTCGCCGCTCCTCATACGTCGTACGCCGGATCAGGCGGCGACGATGGCCCCGATCGAATCGCGGTGGGGCGCCAGCATCCGCGTCAGGCGGGCGGTCAACGCCTGCACTTCGGCCAGTTCCGCCGCTGCCGCTGCAGTCCCACCGGCGAGCGCGGCGCGGTCGGCCATGCCATAGAGTACGTACTGATAGCTCGCCGGGCCGAACAACTGGAAAGCGTGCGGAAAATCGCTCGCGGCGGGGGGCCGGTGCTGCCAAATCTGCAGCTTGTCGCGCAGCGATGGCGGCCACGATGCTGATGCGCGATTGGCGGCCCAGAACGGTTCGGGCCGATCGCTCAACGCATAGTGCAGCTTGAGGAAGTCGATCGCATCGCGCCAGACCTGATCCAGCATGGTGTTGAACCGATGCGCCTCGGCTGCCATCGCATCGCGTTCGAAGGCCAGGTTATCGGCCAGATGGTTGGCCGACAGCTCGATCATTGCGATGCTCGATGCCTCCAGCGGCTCGACAAAGCCCGAGGACACCCCCACTGTCGCGCAATTGTGCACCCAGAAGCGACTGCGGTAGCCCGCATTGATGGCGATGGAGCGCGGGGTACCCGGCAAGCCCTTGCCCGAAATCGCGCGGACATAGGCGTCCAGCGTCGCGATGGCTTCGTCCTGTGAGGCATGGGCGCTGGAATGGACATAACCGACGCCGCGTCGGGTGGTCAGGCCGATGTCCCAGATCCAGCCCGCCGCCTGCGCCGTGGCCAGCGTGACCGAGGCGATCGGCGCGTCGGCGCTGTCATAGGGCACCTGAATCGCCAGCGCGCGGTCGACGAACAACACGTCGCGGCATTCGACCATCGGCACATGATAGACCTTGTCGATCAGCACGCCATGGCCGCCGCTGCAATCGATGAAGAAATCGCCCTCAAGCGGCCCGTTGTTGGCGGTGTGCAGCGCGGTGATAGCCCCTTCGGCATCCTGCGTGCAGCCGGTGATATCGTCGGGGATGTAGCGCACGCCCAGCTTTTCGGTGCAATGTGCCTTGAGGAAGGTGGCGACCTTGCCCGCGTCGAAGTGGTAGGCATAGTTGCCCAGCCCGTCATACTCCGCACTCGACCGCGCCTTGGGCGACAGGGCAAGGCGGCAAAGCGCTGTCTGGAAGCAGACCGCCTCGTCAAATCCGGCGCCGTCGGGCGCCGCCTGCGCCAGCCACGCCGCAGCCAGATCGACCTCGCCGAAGCGGTGGGGAAGGGTGAACGGGTGGGTGTAGGCGTGCGGCGCAGCGGGTGTGCCGTTGCGCCAGCCGACAAAGCGCGAGCCTTGCTTGAAGGTGGCATCGCAGGCGCGCAGGAAGTCCGCTTCGCGTACGCCCAGCGTCTGCAGCGTCCGGCGGATCGTCGGCCAGGTGCCTTCGCCCACGCCCAGGATCGGTACGCCCGGCGATTCGACCACCGTGACCGTCAGGTTGTCGTCCCCGCGCCGCGCGGCCAGAATTCCCGCTGTCAGCCAGCCCGCGGTGCCGCCGCCGACGATGACGACCGAGCGCGCGCGATCAGGCGCCATGGCTGGCTCGCAGCGTGGCGCGGATTCGGTCGCGGCGGACGATTAGGTTGGCGATCTGCCCCACCGAAGCCGCCTGCTGATAGATCCACGGCAGGAAACCGCACGCCCGCAGGTCGAGCAGCGCGGCGTCGGGCAGCGCGTTCAGGCGGTCTTGCGCGATGGTGTAGAGGCCCGACAGGGTCAGCGGCGGGCCATCTTCTGCCTCCACCCGCACATCGACCGGCTCGATCAGGTCGAGCGTTTCAAGCGCTGTGGCATAGTCGCGCCCCACTTGCGCGCCGGTGACGAGTGCTTCGAGTGCATCGACGATCGCCTGCAGCCGTTCGGATGGACGGCCATCGGAAAAGAACAGCACATCGCCATCGCTGCGCGTCAGGCGCGGGCTGTCGAGGTCGATCAGCAGTGTGTTGCGATCGGGCGTGGCGGCGCTTTGCCCCACGGCAAAGGGTTCGCAGCGCAAGGCCAGCGGGACATAACCCGCATCCCAGCGCTCGCCATCGAGGAACAGGTTCTGCGTCGCGGTGAAGCCCAGCATGGCCGCCAGTTCAAAGCGCCCGCTGCCCGGCGCCTTGCGGAAGAACAGCGGATAAGAGGCCGCCAGCGCGGGGATTTCGGTCGGGACTGCGCCGACCATGCCCAGCGCGTCGCCAAGCTCGGCGCCGTGCCGGTTGGCCAGCCGCAGCAACTTGTGTTGCGCAAAATCCAGTGAAACGAAATCAGTCATTCCGAGTTGACCCACGATTGAAGTGCAAATAGGCTTTTGAAAAATATGTGTCGCGAACGAGAATATTATGAAGAATATTCCAGAATACAGTCACGTTACGCCCGAAATATTTGCCGAAGAGATCAAGCCTGCTGCCCGGCCTGCCGTCCTGAAAGGACTGGTCTCCGAATGGCCGGTGGTGAAACTTGGCGCCGACAGTGCCGATGACTTGCTCGACCATCTTGTCGCCACGGCCTCAGGCATGCCCATCCCCTATTTTGCCTGCGATCCTGAATGGCGCGGGCGGTTCTTCTATGTACCCGACTGTACCGCCTTCAACTACCGCCACGAACAGGCAAGCTTTGCCGAGTTCGTCGCGCGGTTGCGGCATGAGGCGCAGAGTCCCGCGCCGACCGCGCTGTTCGCCGGATCGCTGGCGCTGGGGGGCTTCTTCCCGGGCTTTGCCCAAACGCACCGGCTCGACGGCTTCATCTCGGCCAGCCAGTTCCTGCAATCGCTGTGGATCGGCAACCATACGCTGACCGCGCCGCACTTCGACAATGTCGAGAACATCGCCTGCGTGGTAACCGGACGGCGCCGCTTCACGCTGTTCCCGATCGAGCAGTTCCCCAATCTGTACGTCGGTCCGCTCGACCTGACCCCGGCCGGACAGCCGATCAGTCTGGTCGACATCCGCGAGCCCGACTTCGCGCGCTTTCCCCGCTATCGCGAAGCGCAGGAACAGGCGCTGGTCGCCACGCTGGAGCCGGGGGATGCGATCTACATTCCCACGCTGTGGTGGCACGGGGTCGAATCGCTGGGTCCGGTGAACGTGATGGTCAACACCTGGTGGCGCGATGTGCCGGGCTGGTTCGGCTCGCCGATGACCGCCCTGCTCCATGCCCTGCTGAGCCTGCGCGACTTGCCCAAGGGCCAGCGCGATAGCTGGAAGGTGGTGTTCGACAACCTGGTGTTCGAGGCCAATGGCCCGGCTGCCGAGCACCTGCCGGTGCCCGCGCGCGGCGTGTTGGGCGATCTGACCCGAGGCAACGCGGCCCATCTGCGCGACCTCCTCTCCCGATCGCAAGTCTGAACTGGAACTTCAACCAAGTCCGGAGCCGCCTCATCCTTCGAGGGAGGAGGGAGGGAAGCGGCGGCTCCGGTCAGGTTCAGGCGTGGCGCGTCAGAACTTGACGCGCAGACCGGCCTGGTATCGTCCATAGCCCTTGGCGGCAAAGACGAACTGGTTCGAGTAGCGCCCGTACTGGTTCTGGTGCGCACCCAGGATGTTGACCGCATCGACGAACACGGTTGCCTGCGGCGTCACGTCATAGCTGGCGCTGCCGTCAAGCTGGCCATACGAGGCGGTATAGGTCGGCTCGTTGGCGTAGAGCGGCTGCGAGAGCGCCGACAGGAATGCACCGCGATGGGTCCATGCCAGACGGGTCTGGAAGCCGTGCTTTTCGTAGAAGGCGACGAGGTTGTACGACTTGCTCAGGCCGGGCAGCGCGAACTGGATACCGGTCTGGGCGTTGTTGTAGCGCGCTCCGCCTGCGGGCAACGACACGTTGGCCTGCACCCCGAACCCGGTATCGCCGAACACATATTGGCCTGCGATTTCGAAGCCATGGATGTTGACCGTGTTGGCGTTGCTCGGCTGGGTGATCTGCCAGACGATCAGCGGGTCGCCCGGCTGGCCGACGAACGCTGACTTGCCGGTATCGGCCACCATCTGCGCAAAGACGTTTTGCGCAGATGCCTGCTGACCTGCGGCCAGCACTTCGGCTGTCGCCTTCTGGGCGATGGCGCCCAGCGAGGCGTCGGTCAGACCCGGCAGCGTGGTGGTGGTGGTGGTCTGCGTCAGGAAGTTCGACACCTGCTTGGTGAAAAAGTTCACCGAGAAGTAGCTGTTGTTCTTGATGTAGTATTCGAACGTCAGGTCGAAGTTCTGCGAGGTGTAGGGCAGGAGGCCAGGGTTGCCCGCCGAAATCGTGCGGTTGCCCACGTGCGGGTTGGCATTGACCACCTGGGTCGACACCAGTGAGTTCAGGTCGGACCGCGTGATCGTCTTGCTGTACGATGCGCGGGCGATCAGCTTCGAGGTGATCTGCAGGCTGGCGTCGATGCTCGGCAGGAAGTCGTCATACGACTTCTTGACGGTATAGACTTGCGCGCCGGGCTGGAACTGGGTCTGGAACTCGGTCGGATTGTTCCAGGTGACCGAAACCGGCGTTTGCTGCAGGCTGGCTGCGGTGACGCTGGTGTGTTCGTAGCGCACGCCCGCCTGCGCCTTGAAGCGCATCGAGTTGAATTCGCCATCGAACTGCAACTGCGCATAACCGGCGAAGGTGCGTTCCTTGATCAGGTTGTCGGTGGTCGGCACGGTGCCATAACCGTAGCCAGCCGGATACGAAGGAGCGGGACCGGTGCCGTTGTAGTTGGGCAGTCCGGCCAGCGCCTGCGACACGGCGAGCGGGTCGAAGCTGTAGAAGTAGGGGACCAGAATGTCCTTGCCGCCGCCCGACAGACCGCTGAGGATCGACGAGGAGCTGACCTTGGTGAACAGCGAGGACGGCAGCTTGCCATCGAGCCGGGGGTCGTAATACCCGTTCGAGATGTTGCCGCTGTTATAGACGGTGAACGCAGTCTGCGTGCTCTTGTAATCGACGCCGACCTTGATCGCGCGCAGCCCGCTGTCGCCGTTGTTGCGCCATTCGGTTTCGAGACGTCCTTCATCCACAGCGGTGCGCTGGCGGTTGAAGTTGTGCTGGCCGAACAGCGGCGTGATCAACGAGGTGTCGAGATTGCCGACGTTGTGCGGGGACTTGAAGGTCCACGTCGTGGTCGGGATACCGGTCTTGGTCGAATCGAAGATCTTGTCGATCGAGTAGTTCTGGTCCTGCCCGACGATGTAGAATTGCGCGTCGTCGGTCGAGGTGTTGACCGAATGGTGGCCGTCGGCAACGATCGTCAGGTTGTCGAGCGGCTGCCACTTGAGGTTGCCGCCGAGCGAGCTCAGCTCGTTGCGCTGGTTGTCGGCAGTGCCGGTGTACGAAAGGTCGGACCCGGCATCGACCAGGTTGGTCATCGTGCCGTTGCCGTCGATCGTGGCGCTGGTCAGGCTGCCGCCATAGCCGAACCATGCGCCGAAGCTGTTCTTGAGCGCGTGGTCCTTGTACAGGGCATACGTGTAGTCGATCGTGCCGACGAGCGTGTCGGTCGGCTTGAACTGCAGCACGGCCTGACCGTTCAGGCGGGTGCGGTGGTGGTTTTCGACCGCCCAGTTGGCGTCCTGCGGTGCCCAGTAGTTGCCCGAGGGGTTCTTGTTGTTGTTGACGACCTTGGCGGTGCCCAGATCGACGTTGTCGAGCCAGCCGCGCGTGTAGGCCGACTGCAACTGACTGTCGCGCTCGGAGTACGAACCGTTGAGCAGCAGCCCGATGCGACCATCGGCGAAGGTGTTGCTGACCAGACCCGACACTTCCGGGGTCAGGTGGAAGCCCGACTTCGAGGTGTCGTCGGTCGCCTTGGCTTGCAGCGAGGCCTTGAAGTCCTTGAAGTCGAACGGACGTGCGGTGTGGATGTCGATCGTCGAGCCGATGCCACCCGACGCCACGTCGGCGCGACCGGTCTTGAACACGTCGATGCCCGAAACGCCGTCTGCCGAGATGTTGGCGAAGTCGAACGAGCGCGTGCCGTTGACGCCGCTGCCCGGCATCGAACGGCCGTTGAGCGTGACGAGGTTGAATTCGGGGCCGAAGCCACGAACCGTCACGCGCGAACCTTCGTTGTTGGCACGGTCGATCGACACGCCGGGGATGCGCTGGATCGATTCAGCAAGGTTGGTATCGGGCAGCTTGCCGATGTCTTCGGACGTGATCGCATCGACCACGCCTTGCGTGTTGCGCTTGATGTTGACCGAATCGGCAAGCGACTTGCGCAGGCCGGTGACGACGATTGCGTCGGTTTCCTCGGCCGGGGCTGCTGCGGTCGATGCGACCTGGGCCTGCGCGACCGTGGGGCCGCAAGCCAGTGCGATGGCGATACCCGCCAGCGACGTTGCTGTCTTGAAATTGGTCCTCATGAACACCCTCCTGTCAAAAAACCATTGTTCTTGGCTACTTGCCTTGTGCGCCGGGCCTATTGCGGCCCGGTGCAGCTTCCTGCCTGCCCGCCCGGGCGCAGTTCGATGGTGGCGATCTTCATCTCCAGCGGTCCATCGACCGCCAGACTCATCCCGCCGCTTGTGTTGCCGCCAAGGCAGGCGAGCGGAATGCGCACGTTCTGCCATCCGCGCCCGGCCGCTGCGGTCAGCGTCGGCACCAGATCGACGCCGGTGCCGCAGTCCGCGCAATCGCCGCGCAGCACGACTTTGCCGTGCGGTGCCTGATCGATGGTGTAGCGCAGCACGATTTCGGCCGGGCCGCTGCCCTTGGTGGGGTTTGCGGCGACGGGCCAGGTGAAGCGCAGTTCGGCCGCGCTCTTCCAGATCAACTGGCGGGCGTCTTCCTGCGCGGCGTAATCGAAACCGAGCACGCGCAAGGCGTCGTGCGGGCCTGTGCCGACAAAACCGTGCAAGGGCACTTCCTCGGTGCCTTCGCGGATTGCAGCCTCGACACCGCCCGCCAGACGCTTGTGGAAGATCTCGACCGTCCCGGCGGCGCTTGCGGTCAGCGCCGCACAAGTCTGGTCAAGCATTGGCAGCGGGGCCGGGCGGTGGGCATAGCTGCCGCCAAAGCCCAGCGGGAACAACGCCTTCTGGTTGGTGTCGCACAGTGCGGGCCAGCGGAAACCCAGCCGTCCGGTAAAGTCCTGACGCGGCTTGCCCTTGGCGTCGCCGATCAGCACGTCGGCCAGCCCGGCGCCTTCGCTGCCCGGCAGCCATGCGGCGACAAACGCGTCGGCGGTGGCCAGTTCGCGGTTCATCCACAGCGGGCGGCCCGACAGCAGCACGGCGACGGTCGGCACATGCGCCGCCTTGAACTTGCGCAGCAGTGCCAGCCCTTCCTCATCGTGCAGGGCGTGGTCGGGACGGTCGCCGACGAATTCGGCATAAGGCTGTTCGCCGAACACCACGATCGCGGCGTCGGGCTTGGCCGTGAAGGTTCCATCGATGGTCGGCGTGGCGCTGCCACCGCCCGCCTGCATCGCGGCGACAAGGCCGGCCTGGATCGAGGTGGCGCCCGGAAACTCGCGGTTGGTCAGATCGCCGCCGCCCTGCCAGGTGATCGTCCAGCCTCCGGCGCTCTGTGCGATCTGATCGGCGGCGCGGCCGGCAATCGCGATATGGGCCGATGCGCGGATCGGCAGCACGCCATCGTTCTTGAGCAGTACCAGCGACTTGGCCACTGCCTCGCGCGCCAAGGCGCGGTGGGCGGGAGATCCGAGCTGGTCCCAGTGCCCGGCCAGCTCGCGCGCGGCAGGGGCAGGCTTGTCGAACAGGCCATCGCGCAGCTTCACCCGCAAGATGCGACCGACCGCCTCGTCCAGCCGGGTCAGCGGGATCGTGCCGTCGTTCACCTGCCGCAGCAGCGTGTCGTACAGGCCGCGCCAGTCGTTGGGGACCATGAACACGTCGAGCCCGGCGAGCAACGACTTGGGGCAATCGGTGTTGCTGCAGCCCGGCACCTGACCATGCGCGTTCCAGTCGCCCACCAGCAGGCCGTCAAAGCCGAGCTTCTCGCGCAGCAGGCCGGTCAGCAGGGCACGGTTGCCATGCATCTTCTCGCCATTGATGCCCGAGAACGACGCCATGACCGTCTGCGCACCAGCCCTGATGGCGGGACCATAGGCCTTGCCGTGGGTGGCGATGATCGTGTTCAGGTCGCCGCGGGTGTCACCCTGATCGACACCGCCGGTGCCGCCGTCGGCAAGGAAGTGCTTGATGCTGGCCAGCACGTGATGCTGGTCAAGGAAGGTGGGGGTTCCGGGAATGCCCTGCAGGCCCTCGACTTCGGCCACGCCCAGCGCGGTGACGATGTCTGGATCTTCCGAATAGCCTTCGTACGAGCGGCCCCAGCGCGTGTCGGTCACCACCGCCAGCGTCGGCGCGAACGCCCAGTCGATGCCGGTGGTGGCGATCTCGACCGCGGTGGCGGCACCGATCCGCCGCACAAGGTCGGGGTCGCGCGCCGCGCCCAGCGCGACATTGTGCGGGAACAACGTGGCGCCGATGATGTTGTTGTGGCCGTGGACCGCATCGGTGCCCCAGAACGGTGGGATCACCGGCTCGCCATCAGGCAGCGGCTCAGTCCCTGCGCGGTACATGGCGTCGGCCAGCGCCAACCATGCCGGAGCCAGCGCCTTGTCATTGCCGCCCGGACCACTGTTGCCGCCGTTCAGGATGGTGCCAAAGCGATAGCGGCGCATGTCGTCAGGGGTGATCGCGCCGATGTCGGGCTCGACCAGTTGCGCCACCTTGTGCGCGATCGACATGCGCCCGAGCAGTTCGGTGATGCGGCGCTCGAGCGCCGGATTGGCCAAGGACGGCACAGTTCCGCTTGTGGTGGCCGCGGTGGGCGCGACGGCCTGAGCCTGAGCCAGTGCTGGGGCCACGCCCGGCAGTGCCAGGGCGGCAAGGCAAAGATGGCGCAGCAACGATCCGCGTACCATCCGCCAGCGGCTGCCATGCCCCTCCATCACGTTCTCCCATGTTGCCCACTGGTGGGGCGAATCATCCTGCTGGAATGCCGATAGCGCCAATTATGAACGTTCACAATTCATTTTGTGAGCGTTCCCAAAGTTCTTGTGGTGCAGCAAGGTTCCGTGAATAACCGTGCCCAAAGGGGATACGATGCAGAAGCGCGTAAAAGTCACGATCGAGGATGTCGCTGCGGCCGCCGGGGTGTCGCGTCAGACGGTATCGCGCGTGATCAACAACGGCCCCAACGTGAAGCCCGCCGTGCGCCAGCGGATCGAGGCGATCGTCGAGCGGCTGGGCTATGTCCCCAACATCTCGGCGCGACGCATGGGGGGTGCGCGGTCCTATCTGATCCTGTCGATCAACGACCGGGCGCGAACATTCGAGAACTGGCAATCGGGCCGGGGCAACGACTGGGTCGATCAGATGCTGTACGGCGGGATGAGCGAGTGCGAGCGCCATTCCTATCACATCGTGCTCGAACTCATCGACACCGACAGCGATTCCACCATCCCGCAGATTTCCCGAGTGGTCGGCTCGTTGCGTCCCGACGGCGTGATCCTGACCCCACCCCATTGCGACAACCCCGCGCTGGTCGGCTGGTTCGAGCGGCAGGGCATTGCCAGCGCGCGGCTTGGCCATCGCGAAGGCGGGGCGCATGTCGATGTGTTCATGGACGATGCCGGAGCGATGCGCGAAGTGACCGCGCACCTGCTGGCGCTTGGTCACCGGCGCATCGGCTTCCTCGCCGGGCCGCCCAGTTACGGGCCATCGCAACAGCGCCGCAGTGCGTTCGAGGCGGCGCTGGACGAGGCCGGTCTGCCTCCTGCGGCGGGCCAGGTCGGCGCGGGCAATTTCTATTTCGACATGGCGGTCGGCGTGCTCGAAGCGATGCTCGATTCACCCGAACCACCGACCGCGATCATCGCCGACAACGACAAGATGGCCTTTGCCGCGCTGCACGTCGCCGCCAGTCGCGGCTTGCGTGTGCCCGACGATCTGTCGGTCGTCAGCTTCGAGGACACGCCTGCTGTGCGGCTCAGCGTGCCACCGCTCACCGCCATTCGCCAGCCGACCGCAGCGATGATCGGCAAGGCCTGCGCCCAGTTGATCGCCATCAGCCGTGGCGAAGAAGGGCTTGGCGCCTTCGAACTGCCCTACGAATTCGTCGTGCGCGCCAGCACCGCCGCGCCGCGCGCCTAGCGCTGTGAAGCCGGATCGCCGATTGGTGCCGGGCGAAGCGCTTTATGTGCTCGCCTATATCGGCGCCAATATCTCGTTCATGCCGTTTCTGGTGCTGCTGTTGCCGCGCCGGGTGGTGGCGCTTGGCCTGCCCGGTGGCGGCGGCGAGCACTTGCTCAGCGCGCTGGTACTGGTCGGCGGGATCACCGCCAGTCTGGCCAATATCGCCGCTGGTCATGCCAGCGACCGCGCCTTGGCGCGCACCGGCAACCGGCGTCAGGCGATCGGCGCAGGGTTGGCCTGCCTGATGGCCAGCTATGTACTGCTGGCGCTGGCGCATGCGCCCATGGTGCTGGCAACGGGCGTGATCGCGTTCCAGATCGCGGTCAATCTGCTGTTCGCACCGATCGGCGCGCTGATTGCCGACCACATTCCCGACAACCGCAAGGGCCGCATCGCGGGCCTGCTCAATTGCGGGCAGCCGATTGCCAGCGGCTCGGTCGCCCTGATCGCGTGGGCCGCGCCGACCGACGGGCTGAGCGGGTTCGTGGCGACCGCTGCGCTCATCGTCGGCTGCGTCCTGCCCTTGCTGGTGTTGTGGCCGTTCGGCACCGTTGAGCGGCGCGCGATTCCAGCTGGATATGTGCCCCTGCCTGCGTCTGCGTCTCACCCCGCGCCTCTTCCCGTCCGCAACATCGCACTGGCATGGGGGTCGCGGTTTCTGCTGCAACTGGGCGCGGTCCTGCTGACCAACTACCTTTATTCCTATGTGGCCTATCTGCTCCATGGGGCGATGGTCATGCGCGGGTTTCGGGCCGATGCGGTCGTCGGCTGGCTCTCGCTGGGAGCCGGACTGGCGGCATGCGGCGGGGCCGTCGTCATCGGCCATGTCTCGGACCTGCTGGCGGATCGGCGCAAGCTGCTGATCGCGAGCGCGCTGACTGCCGCTGCCGCGCTGGCGGGAATGGCGCTGGCGCCCGACTGGCCGGTACTGGCGGCGGGCTTTGCGTTGTTCCACTTGTCGCTCGCCGCGTTCTTTTCGGTCGAGGCCGCGTTCGTGGCTGAAATGGTTGCCCTTTCTCCGTCACGCGGGCGGCTGCTGGGGATCATGAACCTGTCGAACACGTTCCCCGCCATCGTCACCGCCGGTCTGGCACTGGAAGCAACGAAGCAGACCGCGCTCGACGCCGGGATGCCGCGCCTGCTGCTGGCCTGCGCTGCCGGTTGCGTGCTGGCGGCAGCGCTGGCGGCAGCGATCAGGGTAGCGAGCAAGCCTTCGTCCTGAAACGCGGGCCTGAAATTCGGGCCCTGAAATTCGGGCCCTGAAGCTTACAACCGGTCGGCCACCACGCCGCCTGCCAGCAAGCGCTCGATCTCGGCCTCATCAAGCCCCAGCACATCGCCCAGCACCGCGCGGGTATCCTCGCCCGAACGCGGCGGGGCGTGGCGGTAACTGGCGGGGCTGGCCGAGAGCTTGGCCGGAAAGCCGGTGAAGCCGACCTCGGTGCCATCCTGCCGGGGAAGGGTGTGGATCAGTTCGCGCGCGGCGATCTGCGGGTGCGCCAGCGCTTCGGGGATGGAATTGACCTTGCCCCCCGGAAGCCCCGCGGCCTGCATCGCCGCGATCAGGTCGGCGGCCTGCCATTGCGCGATCGTGGCACCCATCTCGGCCAGCAGCACCGCACGGTTGGCGCTGCGCAACGGGCTTGTTGCGAAGCGCGGATCGGTCGCCAGATCGGCGCGGTCCAGCAACGTCATGAACTGGCGGAACTGGCGATCGTTGCCAAGCGCCACCAGCACATCGCCATCGGCGCAGGCGAAGTCCTGATACGGCACCACGGCGGCGTGCTGGTTGCCCAGCCTAACCGGCGCAACGCCACCGTTGAGCCAGCCCGATGACTGGTTGGCCAGCAGCGCCACTTGCGCGTCGAGCAGGGCAAGGTCGATGTGCTGACCCTCTCCGGTGCGGTGGCGGTGGTTGAGCGCGGCGAGCACGCTGATCGCAGCGTAAAGGCCGGTCTGCAGGTCGCTCACCGGCAGACCGACCTTGAGCGGCCCCGCGCCCGGTTCGCCATCGGGGCGGCCGGTCACGCTCATCAATCCGCTCATTCCCTGCACCAGAAAGTCGTAGCCGCCGGTGTCCTTCATCGGTCCGGTCTGGCCGAAGCCGGTGATCGAGCAATAGATCAGCGCCGGATTGATCGCCGAAAGAGCAGCGTAGTCGAGGCCGTACTTGGCCAGCGCGCCGACGCGGAAGTTCTCGATCACGATGTCGGCGTCTGCGGCCATGCGGCGCACCAGCGCGGCGCCCTCGGGCTGGGCGATATCGATCGCGATCGAGCGCTTGTTGCGGTTGGCGCACAAGTAATAGGCCGAATCGTTCGACCCGTCGTCAAGGAACGGCGGACCCCAGCGGCGGGTATCGTCGCCTTGTCCCGGCTGTTCGACCTTGATCACCTCGGCCCCCAGATCGCCCATGATCTGCGAACACCACGGCCCGGCCAGCACCCGCGACAGATCGAGCACGCGAAGGCCCGCAAGCGGACCTGTGGGGGATGGAGCGATGGTGTCTTGTGTCATGGTCCCGGCGGTATCGTGCCAGCGGACACAAAAAAAGGGCCGATCCAATGGACCGGCCCGGAAAGTTTGGGAGAGGATGCCTGAAAGGCGTCACCTTTGTGCATCGCACCATGATGTTTTGCAAGTGCGAAATTGTACGCATTGGTTGCAAATGTCACAAAGGGCAGTCGGATTCGCGGTTTCCCTTTGATCTTCCCCGGCAAACTGGCAGCGCTGGACAATTCAACGCTCGACGATCTGGTAGGGGACGAGATCGCGCTGGCTCGGATCGACGTCGATTGCCTTGTCGCTGGGCGGAAAAGCGCGCTGGTCGCACGAGTCGCGCGGGCAGATGCGGCACGAGGCCCCGATTCGCGCCACCGCTTCATCGCTTTTCAGGTTGAGCGCGTCGGCATAGACGAATTCGTCGGCCAGCGCGGCCTCGCACCCCAACGCCACGGCATAGCGGCGCGGCGGGCGGTAGTAGCTGCCCGACGGCTTGACCAAGCCCTTGGCGATCGAGACATAGCGCACGCCGTCGGGCATTTCGGCCAGTTGCACGTGGATGCGGTCGGGGATGGCGACGGCCTCGTGTACCACCCACAAGGGGCAGGCCCCGCCATAGCGGCCGAACTGCAGCCGCGTGGCGGAATGGCGCTTGGTGATGTTCCCGGCCATGTCCACGCGACAAAAGAACACCGGCACCCCGCGCGCCTGCGGGCGTTGCAGCGTCGACAGACGGTGGCAGCATTGCTCGAAGCTGGTGTGGAACTGCTGGCGCAACCGGTCGATATCGTGGCGCAGGCCGCGCGCAGCGGTGCGAAAGCGCTCGTACGGCATCAGCAGCGCGCCAGCGGCGTAGTTGCCCAGCCCCACCGTCAGCAGGTGGCGCGCCGCATCGGTCTGCAGCGGCGCTTGTGCCACGATGGCGGCGATCTGGTCGGACAGCGCCAGTGCGGCCACCTGATAAGCCAACTGGAACCGGCCGGACTCGATCGGCTGGGCCGAATCGAGCTGCAGCCGCCGCGTGTCGGCGTTGTAATGGCGCATCGGGCCGCCGCTGACCCAGTCCACACGGACACCATTGGCACGCAGCCAGGCCTGCATCGAACGGACGCGAGGCGAGGCTTCGCTACCGGCAATCTGTTCGGCCAGCGCCTCGGCGCCGCGGTCGACCAGATCGACGTAGTTGTTGGCCAGATGGAACCAGTCGCGCACTTCCTCCCACGGCAGGCGGCCGCCTGCGGCAAGGTTCGCGCCGATCGCCTCGTCGAGCATTTCCAGCCGCTGGCGGCTGCGCGCGTGCTGTTCGTGCAGCGCCACGAACGCGCGGGCGAAAGCCGGAAATTGCCGCGCCAGCCGCTCCACTTGTTCGCCCGGCAGGCTGGCGTCGACCAGCGGATCGGCCAACGCGGCGCGCAACGCTTCGGCGGCATCGTCGGCGGCTTGCGGGGCTAGATCGGCCCAGTCGAGGGGGAAGGCGGCATGGAGCGCATCGGTCAGTGTCGGCGTCAGGTGCCGTTCGTCGTTTTCGAGCTGCGAGAGGTACGACGCGCTGATCCCCAACACTTGCGCCATCTCGGCCTGGCGCAGCGCGCGCCGCTGGCGCAGCGCGCGCAACGTTTCACCTGCAAAGATCCGTCGGGTCGCCATATTCTGCAGTCTAGTTTGCAAAGTTGAGGTTTGCAAATTTGCAGATTAACATTGGACAGGCCCGGTGTGTTAAGCCAGTGCAGGGCAGTTATGACCCCGCTTGGGGCGAAAAAGGGCGACAGGATGTCCGCAAACATTGCCGAGATGGAAAAGCGTCGTGAGGCGGCGCATATGGGTGGCGGCCAGCGCCGCATCGATGCGCAGCATGCCAAGGGCAAACTGACCGCGCGCGAACGGCTCGAAGTGCTGCTCGATGAAGGCAGCTTCGAAGAAGTCGATGCCTATGTCGAGCACAATTGCGTCGATTTCGGGATGCCCGAAACCACCATCCCCGGCGATGGCGTGGTCACCGGCAGCGGCACCATCAACGGCCGTCTGGTCTTTGTCTTTTCGCAGGATTTCACCGTGTTCGGCGGCGCCGTTTCGGAACGCCACGCGATGAAGATCTGCAAGATCATGGACACCGCGCTAAAGGTCGGTGCGCCGGTGATCGGGTTGAACGACAGCGGTGGCGCGCGCATTCAGGAAGGCGTGGCCAGCCTTGGCGGCTATGCCGAAATCTTCCAGCGCAACGTCAACGCCAGCGGCGTGGTGCCACAGCTCAGCCTCATCATGGGGCCTTGCGCTGGCGGTGCGGTCTATTCGCCTGCGATGACCGACTTCATCTTCATGGTGAAGGACAGCAGCTACATGTTCGTCACCGGTCCCGACGTGGTCAAGACGGTGACCAACGAGGTCGTCACGCAAGAGGAACTGGGCGGCGCGGTTACGCACACCACCAAGACCTCGGTTGCCGATCTGGCGTGCGAAAACGATATCGAGGCGCTGCTGCTGGCGCGCGAATTCTTCGACTACCTGCCGCTGTCCAACCAGTCGGGCGTGCCCGAACGGCCCACCAGCGATGCGTGGGACCGGCTGGAGCCGAGCCTCGACACGCTGATCCCGGCGTCGGCCGCGCAGCCCTATGACATGCACGAAGTCATCCGCAAGGTGGTGGACGAGGGCGATTTCTTCGAAATTCAGCCCAAGCATGCTGGCAACATCCTGATCGGCTTTGGCCGGATCGAGGGCAAGACCGTGGGCATCGTCGCCAACCAGCCGCTGGTGCTGGCAGGCGTGCTCGACATCAACAGTTCCAAGAAGGCGGCGCGGTTCGTGCGCTTCTGCGATGCGTTCGAGATCCCGATCGTGACCTTCGTCGATGTGCCGGGCTTCCTGCCGGGCACCGCGCAAGAGCACAACGGCATCATCAAGCACGGCGCCAAGCTGCTGTTCGCCTATGCCGAGGCGACCGTGCCCAAGATCACCGTGATTACGCGCAAGGCCTATGGCGGCGCCTACGACGTGATGGCGTCGAAACACTTGCGCGGCGACCTCAACTACGCCTGGCCGACCGCCGAAATCGCGGTGATGGGCGCGAAGGGCGCGGTGGAGATCATCTTCCGCGGCCTTTCCACCGAAGAACAGGCGGTCAAGACCAAGGAATACGAGGACCGCTTCGCCAATCCGTTCGTGGCGGCCAGCAAGGGCTTTGTCGATGAGGTGATCCACCCGCACTCGACCCGCCGCCGCATCGCGCTGGGCTTGCGCAAGCTGCGCAACAAGAGCCTCGAAAACCCGTGGAAGAAGCACGACAACATTCCGCTGTAAGCGGGTCGCAAGGACAGGTCATGACCGACATTTTCATCGTTTCAGGCGCGCGCACGGCCATCGGCACGTTCGGCGGCTCGCTGGCTTCGTTCCGCCCGGCCGACCTTGGCACCATCGTGATCAAGGAGGCGATCGCCCGCGCCGGGATCAGCGCGGACAAGGTCGAGAACGTGGTGATCGGGACCGTGGTACCGACGCAGCCCAAGGACGCCTATGTCAGCCGCGTGGCTGCGGTGAACGCGGGCATTCCGATCGAGGCGCCAGCGATGAACGTCAACCGGCTGTGCGGGTCGGGCCTTCAGGCGATCATCTCGGCGGCGCAGGGCATTGCGCTGGGCGAACAGGACATCGCCATCGGCGGCGGCGCCGAAGTCATGTCGAACGCGCCGCACATGATCCTGACCGCGCGCAACGGGCAGAAGATGGGCGATCAGGTGCTGATGGACGCCATGCTGGGCGCGCTGCACGATCCGTTCGAGAACATCCACATGGGCGTGACCGCCGAGAACATCGCTGAGCGGCTGGATATCACCCGCGAAGCGCAGGATGCGCTGGCCGTGGAAAGCCACAAGCGCGCCGCCGCCGCCATTGCCGCCGGGTACTTCAAGGACCAGATCGTTCCTGTGGAGGTCAAGACCCGCAAGGGTGTAACCGTGTTCGACACCGACGAACACGTCCGCGCCGATGCCAGCGTCGAGGCGATGGCGGGCCTGCGTCCGGTGTTCAAGAAGGACGGCAGCGTCACCGCCGGCAACGCCAGCGGCATCAACGATGGCGCCGGCGCGGTCGTGCTGGCCAGCGGCAAGGCGGTGGCCGAACACGGGTTGAAGCCGCTCGCCAGGATCCTTGCGTGGGGCCATGCGGGGGTCGAACCCAACGTGATGGGGTTGGGCCCGGTCAAGGCCGTGCCAATCGCGCTCAAGCGGGCAGGGCTGACACTCGACCAGATCGACGTGATCGAGAGCAACGAGGCGTTCGCGGCGCAGGCATGCGGCGTGGCCAAGGAACTGGGCTTCGATCCGGCCAAGACCAACCCCAACGGCTCGGGCATTTCGCTGGGCCATCCCATCGGCGCAACCGGCGCGATCCTGACGATCAAGACTGCCTACGAACTGCACCGCACCGGCGGCACTTATGGCCTGATCACCATGTGCATCGGCGGCGGGCAGGGTATCGCCATGGTCATCGAAAGGGTCTGAGATGAAACTGGGAAGGCTCAACCACATCGGCGTCGCCACGCCAGATCTCGATGCCGCGATCGCCTATTATCGCGATGTGATGGGCGCGCAGGACATCACCGAACCGTTCGTGCTGGAAAGCCAGCAGGTGCGGGTGTGCTTCGTCAACACGCCGGGTGAGAACGGGACCGCAGGCACCCAGATCGAGCTGTTGCAACCTACTGTGGCCGACAGCGCGGTGGGCAAGTGGCTCCAGAAGAACCCGCTCGGGGGTCAGCACCACATTTGCTACGAAGTGCCCGACATTCATGAAGCCAAGGCCTGGTTCGAGGCCAAGGGCAAGAAGGTATTGGGCGAGCCGCGCATCGGCGCCCACGGCACCCTGATCTTCTTCGTCCACCCCAAGGACATGGGCGGGCAACTGACCGAAATCATGGAAACGCCCAAGGGCGCGCATTGAATTCAAAGCCCTCTCCCCGTCAGGGGGAGGAGGGTCGGGAGCGGGGCTCGCGCAAGGCAGCGCCCAAGGCCTCTCTCCAACTTCGGTCAGGCGCAATCGCGCCCGACCTTCGCATCCTCACCCCTGATGGGGGGAGGGCAAAGAGGTGAAGCATGGCGAATCTGGAAGACTGGCAGAAAGCGGCGGCCAAGGAGGTCAAAGGTAAAGACCTGACCTGGCACACGCCCGAAGGCATTGCCGTGAAGCCGCTTTACACCGCAGAGGACGTGACCGTTGACCCCGGCCTGCCGGGCTATGCGCCGTTCACGCGCGGGGTGCGCGCCAGCATGTATGCCGGGCGCCCCTGGACCATCCGCCAGTACGCCGGGTTCTCCACCGCCGAGGAATCGAACGCCTTCTACCGCCGCAATCTGGCTGCGGGGCAGAAGGGTCTGTCGGTCGCTTTCGACCTCGCCACGCACCGCGGCTATGACAGCGACCACCCGCGCGTGGTCGGCGATGTCGGCAAGGCGGGCGTGGCGATCGACAGCGTCGAGGACATGAAGATCCTGTTCGACGGGATTCCGCTCGATCAGATGAGCGTGTCGATGACCATGAACGGCGCGGTTATCCCGATCCTCGCGTTCTTCATCGTGGCGGGCGAGGAGCAGGGTGTCGATCGCAAGCTGCTCGACGGGACCATCCAGAACGACATCCTCAAGGAGTTCATGGTCCGCAACACCTATATCTACCCGCCCGAACCCAGCATGCGGATCATCTCGGACATCTTCGGCTACACCAGCCGCGAGATGCCCAAGTTCAACTCGATCTCGATTTCCGGCTATCACATGCAGGAAGCGGGCGCGACGCAGGTTCAGGAACTGGCCTTCACCATCGCCGATGGTCAGGAATACGTGAAGTACGGCGTGGCCTCGGGCCTCGATATCGACAAGTTCGCCGGGCGGCTGAGCTTCTTCTTCGCCATCGGCATGAACTTCTTCATGGAAGTGGCCAAGCTGCGCGCCGCGCGCGTGCTGTGGCACCGCGTGATGACCAATCTGGGTGCGCAGGACGAACGCTCCAAGATGCTGCGCACTCACTGCCAGACTTCGGGCGTGTCGCTGCAGGAGCAAGACCCCTACAACAACGTGATCCGCACCACGATCGAGGCGATGGCGGCGATGCTGGGCGGCACGCAGTCGCTCCACACCAACGCGCTCGACGAAGCCATCGCGCTGCCGACCGACTTTTCCGCGCGCATCGCCCGCAACACCCAGATCGTGATCCAGGAAGAAACCGGCATGACCAAGGTGGTCGATCCGCTGGGCGGGTCGTACTACATCGAGGCGCTGACTCAGGAACTGGTCGACAAGGCGTGGGAAATCATCGAGCGCGTCGAGGCTGATGGCGGCATGGCCAAGGCCGTGGCGGCTGGCTGGCCCAAGGCGATGATCGAGGAAGCCGCTGCCGGACGGCAAGCGCGGGTGGACAAGGGCGATGACGTGATCGTCGGCGTCAACAAGTACCGTCTTGCCAGCGAAGACCTGCTCGAAACACTGGAAGTCGACAACGACAAGGTCCGTCAGGGCCAGATTGCACGGCTGAAGTGGGTGCGCGAAAACCGTGACGAGGCCAAGTGCCGCGCTGCGCTGGCCGCGCTGACCGAAGGTGCCAAAGGCACCGGAAACCTGCTCGAACTCGCGGTCGAAGCGGCCCGCCAGCGCGCAACGCTGGGTGAAATCTCGGACGCGATGGAGGCGGTATTCGGCCGCCACGGCACCTTCCCCACTCCGGTCAAGGGCATCTATGGCGCGGCCTATGCTGGCGACTCGCGCTATCAGCAGGTGCTGGATGGCGTCGAGGCCGTGACCCGCCGCCTTGGCCGCCGCCCGCGCATGCTGGTGGCCAAGATGGGGCAGGATGGCCACGATCGTGGTGCCAATGTCATCGCCAGCGCGTTCAGCGACATGGGCTTTGACGTTACCAGCGGGCCTTTGTTCCAGACGCCCGAGGAAGCAGCCAAGCTGGCGCTCGACAACGGCGTCGATGCGGTTGGCGCTTCGTCGCTGGCCGCCGGGCACAAGACGCTGGTCCCCGAACTGATCGGCCACCTCAAGGCCGCAGGTCGCCCCGACATCAAGGTCGTGGCCGGCGGCGTGATCCCGCCGCAGGACTATGATTTCCTGCGCGAAGCCGGGGTGCAGGGCATCTATGGCCCGGGTTCGAACGTGGTGGAATGCGCAGCCGACATGCTGCGTCTGCTTGGTCACAACATGCCGCCACTGGGCAGCGAACTGGACGCGGCGGAGTGACGGCCCACTCCTCAATCCGTCACCCTGAACTTGTTTCAGGGTCCATGGCTCGGCCTGCGCGGAGCAATCGGGCCAAGCCCAAGCCCCGGGGCAAGGTCATGCCAATCTGGGTTGGCGCTTTCGATCAGGTTGATCTTCCATTGGCGGTGCCATCGCTTGAGCTGCTTCTCGCGCAGGATCGCCGGTTCCATGTGGTCGAACCGTTCGAAGTAGACCAGCCGGTTGACGCCGTGTTTGCTGGTGAAGCCGGGTGTCGTCCCTTCGCGGTGCTGCCACAAGCGCGCGATGAGGTTGGACGTGACGCCGATGTAGAGCGTCCCACGCGGCTGGCTCGCAAGGATGTAGACGCAAGGCTGGCGCTCGTCCCGCATGGCTCCGTGTTTGCCGAAAGATGGACCCTGAAACAAGTTCAGGGTGACGGTCAATTTTGGCGGCCGTTCATATGACTGGAAGCGAGCTGGATGGTTGGAAAGTCGTCGCTTGGGTCTGGTCGATAGGCATGGGCCTGAAATTGACTCAGGCTCTGTGGCTCGGCGTGTTGCAGGGCTCTGACGGTGGCCGCAGTCATCGACGAGACGAACCGCTCAAGTTTTGGCTGAACTTTACATTGGGCCGAGCACGCTTGTGGTGAGCCTTTGGTATGCGCTTTCGAGATAAGGTGAACTGATGTTCAAGAAAATCCTCATCGCCAACCGTGGCGAAATTGCCTGCCGCGTGATCAAGACCGCGCGCCGGATGGGCATCAAGACCGTGGCGGTCTATTCTGACGCCGATGCGCGTGCGCCCTTCGTGCAGATGGCGGATGAGGCGGTGCATATCGGCCCCTCGCCCGCCGCGCAGTCGTACCTGATCGCGGACAAGATCATCGCGGCCTGCAAGCAGACCGGGGCCGAAGCGGTCCATCCCGGCTATGGCTTCCTGTCCGAACGCACCTCGTTTGCCGAAGCCTTGGCCGCCGAGAACATCGCTTTCATCGGCCCCCCCGTGAACGCCATCGCCGCGATGGGCGACAAGATCGAATCGAAGAAGCTGGCCAAGGCTGCGGGCGTCAACGTTGTCCCTGGTTTCGTCGGCGAGATCGAGGATACCGAGCATGCCGTGCGCATCTCGGACGAGATCGGCTATCCGGTGATGATGAAAGCCTCGGCCGGCGGCGGCGGCAAGGGCATGCGCCTTGCCTACACCGAAAAGGACGTGCGCGAAGGCTTTGAAGCCGTGAAGCGCGAGGGGCTGAACTCGTTCGGCGATGACCGCGTGTTCATCGAGAAGTTCATCCTCAACCCGCGCCACATCGAGATTCAGATCCTCGGCGACAAGCACGGCAACATCCTCTACCTCAACGAGCGTGAATGCAGCATCCAGCGCCGCCACCAGAAGGTGGTCGAAGAAGCGCCTTCGCCGTTCGTCACGCCCAAGATGCGCAAGGCGATGGGCGAGCAGTGCGTCGCGCTCAGCCGCGCAGTCGGCTATTACTCGGCGGGCACGGTCGAACTGATCGTCTCGGGCGCGGACCCCAGCGGCGAATCGTTCTATTTCCTTGAAATGAACACCCGTCTGCAGGTGGAACACCCGGTTACCGAAGCGATCACCGGCATCGATCTGGTCGAACAGATGATCCGCGTCGCCTATGGCGAGAAACTGGCCTTCACGCAGGACGACGTGAAGATCGACGGCTGGGCGATCGAGAACCGCGTCTATGCCGAAGACCCCTATCGCGGCTTCCTGCCCTCCACCGGGCGTCTGATCCGCTATCAGCCGCCGGTCGATGGCTGGGAAGACGATGGCGCCGAGAACGGTCGCCGTGGCGTCGATGGCGTGCGGGTGGACGATGGCGTCTATGAAGGCGGCGAAGTCAGCATGTTCTATGACCCGATGATCGCCAAGCTGATCACCTGGGGTGCCACGCGCGACGAGGCCGCCGACAAGCAGGTCGAGGCGCTCGACGCGTTCGAGATCGAGGGGCTGGGCCACAACATCGATTTCGTCAGCGCGATCATGCAGCACCCGCGCTTCCGTTCGGGCAACCTGACCACCGGCTTCATTGCCGAGGAATATCCCGAAGGATTCCATGGCGCGGCCACCTCTGACGAGTTGAAGCGCACGCTGGCGGCCATCGCCGGGTTCCTCGCCACCGCGCGGGCCGACCGGGCGCGGCGCATCGACGACCAGCTTGGTGGCAGATTGCGGCCACCGTCCGATTGGGCGGTCAAGATCGATGACGTGACCTATCAAGTGGAACTGTCGGAGGACGAGGTCAGCGTCGATGGCGCGGTCATCGGCTTGGCGATGGAATACACCCCCGGCGACCGGATGGTGCACGCCGAAGTCGACGGCAAGCCGCTCAGCGTCAAGGTCGACTTGTTTCGCGCCGGGTTCAAGCTGACCACGCGCGGCGCGATTCACACCGTTCAGGTGCTCGAAGCGCGGCTGGCCGGGCTGACCCGACACATGATCGAAAAGATCCCGCCCGATCTTTCGAAGTACCTGATCTGCCCGATGCCGGGCCTGCTGGTGGCGCTGCACGTCAGGGAAGGCGATGCGGTTGAGGCCGGGCAGCCGCTGGCAGTGGTAGAAGCAATGAAAATGGAAAACATTTTGCGCGCCGAAAAGTCGGGCAAGATCAAGGCGGTGAATGCAAAAGCCGGGGAAAGCCTGGCGGTTGACGCGATCATTCTTGAACTTGAATGAGTTGGAGAGGGCGGCCCGGCGGGTTACGACCCGTCGGGCAACCACACCGGCGCAAGACGATTGCCTCTTGAGTCGGTTGACGTTTACGTAAGCGCGAATTATGCGCCGAGCAGCAGTTTACAGAAAGGCCCGGAAACGATGAAAGCCTTGGTCACGGTGAAGCGCGTGATCGACTACAACGTGAAGCCGCGCGTGAAGGCGGATGGCACGGGGGTCGATCTCGCGAACGTCAAGATGAGCATGAACCCGTTCGACGAAATCGCGGTCGAGGAAGCCATTCGCCTGAAGGAAAAAGGCGTGGTGACCGAGATCGTGGCAGTGTCGGTGGGCCCGCAAAAGGCGCAGGAAACGCTGCGTACCGCGCTCGCCATGGGTGCGGACCGCGCCATCCTGGTGCTGACCGACGATGAAGTCGAGCCGCTGGCCGTCGCCAAGATCGTCAAGGCGATCGCGGACGAGGAACAGCCCGGCCTGATCATCACCGGCAAGCAGGCGATCGACGACGATTCGAACCAGACCGGTCAGATGATCGCCGCACTGCTGGGGCGCCCGCAGGGCACCTTTGCCAACGAGATCAGCGTCGATGGCGATTCGGTCATCGTGAAGCGCGAAGTCGATGGCGGTCTGGAAACGGTGAAGCTGGCGCTGCCCGCGATCATCACCGCCGACTTGCGCCTGAACGAGCCGCGTTATGCGTCGCTGCCCAACATCATGAAGGCCAAGAGCAAGCCGCTCGCGAACAAGACCCCGGCCGATTACGGCGTGGACACCACCACCCGTCTCAAGACGCTCAAGGTCAGCGAACCGCCCGTGCGCAGCGCCGGCATCAAGGTGCCTGACGTCGACACGCTCGTCGCCAAGCTCAAGGAACTGGGAGTAGCCTGATGGCAAACGTACTCGTTTGGGTCGAACATGATGGCGCCGTCGTCAAGGATGCGACGCTTTCGGCCGTTACCGCCGCCGCAGCGCTGGGCGATGTGACCGCGCTGGTCGCAGGCGCGGGCGTCGATGGCGTGGCGGCTGCCGCTGCGCAGATCGCCGGTGTGTCCAAGGTGCTGACGGCGGACGACGCGGCTTATGCCAATGCGCTGGCCGAAAACGTCGCGCCGCTGATCGCGGGCCTGCTGGCAGGCTATGACGCCTTCGTTGCGCCCGCCACCACCACCGGCAAGAACGTGGCGCCGCGCGTTGCCGCGCTGCTCGACGTCGCGCAGATTTCGGACATTCTCTCGGTCGAAGGGCCCAAGACCTTCACCCGTCCGATCTATGCCGGCAACGCTATCGCCACGGTCGAAAGCACCGATGCCAAGCTGGTGATCACCGTGCGCGGCACCGCCTTTGCCAAGGCCGAAGCCACCGGCGGCAGCGCCGCTGTCGAAGCGATTGCGGCGGGCGCGGATTCGGGCCTGTCGACTTTCCTCGGCTCGGAAATCGCCAAGAGCGAGCGTCCGGAACTCACCTCCGCCAAGATCATCGTTTCGGGTGGTCGTGCGCTGAAGGATGCGGACACGTTCGCCGCCACGATCACGCCGCTGGCCGACAAGCTCGGCGCCGCCATCGGCGCCAGCCGTGCCGCGGTTGACGCAGGCTACGTGCCCAACGACTATCAGGTCGGCCAGACCGGCAAGATCGTTGCGCCGGAAATCTACGTTGCGGTCGGCATCTCGGGCGCGATCCAGCACCTTGCGGGGATGAAGGACAGCAAGACCATCATCGCCATAAACAAGGACGAAGACGCCCCGATCTTCCAGGTCGCCGATATCGGTCTGGTCGGCGACTTGTTCACGCTGGTGCCGGAACTGACCGGCAAGCTTTGACGGTCATTCCGATATAAACATATGTGAAAAGGCCCTGCGCAAGCGGGGCCTTTTTGCGTTGCGGAGCGGGATCGGCGCGATAGGATAATCGGATGCTTCACCGGTATCTGCGCAGCCTGTTCCTGTTCCTGATTGCGATTGCGCCTGCCGTGTCGGCACAGGCCGAGCCCTTGGTGCTTGAGCCATCGGCCCCGTGGAATCTGGACTATTCCGAAGACAGTTGTCGGCTCGCTCGACCGTTCGGCACGGATGCGAAGCAGGTTCTGCTAGTTCTGGAGTCCTTCGCGCCCGATCGCACAGTGGATGCGCGCGTGATCGGGAAATCGTTGGCCGGGGATGGTAATCTGTATCAGCCGGTGACCTTCGGCTTTGGGCCGGACCGCCCGCTCGTGAAGAAAGACGAAGCGGTGTCCGGAAATATCGGGCCAGACAAGGTTCCGATGCTCATGCTGGGCGAACTGGATTTGCTCAATCGCACCTATCATGACGCGAAAGGTTCTGGTCCGACCGCAGAGCAAGAGGCCGCGACCAGCGAATTTGAGATTCGCATGCGGATTACGCATCTTTTGCTGAAAACCGGCTCGTTCAAGGCACCGATGGAGGCCCTGCGCCAATGCACCGGGGATTTGGTAAAGGCGTGGGGTTTGAATCCGGCACAGCAGGAGCGGCGACGCTCCGCCCCGGTACCTTTGGGCAAGCCGGGGAACTGGGTTACCAGTAACGACTACCCGTCCGCCGCACTTTCGAAGGGCGAGAGCGCGTGGGTCAATTTCCGCCTGCTGGTCGATGCAACAGGCAAGGCAACGGCATGCCACATTCAGCTGGCCACCAAATCGCCTGCGTTGAAGGATCTGACATGCAAACTGCTGTTGGCCCGTGCGCAATTCAAACCGGCGATCGGTGAGGATGGACAGCCCATCGCAAGCTACTATCGGAATGCGGTGCGGTGGATGGCGTCGAGATAATCACAACGCCAGCGACAAACACTGGCTGAAATCGTCCACCACATAGTCGCCGAAGGCCGCGCATTCGACGAAGCCGTGCTTCTTGTAGAGCGTCACGGCGGGCGCAAACGCCTCGGTTCGTCCGGTTTCAAGGCTGACGCGGGTATAGCCGCGTTCACGGGCGACGCTTAGCAGGTGCACAAGCATCGCCTCGCCCACGCCCCTGCCGCGCCAGTTCGGGGCGGCGCGCATCGATTTCAGTTCGCCGTGGGTGGCCGACAAGTGCTTGAGCGCGCCCATCGCCGCCAACTCACCATCCACCCGCGCGACGTAGAACGTGACGCCGGGCTGGCGCAGCTTGTCGAGAGGCAGGGCGTTGACTTTGCAGGCGGGGCTTTCGGCATGCATTCCGGAAAGGTGCAGTGCCACCAGATCGCGGATGTCGTCGCCCGCCAGATCGTCCTCGGTAATCGTCAATCCATCGCGCATGTGGGGGCACCCTTCAAAAACCGGCGCCATCTGCTATCGCCAGTGCCATGCAGGAAACAACCCCCCAGCAATGGGCCATCGCCATCCATGGCGGGGCCGGCGCGATGACCCCCGAAACGATGGACGCCGCCGCCGTGGCCGTGCACGAGGCCGGGCTGTCGGCCGCTCTCGAAGCGGGTGAGGCAGTGCTGCGCACAGGCGGCAGCGCGGTTGCGGCCGTAGCGGCGGCGGTCGCGGTGCTTGAGGATGATCCGCACTTCAACGCCGGTCGCGGCGCGGTGTTTACCTACCACGGCACCAATGAGCTTGACGCCGCGATCATGGACGGAGCCAGTCGCGCAGCCGGGGCCGTTTCCGGACTCACCCGCATCCGCAACCCGGTGCAACTGGCGCGTACGGTTATGGAAGCCGGGCCGCACGTGTTCCTCAGCGGCGCGGGGGCGGAGGAATTCGCCGCCGACCACGGGATCGATCCGATCGATCCGGCGTGGTTCGCCACGCCCGAACGGCTCCGCCAACTGGAGGAGCTGAAGGCGCAAAAGTCCGGCTGGTTCGATGCAGGCTTGAAGTACGGCACGGTCGGTGCGGTCGCGCGCGATCAGGCAGGCCATGTTGCCGCAGCAACCTCTACCGGCGGGCTGACGGGCAAGCGCTGGGGCCGGATCGGCGATTCGCCGCTGATCGGCGCAGGTACCTATGCCGATGACCGGGCGGCGGCGGTCAGTTGTACCGGCTCGGGCGAGCAGTTCATCCGCGCCGGGGTGGCGCACGAGATCTGCGCGCGGATCAGGCTTGGCGGGCAAGGCGCGCAAGCGGCGACCGATGCGGTGCTGGCCGAAGTCGGCGCGATGGGCGGCGTCGGCGGGATCATCATGGTGACGCCTGCGGGCGAGACGGTGTTCGCGCTGACCACGCCGGGCATGTTCCGCGCGCGCAGCGACAGCACCGGACGGCGCGAGGTCGCGATCTTCGCGCTCGATTGACAGTACCGGGCAAGACGAGCAACTTAAGCGTGCTCGATGTAAGAGCATGTGGGTCGACCGGCATCGAGGCAACAAGCCAGAGGGCACGGTAAAAGCCGCGCCCCGATTTTCGGGAGATCTGATGATGAAGCGCATTCGTCTGGCTGCCACAGCGGCCCTTGTACTTGTGTTTGCTGCCCCGCTCCACGCGCAGGAAATTCCGGTTGTTCCGGGTGACTACGTCTCGGTGTCAATGATTTCGGTCGATGATGGTCATGACCTTGACTACATCAACCATCTTGCCGGAATCTGGCGCAAGGGTCAGGACTTTGCCGTCAAGCAGGGCTGGATCACCGGCTACGAGATCCTCAGCAACGAGTTCAAGCGGCCGGGCGAACCCGATTACTACCTGATCACGCGCTTTGCCCGGTTCGAAGACCCCGCAGAGGGTGAAAAGCGGCAAAAGGCCTACAACGACTTCATGCAGTCGACCAATGCGCAGATGGAAGCGGCGTCGGCCGAGCGGGCGAAGTACCGCCATCAGATGGGCTCGACACTGTTGCGTTCATGGAAATGGCGTAACTGACTAGGTCGTAAACTCATAAATCGCGCCTTCGAGGTTTGAGGCAAAACGGCTCAGTGCAAGGAGGGAAGGCGCAGGGATATGTCGATATCTCAAGCCTTTCCGACGCTGCAATGGGCCGTTTTGGTCAAATCCCGAAGGGACACCCGAACGGCTTCGATCTCGAACGAAAGCAACCTTGGAAAGGCAACCAGCCTTCCCGGCGGTCGCTTCCGTCCGATATCTTCGCCGTTCGGGTGCCTCGAAGGCGCCATTTATGAGTTTACGACCTAGATTGCCGGGGCCGTTGCGGTTGCGCGGCCCCGTTTCATTCACCCGTCGAACTTGCTGGCCTTGCGCTTGCCGAACCGCATGCCGCTTTCCAGTCGGGCCCGTAGCTGGGTGTAATAAGCGTCGAGAAAGGCACGTTCGTCGCCGCTGCCCGCGTTCCAGCCGATCTTGCGACAGATCGCCGCCGCCACCTCGGCCAGCGCTTCGGGGCGGTTGTCGCGCAGCACTTGTTCGAGAACCTGCAACTCGTATTCGCCATAGATCGCCAGTTCAGCCTCGGCAAAGTGGTACTGCGCGCCGGTGGTGGTGCTGCGGCCAGCGGTGGCCGCTGCGCTGACCGACAGCGCTTGCGCCAGCTTGCGGCGGGGTGCCTCGACCACCCAGGTTCCCGCGATCACGTCGCCGCAGCGCAGCCCGTCGCGGTTGAAGAACGGGAACAGCGCAAAGATGGCGAACCATAGTGCGCCCGCCCAACCGGCCAGTTCCACATCGGTTCCCGCCGAAACCGCGCCGATGATGAACGTCAGCGGCAGCAGCAATTCGATGTCGCGCAGCAGGTTGCGCGCGATCACCGCCTCGGTCGTCAGCCGTCCGCCGCCACCATCGGAGGCGCGCCCGGCGACGCGGATGCCGACGATGCGCTTGCCCGGCGTGGCGCCGCGCGGGCCAAGCTCGAACCAGATGAACCACACGTTGCGGAACAGGAACATCGCGATGAACCACAACACGATCAGCGCCTGAATCGCGCGGCCCAGCGCCGATTCCTTGTTCGCATCGCGGATTGTCGACATTCCCGCGCCCAGCCAGATCAGCAGCAGCGTGGTGGCAATCATCGTCGCGGAGATCAGGAACAGGTCGATCAGCAGGGCCGCCGCACGCGCGCCGCGCGAGGCAACAATCAGCGGCACGCTGACGCCCTCGGGCGTCAGGATCATCCGCAGCCGCCGGTCAGAGGGTGTCCACTGGTGTCGGGGCGCGGGGTCCGCACCTGTGCGGGCCCGGCGAAACGCGAACCATGCCATCAGCGGTCCTCTCCCAGCGGCAGCCGGTCGCGCCGCCAGGCGAAGAAATAACCGATCCAGAACACCAGCATGAACCCGCCGACGATCAGCCGCGAGGCGGTGGAATCGAGCAGTTGCCGCGCAAATCCTTCCAGAAGCGCAGCGACGATGAGCATCAACACGACGCCGACCATCACTTGCGCGGTGCGCCGTCCGGCCTGCGCCGCAGCGTCGAGTACCGAGCGATCGCCGGGAAAGGCCATCGCGCGGCCGATGTGGATGCCGCTGGCGCCTGCCAGCAGGATCGCGAACAGCTCGGTCGTGCCGTGAACCGACAGCCAGCCGACGATTTCGAGGTCCAGCCCTTGCCCATGGTAGAGCCACAACAGCGCGCCGAGCATCGCGGTGTTGTGGACCAGCAGCAGGATCGAGGGCAGGCCGAACGCGAACCCGAGCGCGAAGGCAAGGATCGATACTTGCGCGTTGTTGCTGAACAGATAGGCGGCGAAGATCGACAGGCCTTCCTGCTTCTGCTGGCCGAACAGGGTGGCCAACAGCGCGGCGCGGCTGGCGCCGGGGACACGGGCGTCGCCATCGCTGCCGGGGACGAGCGCATAGTACCAGTCGGCATTGCCCGCTACGAGCAGGTAGCCCGCGATCGTTCCGGCCACCATCAGTGCCAATGCGATCAGCACGTCGCTGCCCAGCGCGCGGACCGATGCTCCCCAGCCACCGCCGAAGAAGCGCCGGACCCATGCGCCCAGTCCTTCGCGCGGGCCATAGACGACGAACCATGCGCGCTGCACGAGCGCTTCAAGATAAGCGAGCGTCGCCTGATCGAGCGAGGTTTCGCGCGCGATTGCAAGACTGGATGCCACGGTGCGATACAGCACGGGCAGCGCCAGCAGATCGTCGTCCGACAGGCCGCGCAGCCGTCCGCGCTCGATCCGCGCGACGATGGCCTCCAGCCGTTGCCAGTCGCCCTCGCGCGCCAGACGGAAGCGGTCGGAGCGCAGTGCTGCGGTCTCGATATCGGCCACGGCAGCCGCGCGCGAGCGGCCGAACCAGCCCGAGACGGTGCCGGAAAGCGATCCTGCCAGCGTTCCGGCCAACGAGCTTGCAGACGAGCCTTCAGTCGTGCTCATCCGATCGCCCCTTCGCGCTTGATGGCCAGATAGGTGTCGAGCAGCCGCGTGCCGACAACGTCGTATGGGGCTTCGATAACCCGTACCCCCAGATGGCGCAGCCGTTGCAGAACCAGCGCGCGCTGGCGCTGCAGGCTGCCAGCCGCCACCGCCATGGCCGCGTCATGAACGCTGTCGACGGTCGCGCCGGCAAGGCCGGTCAGCTCGGCATCGGCCAGCACCACGAAGACCACGACGTGCCTGTCGACCAGACGGCGCACCGTCTCGATCATCATTTCGGCGCTGGTCGGGTCGGTGAATTCCGAGAAGATCACCACCAGCGAGCGGCGCTGCAACCGCGCGGTCAGGGTGGCAATGGCCAGTGTGAAGTTGGGTTCCTCGGCGCGGTAGTCAAGACTGGCGGCGGCCTGCTGCAGCCGGGCAAAATCGCGCGAGGCGGTAATGAACGGGGTGAGCACTTGCGGCCGCGCGGCAAAGCCGAACAGCGCGATGCGGTCCTGCGCCTTCAACGCGACCCACGCGGTCGTCAGTCCGGCGGTGATCGCCCGGTCAAGCCGCGAGACTCCGGCCACCGGCTCGCACATGGCCTGACCGCAATCGAAGGCGAACACGATCTGGTTGTTGCGTTCGGTTTCGTATTCGCGCGCGAAAAGCCGGGCGTGGCGGGCCGAGGACTTCCAGTCGATCCGTCGCCGATCCATGCCGGGCTCGTAATCGGCCAGCGCCTCGAACTCGGTGCCTTCGCCGCGGATGCGCCGCGCGACGAGGCCGAAACTCGAATCGCGCAGGAACAGTTGCAGCGCCGGGCTGCGCAGCGGCGCAAGCGAGGGGCGCACGCGGATCGTCAGGTCGAGCGGGCGCGCGACCATCCGTTCGGCCAGTCCCAGCGGCCCGCGCCAGCGCAGCCACACGCGGCTGACCGCAGCGGTGCCGCGCAACAGCGGGCGCAGTTCGGCGTTGCCCTGCCAGCCACCGGGCGTTGGTTGCAACGCCAGTTCAAGCCGTCCGCCTTTCAGCAGGCGCGGATCGAGCGCCAACGCCACGACCGGTCGCGCACGGGCACCGGCGCGGGCAAGTTCGGCCAGCACGCTCATCCGCAGCGGTTCGCCCACTTCGGCATCGGCCGGCACGATCACGCGCAAGTCGGCCAGCGTTCCGGCAAACAGCGCATCGAGCAGCACCAGCACGCTCAGCGCGCCGCCCAGTGCCGGGGCCACGATCCACAGGCCTGGCGCGAACGCTGCCAGCACCAATGCCGCGGGCGCGGCCAATGCCAGCGCCAGCACCGCGCGCGGCGCTGGCAGAAAGGCCGGGATGGCCTGAAGGCGCAGGCGGATTGCCACGCTCAGCGCGGCGCCTCGGTCCGCTCGATCAGCCCGCTGACGATCGCTTCGACCTCGCGTCCCTCGATCTCGGCGGCGGGCGAGAGCAGCATGCGGTGCCGCAGCGCGGCAAGCGCGAGCGCCTTTACATCATCGGGCAGCACATAGTCGCGGCCATCGAGTGCGGCGCGGGCGCGGGCGGCTCCGGCCAGCACGACCCCGGCGCGGGGCGAGGCACCACTCACCAGATCGGGGCTTTCGCGCGTGGCGCGCACCAGCCGCACGACATAGTCGACCACGCTGTCCGACAGCGTCACTTGCGCGATGGCAGCATTGGCCGCAGCGATCCGCGAAGCATCGGCCACCGCGACGACGCCCAGATCGGCCGGACGGGGCGCCCCGCGTCCCTGACCATAGCGGGCAATGATCTGCGCTTCTTCGGCCACCGAGGGGTAGGGCACCAGCAGCTTGAACAGGAAGCGGTCCAATTGCGCTTCGGGCAGCGGATAGACACCCTGGCTTTCGATCGGGTTTTGCGTGGCCACGACCATGAAACGGTCGGAGAGTGCGTGGACCGCGCCATCGAGCGTCACCCGGCGCTCCTGCATCGCTTCAAGCAGCGCGGCCTGCGTCTTTGGCGGGGTGCGGTTGATCTCGTCCGCCAGCAGCAGCTCGTGGAAGATCGGCCCGCGTGTCAGGGTGAACTGGCTGGTCTGGAAGTTGAACAGGTTCGACCCCAGAATGTCCCCCGGCATCAGGTCGGGCGTGAACTGGATGCGGCCGTAATCGAGCCCGAGCGCGGTGGCGAAAGTCTGGGCAAGGAAAGTCTTGGCCGTGCCCGGAGGCCCTTCGAGCAGCACGTGCCCACCGGCGAACAGCGCGGTCAGCAGGTGATCGACCACCGCGTCCTGACCCACCACCGCCTTGGCCACTTCGGCGCGGATCGCACCTGCCAGATCGCGCACATCGTCGAGCGTCATCGCACCAGTTCCTTTTCAAGATTCTGCAAGGCACGGGCACTGCGGGCCAGATCGTGCGGGTGGCGCGCCGCGCGCAGCGCCGCGGCAAGATCGGAATACCGTGGACCGGGGATGCCGCGTCTGGCTTGGGCAGCATCGATCGCGGTTTCGGACTGGGTGCGCAATCGACCGCGCGGTAGGCCCAGCGCCAGCACCAGCCGTTCGCGCGACGCGTCGGCATAAGGGGCGGCGATCAGGTGCAACCGCCCTGCACGGCGGACCAGCGCCGCGCTCGTACCGACCAGCGCGGTCTTGCCCGCCGCGATCTCGCGCGCGCGGATCAGGCGTGGGCCGAACGGCAGGAACGCGCGCCACACCACCGCTACAAGCGCCAGCAGCAGGCACAGCGTTGCCGCCAAGAACGGCGGTTCGAACGCAAGCGTCAGCAGGTTGCGATTGGCGCCAAGGCCGTTGAGCGTCAGATCGAACATCACCGGCTGGGTGCGCGTCATCGCACTGGCCATGATCAGGCGATAGGCCAGCAGCCCGGTCGCCCGGTCGGCCATGCCCCAGTTGTCGAGCAAGTCGGGCTCGAACACATAGACCAGCGGATAGAGGTCGGTGTCCTCACCGCCTTGCATGTTGGCCCAGGAATCGAGTGCGGGATAGGCCCCGGCATCTTCGGCATAGGCGGCCAGCATGCGTCCGTCCGCCGTGGTGACCAGCGGGATCAGCCCCTTGCCGCTGCCGGTCTCGACTGTGGCCGGTGCGGGCAGGTGGCCGGATTGTGTGCCTGTGCCAGTACCTGTACCTGAGCCTGTACCTGTGCTCTTGTCGACGCTTTGCCAGAGGCCCTTGTCGGCGGCGCGGCCGATGCTGACGGTAACGTTGTCGGCAAAGCCTTTCCACTCGGGCGCGTCCGTGCCGGCGGTGCGGGTCCAGCCTTTGCGCCGTTGCGGGTCGAACCAGTTCTTGCGGTTCACCGGCAGCACCAGCCATTTGGGGGTGACCACCAGCGTCGGCCCGATCCGCCGCCGCGCTTCGACGATCTGCGCGATCTTGCTGCCATCGGCGTCGGCGGGCGGGGTCAGGACCAGCAGGCCCGGTTGTGCCAGCGCCTGCTTGGAACGGATGCGCTGCACTTGCATGCCGTCGGCTTCGAGCATGGCGGCCAGCGCGGCATAGCCGTTGAGCCCGCGCCCACCGGCATGGCCGCCGCCGTTGTTGAGCGGCCCGCCCTGATTGCCCAGCGCATAGAGCAGTGCCACGAATGCCAGCAGTCCGATCAGCACCATGCCGATCAGCGTGCCGCGCGCGAAGGGCGAGGGGCCGCCGCTCATGCCGTAGTGCCCAGCCGCTGCAACGCGAAGTCGGCGTAGGCGGCGCGCGCGCGGGTCCAGTCCTCGGCCGACAGTCCCTGCAGCGCGAACAGACTGCGCTCCACCTCGCGCGCGATCACCGCAAAGGCGGTGCGGGCGGCGGCGGGCAGCGCGCCCAAAGTGGCGATCTCACGCGCGGTGCTGGAAGGGGAAAGCCAGTCGGGCCTCGCGCTGGCGATCTGGTGGACGCTTCGCTGCAAGAGCAAGTGCGCCGCCTCGCCAAAGCGGCCTTCGGCGGCCAATCGGTCGGCATCTTCGAGCAGGGCCAGCGCCGCTTCGCGCGTCGGCGCCCACTCCGGCGCAGGGGTGCGGCGGCGTTGGGCACGATCGCGCCACAGCGGCCACAGCAAGGTCCACGCAATCCACGCGATACCGATCACGGCGCCTGCCAGCAGCAGCAGTTCGATAACGCTCCACCCGCGGCCCAGCAACTGGCCGAGCGGTTTGAGCAGCTTGCCGATGAACTCAAGCGTCTTCAGCAACCATTCGGGCGGCGGATTGGGAGGAATCACCGGGTCGGGCGGGGCGGGTGCGAACTGGATATCGCCCAGGTCACGCGCCGCGCGCCATGCCTGTTCGGCTGATTGAGCCCCGGAATGAGCCGTCACCGGTCCGCCTGCTGTCCCCACGCGCACCTCGTCGCACGTTGTCGGGCGGGCCGCAAGCCGGAGCGCCTCGACATTGGCGTCAGCCGCGCTCGCGGCCCAGCGGATAGGTGCCCAGCACGCGCACGTCGGTGGCGAAAAAGCGCAGCTCATCAAGCGCGCGATCCAGTCCCGGCTCACCCGGCTTGCCCACCACATCGCAATAGAACCGGGTCGCGGCAAAGCTGGCGCCTTGCTGATAGCTTTCCAGCTTGGTCATGTTCAGCGCATTGGTGGCAAAGGCGCCCAGCGCCTTGTACAGCGCGCCGGGAATGTTGCGTACTTCGAACACGAAGGTCGTGATGGCGGGACCGGCGATGGTGGCCGGGTCCAGCGGCGTGCGGGAAAGCAGCACGAAGCGGGTGGTGTTGTCGGGCGCATCCTCGACATTTTCGGCCACGATCTTCAGGCCATAAAGCTCGGCGGCGATCTTCGGGGCCAGAGCGGCGATGGCCGGATCGCCCAGTTCGGCGACATGCGCGGCGGCACCGGCGGTGTCGGCATGGCTCAACGGCACGATCCCGCGTGCGCGCAGATAATGTCGCGACTGGCCGAGCGCCTGCGGGTGGCTATAGGCAGCGGTGAACGGCCCATCGCCCAGCCCCATCAGGCAGGCGTGGATCGGCATGAAATGCTCGCCCACGATCGACAGGCCGGATTCGGGCAGCAGGAAATGGATGTCGGCAACGCGGCCGTGCTGCGAATTCTCGATAGGGATGATGGCAAGGCCCGCACGCCCGTCCTTGACCGCATCGAGCGCATCCTCGAACGAAAAGCACGGCAGTGGTGCGCCATCGGGCACGGCCTCCAGCGCGGCGCGGTGCGAGTTCGCGCCCGGAGCGCCCTGAAACGCGACCGCGTGCACCGGATCGGCGGCGGCGGCTTCGGACAGCGCCTGAACAAGGGCGAGCGCGGGTGCGGGATAGCTTTGCATGGGCGCGAGCGATTAGGGCCCCCGCAGCGCCCCGGCAAGCAGCTTTCGGCACCGGTGCAGCGATAGGGCTGCAAACGCACTTGCGCGCGGGCAGGGGGCTGACTAGAGCGACGGTCAAGAAGGCGCGGGGTCGGTGGGTGCCGGCGGGGCGCAGCATGGGGCAAGGAATGGACGACCGTTTCAATACCATCGCAGGTTGGACACTGTTCGGCGGGATCGTGGCGCTTGGGCTTTCGAGCATTTCGAGCCACTATTTCAGCGCCGACAAGCCTGAACGGCCTGAAAAGCCTGGCTATGCCATTGAAGGCGTGGAAGCCGAAGGCGGCGCTGGCGCTGCTGCGGCAGTCCTGCCGATCGCCAACCGTCTGGCCACTGCCGACGTGGCCAAGGGCGAAGCCATCTTTGCCAAGTGCAAGGCCTGCCACACGATCGATCAGGGCGCGGCCAATGGTATCGGCCCCAACCTGTACGCCGTTGTCGGTGAAGCCATGGCGCAAGGTCGCGGCGGTTTCGCGTTCTCTGACTCGCTCAAGGCCAAGGGCGGCAAGTGGGATTTTGCCTCGCTTGACGAATGGCTGACCAACCCCAAGAAGTTTGCCGACGGCACCAAGATGTCGTTCGCCGGTCTTGCCAGCCCCGAAGATCGCGCTGCCGTGATCCTCTATCTCAATTCCAAGGGTTCGAACCTGCCGTTGCCCGCGCCTGAAGCGGTTCCCGCTGCCGGGGCTGCTCCTGCTGGCGCGACCCCGGCTGCCGTCATCGTTGGCGATGCGGCTTCGGGCGAAAAGGTCTTTGCCAAGTGCAAGGCCTGCCACTCCATCGAAAACGGCGGAGCCAATGGGATTGGCCCGAACCTGTACGGCGTTGCCGGTGATGCCATCGCCGAAGGGCGCGGCGGTTTCGCGTTCTCCGACGGGCTGAAGGCGCACAAGGGCGTGTGGGATGCCGCAACGCTCGACCAGTGGCTTGCTGGCCCCGCCAAGTTCGCTGCGGGCACCAAGATGACCTTCGCCGGTCTGACCGATGCCAAGCAGCGCGCCGACGTGATCGCTTACCTCAACGCGCAGGGCGGCAAACTCCAGCTTGGTGCGCCCGCTGCGGCCCCGGCTGCGGCCGCGAAGTAAGGTTTCAACCTTCGAACAAGGAAAAGGGCGCCCCGCAACGGGCGCCCTTTTCTGTTTGCTAATGGGTTCCTGGCGGATCAGGTCGGTTCAGGCAGCATCCGCACGTCGAGCGCAAGCCCGTCATCGTCGATCGTCAGCACGTTGTAGCTGGGCGGGGTCGAACGCAGCCGCAGCGACAGCGTACCCGCACCGATCATGCGAATCGGGCCGTTCGCGGTTTCATGGAGCAGGTCGAACGGATCGTGGACGTGCCCTGACAGCACGGCGAGCACGTTGCGGCGCGCCAGTTCGTCAAGCGCATGGGCGCCGCCACGAGTCAGCGCCTTGCCGCGCGTTCCGGCTTCGACCAGCGGGTGATGGCAGGTGACGATGGCGCGGGTGCCGGAAGGCAACGCATCGATCGTGGCGAGTGCGCGGGCAAGATTGCGCGGGGCGACATGGCCCTTCGACCAGTTGAGCCGCCATTGCGCGCGTGCCGTGGTGGGCATCGAAACCAGCGCCACTCCGGGCAGCGTCACCGGTCGTTCGGCTGCCCCTTCCAGTCCCAGAAAGCGGCGATAGGGGGCGGTGAAGCGCTCGATCAGGTTGAAATAGGGCAGATCGTGGTTGCCCACGTCGATTGCGGTGGGGGCTGCCAACGCGGCAATCCACGCGCGGGCGGCAGCATATTCGCTGGCGCGGGCGCGCATCGTCAGATCGCCGGTCAGCGCGATGCCACTAGGGCGCTCGCGCGCAACGGCTTCGGCAAACCACGCCAGTGCGCGGCGGTCTTCCATTCCGAAATGCGGATCGCTGACGTGAAACAGGCGAGTCATCGGTGAGCCAAGGTTCCTTCCACGCCGTCTAGTGACAGGGTGCTGCACTTTTGCAACCGCGGTGCAGGCACACTTGGAGTTACCTTGGGCGTCACATTTGGCGGTAAAGGATTAACCACGCCGAAACAGCATTCAATCCGGAATAACCGATGTAGGCAAAAGCTGCCCAGCATTGCTCATTTGCCACCAGTACCAAGCCAACCAGCAGCATCGCAAACTCCAGCCCGAGCGACATGCGCCGGTTGAATCGGTTGCGAAACCACGCAGCCGGTCCCGACAGCGGATGGGCATTGGCCAGCACGGCGCCGTGCATCGCGAAGTTGGCGACACCAAGCAGAAAGATGACAAAGAACGCCATAATCACAGGCAGGTTAGGCCGCATCCCGATCGCTGTCATCGCGGTAAAAAGGGTGGTTCCTGTCGTTCAGCGGATAGACAAGGCGGTTCGTCGCCATGCTTAACGTCTGGTCGGCCCAAGATAAGGGCTTGTCGATGCAAGGGTGAACTTCAGTTTAATGGCGCGTAGCACAATGTTCAGACGGCAACGAATTGCCGCCCCCGACAGTCAGAAGTTGCCGCATTCTTGTTTCACCCTCCTTGTCCGAAAGGCCCTGCCATGAACCGCAAGTCGATCTTCACTGCCAGCCTCGTTGCCGCCCTCATCGCGCCGATCGCTCTGGTCGCTCCCGCTGCACACGCCGCCGAACCGGCAACCGGTGTCGAAGTCGCCTCGATCGAAGTGCGCTATGGTGATCTCAACCTTGCCAGCGCGCAGGGTCAGGACCAGCTCGATGCCCGCCTGCGCCAGGCTGCGCGCAAGGTATGCGGCGCCTCGTTCGGCCCCATGCCGCTCAGCGAGGAACTGAATGCGCGCAAGTGCTACACCCGCGCCCTCGGCACTGCCCAGCAGACGCTCGCCTCGGCGCAATATCGCAAGGTGCTGAGCCGCCGTTGATGACATTGTTCGCGGTGTCGAGCCGCCGAACCAACGCCAACCCCATCAGCATCCGCCCCACGGTGCTGGTGGGCCGGACCCGGGGGGACGATCACAGCCAGTCCCCGTGCCCCCGGGTTCGCACTTGCCGACGATTGCTACCGCTGATTCGCCTCGCAGATTGAGCGAGGCCGCGCCGCAATCAGAGGATCAGCGCACCAGTCGCACGGATTCGGCGCTGGCCGGGGTTACATCACCCAGATCGCGCCAGGTCAGATCCTGCGAGCCCAACACCCGATCATCGTGCGCGCGGATGGTGATCGGCGCGATCGGGCGGTTGTCGCGCGTGTCGCACAGCACCGGATTGGCCGGCACTCCCAGCGCCCATTTTTCGCCCCATTGGCGCAGCGCCAGCATCGCCGGCAGCAGATCGAAGCCTTTGGGAGTCAACCGATATTCGATGCGCCGACGATCATCGGCGCAATGTTCGCGCTTGAGGATGCCCGCCTCGACCAGCCGCGACAGGCGGTTGGACAAGATGTTGCGGGCGATGCCCAGCACGTCGAGGAAGTCCTCGAAATGGCGAACGCCATTGAACGAGGCGCGTAAGATCATGAACGACCAGCGCTCACCCATTGCCTCAAGCGCCAGAGGGAGCCCGCATTGGGCGATTTCCGCGAGCGGTTCGTGCATCTTGTTCATGGTGCGTCACCGTACTCCAGTTGCGAGGACAATGTAAGTTTCTAGTTGCAACCTGCAACCTAATCGGATAGGTATCGATTCGCAACGGAAATCGCATCCTCTCCAGGAATGTCTTCGGGCTTCCACCCATGTCTGATTTCGTGTTGCTTGCACAGGGGAAGTACCATGAACGTCAATCAAACCGGCGCGCTGCGCCAGATCCTGCCTGCTGCCTTGGCGCTTGTGCTGTCGGCCACCGGCTTTGCCATGACCGCCATGCCAGTCCATGCCGAAGGTACCAGCTATTACACCGCCGCGCTCGCGACCCCGCTGGCTGCACCCAAGACGGTGATTCATGACGAACTGCTGTGGCATTGCGCCGGTGCCGAATGCACCGCCCCGCGCGGTACCTCGCGCCCGGCGGTGGTCTGTGCGCGGCTGGTCCGCTCGCTGGGCCCGGTGACGCACTTCGCCACGCCGCAGGGCGATATTGCGGCTGAAGACCTTGCCCGCTGCAACGGCACCAAGGGTTGATGCCGTACGCGGTTTTTTTCCAGCGTAAGCCCTGACGCCACGACCCTGCACTCCAGGCTACGCTGCGACTGAACGGGCTGCAAAGGGCCTTCCCTGGTCCCTTTGCAGCCCATTTTTTGTACCGCCGGTCTTGTGGCCCCGGTCTTGTCGGGAGCACCTTTTTGCCAGAGGTGCGCGCGAACAACGGTGACGGCGTGGCGCCATGCGCCTAGACACTTTCCATGTTTCGCACATTGTCTGCATTTGCCGTGCTGGCGCTTGCCGTTCCGGCCGATACCCAAGCTCCGGTCAACCTTCCTGCGCGCGGCGCCGCGCCAGATCCCGCAGCGGACCTGCGCTGCGCCGCCACGATCGCCATCGTCGCGGCCGAACAGGACCGGGGTAACCGCCGCGCGCTTGCGCTGCCGCCGATGGCCAACCGGGGTCGCCGCTATTTCGCGCTGATTGGCAACCGTCTGGTCGCGGCAACCGGCCAAAGCCAGGAGCAGGTTCGCGACGCGCTAGCCGCCGAGGCGCTGGCCCAGCGCAAGGCGGGTGCGGCCAATCCCGATGCGGCGATGGTCGCCGCATTTGGCCGTTGCCAGCCACGGCTCGATGCTGCCATCGCTCCGCTGATCGTGCCCGATGTGGCCCAATGCGCCGCACTTGCCACGCTTGGTGCGGCTGATGTGCGCGCCAGCGAGGGTGACACCGCTGCGGCGCGCGCGCTCGACCAGTTGGGTGCGGTTCTGGCCGGACGGGCGCGGCGCTTGGCATTGGACGCCGGGCAGACGCCGCAGCAGGCCGATGCGGGGCTGGTCGCGACGCAGGCCGCCTTGGCCCGTGATATCAAGGAAGGATCGGGCGACGGGCTCGACCGCTATGATTTCGACCATTGCACCGCGCTGGGCGCCGCTGCGGAAAAATCGCAAAATTGACGAGTGCGCCGCCAGCTTGGTGATTGCACCCGGGCCACCGGTTCCCATATCATCGGCCAAGGAGATCTCGCTGATGACCGACAAGCTGAACCTGACCGATGCCGAATGGCGCGAACGTTTGAGCCCCGAGCAGTATCAGATCCTGCGTCAGGCCGGTACCGAGCGAGCCTTCACCGGCAAGTACGAACGCAACAAGCAGACCGGCGAATACCATTGCGCCGGTTGCGGGGCGCCGCTGTTCACCTCTGACACCAAGTATGACAGCGGCTCGGGCTGGCCAAGCTTCTACGCTCCGGTGGCCGCCGACGCGGTGGAAGAACATCGCGACGTGTCGCACGGAATGGTGCGGATCGAGGCGCGTTGCGCGCGGTGTGACGGGCATCTGGGCCACGTGTTCCCCGATGGGCCGCAGCCCACCGGTTTGCGCTATTGCATGAACAGCGCCTCGCTCGATTTTTCCCCAAAAGATTGAGCGCGCAAGTTCGCGGTTAACCCTCCATTCCAAATAGCCTATGCACAGGCCCGTTTGGGCGGCGCGACCTGCGCTTCCGCGCGGCATGGTGCCGCACGCGCAACTAGGGAACGATTGAACAGCGATGGCCAGACGGGACACTTCCCGCCGCCCCGACAGGCGCGATGAACCGAGGCGCGATGAGCCGAAAGGGCAGTCGTTCCTTGGCCGCTGGCTCCGCCGCATTGCGGTATGGAGCGGCGCGGTGCTGCTGCTGGCTGCGCTCGGCGTGGGCGCGGCGGTGCTGGTCACCGCACGGTCCTTGCCGGGCTTCGAACGGCTGAAGTCGACCCAGACCGGGCAAACCATCGTCGTACGCGCAGCCGATGGCTCGGAAATCGTCACACTCGGGCCGAGTTATGGCAAGTGGATCCCGATCGAGCGCATCCCGCGCGCCATGCAGGACGCGATGATCTCGGTCGAAGACCGGCGGTTCCGCGATCACTGGGGGGTCGACCCGATCGGCATCGCGCGTTCGGTCATGGTGCGGTTCGAACGCGGCCACTGGCGGCAGGGCGGCTCGACGATCACGCAGCAATTGGCGCGCAACATCTTCCTCAACAACAGCCGCACGTTCGACCGCAAGATCCGCGAGGCGGTGCTGGCGCTGGCGCTGGAAACCCGGTTCAGCAAGGGCCAGATCCTCGAACTCTATCTCAACAAGGTCTATTTCGGCGGCGGCGCCTATGGCGTCGATTCGGCCGCGCGCAAGTTTTTCGGCCATTCGGGCGAGCAGTTGAGTCTGGGCGAGGCGGCGATCATCGCCGGGCTGGTCAAGGCACCGTCGCACTATTCACCCACCGCCGATGCGCAAGCGGCGGTCGATCGCGCCGCGGTCGTCGTGCAAACGATGCAGGACGCCGGCGCGCTGACCCCGGCCGAGGCCGCAGCGGTCGATCTGAAGGGCGTGAAGCTGGCGAAGGAGCAGGGCCAGAACTCTGCGCGCTATTTCACCGACTGGGTGCTGCCGCAGCTTGATCTGCTGCTGCCCGACAACGATCAGCCGATCGAGGTGTGGACCACGCTCGATCCTGCCGCGCAACACGCCGCCACCGACGCGATCCAGACCCATGTGCCCAAGGACGCGCAAGGCGCTCTGGTCAGCGTCGATCGCGATGGCGCGGTATTGGCGATGATCGGCGGCACCGACTACGTCACCAGCAACTACAACCGTGCGACCAATGCGGTGCGCCAGCCGGGCTCGGCGTGGAAGCTGTTCGTCTATCTCGCCGCGCTCGAACGGGGTTACAAGCCTGAGGACAAAGTGCGCGACGAACCCGTGACCATCCAGGGCTGGAGCCCGCGCAATTCGGGCGGGACATATGCGGGCGAGATCGACGTGCGCACCGCCTTTGCCTATTCCAAGAACACCGTTGCCGCACAACTGGGCAGCGAGGTCGGCTTCCCGGCCGTGGCCAGCATGGCGCGGCGGTTCGGCATCACTACGCCGATCAATACGCTGCCCTCGATGGTGCTGGGGTCAAGCGATGTGCGGGTGATCGACATGGTCCGCGCCTTTGCCGAAGTGCAGGCCAAGGGCCGCGTCGTCATGCCCTATGGCATCCGCAAGATCACCAACAACGACGGCGAAGTGCTCTACAGCCACAAGCCCGATCCGGCGCAGCAACTGGTGCCCGAATATGTCGCGGCGCAGATGACCGACCTGATGCAGACCGCGGTCAACATCGGCACCGGCCGCGCCGCGCAGATCGGCCGTCCGGTGGCAGGCAAGACCGGCACCACCAGTTCGAACAAGGACGGCTGGTTCCTCGGCTTTTCCAGCGGCATCACCACCGGGGTGTGGATGGGACGCGACGATGCCCACGCCGTGCCCGGCTTGCAGGGCGGTACGGCGCCTGCGCGCGCCTTTGCCACGTACATGAAGGCGGTCACTGCCAAGCGTCCGGTCGAGCAGTTCGATACCCAGCTGCAACTGCCGCAATGGCAGCTTGAACCCGATGATGAAGCACGTCAGGCCAATCCCAACGACTACTTCTTCGTCGATCCCAACGGCGATATCGTTCAGCCCGGCGCGCGTTCACAGCCGCAAGCCGAGCAGCGCGATCCCGTCACCGGCGAAGTGATCGTGCCCGATGCGGGCAATGCGCCCGGACCAGCTGCGGCCAACGACGACTTTCTTGACCGTGCGACAGGGCGACAGGGCCAGCCCGCGCCGCGCACCCGGCCGCAGGGGGCAACGCAACATCCGAACTGAGATGGACGCGCTCCACCCCACCCTCGACGACCTTGGATACACCGCGCACTTCAGCGCGCAGGTTTCGGCGCAGGACGAACTGACTTGCCTCCCGGTCCGGGTGATGGCGGTGCATCGCGGCATGCTGGCGGTGGCGGGCGCTGACCTCGAAGGCATGGTGCCCTCGCATCTGGCGTCCTCCACCGGCGAGGAAGATCGCCCAACGGTCGGCGATTGGCTGCTGATCGACCGCGCCAGCCACGAACCCGTCCGCATTCTTGACCGGGCCAGCCTGTTCAAGCGGCGCGCGCCGGGGCACGACCGGGCGCTGCAACTGGTCGCGGCCAATGTCGACACGCTGTTCATCGTTGCGTCGTGCAATCAGGATTTCAACGTGGCGCGGCTGGAGCGCTATCTGGTGCTGGCGCGCGAGGTGGGGGTGCGGCCGGTGGTCGTGCTGACCAAGATCGATCTTGCCGACACGCCCGAACGGTTCCGCGACGCCGCGCAGGCGCTGGAGCCCGGCCTGCAGGTCGAATGCGTCAACGCGCGCGATCCCGCCAGCGTCGCCCGGCTGGCGGCACTGTGCGGCAAGGGCCAGACGGTGGCGCTACTGGGCTCGTCGGGGGTGGGCAAATCGACGCTGGTCAACACCTTGCGCGGATCGGACTCGATCCTGACCCAGGCCGTTCGCGAACAGGACGGCAAGGGCCGCCACACCACCACCGTGCGCGAAATGCACCGGCTGGATCGGGGCGGCTGGCTGATGGATACGCCGGGAATGCGCGAGTTCCAGTTGTCCGATACGGCGACCGGGCTTGCCGAGGTGTTCGATGACATCGTGGCGTTGACGCTCGACTGCCGGTTCACCAACTGCACCCACGTGGCCGAACCGGACTGCGCGATCCGCGATGCGCTGGCGGCCGGCACGCTGACGGCCGATCGCTTGCAGCGCTGGACCAAGCTCACGCTCGAAGATGACACCAACACCGGCGCGCTGGCTCAGCGTCGCGCCCGCGCCCGCCCCGCTGCAAGAAAAGGGAAGTGACCGATGGCTGATCTGTACCTCAAGGCGCTGGAAGCCGAACGCAAGAGCCTGTGGGCTGCCTGCCGCCTCAAAGGCCTGCCCAAGGGCACGCCCGAGCGCCTGCGGATCGAGGAACTCGACGGCCTGCTCGCCGCGCACAAGGCGAAGAAGGCGGGGTAGGGTCACTTATTGTCCGGGCGCTGGCGCTCTTTTTTCTAGCCGCCGGCCAACCGATCCGTTCGGGGTTGGTAGCGGGGGGCCATCGTCCAGCCACCAAAAAAGGCCGACACGCCCTTGAGCGCGCCGGCCTTTTTGTCATGCCAGCTTCGGGCTGGCTCAGCGCAGGCGGACCGGCATGTAAAGTGGCGGCTGGCCGCGGCGCTGGATGCGCAGCAGCACGGCTTCGCGGTTTTCGGCCTTGGCCTGCTTGACCACGGCTTCAAGCTCGGCGGCGGTGGTCACCGGCTTGTAGTTGGCCGACAGGATGATGTCGCCGCGTTGCAGCCCCTTGGCGGCGGCATCGCCCGAACCATCGACGGCAGTGATGACCACGCCCTTGATGTCCTCGCTGACGCCAAGCTGGCGGGCGATCTGCGCGGTGATCGGAATCGCGGCAACGCCCAGCGCCTGCTGCACGATCGGGCCCGAAGGCTTGTTGGCGCCCGGCTTGGCAAAGCCGTTGTCATCCTCATCACCCGGCTGATCGGGGTCGAAAGTCTGCTGCTTGGCCAGCTCTTCCTCGCTGGGCCGCTTGCCGACCAGCGCGTTCAGCGTCAGCCGCTTGCCGTCGCGGACCACTTCGATCGGGATCGACTTGCCCGGCGCGGTGTTGGCGACGAGGAACGACAGCGTCTGTTCGGGTGACACGTCCTTGCCATCGACGCGGGTGACCACGTCGCCCGGCTGCAGACCGGCCTTGGCCGCGCCCTGACCGGGTTCGACCGACTGGATGAACTCGCCACGCTTCTTGGCAAGACCCAGCGAGGCGGCCAGATCGTCCGACAGCGGCTGGATGCGCACGCCCAGATAGCCGCGCTGGATGGCCTGGCCGTTCTTGAGCTTTTCGACGATCGGCGCGGCGATTTCGGCAGGGATGGCAAAGCCGATGCCGACGCTGCCGCCGGTGGGCGAGAAGATCGCGTTGTTGATGCCGATCACGTTGCCCTTCATGTCGAACATCGGCCCGCCCGAGTTGCCCCGGTTGATCGACGCGTCGGTCTGCAGGTAACGGTCATAGGCCGAGCCCGAACCGGTGTTGCGGTACACCGCAGAGATGATGCCCTGCGTCACCGTGCCGCCAAGTCCGAACGGGTTGCCGATGGCGATGACCCAGTCGCCGACGCGGGCGTGGCTCGAATCGCCGAAGCGCACGAACGGCAGCGGCTTGGGGCTGGAGATCTTGAGCACGGCAAGGTCCGATGCGGCGTCCTTGCCTACCAGCTTGGCGGGATAGTCGGTGCCGTCGGTCATCGTCACGGTGATCGATTCGACCTCACCCTGCCCGTCGGCGGTGATCACGTGGTTGTTGGTGACGACATAGCCGTCGGCCGAGATGACGAAGCCCGAGCCGAGCGACTGCGCCTCACGCGTCTGGCCGCCCTGACCGCCGGGCGCACCCTGACCGCCGCCGAACAGATCGCCGAACGGGGTGCCGGCAAAGGGGTTCTGCGGCTGCACCTTGACCCGCTGGCGGGTCGAGATGTTGACCACCGCGGGCTGCAACTGCTGCGTCAGGTCGGCAAAGCTGGCGGGCGCGCCCGAGCGGGGCACGATGGCCTGGATCTGAGCCGTTTCGTTTTGTGCCACCTGGGCACCGGCGGGAAGCCCCGTCACCAGCGTCAGCGCACTGCCGGCGAGGAGCAGCGCCGAAGTCACTCCGTAAGCATATCGCACGTGGCCTAGTCCTCTTTGCAAAACAATGTGGGCGGTATCGCTACCGCTGCCTGTCCCGTTGGCGGATTCACCCCAGCGCGCCTGAATGGTGTTTGAATGGCGCGCTGCCGGATCATCCGCCGATACTCATTTGCCGCGGAACTGGCGCAGGTAATCGTTGTCGGGTGACAGGATGATCGAGGTCTGCGAGCCCTTCTGCGCGAACGTCTTGTCGTAGCTCTGCATCGCCCGATAGAAATCGTAGAACTGCGGATCCTTGCCGAAGCTGTCGGCATAAGTCTTGGACGCGCTGGCCTGCGCCTGTGCGCGGATGATCTGCCCGGCCTTCTGGCCTTGCGCGCGGATGGTCGCGGCTTCCTGCTGGCGCGCGGTGGCCATGCGGGTGAACGCGCTTTCCAGCGGCGCGCCGTCGGGCAGGTCGGCGCGCTTGATCCGCACGTCGATCACTTGTGCGCCATATTCGCGCGCTTCGCGGTCCAGCCCCCTGCGGATGTTGGCCATGGCCTGTCCGCGATCGGCGGTCAGCAGCGAGCCGAACGTGCGCTTGCCCAGTTCCTGCCGCAGCACCGAGTTGAGGATCGGCTGCAACTGTTCGGACACGCGGTCGACAGTCCCGGCGGTCTGGTACATCTTGACCGGGTCGATCACGCGGAAACGGGCAAAGGCATCGACTTCAAGCCGGCGCTGGTCGGCGCTGGTCACCTGCTGGCGTTCCAGCGACACGTCGAGCACGCGCTTGTCGATGCGGACGACTTGTTCGAAGAACGGGATGCGCCAGACGAGGCCTGCCCCGGTCTTGCCGAAATCGGTGTTCGGGCGGAAGCGGTTGACCACGCGGTTGGGATCGCCCAGCCGCACGATCACCGCCTGTTCGGTTTCGTCCACCACGGTGACGCAGCTCGACAGCACGATCGCGAGCGCCGCGACAGCGACGATCAGCAGCCGGTAGCGCTGCCAGATTTCCTCAAGCACGGTCGGCATGTCAGCGGCCCTCCTGCGGTTTGGCAGGTGGCGGCGAAGCCTGCTGTTGCATCATCTGCGGCAGCGGCAGGAACGGCACGGTTCCCGGCGCCTCGACGATCACCTTGTCGGTCTGGCTCAGCACCCGCTCCATCGTTTCGTAATACATGCGGCGGCGGGTCACTTCGGGCGCCAGCTTGTACTGGGCATAGACCTTGTCGAAGCTGGCGGCTTCGCCCTGCGCGCTGGCGGTAAGCTGCTGCGCCCAGGCTTCGGCCCGGTTGATCTCGCTTTGCGCTTCCTGCTGGGCGGCCAGCACTTCCTTGAAGGCATCGACCACCTTGGTCGGCGGATCGGTCTTCTTGATTTCGACCCCCTGAATGGTCACGCCCGCGCGATAGGCATCGAGCACGCGCTGCATCCGTTCGCGCACTTGCTGTTCGATCGTGGCGCGGCCCGAACCCATGGCATCGTTCAGCTGCACTTCGGCAATGGACTGGCGCATCGCCGCTTCGGCCACTTCGCGCACGGTCTGGTCAGGGTCGGCAAGCTGGAACTTGTAAAGCTTCAGATCCTTGATGCTCCAGCGCACAAGATAGGTCAGATCGACCAGATTCTGATCGCCGGTCAGCATCAGCTTTTCGCCATCGCCTTCGGGGATCGATTCGCGACGGATCGAGGTCACGTCCTCGGTCGAGACCGACTGGATCGGCCAGGGCAGGGTCAAGGCCATGCCTGAATCGATCAGCCGGGTATAGGAGCCGAACGTGGTGACCACACCCTTTTCCTGCGGGCTGATGCGGTGGACCATCGTCGTGCCCAGCCATAGCAGCACCACTGCGCCGACCGCGAGCGAGGCCCACGAGGTTCCGGCCAGCCCTTGGGGTATACGAAACTGGGGACCGCCGGGAAAGCCGCCACCGCCGCCGCCGCCACCGCGCTTGCGGAAGATGTCCTCGATCGCCGGAGGACGACGGTTGTCGCCCGCGCCCGCTTGCGGTTGCCAGGGATTGCGCGGGCCGGGCTTGTCGCCGGGCCGGTCGTTGCCAGAGGCTTTGTCGCCATCCCCCTCGGCCATGTCCAGTACCGGCGCTGCCTCATCCCCTCGTCGGGACGAGCGGAACAGGCCGGATGAGGGCAGGAGGCCGGCAAGGGCCGGGCGGATGCGCGAGATCCGGTCGCCAAAATCAATCATGAGAGGGTTATAGGAAGGCTTGGCGGTTAAAAACAGGGTCACCCTGCCAAAATTCCTCTGCTAGGGAGCCGCCCGATGGGGCATTTGCTCCACAATGGCTTCGATGTTGACGGGACGGATGGTGTGAAGGTGGATGAAACCGCGCTGAAGCAAGCACTTGAGGCGGTGGCACAGGGCCGGTTGCAGGCACTGCGGCTGACCGGCGACGCCGGGGATATCGTCAGCCTTGTTGTCGAGGTCGGCGGGCTGGACCGCGCCGCGCGCGACCGGCTGGAAGTTGCCTTGCGCGATGCCGCCCGCAAGGCAGGCGCCGCCGACGTACGCGTGGCGATGACCGCCGACCGCGTGCAGCGCCGCATCATCGCGGTCGGTTCGGGCAAGGGCGGGGTCGGCAAATCGACGCTGTCGGCCAATCTGGCGGTCGCGCTGGCACGTTCGGGTCGCAAGGTCGGGCTGGTCGATGCCGATATCTATGGTCCATCGCAGCCGCGCCTGCTCGCCACCGAAGGTCGCCGTCCCGAATCCGAAGGCAAGCAACTGATCCCGGTGCAAAGCCCGTTCGGGGTGCCGATGCTGTCGATGGGCCATCTGGTCCAGCCCGGACAAGCCATCGCCTGGCGCGGACCGATGGCGGGCAACGCGCTCGGCCAGTTGATCGATGCGCAGTGGGGCGATGCCGAACTGCTGGTGGTCGATCTGCCGCCCGGCACCGGCGACCTGCAACTGACGATGCTGCAGAAGTATAAACCGGCAGGCGCGGTAATCGTCTCCACTCCGCAGGATCTGGCGCTGATGGATGCCACCCGCGCCATCGGCCTGTTCGAACAGGGACAGGTGCCCTTGCTCGGGCTGGTCGAGAACATGGCCGGCTATATCTGCCCCCATTGCGGCGAACAGAGCGATCCGTTCGGCCATGGCGGGGCCGAGGCGGCGGCGCGCGAGCGCGGCATCGCCTTCTTGGGCCGGGTGCCGCTGGATATCGCGATCCGCCGTCAGAGCGATGCGGGTGATCCCCCGGCTGCCGGAACCGGTCCGCTGGCCGACGCGTATACCGCCATCGCCCGCGCGGTGCTGGCAGCGCTCGACGCGGTCGGCTGATCGCGGTGGAACGCACCCGGCGCAGCGTGCTGGTCGGCACAGGCGCGGCCGGGGCGCTGGTTGCCGCCTTTGCCTTGTGGCCGCACCGCTATGCCGCGCCGTTGCAGGCCGGGTCCGATGAACTTGTGGTCGATGGTTTCGTCCGGATCGCTGCCGATGGCGCGGTCACCGTGGCGGTGCCAGTGTGCGAGATGGGACAGGGCATCACCACCTTGTGCGCGCAGATCGTGGCGGTCGAACTGGGTGCCGATCGCACCCGGATCGGAGTTGAATCGGCGCCGCCCGGGCCATTCTATGCCGACGCCGTACTGGCCGCGCACTGGGCGCCGTTATGGCTGCCGTACGGACTCGATTCGCTGGCCGGAGGGCTCGCCGCCGATCCGACCGGCACGCTGGCGCAGCGCACGGCGGAGCGTACGCCCTTCACCATGACCGCCGACGGCACCGCCTTGGCCGCGTTCGAGGCGCCCTTGCGCGCCGCCGCTGCCGCTTTGCGCGCGCAACTGACGCAAGCCGCCGCCGCGCGCTGGGGCGTTGGCTGGGAGACGTGCGAGGCGCGCGACCATCGCATCAGCCACGGCACGCAGAGCGCCACGTTCGCCGAGCTTCTGCCTGAGGCGCGCGCGATAACCCCGCCCGACCCGCCGGTGCTGCGCGCCGAGCCCGCGCGTGAAGGCGGCGCCGCTCTGGCGCCCGGGGCCTTGCCGCGTTTTGCCCGGCTCGACCTTCCGGCCAAAGTCGATGGCAGTTTCGTGTTTGCCGGCGACGTGCGCCTGCCGGGGATGCTCCATGCCGCCATCGCGCAGCCGCCGCAGGGCGATGCGGTGCTTGCCAGCTTCGATCGGGCTGCCGCCGCAAGCGTTCCCGGCGTGGTCGAAGTGGTCAACGCCGAGCGCTGGCTGGCCGCGCTTGGCACCACCTGGTACGCCGCCGACAAGGCGCTGACGGCGATGGACCCGCGCTTTCGCGCGAAGGGCCGGGTGGTCGACAGCGGCGCGATGGAGGCCGCGCTCGACCGGGCGCTGCGCCGGGGCGATGCCACCACCGTTGCCGCCGTCGGTGATCCCGCCGCCTTGCTGCAAAAGCCTTCGCTCAGCGCGCGCTACGACATCGAACCGGCGCAGTGCGTGCCGCTGGAAACCGCCACGGCCACGGCGCGGCTGACACACGGGCGGCTGGAGCTGTGGCTCGCCACACAGGCGCCCGATCAGGCGGCCATGGCGGCGGCTCGCGCGCTTGGCCTGTCGCGCGGCGATGTGGTGATCTATCCCTTGCACGCCGGCGGCAGCTTCGATGCGCGGCTCGACGTGCGGGTGGCCGAACAGGCCGCCATTCTGGCCAAGGCGGTCAAGCGGCCGGTCCAGCTCATGTGGTCGCGCTGGCAGGAAACGCTCGCCGGTTTTCCCCGCGCGCCGGTTGCCGCACAGATGGCGGCCGCTTTCGGTCCCGAACGGCGGTTGCTGCTGGGCTGGCGGGCGCGGCTGGCGCAACCGGCCAGCGCGATCGAGGCGGCTGCGCGCTTGCTGGATGGCAAGTCCGCACCTGCCGCGCTGGCCACCGCGCGGGGCCGGGTCGATGCCATGGCCTGCGAAGGCGCGCTGCCATTCTATGCCATTCCCGAGCGCGCGGTCGAGCATGTGCCGGTTGACCTGTCGCTGCCGAGCGGGCGCCAGCGCGGCAACGCCCATGCGGTAGGTGCCTACCTGACCGAATGCTTCATCGATGAATGCGCGCAGTTTGCGGGCGTCGAGCCGCTGGCGTTCCGCATCGGGCTGCTGTCGGGGCAACCGCGTCTGGCGGCGTGCCTGCAAGGCGTTGCCCGGCTGGCCGAATGGGGCGGCGGGCGCGATGCCTCGGGGCAGGGCATCGCCTGTCACCGCATGGACTTGCGCACCGCGCAAGGGCTGCGCAGCGGTTTCGTCGCGGTTGTCGCCACCGCCCGGCAAGAGGCCGATGCGGTACGGGTGGAGCGGCTCTCGGCCTATTGCGACATCGGCCGCATCATCAACGCCGACATCGCCCGCCAGCAAGTGGAAGGCGCGCTGGTGGCCGGGCTGGCGCTCGCGGTTGGCGGCACGACGCAGTGGCAGCGCGGGGTGCCACAGGCGGGGAGAGTGGCCGCGCTGGGCCTGCCCTTGCTGGCCGATTGCCCGAAGGTCGATGTTGCATTTGCCGACAGCAGCGAACACCCGTTCGATCCCGGCGAACTCGGCATGGTTGCCGCAGCGCCTGCCATCGCCAACGCCCTGTTTTCCGCAACCGGAGTGCGGTTCCGCCGCCTGCCGCTGCTTTCCGAAGGGCTGTGACGCCCGAAAGGCCATGATGGAACGTCCCGCCGATCACCCGCAGATAGCCACCGGCAAGCTGGGCGTGCTGCTCGTCAATCTGGGCACACCCGACGCGCCCGATGCGCCGTCGGTGAAGCGCTATCTGGGCGAATTCCTGTCCGACCGCCGCGTGGTCGAGATACCTTGGCTGCTGTGGCAGCCGATCTTGCGCGGGATCATCCTCAACACCCGGCCCAAGAAGTCGGCACACGCGTATTCTCAGGTGTGGACGCCCGATGGTTCGCCCTTGGCTGCCATCACCGCCGCGCAGGCTGTCGCCTTGCAGGCGCGGCTGGGCGATGCCGCCGTGGTGCGCCATGCCATGCGCTATCAAAGCCCGGCGATCGCGATCGAGCTGGACGCGCTGCTGGCCGCCGGGTGCGAGCGCATCCTGTTCGCCCCGCTCTATCCGCAGTACTCGGCGGCGACGACGGCCAGCGCGCTCGACGGGCTGGCCGCGTGGATCGCCAGCCGCCGCCGCCTGCCCGCATTGCGCACGCTGCCGCCCTATCACGATGATCCGGTGGCCATCGCCGCTCTGCACCGCGATCTTGCCCGCCAGATCGCGGCGCTCGATTTCGAGCCCGAGGCGCTGCTGCTCAGCTTTCACGGCATGCCCGAACGGACGCTGCATCTGGGCGATCCGTACCACTGCCACTGCCGCAAGACCGCGCGGCTGGTGGGCGAGGCGTTTGCCGCCAGCCACCCGTCGCTGCGGGTGATCACGAGCTTCCAGTCGCGCTTTGGCCGGGCCAAGTGGCTGGAACCGGCGACCGATGCGGTGCTGGTCGAACAGGCCCGCGCCGGAACGCGCAAGCTGGCCATCGCAGCGCCCGGCTTTTCGGCCGATTGCCTTGAAACGCTGGAAGAACTGGCGATTCGCGGCAAGGAGGAGTTCCTTGGCGCCGGTGGCACGCACTTTGCCGCGCTCGCTTGTCTCAACACCGGGGACGAGGGGATGGACATGCTCGAACATCTGGTCCGGCGCGAACTGGCGGGGTGGCTCTGAGGGGCTTTGCGCAAAGGCACCAGTGAGGGCTTTACGTGCTGCTGACATATGTGTCATTAATCGGGCGATTAACAACACCCCGGGAGATGACGTGTCATGGCCAGCCTGGCTCCAGCCGCGCCAGCGGAAATTCAGAACGAACGCGGCAATCCGCACTGGACCGGGCATCCCGGCGATGCCGCGCTCGATCACATCCCCGGCGAGGATGGCTGGCCGCTGGTCGGCACCACGTTCATGCAACTGTCCGATCCGCTGGGCTTCGGCAGCCGGATGGAGCGCACCCACGGCCGGATCTATCGCGCGAAAAGCTTTGGCCGGCGCGGGGTGACGCTGATCGGGCCCGATGCCAACGAACTGGTGCTGTTCGACCGCGACAAGCTGTTTTCCAGCGAACAGGGCTGGGGGCCGCTGCTCAACCTGCTGTTCCCGCGCGGGCTGATGCTGATGGACCACGATTCGCACCGGCTTGACCGGCGCGCCCTGTCGATCGCGTTCAAGCCGGGGCCGATGCGCGCCTATGCCGGACAACTCGACGCCGATATCGCGCGCGGGGTCGAAGCATGGGGGCAGCCCGGTGCGGCGCAAACCCCGATCCGCTTCTACAACGCGATCAAGGCGCTGACGCTGCAGACTGCGGCCACCAGCTTCCTCGGCCTGCCGTTCGGGCCTGAGGCGGACAAGCTCAACCGCGCGTTCGTCGACATGGTGCAGGCTGCGGTCGCGCCGATTCGCCGTCCCTTGCCGTTCACCGCGATGGGTCGGGGCGTCGCCGGGCGGCGCTTCATGGTCGAGTACTTTACCCGGCTGGTGCGCGAGCGGCGGGCATCGCCGGGGCAGGACATGTTCAGCCAGTTCGCGCTGGCCACGCGCGACGATGGACAGTTGCTGGCCGAAGATCTGGTGGTCGACCACATGATCTTTCTGATGATGGCCGCGCACGACACCATCACCAGTTCGGCCACCACGCTGTTCTGGCATCTGGCGCAGGATCAGGACTGGCAGGAACGGCTGCGCGCCGAATGTCGCGCGGTGGCAGGCGGCGATGCCCGGGCGATCGGCTATGACGATCTGGGCAAGCTCGAACTGACCGAACTCGCCTTCAAGGAGGCGCTGCGAATCATGCCGCCGGTGCCTTCGTTGCCGCGCCGGGCCCTGCGCGACTTTACCTTCGGCGGCTATCGCATCCCGGCAGGCACGACCGTGGGGATCAGCCCCGCCTCGGTCCACGCCGACCCGGCCTTGTGGCCCGATCCCGAACGTTTCGATCCCACGCGCTTTACCGCCGACAAAGTGGCGGCGCGGCACAAGTACGCCTGGGTGCCGTTCGGCGGCGGCGCGCACATGTGTCTGGGGCTGCACTTTGCCACGATGCAGACGCGCATTCTGGTCAACCACATCCTCACCCGCTATCGGATCACGGCTGAGCCGGGGTATGCGCCGCGCTGGCAGGCATGGCCGATCCCCAAGCCGCGCGATGGCCTGCGGCTGACGTTGCAGCGCATTGCCTGATCGGTCAGATAATGATCCACCCTTGCGGTGGAGCTGTCGAATCTGTTGACGATTCGCCCCTCCACCGCTAAGGGCCGCGCTTTCCGGCGGGTTTGCCCGCCTTTGTCGAGCAAACCACACCGATCGATCGGGCTGCTGACGCGGCCCGGCAGAGGACAGAAAACAGGACAGACATGGCCAATACGCCGCAAGCCCGCAAGCGCATCCGTCGCAACGAACGTCGCGCCGAAATCAATGGTAACCGTCTTTCGCGCATCCGCACCTTCGTGAAGAAGGTCGAGACCGCGCTCGCCGGTGGCGACAAGGCGGAAGCCGCCGAAGCGCTGAAGGCTGCACAGCCTGAACTCGCGCGTGGCGTGGCCCGTGGCGTGCTCCACAAGAACACCGTTTCGCGCAAGCTGTCGCGTCTCTCGAAGCGAGTCGCCTCGCTCTGAGACCCGCCTCCGTTCGCGGAGGGACCAGCATCAAGCGTAACAGAACTAAGGCGGCCGACGTATCACACGTCGGCCGCTTTGTCGTTTATGGCTCAAATCTGTCACACCCCGAATGGCCAAGTCACGGAAACATCGCGATTCGGTTGTCAAAATTCAAAAAAATCCAATAAAAACAATGAAATTATGCGGGAACCGCAGTCTTGCTGAGTCAAGCCGGATTATTTCAGTTTTTTTAAAATCCATTGCTTGCGAATCTTGCGGCTCAGCCAATACAGATGGGTTCCCGGCTTCGTTCGCCTCTTCTTCAACGGAAGGCTGCGTGGCCGCTGGGGGTCATGAAAATGGATCGGGTCGAAGCCGGAAGGGCGCTTTGCAGCGCTTTTCGGCAAGGAAGAGTTTGTGCCGTCGGTCGGCTGATCGGTGGCATCGGGGTAACGGGACCGTAACGCGTGAAACTGGACGAATTCAGCGGTGGTGTGAATGGGCGTGGACCGGCGAAAGCCGGCCTTGATCCCGCAGCCACCCGCAAGGGACGCGAAATGGCAACTGCCCGTGACAATGCACCGACCGACGATCAGGAAGCACTCGATCTGGCGGCCGACTGGGCCGACATCAGCCAGGGGCTGAAGAAGGATCTGGGCTCGCAGCTCCACAGCCAGTGGATCAAGCCGATCCAGCTTGGTGCATTCTGCAAGGACACCGGCACGCTCGACTTGTTCCTGCCTACCGAGTTTTCGGCCAACTGGGTGGCAGACCGCTTTGCCGACCGGCTCAGCCTCGCATGGAAGATCGCGCGCGCCGAAGTGCGGCAAGTGCGGATCACCGTGCATCCCCGTCGCCGTGCCATGCCCGAACTGCGCCTTGGTGGCGGCAGCACGGTCGCATCGGGTGCCGGCAACGCGGCGGTGGCGGCTCCGGCACCGCTGGCAACCGATCCGCAAGCCAGCGGGCTCGATCCTTCGCTGACGTTCCCCGAATTCGTGTCCGGCACGGGCAACGTGCTGGCGGTCAACGCGGCGCAACGCATGGCCGCGCTCGAAACCCCGCAGTTTGCCCCGCTCTATCTCAAGGCCTCGACCGGGCAGGGCAAGACGCACCTGCTGCACGCCATCGGCCATGCCTATGCCGCGGCGCGGCCGGGCGCGCGGATCTTCTACTGCTCGGCCGAACGCTTCATGATCGAGTTCGTGCAGGCCATGCGCCAGAACGAGATGATCGAGTTCAAGGCGCGGTTGCGCGGGTTCGATCTGCTGCTGGTCGACGACATCCAGTTCATCATCGGCAAGTCGAGCACGCAGGAGGAATTCCTCCACACCATCGACGCGCTGCTGAGTGCGGGCAAGCGGCTGGTGGTTGCCGCCGACCGTGCCCCGCAGGCGCTCGACGGCGTGGAACAGCGGCTGCTCTCGCGCCTGTCGATGGGCCTTGTCGCCGATATTCAGCCGGCCGACATCGACTTGCGCCGCAAGATCCTCGAACACCGGCTCGGTCGCTTTGCCAGCACCCATGTGCCGGCCGATGTGATCGACTTTCTGGCGCGCACCATCAACCGCAACGTGCGCGAACTGGTCGGCGGGCTCAACAAGCTGATCGCCTATGCCCAGCTCACCGGGCAACCAGTGTCGTTGCAACTGGCCGAAGAACAGCTCACCGACATCTTGTCGGCCAACCGCCGCCGCATCACCATCGATGAAATCCAGCGCACGGTCTGCCAGTTCTACCGCGTCGACCGCACCGAGATGGCCAGCAAGCGCCGCGCGCGCGCGGTGGTGCGCCCCCGGCAGGTGGCAATGTATCTTGCCAAAGTGCTGACCCCGCGCAGCTACCCCGAGATCGGCCGCAAGTTCGGTGGCCGCGACCATTCGACGGTGATCCACGCGGTCCGCCTGATCGAGGAACTGCGCACCCGCGACGCCGACATGGACGGCGACGTGCGCACCCTGCTGCGCCAGCTGGAAGACTGACGCCTGTATCCTTGAGGGCGATTGCCCTCGCATTTTCGGCCACCGCTTCCTAACTGGCTGGCATGACACCTGACCGCCTTGACCGCTTCGCCCGCCACATCGTCCTGCCCGAAGTGGGCGGGGCGGGGCAGGCGCGGCTGGTCGCCAGCCACGTGGTGCTGGTCGGGCTTGGCGGCATCGGCAGCCCGGCGCTGCAATATCTTTCCGGGGCGGGCATAGGGCGCCTGACGCTGATCGATGATGACGTGATCGAGGCGTCGAACCTGCAGCGCCAGACCATCTTCACTCCCGCCGACATCGGCCGCTCGAAAGCCGCAGCGGCAGCGGATTGGGTGCGCCGGTTCGACCCGGCGCTGGTGGTGACCGCGCATGACACCCGCGTCACCCGCAACACCGCGCGCAGCCTGATCGCCGGGGCGGATGTCGTACTCGATGGCTGCGACAACTTCGCCACCCGGCTGGCGGTCTCGGACGCCTGCGTGGCGGCGGGCATCCCCTTGACCAGTGCGGCGCTCGGCCGGTTTCAGGGGCAGGTCGCCAACTTCGCCGGGCATCGCGAGGCGCATTCCTGCTACCGCTGTTTCGTCGGCGATGCCTTCGACGCCGAAGATTGCGACACTTGCGCCGATCTGGGCGTGCTGGGGGCGATGGTGGGCATGGTCGGCACGTTTGCCGCGATGCACGCGCTGCGGGTGCTGCTGGAGGGCGCGGCGACGCTGGGCGATCCGCAATGGGGCCAGCTGCACGTGCTCGACGGCCTCAAGCCCGCTCTGCGCACGATGCGCATCGCGGCGGACCCGGAGTGCTCGGGTTGCCGATCAGCGCTCTAACAGGCCTTCCACCCAACCTGACACGGTAGCGGTGGCCGGACCCAGCCGCGTCTCGTGAAACCAGGCCGAACCTTGCGAGCGTTCGAGGTTGAGTTCGAGCGTCTGCAAGCCCAGTTCGCGCGCGGTCCGCACGAAGCCTGCCGCCGGATAGACCGCGCCCGAAGTGCCGATCGACACGAACAGGCTGGCCTGCGCCAGCGCCTGATAGATGTCCTCCATGCGATAGGGCACTTCGCCGAACCACACGATGTCGGGGCGCAGCGCGGGCGCGCCGCACGCCGGGCAGGGCGGCCGCTCGATCAGCGCGCCGGTCCAGCGGTGGCGGGTGTCGCACGCCGTGCACCAAGCGCTCAGATGCTCGCCATGCATGTGCAGCACGTTGGTCGCCCCACCGCGCTCATGCAGGTCATCGACGTTTTGCGTGACGATCAGCACGGAGCCGCCGCCCGACCGCACCGGCCATTCACGCTCCAGCCGGGCCAGCGCAATGTGCGCGGCGTTCGGCTGCTTGGTCTGGATGGCGGCGCGGCGCATGTCATAGAACCGCAACACCAGCTCGGGATCGCGGGCAAAGGCTTCGGGCGTCGCGACATCCTCCACCCGGTGCTGCTCCCACAGGCTTGGGCCACCGTTGGCGCCCGCGCGGAAGGTGTCGATGCCGCTTTCGGCGCTGACGCCTGCGCCGGTCAGGATCACGATGTTGCCGCTGATGGTCATGGCCCGAGGTCTATCCGGCGGACATGGTCCATCGCAAGCCCGCCGATGGGGCACGGTTCGTCGCAAACCGCGGGAACCGCGAGCCGTGGCGATCGTTGGTCAGTTGAAGCGACGCGCTTCGGCACAACCAGATGAAGGAGACAGATCATGGGTTCGACCTCGGATCGCCTGGCCGGTGCGGCCAATTCGGCCATCGGCAAGGCCAAGGAAGCCATCGGCAAGGAAACCGGCGACGCCGAACTGACCGCCAAGGGCGCGGTGCAAGACCTCAAGGGCAAGGCGCAGACCGCCGCCGGCAAGGCCAAGGCCGCGCTGGGCGAGTGACGCCCGAAGGTGTCGGGCGTTGCGCGAAGCAGGTGCCCGATTGCCGTTCCGGAAAAGTGAAAAGGCCCTGCCGGGAACGGCGGGGCCCTTTTGCTTGGTGGCCGCAAAGCGCCCAATCGAAAGGATCTGCGCCGCGCTGACGCAGATCCGTGTTTCCCGACCGAGCCTATTTCTGGATCTGGCGGGCGAGTTGTTCCATCAGCGCGCGGAAATCTTCCGGTACCGGTTCTTTGGCCGCGTCGTCATAGAACTTGCGGATGTCTTCGGCCCAATGGGGCGGCCTGGGGCCTTGCGGTGTCACCGCCGAAGGCTCGGGCCGGGAGAAGGGCGATTGGTTCTCGGACACGGGGCGACTATCCAGAAATGACTGCGGGCCGGGCAAGGCACCGGGGAAAGGCTGCCCGGCGCCGCGCTCCTGCCGGAGTACAGGAGCCGTTCATAACCAAGAACGTTTGCAAAACCTATCGGTTCCATCGGGATTTTGTGCGCAATCGCACCCTTTTTGGACCGTTCAACGCCCATAGTTTCCGCCGAAGAACAGCGCCTGGCTGATGGCGGTCTTGAGCGTTTCTTCGCGGAACGGCTTGCTGATCAGGAACACCGGCTCGGGGCGCTCGCCGGTCAGCAGCATCTCGGGGAACGAGGTAATGAAGATCACCGGCACCGGGCTGATCCTGAGGATGGCGTCGACCGCCTCGATCCCGGTGCTGCCATCGGCCAGTTGCACGTCGGACAGCACAAGGTCGGGGCGGAAACTGTCGAATGCGGCGCGTGCTTCGGCGGCAGTGGTGGCGGTTGCGGCCACGGTGTGCCCGGCTTCCTCGATGATCATCGCGATGTGGCTGGAAATCAGCGGCTCGTCCTCGATGATCAGCAAGCTGGCGATGCGGTCGCCCGCCAGTTCGACCAGAGCGGCATCGACCAGCCGCTGCGCTTCGGCTTCTTCAAGCCCCAGAATCGCGGCGGTGTCGGCGATCGGAAACTCTTCGAGCTGGTTGAGCAACAGCGCCTGGCGCTGGCGCGAAGGGATGCGTTCAAGCTGCGAGCCATGGCGCTGCGTCGGCTCGGCGGTGTGGTCGGCGGTGGTCTCGTGCCCCGACGTCCACACTTTGGTGAAGGCGGTATAAAGTCCGACCGGACTGGCGGTGATCTGTGCCAGCATCGCCGGATCGGCCAGCGCGGCTTCGAGCGTGGCGCGCACAAAGGCGTCGCCCGAGGCCTGCGACCCGGCCACCGCCCGCGCATAGCGTCGCAGCAAGGGCAACGCCGCCGTCAGCCGGTCGTTTGGCGTGACCGGCGCGTTCACCGCACCCGTGCCGGTCAGCGGTCCTGACCCCGGCAGCGGAGTAGTCGGTGCGGTCGGTGTTGTCGCAGCAGTCATCATGATCGCGTGATCCCCAGCAAGGTCGGTGTTTCAGCCTTTGTCCGGGCCGCCACTTTGCCATACACTGTCACGACGTTACCCCCTTGATAAATCGACGGGCCGGGCCGGTTAGATGGCCGGACAAGTTCGTCAGCGGCAAGACCCGGGGCCATGCCGGAACCCACCTTAGCTATGTGGCCGAGCGGCGGTTTTGTTCCGGGCCGGTGCAAATATTTTCGCGGCGATTTTCACTTCGCCGATGCGCTTGGCCGTACGCCGCGACCGTTTCGACTGAAACGACCGCGATAGGGCGAAATAAGTCGGGTGCCGTACGGAACCTTTTGTTTTCGGGACCATTGGCGAGTAACGTACGTCTACGCGGAGGATATCATGACCGTCGATTCCACGAACATGCCCGACGACGACTTTCCGCCCCACCAGCGTGTGTCCGATGCCGAGTTCCATCAGCTTTTGACCGATTCGATCCCGCACTTGCGCGCCTTTGGCCGGTCGCTGTGCGGCTGTCGCGATCGCGCCGACGATCTGGTGCAGGAAACGCTGATGAAGGCGTGGGCCGCGCGCGACCGCTATGTCGCCGACAGCAGCTTTCGCGCCTGGACCTTCACCATCTTGCGCAACCACTATTACGGGCTGGTCCGGCGCAACCGCTTCGTCGGTGAATATGACGAAGCGGTGGCCGAACGGATTCTGGTCACCAGCGGCGGCCAGGAAAGCCGGATCGAGGCCACCGACGTATTGCGCGCGCTTGGCACGTTGCCGGCCGCCCAGCGCGAAGTGCTGGTGCTGATGGCCGTGGGCAATGTCAGCTATGAAGATATTGCCGACATCTGCGGGGTTGCATTGGGGACCGTCAAGAGCCGGATCGCCCGCGCCCGCGCCACGATGTCGGCCATGCTCGAAAACGGGGTGATGCCCGACAACCGGCACAACTTCGTGCTCGAAGGCGAAGTGCTCGACGCCTTCTTCGCCCAGTTGCACGAAGTCGCCAGCAACTACGACCTGACGCAGGTCGCTGCAGCCTGAAATTCGTCGCCCGATCAGGGCGACGATGACCCCACGATCGAATGACGATCAGCCCCGGAAACGCCGCCAAGCGTTTCCGGGGCTTTTTTCTGGCAAACGGCGCTGCTGCAAACGCCGCTGCCATCGCCACACCTGAACGGCGAAAAGTGCGAACAACGAAAAGGGGGTCCGGATCGCTCCGGCCCCCCCTCGACGTAAGGCTTTGCAGTCTTGGTGCGTCGGGAATTACATCCCTGCGCCCGGACCATAAGTGATCTCGACGCGGCGGTTCTGCAATTCGCGCACACCGTCGGCGGTGGGCACCCGCTGGTTGTCCTCACCAAAGCCCTTGGTGGTGATGGCCGAACCCGTGACCCCATGCGAGGTCAGATAACCGCGCACTTCGTCCGCACGACGGTTCGACAGCGCGACGTTGTAGGTCTTGCTGCCCGAAGCGTCGGCATAACCTGCGACCATGATCGGCACGCTGGCGCAGTTGCCATAAGCCGTGACGGCATTGTCGAGGATGGTAGCAGCCTCGGCGGTGACGTCCGACTTGTTCCAGTCGAAGAACACGATGTACGGACCGGTGTTGCACACCACTGCAGGCGGCGGGGGCGGCGGCGGAGCAGGCGGCGGAGGCGGCGGGGGCGGCGGCGGTGCTGCGACCGGTTCTTCGATGGGCTCGACCTTGGGGCCGCCGAAGTTGTACGTCAGCGTTGCCAGCACCGAGTGCGAGCGCAGCTTGGCGGTCTGTTCGAAACCGGTGCCGCGATAGAACTTGTCGGCATTGTCGGGGCGGAAGTAGCGATACTTGACGCCAAGGTCGATGTGGTCGCTGATCGGCGCGGTCAGGCCGGCCAGGGCCTGCCAGGCAAACCCGTTGGAACGGCCGCGCACCGGATCGGCACCGGGCAGGTCTTCCTTGAGCGAGGTCCGCGCCCAGCCGGCGCCGCCACCGGCATAGAGCTTGACGCCGCCGACCTTGCCGACGCTGAACAAGGCGTTGGCCATCGCGGCGACCGTGGTGGTCCGTCCGCGCAGGCCATTCGATCCGTCGACATAGCCGAACGGTGCGATCACCGACGGGGCGCGATCCTGACTTTTCAGGTAGGCGCGGTTGTAGAAGCCTTCGGCTTCAAGGCGAAAGCCCCCGAAATCATAGCCCAGCGCGCCGCCGGCTTCCCAGCCGGTCTTGAACCGGTCGAGCCGTTCGAAAGTGTCGGACGGACCATAGACCTTGGCCTTGTCATGCAGGACCACACCACCTTCGACGGTGACATAGGGTCCGGCGCCTTCGGCATGGGCGGTCGCGCCCAGCGCTGTCGTGGCAAGGGCCACGGCAAGAAACAGTTTTCTCATGTTGGAAATTCCTCCTCAGGTGCGGCCGATCGCTTCGGCGGGGGAAGACAAAGCGACCGGCCGTCACCGCAGAGAAGTCATGAGCGGGCAAAAGGTTTCGTCAAGGTTCCGGGTGCGGGCGAATAAATCGTGCCCCGCCGCGATCGGCGCTCGGAACAACTGCGCAAGTGCCCGGTTTATCCCGCAGGACAAAGAGAGGAGTTGCAAGATGGGTATCATTCTGTGGTTGGTCATCGGGGCCGTCGTCGGCGCGCTGGCAGGCCTTATCATGCGCGAGAGCTATGGCATTCTGGGCAACATCGTGGTCGGCATCGCCGGCGCGTTCATCGGCGGCCTGATCTTTTCGCATGGCAGCATCAACAACGGCCCGCTGACCGTGAACACCTTCGCGGTCTCGCTGATCGGCGCTGTGCTGCTGCTGGCGGTGGCCAACCTGTTCCGTCGCGGCACGCTGCGCTGAACCGGCACCCGCCGATCAGCAACATCAGGCACCATCAGGCAACATCGGGAGCGGATCGCCATGATGCCGCCCCCCCAGGAGACTGCACATGAAACCGATCCCCTTCCTGATGTTGGGTGCAGTGCTGCTGCTGCCGCTGGCGGCTTGCAGCAAGTCGCCCGACACATCGGCCGAACGCCGCGCCGATGTCGAAGCCGATGCGGCCAGTACCGACCTTGCCACCGGTGGGCAGGCGCTGGGCGATGCAGCCGATCATGCCGCCAAAAGCATCAAGGCCACCGGCGAACAGGCACTGCGCGACGCCAAGCTGGCCACCGACAAGGCGGCCGCCAAGGTCGATGAAAAGGCGCACAAGGTGGGCGAGGCGCTCAAGGACTGACTTCTGCCGCGCCACCCCCTTGGCAGCGGCGCAATTGTGCCGCAAGGACTTGGCCCTGAGACAGATGCATTGTGCGGATTCCTTCGCGGGGCCGCGCCCGGGCAAGGGACAGGACACGTGGCACGAATCGGAGTGGTGGGCAGCCAGGGACGGATGGGCCAGGCGCTTCAGGAAGCCATCGTGGCCGCTGGCCACGTCTATGCCGGTGGCGTGGACAAGGGTGACGATCCTGCCGCTCTTGCTACCACCGCCGATGTGCTGGTCGATTTTTCGGCCCCCGCCGGGCTGGAGAACAGCCTCGATGCCGCCATCCACGCGGGCATACCCATCGTGGTCGGCACCACCGGACTGGAAGAGCGTCACCACTGGCTGATCGATGCGGCGGCGGTAAGCATTCCGGTGCTGCAGACCGGCAACACCTCGCTTGGCGTTACCCTGCTTGCCCATCTGGTGCACGAAGCCGCCGCGCGGCTGGGCGAGGACTGGGACATCGAGATCGTCGAGACCCATCATCGCAAGAAGGTGGATGCGCCGTCGGGCACCGCGCTGCTGCTGGGCGAGGCGGCGGCCAAGGGGCGCGGCGTGTCGCTGCGCGAGGTCGAGCAGCGCGGACGCGATGGCGTGACCGGTGCGCGCGAGGAAGGCGCCATCGGCTTTGCCAGCCTGCGCGGCGGTTCGGTCTCGGGCGATCACACCGTCTATTTCCTTGCCGACAACGAACGCATCAGCCTTTCGCATCTGGCCGAGAACCGTGGTATCTTCGCGCGCGGTGCAGTGCGCGCGGCGGGCTGGCTGCTGGGCAAGGCGCCGGGGCGCTACACCATGGCCGAGGTGCTCGATCTTTGAGCGCCGCAGCATGACCCGCGCCGACATCTTCGCGTTTTTCCAGCGGCTGGCCGAGGCCAATCCCGATCCGCAGACCGAGCTGGAATATGGCAACGTCTACCAGTTGCTGGTTGCCGTAACGCTGTCGGCGCAGGCGACCGACGTTGGCGTCAACAAGGCGACGCGCAAGCTGTTCGCGCTGGTGCAGACCCCGCAACAGATGCTCGATCTGGGCGAGGAGGGGCTGAAGGCGCACATCAAGACCATCGGCTTGTTCAACTCCAAGGCGAAGAACGTGATCGCCATGGCCGAGATCCTCGTGCGCGAACATGGCGGTGAAGTGCCCGCCGATCGCGATGCGCTGACCGCGCTGCCCGGCGTCGGCCGCAAGACCGCCAATGTCGTGCTCAATTGCGCCTTTGGCGAAGAGACGTTTGCCGTCGACACCCACATCTTCCGCGTCGGCAATCGCACGGGGCTGGCCAAGGGCAAGACCCCGCTGGCGGTGGAAAAGCAGCTTGAAAAGAAGGTGCCGCAGCCCTTTCGCGTCGGCGCGCATCACTGGCTGATCCTGCATGGCCGCTATATCTGCAAGGCGCGCAGCCCCGAATGCTGGCACTGCGGGGTGGTTGACCTTTGCGGTTACAAGGCGAAGATCGTCGAGAAGGGGGCAAAACCCAAACCAGCGCCTGCGACTCGCCGCAAACCCGGTGGCGCGGGCAAGGAGAGCAAGCCATGACGATCAGGCCCACCGCGCTCGTTTCGATCACCGCCGCATTGCTGTTGACCGGCGCATGCGCTGCCGCAACCGGCGGTACCTCAGCCGCTGGCAACGATGGCCACCGCGCCGATGTGCCCGCCGCGCGCCCGACCGGCGCCCCGGTCAGTTGCATTTCGCTCGGCCAGATCAGCGAAAGCCGGGTGCGCGACGACTGGACCATCGACTTCCGCGTCGGCGTGAGGAAATGGTACCGCGTCAACCTGCCCAACCGCTGTTCGGGGCTGGGGTTCGAACGCGCGTTTTCCTATGCCACCTCGCTATCGCAACTGTGCAGCACCGACATCATCACGGTGATCCAGCAAGGCGGCGGTGGCGCCCCGCGCGGGTCGTGCGGACTTGGCCAGTTCCAGCCGGTCGAACTGGCCAAGTAACTCCGCGCGCCGCGCCTCGGGCCCTGCGCCCCCCGCGTACGCCGAGGTCGGTTCAAACGCCAGGATCGAGGTTGAGCCCCTTGCGGCCCTGTTCGGGGGTATCGTGCGGGGGCAGCGGCACATCGGCGTCGGGATCGAGCGGCGGCTGGAGCATGCCCTCCCAGCGGGTGATCACGGCGGTGGCCATCGCGTTGCCGACGACGTTGGTGGCGGTGCGCCCCATGTCGAGGAAGGTGTCCACCCCCAGCAGCAGTGCGACGCCTTCCACCGGCAGGCCGAACTGGGTCAGCGTGGCGGCGATGACCACCAGGCTGGCGCGCGGCACCCCGGCAATGCCCTTTGACGTGATCATCAGCGTCAGCAGCATGGCGACCTGCTGCCCCGCCGACAGATGAATGTTATAAGCCTGCGCGATGAACAGCGTGGCAAAGCTGGTGTACATCATCGACCCGTCAAGGTTGAACGAATAGCCCAGCGGCAGGACGAAGCCCGAAATGCGGCGCGGTACGCCGAACCGGTCAAGCTGTTCAAACAGCTTGGGCAGCGCGCTTTCCGAACTGGCGGTCGAGAACGCCAGCAGCACCGGCTCGCGGATGTACCGCGCCAGCAGGAATGCACGCCTGCCGAGGAACACGAAACCCGCACTGAACAGCAGTACCCACAGCAGCAGCAGCCCGAAATAGAACTCGGACACGAACACGCCATACGTCACGACGATGCCCAGACCCTTGGTCGCGACCACCGATCCCAGCGCGCCGAACACCGCGAGCGGCGCGGCCTTCATCACATAGCCGGTGATCGTCAGCATCAGCGTGGCCAGCGCCTCGGCCGCGCGGACCAGCGGCTTGCCCTCATCGCCGATCGCCGACAGCGCCACGCCCGCAAACAGCGAAAATACCAGGATCTGCAGGACATTGTTCTTGCCCATCGCCTCGAACACGCTGGTCGGGAAGATCTCCAGCACGAAGTGGCGCAAGGTGAAGTCGGCGGTGGCCAGATCGCCCACCGGCGCAGCGGCGGTGAACTGCAAGCCGTGGCCGGGCTGGAAGAAGTTGACCAGCACCAGCCCCAGCCCGATCGAGATCAGGCTGGCGGTGATGAACCAGCCGAGCGCCCGGCCGCCGATCCGGCCCAGCGCGCTGCTGTCGCCCATGCTGGCGATCCCGGTCACCAGCGTCGCCAGAATCAGCGGCGCGATGATCATCTTGATCAGGTGCAGGAACACCTCGGGCAAGAGCTTGAGAACGTCGGCAATCTGCGCCAGCACCTTGCTGTCGGCGGGGTAGCTTTGGTGCAGCAGGTGGCCCAGCGCGATGCCTGCAACCATGGCGATCAGAATGTAATACGTCAGGCGTTTCGCCACGGTGCGGGTTCCCCATACGGTTGTCGGCGCGCAACCTAGCTGGCATGACCCGTCTCGGCAACGGACGCCCCAAGAAGGTCCGGCGCGCGACAGGAGAGGCACAAGGCAGATGCAGCATATCACCGTGCAACAGGACGGCCACGTCACGCGGATCGAGCTGGCCCGGCCGCAGCAGTTGAACGCCATCAACGCGCAGATGCACGCCGAACTGGAAGCCGCGTTCAACGCCTTTGCCGCCGACGATGACCAGTGGCTCGCCGTGATCACCGGACAGGGCCGCGCGTTCTGTGCGGGCAGCGATCTGAAAGCCGTGGTGGCCGAAGGGCATCGGCCCTATCCGGCGCATGGCTATGCCGGGCTGATCGAGCGCTTCGATTGCGACAAGCCGATCGTCGCGGCGGTCAACGGACTGGCGCTGGGCGGCGGGTTCGAGGTGGCGCTGGCCTGCGATCTGATCATTGCCGCCGAGAGCGCGCGCTTCGGCCTGCCCGAACCGCGCGTCGGTGCGGTCGCGCTGGGGGGCGGGCTGCACCGCTTGGCGCGGCAGATCGGGCTGAAGCGCGCGATGGGGATGATCCTGTCGGCCGAGCCGGTCGATGCGCGCGAAGGCGAACGGCTTGGCTTCGTGACACAAGTCGTGCCCGATGCCGAACTGGCAGCGGCGACCGAGCGCTGGGTGGAAACCATCCTGAAGGGCGCGCCGCTGTCGATCCGCGCGTCAAAGCAGGCAGTGATGCGCGGGCTGGACGAGCCGGGCGTGGCCGCCGCCATGGCTGCGCAAGAAAGCTATCCCGCGTTTGCCGCATGGCGTGCCAGCGATGATGCGCGCGAAGGGCCGACCGCCTTTGCCGAAAAGCGCCCGCCAGTGTGGCAGGGGCGCTGATTCAGGCGGGACCGCTACCTACCTTCCGGTCTGGGCGCGGTGCAGCAGCTTCTGGTCGGCCAGCACGAGCGCCATCATCGCCTCGACCACCGGCACGCCGCGAATGCCCACGCACGGATCGTGGCGGCCCTTGGTGAACAGGTCGGTCGCCTCACCGTCTCGGGTGATCGTGGGCATGGGAGTGAGGATCGAACTGGTCGGCTTGAACGCCACCCGCACACTGACCGGCTGGCCGGTGGAGATGCCCCCGGCGATGCCGCCCGCGTGGTTGGCGGTGAAGATCGGCACGCCTTCGTTTCCGGGTCGCATCGGATCGGCATTGCCTTCGCCGGAATTGGCGGCGGCGGCAAAGCCATCGCCGATTTCCACGCCCTTGACCGCGTTGATGCCCATCATCGCGTGCGCCAGTTCGGCGTCGAGCTTGGCATAAAGCGGCGCTCCCCACCCGGCGGGAACCCCGGTGGCAATGCATTCGACAACCGCGCCCAGCGACGACCCGGCCTTGCGTGCCGTGTCGACCAGTTCTTCCCAGCGCGCCGCCGCTTTGGCATCGGGGCAGAAGAACGGGTTGTTGCCGATTTCGGCGGCGTCGAAGTTGGCCGGATCGATGGCGTCGCCGCCAATCGCGCTGACCCATGCCAAGATGCTGACCTCGGGGATCGCCAGCCGCGCCACTGCGCCCGCTGCCACGCGCGCGGCGGTTTCGCGCGCGCTCGATCGTCCGCCGCCGCGATAGTCGCGGAAACCGTACTTGGCGTCATAGGCATAGTCGGCATGGCCGGGGCGATAGGCTTTGGCCACGTCGCCATAGTCCTTGGACCGCTGGTCGACGTTCTCGATCATCAGGCTGATCGGCGTGCCTGTGGTCCGCTGGATGCCATCTTGGCCTTCAAACACGCCCGACAGGATCTTCACCTGATCGGGTTCCTGCCGCTGCGTGGTGAAGCGCGAGGTGCCGGGGCGGCGCGCGTCCAGAAAGGGCTGGATGTCCGCTTCGCTCAGCGGCAGTCCGGGCGGGCACCCGTCGACGACCGCGCCCAGCGCAGGCCCGTGGCTTTCGCCCCAGGTGGTGAAACGGAAGACGTGGCCAAAGGAATTGAAGCTCATGGCTGCGCCATGTCGCAACCGGGGCAAAAAGTCCATTGCCCAGCCCGTGCCCGGTCCTGCATGGGCTGGGCGCCAGGCATACCGGAGTTCAGCCCATGTACCTTGTCGTCTTTCGCAACCGCAAACGGGCCGACATCGATGCCGCAGCCTATGGCGCCGATGCCGATGCGATGGAGGCCTTGGCCCGCGCGCAGCCCGGCTTCCTGTCGTTCAAGAGCTACACCGCCGCCGATGGCGAGGTCATCGCCCTGTCCGAATGGGAGAGCGAGGCCGCCGCGCATGACTGGCGGCGGCAGTCCGACCACGCCGAGGTGCAGGGTCGGGGGCGCAGCGACTACTACGAGAGCTACACCCTGTTCGCCGGAACCCCGACGCGGGTGCATCGCTTCGGGCGCGAGGGCTGAGCATTTTTAGCCAGCTTGCCAGTGGATAGAGACTTTTCAATTGACTAATTTCGAGGTGGAAAGCCACGTTTAGCTTATTCGATTTTTGAGGAGCATCCGATGGCAAGTGACAGCAGCGATCACCATTTTGAACTGGCCGTTCAGATCGCTGTTGAAGGCCTGAAAAATTTGTTCATTTTGAACGGCGGGGCTGCAACTGCGCTAATTGCGCTTACCTCACAGGGAGGGGGTGGTGATAAATATGCTCTTGCCGTCGTGCTTTTTGGTATCGGAGCTCTTTGTTCCGTTTGCGCATTTGCCTCAGGATACTTTTCTCAACTTAGCTATGCAAATCATATGAAGTCCGGTGCTTCAGCAGCTTGGCAATCTCATGGATTTTTTCAGAAACTTACAATGGGGTTGGTTGTCCTAAGTCTTGTTACAAGTGGAATAGGTATGTCTATGGCATTGATTTCTTCTGTAGGCAGATGGGGGCATCAAGCTTTGGCGTGTACGAAATCCCAGCCTAGCACCCTACGTAAGAAGCCGGGGGCACCCGCAATCTAACGTCCACGTTGAGCGAATTGCTTCTCCTTCACCCGACCCGGTAATCGGCGATGATTTCGCCACAGGCGGCAAGATCGGCCTCGTGGCTTTCCTCGCGCCATGATTCGGCCAGCGCGGCGGCTTCCCATTCCAGCGCGGCGGGGTGGGCGAGCACGGCATCGACCCACGCCTGCCCCTTGCCCACATCAAGGCCATAGGTGCGCACGCGATAGGCGACAGGGGCATAGAACGCGTCGGCGGCGGTGAAGCTATCGCCCGCCAGCCAAGGTCCGCCGAAGCGGGCAAGGCCGGTCTCGAAGATCTCGCGGATGCGTGCCACGTCGCGCACCAGCGCGTCGCGCAAGGGGCGCGGCTTTACCCGCACGCCGACGTTCATCGTGCAGTCGTTGCGGAGTGCGGAAAAGCCGCCGTGCATTTCGGCGACCACGCATTGGGCAAAGGCGCGCGCGGCGGGATCTGTCGGCCACACGCCTTCGTGCCGGTCGGCCAGGTACAGCGTGATGCCCAGCGAATCCCAGATCGTGGCCTCACCATCGATCAGCGCGGGCACCTGTCCGGTGGGGGAAAAGGCACGGAACTCGTCATAGTTCACCGGCTTGGTGAAGGGTTCGAGCCGGTCGGTGAACGCAATGTTCAGCGCCTTCATCAGCAGCCAGGGGCGCAGCGACCAGCTCGAATAGTTCCGGTTGGCGGTGATCAGCGTGTAAGTCATGCGCGGCCTTCCTTATGCCTTGGCCGTATGCCTTGGCGTGGCGGGGGCCGCGCGTCCCCGTCTCAAACCTCGTAATGCGCGGTCGTCTTCGCCTTTACTTCGTCTGCCGTCACGCCGGGCGCAAGCTCGATCAGGCGGAAGGGTGACGAATGATCGGCCCGCGCGAACACGGCCAGGTCGGTGATGACCATGTCGACCACATCGCGCCCGGTCAGCGGCAGGGTGCAGGCGGGGATGAACTTGGGGCTGCCGTCCTTGGCGCAGTGCTCCATCACCACGATGATCTTCTTGACCCCGGCGACAAGGTCCATCGCGCCGCCCATGCCCTTGATCATCTTGCCGGGCACCATCCAGTTGGCGATGTCGCCGTTTTCGGCCACTTCCATCGCGCCCAGCACGGTCAGGTCGATATGCCCGCCGCGGATCATCGCAAAGCTCTGCGCGCTGTCGAAATAGGCCGATTGCGGCAGCTCGCTGATCGTCTGCTTGCCAGCATTGATCAGGTCGGCGTCCTCTTCCCCGGCAAAGGGGAACGGGCCGATCCCCAGCATGCCGTTTTCGCTTTGAAGCGTCACCGTCATCCCGGCGGGAATGTGGTTGGCCACCAGCGTCGGGATGCCGATGCCAAGGTTCACATAGAAGCCATCCTGCAATTCGCGCGCGGCGCGGGCGGCCATGTCATCGCGGGTCCAGCCCATTACACTGCCTCCGTTTCGCGACCAATTCGCTCTCTGACCGTTCGGAATTCGATCTTCTTGTCATAAGGCGCACCCAGCACCAGCCGTTGGACGTAGACGCCCGGCAAGTGGATCGCATCGGGATCGAGGCTGCCAACGGGCACGATTTCCTCCACCTCGACCACGCAGACCTTGCCGCACGTGGCGGCAGGCACGTTGAAGTTGCGCGCGGTCTTGCGGAACACGACGTTGCCGGTCTCGTCCGCCTTCCACGCCTTGACCAGCGCGAGATCGGCAAAGATGCCGCGTTCGAGGATGTAGTCCTGTCCGTCGAATGCTTTTACTTCCTTGCCCTCGGCCACCAACGTGCCGACGCCGGTCTTGGTGTAGAAGCCGGGAATGCCCGCGCCGCCTGCGCGCATCCGCTCGGCCAGCGTGCCTTGCGGGCAGAATTCCACCTCAAGCTCGCCCGACAGGTACTGCCGCTCGAATTCCTTGTTCTCGCCCACGTAGGACGAGATCATCTTCTTCACCTGCCGCGTACGCAGCAGCTTGCCGATACCTTCGTTGTCGATGCCGGCGTTGTTGCTGGCAAAGGTCAGGCCGGTGACGCCCGAATCGCGCACCGCATCAAGCAGCCGCTCGGGCACCCCGCACAGGCCAAAGCCCCCGCACGCAATCAGCAGCCCGTCGCGCAACAGCCCGTCGAGCGCGGCTGCGGCATCAGGATAAAGCTTTCCGGCCATCAATCCCTCCCAGTGGAATGCAGGCAGCGTAAGCCAATCCATACATTGAAAATAGCGTTTGTTTTTTATCCTATATGATAAGAGTTGGCTATGAAACGACTGGCCATCTACCACCTTGAAACGCTGTCGTGGATCGCGCGGCTGGGTACGTTCCGCGCTGCGGCAGAGCGGCTCAACACCACGCAGCCCGCGATTTCGGCCCGCGTGCGCGAGATCGAGGAGCAACTAGGCGTCGCGCTGTTCCGGCGCGAGGGGCGCGGCATGGTGCTGACCACGCGCGGGCGCGATCTGGTCAGGGATTTCGAGCCGCTGTGGGCGGGGTTCGAAGCGGCGCTGTTCAAGGCGAGCGACTTTGCCGGGGCGACCGGCGTGGTCCGCGTCGGCTCGGGCGAGATCGCGGCGGCCAGTTGCCTTCCGGGCTTTGTCCGCGATGTTGAACGCGATCTGCCGGGGGTGACGCTCGAACTCGAACTCGATCTGACCGCGCGGATGCTTCAGCAATTGCTCGCCGGGCGCAGCGATCTGGCATTTCTGGCCGGGCCGGTCGCGGCACCGGGCATCCGCACCGCGCCGATCGGTTCGGTCGCGCTTGTTTGGGCGGCAAGTCCGGCGACGGTTGCGGCGGGCGGATTTGACCGGGACATTCCGGTGTGGGCCTTGCCCGAAAACTCGCCGCTACATGGTGCGGCGGTCGAAAGCCTCGCTGCCCATGGCATCGAGCGGCGCCGGATCGGCACGTGCGACAACGTGCGCACGCTGATCGACATCGTGCGCGCCGGAACAGGTGCCGCCTTGCTGCCCGAAACGATGGTACGCCGGTTGCTGGCGGCAGGCGATCTGACCGAAGTGCTGCCGCGCCCGGTGCGCACGATCCGTTTCGAGGCCGCGATCCGTGCCACCGAGCGCGACCCGCTGATCCTTGAACTGTTCCGCCGCGCCGGTGCGCTCCAGATCGATCCGGCACAGATAGCGCAGGGCTGAGCGCGCCGGGGTTCAGGGTGGTTCAGCCCAGCGCCAGCCCCAGCACCGCCGACAGGTCGGTCAGTGCCTGTTCGCCGCTGGTCACCTTGATCGCGTGCATGCCCAGCGCTGCGGCGGGTTTGCAGTTGATGCCCAGATCATCGAGATAGACGCATTGTGCCGGGGCAAGGCCGAGGTGCGCGCACATCATCGTGTAGATGCGCGGATCGGGCTTGCGCACCCCGGCCTTGCTGCTTTCGATCACGTGTTCGAAGCGGGCGAAGATCTGCTCCATCTCGTCTGCTCGGTCGCTGCTGCGCGCCATGCCCGCGCCATGGCCGGTCGGCACGTTGTTGGTGATGCAGCCGAGCCGGTATCCGGCCGCTGCCAGTTGGTCGAGCGCGCGGATCATCGCCGGGCGGACAGCGCCTGCCAGCACCGCCAATACGGCGCTGCCTTCCAGATGATGTCCGTGGGCGCGGGCTTCTTCGGCGAACAGTGCATCGAATCGGGCCGCGTCGATTTCGGCGCGCTCGAACAGCGCCCATGCGTTGCTGTCAGGGTTGGTTGCGTTGATTCGGCGCACGAAATTCTGCGGCAAGCCACGTTCGGCCTCAAGCCGGTTGAACGCCTCGAACGGAGACGACGTGATCACGCCGCCGAAGTCGAAAATCACCGCCGCAAATGCCATCGTCACCCTCTCGCTTCACTATCGGGCACCGTCTTAACGGCACGGTTAAGGCGGGCAAGCCGCGATTCCCGGCAGGTGGAATTGACTTGGATCATGGCAGCGCCGGGTGGTAAGAGGAATGAAGGCGGGGAAGCCTGAACAAGGAGGATCCCCATGCGCTCCATTCTCGTTACCGCCGACAAGTCCGTCACGCTGGACGATCGCGTCGAAACCGCGCTGGCGCTGGCCCGCGAATTCGATGGCCACGCCACTTTCCAGATCGCCACGCCCTTTGCCGAACTGGCGCTGTGGGAACCGTTCGGTGGCGCTGCGATCACCGCCGAAGCGATCAACCAGGTACGCGAATCCGACGAAAAGCTGGCCACCGATCTCGACGTGCGGCTGGCCCGACAGGATGTGGCGTTCGATGTCGTCGTCGTCGATGAAGGGCGGGCATCGGGCATTGCGGCGGCCTCTCGCTTTGCCGATCTGATCGTGACCAGTCTGGAAGACCCGGCGCTCGAGGAAATCGCGCTGGGCACCCGCAGTCCGGTGCTGGCGCTGCCCAGCGGCAAGCCGTTGCTGGAGCTGAACGTGCCGGTGCTGGTAAGCTGGGATGGCGGCCAGGAAGCGGCCGCCGCCTTGCGCGCGGCGGTGCCACTGCTGCAGCGGGCCGCCAGCGTCCACTTGCTGACGGTACGGGAAAAGGCCGACAGCTACCCGGCCGGCGATGCGGCCGAGTACCTTTCGCGCCACGGGATTCACGCCGAATGCCACGAGGTCGAGCGGAACGGTTCGATTGCGCACACGATCGCCGATCAGGCCAGCGGCCTTGGCGCCGGGTTGGTGGTGATGGGCCTGTTCGGCAAGAGCCGCCTGCGTGAATTGCTGCTGGGCGGTGTATCGCGCGAACTGCTCGACACGGCGCAATTGCCGCTGTTCCTCGCACATTGAAGGTTCTGTTCGCCGAACAGAAGCGGCGTTATCATCGACCTCCTCGGCGGGGCAGCGGCAAGAGCAGTCAGCATCCTTGCCGCTAGCCGTGCCAACGAGGGGGATTTCATGAAGCGATCTGCTGTTCTGTTCATGCTTGCCGTGGCTGGTCTGGCCATTCCGGTCGATGCTCCTGCGCGCGGCAGCGGTGGCGCCAGCCCCGATCCGATCGCGGCTGCCGTGGCGGACAAGACCCGCAGCGAGGCCGACCGGGCTCTGGATGAAGGGCGCAAGCCCGCGCAAATCCTGGCCTTCGCCGCCTTCAAACCCGGTCAGGTGATCGCCGACTGGGGCGGTGGTTACTATTCGGCGATGCTGGCCGACGTGGTCGGGCCCAAGGGCCGGGTCTATGCCGTGGTCAACGGCTCGCGCTGGAAGGCGGATGAATGGGAACCGGCGCTGAAGGCGCACCCGGCCTTGCGCGTCCTTGCGGTGCCACCCTTGGCGCAAGCGTTGGCGCCGGCCAGTCTGGACGCGATATTTGCCAACTTCGAATATCACGATCTCTATTGGGAATCGGAAAAGTACGATTATCCCCACCGCGAGGTGCCCCGCGTGCTGGCCAACTGGTTTGCCGCGCTGAAACCCGGCGGCAGCGTGATCATCATCGATCATGCGGGGCCTGCGGGTGATCCACGTGTGGTGGCCGGGCAGTTGCACCGCATCGACCCGGCGCGGGTTCGCGCCGACATGGCGCAGGCGGGCTTCGTGTTCGATGGCGAAAGCGCGGTTCTGGCGCGCAGCGACGATCCCCATACGCTGCCCATTTTCGACGCATCGGTGCGCGGCAAGACCGATCGGTTCGTGCTGAAGTTCCGCCGTCCGCTTTAGGCGTCACGGTGGCAGCTCCAAGCCGGACAGGGATTTGTTGCGACGCAACCGCTGGAATTGTGCGCAATGGTTTGCCTCTTCGGCGTTTCAGGAAAGCGCGTCGGATGGTTGGGAAATAAGGGGCGGAAAACCGCAGGTTGGTGCCGTAGTTGCATTTTTTGCAAGAACGAATCTTCATTTCGCACTTGCAATATTGCGGGGTTCAAGGCACTTAGAACCTGCCTTTCAGGCATCCTCTCCCAAACTTTCAAAGGCCCGGCCGGCAACGGTCGGGCCCTTTTTTTGCCCAGGGCCGGGGAAACTGGCGGGTGCGGGTCGCAATCAGGCGCGGTTCGGCGCGCAATGCGGCGAATCCCTTGACGTTGGGCGGCGCCTCGCGTAACGGCCACGCCCTGTTTCCGGTTTCCTGACGCCTCAGGGTGCGGGACGCCATCATCGATTCGAACCGAAGAGATTTCACAATGAAGCGCACCTTCCAGCCCAGCAACCTTGTTCGCGCCCGCCGTCACGGCTTCCGCGCCCGCACCGCCACCGTCGGCGGTCGCAAGGTTCTTGCCGCCCGCCGTGCACGCGGTCGCAAGAAGCTGTCGGCCTGAGCGAGCCTGCTGGCGCGCCAGTCGATGACGCAGCAACCCCGGACATGCTCCGGGGCGCGCTGTCGATCATTGCCAAGCGCGCGGATTTCCTGGCTGCAAACCGCGGAATCCGGGTCGCAAGGCCCGGATTTGTCTTGCTGGTCAACCCTCGTGATCGGGCGGACGGCTCGTTGCGCTTTGGCGTGACCGTCACCAAGAAGATCGGCAACGCGGTTGTTCGCAACCGCATGAAACGTCGGTTTCGGGCCTTGCTGCGCGAGATTCTGCCCCACAGCGGTCTGGCCGGTGCGGACCACGTGATGATCGGCCGCGAAGGCGGGGTCGAGCGGGACTTTGCCCTGTTGCGCAGCGAACTGGTTCAGGCGTTGAGCCGCGCCGCCGCCGGCAAGGGCGATCCGCCGCGCCGCCACCCGCGCGGGCCGCGCAAATGACTCTGGCCGGTTGCGGCGCATGATCAAGCGCGTGCTCATTCTGATTGCGCGCGGCTGGCAACTCGGCCCGTCGCGCGTGCTGCCGCCATCCTGCCGCTATGCCCCGAGTTGTTCGCAATATGCGATCGAAGCGCTGGAGCGGCATGGTGCGATTAAGGGTGGCTGGTTGGCGGTGAAGCGGCTATTGCGCTGCCACCCATGGGGCGGGCACGGCTATGATCCGGTGCCCTGACGCATGTGGTGATGGTCCGGGGGCGTTCTGCTTTTCGGCCATTTTCTTTCCCGGCATAGTCCGACGCCGATAGTGACCAACGGCCGATAGTGACCAACGAACGCGAGGCAGAGTGGAAAACCAGCGCAACCTGATCTGGGCCGTGGTGCTGATGGGGGTCATCCTCATCGGTTGGAACGCGGGGCTGCACTATTTCTATCCCCAGCCGGTGCGGCCGGTGGTTGCTGCATCCACTTCGCCCAACTCGGCCACGCCGGTCGCCGATGCCGCGCCGGCCAAGCCCACCCGCGAAGGCGGATTGCAGGCTCCGGCCGACATGGCGCTCGAAGCGCGCGATCTGAAGCAGGAACTGGCCTCGCCCAACCGCGTCGCCATCGATGCGCCGGGTCTCAAGGGTTCGATCAATCTGGCCGGCGGTCTGGTCGATGACCTGCTGCTGGCGCGCCACCGCGAATCGATCGCCAAGGACAGCGCGCCGGTGCGGCTGTTCTCGCCTGCCGGCACCCCGGCGCAGCACTTCGCCCAGATCGGCTGGGTGGGTGAGAATGGCGTTCAGGCACCGACCGCCGACACGCTGTGGCAGGCCGATGGCCGCAAGCTGACGCCGCAAACGCCGGTGACGCTTAGCTGGTCCAACCCGACTGGGCAGACGTTCACGATCCGCTATGCGATCGATGACAATTACCTGATCACCGCTACGCAAGGCGTGCGCAACGCGGGCGCCGCCGCGATCACGGTCAAGCCCTTCGCGCTGGTCAAGCGCACCGAAAAGACCGCAAGCATCGACACCTGGACGCTCCATTCCGGTCCGCTTGGCGCGTTTGACGGCACCGTCTCGTTCGCCACCAATTACAAGGACGTGGCCGCAACCGGACAAGTCAGCCCGGCCGGAGCGCCGAACTGGATCGGTTTTACCGACATCTACTGGCTGTCGGCGCTGATTCCCGATGGCAAGATCAAGGCGCAGGGCGATTACCGCGCTCTTGGTGACGGGCTGTTCCGCGCCGATCTGGTCTGGCCATCGGTCAGCGTCGCGCCGGGGCAGACCGCCGGACAGAGCGTGCGCCTGTTCGCCGGGGCCAAAGAGAACGCGGTTCTTGAGGCGTACGAGAAGCAGGGCGTGACCAACCTGTCGCTGTCGATCGACTGGGGCTGGTTCCGCTGGTTCGAAAAGCCGATCTTCTGGCTGCTCGATTCGCTGTTCCGTTCGGTCAAGAACTTCGGCCTCGCCATCATCCTGCTGACGCTGATCGTGCGCGGGATGATGTTCCCGGTGGCCCAGCGCCAGTTCAAGTCGATGGCCGCGATGAAGGCCATCCAGCCCAAGATGAAGGTCATCCAGGAACGCTACAAGGATGACAAGGAAACCCAGCAGCGCGAGATCATGGCGCTGTACAAGCAGGAAGGCGTCAATCCGCTGGCCGGATGCCTGCCGATCTTCCTACAGATCCCGGTGTTCTTCGCCTTGTACAAGGTGCTGGTGCTGACCATCGAGATGCGTCACCAGCCCTTCATCCTGTGGATCAAGGACTTGTCCGCGCCCGATCCGCTGCACATCCTCAATCTGTTCGGGCTGTTGCCGTTCGACCCGCCCGGCTTTCTCGGCATCGGCGTGCTGGCGATCGCGCTGGGCACCACGATGTGGCTGCAGTTCAAGCTGCAACCCGCCGCGATGGACCCCGCGCAGCAGCAGGTCATGGCGATCATGCCGTGGATGATGATGTTCGTGATGGCCCCGTTTGCGGCCGGGCTGCTGATCTACTGGATCACGTCGAACTTGCTGACCATCGGCCAGCAGCGCTACCTTTATGCACGCCATCCGCAGTTGAAGGCGCAAGCCGCCAAGGATCAGCAGAACATCGACCGGTCGGTGGCGCGCGATATCAAGACCAAGGGCCCAGCCAAGAGCCCCAAGCGGTGAGCATGATTCGTTGAGCAAAGTCGGACCCGATGAAGAAGCCGTTCGCCTGATGGCGCTGGAGGAACGCGCGCGCGCCCTGTTTTCGGGCCGCGTCGAGTTCCTCAAGTCGGCGCCGTCGCTGCAGCACCTGCCCGATCCGGCCGAGCCGGAGATCGCCTTTGCCGGTCGTTCCAACGTCGGCAAATCGTCGCTGATCAACGCGCTCACCGGGCGCAAGTCGATCGCCCGCACCTCGGTGACGCCGGGGCGGACGCAAGAACTGAACTGGTTCGAAGTCGGCACGCCGACGCAGTTCCGGCTGGTCGACATGCCCGGCTATGGCTTTGCCAAGGCCCCGCCCAAGGTGGTCGAGCAATGGCGTCGGCTGGTGCGCGACTTTCTGCGCGGCCGCGTGGTGCTCAAGCGCACGCTGGTGCTGATCGATTCGCGCCATGGCATCAAACCGGTCGACACCGAGATGATGCAGATGCTCGACGAGGCAGCCGTGGGCTATCGGCTGGTGCTGACCAAAGCAGACAAGATCCGCGCCGAGGAACTGGCCGAAGTGCGCGTCGCGACCGAAGCGGCCGCGCGCAAGCATACCGCCGCGTTCCCGCACATCCACGTCACCTCGGCGGACAAGGGCATGGGCATTGCCGAACTGCGTGCCGCCGTGCTGGAAGACGCCGAAGTCTGACGGGCCTAGCCTGACTGGCCTAGCCTGACTGGCCTAGCCTTACTGGCCAAGTCTGATGGCCAGTGTTTGATGGGCGAAATCTGCTTCGTTACGGGCGGTTGTAGCCTCCTGCGTGGCGTCGCTGCGGACCGGGGCCGGACAACAGTTGCAAGTCCAGCACATCGGCCAGCGCACCGGGGCGCGCGATCAGGTATCCTTGCACGAAGTTGAAACCGGCCAGCGTCGCTTCCATCAGCTGCATGTCGGTCTCGATGCCCTCGAACACGCAATCGAGATTGAGCGAACGCGCAAGGTTGCGGATCGCGTTGACCAGCCGTCGGCCGACCGGATCGTCCAGCCTTGTGGCAAAGCTGCGGTCGATCTTGACGGTGCTGAGCGGCAGCAGGTGCAGCGAACTGAGGCTGGAATATCCGGTGCCGAAGTCATCGAGCGCCAGTTCGACCCCGCAGGTGCGCAGCTTTTCCAGCGCTGCCCGCGCGGTGTCGAAATCCTCGATCAGCGATGTCTCGGTGATCTCGAACGTCAACCGCCGTGCGTCGATGCCCGAAGTGGCTATGCGCGCGAGCAGGGTTGATATCGTCTCGGCATCGGCAATGTCGGGCGCGGCCAGATTGAACGACAGCCGGATCGACGACGGCAGCGATGCGCAGGCTTCCAGCGCCTTGTCGAACAGCGTCAGGGTGATCGTGCGGGCAATGCCCAGACGCTCGGCCGTGGCAAACAGCATTTCTGCGGGCACCGGGCCGAGCGCGGGCGACGTCCAGCGCGCCAAAGCTTCAACGGCGACAGGCTCCAACGACCGGGAATCCACGATCGGCTGGTAGACCAGCGCGATTTCTTCGCCGAGGTTGGCGGTTTGCAGCGCGCTTTCCAGCGCCTGCTCCGATCGGATCATGTGTTCGAGTTCGGTCGAAAAACGCGCGCAACTGCCGCGTGCCCGCTTCTTGGCGTGATAGAGTGCGAAGTCGGCGCGATCGAACAGGTCGTGCGCGGTCTGCCCGGCATCGGGCCAGGCGGCAAGGCCGCCCGAACACCCGACCGAAACCTGCGAATCGCGCAAATTCACCGGCACCTGAATCAAGTCGCACAGTGACTGGCCGATGGCTTGTGCGCCTTCGATATCGGCCTCGACGATAATGCCGAACTCGTCGCCACCCAATCGGGCTATCGTCACCTCGGGGCCGCAGGCGCGCTGCAACCGCGCGCCGATCTCTTGCAGCAACCGATCGCCCTGCGCGTGGCCGAGCGAGTCGTTGACCGGCTTGAACCGGTCGAGATCGAGCACCCCGATACAGAATACATCTTCGGGGCGGGCACGCGCCAACACGGCATCGAGCCTGGCGAAGAAGTAGCGGCGATTGGGCAACTGGGTCAGCGGATCGGAATGGGCAAGGCGCGCGTTCTCTTCGCCAAGCAGCTGGGCCTGCGCGCGCTCCTCCACCAAAGCGCGCTGGGATTGCTGCAACTGGACAAAGGCGATGAACGAATCGCGCAAGACCTTGAGCACGACCGCACCGACCAGACCGACATTGATCGCGATCGAGGTGGCCTCGAAATTGCCCACCAGCAGATAGTGGATCAGGAACGCACCGAACACGATCACGCAGACGATGTGGGCGGCCCGCGGCAAGTAGGTCAGGCAAAAGATGCAGCCCATCACGGTGATCGCCAGAAACACCGCGACATGACTGTGCTGGAACGCATTGCCGTACTGATCGAGCGCCAATGCCCAGAACGTGAACCCGACCGATACGACTCCTGCAAGGATCTCGGTCCGGCGCATCTGGCCAAGCGCTGCATCGATATCGTGCAGCGCCTTGTCCTCGCGCATCATCCATTGGATCAGCCGGACGATGCAGGCGGCGATGAGCACGCCCGGAATCAGCATGGTCAGCAGCCTTGGCGCAACGCCGATATAGGCAAAGGCCAGCGCCCCGGCGTTGAGCATCAACACGATGTAAAGCGGCGGAATTTGCCGTCGCAGATTGGCGTATTGCGCCAAAGCGATGTCGCGTGCCTGATCGGTGGGTGTCAGGGCAGATGGGGCAAAGGCCGACGCAAAGGGCATTGCGGTTGGCTTAGCGTCGATCAGCCTTGCATGGCCCTAGCGCGCCATCTGTAAAGTTACGGAGTCGGCCGAGCGGGTTAACCGATCGCTTGCGGTTCAGCCTCGACAGCCTGATCATGAACGTTTAGGCGCGCCAGCCTTGGCAGAAGGAAAACAGCGTGCTGCACCTCGTCATCGGTAACCGGACATATTCAAGCTGGTCGTTGCGTGCTTGGCTGGCCTGCCGCCAATCGGGCCTGCCGTTTACCACCACGGTGATGCCGCTGTACGGTCCGGGTTGGGAGGAAACCAAGCGCGCCCATCCGCTGCTGCAGCCATCTGCCGGCAAAGTCCCGGTGCTGTGGGATGGCGATGCGGTGGTCTGGGACAGTCTAGCCATTCTGGAGCATCTGGCAGACACCGTCGGCCGCGACCGGTTCTGGCCGCGCGATGGCTCGGCAAGGGCTCTGGCGCGCTCGATGGTGGCCGAGATGCATTCCGGCTTCACCGCGCTGCGCAGCCATCTGCCGATGAATTTGCGCCATCACGCGGAGGTGTCTTTGCCCGATGCGGTACAAGCCGACATTGTACGCGTCCTGTCGCTTTGGGCAGAGGCGCGCTCGCGCTTTGGCGCTGGCGGCCCGTTCCTGTTCGGCAGCTTCGGCGCAGCCGATATCGCGTTTGCACCGGTTGTCGCGCGGTTCCTGTCCTATCAGGTGCCGTTGCCCGGTTTCGCCCGCGCCTATGCCGAGGCGCTGTGGGAGCATGACTGGCTGCGTGCGTGGGTTGCGGGCGCGGCACAGGAAAGCTGGACAATTGCCAGCTTCGACACACCGGAACTGGCGACCGTTCATGTCTGAGCCCACGATTTGTCTCGATCCGGTCGAACTGGCCGAACAACTCATCGCCTGCCCCAGCGTGACGCCTGCCACCGGCGCGGTGTTCGACTGTCTTGAGGCGATGTTGCAACCATTGGGCTTTGCGGTGCATCGCTTCGTGGCGGGCGAAGCGCCCGACGGGCCGGTCGAAAACCTGTTCGCGCTGCGCAGCGGGCCTGCGGGCAGTCGCCATTTCGCCTTTGCCGGGCACCTTGATGTGGTGCCTCCGGGCGAGGGCTGGAGCAGCGCTCCGTTCGGTCCGGAACGGCGTGGCGAACTGCTTTATGGCCGCGGCGCGGTCGACATGAAGGGTTCGATCGCGGCGATGGTGGCCGCTGTTGCGCAAATTCCGGCCGAGGCGGGCACGATCAGCTTCCTGATTACCGGCGACGAGGAAGGCCCTGCGCGGTTCGGCACGGTGCCGCTGATCGAACATGCCCGCGCGGTTGGCGCGCTGCCCGACTTGTGTCTGGTGGGCGAGCCGACTTCGGTCGCGCGGTTGGGCGATATGGTCAAGATCGGCCGTCGCGGCTCGGTCAACCTGTGGCTGACCGCAGATGGCGCGCAAGGCCACGTGGCCTATCCGCACCTTGCCGACAATCCGATCCCGCGACTGGTGGCGCTGCTGGCGGAACTTGATGCGCTGGTGCTCGATCAGGGTAGCGAATGGTTCCAGCCGTCCAATCTGGAAGTCACCGACATCACCGTCGGCAATCCGGCGACCAACGTGATCCCGGCGCAGGCGCGCGCGCGGTTGTCGATCCGCTTCAACGATCTGCACACCGGACAGGGGCTGGTCGACCGGGTCACCGCCATCGCGGCACGCCATGGCACGCAGGTGCGCGCGGTGATCTCGGGCGAAAGCTTCGTCACCTTGCCGGGCGATTTCTCGGCGCTGGTCAGCGCCGCGGTGGAAGCGGAAACCGGGCTGGTGCCCGAACTGTCGACCACCGGCGGCACCTCGGACGCGCGGTTCCTGCGTGCGCTGTGCCCGGTGATCGAATTCGGCCTGTGCAACGCCACGATGCACAAGACCGACGAGGCGGTGTCCATCGCCGATTTGCACGTGCTGACCCGGATTTACGGCCGCATCGCGCTCAGCGCGCTTTCCTGAGCACGATGTAGACCGCGCCCGCACCGCCATGGCGCGGATGGGCGCCCCGCACGGCGGCGATCCGGCTGGCGTGGCTGCTGTGGGCCAGCCAGTCGAGCAACTTGGCGCGGATCGCCCCGCGCCGCTGCCCGCGCAAGTCGTGTTCGTCGACCGGGCGCGGCTTGCCCGCGATGAGCAGGATGACCCGCGCGCCCATCGCCAGCGCCTGGGTCAGACCGGCGCCGAGCCGGGCATGCGCGGTGTCGAGGTTCATGCCGTGCAGGTCGATCGTCACGTCGGGCTCGACGATCCCGCGCGCGAGCTTGCGATCCCAACTGCCGTCCAGCCCCTGCGCGGAAAGCGGGCGCGGCGGCGCGGGCGGAGGGGTGGGCGCCGGGCGCGGTGGCGGGATGCGGCCGCGCGGCGGGCGTGGTTGCAACGCTTCGGCCATCGATACCGGTACGGGCGGCGATAGCGACGGGGCCGGGTTCGCTGCAGATGGTGGCTTGGCAAAGTGCGGACGATGTAGCGGCGTGACGGTTTCAGTCACCTTGCGCCACAGTGCGGCTTCGTCCGCGCTCAAACCTTGCGGGACGCGCCCGTGCGGCCTTGGCGGAGTCATCGGCCGACTTGTCCGGCAAGGCGGGCAAGCACCCCGCGCGGCAACAGCAGCAGCGCACGGCCGTGTGCGCTCATGCCGCCGGCCACGGTGCGCGCTTCGGTGCCGCTGCCCCAGAAGCTGTCGAAGCGGTTGGCCCCCTTGATCGCGCCGCCGGTATCCTGCGCCACCCACAGGCCTTGCACGGCGGGGTTGTCGGTGGCGAGCCAGACCGGCGCGCCGAGCGGCACGAACGCTGGGTCTGCGGCCAGCGTCACACGCGGGGTGACAGGTACGCTCAGCGCGCCGACCGGCCCTGCGGCGGCGTTGTTGCCGGTAGTATCGCGGAAGAACACATAGGCGCGGTTGGTGCGCATCAGCGCGCGGCCTTCCACCGGATGTTCGCGGATATAGCGCAGGATGCCCTGCATCGATCCGGGGTATTGTCCGGGGCCGGTGCCGATCAGACCTTGCTGGCGCATGACCTGACCGATGCCGGTGTAGCTCCAGCCGTTTTCACCGGCATAGCCGATCCGCATGATCGTGCCGTCGGGCGCGCGCAAGCGGCCCGATCCCTGCACTTGCAGAAAGAACAGCTCTGCCGGATCGGCCGCCCAGCCGATCTCGAGGCCTTGTCCGGCGAGCGCGCCATCGGCGATCTGGCCGCGATCCCAATAGGGCGTGAAGGCGCCGTTGGCATCATAGCGCCCCAGCGGCTGTGTGCCGTCAGGGTTGGGCGGGGCATCGCCAATCCGCGCGCGCACAAGATCGGGCGGCAAGCGATAGATCGGCACATCGAAACCCGGCTGGCGTGTGCGGACGCCGCTGATTTCGGGTTCGAAATAACCGGTAACGTAAGTCGTGCCATCGGCAACTTGCGCGGTTTCGAACCAGGTTGCGAAGAAGGTTGCTGCGTCGCTCGCCAGCCAGGTTGCGGCGGCGGTACAGGGGCCGGTCCAGTCATCCGCGCGGGTCAGTCCGCTTGTATCGCCACGCCGGATCAGCCGGGGGCACGAGGCTGCAAAGGCGGCCAAGCTGGTCTGCGCATTGCTCGGGCTCAACCGCAGGCTGGCAACCGAAGGGCCGGGAGTGACCCCTGCCAGCACTGCGTTGCGCAGCACTGGTGGCGCAGACGGGCGAACTTGTGTGGGGTAGCCGGGCGCAGGACGAGCCGGCGTGGCAGGCCCGGGGCCAGCGGGCGGTATCAGTTGCCCACAGGCGGCAAGCGCGGCCAGCAACAGCAGACAAATTGCAATGTGCGCGCTTGCGACGGGACCACGCGCGGGCGGCATGCTGGTTTCAGCCTCTTGCCGACTTCAACCTTCGTCGGTTTCGTCGAGCACCCAGTCGGGATCGCGCGAGGTGAGGTCGCGGCGGAAGGTCCACAAGTCACGCGACTCGATGGCATCGTTGAGCGATCCGGCGATCAGCACACCATTGGCGTCGCGCGTGATCGAGGCGATGTCTGCCACGAAGCGCACGGTGACGAGCGCGATCGGTGCATCGAACCTTGCCGCAACGATTTTCGCTTCCTCGATGCGGATAAGCCGCGAATCGAGCTGCTCGCCCGCAGCGACTCGCGCGTCAATGGCGGCGGCAAAGCTTTCGAACACGTCGGCATCGCACAACTGGCCCAGCGCGTCCTTGTCGCCGCGCCAGAACGCTTCGAGCACCATGCCATAAGCGCTCTTGGCGCCGATGAGGAACAGGCTGACATCGAAGCGGCGGTCGGCACCGATGATGGCGCGCACGCCCGCCTCGGCTTCCTGCTCGAACCCTGTGGCTTCTGCCGGGATGGCGATCGGACGTGGCGGTTGGGCGGGATTTTCGGCAAGGCGTGGTTGCAGCGGGCGAGGGGCGGCTGCAGGGTCGGGTTGTTCCACCCGCCCGCGCACTGGTTCCTCGTTCTGTTCGGGACGACGGCCGAGCACGGCGTAGAGCCGCAGGCCCAGAAAGGCCGCGATCATCGCCAGGATCACAATCTCAACAACCACAAGCAATCATCCCGCAACGATGGTGTCGGTTGGCGGAATTCGGGGTTACCCCTTCGCCCGCGCGGACCGGTATAATCTTGCCGAGGTCGTCTTGCCGGAGTCCCTCAGGCAGCTTCATACACTGCAACAAATAAGTACGATTTACAAATGAACAACGCATGGATGAACCCTTGTTGGCATTCTCAGGGGTTTTTCACCATGCCCTTGGGGGCACATTCCGGGGGCGCTGCGATGAACCGCACTCCGAACGGGGTGGATGCCCGTAGTGCCCAAGGTCGGCCCAAGGTCGGCCCAAGGTCGGCCCAAGGTGGGCAACGCACGATTGCCGCCACCGGCTGCACCTGCTAGGCGCCGCGCCAATCCATAACGCGTTGGCGCCGATCACGCGCAAAGCGCACCCACGCAACCATCTCGTCAGGAAAGCACCTGCAATGGCCGACGAAGGCAACATCATCACCGATCTCAACCTCGATCAGCCGGTCGGCCCTGTGCCGAACGGCGAAGATACGGCGCCCGCGATCGGCTTGGTCTCGCAGTATGTGAAGGATCTTTCGGTCGAGAACCCGAATGCGCCTGACAGCTATCAGTGGACCGAGACCCCCGAAGTCGCGGTCGATTTCAACATCGGCGCGCGCACGCTGGGCCCCGATGTGCACGAGATCGAGCTGAAGGTCACCGTCACCGCGCGCGCGCCCTCGGGCATCGCGTATATCGTTGAGCTGGCCTATGGCGCTCTGATCGCGATGCGCAACGTGCCCGACGATCAGGCGCACCCGTTCCTGTTTGCCGAAGCGCCGCGTCTGGTGTTCCCGTTCGCCCGCCGCATCATCGCCGATGCCGTGCGCGATGCAGGTTATGCGCCGCTGATGCTCGAACCGATCGATTTCAACGGTCTGTATCTGGCCCAGTTGCAGCAGCAGGCGGCCGACGAGCTGGCCTCCGGCGTCGCCGGACAGGCCTGATTTTCTGACGGCCTGACCTGCTGACCCATCCGATCATGCCGTTCGCTTCGGGGACTCGACGATGAATCTTCTGAAAGCGACCGGCACGATCGGCGGGCTGACGCTGGCCAGCCGCGTGCTGGGGCTGGTGCGCGACAGCCTGTTCGCGCGCTACATCGGTGCCTCATTCGCCTCTGACGCGTTTCTGGTCGCGTTTCGGCTGCCCAACATGTTCCGCGCGCTGTTCGCCGAAGGCGCGTTCGCCTCGGCCTTCATCCCGATGTTCAACCGCAAGGTGGGCGATCCCGAAGGGCGCGGACTGCCCGAGGGGCTCGACTTTGCCGAACAGGCGCTGGCGGTGCTGCTGCCGGTGCTTCTGGTCATGACGCTGCTGCTTGAGATCTTTGCCTGGCCGGTCACGCTGTTGCTGTCAGGCAAGTTCAACGGCGTCAGCCACGATCAGTTCGCGTTTGCGGTCACGCTGTCGCGGCTGACGATCCCCTACTTGATGCTGATCAGTCTGGTCTCGCTGTTCGGCGGCATCCTCAATTCGCTGCATAAGTTCTGGGTCAACGCTGCCGCTCCGATCCTGCTCAACCTGACGCTGATCGCTGCGCTTTTGCTGTTCCACAATACCGATCCGCTCGTCACCGCGCGCAATCAGGCGATCGCGGTGTCGGTTTCGGGCGCGCTGCAGCTGCTCTGGCTGGCGCTGGCCTGCCGCCGCAACGGGGTAAGCCTGAAGCTGCGGCGCCCGCGCCTCAACCCCGACGTGAAGCGGCTGCTGGCGCTGATCTGGCCCGCCGCTGCCGGTGCCGGAGCGGTGCAGATCAATCTGGTCATTTCGACCGCGCTGGCCGCCTCACTGCTGGCGCATGGCTCGGTCACGTACATCTACATGGCCGACCGGCTGAACCAGTTGCCGCTGGGGCTGATCGGCATCGGCCTTGGCACCGTGCTGTTGCCGACGATCTCGCGCCAGTTGGGTGCGGGCGAGGATGCGGCGGCGATGGAAACGCAGAACCGTGGCATGGAACTGGCGCTGCTGCTGACGCTGCCTGCCACGATGGCGCTGGTGCTGTGCGGCGAGCCGATCGCGGCCGCATTGTTCGGCTATGGCCGCTACACGCCAGCGGACACGCACTTCACGGCGCAGGCGCTGGCCGCGTTTTCGATCGGCCTGCCCAGCTATATTCTGGTCAAAGTGCTGACGCCCGGTTTTTATGCGCGGCAGGACACCAAAACGCCTGTTCGCTATGCCACCGTGTCGATGGTGGTGAACCTGGTTGGCAACCTGCTGCTGATCGTGCCGTTGCAGCACATCGGGCCACCGCTGGCCACCGCGATCGCGTCGAGCGTCAACGTCGGCCTGCTGTACGCCACGCTGGTCAAGCGCGGGCATTTCGTGGCGGACGCACAACTGCGGCGGCGGGCGCCCCGGCTGGCGCTGGCGGCGCTGGCCATGGGCGGCGTGCTGTGGCTGACCCAAGGCGTGTTGACCCCCTATGTCCACGGCAGCTGGCCGGTGCGGTTTGCCGCGCTGGTGGCGCTGGTCTCGGCCGGAATGGTGGTCTATGGCCTCGCCACCGTCCTGCTCGGCGCGTTTTCGCAGGATGACCTGCGGCTTCTCGTGCGACGCAGGCGCACCACTCAAGGCTAAGGCATAGCAGTCCCATGCGTATCGTTTCCGGCATCCAGCCCACCGGCAATCTCCACCTTGGCAACTACCTCGGGGCGATCCGCAACTGGGTGGCGATGCAGGACGAATGGACCGCCAAGGGCGGTACCTGCCTGTATTTTCTGGCCGACCTTCACGCCATCTCGATGCCGCATGTGCCTGCCGATCTGGCGGCCAACACGCGCGAGATGGTTGCCGCGCTGGTCTCGTGCGGGATCGACCCCGACCGCTCGATCCTGTTCAATCAGGCGCAAGTGCCCGCCCACGCCGAACTGCAATGGCTGCTCAACGGCACTGCGCGCACCGGCTGGCTCAACCGCATGACGCAGTGGAAGGACAAGGCAGGCAAGAACCGCGAAGGCGCTTCAGTGGCGCTTTACACCTACCCGGTGCTGCAGGCCGCCGACGTGCTGCTCTATCAGGCCACCCATGTTCCGGTGGGCGAGGATCAGAAGCAGCATCTCGAACTGGCGCGCGACATCGCGCAGAAGTTCAACAACGACTTCGCGTCCGAAGATGCGCCGGTGTTCACCCTGCCTGATCCGATCATCCCGCCGCAGGCCGCCCGGATCATGAGCCTGCGCGATGGCAGCGCCAAGATGAGCAAATCCGACCCCTCGGACATGAGCCGCATCAACCTGACCGACGATGCCGACATGATCCTGCAAAAGGTGAAGAAGGCCAAGACCGACCCCGAGCCGATCCCGTCCGAAGCGGCGGGGCTTGATGGCCGGGCCGAAGCGCGCAATCTGGTGGGCATCTACTCGGCGATGTCGGGTGAAAGCGTGGACGATATCCTCGCCCGGTTCGGCGGGCAGGGCTTCGGCGCGTTCAAGCCCGCGCTGGCCGAACTGCTGGTCGAACAGCTTGCGCCGATGGCCGCGCGCTATCGCGACTTGCGCGAAGATCGTACCGCGCTGGATGCAATTCTGCGCAAGGGTGCGGACAAGGCGCGCGAACTTGCCATCCCGACGCTCAACGCCACTTATGCAGCGCTGGGGCTGGTGCGCGGCTGAATTTGCGGCAGAATTAGCCGGGGGGCAGAAGGTTTTCGGTGGACGGCGCGTTCATTCAACGTCCGTTCACCCCCTCGCTCCTACGCCGAAGGCGTGTTACCAGATCGGTAAGGCTTGTCTTTACGGGGACATGGATGGGCCGCCATGAGGAGTCGCCAAGAATGACCAATGCGCCCAAGCGTCATCGCTTTATTGCCCTTGCAGTTCCCCTGTTGCTGTCCCTGTCGGCCTGCGCCACTGCGTTCGACGCCCGCGTCTCGCGCTTCCAGCGTGAACTGCCGGCGCCTGCGGGTCAGACCTTTGCCGTCGTCGCCGATGACCCGCACAATGCCGGTGGCCTCGAATTCTCGCAATACGCCAGCCTTGTCGCCGCGCAGTTGCAGAAGGTCGGCTACGTTCCCGGCAATCCGCAGACCGCCGACCTGCTGGTCAAGTTCGACTATGGCGTCGACAAGGGACGTGACCGCGTTCAGGCCACCGGTCCTGCCGATCCTTACTGGGGCGGCTGGTATGGCCCCGGTTATGGCGGCTTTTATGGCCGGCCCGGATTCTATGGCCGCCACGGCTGGGGCTGGGGCTGGTACGATCCGTGGTTCCGTGGTCCGGGCTTCGGCAACAGCGTCGATGTGGTGACCGTCTATACCAGCGGCATCGAGGTGAAGATCGAGCGCCACGCCGATGGCCAGCGCCTGTTCGAAGGCAAGGCCGAGGCGGCATCGACCTCGAACCGTCTGCCTTACCTCGTGCCCAATCTGGTCGAGGCGATGTTCACCAACTTCCCGGGCAAGAGCGGCGAGACGATCAAGATCTCGGTTCCGCCTGAAAAGAAGAAGTAACACTTTCAACCAAAATCGCCCCTGTCCGGTTGACCATGCGCAGCCGGGCAGGGCAAAGCGGCCCGCATCATCCGCTATCGGAGTGCCGCCGCCATGGCCTTTACCGCACGCATCCTTCTGCTTGGCTCGGGCGAGCTGGGTCGCGAATTCGTCATCTCGGCCAAGCGGTTGGGTTGCCATGTCACGGCCTGCGATGCCTATGACAATGCGCCTGCCATGCAGGTGGCCGACGACCGCCGCGTATTCTCGATGCTCGACGCGCAAGCGCTGGCGGCCACCATCGCCGAAGTTCAGCCCGACCTGATCGTGCCCGAGGTCGAGGCGATCCGCACCGAAGTGCTCGCCGAGTTCGAGGCGCAGGGCTTCAACGTCGTGCCCTCTGCCCGCGCCACGATCATGACGATGAACCGCGACCGCATCCGCGAAGTCGCCGCCGTCGATCTGGGCTTGCGCACTTCGCGCTACCGCTATGCCGAAAGCCTCGACGAAGTGCGCGAAGGTGCCGCGCACACCGGCTTTCCCTGCGTGATCAAGCCGGTCATGTCGTCATCGGGCAAAGGGCAGAGCACGGTGCGCGACGCCGACGGGCTCGAAGCTGCGTGGGACTATGCCGTGGCCAACATGCGCGGCGACCGTCGGCGCGTAATCGTCGAGGAATTCATCGCCTTCGACTACGAGATCACGCTGCTGACCGTGCGCCACCGGGGCGGCGTTTCGTTCTGTCCGGCGATCGGGCACCGCCAGGAGCGCGGTGACTATCAGGAATCGTGGCAGCCGACGCCGATGTCGGATCAGGCGATCGCCGATGCGCAAGCCATGGCGCGCAAGGTGGTTGACGATCTGGGCGGCTATGGCCTGTTCGGCGTCGAATTCTTTGTGCGCGGCGATGAAGTGATCTTCTCCGAACTCTCGCCCCGTCCGCATGACACCGGCATGGTGACGCTGCTCTCGCAAGACCTGACCGAGTTCGACTTGCACGCCCGTGCCATCCTTGGCCTGCCGATCCCTGCAGAAATCACCTTGCGCGGCCCCAGCGCCTCCGCCGTCGTCCTGGCCGACCGCCATGCCGCCGATTTCCACGTTGAAGGGTTGGCCGAGGCGCTCAGTGTGTCGGGCGAAGCCGTCGACGTGCGCATTTTCGCCAAGCCGGTGACGCGGCCCTACCGCCGCATGGGTGTCGCCTTGGCCCGTGCCGCAACATCGGACGAGGCGCGCAAGATTGCGGCAGAAGTGGCGGGGAAATTGCGGATCGTTTACCCGGATTAATCCCGACGGCTGCTTACCCCGGCAGGGCGGAGAGGCCTCCGGTAGAGCCGAAGCCGCCTTCGCCGCGCGCGGTGCTGTCGAGTTCATCGACCTCCAGCCAAGTCCCGATGGTGACGGGCGCGAGCACCAGTTGCGCCACACGGTCGCCACGGCGCACCGCGAACACATCGGTGCCGTGGTTGATGAGGATGACTTTCAACTCGCCGCGATAGTCCGAATCGATCGTGCCCGGGGTGTTGGGCACGGTGATGCCGTGCTTGAGCGCCAGCCCTGAGCGCGGGCGCACTTGCACCTCGAACCCGTGCGGGATGGCCAGAGCGAGGCCTGTGGCCACGGCATGGCGCACACCCGGCGCAAGGTCCACGTCCTCGGCCGCGACCACATCCATCCCGGCGGCGCCTGCCGTGGCATAGGCTGGCAGCGGCAGCCCTTCACCGTGGGGCAGACGCTTGACGCGCAAGGACACGGGATCAGGCGAGTGCATCGGCAATCCTTTCGACCAGCGCGGCAGCGACCGCGTGCTTGGGCCCTTCGGGCAGGCTTTCGACACCGCTGGCGCTGACAATGTGCACGGCGTTGCGCTCGCCACCCATTACGTCGCCGGATACGTCATTGGCGACGATCCAGTCCGCGCTCTTGCGCCCCAGCTTGGCCTGCGCATGGGCGATGACGTGCTCGGTCTCGGCCGCGAAGCCGACCAGCAGTGCAGGCTTGCGCGCTGAATGGCCGAGCCCTGCCAGAATGTCGGGGTTCTCGACCAGTTCGAGCGGCGGAACTTGGCCCGACCCGTCCTTCTTCCGCTTTTGCCCGGTGCAGTCGGCGGCGCGCCAGTCGGCCACGGCGGCGACCATCACCGCCACGTCGGCCGGCAGCGCGGCATCGACCGCGGCGGCCATCTCGCGCGCGGATTCCACATCCACACGGGTGACGCCGGGCGGGGTCGGCAGCGTGACCGGCCCTGCGACCAGCGTGACCCGCGCGCCAGCCGCAGCGGCGGCGGCAGCAATCGCAAAGCCCTGCTTCCCGCTCGACCGGTTGGCGATGTAGCGCACCGGGTCAATTGGTTCATGCGTCGGCCCGGCGGTGACCAGCACGTGCTTGCCAGCCAGACGCTTTGGGTGATGATGGCCCAACTGGCGCTGGATTTCCGCCCAGATCGCCTCAGGCTCGGGCAGGCGGCCGGGGCCGAACTCGCCACAAGCCATCGCGCCTTCGTCGGGCGCCATCACGGTGACACCGTCGCCGCGCAGCGTAGCGACGTTGCGTATGGTGGCGGGATGCTGCCACATCCGCACGTTCATGGCGGGGACGGCCAGCACCGGCTTGTCGGTGGCGAGCAGCAGCGTGGTGGCCAGATCATCGGCATGGCCGCCCGCCATCCGCGCCAGCAAATCGGCAGTGGCCGGGCACACGACCACCAGATCGGCCTGCCGCGAAAGCTGGATATGGCCCATCTCGACCTCGTTCTTGAGATCCCACAGCGTGGTGTGAACGGGGTTCTCGCTCAGCGCCGCCAGCGTCATTGCGGTGACGAAGCGCGCGCCCGATTCGGTCAGCACGCAAGTCACTTGCGCGCCGCCCTTGCGGATCAGGCGGACGAGTTCGCAGGCCTTGTACGCGGCGATACCGCCGCCGACGATCAGCAGGATACGCTTGGGGCTGTCCATGCTGGCGCTTGTGCATGGGGTGGAAGCGCAGCGCAATCCCCCTCGGCCGATCTCGTCGCGCAATCTCTTTGCGCATGGGGAAGGCATAGGGCACTCTGCGCAAAATCACGGAGAGGGCCCATGCGTTTCATCCTTACGGCATTGATCTTTCTGGCAGGGCTGTTCGACCTGTTCCTGGCGCTGACGTTCCTGATCGGCCCGGCCGACGCCGGGCGTGGACTGGGGGTGGCGGCCATCGCACAGATCGGTACCTCGACGATCCGCGCCGATTTCACCTCGTTCTTCGGCGTGGCGGCGTTCTGCATGATGTGGGGCGCATGGCGGCGCAATGGCGACCTGCTGCTGGTGCCGACACTGCTGTTCGGCGTGTCGTTCCTTGGCCGTGCGGTCGATCTGGCGGTCAGTGGGGCTTATCCCGGCTGGCCGTTCGCGATGACGGTGGAGGCGTTCCACGTGATTCTGCTGGGCACCGCCTGGCGGCTGTTGCCGCACCACAGGATCGAGGAAATCGCGGGTTAGGCGGCTCCGGCTTTGTCACGCCAGCGCTGCGCCAGTTTCAGCACGCCGCGTTGCGCGGGCCGTTCGATCCAGCGGTTCGAGGCGAAGCCGACCACCACCGACAGCGCCACGAAGAACAGCATGAACGCCGGTTGACGCGCAATGGCACGGCTGCCCAGCGTGGCGTCGATGAGCAGCACCAGCGCCAGTTGCAGCGGAAAATGCCACAGATAGACGCCGTAGGACGCATCGCCCAACTGGCGGCCTGCGCGCAGCAGATCGTTACGGTCGGCAAGGTCGATCGCCAATGTCAGGAACAGCATGCCGAACGTGCCCGCCAAAGTGGCCGATTCAAGCCAGTGGCGCGTGTAATGCGACAGATACCAAGCGGCAAAGACCAGTCCCACGCCTGCCACGCACAGCACCGGCAAGCGTAGCCAGCCACGCAGCGCTGCGCCGTAGACGGCAGCACCGGCAAAGAAATAACCGATGCAGGTCAGGACCGGCTGGTCCGGCGCGCCGCTGAAGAACAGCCACAACATGCCTGCAGCGATCGGCAGCGACAACAGCAACGGCGCGCGGCGCAGCGCGGGCAGCAGCAGCCAGAATGCGCCATAGGCCAGTACCTCGGTCGAGAGCGACCAGGACGGGCCATTGTACGACTGGTTGTCCTGCCAGCCCCAATACTGGGCCAGCGGCAGGCTCAACAGAAAGTGCTTCCAGTCCTGCGTATGGTAGATGAAGTCGGTGCCGTGAATGCCGCCATAAGTCGCCTGCAGCGCGGCAACCAGCACCAGCGTCAGCAAGTGCAGCGGCCACAGCCGCGCCACCCGCGCGATCCAGAAGCGGCTGTTGGCGGCAGGGTCGGCAAGGTAGACATGGGCGAACACGAAGCCCGAAACCGCCCAGAAATACTGCACGGCCACGTGCCCGTAGTCATAGGCCCAGGCCAGTTGATGATAGAGCGGCGAGACGGCCGAGCGGCGGACATGGAACTGGAAGTCGACCGGCGGCACGAAGAAGTGCTGGTAATGCCAGAACAGCACGAGGCAGGCCGCCAACAGCCGCGAAATGTCGAGCGCGTTGAAATGGCGCTTGCCCAGACGCAGGCCCGGCAACGGCTTGGCACGTGGCGCGGATGTCACTGTTCGTTTGCCTGCATCGGCAAGTCTGGGTGGTCCCAGCGATGATGCCCATGGTGACCCAGCGTGGCCTGCCCCAAGGCCAGAAGCGCCGCGCCGGCCAATGCGGCGGCCAGATAGCCCGCCCAGCCCCGTCCTTTGCGCTTGCGCTCCCACAACAGCTCGATCTCGGGCAGCGGCGGGGCTTCGGGAGCGCCGCCCTTGGCCGGGAAGCGATCCTCGATGCGGCGAATCAGATCGGGCACGCGCAGCAGCGTGGCGGTGTCGGTCTTGATGCGTTCGGCAATCGCGGCTTCGGGGCCCAGTTCATCGCGGATCCAGTTGCGCACGAAGGGTGCGGCCACGTCCCACATGTTGATCTGCGGGTCGAGTTGGGTAGCGATGCCTTCGACCATCACCATGGTCTTTTGCAGCAGCAGCAAGTGCGGCTGGGTCTGCATGTCGAAATCGCGGGTGATCGCGAACAGTCCGTCGAGCATTTGCCCGACCGACAGCTCGCTGACCGGACGGCCGCGCATCGGCTCGCCCACCGCGCGCAAGGCCGTGGCGAATTCCTCGACCGAGTGGTAGCTCGGCACGTATTGCGCTTCGAAATGGATCTCGGCCACGCGGCGGTAGTTGCCGGTGGTCAGGCCATAGAGGATTTCGGCCAGCCATTGCCGGGCGCGGCGGTCGATCCGGCCCATGATCCCGAAATCGATCGCCACGATCGTGCCGTCGGCTTCGACGAACAGGTTGCCCTGGTGCATGTCGGCATGGAAATAACCGCCGCTGATGGCCTGCGTCAGAAAGGCGAGTACCAGCCGCCCGGCCAGTTCCTTGCGGTCGATGCCCATCGCGGTCAGCGCGCCGACTTCGCTGATCTTGACCCCGTCGATCCAGTCGAGGGTCATCACCCGGCCGTTGGTGCGGTCCCAGTCGATCCCCGGCACACGGTATCCGGGATAGGCGCGCATCAGGTCGGCCAGTTCCGAGGCCGATGCAGCTTCGCGTCGCAAGTCCAGCTCGCGCATCGACCAGCGCTTGAAGTTGGCGATGACCATGCGTGGACGCAACCGCGATGCCTCGCCGCCCAACGCCTCAAGGTGCGCGGCGGCCCATTCGTAGGTATCGATGTCGCGCGCGAACTTCTCGCGCACACCGGGACGTAGCACCTTGACCGCAACCTTGCGGCCCTCGGTCGTCACCGCGCGGTGGACCTGCGCGACCGAGGCGGCGCCAACGGGCTCTTCCTCGAAGTGGTTGAACAGGCTTTCGAGCGGGCGCTCGAAGCTGCCCTCGATCTCGGCGCGGATCAGCGCGAACGGCACCGGGGGCAGCTTGTCCTGCAACGACAGCAAGTTGCGCGCGGCTTCCTCGCCCACCAGATCGGGGCGGGTGGCCAGCGTCTGGCCCAGCTTGATCGCGGCTGGCCCGATCGCGCGGAAGGCTCCGGCATAATCGGGCACCACCGACTGGCGCGCGCCGAATCGGGCGATCCGGCACAGCCGCCGGACGGCCGCGGGGGTGTTGCGGTCATTTTCGATACCGCGCAGGGCGCCGTAACGCCCAAGAATGCGGCCCCAGCCGAGCAAGCGGCGGATATGGGTTGCGGGCAAAGTCATGGCGCGGTGCCGATCAGACCTTCCAGCCCGAATGGATCGCGACCAGACCGCCCAGAATCGGCTCCACCCGGGTGCGACGGAACCCGGCGTCGCGGATCATCGCCTCGAACTGCGGCATCGGCGGAAAGCGGCGGATCGATTCGATCAGATAGCGATACGAATCAGCATCACCGGCGATCGCCTTGCCGATGCGTGGCACCAGATGGTGCGAATAGGCGTCATAGACTTGCGCGAAACCCGGCCATTCGGTGGTCGAAAATTCAAGGCAGAAGAACCGCCCGCCGAACCTGAGCACGCGATGCGCCTCGGCCAGCGCGCGGTCGATATGGGTCACGTTGCGGATGCCGAACGCGATGGTGTAGGCATCGAAGGTGCGGTCCGAAAACGACAGTTCCTCGGCGTTCTGGCGCGACCACGAAAGCCCTTCGATCCCGCGCTTTTCGGCGCGTTCGATACCGACGTCGAGCATGTCCTGATTGATGTCGGACACCGTGATCGCGGCGCCCGCCTTGGCCATGCGGAATGCGATGTCGCCGGTGCCGCCGGCCATGTCGAGGATCGTCTCGCCACCGCGCGGCTTGACCCGCGCCACGAAGCGGTCCTTCCACAACCGGTGCATGCCGACCGACATGGCATCGTTCATCACGTCGTACTTGCGCGCCACGCTGGAGAATACCGCGCCGACGCGCGCTTCCTTCTCTGCGGCGGGAACCTCTTCATACCCGAACGAGACGGTCTGCGGGCCGAGGTCGTGGGGTGTGCCGGTGGATTCGCCCGAGGGCGCGCTTGCTGTGGCGGTCATCATCCGGCCTTTAGTGAGGAATTGCCCGCACCGCAAAGCCTGATAGGGGTCAGTGCACCATGCCCGAACTGCCAGAGGTAGAAACCACCGTCCGCGGCCTTGCCGGCGTCTTGCAGGACGACGTGCTGACCGGCGTTGCCGTCAACCGCGCCGATCTGCGCCGCCCGTTTCCGCCTGACCTCGCGCAAGTGCTGATCGGCGCGCGCGTCACCGGGCTGTCGCGCCGTGCCAAGTACGGGCTCATCCATACCGACCGCGATGCGACCATGATCTTTCATCTGGGCATGTCGGGGCGCTGGCGAATCGATCCGACCGCCATCGAAAAGCACGACCATCTGGTGCTGGAGACAGGACGCGGCCACGTGCTGGCACTCAACGATGCGCGCCGGTTCGGCTCGGTCGATCTTGTCGACACGCCGCTGCTGGATCAATGGCCCGCGTTTGCCGCCTTGGGGCCAGAACCGCTGGGTCCGGGCCTCACATCCGCGCATCTGGCCACCGCATTCAAGGACCGGGTTGCCGCGATCAAGCTGTTGTTGCTCGACCAGCGCATCGTGGCGGGGCTTGGCAACATCTATGTGTGCGAGGCGCTGCATCGGGCCGGAATCCATCCCGAGCGCGAGGCGGGCAAAGTCAGCCGCGCTGCGCTCAACCGGCTGGTACCTCAGATCCGCGATGTGCTGGAAGAATCGATCGCGGCGGGCGGATCGACCTTGCGCGACTATGCCCGCCCCGACGGCGAACTGGGCTATTTCGCCAAGGACTGGCGCGTCTACGGGCGCGAGGGCGAGCAATGCGCTTGCGGTGGCGCTGTCGAGCGCGTCGTCCAAGGCGGGCGCTCGACCTTCTTCTGCCGCAAGTGCCAGCGCTGAAGGTTCAATTTAAGAGGAAGTGGAGCGGGTAGCGGGAATCGAACCCGCATGACCAGCTTGGAAGGCTGGGACTTTACCACTAAGCTATACCCGCTCGTGATTGTGCGCGATTGCCACGGCTGGGCGGTTCGCGTCAACTCTCGTTTGCGATTTTGACCGATTCCGCGATGCGCTGGCGTACGAGCGGCAACTGATCGTTCCCGAAATACAGGTGCTTGCCGCCAACAATGATCGTCGGCGAACCAAACGCACCGCGCGCGATGGCTTCGTCGGTATTGGCGCGCAAGCGGTCCTTGGCCGCAGGCTGACCGGCGCGTTCGATCAGCGCGGCGCCATCGAGGCCTAGCGCATCGGCAACCTGCGCGAGCACGGCGGGATCGTCGATGTTGCGCGCCTCGGCAAAATAGGCGGTGAAGGCGGCGTCCGCAAAGTGGAACAGGGCTTGCTGATCATCTTCAAGCGCGCAGCAGCAGCGCATCGCCAGCACCGACTTGACCGGGTGGTGGGGTGAGGGAAAGTTCAGCGGCAGTCCGGCAAGGCGGGCCCATTCCTTCAACCAGCCGAAGCTGCGGTTCATTGCGGTCTGATCGGGATCTGCGCGCATGGCGTAGACGCGCGGGTTGACCGCATTGAATACTCCACCGACCAGGAACGGGCGCCAGCGAACTTCGGCGTCGGTCTCCGCCGCGATCGGTTGCAGGTTATTGAACGCGAGGTAGGTCCAAGGCGAGGACAGGTCGAAGAAGAACTCCACAGTCACGGTCATGCCTGATCCTTATGAAAGCCGAACAAGGTCCGCGCCGCTTCGGCATCGTCTTGCGGGCGGCGGCGAACGCGGTCTGCGCCAAGGGCGACGCCACGCCGCAGACCGTCACGCAGCTTGAGCCGGTCGTACCACGCTTGTACTGCCGGGAAGTCGGCCAAGGGTACGCCCTGTGCCTTCCATGTACGGACCCATGGCCAGCAGGCAATGTCGGCGATCGTGTACTCTTCGGCGGCGATGTATTCTCGCCCCGTCAACCGCCGGTCGAGCACACCGTATAGGCGCAGCGTCTCGTGCCGGTATCGCTCGGTGGGGTAGGGCAAGCGCTCGGGCGCATAGAGCGCGAAATGGCCGTGCTGCCCCAGCATCGGGCCGAGTCCGGCAATCTGCCATGCCAGCCATTCGAGCACCAGCGTGCGGCCGCGCAGATCGGCGGGGATGAATTGCCCTGTCTTATCGGCAAGGTAGAGCAGGATCGCGCCGGTTTCGAACACTGACACCGGAACGCCGCCATCGACCGGATCGCTGTCGACAATGGCCGGGATGCGATTGTTGGGACTGATTGCCAGAAATTCAGGCGCGAACTGTTCGCCTTTGCCGATGTCTACCCAGTGGGTGCGGTAGGGCAACCCGCATTCCTCGAGCATGATGGAAATCTTCCACCCGTTCGGCGTGGGTGCGGTATACAGTTCGATCATGCCGTTTGCTCTCCCATTGCGGATGGGAGCACAGCCGGGCTCTGTCGGCAAGGGCCTGCGGTGTGTCTGAGGCGGATACAAGAAAGGCCACCGTCGCCGGTGGCCTTTCTGTTGGTCTGCGCCGAGGTGAACCGATCAGTGGGCGTTTGCCCAGACGTTCTTCTTGGCGAGGTAGGCCAGAACAGTGGCGACGAGCAGGAAGCCAACCACGGCCCAACCGGTCTGGCGACGCTTTTCGAGCTTGGGCTCGGCGGTCCAGGTCAGGAACGCGGCGACGTCTTCCGATTCCTGCTTCAGCGTGGCCTTGGTGCCATCGCTGTAGGTCACCGCATCATCGGTCAGCGGCGGCGGCATCGCGATGTTCAGGTTGGCGAAGTAGGGGTTGTAGTGCAGCCCTTCCGGGGTCTTGGCATCCGGGAATTGCTTGAGCAGCGCAGCCGGTTGTTCGGTGTAGCCCTGAAGCAGCGAAGCGACGTATTCCGGTCCTTCGTGGCGTGCCTTGGTGATCAGCGACAGATCGGGCGGGTTGCCGGTACCGGCATAGTACACGGGCGGGAAGTGATCGGCCGGGGTATTCGCCCGTTCGCCCGCATCGCCGGTCTTGGGATCGAAAGTCTTGGCCTTGGTCGGCCAGTTCTTGGCGATCGCCTTCACTTCGGCTTCGTTATAACCAAGCGCGGCGAGGTCGCGGAAAGCAACCTGCTTGAGCGAGTGGCAGTTGGCGCAGACCTGCTGGTAGATCTGGAAGCCACGCTGCAACTGCGGCCGTTCGAACTTGCCGAATACCCCGTTGAAGGAGAAGTCGGCTTCTTCGGGAGCCTTGTGAAACAGCTGGATCGCGGTGGCAGCTTCGGGTTCGCGGATCGCCTGAACCAGGCCGACACCGAACGACCACAGCAGGGCGACGGCGAAGAACAAGCCGACCAGAGGGCCAAAAAGACGGACCATGGGGTTCTCTTTCTTTCTATCGCTTGCGCGCGCTCAGGCAGCAGCAGGGTTGGCGGTGAGCACGGCGCCTTCGTCCTTGCCCAGCACGGACTCGGTGATCGAGAACGGCAGCGGCGCGGGCTTTTCGATCGAGGAAACGATCGGCAAGATCACCAGGAAGTGAAGGAAGTAATACGTCGCGCCGATCTGCGAGATCAGCACGTACTTGGTTTCGGCCGGCGAACCACCGCAATAGCCCAGCACCAGCACGTCGATGACGATGAGGTAGAAGAACTTGCGGAACAGCGGGCGGTAGTGGCCCGAACGCACCGGCGAGGTGTCCAGCCAGGGCAGGAAGAACCACACGAGGATCGCGCTGAACATCGCCAGCACGCCCATCAGCTTGGCCGGGATGAAGAAGAAGTCCGCGGTGAAGGCGCGCAGGATCGCGTAGAATGGCCAGAAGTACCATTCGGGCACGATGTGGGCCGGCGTCGACAGCGGGTTGGCCGCGATGTAGTTGTCCGGGTGACCCAGCGCGTTAGGCGCAAAGAACACCACCGCGAAGTAGATCAGCAGGAACAGGCCGAGCCCGAAGCCGTCCTTGGCGGTGTAGTAAGGATGGAACGGCACGGTGTCCGATTCCGTCTTCACTTCCACGCCGGTCGGGTTGGACGATCCGGGGATGTGCAGCGCCCAGACGTGCAGGATGATGACACCCAAGATCACGAACGGCAGCAGGAAGTGCAGGCTGAAGAAGCGGTTGAGCGCAGCGTTGTCGGGAGCGAAGCCACCAAGCAGCCACTGCTGCAGCGGCTCACCGATCAGCGGAATGGCCGAGAACAGGCCGGTGATGACCTTGGCGCCCCAGAAGCTCATCTGGCCCCAAGGCAGAACATAGCCCATGAAAGCGGTTGCCATCATCAGCAGGAAGATGACCACGCCCAGCAGCCAGATCATCTCGCGCGGGGCCTTGTACGACGAGTAGAAGAAGCCGCGGAAGATGTGGGTGTAAACCACCACGAAGAATGCCGAGGCACCGTTGGCGTGGGCATAGCGCAGCGCCCAGCCCCAGTTCACGTCGCGCATGATGTGTTCGACGCTGTCGAACGCCACGCCGGCGTTGGCGGCATAATGCATCGCCAGGATGACCCCGGTGACGATCTGCAGCACCAGCGCGAACCCGGCGAGAATGCCGAAGTTCCACATGTAGTTGAGGTTGCGGGGAACCGGATAGCCCGCGCCGATCGCATTGTAGACAAAGCGCGGCAGCGGCAGCTTCTCGTCAAGCCACACCATGAACGGCTGGCTCGGGTTATACTCTTTCGCCCAGGGAAAGCTCATCGTGTCAGTCCTCAGCCGATCTTCACGACAGTGTCGGAAGTGAATTCATAGGGGGGCACCTCAAGGTTCTTCGGTGCCGGGCCTTTGCGGATGCGTGCGGCGGTATCGTAGACCGATCCGTGGCAGGGGCAGAAATATCCGCCGAACTCGCCCTTCACTTCGCCTTCGCCAGCGCCCAGCGGCACGCAGCCGAGATGGGTGCAGACACCCATCGTGATCAGCCAGTTGGTTTTGCCCGCCTTGGTCCGGTCAGACAGGCTTTGCGGGTCGCGCAGCGAGGCCACGGGCACCGCATCGGCTTCCTTGATTTCGGGCGCGGTGAGATTGCGCACGAACACCGGTTGCTTGCGCCACACGGCCTTGATCGCCTGACCCGGCTGGATCGCCGAAATGTCGATTTCGGTGGAGCTTTCGGCCAGCACGTCGGCCGAAGGGGCCATTTGCGAAATCAGCGGGACGAGCACGGCAATGCCGCCCGCTCCCGCAAAGCTCACTGCCGCGATATTGATGAAATCGCGACGGCGAACGCCTTCGCCACTTTCGTGCGCCGGATCGATGATCGCCTCTTCAGCCATTTAAAATCCCTGCTTGCTGACACCGCGCCCGGGGAGCCGGACGCGGTTTAACGTGCCCCCTGATCGACGAGCTCGGTACATATCCCTTGCGGGCATACCGGACGCCGCAGGGTCGATCCATCGCAAATCAAGGACAGCCGACCCCAGTTCGCGGGCCAGATAGACGCAAATCCGCCGCTTTGCCAACAGGCATTTTGCCCTAGCGAAGGCGCTCCATGCACAAGGACGGCAAAGCGCATCCGAAGGCTGCGAGGCACTCGCAAAAGGCTTGGGAAACAACAGGTTTCCGCGTGGTTTGGACTCAAGCGAATCCGGCGCCGTCGGGCCAAGGCGGCGCGGCAAGGCCCATCACCTTGAACAGATCTCCCATGGCATCGGGTGCAACCAGTCGTTGCAGCCCCGCAGCGACGGCTTCTGCCTGGCTTGGAAAACGGCTGGCGAGCGCTTGCGCACGTTGTTCGATTCCCATCGCTTGCAGCCAGGCGCCCTGAGCGACCGTGCCAAGCCAACGCGAACCGAACTGCCCCACTATCGGAACAAGCGCCGCAAAGTCGACGTGCGCAGTCAGGTCCGCCTCGCCCGGATGGGCAAACGGATCGACTCCGGCATGGGCGCGCACTGCCTGCAAGGTGCTGCCGATGCGCGGTTGCGCATGGCCGTAATCAATCAGCAACGCGGCTCCGCCCTGCGCGGCAAGGCGACGGGCGATTTCGCCTGTAACGGTGGCCGCGGCGGGGCTGGTCTCCACGATCGCGCCATCGGCAAGGTCGGCAAGTTCGGGCGGGATGGCGGCATCCATCGGGCGGTCGCCTGCCACTGGAAGCAGCCGTTCGCCATCCCAGCCGACCATCCGTTCGCGCCAGCCGTTTGCGGTGCGCACCAGTTGCCGCACCGGTAGGGCGTCGAGGAATTCGTTGGCGACCACCAGCAGCGGCAGGTCATCGGGCAAGGTGGACAAGTCGTCATGCCACTGTGCTTGCGGCACAAGCATGGCCTGCACCGCGCGCAGGGCCGGGCTGCCTTCGACAAGGTGGACTTGCGGCACAAGGCCGATACGCTCCATCACGCGCAGTGCATCGCGGGCGAGCGTGCCGCGTCCCGGGCCGAGTTCGACATAGGCGACCGGAGCCGGACCTCCGGCGCGCTGCCAGATGTCCGCCAGCCAAACGCCGACCATCTCGCCGAACATCTGGCTGATCTCGGGCGCGGTGGTGAAGTCTCCCGTCACCCCCAGCGGATCGCGCGACGCGTAATAGCGGGCGTTCGATTCGGCGATGTAATGCGCGATGCTGATCGGCCCCGAGGTGGCGATCAGTCGGGCAAAGCGGGCACGCAAGTCATCTTTGGGAGCAGCGGCGGGCAATTGGTGGTGCCTTCAATCCGGCAGCGATTGCACGGTGACCGCCAGCGGTGGACGCGTCAGGGCGCGCGCCAGCAAAGCCAGCCCCAGCGCCATCATCGGCACGGTCAGCCACTGGCCCATCGAAAGTCCGGTGCGCAGGGCAAAGTCGTGCAATTGCGCGTCGGGTTCGCGGAAGAACTCGACGGTGAAGCGGGCCAGACCATAGCCCAGCGCGAACACGCCGGTCAGTACGCCCGGACGCCAGCGTGCGCGGGTCCGCCAGAACACGGCGAACAGGACGAGGCCGAGCAGCAGTCCTTCGAGCAGGGCTTCGTAAAGCTGGCTGGGATGGCGGGGCATCGGTCCGGCACCGGGGAACACCATGACCCAGGGCAGATGCGCATCGGTGGTGCGGCCCCACAGCTCGCCATTCACGAAGTTGGCGCAACGGCCGAAGAACAGGCCGAGCGGCGCGCAGGGCGCGATGTAGTCGCACACGCGCAGGAAATCGAGGCGGTTGCGCCACGACACGAAGCCGATCGCGGCGGCGGTGCCGATCAATCCGCCATGGAAGCTCATCCCGCCCTGCCACAGCTTCAGCAGGTCGGCCGGATGCACGAACAGTTCGGGCGCATAAAACGCCGCATAGCCCAGCCTGCCACCGACGATGATTCCCAGCGTGGCATAGAAGAACAGGTCGTCGGCATGGCGCTGACCGAGCGGCGCTCCGGGCTGGCGGATCATCCGCAAAAGATGGACATAGCCCAGAATGATGCCGACGAGGTACGCCAGCGAGTACCACTTGATCGTGAAGAAGCCGAGATCGAGCGCGATCGGGGACAAGCCCAGATCGGCCCAATTAAGTGGTTGATGAAAATCGACCGAGGCCGTAGCCATAAGTGACAGCAAGCGCCGAACTCCCTGACGGTTTCGGTGTGGAATTGGACCTGTACCACCGGAGCGGGGCGGCCGTGCGGGCGCCTTACTGGCACAGGGCAAAGCCTTAAGGCAAACCCCAAAAGGGGTGTAACGGAGAGTGATGCCAGCCATGCAGACCCAGCTCGACACGGACCTTTCGCGGATCATGGACAGCCTGCAGGGGGCAGGCGGCATGTTCGAGACTCGCCCGTTCCGCGCATTTGACCGCGATCTGCCGATCATTGACGCAGCGCCGCCCAGCCTGCCTGCCTATTTTGCCTACTTCTGCGCGGTGCAGGGCGACAAGGAGTTCATCGTCGATGGACCGCTGCGCTACACCTTCGCGCAGACGTATGCCGCTGCCCGCGTGGTGGCGGGGGGGCTGGTCGAAGGACACGGCCTGCAGAAGGGCGAACGCGTCGGCATCGCCGCGCGCAATTCGCTCAACTGGGCGGTGGCCTACATGGGCGTGCTGATGGCCGGTGGCTGCGCAGTGCTGCTCAACGGCTGGTGGTCGGGCGAGGAACTCCAGCACGGTGTCGACCTTGTCGGCTGCCGCTTCGTGATCGCCGATCCGCAGCGGGCCGAGCGGCTCGCCGGGTTGCACCACGGCGCCGAAGTGCTGCCGCTGCTTCATGATTGCGAGCCTGCTATCGGTCTGGCCGCGCTCACCGCCAAGGGCGGCGGTGCCGATACCGCGCTGCCCGAACTGACCGGCGACGATCTGGCGACCGTGCTTTACACCTCGGGCTCGACCGGCGCGTCGAAGGGCGCCTACTCGAACCACCGCGGGGTGGTGCAAGGCACTTTCAACTACATCGCCACCAGCGTCATGGTGCTGACCTTGCTGACCGAGCGGGGGGAGGCGCCGGGTGAAGGATCGCAACCGATCGCGCTGCTCAACGTGCCGCTGTTCCATGTCACCGGTGAGGTTCCGGTGTTCCTGCAGTCGTTCGCGCTTGGCCGCAAACTGGTGCTGATGGCCAAGTGGGACGCGGTGGAGGCGATGAAGCTGATCGAGCGCGAGCGGGTGACCTATTTCGTTGGCGTGCCGCTGATGAGCTTTCAGATCGCCACGCATCCCGATCACGACAAGTACGACCTGACAAGTTGTGTCACCTTTGCCGCTGGCGGTTCGCCGCGCCCGATCGAGCATGTCGACCGCCTGCGCAAGGCGCTGCCTCATGCGTTCCCGATCATCGGCTATGGCCTGACCGAAACCAACGGCGTGGGCTGCGGCAACTTCAACGAAAACTACATGGCCAAGCCCGGCAGCACCGGCGCGGCGTCGCGCCCGCTGGTCGATCTTGCCATCCTCGATGACGATGGCAACGCCCTGCCGCAGGGCGATATCGGCGAAGTGGCGATCCGCTCGGTCGCCAATTTCCTCGGCTACTGGAACAATCCCGAGGCGACCGCCGCCGCGATCATGCCCGACGGCTATTTCCGCACCGGAGACCTTGGCTATCTCGATCCCGAAGGCTACCTGTTCATCGTCGACCGCAAGAAGGACATCATCATCCGCGGCGGCGAGAACATCAGCTGCATCGAGGTCGAAAGCGCGATCTATGCCCATCCGGCCGTGGCCGAAGCGAGCGTGTTCGGTCTGCCTGACGAAACCTACGGCGAAGTGCCGGCGGCGGTGTTCCTGACCAAGCCGGGCAGCGCGGTCCACGCCGACGAACTGCGCGCATTCCTGCAGGCGCACATCGCGCCGTTCAAGATTCCGGTGAAGTTCTGGGAAGTGGATGAGGCTCTGCCGCGCCTTGGCACCGAAAAGGTGGACAAAAGGGCGTTGCGGGAACGTTACCGCCAGGAATGGACAGAGACTGTAAAGTGAACCTGCGCTAAAGCGTTGGCATGACTCTCCCCAGGATTGCCAACCAGCGCGCGATTATCGATCGGCGCGCACTGGCCGAACAGATTTCCGCAGCGGTGGCCGAGCACCGTGACAAGGCCCGTCCGGTGGTGGTCGAGCTGCTGCGCGGGGCGCTGACTGCCGGGCGCACGGAACTGGCAAGGCGGCTCAAGACACGGCCGTCGCAAGGCTACGAATGCGCACAGGGCCAGTCGTTTCTGGTCGACCAGCTGGTGCGGGTGATCCACGATTACGTCGTGGGCAACGTCTATCGCGCGTCGAACCGGTCGACCGGAGAACGCATCGCGATCGTCGCCGTCGGCGGCTATGGCCGGGGCGAAATGGCGCCGCATTCGGACGTCGATATCGCCTTCGTTACGCCGATCAAGGCCACCTCGTGGTGCGAGCAGGTGATCGAGGCGATGCTCTATTTCCTGTGGGATCTGGGGCTCAAGGTCGGCCATTCCAGCCGCTCGCTCGACGATCTGGTGCGCATGGCCAAGTCGGATCTGACGATCCGTACTGCGCTGCTGGAAGGGCGCTATGTGTGGGGCGACCGCGACCTCTATGAAGAAGGCTCGCGCCGCTTCTGGCTTGAAGTCGTGGCCGGTAGCGAGCGGCAGTTCGTCGCCGAGAAGCTGGGCGAGCGCAACGACCGGCACAAGCGGCTGGGCGACAGCCGTTACGTCGTCGAGCCCAACGTCAAGGAAGGCAAGGGGGGGCTGCGCGATCTGCACACGCTCTACTGGATCGGCAAGTACATCCACAAAGTGCGCGATCCCAGCGAACTGGTCGACGTCGGCCTGCTCAGCGCGGTCGAGTATCGTGCATTCCGCCGCGCCGAGAACTTCTTCTGGGCGGTGCGCTGTCACCTGCACACGATCACCAACCGGGCCGAGGATCGGCTGACGTTCGACCTTCAGCGCGAGGTGGCGCTGCGCATGAACTTTGCCGACCGGCCGGGCAAAAGCGCGGTCGAACGCTTCATGCAGTTTTTCTTCCTGCAGGCCAATCAGGTTGGCTCGCTCACCGGCGTGTTCCTTGCCCAGCTCGATGAGCAATTCGCCAAGGACCGGCAAGGCTTCTTCGCCAAGCTCAAGGCCCGGCGCAAGCGCAAGATCGGGGAGTTCCCGGTGGTGGCGGGCAGGCTGGGCGTCGATGGCGACGACTTCTTCGCCAAGGATCCGGTGCGCCTGATCGAACTGTTCGTCGTGGCCGATCGTGAGGGGATGGAGATTCACCCCGATGCTGCGCGGCAGGCCCGGCGCGATGCCGCGCTGGTCGATGCCGCCTTGCGCAAGGATCCGCGAGCCAACCAGTTGTTCCTCGATCTGCTGACCAGTCGACACAACCCCGAAACGGTGCTGCGCTGGATGAGCGAGACGGGCGTCTTCGGGCGCTTCGTGCCCGATTTTGCGCGGGTCGTGGCGCAAATGCAGTTCGATATGTACCACCACTACACGGTGGACGAGCACACCATTCGCGCCATTGGTCTGCTCGCGCAGATCGAAAAGGGTGTCGAAAGCGACCAGCACCCGCTCGCCACCGAAGTGATCGCCAAGGTCGCCTCGCGCCGGGTGCTTTATGTCGCTACTTTGCTGCACGACATCGCCAAGGGCCGGGGCGGCGACCATTCGGTGCTGGGCGCCGAAGTGGCGATGAAGCTGTGTCCGCGGCTGGGGATGAGCGCAGCCGAAACCGAGATGGTCGCCTGGCTGGTGCGGCATCACCTGTTGATGAGCGCAACCGCGTTCAAGCGCGATCTGGCCGATTACAAGACCATCGCCGACTTCGTGAACGTGGTGCAAAGTCAGGAGCGGCTGCGGCTGCTGCTGCTGCTGACCGTGGTCGACATTCGCGCGGTGGGGCCGGGCATCTGGAATTCGTGGAAGCGCCAGTTGCTGGGCGATCTGTTCGTCGCGGCCGAAGAAATGCTGCGCTTGGGCCACAAGCAGCATGGCCGGGCCGAACGGATCGCGGCAAAGAAGAAGGCGGTTGGCGGGCTGCTGAAGGAGCGCGACGTGCTGATCGGCACGGTCGGTCGCCAGTTGGGCGACGCCTATTGGATCGCCGAGCCAGAGGACATCATCGCGCTCAACCTGCAGCACATGGACAGCGCGCTGGGCGAACCGCTCAGCGTCGATGCGCTGTGGTATCCGGCGCGCGGGGCAACGCTGGTGTCGGTGCTGGCCACCGACCATCCTGGCCTGTTTTATCGCATCGCCGGGGGCATCCACCTGGCCGGCGGCAACATCATCGACGCGCGCATTCACACCGCGCGCAACGGCCTCGCGGTCGACAACTTTCTGGTGCAGGATCCACTTGGCCGCCCGCTCAAGGAAGCCTCGCAGATCCAGCGGCTCAAGAACGCGATCGCCGAGACGCTGGCCAATCAGGTCCGCCTGCTGCCGCAACTGGCCGAGCGTCCGCCTGTGCGCGCGCGGTCCGACGCGTTCGAGGTGCAGCCGATCGTGATCTTCGACAACAAGGCTTCGAACCGTTTCACGGTGATCGAGGTCGGTGCGCGCGATCGTCCTGCCCTGCTCAGCCGCTTGGGCCGGGCGATGTTCGATTCGCGGCTGATCGTCCATTCGGCGCATGTCGCGACGTATGGCGAACGCGCGGTCGACACCTTTTACGTCACCGACTTGTTGGGCGAGAAGGTGACCGGCGATGGCCGCCTGCGCGCTATCGAGCGTCGACTGGTCGAGGCAGCGGAGGATCGCGGCGCGCGCATTGCCGCCTAGGCGGATGGTCGGGGTGCCGCGCTGTTGAATGCCCGCTGCCCTTGTGTCCGCAGTGCTAGGCAGCGGCCATCCGCTCCCCTATGTTCAAGGGGATGATGCAAGCGCAATACCTTTCGGGGCGAATCCTGCTCGCCATGCCCGGCATGGGCGACGCCCGCTTTGATCGTGCAGTGCTGGCGATGTGCATGCACGATGAAAACGGCGCACTGGGCATCGGCATCGGCCATCAGCGCGACACGCTGACGCTGCACGGCTTGCTTGAGGATGTCGGCATCGATCCGGGCGTTGCGCGCGATGTGCCGGTGCTCAACGGCGGTCCCGTCGAGCAATCGCGCGGATTCGTGCTGCATTCGAACGATTGGGGCGGAGCGGGCACGATGACGGTCAACCCGTTGGGTGCGCTGACCGCCTCGCTCGATGTGCTGCGCGCGATCGCGGCGGGGACGGGGCCGTCGCGCTATCTGGTGTCGCTCGGCTATGCCGGGTGGGGCGGCGGGCAGCTCGAAGGCGAAATGCGCCAGCACGGCTGGTTTGCCGCCGAAGGACGCAGCGCGATCCTGTTCGATACGCCGACCGAAGCCCGCTGGGCCGCCACCTGGCGCGCCGAAGGCATCGACCCCAGTCACCTGGTGGCCCAGACCGGCAGGGCTTGAGAGCGGGCAATCCGGCCCCCGCCGAGACGGGGGTAGGGGTCTTAGTCCTGAACCAGCCGCGCCACCGCCTCGTGCTTGTCGATCAGCGGCAGTAGCGTTTTCATGTCGGGGCCGTGGTCCATGGCGGTCAGCGCCTGACGCAGCGGCAGGAACAGCGCCTTGCCCTTGCGGCCGGTGGCCTCCTTCAGCGACGTGGTCAGCGCGCTCCACGGATCGGCGCCCCAATCGAGTCCGGCGGCCACGGTGGCGGCCTGATTCAGGAAAGCGCGGGTTTCGTCGTCAAACGCGGGTGGTGTGACCGGGCCGGTGATGACCTGCCACCATTCCGCCGCCTCACCGATGTGCGACAGGTTGGGGCGGATCGCCTCCCACGCCGCTTCGCCCATGCCTGCGGGCAGCAGGTGCGCCACGCGAGCGAAGGGCAGGTGGTGGACCACGGTGGCGTTGACGCGTGCCAATTCGGCTTCGTCAAATCGCGCGGGCGCGCGGCCAAAGCGCGACAGGTCGAAGCTGGCGGCCAGCGCATCGGCATCGAGCGCGGCATCGACCGGATCGGACGTGCCCAGCCGGGCAAGGAGCGCAACCAGTGCCTCGGGCTCGATTCCTTCGGCACGCAAGTCCTCGACACCCAGCGAACCGAGGCGCTTGGACAGTTTGCCCTCTGCTCCGGTCAGCAGCGCCGCGTGGGCGAAGCGCGGGGCGGTCGCGCCCAGCGCGGCGAACATTTGCACTTGCGTGGCAGTGTTGGAGACGTGATCCTCGCCACGCAGCACGTCGGTGACGGCCATGTCCACGTCGTCGATGGCCGAGGGAAACATATAGAGCCACGAACCATCGGCACGGCGGATCACCGGATCGGACATCTGGCGCGCATCGAAATGCTGGGTGCCCCGGATGCCGTCCTCCCACGTGATCGGTGTGTCGTGGTCGAGCAGGAAGCGCCAGTGCGGGGCAGTCCCGGCCGCTTCCTTCTCGGCCCGCTCCGCCTCGGTCAGGTTCAGGGCGGCACGGTCATAGATCGGCGGCAGGCCCCGCCCCAGCAGCACCTTGCGCCGCAGATCAAGCTCCTGCGCGGTTTCATAGCAAGGGTAGATGCGCCCTGCGGCGACCAGTTCGGCAAAGCGCGTTTCATACAGCGCGAAGCGTTGCGACTGGCGCACTTCGCTTTCAGGGATCAGGCCCAGCCAGTTCAGATCGGCGCGGATCGCCTCGACATGTTCTTCCTTGCTGCGCGCGGCATCGGTATCGTCGATGCGCAGCAGAAATCGCCCGCCGTGCCGCTTGGCCAGCAGCCAGTTGTGCAGCGCCGTGCGGATGTTGCCGACGTGCAAGCGACCCGTGGGTGATGGGGCGAAACGGGTGACGACGGTTTGGCTGGGTTCGGTCATGCCTGCCTAATAGCGGCGGTGGCCGGTGCGGCAAGGCCAACCGCATCGGGTCGCAGAACCGAACGATCAGGCCAGCAGCGCTATCACATGCACACAGGCGTTCCACAGCGCCTCATGCCGGTCGGCGCGGATGAAGCCGGCCATCGCATCGCCGAACCCTGCACGATCGGCGCGTGCGGCGGCGCGGAGCATGTTGGCCAGTGTCGCTTCGTCCGGCGACAGGCACAGGCAACACGGGCGGTTGACCATGATCGGTTCGGGCCACACCCGCGCCATCGTCTGCGCCAGATCGACCACGGCAAAGGCCGCCTCCAGATTGTGAAAACGCCGCGCCAGATCGGGGGCCGGGTCCAGCCCGTCGCGCTCTGCCAGCGCGCACAGGCGCAGTGCGGTAATCACTTTTACGCCAACGAGCGACAGCGCGCGCAAGTCTGGCGAACGGCCCAACGCGGCGATGGTGGCGGCGGCATGGTCCAAGGCAGCGGGCATCGGCGGGGCTCCTTTGTTGCGAACGATTCGCAAGTTATGGGCGCTCCACGCCTGCGTCAATGAGAATCGCTCGCAAAAACCCGGCTAGGCGGTCCTGAACCCGTTGGTGATCGGATAGCGCCGGTCGCGGCCGAAGTTGCGGCTGCCCAGCTTGACGCCCGGCGGGGCCTGACGCCGCTTGTATTCGGCGAGGTTCAGCAGGCGCTCCACCCGCACCACGGTGGCGCGATCGAAGCCTTCGGCCACGATCTGGTCGACGCTCTTTTCGTGCTCCACAAGCCCAAGCAGGACCGCATCGAGTACCGGGTAATCGGGCAGCGAATCCGAATCCTTCTGGTCGGGGCGCAATTCGGCGCTGGGCGGCTTGGTGATCACCCGCTGCGGCATGACCGGACCATCGGGGCCAAGGCCGATCTTGGGCTTCTTTGTGTTGCGCCAAGCCGAAATGGCAAAGACGGTGGTCTTGTAGGCGTCCTTGATCGGGTTGTAGCCGCCGTTCATGTCGCCATAGATCGTGGCATAGCCGACGCTCATCTCGCTTTTGTTGCCGGTGGTCACCAGCATCGGCCCGAACTTGTTCGACAGCGCCATCAGAGTAGTGCCGCGAATGCGTGACTGGAGGTTTTCCTCGGTCAGGTCGGGCTCGCGCCCGGCAAAGACCGGGGCGAGCATGTCGGCAAAGCCGTCGATGGCAGGCGCGATCGGGATCGTGTCGAGCCGCACGCCCAACAGTTCGGCGCAGCCTGCGGCGTCCTCAAGGCTTTCCTCGCTGGTGTAGCGGCTGGGCATCATCACGCACCACACCCGCTCCGCCCCCAGCGCATCGACCGCGATGGCCGCGCAGATCGCGGAGTCGATGCCGCCCGACAGCCCCAGCACCACGCCGGGAAAGCGGTTCTTGTCGACATAGTCGCGCAAGGCCAGCACCATGGCGCAATAGATGTCCTCGGGGTGCTCGGTGGTTTCGGCGACCGCGCCCGCCTCGCACCGCCAGCGGTGGCCGCTGCCCGATGCCACACGGCGCCACACCGTGTCTTCGATCGCCTCTTCCCAGTCGGGCATCTGCACCCACAGCGCGCCTTCGGGGCCGACGACGAAGCTGGCGCCATCGTGAACCACCTCGTCCTGCCCGCCCACGCGGTTGAGGTAGATCAGCGGGATGCCGGTATCGATCGCACGGCGCTTGGCCACGCCGTCGATCCGCAGCACGTCCTTGTCGATCTCGTAGGGGCTGCCGTTGATGCAGACGAAAATTTCCGCGCCCAGTTGCGCCAGATGGCGGCAGACGTCGGGGTGCCAGATGTCCTCGCAGATCGGCAGACCCAGCATCGCGCCCTTGAACAGCACCGGTTCTGGCAAAGGGCCGGGCAGGAAATAGCGCTTTTCATCGAACGTGCCGAAGTTGGGCAATTCGTGCTTGAAGCGGGTCGCCGCCACCCGCCCGCCTTCGAGCAGGGCAACGCCATTGTGCAGCGCGCCGTCGCGCACGAACACCGATCCCACCAGCATGGCTGGCCCGCCGTCGGCGGTGACCGCCGCCAGCTTGTGCAGTTCAGCGGCGGCGCGCTCGATCAGCGCCGGTTTCTGGATCAGATCCTCGGGCGGGTAGCCGATCAACTGCATTTCCGGATACACGATCAGGTCGCTGTGCGGCGAAGCGGCGCGTGCGGCGAGCATGCCTGCCACGTTCGCGGCCAGATCGCCGACGTTCTGATTCAACTGCGCGAGCGTGATGATGAGTTTGTCGGCCATGACCCGACACTTGGAGCCAAGTTCGCGCCGCATCAAGGGGTGGTTTTCCGCCCATGCGGGAAAGGTGCAAGTGTCACGTCGGTGGACAGTGCCATCGCGCAAGGTTGCAAAGCTGTCATCTTGGGCTAAGGCGCGCGTCAGAGCTTGCCATGCTAGGGACTCGGAAAGCCTCATGAAGATCATGTCCGGCAACGGCAACTTGCCGCTCGCCCGTGCCATCGCCGCCTATCTCGAAACCCCGCTGACCGAGGCATCGGTCCGCCGGTTTGCCGATGAAGAGGTGTTCGTCGAAATCTACGAGAACGTTCGTGGCGAGGACGTGTTCATCGTCCAGTCGACGAGCTATCCGGCCAACGACAACTTGCTGGAGCTGCTGATCTGCATCGATGCGCTGCGCCGCGCGTCGGCCCGGCGGATCACCGCAGTGGTGCCGTACTTCGGCTATGCCCGGCAGGACCGCAAGCCGGGGCCACGCACACCGATCTCGGCCAAGCTGGTGGCCAACCTGATCACCACCGCAGGCGCCGACCGCGTGCTGGCGGTGGACTTGCACGCCGGGCAGATTCAGGGCTTCTTCGACATTCCGACCGACAACCTGTTTGCTGCGCCGGTCATGGCGGCGGACATCCAGACGCGATATGGTGCGGAAAAGCTGATGGTCGTCTCGCCCGACGTCGGCGGCGTGGTGCGTGCCCGCGCGCTGGCCAAGCGGCTCGACAATGCGCCGCTTGCGATCGTCGACAAGCGTCGCGACCGGCCCGGCCAGAGCGAGGTGATGAACATCATCGGTGAGGTCAAGGGCCGCATGTGCATCCTGATCGACGACATCATCGATTCGGGCGGTACGCTGTGCAACGCGGCGCAAGCGCTGATGGATGCCGGGGCCAAGGGCGTTGCCGCCTACATCACGCACGGCGTCCTGTCGGGCGGCGCGGTGGCCCGCGTCACCAATTCGGCGCTGAAGGAACTGGTGATCACCGACACCATCCTGCCGACCGAGGCGACGCGCGATTCGAACCGCATCCGCGTGATGACGATCGCCCCGCTGATCGGCGAAGCCATCCGGCGCATCGCCGACGAAAGCTCGGTTTCGAGCCTGTTCGACTGAGCGTTTAACACATGAAGCGCAGGGGGACGGCCGGCCAGACGGCTCGCCCCCCGCGCGGCTGACCGGTCAAAGCACCAGGTCGGCCAAGTGGATCGTCGCATTGTTGTCGAGCACGATCTCGAAGTCGGCCTTCAGGCTGCCGACGGTATTGCCGTACAACGCCGCATGGCCGCCGTCGGTTCCCAGTCGCAACTGACCAAGACCTGTGAAATCGGCCGTGCCGATGAAGCTGAAGTGCTGCACGCCAGCGGTGACCGCATCCGCATCGATGGCCGACAGGTCGATCTTGTCGCCGGTCGCAAAGTCGGTGACGTGATCGGCTTTCACGCCGGTGAGGCTGGACGACACCGCCGTGAACGCGAACGTGTCGCTGCCACCGTTGCCGGTCAGCGTATCGGCGCCGGCGCCGCCGATGATCGTGTCGTTGCCCGCGCTGCCCTTGATCGTGTCATCGCCCATGCCACCGGTGATCGCGGCGATGCCGGTCAGCGTGATGCCGGTCAGATCGATCGTGTCGGCCAGCGTGCTGCCGACGATGGTGACGCCGGAATGGCCATCCGCGCTGATCGCCTCGATCGAGGTGAGCGAGGTAAACGAGAGGTTGACGTTGTCGACGGCCGCCTTGATCGTGTCGGTGCCGGCGCCGCCGTTGTAACTGTCAGCGCCAGCACCCAGCGCGACGAGGAAAGTATCGTTGCCCTGTCCGCCGTTCAGCGCGTCGATGCCGGTGCCGCCGACGATGGTGTCGTTGCCCGCGCTGCCGGTGATGGTGTCGGCGCCCGCACCGCCTTCGATCGACACGATCCCGGTCAGCGTGGTGGCGCTGAAATCGAGGGTGTCTGCGCCGCTGGTCCCGACAATCTTGATCCCCGAATGGCCGTCGGCGGTGATCGCCTCGATCGAGTTCAGCGCGCTGAAGCTCAGCTTGAGGTTGTCGGCGGTGGCCTTGATCGTGTCGGTGCCTGCACCGCCGTCGATGCTGTCCTTGCCCGCGGACGCCCCGATCAGGAAGGTGTCGTTGCCTTGCCCACCGGCCAGCACGTCGTCGCCATAACCGCCAACGATGGTGTCGTCGCCCGCACTGCCGGTGATGGTGTCGGCACCCTTGCTGCCAAGGATGGCGGCGATTCCGGTCAGCGTCACGCCTGTAAAGTCCAGCGTGTCGGCATTCATGGTGCCCGAAATCGTAACCCCGGCATGGCCGTCGGCGGTGATCGCCTCGATCCCGGTAAACGTGGTCAGGCCGATCGCGACATTGTCCTCGACCGCCTTGATCGTGTCGGTGCCGGTGCCGCCGTCGATGCTGTCGAAGCCGGCACGCCTGCCGATCTCGAACGTGTCGTTGCCGCCGCCGCCAACCATGGTGTCATTGCCGGTGCCGCCATAGAAGGTGTCGTTGCCGCCTGCGCCGGTCAGCGTGTCGGTGCCGCCTTGGCCAAGCAGGCGCCAGTTCTCATCATTGGGCGCGGTAAAGGTGTCGTTGCCGGGGCCGAATTCAAGCTGGTGGTTCTCGAACACATTGGTCAGGTCGATGCCGATGACGTTGTAATACTTGGTGCCGTCGGCTGCGGTCGCGACCACCACGATTTGCTGGTGCGGGAATGATTCATAGTCGAGTCGGTTGCCGTCGAGCGCACCGCCGTTGGGCCCGCCGATGATCTCGGCAGCACCGGCACCGATGGTCACCACGCCGGTCAGGTGGTTGATGACATACGTGCCGCCGTTGTTGTCAAGCAACGAGTATGTCAGCCCCGCGACGGCTGCGCCCGCATTCGAGACGGTGCCGATGACCGTGCCTTCGGCGCTGTTTTCGGCGACGGTGTGCGTGCCCGACAGCACCAAGTGCGGGGCCGGGGCGGTTGGTGTATCGACCGTGAAGGACTGCGAAAGTACCAGCGCGCCGCCATTGGCATCCGTCACCGCATAAGTGAAGCTGACCGGGCCGGTGAAGGTTTCGGCAGGGACGAACAACCAGCCGTCTCCGGTGTTCGTGACCCAGCAATTGGGAGCGATGAGGTTGCCCGGGAACAGTGTCTGGCCGACGTCGGGGTCTGTGACCCCGGCAAGCAGCGTTGCGTTCGAGATGAAATAGCTGTGCCCGGCGGTCGCGTGCGGCAGGATCGCCAACGTGCCGGTCAGGGCAGGATTGTGATTCGCCATGGTCATTACCCCCGATGATGGATCAGCCAGCTCCACCACCTGGTTGCGAAAGGCGAGGTGGGTCACTTGCTGATTGTGCTGGCTTGAAGCCCACTCCGGGAGAGAATTAGTCAGAGTTCCGCGTAAGCTGCGTTACATTCGCGCAGATATTTCGGGTAAGCGACTGAGTAAATCTCAGTATGGGCGAACCGCAGAGACCTTATTGCCAGGGGCGAATGTCACCGGGTGCCAGCCTTTCGAGCATTTCGAGGCGGCAGGATTGGCGCGTTTCAAGCCCAAGGGTGAGCAAGGGTTGCGAGCGCTCAACGAATTGGCGCGGACTCATGCCGAAAAGTGCACCGAAATCGCGGATCAGGTGGCTCTGGTCATAATAGCGCAGCGCCAACGATTCGGCCTCTTCGCGGTCGGCCACTCCGCGCAGGTGGCTGGCCATGTCGAGCGCGCGAGCGCGGCGCAAGACCTGCTTGGGCGTCAGTCCGAAGTCGCGCTTGACCAGTCGCTCCAACCGCCGCTGCTCGATCCCGGCTTCATCGGCAAAGCGCTTCACGCTGATCGTGGGATCGACAAAGGCGGCGGCCTCGAGTTTCCCGACAAAGGGGTCCGGTTCTGCCGCGCCGCGCCGAACGAACTGGCGGCGCAATTCATGCTCCATGGCCTGAATCCAGCTTTCAGCATCGGCGGCGGGATCGAACAGGCGCAGCCAGCGTTCGGAAAACAGCCCCAACGCCTCGATCGGGGTCAGTCGATCGACGTGTTCGCTCGTGGCCGCACCGCCGAGCGCGTGCGCCGCGCCCGGCCGCAGCGAAGCGCCGACGCTGATGAAACTGCCGGTCACGCTGATCGGCATGCGGCGGGAGTGCGGCCCGAAATAAAGCGCGGCCTGTTCCATCTGCTCGACGCCATCAGCGGTCTGTGCGGTCCATTTGCCACGCAACTGGATGCGCAGGCAGGCCGTGTCGTTGAACAGGCCGCAGGACAGGTGGTGGTTTGCGGGCGCATCTACGATGGTGACATAGCACCGCGCAACCCAAGGGGCGAGGTCACCGGACGGCGCGCGGTTATAGGAAAGTGGCTGGCCGTCACGGGTTGCTCCGCTTGCGGACGCGATCGACCGGTCAATGCCCGGTCTGCTGATCTTGTACATGTCCAAGCCCCTGTTGCCCGCCCCGGTTATGCTATCTGGGTAGGGCAAGGCGGCGCCAATAACTGTGCGCCTCGTCACGCGAAAGACGAACCATTCATCACAGACTTGCCCGGTTCGCCGGGCCGTTGCGGTTCGTTCGGGGCGGGCATGGCATGGTTTGGCCCATGAGCGGCCATTCGCAGGGGGGCGGCCGTGGCCTGGCTGGGTGGCTGTGTCGCCTTACCGTCAGGAGCGCTTGACCGGTGCAGACGGTCGGGCCAATGCTGCCGGCATGACCTCTCCCACACCTTCTCGCACCCAGCTTGATGCCGACATCGCCCTGGCCGAGCGCCTCGCCGAAGCCGCCGGTGCCGCCATCCGGCCCCATTTCCGCAAGGTGACTGCCGAGCGCAAGGGCGACGCCACGCCGGTGACACTTGCGGATCGCGCCGCCGAAGAGGCGATGCGCGCGGTTCTGGCGGTCGAGGCACCGAACGACGGCGTGATCGGCGAGGAATTCGGCACCACCTTGGGCACTTCGGGGAGGACATGGGTACTCGATCCGATCGACGGTACCACCGGCTTTGTCGCTGGGCGGCCGCTGTTCGGCACGCTGATCGCGCTGGTGGTCGAGGGCTTTCCGGTGCTGGGCGTGATCGACCAGCCGATCCTGCGTGAACGCTGGGTCGGCGCGGCAGGGCGTCCGACCCTGTTCAACGGTCAGCCGGTGCGTACCCGCGCCTGTCCGGCGCTGGCAGAGGCGGCCATCGCCACCACCGGTCCGCACTACTTCAGCAACCACGATGGCGAGCACTTCATGGCGCTGGCCGCGCAGACCGATCACAAGCGCATGGTCATGGGCGGCGACTGCTACAACTATGCCATGCTCGCCAGTGGGCACCTTGATGTGGTGTGCGAATCGAACCTGAAGCTGCATGATTGGGCGGCATTGGTGCCGATCGTCGAAGGCGCGGGCGGCACAATGGCCGATTGGAACGGCGATCCGCTGCGGCAGGGATCGAGCGGCCACGTCATCGCGCTGGGTGACCCGGCCCGTCTCGACGATGTGATCGAGGCGCTCGCCTGCGGGCATTGAAACGGGTAGATGGCGTAGCGGGCACGGTTGCAATCTGGCTGCACTGCGCCTAATTCGTCGGCAGCATCAAGAGTTGGGGAGCGATCCCCGACGCCAACCTGCCGGTTTCCGGGCAAGGTGGCGCCTTCCGCACCGGAGGGGATGTGGCCGAAGCGGCAACCAAGCGGAGCCCTCGTCCCTTCCCGTGTCGATTGTGCGGCGCGTGCCATCCGTCCGGTGGCCGCATGCTCTGGAAAGACCGCCGCCGTGCCGATTCGCATTTCCGATACGCTGCCCGCCCGCCGCACCCTCGAAGCCGAGGGTGTTATCGTGATGAGCGAGACCGAGGCGGGCCGTCAGGACATCCGGCCACTGCGGATCGCGCTGCTCAACCTTATGCCCGACAAGATCACCACCGAGACGCAGATCGCGCGTCTGCTGGGGGCCACACCGTTGCAGATCGATCTCGAACTGCTGCGCATTTCCGACCATGTCAGCAAGAACACGGCCGCTGGGCATATCGCTGCGTTCTATCGCCCGTGGTGCGATGTCGTGGCCGAGAAGTTCGACGGGCTGATCATCACCGGCGCCCCCGTGGAGACGCTACCCTACGAAGATGTCGGCTATTGGGACGAGTTGCGGCGCATTCTTGACTGGTCACAGACGAATGTGAACCATACGCTGACGCTGTGCTGGGGGGCGATGGCCGCGCTTCATCACTTTCATGGCGTGCCCAAGCATGCGCTGGCCGACAAGGCATCGGGGGTGTTTCCCCACCGCAATTGCCAGCCCGGATCGGTTTGGACCCGTGGGCTTCCCGATCGCTTCGACGTGCCCGTCTCGCGATGGAGCGAACTGCGCGCCGAGGATTTGCCCGCAGGACGCGGTCTGGCGGTGCTGGCGCAAAGCGACGAGTCGGGCCTTTGCCTTGTCGACGACCCATCGTCGCGTGCCCTGCACATGCTGAACCATCTGGAATATGACACGCTGACGCTGGCCCGCGAGTACGCCCGCGACGAAGGGCAATATGTGCCGCGCCACTATTTCCCCGGCGATGACCCGCAGGCCGAGCCGGTCAACACCTGGCGCGGACACGGCCACTTGCTGTTCGGCAACTGGATCAACCAGGTCTACCAGACCACCCCGTTCGATCTGAACGACATCGGCCGGGGGTGAGGGCCAATCGAGAGGCGGGCGGGCATCAAAGCTTGCCTTTAGCGGCGACCATCCCTATGCGCCCCGCTTCACCGGTACGGATTCGGATGACTCGCCTGGCCATCAAGGGCTGCCACGGCTTGTCGGACGTACCTGAGTCAAGGAGACCAAAATGCCCAAGATGAAGACCAAGAGCGGCGTCAAAAAGCGCTTCAAGCTCACGGCCTCTGGCAAAGTGAAGCACGGCGTTGCCGGCAAGCGTCACCGCCTGATCAGCCACAACGGCAAGTACATCCGCCAGAACCGCGGCACTGACGTGATCTCCGATGCAGATGCGCGGGTGATCAAGAAGTGGGCGCCCTACGGGCTGAACTGAGGAGCGCTGACTTATGAGCCGTATCAAGCGTGGTGTTACCACCCGTGCCAAGCACAAGCGGATTTTGGATCAGGCGAAGGGCTATCGTGGCCGTCGCAAGAACACCATCCGTATCGCCCGTCAGGCCGTTGAAAAGGCCGGACAATATGCGTATCGCGACCGCAAGGTCAAGAAGCGCTCGTTCCGTGGTCTGTGGATCCAGCGTATCAACGCTGCGGTTCGCGCCGAGGGCCTGACTTATTCGCAGTTCATCCACGGCACCAAGCTGGCCGGGATCGAACTGGACCGCAAGTCGCTTGCCGACCTTGCCATGAACGAAGGCGGCGTGTTCACCGCCATCATCGCTCAGGCGAAGGCAGCATTGCCGGCCTGAACGGTCACGCTTTGAGCTTCGTGTGGGCTCAGGCAGAAAAACGGGCGTCGGCTGCAAGGTCGACGCCCTTTTTCGTGGCGGCTGCGCAGCAAGCGTCAAACCGCCAAGCGCATGATTGCGCCGCTTGCATTGTCGTTTCAGTAGCTTGCTGTCGGCAATCTGCATGAGCGCCATTTATCCCCGCTCTCGCCAATACGGTTCGCCCTTATTGCCGCTTGCCTTGTCGGCTACGCGGGTTATGCCGGAGCTAAGGGGTCGCAAAAGGGGGCAAGATGGTGACGGGCGATTGTACCGTCGAGGTTCAATTTCATGTTCCACCGGTCGCGCTGCGCCCGTTTTTCACGACATTTTATCTCACCACGCTCACGGTCGCAAAAGGCCTACGGGTCACGGATCGCCTGCAGCCTGAATGGGCCAACTTGCGCTTGTTCGATGGTGACTTTCCCGATTCCGACGTTGCCGGAGAGGCGCCGATGGCGGACCTGCCGGCCATCTTCACCGGCCCGACCAGCCGCGCCGTCCGTTTCGCCACCGGGACTACGCGCATCTGGGGCATTGGTCTGCTGCCGCTGGGTTGGGCGCGGTTTGTCGATGCAGCCGCTGGCGATTTTGCCGACAAGCAGGCCGATCCCCTTGCCGCGTCGGTGCTGTCACCGTTCGTGCCATTGATCAAAGGGTTGTTCGGGGCGCATCCCGACGCGGCAGCCGAGCTTGCCCGGATCGAGGATCATTTCGAACGACGCCTTGGCGAGCCGGGCCCAGACGAGCCGCGCATCGCTGCCATCCATGCAGCCCTGGTCGATCCGGCCAACGCCAGCGTCGCGGCGCTTGGCGAAGCGGCAGGCGTTGCGCCACATACGCTTGAGCGGCTGTGCAACCGGTACTTCGGGTTCACGCCCCGTTTGCTGCTGCGGCGCCAGCGCTTCATGCGCAGTCTGGCGCAGTACATGCTGGATCCCACGTCGTTGTGGATCGATGCGATCGATGGCCAGTATCACGATCAGGCACAGTTCGTGCGGGATTTCCACCGTTTCATGGGGATGAGTCCGACCGATTATGCCGCGATGCCCAAGCCGGTACTGTCCGAAGTGATGCGCGCGCGCCATCAGGCTGCCGGTGCGGCGGTGCAGGCGCTGCATTTGCCGACAGCGGGTCAGGCCACTTCGGTCGATCACTGATGACCCGGTTCGCCGATCGCGCCTGATCGATCCGCGCCACGGATTCGGGCAACCGGGATTGCGGCCACTTGGATTCGCTGGCGTTTGGCGCTAGCGCGCATCCCCGATGGAACAGCTTGAACAGACCCTTGCCGCGATTGCGGCGGCCGATACGCCCGACTTGGTCGAGGCGATCCGTGTGTCCGCGCTTGGCAAGCAGGGCTGGGTCTCTGCCCTGCTCAAGACGCTGGGCGCGATGACCCCGGACCTACGCCAAAGCGAGGGCCCCAAGATCCACGCCGCGCGCGAAAGCGTGACTGCCGCGCTGGCAGAGCGCAAGGCAAGCCTTGAAGCTGCGGCGCTGGATGCCCGTCTCGCGGCCGAGACGGTCGACCTGTCGCTGCCCGCGTCCGAGGCGCTGCGCGGCAGTGTCCATCCGATCAGTCAGGTGATGGACGAACTGGCCGAAATCTTCGCCGACATGGGCTTTGCCGTCGCCAGCGGGCCGGAAATCGAGGACGACTGGCACAACTTCACCGCGCTCAACATGCCCGAAACGCATCCTGCGCGAGCGATGCACGACACCTTCTATTTCCCCGACAAGGACGCCGAAGGGCGCTCGATGCTGCTGCGCACGCATACTTCGCCGGTGCAGATCCGCGCGATGCTGAAGCAAGGCGCGCCTTTGCGGATCATCGCGCCGGGCCGGGTCTATCGGTCGGACAGCGACGCCACGCACACGCCGATGTTCCACCAGATCGAAGGCCTTGTCATCGACAAGGGCATCCATCTGGGCCACCTCAAGTGGACGCTCGAAACCTTTCTCAAAGCCTTTTTCGAGCGCGACGACATCGTGCTGCGCCTGCGCCCCAGCTATTTCCCGTTCACCGAACCATCGGTCGAGGTGGACGTCGGCTACACCCTGGTCAACGGCAAGAGGGTTGTCGGCGGTGATGGCGATGCCGCCGATGGCGGCTGGATGGAAGTGCTGGGCAGCGGCATGGTCAACCGCAAGGTCATCGCGTTCGGCGGGCTCGATCCCGATGAATGGCAAGGTTTTGCCTTTGGCACCGGGGTCGATCGGCTGGCCATGCTGAAGTACGGGATGGACGATCTGCGCGCGTTCTTCGATGGCGATGCCCGCTGGCTCGGCCACTATGGTTTCGCGGCACTTGATGTGCCCACCCTCTCTGGCGGCGTGGGAGCACGGGCATGAAGTTCGCATTGTCCTGGCTGAAGCAGTACCTCGATACGCAAGCGGCCACCGACGAGATCGCGCGCAAGCTTACCGCGCTGGGCCTTGAGATCGAAGGCGTGGAGGACACCTCTGCCGCGCTGACGAAGTTCCGCGTGGCCCGCGTGCTGACGGCCGACAAACACCCGCAGGCCGACAAGCTGCAAGTGCTGTCGGTTGACCTCGGAGACGGCGCACCGCTGCAAGTAGTCTGCGGGGCGCCTAACGCGCGCGCTGGCCTTGTCGGCGTTCTGGGGGTGCCCGGCGCGGTCGTTCCGGCCAATGGCATGACGCTGAAAGTGGCGGCGGTGCGCGGCGTCGAATCCAACGGCATGATGTGTTCGACCCGCGAACTCGGGCTGGGTGAGGAGCACGACGGGATCATCGAATTGCCCGCCGATGCCCCCATCGGCGCAAGCTTTGCCGATTATCTGGGGTCGGACCCGGTGTTCGACGTGTCGATCACTCCCAACCGGCCCGATTGCATGGGCGTTTATGGCATCGCGCGCGATCTTGCCGCTGCCGGACTTGGCGTGCTCAAGCCGGTTGCCGTGGAGCATGTGCCCGGCAGTTTCGCTTGCCCGGTGGAAATCCGCACGGATGATCCGGCGGGTTGTCCGGCTTTCTATGGCCGGGTCATTAGGGGCGTGACCAACGGTGCCAGCCCGCAGTGGTTGCAGGATGCGCTCAAGAGCGCCGGCCAGCGGCCGATCTCGGCGCTCGTGGACATTACCAACTACGTGATGCTCGGCTATGGCCGTCCGGCCCATGCCTATGACCTTGCCACGCTGAACGGCGCGGTCGTGGCGCGCAAGGCAGCAGAGGGCGAAAGCGTCGTCGCGCTCAACGGGCGTGACTATGCCCTGCAGCCGTTCATGACGGTGATCGCCGACGATTCAGGCGTGCATGACATCGCCGGGATCATGGGGAGTGAACATTCGGGCTGTTCGGACACGACCACCGATGTGCTGCTGGAGGTGGCCTATTTCGATCCGGCCACGATCGCCCGCACCGGGCAGGCGCTGTCGCTGACCAGCGATGCGCGCGGCCGGTTCGAGCGCGGCGTGGACCCCGCGTTCCTCGACACCGGGCTCGATCTGCTGACCGCGCTGATCCTGGAGATCTGCGGCGGCGAGGCGAGCGAAGTAGTGCGCGCCGGGCAACCGCCGGTCGCAGCCAAGGTCTTGTCGTACGAGCCTTCGTTGACCAGTCGCCTGGGCGGCGTGGACGTGGCCGATTCCGAACAGCGGCGCATCCTGCGCGCGCTCGGCTTTGGCGTGGAAGCGGCGGTGCATGCGCCGTGGACCGTGACCATTCCCGGCTGGCGACCCGACATCGACGGCGCGCCCGACCTGGTTGAGGAAGTCATCCGGGTCTATGGCCTTGATGCGGTGCCTTCCACGCCGCTGCCGCGCGCCGACGGCGTGGCCCGGCCGACGGCGACCCCGGTGCAGACGCTGGAGCGGCGCGTGCGCCGCTCGGCTGCCGCGCGAGGGCTGCACGAAGCGATTACCTGGTCGTTCCTGCCCGAGGCCGAGGCGGCTGCCTTCGCCGATGGCAGCGAGACTCCATGGGTGCTGGCGAACCCGATCAGCGAAGACCTGAAGGCGATGCGCCCGTCGTTGCTGCCGGGACTGCTCAGCGCGACGCGGCGCAACCTTGATCGTGGGGCATCGTCGGTGCGACTGTTCGAGGTCGGACGCCGCTATTTGCGCGGCGAAGCCGGAGCCAGCGACGAGCGACTGAGCCTTGGCGTGGTGCTGGCGGGCGACAAGATCGCGCGCGGCTGGAAATCGGGCAAGGCGGTGACCTTCGACGCGTTCGATGCCAAGGCCGAAGCGCTGGCGCTGCTGGCCGAGGCCGGTGCACCTGTCGAAAACCTGCAAGTGATGGGTGAGGCCGGGGCGCAGTTCCATCCCGGCCAGTCGGCCACGCTGCGGCTTGGCCCCAAGACGGTGCTGGCGCGCTTCGGCATGCTGCACCCGGCCACGGCGCGGGCGTTCGATCTTGATGGCCCGGTGGCGGTGGTCGAACTGTTCCTTGATCGAATCCCGGCCAAGAAGGGGCAGAGCGGCTTTGCGCGGCCGCACTTCGCGCCGCCCGCACTGCAGGCGGTAACGCGCGACTTCGCGTTCCTCGTGCCTATTACGCTGGCTGCGGGCGACCTGCTGCGCAGCGTGAAGGGCGCGGACAAGGCCAACATCGTGGCCGCGCGCGTGTTCGACGATTTCCGTGGAGCAGGCGTGCCCGAAGGCCACAAGTCGCTGGCGATCGAGGTCACGCTCCAGCCCGTCGACAAAAGCTATGACGATGCCGCGCTGAAGGCGATCGCCGACAAGGTCGTTGCCGCAGCGGCCAAGCAGGGCGCCACCTTGCGCGGGTGAAGGCCATCCCTTGACGCAGTGCAGCATGAGGGCCAGACAGGCTGCTCGCTGCACTGCCAAGGGATACCATGACCGACCTGATCACGATTTCGTCGGGGGCGCTGACAGCGCAGATCAACCCGTTGGGCGCCGAACTGTGGTCGCTGACCGATGCGGCAGGCGCGCAATACATGACCGACGCCGACCCGGCGTTCTGGGGTGGGCATGCGCCGCTGTTGTTCCCCATCGTCGGTTCGCTGGCGGGGGACCGGCTATTGGTCGATGGCGCGGAATATCCGCTGCCGCGCCATGGCTTTGCCAGGCGCAGCAATTTCGACGTGCTGGTGGCCGAGGATGACTTCGCGCTGTTCGGCCTGTCCGACAGCGACGCCACACACGCGGTCTTTCCCTTTGCGTTCAAGCTGGCGCTGGCCTTTCGGCTCGACGGGGCGACGTTGCACACGGTGGCGACGGTGACCAATCCGGGCACCGACCCGCTGCCGTTCAGCATCGGCTATCATCCGGCGTTCGCCTGGCCGCTGCCCGGCGGGGCGGACAAGGCCGCGCACAAGCTGGTGTTTGCCCAAGCCGAGCCGCAGGACGTGCGCCGGGTCACGCCCGCAACCGGCTTGCTGCGCGCGGCGAGCGAGCCGACGCCGGTCGTCGGCCGCGAATTGGCGCTGGATGAATCGCTGTTTACCGCCGACGCACTGATCTGGGCCGGACTGAACAGCCGTGCGCTGTCGTATGGTGCAGACGGCGGGGCATGGCTTGATCTGGAATTTCCCGATACGCCCGATCTGGGCCTGTGGCAGGTGCCAGGCGCACGCTACATCTGCATCGAGCCATGGGCCGGGCACGCCGACCCGGAGGGCTTCGCCGACGAGTTCAGTACCAAGCCTGGCGTGATCACGCTGGCACCGGGAGCAAGCCGCCGCTTCGCGCTGTCCGTCACGGTGCGTGGAGCGTGAGCGGGCCACAGCGCAACTGGGCCTTGCTGACCGGCGCAGTGCTTGCCTTGTTCGGCGGGGCCTGGCTGTTCGGCGCGCTTCACCACGATTCTGCGATGCGCGGCATTCTTTACGCGCGCTCTGCGGTGCCGGCCGCGCAGTTGGAGCACTGCTTTGCCGGGCGGCTGCCAAAGGATGGCGGCGCCAGAGTGCTGGTCCATGATCTGGGCAAGGCGCGCCGTGTCGATCTGCTGACGGCGGGCAGGCGCCCGATGAGCGGGGCCGAAGCCGCTGCGCTCAAGGCATGCCTTGGCGGTGCAGTCTGACGCATCTGGCGATGGACGTGCCCATGGACGTGCGGCGCCCCTGCGGCTAGGGCGCTCACCATGTCCGAAGCTGTTTCCAATCGCCGCACCTTTGCCATCATCTCGCACCCCGACGCGGGCAAGACCACGCTGACCGAAAAGCTGCTGTTGCAAGGCGGCGCGATCCACTTGGCGGGCGAAGTCAAGGCGCGGGGGCAGGCGCGGCGGGCGCGGTCCGACTGGATGAAGATCGAGCAGCAGCGCGGCATCTCGGTCACCTCCTCGGTGATGACTTTCCAGAAGGACGGGATCGTCTTCAACCTGCTCGATACACCGGGCCACGAGGACTTTTCCGAGGACACCTATCGCACGCTGACCGCGGTCGATTCGGCGATCATGGTGATTGACGCAGCCAAGGGTATCGAGCCGCAGACCCGCAAGCTGTTCGAGGTGTGCCGGTTGCGCTCGGTGCCGATCATCACTTTCGTCAACAAGGTCGACCGCGAAGGGCGGGCCGTTTTCGAAACGCTGGACGAAGTGGCCGATGCGCTGGCGCTCGACGTGGCGCCGATGTCGTGGCCGATCGGCATGGGCGGCGTGTTCGAGGGTGTGCTCGACTTCGCCACCAACACCATCGCGCGGCCAGAGGGCGACAGCCGCGAATATCTGGGCAAGCGCGATGCGGCTGACAGCAGCGCAGGCGCCATTCCCGATGATATTGCCGAGGAAATCGAACTTGGCCGTGCGGGCTATCCCGAATTTGACCTTGAAGCCTATCGCAACGGCGATCTGACCCCGGTCTTTTTCGGATCGGCGCTCAAGAACTTCGGCGTGGCCGAAATGATCGACGCGATCGCGCGGTTTGCCCCGCCTCCGCGTCCGCAAGCCAGCGATCAGGGCACGATCGAGCCTTCGCGCGCCGACGTGACCGGCTTCGTGTTCAAGGTGCAGGCCAACATGGACCCGCAGCACCGCGACCGGATCGCGTTCATGCGGATGGTTTCAGGCACGTTCCGCCGCGGCATGAAGCTGGTGCCGTCGGGGCTGGGCAAGCCGATCGCAGTGCATTCGCCGATCCTGTTCTTTGCGCAGGACCGCGAGATTGCCGACACCGCAGAGGCGGGCGACATCATCGGCATTCCCAACCACGGCACCTTGCGCGTGGGCGATACGCTGTCCGAGCGCAACGACGTGCGCTTCGTCGGCCTGCCCAACTTCGCGCCCGAAATCCTGCGCCGGGTCGCGCTGAAGGATCCGACCAAGACCAAGCAATTGCGCAAGGCGCTGGACGACTTGTCGGAAGAGGGCGTGATTCAGGTATTCTACCCGGAAATCGGCAGCCAGTGGATCGTCGGCGTGGTCGGGCAATTGCAGCTCGATGTGCTGATTTCGCGGCTTGAGGCGGAGTACAAGGTCGAAGCCGTGCTAGAGGCATCGCCGTTCGACACCGCGCGGTGGCTCAAGGGGACCGATGCGGCGCTGAAAAACTTTGCCGACTTCAACTTGTCGAATCTGGCCAAGGACCGTGACGGCGATCCGGTGTTCATGGCGCGATCAGCCTGGGATGTAAGTTATCAGCAGGAACGCAATCCGGAATTGGCGTTCAGCGCAACCAAGGAACGCTGATTCGGCAAACGCCGGTCTTGCCTCGCGTTCGCAGGTGCGGCAGGACAGCATCATGACTTTGCTTGGCCCGACTTCGAACACCTTCACTTCGCAACGGCTGCGGCTCCACTACGTCGATTGGGGCAATGCCGACAAACCGCCGCTGCTGCTGGTTCACGGCGGGCGCGACCATTGCCGCAGTTGGGACTGGACGGCAGAAGCGCTGCGCGATGACTGGCACGTCATCGCGCTTGATCATCGCGGCCATGGCGACAGCGAGTGGGTGTCGGACGGCAACTACCGCACCATGGATCTGGTCTATGACATCGCGCAGCTGGTGCATCAGCTCAACCTTGCGCCGGTGACCATCGTCTCGCATTCGTGGGGAGCCAATGCCTCGCTGCGCTATGCCGGACTGTTTCCCGAAGATGTGCGCAAGCTTGTGGCGATCGAGGGCATTTTCCCGACGCCCGAATGGGAATTGCGGATGAAGGACGTGCCGTTCGGCCGCCGCATCCGCGATTACATCGCCGACAAGCGCAAGGCCGCAGGCCGCCTGCCGCGCCGCTACCCGACCTTGCAGGATGCCTATGCGCGCATGAAGTCGGAAAACCCCTATCTCACCGACGTGCAGGCGCGGCATCTGACCACGCACGGCATCAATCGCAACGAGGATGGGACGTTCACCTGGAAGTTCGATCCGTACGTCCACATCGACCACCCCTATGACATTTCCAGCGAGCGCAAGCACGAGTTGTGGGGCTCGATCACCTGCCCAACGCTGTTGCTCAATGGTGCGGATTCGTGGGCAGGCAACCCCGAGCGCGACGGTCAGATCAAGCATTTCAACACCGCCAAAGTGATCGAATTCGCCGATGCCGGCCACTGGTTGCATCATGACCAGTTCGATCGCTTCATCGCCACTTTGAAGGATTTCCTCTGATCGGCGCGGGTGGCGCTGTATCGGCAGCGTCGCTGGACCTGACTTTCGCCAGCTATAACATCCACAAGGGTGTGGGGGCCGACCGGCGGCGCGATCCCGAGCGCATCCTTGCGGTCCTTCACGAACTGGATGCTGACATCATCGCCTTGCAGGAAGCCGATCGCCGCTTCGGAGCACGGGCGGCGGTGCTCTCGTCCGCGTTGCTGGCAGACCGCAGTCCGTGGGTGCCAGTCGCGCCGCGCCATCGCCCGCAAAGCCTGGGCTGGCACGGCAATGTCCTGCTAGTCCGCCGCTCGATCACGGTCGAAGGGGTCAGCACCCCGCACCTGCCCACGCTGGAGCCACGGGGTGCGGTCTGCGCCACACTGGCGCACGCCGGGTACCGTTGGCGTGTGGCGGGCATGCATCTTGACCTGTCGGGGCTTAGGCGCCGCCAGCAAGTGCGGACGATCTGTTCGCATATGACCGAAGGGCAGGAGCCGCTGCCGGGCGTGCTAATGGGAGACCTGAACGAATGGTCGGCGCGCGGTGGTGCGCTCGCGGCGTTTGCGCCGCATTACCATGTTCTGGCGCCGGGCCGCAGCTTTCCCGCGCGCCGCCCGTTGGGCATGCTCGACCGGATCGTGGTGAGCGATGGTTGGGGCGTGGCCGGTTGCGGAGTGCACGACAGCGCACTGGCAAGACAGGCATCCGATCACCTGCCGGTGTGGGCGCGGCTCGTCCTGAATGGCGCACGACATGGCGCACCGGCGAGCACTTCTTCTGCCTAAAAAATAGGCAATTCGAGAAACCTGCACAAGATTCGAGCGCAAATCCCTTTGCTTGCGAGTCTTTTGTTCCGGTTAACCACGGATTTCGGTGCAATACGAATATGGCATGTACTTTGCATTGATCATTTAAGCCCGGCGGGTCGTCCGGTGGGAAATGGTCGTGAAAGGGGGCATGAATGAAATTCATCATCGCCATCATCAAGCCGTTCAAGCTCGACGAAGTGCGTGAAGCGCTGTCGGCTCTGGGCGTTGCCGGGATGACGGTGTCGGAAGTGAAGGGTTTTGGTCGACAGAAAGGTCAGACCGAAATCTATCGCGGCGCCGAATACACCACGAACATGCTGCCCAAGGTGAAGATCGAGATCGCCGCAAGCGATGACCTTGCGCCGCAGATCATCGAAACCATCCAGCAGACCGCCAGCACCGAAGCGATCGGCGACGGCAAGATCTTCGTTCTCGATCTTGCGTCCGCCACCCGTATCCGCACCGGCGAAACCGGCGATACCGCGCTGTGATCGTCAGGCTGTGACTTCCGACATGAAGGGAACCCAAATGATCCGAAAGATGATCGGTGGTGTTGCGGGGCTGGGGCTGACGCTCGGTGCCGCTTCGACCGCTTTCGCCCAGGCCGCGCTGGTCAAGGCGCCCGACGTTGCCGCGCAGGCAACCATGGTCAACAAGGGCGATACCACCTGGATGCTGGTATCGTCGGTCCTCGTGCTCATGATGAGCGTGCCGGGCCTCGCGCTGTTCTACGGCGGCCTTGTGCGCACCAAGAACATGCTCAGCGTGCTGATGCAGGTGTTCATGATCGTGTCGGTCACGGGCCTGCTGTGGGCCACGTACGGCTATTCGCTGGCCTTCACTGGCGGCTCGCCGTTCATCGGCGGCTTCTCGAAGGCGCTGCTGGCCGGCGTGACCAGCGGGACGTATTCGGCGACGTTCTCGAACAACGTCTACATCCCCGAACTCAGCTACTTCGTGTTCCAGATGACCTTCGCCATGATTACCCCGGCGCTGTTCATCGGCTCGTTCGCGGAACGCATCAAGTTCACCCCGCTGATCATCTTCACCGTGCTGTGGTCGACGTTCGCGTACTACCCGATCGCGCACATGGTGTGGTACTGGGCTGGCCCGGACTTCCTGTCGTCGAACACGGCGGACGCCGGCTTCCTGTATGGCAAGGGCGCGCTGGACTTCGCTGGTGGCACCGTGGTGCACATCAACGCCGGTATCGCTGGCCTCGTCGGCTGCCTGATCATCGGCAAGCGCGTCGGCTTCGGCAAGGACGCCACCCCGCCGCACTCGCTGACCATGACCATGATCGGCGCCTCGCTGCTGTGGGTGGGCTGGTTCGGCTTCAACGCCGGTTCCAACCTTGAAGCCAACGGCGTTGCCGCGGTTGCCTTCGTCAACACCATGCTCGCCACGTGCGCCGCTGCGGTCAGCTGGGCGATCATCGAACAGATCGTGCATGGCAAGCCTTCGATGCTCGGTGCTGCATCGGGTGCCGTCGCCGGTCTCGTCGCGATCACCCCTGCTTCGGGTTACGGTGCGCCGATGACCTCGATCGTGCTGGGCCTGATCGTTTCGCCGCTGTGCTTCTTCTTCGTCACCACGGTGAAGAACAAGCTGAAGTATGACGATACGCTCGACGTGTTCGGCGTGCACTGCATCGGTGGCATCACCGGCGCCATCGCCACCGGCATTGTTGCCGACCCGGCGCTCGGCGGTCAGGGCTGGATCGACTACACCGTATTCCCGTCCAAGGCTGGTGCCTGGGATACGATCGTCCAGTTGCAGACGCAGCTTGAAGCGGTCGGCATCACGCTGGTGTGGTCGGGTGTGGTCACTGCGGTTCTGCTCTTCGCCATCGACAAGACCATCGGTCTGCGTCCGACCGAAGAAGCCGAGCGCGAAGGCCTCGACATCACCGAACACGGCGAACGCGCCTACAACTACTAAGAATACCCGAGCTTGGCGGGGCGGGGCTGATCCTCTCCCTCTCACCCCACCCGCCAGACCACGTTCCTCCTGCGAACGGACTGAGGCCGGAAGCGCTAGCCCGCTTCCGGCCCTTTTTTGTGTCCGCAAGACGGTGTTTCCACGGCCGCACAACCCGGCTAAGGCGCGCGCACCATGACTGATCGCAACGTACCCGCCTCCACCAGCAGCGTCGCTGACCGCCCCACGCCCAAGCCCTGGATTCAGGCGATCCATGCTTATGTGCCGGGCAAGTCTGTCGGGGCGGACGGGCGTCCGTTGATCAAGCTGTCGGCAAACGAAAATCCGCTGGGCACCAGCCCGGCAGCCCTTGCCGCCCGCAGCCATGCGGTGGTTCCCGCCTTGTATCCCGATCCCGACAGCACCGCCTTGCGCGCCGCGATCGGCGCCGTGCACGGGATCGAACCGGCCCGGATCGTGTGCGGCACCGGATCGGGCGAGCTGTTGACCGTCTCGGCCAGTGCCTTTGCCGGTCCGGGCGACGAAGTGCTGTACGTGCGCTATGGCTTTTCGCTGTACGATATCGCGGCGCGGCGCTGCGGGGCGACGCCGGTCACAGCACCCGATGCCGACTATGGCACCGATGTCGACGCCTTGCTCGGGCTCGTCAACAAACGCACCAAAGTTGTCTTCGTGGCAAACCCCAACAACCCGACGGGCCGCTACACGCCACGATCAGAACTTGCCCGGCTGCACGCCGGTCTGCCGCAGGACGTGCTGCTGGTCATCGATCAGGCCTATGCCGAATATGTCGCGCCCGAAGACGATGACGGTGCTCTGGAACTCGCGGCAAAGCACGCGAACGTGCTGGTAACGCGGACTTTTTCCAAGGCCTATGGCCTCGCGGGCGAACGGGTGGGCTGGGGCACCGGAGCGCCCGAGCTGATCGAGGTACTCAATCGCTTGCGCGGCCCTTTCAACCTGAGCAACAGCGCACAGGCGACGGCCTTGGCGGCTATCAATGACCAGGCTTTCGTCACGCATTCACGCGATCACAACACGGCCGTGCGCGAAAACTTTGTCGCGGCGCTGCGCCAGTTGGGCAACCGCGGCGTACGGCCGGTTCCGTCGGAAGCCAACTTCGTGCTGGTCCTGTTCGAAGGAGCGCTGACGGGTGAGGCGGCCTATCATGGGCTGGCCGAACGCGGATACATCACCCGCTGGTTGCCCGGCCAAGGGCTGCCACATGGTGTGCGGATCACCATCGGCACGCAGGCGCAAATGGACGAAATCGCCCTCGCGCTGGGCCAGATGGTTGAGACGGCGCGATGACCGCTCCGTTCTCTCGCATCGCGGTGATCGGCCTGGGCCTGCTCGGCGGGTCGGTGGCGCGCGCGATCGCCGCCTGTTTGCCCGATGCGGTGACCACTGGCTTCGATGCCGATCCCCAGGTGCGCGCTCGCGCGCGCGCTATCGGGCTGGTCGATACCGTCGCCGAAACGGCGGGCGATGCGGTGCGCGCGGCTGATCTGCTGGTGCTGTGCGTGCCGGTGGGGGCGATGGGTGCCGCCGCGACGGCCTTGGCCGGAGACCTTCCGGCAGGCGCGATCGTCACCGACGTCGGGTCCAGCAAGGCAAGCGTTGCGCGCGCACTGGCCGAAGCGCTGCCCGACCATGTGGTGATCCCGGCGCACCCGGTCGCGGGTACCGAGCAAAGCGGGCCGGATGCAGGCTTTGCCACGCTGTTCCGCAACCGCTGGTGTATCGTTACCCCACCAGAGGGAGTCGATCCGGCGGCGTTGGCGCGGCTTGTCGGCTTTTGGGAAGCGCTTGGTGCCCGGGTCGAGACGATGGATGCCGAGCACCACGACCGCGTGCTGGCGGTGACCAGCCATCTGCCGCACCTGATCGCCTACACTATCGTCGGCACTGCCTCCGACCTTGAACAAGTGACCCAGAGCGAAGTGATCAAGTTCTCGGCAGGCGGGTTCCGCGATTTTACCCGCATCGCCGCGTCAGATCCGACGATGTGGCGCGATGTGTTCCTGTCCAACCGGGAGGCCGTGCTGGAAATGCTCCAGCGCTTCACCGAAGACCTGACCGAATTGCAAAAAGCGATCCGCAAGGGCGATGGCGAGACGCTGTTCGATCACTTCACCCGCACCCGCGCTATCCGCCGGGGGATCATCGCGATGGGTCAGGATGATGCGCGGCCCGACTTCGGGCGCAGCGATCACGCCGGCGCGGACAAGCCTGCCTGAGGCCTTTCCGCGCGGTCAGGCGAACAGGAACAGCAGCGCTACGGCCGCCATCACGGCGGTCGACAGCCAGCCGCCGATCATCAGGCCCCGGCCGATGACAAGGTTGCCCATGATGGCCTTGTTCCGCGCGATCAGCATCGTCACCACCATCACCGGCGGGGCCAGCAGGCCGTTGACCACTGCCGACCAGTAGAGCGCCGTCATCGGGTCGATCGGCATGAAATTGATCAACAGCCCGCCCAGCGTGGCCAGCGCGATCGTGCCATAGAACGCGCGGGCCTCGCGTGCTGGCCGGTCAAGGCCCTCGGTCCAGCCGAATGCCTCGCTGATGACGTAGGCGGCAGAGCCGGCCAGCACCGGCACGGCCAGCAGGCCGGTGCCGATGATGCCCAGCGCGAACAGGGCAAAGGCAAAGTCCCCGGCCACCGGGCGCAGCGCACTGGCCGCCTGATCGGCTGAGGTGATCTGGGTGATGCCGTGGACGTGCAGCGTTGCCGCCGTAGCGATGACGATGGCCTGCGCGGTCAGGTTGGATATGCCCATGCCGACCAGCGTGTCGGTGCGGATGCGGCGCAATTCGCTGGTCACGTACCGACGCGGGCTGACGTGCAGCGGCTTGGTGTGGCGGCGGCGCTGCTCTTCGACTTCCTGCCCCGATTGCCAGAAAAACAGGTAGGGGCTGATCGTCGTGCCGAACATCGCGACCAGACCCATGGCGTGATCGTGGTCGAAGCTGAAGCTGGGCAACAGTACCCCGCGGGCCACTTCGGGCCAGGGCACATGCGCCACGAACAACACCAGCGGATAGGCGAACAGCGAAAGCGTGGTCCATTTGAGCACGTTGGCATAGCGATTGTAGGGCAGCAGCACTTCGGCGGCGATGCTGACCAGGGCGAACACGACGGTGAAGGCCGCGATCGGCACCGGGATCAACAAGTGCAATGCCGCCGCCATCGCGCCAAGGTCAGCACCGATGTTGATGACATTGGCGACCACCAGCAGCGCGACGACCATGCGCAGCACCCACGGGCTGTAGTGCCGCTTCAGATTGTGCGCGATGCCCCGCCCGGTGGTGGCGCCGATGCGCGCGCAGATCGCCTGAATCGAAGCGAGCAGCGGGAAGCCGAACAGCATCGCCCAGGCCAGTGAATAGCCGAATTGAGCGCCGACCTGACTATAAGTGCCGATTCCGCTGGGGTCGTCATCGGCCGCGCCCGTGACCAGACCGGGGCCGAGCACCGCCAGCAACGAGCGGTCGCCCTGCACCGGTTCGTCGGGGTCCGTGCCATGCGGGTGAGGGTGGCCAGCGTGGTGCCGGTTTGTCATGCTTGCGGGGCGATGACGGCCAGCACACGCGCTTCAAGTTCGGCGCGGGGCAGGCCGGGGGGGATCTCCGGCCCGGCGACATAGCGGATCGTTCCGGCCCGCTTCCAGCGACGGTGGTAAAGCGCGCCGCTGTGCACCGAAACCGGAACCACCGGCAGGCCCAGCAGCTTGTAAAGCCCGGCAAACCCGGCCTGCAACGGGGCAGGGCGATCATGGCGCACGCGGGTACCTTCGGGAAAGATGATCAGCGGTCGGCCCTTGGCACGCTCACGCGCCTGCCGCACCATCGACCTCAGCGCGCTGGCGCCAGCGCTGCGGTCCACACCGATCAGGCCGAAGCGGCGCGCCACCACTCCCCACAGGGGAATGCGCAACAATTCCTCCTTGGCGAAGATGACCGGGCGGGAAAAACGTGCGGGCAGGTCGATCGCCTCGAAGAACGATTCGTGCCGGATCGCATAAAGCACGTCCGAGCGGGCGGGGAGCTGGCCTTGCTCGATTCGGATGCCCAGCAGGGCGCGGCAGCATCCGGCGTGCCAGCGGCTCCAGCCCTTGGCCACGGCCTGCAATGCATGCGTGCGGAACGGCAGCACCACGCAGCCTGCCAGCACGAACACGATCGAACCCAGATAGAATGCGCCGTAAAACATCAGGCTGCCGACCACTTCGCGCACTGTCGGCGGGCGGTCGATCGGCGCAGGCACAGCCGCGCTCGTCGGCGAGGCCAGCATCGGGTTCATCGTTTCCATCCCAGGCTCCATGCGATCACCCGGGCTAGCAACTTGTGGTATTCCAGGAACAGGATCTTCAAACTTGGCTGCGAGGGCACCGCGTCCTCCACAATTACCAGCCCCCGCGGGCCAGCCACGGTCAGGTCGAAGGCCGCGCGGCGCATATGCCAGTCGGTCGTCACCAGTCGCACCGATCCGACATGGTTGCGCGTGATCCAGTGGGACGCTTCCAGCCCGTTGGTGCGGGTGTCGAATGATTCGTAGCCAAGCGTGATGCAGCACGCCATCAGTGCGGGATCGACGCGGTACTCAGCGGCAAATTCGGCCGGTCGCACTTCGCTGGCGACACCGGACACCAGCAGGCGGTGCGAATCGCCCGCGCGCAGCACGGCGATGGCGCGCGGAATACGGCCAACCGCCCCGGTCACCACGACCACGGCATCGGTCTTGATCGTGCCTGCGGGGTGCGGCAAAGCCAGCGCGAACCACAGGAATCCCAACGCCCAGACCAGCAAGATGGCCGAAGCGATGCGACGAAAGAGGCCGGGTGGTTTTGACAACACGCAACCTGTCTACAGCAAGCGACGCAGCGCGGCGAGGACCGAGAGCCTTGCGGTCAACACCGAAAGCACGGTGCCCAGAACCGGTATTCCGGCAATCAGCAGCCAGTCGCTCCAGCCCAGCACGGCAGCGGCGGTCATTCCCGATCCCAGCGCGGCGAACTGGTTGCCCAGCGCGGCGATGGCGATCAGTCCGGCAAGCAGCCCCAGCACGCCGCCTGCCGCTGCGTCGATCGCCATGCTGCGTTGAAAGACCCGCGCGATCTGGTGATCGGTGCCACCCAGCATGTGCACGATCTCGATCGTGTCGCGGTGGTTGCCAAGTGCATTGCGCGATGCCAGCAGCACCGCAAACACCGTGGCCGAAGCCAGCAGCGCGATCAGCCCTGCCGCCAGCCATTGCAGCGCGGCCATGGCCCGGAATACCGGCACCAGCCATGCCGCCTGCGCGTCGATCCGGGCCGATGGCGCCACCTTTTGCAAGGCGGTGCGCAGCGCGGCGAGCCGGGCGGGCGTTGCCGTGCCATCCAGTCGCACGTCGATCAGCGCCGGGATCGGCAGGGCATCCAGATCGTCACCCGCGCGCGTCCCCAACCAGGGTTCGACCAGCGTGTTCAATTCGTCCTGCGCCACGCGTCGCGCCGAGCGCACGGCGCCATCGTGCTGCAGAGCTGCCAATGCCGCGTCGGCCTGACGGTTGCGCGCGTCGGGCTCGGCGAAGACGATCTGCACCGTAACGCCGCCCTCAAGTTCGCTGCGCGCCGATTGCGCGGCATTGCGCAAGGCCAGCGCGCTGGCCGCGGCGACCACGGTCAACGCGATCATGATGGCGATCACCCAGGGCATCGGCCCGGCAAACTGGACCACCGGCAATAGCCGGGCATCGGCCTCACGCGTGCGGGCGAACGGCAGACGCGTGATCCACTTGGTTGCGGGCCACTTGGTTGCGGGCCACCTGGTTGCGGGTTCGTCGGCGGGGGCGTTCATGGCTGACCTGCCGGTCCGCTGCGCCGCGGAGGATAGCGCAGCGCGCCAGTAGGATCGTGCAGGCGCCCTTTGTCCAGCCGCATGATCAGCGAATCCTGGATACTCGAAATCAGATGCAGGTCGTGCGTGGCGACAACCACGGTAGTGCCCAGCCGGTTCATGCTTTCGAACAGGCGCAACAGCTTGATCGCCATGTCGGGATCGACGTTGCCGGTCGGCTCGTCCGCGATCAGGATGTCGGGCCGGGCGATCACCGCGCGGGCGATGGCCACGCGCTGCTGCTCACCGCCCGAAAGCGTGGCGGGCCGGGCGTGGCGCCGGTCGCCAAGGCCCACCCAGTCGAGCATGTCGGCAACCGGACGGGCGATATCGCGCTCGCTCACCCCGGCCACGCGCAACGGCAGCGCCACGTTGTCGAATGCCGACAAGTGCGGCACGAGACGGAAATCCTGAAACACCACGCCAAGACGGCGGCGGAAACCGGGAAGCCGGTCGCGCGGCAGGGTGATGGCATCTGTTCCGAACATGCGGATAAGTCCGCGCGATGGTCGCTGCGACAGGTACAGCAGTTTGAGCAGACTGGTCTTGCCGGCACCCGATGCGCCGGTCAGGAAATAGAACCGCCCCGGGTAGAGCGTGAACGAGACATCGCTCAACACCTCGCGGTCGGTGCCATAGCGCAGGCCGACATTGTCGAAATGCACGATCTCGGGATCAGGCTGGTTCATGCTGGCGGCAGAGTCATGGAACTGGCAGGTAATCCCGGTTTTGCGCTTCATGTCGGGCTATACGCATCAATGCATGTGGAAAAAAGGGCGGTCCGACACTTCTCCACCTGCGTGGCTATTGTTTCATGGCGACACACGCTGTTTAACGCCGATACATGATCATCGCCTGCCCTGCATGTTCCACGCGCTATGTCGTTCCCGACAATGCGATCGGCGTGGACGGGCGAACCGTTCGTTGCGCCAAGTGTCGGCATAGCTGGTTCCAGTATGGCGCCGAATTGCCGAACCGGCCTGATCCGGCCCCTGCCAGTGCAGCAGGCTCTGCTGTTTCGGCACCTGTCGTGCCGCCACCGGAAGCGCCACCGGCACCTGCACCCGCTGCTGCGACCCCGGCGACAGAGGTACCGGTCGTTGCGCCTGTTGCCGAGCCTGCGCCACTCCCGCCAGCGCCACCAGTCGTGCCGGTGTTTCGCGCAGAGCAACCGCGCCCGACACCCGCGCCGGGCATGTTCGAAGAGGATCGGTCCAGCTTTGCGCATGAACCGCCGTTCCGCCCCCGCCGCAACATGCTCAAGATCTGGACGATCGCATCGGCCAGCTTTGCGGTGCTGGTCGCGCTGCTGATCGGCCTGGTCGCCTGGCTGGGCCTGCCCGACTGGCTGCCCGTGGCGCGCCCCACGTTCGGGCCGACCCAGCCCGAATTGGTCCTGTCGTTCCCGGCCGATCGGCAGGACCGGCGCACGCTGCCCAATGGCACCGCCTATTTCGGGGCGAGCGGAACGGTGACCAACGTCGGCAAGAACGTGAAGGACGTGCCGCCGATCCTGATCGTGCTGCGCGATGCCAAGGACCGCGTCGTCTATACTTGGAACGTCAACCCGCCCAAGGACACGCTGCGTCCGGGTGAAAGCGTGACCATCAACGAGGCGGTCACCGACGTTCCGACCAGCGCGCGCTTTGCCGAAATCGGCTGGAAGCCCGAGTGACTTGCCTGCACGCGGCGTAGATCCCGCGAAAAAACGAGTCCAGACGGTTGCGCTGTCATTAGTCCTTTGCTAGGGGCCCGCTCCTACCCCGACGGGTCGCCACCAAGCGGTGCGCAGCCCGTACGATTTGCGGTCGTGGCGGAACTGGTAGACGCGCAACGTTGAGGTCGTTGTGGGCGAAAGCCCGTGGAAGTTCGAGTCTTCTCGACCGCACCAAACAGTCCTGAAAATCACCCCCTTGGGGGGCACCTTGCGGATCGGTGGCCCGCGTTGGGTCGGTTTGTGCCGACTGGGGGCTGGCAGCACCGGTTTTGACGTTTATCTGTTTGCCCGGAATGGCCTGTCTCCGCGATTGGCGGCAATCGTACCGGACTTTCAACAGACGAGGACTGTCGCGCAATGACCGAGAACCGGGACTGGCTGAACTGGGCGATCGGTCGGATCGAGGCGGATTACAACCGCAGCGCCGACACGCACCTGATCCCGCTGTCGTTGCCCGCGCTGGCTGCGATCGCCATCTATCTCAAGGACGAAAGCAGCCACCCCACCGGCAGTCTCAAGCACCGCTTGGCCCGCTCGCTGTTCCTTTATGCGCTGTGCAACGGCTGGATTGCGCAAGGCATGACCATCGTCGAGGCATCCTCGGGCTCCACCGCCGTGTCAGAAGCCTATTTCGCACGTATGCTGGGCCTGCCCTTCGTCGCCGTGGTGCCTGCCAGTACCGCTTGCGAGAAGATCGCGGCCATCGAGGCGCTCGGTGGGCGGTGTCACAAGGTCGCTGATGGCGGACAAGTCTATGGCGAGGCGGCCCGGCTGGCGGAGGACCTGGGCGGCCATTACATGGACCAGTTCACCTATGCCGAGCGGGCGACAGACTGGCGCGGCAACAACAACATCGCCGAAAGCATCTTTGCCCAGATGGCGCGCGAACCGACGCCCATACCCACCTGGATCGTGACCGGCGCGGGTACCGGCGGCACGTCGGCCACGTTGGGCCGGTATGTGCGCTATCACTGCCACGCAACGCGCATCTGCGTGGCCGATCCGGCCGGATCGGTGTTCCACCGCCATTGGACCAACCCGGCCGTCACCACGGCCAGCGGCGTGCCCTGCCGCGTCGAGGGCATCGGCCGTCCCCGCGTCGAGCCCAGCTTCGTGCCCACCGTGATCGACCGGATGGAAGTGGTCGAGGATGCCGCATCGATTGCCGCCGCGCGCGCGCTTTCGGTGCATCTGGGGCGCCGTGTGGGCGGATCGACCGGCACCAATCTGGTTGCCGTGGCGCGGCTTGCCGTAGAACTGGCGGCGTGCGGACAATCCGGCTCGATCGTCACCATCTTGTGTGATGGCGGCGAGCGCTATGCCTCGACCTATTTCAACGACGGCTGGCTTGAGGCGCAGGGCCTCGCCGACCGCCAAGCCGAGGCGCGGATGGCGGGCTTCCTGCGCGACGGGATGTATTAGACGGCGTGGACAGATTCCGCATCTCGTGAGCAAGCGTCGGCCGGCTGGCTCAGAACTTCAGCATGGTTTCGAGCCCCGCCATGTGGATGGGGCGGGCTGCACCGGTTTCGCGCAGGAAGGCTCCGGCCCGGAACAGCGACAGCGATGCAGCAAACGATAGCGTGTCGCTTGCCTTCCAGCTTGCGCTCAATTCGACCTGATCGCCGATGTGCCGGGCCGTGCTGCCACCGGCGCTGCGGATTTCCTGTCCGGGTACGTCATAGACCCCGTCTGCCAGCGCGGCCCGCCAGAAGGCCACCCCGGCGATCTCCACACTCACGCTCTTGCCCAGCGATATATCGAGCCCCGGATGCAGGTTGATGATGTTGCGCGGGCCGATCGGGGAAAGTTCGCCGAAGTACTTGCCCTTGGGGAACATCGCGTTGAACGTCCCCAGCGTGCCGTCACCCGCCTTGCGGTCGCCGCTGGCATAGTTGGCGCGCAGCCGCAGGCGGGGCTTGAGGCGCGCTGCGGGAAACGCGACCGAGGTTTCCGTGGCCAGCGACCATGCCCGGATGCGCTGCCCGGCGAAATGCCCGCGCTGCACCATGGCCTCCCAGTTCCAGGCGAATCTGCCCTCCCTGCCGAATGCGCGAACGCCCAGCGTGCTGCGCCGTTCAACCCCGGCAGCGCCACCGAAGCGCGCAGCGCTGTTGCGGTAATCCAGTACGTAGGCGTCGAAAGCGACATTCCGGGCGGTCGACCAGGTGGCATAAATGGCATCGAGTTGCCGGGTGTCGGATGTGCGATCGTCGAAATCCCGTTGTCCGACCTGCACCGGGCGCAGGTGCAGCAGATCGACCTTCAGCGCCTTGTGCGTGATGGTGGCGCGTGCGCCATCGAAGGCCTGCGGAATGTTGGGGCCATAGCGCAAGCCGACCAGACGTTCGGACCCGAGCGCCACCAATTCACGCCCCCCGCGCACGGTCAGCGCGCTTTCCTTGCCCAGTGCAAACCGCCATTCGCCAAAGCCCTGCAGCAGGTCGATGCCGGTCTGGTCGGCCGGGCCATTGCCGCCAGCCACTCCGCGCGCATAGCCCGCGATCGGCTGGACGAACACGCGCGCGGGCCCGACATGGACGTCGGCAAGCGGCATCAACCGCAGCCACAGGTAGCCATCGTCGGGAGTCGCACCCCAGCCAGGGTTCTCGAAGCCTTCGTAGCGGGCCCGCGCTTCGATCCCGAGCGTGATGCTGGCATCTCCGGCGGAATCGAGCGGCAGGAACTTCAGCCTCTGCCAACCGGTATCGGCTTTGCCCGAAAGCGCCGTCCAATCCTCGTCATAGCGCTGGTTGGTGCGGGCGATGGACTGGGCGGAAGCTGGCTGAGCGAACACAAGGCCCAGTAGCGCTATGCCCGCGGCCCTTGCCGTTATGCGTCGAAGGCAGGTCATCACCGGATCATCACCGCTGCCATGCGATGATGTGCGGATGCCTGGCAAAGGCCAGCGTGCCCAGCAGAACGATGGCGGCAGTAGTGAACAACGTCGCAGCCATGCCGAACCTGGCGAACAGGACCGCGCCAAATGTCGCACCGGCCAGAACCATCGCCACGGCGCCCAATCGCGTCCGCATGACCGGCGCCGCCCCTTCTGCCCTGTGCGCATCGGCGGCGATGCCGGTGATCGTCAGGGTCAGCACGGTGGTGGTGAGGTCGGGCACCTTCAACTGCCGGACGGTCGCGTTGCGAAATCCCATGGCACCGGCGGTCAAGGCGATCATCGGCAACACGCGGGCCTCGGCCTCGCCCGCAGAGAAGGCGGTCGACAGCGCAAACAACCCGGCCAGCGCGAGCAATCCGCTTTCGATCACGGCCGCGACCATCAGTTGATGGTGCAGCTTGCGCAGTCGCGAGGCACGACCGATCCGGCCCGCAGTAACCGCGCCAAGCATGAATGCGCCCAGCGCCAGCAGATAGGGCAGGGGCACGAAGCCGGGTGTACCGGCAGCGGCAAAGCCGAGAAACACGACATTGCCGGTCATGTTCGCGGTAAACACCTTGCCCATGCCAAGGATGCTGGCCGCATCGACCATGCCGGTGGTGGCCGACAGCAGCAACAGCAGCCACACCAGCGGCGCCGGTGCCGGGTTGGCGAGAACGGGCTGGGCCATGGGCATGTCGCTCCGCTGCGTCGGAATGGTCACAAACGCCCTTCGCGGCGGGCGTGCTCTGCCACCAGCGCGGCGAGCACGAACCCGCCGACAAGACCGATGTGTTCGAAGAACGCATTTGTAGCAGCAAATCGCTCCTGACCCGCCATCGTCCAGAAATCGTTGGCGAGAAACGCCGCAAGGAACGTGAACACCCCGAGCATTCCCGCGCCAAGCCAGACGAAGCGCCCGGCAAGGATCAGCAGCGGCCCGATCAGTTCGACCGCAATCGTGATCGCAGCCCACAGCGCAGGCGGGCTCATGCCGAAATGTGCCTGTTCGGCCACGGCGGCGGGCCAGTCGGACAGCTTGGCCAGCGCCCCGACAAGATAGGCTCCCACCAGCAGCAGGCGCGCGATGAACCACGTTGGCGGCCAGTCGAGCACGGCGTGGATCAGGCGCGGTTCGCGCTCGGTGGCTCCAGTCCCGCTCATACCGCCCAGCATCCGCAGCCCAACGCGCCCCAGAACGTCTGGACGTCGCTTGCCACCGGCGCGCTGCCAAGCGCCGCCGCATGATCGTGGCCGTGCACCGCGCAGGCCGAGGCGCAGCCACAGGCGGCGGCAAGCCGGGCGGTCGCCTGTGGGTCTTGATGATACCCGCCAAAGCGACGGACCGGCGACCAGTCGGGCATGGGGGCGGGCAGTTCGGGCGCGAGCGGGCGATAATCGCCATCGCCATGCACAACGCGCCCGCCCAGCAGGGTCAAAACCGCGCGAATATGCACGATATCGTGCTCGGGCACGGTGAAATAATCGGCCGACAGCAGCGCCAGATCGGCTAGTTGGCCCGCCTTGATCCGTCCCTTCTTGCCGGTTTCACTGGAGAACCAGGTGTTCTCGTGGGTCCACAGGGCCAGCGCCTTTTCACGGCTGACGCGATTTGCGCCCGGGTAAAGCGACAGGCCGCCGACAGTCCGGCCGGTGACCAGCCACGACAGCGAAACCCACGGGTTGTAGCTTGCCACCCGCGTGGCGTCGGTGCCCGCGCCGACCGGTATCCCGGCGGCGATCATCCGGGCGATGGGCGGGGTGCGTTCGGCCGCGCGGTGGCCATAGCGTTCGACGAAGTATTCGCCCTGATAGGCCATGCGATGCTGGATCGCGATGCCTCCACCCAGCGCGGCGATGCGGTCGATGTTGCGCTCGCTGATCGTCTCGGCATGGTCGAAGAACCAGTTGATCCCCTGCAGCGGGATGTCGCGGTTGACCTTCTCATAGACATCGAGCGCGCGGTCGATCGTCTGGTCATAGGTGGCGTGCAAGCGCCAAGGCCAGCGGTGTTCGGCCAGCAGGCGGATGACCGGTTCAAGGTCGCCTTCCATCGATGGCGGCATGTCGGGCCGGGCCACACGGAAATCCTCGAAGTCCGCCGCCGAATAGACCAGCATTTCGCCCGCGCCGTTGTGGCGATAGGTATCGTCGCCCTGTCCGGGGCTGACCTGCTTCACCCATCCGGCAAAGTCGGCGAGTTCCTCCTTCGGCTTTTGCGTGAACAGGTTGTAGCTGATGCGCACGGTCAACTGACGGTCCTCATGCAGCTTTTCGATCACGCGGTAATCATCCGGATAGTTCTGGAAGCCGCCGCCCGCATCGATCACGCTGGTCACGCCAAGGCCGTTGATCTCGCGCATGAAATGGCGGGTGGAGTTGATCTGGTAATCCTCGGGCAGCTTCGGGCCCTTGGCCAGCGTGCTGTACAGGATCGTGGCGTTGGGCTGTGCCAGCAGCAGGCCGGTGGGGTTGCCCGCTGCATCGCGCACGATCTCGCCACCGGGCGGGTCGGGCGTGTCCTTGCCATAGCCGACCACGCGCAATGCGGCGGCGTTGAGCAAAGCGCGATCATACAAGTGGAGGATGAACACCGGCGTATCGGGCGCGACGGCATTCAATTCGGCCAAGGTCGGCAGGCGCTTTTCGGCAAACTGATGCTCGGTGAAGCCGCCGACCACGCGCACCCACTGCGGCGCGGGCGTGCGGTCGACCTGCGCCTTGAGCATGGCCATGGCGTCGGCCAGCGAGGGCACGCCATCCCAGCGCAGTTCCATGTTGAAGTTCAACCCACCGCGGATCACGTGCATGTGGCTGTCGATCAGGCCGGGGATCATGCGCCGACCGTTGGCATCGATGACCGGCGCCTGCGGCGCTGCGGCGCGGGCCTCTGCTTCGTTGCCGACAACCAGAAACCGGCCGTCACGGATCGCCACCGCCTGCGCGACGGGGTTCTCGCGGTCGAGCGTGGTGATCCGGGCATTCACGATCACAAGTTCGTCGCTCATCGGATATGTCCTTCGATCGGTCGTGGCAGAGCCGCGCCTTGGCAAGACGGCAAATGCCGCCGCGCTGGCCACACCTGTCAACGCGGCGCGGCGGGTCGGGTTCATCGCGGCTTGTCCGGCGCCTTGGCCGCCACGCCGGTAACACGCTCGGCACACGTCTGGCGCCAGAAGCCAACGACCTCCTGCCCTGAAACGATCCGCTTCGCGATGGGCACCGCCTGTTCGCCCAGCAACATGCCAAGCAGACCGAGCAATGCGATAGCGGGGGGTGCGGGGGATCGCACGCCCAGCAGGCTGTAGATGCCGCCGACCAGCAGACCGACACCCAGCGCGATGAGGTAGGGTTTCATGGGCAGGAGGTCTTCCCGGCCGGGAACGGGCAGAGCCCCGTCCACCCCCGGCTCAAGGGTGCACGGAGCTGATCGGATCAATGCCCGGCGGGGTGCGGCGCTTCGTGCGGGAATGCGCCACGCTGCGGCGCCTTGTGCACCATGGTATAGGCGTAATCGACGCCCATGCCGTAAGCGCCCAGATGTTCGCGCACGATGTCCATGACACCGTTGTACGTATCGCGGTGGGCCCAGTCGCGCTGCAGTTCGAGCAAGGCATTGATCGTGGTCAGCGAATGTGCGCCCGCCTGTTCCATGCGCCGCACTGCTGCATCGTGCGCCTCTGGCGAGGTGCCTCCCGACGCATCGGTGACGATATAGATCTCGAACCCTTCCTCGATCGCGCACAAAGTGGGGAACAGCAGGCAGGCTTCGGTCCACAGCGCGGCGAGCACCAGTTTCTTCTTGCCGCTCGCCTTGACGGTGGCGACCAGTTCGTCGGAATCCCAACTGTTCATCGATGTGCGCTCGATCGGCTTTTGCTGCACCACGTCGAGCAGTTCGGGCCAGATGTAGCCGGAAAAGGATTCGGTTTCGACGGCGGTCAGGATCGTCGGCACGCCGAACAGCTTGGCGGCCTTGGCCAGCGCCACGGTGTTGTTCTTCAGCAACTGGCGGTCGATGCTGGTGACGCCAAAGGCCATCTGCGGCTGGTGATCGATGAAGATGAACAGGGTATCGTCGGCATTGATCAGTTTCTGGGATCGGAAGGACATGGGATCTCTCCTCGTCAACAAATGGGGCGTCAATAAATGGGGGGTCAGTGTGCTTGCAGGTGGGCTTCGACGAACCACAACTGCTTGTCGGTTTCGCGCGAAAGCTGCGTGAACAAGTCGGCGGTATCGGCATCGCCGATGGAGTCCGCCTGATCGATCGCCGCGCGCACAAGCTTGCCGAACGCGCCGAGGCTGGCGGCGAGCGCCTGACAATGCGCCGCGCCGCCTTGTGCTTCCAGCGGATAGCCATAGAGCGTGGTCGCGCTGGCGGTGGTCGTCACCCGGCCATCGGCAATATGGCCAAGCGCCGTGATACGCTCGGCCAGCAGGTCGACGAACTGCTCGATCTCGTCGTGAACGCGGTCGAACAGCTCGTGCAACTGCAGGAAGTGCGGCCCCTTGACGTTCCAGTGGGCCTGCTTGGCCTGCGCCTCAAGGTCTAGCGCATCGGACAGGCGCGCCTGCAGCAGGGCAGAGGCTTGCTTGCGGATGTGGTCGGACAGGTCGTTGCGGCTGGTGTAGGTCATCGTCGCCATCACGCCTTGATGAACGCGAGCAGGTCGCGGTTGATGATGTCCGGATGGGTCGAGGCCATGCCGTGGGGCAGGCCGGGGTAGGTCTTGAGCGTACCCTTCCTGACCAGCTTGATGGCCAGATGCGCGGAATCGGCGATCGGCACGATCTGGTCGTCCTCGCCGTGCATGATCAGCACCGGTACATCGATGGCCTTCAGGTCTTCGGTGAAGTCGGTTTCCGAAAAGGCCTTGATGCAGTCGTAGTGCGCCTTGGCGCCGCCCATCATGCCCTGGCGCCACCAGTTCTCGATCAGGCCTTGGCTGACTTTGGCGCCGGGCCGGTTGAAGCCGAAGAACGGGCCGCTCGGCACGTCGAGGAAGAACTGCGCGCGATTGGCGACGAGCGCCGTGCGAAAGCCGTCGAACACTTCGATCGGCAGGCCCCCCGGATTGGCCGCGGTCTTGAGCATGATCGGCGGCACGGCCCCGATCAGCACCGCCTTGGCGACGCGGCCTGGCCGGGCGCGGGCGGCATAGTGCGCCACTTCGCCGCCGCCGGTCGAATGGCCGACGTGGACCGCGCCCCGCAGGTCAAGGTGTTCGACCAGCGCCGCCACATCGGCGGCATACGTGTCCATCTCGTTGCCGGTGGCGGTCTGGGTCGAACGGCCATGCCCGCGCCGGTCATGCGCGACGACGCGAAAGCCCTGCAGCGCGAAGAACATCATCTGGTTGTCCCAGTCGTCCGCGCTCAGCGGCCAGCCGTGGTGGAACACGATCGGCTGGGCGTCCTTGGGCCCCCAGTCCTTATAGAAGATCTCGGTGCCGTCCTTGGTCGTGATCGTGCCCATCGTGCGGTCTCCTGAAGGTGATGTGGCGTGCGAAAGTGCTGCGCTCGGCAGGGCAGTGGCCATCGCTGCCAGCGTGCCTGCCGCCAGGAATTCCCGACGAACGATCGTGCCCGTCAGGCCTGGCGGTGGGTTGTCGGTCATGTCTCGGCCCCCTGAAAATGCCGGATGACAATGGTCCGGGGCGGCCTTGGGCGGAACACCCGGATGGGGGTATAATGGGGCCCGATTTCGAGTGGCTACCATTGGCATCGTGCGCGTGGTAACCTTGGTCATGGCGAGGGTATGGCGGGAAAGCCGCTGGTTTCGGTCTGCCAAGGGGCTGGTTTCGCATGTTCGCTGAAAGCGCAGGCCCGATCCGCATCCTGATCGCCGACGATCACCCGATCCTGCGCGAAGGCGTGGCGGCGGTGATCGGTGTGCAGGCAGACATGGTCGTCGTGGGCGAGGCTGCCACCGGCATCGACGCGGTAAGCCTGTTCGATACCTTGCGCCCCGACGTGGTGCTGATGGATCTGCGCATGCCCGAGATGAACGGGGTCGAGGCGGTCGAAGCGATCAGGGCGCGCCATCCAGAGGCGCGCATCATCATCCTGACGACGTATTCAGGGGATGCCAAGGCGCTGGCCGCGATGCGCGCCGGGGCAGTGGGTTTCCTGCTGAAGAGCAGCTTGCGGCGTGAATTGCTCAACGCCATCCGCGCGGTTCATCGCGGCCAACGGCACCTGCATCCCGAGGTGGCGCAGGAAATCGCACTCCATGCGATCGAAGACCCGCTTACCCCGCGCGAGATCGAGGTGTTGCGGATGATTGCGGGCGGCCATGCCAACAAGCAGGTGGCGTGGAAGCTCGGCGTCGCGGAAGAAACGGTCAAGTCGAACATCAAGAGCATCTTCGCCAAGCTCAACGTCAGCGACCGGACCCACGCGGTGACGACGGCGGCCAAACGCGGGATCATCGACCTTTAAGCGCTGGGCTGCGTGGACACCTTCCATGAGGCCACGCGGAATTTGTCCACGCCACCTAAGGGCGTCAAGTGCCGGTTCAGAAGCGCAAGGCGAACTCGGCCCTGACATAGCGGCTGCTGTCGCGGCCCGGCGTCCACTTCGTCGCATCGCTGAGCGGCCCTGCCGCAGCGCCGTAGGGGTTGATGTTCCAGTTCCCGTCGCGGCCCCGGTTCAGGGCGTAGCTTTGGTCAAGCAGGTTGGAGCAATAGATGCGCAGGCTCTTGCGCGCGCTGTGCAGGTCGATGCCGAGCCCGAGCAGGCCATAGGCGGGTTGGACCGAATTCGGATCCTGCAGCAGGCTTTCGACGATCGGTGATTGCCAAACCCAGTTCGCGATCAGGGTGAGGGCAAGATCGTCGGCGATGCGCTCGTCGTGCGTCGCGCTCAGGCTGAACTTCCATCGGGGCGCATTCGGCAGACGCTTGCCCGCCAGATCCTGCTGACCAGCAATGCAGCCGAGCGCGGCCGTCTGGTTGGAAAAGCACGGCGCATCGGGGAATATCCGGATGCGGGCATCGTTATAGGTGCCCCAAGCCTGCAAGGTGAAAGCGGGCGCCAGGTCGGCCGCGAATTCCATCTCGGCGCCCTTGGTCGTCACGCGGGCGATGCTGTTGAGGATGTTCTGCCGGGTTAGCTCGTCGCGGCTTTGCGCCTGAAAGTCGTGGAACGTCTCGGTGTACAGCGTCACGTTCCAGATCAGGCGGTCGAAGATCCTGCTTTTCCAGCCGAACTGGAGCGCATCGACGGTTTCGGGACGGACCGGTTGCCTTGCCGCGACGACGTCGGCGATCGGATAGCCCTTGTACGGGCCGGGCTGGGTGACCAACGTGCGCGTGGTGTAGGTGCTGGTGAGGTCGTATGCCGCGCCCTTGTAGCCGCGGTCATAGCCGGCGAAGATCATGACAGCGGGTGATGGTCGGTACTCGAGGGCCAAACGACCGGACAATGCATCGAACGTGTTGCAGGTCGATACCCTCAAGCCGCTCGGTGTGACGGTCGAACAGCCGGGAACGCCGTAGCTGACGCCGGCAAAGCGATCGGTCAGGCGGTAGCTGATGGTGTCACGGTTGAGCCGAAGCCCGGCAACGATGGCGTACCGTTTGGCAAGGTCGAACGTCGAATTTGCAAACAGGGCGTAATTGGTATCCAGCGCCTGCGCGACGTAGCTGGAATAGGCCGATGTGGTCGGCGGCACGCTCGTCAGCGATCCATATTGCCCCAGCGAATTGCTGCCCCGGACGAACGAGCGCTGCGCGCGGGTTTGGCCATGGAACAGGCCCGCGACGAAGCGCAAGCGTGCCGTGCCTAGTGAGGTGAGCCGCAGTTCCTGCGTTGTCGCGCGAACCTTGAACCAGCCGCCATTGGCCGATCCGCCAGCGATTGCACCGGCGACGTTGGCTCCGTCTGGTCCCCAGTCGAACGCGGTTCCATCGGTATCCTGAAGGTCATCGAGCCGATAGTCGGCCAAGCCGCTGATCGCGGTGAGCGTGTAGCCCGCGCGCGTCCATTCGGCCTTCAGGCTTGCACCGTTTTCCGTGGCATCGCCTTGCGGATCGATATCGGCCGAAATCCGGCGATTGTCGGCGCCCGGTGTGATGCCGTTCAGGATTGCGCTCTGGGGAACGCGCACCCCGCCGAAGGTGCCGAACCTGACCCCCGGCGACAGCGCCTGAAAGGCCGCGGTGCAGCAGCTCGAATGCGATCGGTCGTGATGCGCCGCAGCGGTGATGGTGAATGTGTCGGAGGCATTCCAGACGAGCTTGGCGCGTCCATCGACACCGGATTGACCGTTGACCCAGTGCCTTGTGTAGACGTTGTACAAGTTGCCCCGGTAGTCGTTGCCGCTGACCGATATGCGGAACAGCACATCGGGCGCGAGCGGTCCCGAGACGAAGGCGCTTGCCCGCCATTCCGCATCGGTCGTCAGGCCCAAGCGGCTGCCTGCGGACAGCGTCGTGGTCGGCGAGGCGGTCGTGATCGCGATGACACCGGCGGTCGCCGAAGTGCCGAACAAGGTGCTCTGCGGGCCTCGCAGCACTTCGATCGCGCTGACGTCAGCAAGTTCGCGGAAAGCTTGCGCCTGAAACGCCTGTGGCACGTCGTCGACAATCACCGAGACGCTGGAGCGGGTCGCGATCGAGAAAGCGTACGTCCCCACGCCCCTGATGTTGATGCTGTTGTTGCCCGGCTGGGTGGTCTTGGTGATTGTCAGCGACGGCTCTGCCCGCACAAGGTCGTCAAAGTCGCGCACTTGCGCGCGCTCAAGCTGCTGCGCCGACAGTGCCCACACCGACATGGGCACGTCCTGTTTGCGCTCGGGGCGCTTGTTCGCGGTGACCAGAATGTCGGCTGGGTCGGCCGCGGTTGCGGGCAACCGGTCCCCGCCACCGTCGTTGATGGCCTGCGCAGGTGTCGTGGCGAAGCACGTGGCCGGTTGAAACCAAACAGCGAGCCCAAGGGTGAGGGCTGCCCGGCGAAGGCCGAGGCTGCGCAAGGCGCGCGTGCGCAGGCTCAACGAAGGTCCACTCTTGCTTGCCACCCCAGACCCCGCACACCCCGATCTGCGCCGCCTTGCGGCTTGTAGTGGAATTTCCCCACGACGCCACGCCTGATCGCGATTAAGGCTCAACCACGGGTGTGGGGCCCGCATCCGCGCCGCCTGGTGTTTCCGGACGTTGGAAGGCATTCTTGCGACAGATGAAGCGTTCGCCGATCCGCCTGCCCGCTGACCTGAACAGCGTCGCGAGTCGGCGCGAACCCTCGCGCGTTCGGCGTGCGATGCTCGTTGTTGTCTGCCTTTTCGGCCTGCTACTTGCGCCGCCTGCGCTGTCGCTCGATCCGACCCGCAGCATCGCGCAGTTCCACCATACGTCATGGACCATCGCCGATGGCATGCCCGCCAATATCTGGGCGATCACGCAGACCCCCGATGGCTATCTGTGGCTGGGTTCGGTCAACGGCCTCTATCGCTTCGACGGGGTGCGTGTCGAACGGATCGCCGCCGAAAAGCTGCCCAGTCCCAGTATCCATGCGCTAGCCGCCACGGCATCGGGGGGGCTGTGGATCGGTTATGAGCGTCCTGTCGGGGTAATTTCCTATCTGCACGACGGGGAAGTGACGAACTATCGGATCAATTCACGCAATTCGACCAGCGTCCACGCTTTCGCGGTCGGTCCGGACAAGACGGTCTGGGCATCGACGCCTGACAACATCCTGCGATTTGACGGCAAGCAGTGGGTCATCGTTCAGGGCAGCTTCGGCTTTTCGTTCAGCGAAGGCAGCGGGGGTGTCTGGTCGTTCGGGGTGGCGCGGGACGGTGTCGTCTGGTCCAAGAACCTTGGTGGCATGTTCTACCTCAAGCCCGGCCAGCAGCGGTTCGAACGTGCAGCGGGCTACGTGGGTGGGCCCGAGGGCTTCACCACCACGCCCGATGGTCGATTGTGGACGACGGACACGCGCGCGGCCCACCTTTACCCGATGCCCGACCTTGCGCGGGTTCGGACGACCGGTCCGCCCTCCGCCAATCCCGGTCTGGTGCTGCCAAAGGCGATCGAGGGGCCGATCCTGCTCGATCGGGATGGCACATTGTGGTGCAGCAGTGTCGGCGGGGGAGGCCTCAGGCGGGTGCGCACCGTCCTTGGTGCGACCATGCTGGATCAGGGCGCCGACAGCCATGGCCCCTCGGTCGCCACCAACGGCTTGTCCTCCGACCTCGTCCATACGCTGTTCGAAGATCGGGAAGGAAACATCTGGATAGGCACCAGCCTTGGGCTGGATCGCTTCCGCCCGGCCAATATCGTGACCGAAACGCTTGTCCCGGCGGGCTTTCGCGCCCGTTTCGTCGGCGCTGCCGGGAAGCAGATATTCGCCTATACCGGCTGGTCCGGCACGGCCAGTCGCGCGGTCGATGGCACGCAAGCGCTGTACCGGATCAGGCCCGGACAAGACCCCGAGCGCTATGTGGCAAACGTCGGGCGCTTGCGCGGCATGTTCACCGGCAACCGCGACGGCTCGGTCTGGCTGATCACGCAGGACGGCATCCAGCAACTGCTCGGCCGCAAACTGGCCGCGCCAGTGGCCCTGCCCGATGAAGTCGAGGGAAAAGCCGTCTATTCGGCCGCCTACGATGCCAGGGGCACGCTGTGGATCTCCACGTTCGTGCATGGCGTTTTCAGCCGGTCGCAGAACGCATGGCGGCGGTTCCCGCTTGAATCCAAGGTCGGGGCAACCGGCGTGCTGATCCCCGACCCGGACGGCAGCATGTGGATCCGCTATTCCGGCGGCGGCCTTTTTCGGGTGAAAGACGGCAAGACCGACGACTTCTCGCACAACGGCTTGAACATCGGCGACGTGACCTTCATCCAGCCGCAGGGAAGCGGCGTGGTGATCGGGGGCGAGAACGGCGTCGGCAGCTTCAAGGGCGGCGCATTTCACGCACTGCGTGCGGCCAACGTTCCGGCCCTGTCTGGCGTGACGGGTATCGCCAATACCGCCGATGGCAGCACGTGGATCTTCACGCAGGCAGGCATCTTGCGGGCGCGCACCAGCTCGTTCGAAAACGCGCTTGCGCATTCCGACCCGAAACGTCTGCAATTCGAACTGATGGATTCGCGCGACGGCTTGCCGGGGGCCCCATACGGTGCGGTCTATGGCAGCAGCGTGGCAGCCGATGCGACCGGCCGGGTCTGGTTCACCACGGGCAACGGGCTGGTCTGGATCGATCCCAACAACCTGTTCCACAATCCCTTGGCGCCCAATGTGGTCATCGATTCACTCACCGCCGACGAGCGCAGGTATCCGGCGCGGCCCGATCTGAGGCTGGCTGCTGGTACGTCGAACATCGAGATCGAGTTCACCGCGCTCAGCCTGTCGATCCCGGAACGGGTCCGTTTCCGTTACAAGCTGGAAGGCATCGATCCCGACTGGGTCGATGCCGGCAACCGCAGGCAGGCATTCTACACCCGGCTTGGTCCGGGAACTTACAGTTTCCACGTGATCGCGGCCAACAGCGACGGCGTCTGGAACACCAGAGGTGCAACCTTCACCTTCGTGATCGCACCGACATTCGTTCAATCGCGTTTGTTCATGGCCCTGTGTGCGCTGGCAGTGGGGCTCTTGCTGTGGCTGGCCTATTCGTTGCGGCTGGCCCAGCTATCGGCGCGCCTGCGTACGCAGCACGAAGCGCGGCTGTCCGAGCGCGAACGGATCGCGCGCGAATTGCACGACACGTTGCTTCAGGGATTCCAGGGCCTGATGCTGCTGTTCCAGTCGGTTGCCGACACGATACCGGACGATCAGCCCGCGCGTGAAAAGCTGGAAAGCGCGATGAAACGCGGTGACGATGCGCTGATCGAGGGCCGCAACCGTGTGCAGGATCTGCGATCGATCGAACTCGGCGAAGACCTCGTCAAGATGCTTCACGCGATTGCCCTCCACATTGCCCAAAGCGACGGCTTCAGCGTTCGTATCCTGACGCGGGGGGAGGCCCGTGCGGTCAATCCCGAGATCGCCGAAGAACTGGCGAAAATCGGCGCGGAAGCCATCCGCAACGCGGTGAGGCATGCGCAAGGCACGCTTATCGATGTGACCGTGGTCTATGCTGCGACCCACCTGCACCTGCTGATCGAGGACGATGGCGTCGGCATTGCTGAGCACGTCCTTGCAATGGGAAGGCGCGATGGGCACTTCGGGCTGGTCGGCATGCGCGAGCGGTCCTCGACCATCGGCGCGCGGTTCACGCTGGGGCGGCGGACGCCGTCAGGCACGATCGTCGAAATCGTCGTGCCGGGTGCGATTGCCTATCCCGACGCTGCAATACCGCGATGGTATTGCCGTATCTGGCAGCGTCTCTGCTTCGACAGGCTGCGGATCGGCAAGCCATTCGGTCAAGACAAACGGCGCGCACGCAATCCGCCGTACTGACCTTTGTCATGCCGCTAGCCGCGCGCCTTAAAAATCTGATCCAAAATGACTTTCACTCCGGCCCCGCTATAGACAATCGGCAAGCCCCGTTGTTGAAGGAGTGCGATATACAGGGGGCCTTGTGATAGTTGCGAACAATCTGGGTGCGGTCCGGTTCAAGACCGGCACCGCGATGCGCGTTTGTATGGCGGCAATCGCTTTTGGTCTGGCGCCGCACGCTTATGCCGACTGCGTAACGGACGTGTCCGGCGCGGCACCGGCCACGACCTGCACCGACGCGACTACCGGCCAGCAATCGCTTCTGGACAATGGCGCAACCCTGTCGGTGGTGGGCGACGCGACCCTGTCGAGCAGCGCTGCGCCAAGCGTGATTGTGTCGATCCCGGTGCCGCAAGGCATTTATGGGCGCACGGCCACGCTGACGGTCGATGGCGCGATCCTGGCCGACACCACTGCCGCAATTGCGGTATCGGCTGGCTCGTTGGGGCCATATTACTACGATTTCAGCGGGACGACGGCGGATATCAAGGTAAGTGCAACCGGCCGCATTGCTGGTGCGCAAGCGATCAGCCTGAGCCAGACGTCCGGCAACTATTACGGTCCGGCCATCGCCCGCATCGACAATGCCGGGTCCATCAGCGGCACCACGGGACCAGCCCTGATCGCCGACAGCAAGTCCTATTTCTCGCAGATCACCAACCGGGCCACTGGCACGATCGGGGCGATTCAGGGCAGGATCGACGGCCTGACCAACGAGGGGATCATCGACGGCGGCACGCTCGGCGCGATCGTGGCTTCGACCGACAGCTTCAATGGCGTCACCATCGACAACGGCGGAACGATCACCTCGGCCTCGGCGGATGGCACCATCCGCACGGGCAACTTAAACCTGTCCATGACCAACCGAGGCACGATCTCCAACAGCGGCGGGGGCGTGGCAATCTCTGGATCGTATTTCGGTATCACCAACGAAGCAGGCGGCACGATTGCCGGTACTGGTGCAATCAACGCGAACACGGCGCTGTACCTCACCAACAAGGGCACCATCACCGGCGATATCGTCATCGGAGGTAGCGCCTACAACGAAGCAAGTTCGATCGATTCGACGCAGGGCACTATCAACGGCAATGTCAGTTTCGGGAGCAGCAATGACCTCCTTTTTGCCAACTATGTCGATGGCGCCATCGTCACCGGGATCAACGGCTCGATCAACGGCGGCGGCGGCACCAATACGCTGCAACTGAACACTCCGGTCGACGTAACACTTGACCGCCCGTTGGCTCTGCCCACCAATTTCCAGACTTTGTACCTGAAAGGTGACGGAAAGGTCACGCTGGGGGCCGGATTCGGCGGCGTTGCGACCATCACCAGCAGTGGCACCCTGATCAACAAGACGACGCTTGATGGCGTGAAGCTGGTCTTGGGCGGCTATTCCCAATTCACAAACGACGGCACGATCCGCACCGGCAGCGATAGCGTGGTCTCGTCCGCCGGTTTTGGCTTCATCAACAACGGCACGATCGAGGCGAGCGGCACTGGCACGGCCGTATCGGTTTTCCTGGGCAATTCCGGGTTCACCAACAGCGGTACGATCCGTTCGGCCGATGGCACCGCGCTCAATCTCGGCATTTCGTGCTCCTGCTTTTCGAGCAGCAACAGCGGCACGATCGAGGGTGGTACCATCGGAGCGGTCGTTGGCGGTTTGCTTGAGAATACCGGCACGATCACGGGCGGCGTATCCGGAGTGGAACTCCACGGCACGCTCGACAATCGCGCAGGCGGCATCGTTTCGGGCGGTATCAATGCCATCACGACCAATTCCGGATTCGGCGCTGGGACGGTGAAGAATGCCGGAACGATCAATGGCGATGTGAACATTGCCACCACCTCTTACTACTACGGCGGTGGTTCAACCTTTATTGCCGAGGATGGCGGCACGCTCAACGGCAACCTGACACTTGGCGCGGGCGACCGGTTGATCACCAAACTGGGTTCTGGCACCGGCTTTGCCGGCATAAACGGCTCCGTGTTCGCCAACAATTCCGCGCTGATCTACAGTGTTGCGGGCAACGCCAGCACCACCACCATTGCGCCAAGCGGCTTTTCCGCGCTCGGTTTCGAACTGCAGGATGGTGCCAGCCTTGCCCTGTCGGGTAGCGGCCACATCGGGTCCACCGTGACTTTGGCCGGCAGCGGCGCGATCACGATCAGCGGCACCATCGACACGACCGACGATGCCCCATTAAGCGTTCGGGGGCTGGTCAGCGTTGGAGGTTACAGTTCGGCAGTTGGAACCCTTGCGATCGTTAACAACGGCACCCTCAGCGCTGCTCGATCGGATGGCGGTGAGGCCTATTTCAACGGGCTGTCGCTGGGTGAGAATGACACGCTGACCAACAACGGCACGATCAGCCTTGATTTCGGCAGCAATTACTACTCGCCATCGACGGTCGTCAGCGGCGGTGCTTCGATCACCAATACCGGCCAGATTGTCGGCAAGGGCGCCTATGGCATTGTCGCAGGATCGTTCCTCATACGCCAGACGGTGACCAACTCGGGCTCGATCAACAGCGATATCGCGGCGATTGCGTTGCTGGGCAACGCAAGCGTGGTGAACAGCGGCACTTTGTCAGGCTCCAATGGACCGGCGATCACATCAACGCTTTATGGTTATGGTACCCCGACCGTCAGCAATCTGGCGTCGGGCGTGATCAGCGGCGTTGGCACGGCGATCAGCTTGCAGGGCGGTACGCTCAACAATGCCGGGACGATCAACGGCTCCGTCGATCTGGGCTATTCCCCGTATGGGCGCAGCTATGGCGCAGCCATTTACGTGGCCGATGGCGGGACGATCAACGGCGACCTGTTGTTCGGCAAGGGCTACAATTGGCTCGTCGAAACCGGCAAGCCGCTTGGCGTGACCGGGCAGATCATTGCCGACGGCATTGTCAATCAGGTCGTCCACCGCCGCAGCAGCACGGCCACGGTCGAGCTTGGTGAAAGCTTGCCGACCGGCTTCACGTCCGAGGCGACCGAGGCGCTGGGCGCCGACACGGTGGTGACCTTGCAGGCGGCCAAGACCCTCTCGAGCGATATTTATGTCCTCGGCGGCGGCGCGATCGTGAACAAGGTGAACACGACAGGTGGGGTGAATTCGTCGTACAGTTTCAACAACTACGCCTCGCAACCGCAATTGGCGTCGTTCACCAACGCAGGCCTGATCGGTTGGCTCGGTTTGAATGCGGCGTCTCTGGCCAATACGGGCACCATCGGCAGCAAGACGCTCCAAGGGGCCGCGTTGACCACATTCGGATCGGGGCCGCAAAGCCTGAGCAACATCGGCACGATCGCCAACGATGGGACCGAGCCCGCGGTCCGGATCAACAGCTACGCGCCAACCACGATCAGCTTCAGCAACTCCGGCAGCATCGCGGGCGGCGTGCAGGCTTGGTTGACGCCGTCTTGGGGGTCAGGTCCGATCGCTCAAACAACCGCGCAGTTCGCCAACAGCGGCACGATCACGGGGTACGCCGATGGCATGGCGCTTGAGGTCTATGCCTCTGGCGACAGCACCGTTTCGTTCAACAATACCGGCGCGATCACCGGCGATGTCTTCCTTGGGGGCAAGAATGTCTCGCTGGCCAGCAGTGGCCACATGACCGGTTCGATCGGCATTTCCGCGCAGACCAGCACTATCACCCTGGCCGGCGCATTTGCGGGCGATATCAGGGTATATGACGGAGCCAGCACGCTGCACGTGACCGGTGGCACCGCTGCGGCGCCGGTTGCGCTGGGCACCGTGCGCGGTATCGGCCAGTACGACCAGACAAGCGGGCTGGCGACGCTGGCCGGGACCAGTACCTTCGACACGATGACACTTGGCGGTGGCCGCCTGATCGGCCTTGCCGGATCGACCATAACCTCGGGCACGATCAGCGTCGGTGCGGGTGCCACCTTCGGTTCGGCAGGGGTCGTCAACGGCGCATTGACCGTCAAGGGGACGCTGAGCCCCGGCGCATCGCCCGGTACAATGACAGTGTACGGCGACGTCACCCTCGCCAGCGGTTCGACCAGCCTGTTCGAACTGGCGCCCACCGTTTCGGACAGCTTGGTGGTCAACGGCAAGCTGGCGATCCAGCCCGGCAGCACGCTGGCGATCGCCGCCAGCCGCCCGCTGATCCCCGGCACCAAGCTGTCGCTGATATCGGCCAGCGGGGGTGTGACCGGCGGCTTCGACCAGGTCATCGGATTGACCGGGGTTGCCAAGACGCGCGGCAGCGGGGTCGATCTGCTGGTGCAGTTTGCGCCTGTTGCCGGTGCATCGCCGTCGATGGCGGGGATCGTGGGTTATCTCAACACGGCAATCGCCAAGGAAACCGCTTCGCCAGCACTGCTGGCGGCCATGCCGCTGCTGGTCGATGGACAAGGCGCCTCGTCGGCTGGCGCATTGCGGCGGATCAGCCCTGAACCTTATGCCAGCGCGTTGCAGATTGGCGTGGAAAACGGCTTGATGTTGTCAGACGCCTTGCGCGCACAAGGCAGCGCCGAACTGACCCCCGGCCACGGCTTTGCCTTTGGCCAAGGACTGGCCAACTGGCGCAGGCTTGACGGCAGTGTCATGCGCGGCGTGGGCGCGACCCAGATCAACGGCGCCGGTCTTCTTGGCGGGCTCGGCTATGCCTGGCACGGCGTTTCGATCGCCGGGTTTGTCGGCTATTTGAACCAGCAGCAGCGCATTTCGTCGCTGGATGCGACCAACCGGGCCGACGGAATGTTCGGTGGCGTCAACCTCGGGCTTGTCGCAGGCCGGTCGCGACTTGCAGTCACGGTGTTCCATGACCACAGCGATGCCACCACCAACCGTTCGCTGCCCGGCGCGGTGCAGAGCACGGGCCGGTACGGACTGCACAGTTGGGGCATCGACCTGCAACTTCAGACGACACGCGCATTGGGTAGGGGCTGGCAGCTCACGCCCCATGCCGGCACGATGTGGGTGCGGACGCACCGTGACGCCGTCCAAGAACTTGCCGACAGCGTGTTCGCGCTTGATGTGCGGGCGGGACACCGCACCGCCGGCTTCATCGATGGCGGTCTGCGCTTTGAAGGGCCGGACGTGTCTCGCTGGTCGCGATCGCTTGATTTGAGCGTGCGCTATCAGGTGCATGGTCGCAGTGCGCTGGCCCGCGCCGAATTCGCCGATCTTGGTGATGCTCTGGTGACGCGCGGTGCCCGGCGCGAGCGTGTCGCCGGCATCGCCAAGATCGGCATCGGCTATCGGTTGCGGCCGGGCATGAGCCTGTTTGCGCAGGGGCTGGGCGAAGCGAGCGACGGCGCAACGCGCATCAGCGCATCGGGCGGCCTGCGCGCTGTGTTCTGAGCGCGCGCTCGCACCGCCGCGCGGATTGGTCCCGGCATGCCTTTGCCGGGGCCAAGCGCCCAACCCGCACCGGACGAAACCGGCACCCGATTTAGCGCGCTATCCGGCCAATCGGGATCGCGGTGTGTGCCGAACCGATCGTTTTGCGGCTCGCTCAAGGCGGCCTGCCAGACCGCTCCGGCGGGTGTCATCCTGGCCGCATGACGGCATCTGCTGCGACAAGCCAAGCTCTGGCTTCAGCTTAATCCTTCGTAGAATGCCTTTGCCGCGCTTGCGGCCGCAATGGCGTTGCCCCACCCGGCATAAAACGCGACGTGGGCGAGCGCCTCGCCGAATTCTTGCCTGGTCACGCCCTGCAGAACGGCCCGATTGAGGTAGAACGGCAGAAAGCCGGCCTGGCCTTGAGCGGCCAGCGCCACCACCGTGGCGAGGCAACGGTCACGCTGCGCCAGATCCGGCCGCCGCCACACCTCATGGTAGAGCAAGTCGTCGGTAAAGTGCTGAAGCGAGGGCGACACCGGCGCCACGGCGTCGGCGATAAAGACCTGTCGCGCGTCCTCATCGGGCAGGGCGGCATCCATCGCCAGCAGATCCGGGTTGATCGCGGGCAGTTGATCCGCACCGATCCCGCGTTCGGCATAGATGCCCGCCAGCACACCCACGGCGCCAAAAACAAAGGGCCAACCTGCATAAAAGGCCAGATGGGTGATGAGTTCGGACAGCTCGGCAGGCGTCAGTCCGCTGTCGAGCGCCTTGTTCAGATAATGGGGATAGGCCACCGTAGCGTTGCGGCTGACCAGCGCGCTGACAGTGACGATCGCCCGATCACGCGGGGCAAGGCCGGGGCGGTGCCACAGCTCATCGATGATGCGATCTTGGGTATAGGGCACCAGCACGGGCGCCACTTTGTCGATCACGGCGAACAGGGGGGCGGTGTCATCAGCCATGGCTCAGGTCTCCTCTTGGCGCAGCGAAGCCAAGTCGCCCCGGCTTCGTTGATCTGCTGGATGGGGCAATGCGATGCAGGGCATGGCGCCGTTGTCGGCATGACCGATACCTGCCAGCGCAAGCTCGGTTACTGTTGTCCGCGCAGGAATTGCGCCGTGATCTGCGCTACCCGCGTGCCGAGATAGGCAGCGGTGTCGAGATCGCTCTGGATCGGGGTGATATCGGCGGGCGCATCGTCGGATTGCGCCATCGCGCCCAGCCAGCCGCCGATGCGGTTGAGTTCTTCGTCGGTCTTGCCCGGAAACACGTCGAGCCCGACCCAGATCATCCCCTGCTGCGCTGCGAACAGGGCCATCGTGGTCAGCGAGTTGAGCTTGTCGCCATGCATCGCGCCCGAATTGGTAAAGCCTGCGGCGATCTTGTTGACCCACCGCTTCGGGATCCAGGCGTTGCGCGTGCTCTCTTCCATCATCGCCTTAAAACGGGCGGAAATGGAGCCGTTATAGGTGGGCGAGCCAAAAATGATGGCGTCGGCTGCGGCCAGCGCATCCCAGTCCAGCGCCTCGTCACCCAGCGCGAAGAGTTCGGCCTTGGCGCCATCGACGGCTTCTGCGCCTTGCGCGACAAACTGCGCCAGCTTGGCGGTATGGCCATAGCCGCTGTGATACAGAACTGCGATTTTCATGGCGTTTTCACCAATGGTGCCCGTCGGTCGGCGCGCAAGGCAGGCCATACGCCGACAGGCGCCCTTGGCGTGAGACGGCGCGTGCTCCATGGGGCGTTGAAGAAAATTCATCGTGGGCCGGGGATCAGAACCCCAGCGGTTGCATCTCGCGGATCAGATCGACGAGCAGGCGCAGCCCCACCGGCAGGTTGCGCCGTCCGGGGTAGTATATGTGCAGCGCAGGCCCCGGCGATACCCAGTCCTCCAGCACGCGCTGCAATGTGCCGCTGCCCAGTTCAGCGCCAAGGCTGGCCAGCGGGGCATAGACCAGACCCACCCCCTGCAGTGCCAGCCGACGCGCCAGTGTGGCCGAGTTGTGCGTGATCGCCCCCGGCACCGCCAGCGCCAGATGCTCATCGCCCCGGTCGAATTCCCAGCGGTAGATGCGGTCATCCCCCAGCCGGATTTGCAGGCAACGGTGCGCCGCCAGATCGGCGGGGTGCATGGGCACACCGGCCTGCGCCAGATAGGCGGGCGATGCCGCCACCGCCCACGGAATTTCGGCCGACAGCCGCTGCGCGATCATGTCATCGGGCACGGTGCCGCCAAAACGGATGCCTGCATCGTACCCGCCATCGAACACGTCGAGCAGCCGGTCCTCGACGCAGATGTCCAGCGCGATCTCGGGCCAACGCTGAATGAACGCGGGCAATACCGGCGCCAGCAGCATGTCTGCGGCAACTTCGGGCACATTTAACCGGATGCGCCCACGCGGCTGAACGCGATGATGGTTGAGCACGCTTTCTGCCGCCAGCAGATCGGCAAAGGGCTGGCTGATCTGACCGAACAGATCCTCACCCGCCGCCGTCAGCGTGACCGAACGGTTGGTGCGGTTGAGCAGCTTGACGCCAAGCCGCTCCTCCAACCCTTTGAGCGCATGGCTGAGCGCCGAGGCACTGACCCCAAGCTCCACCCCTGCCTGCCGAAAGTTGCGGTGGCGGGCGATGGTAAGGAACACGCCAAGGTCGGCCAGATCGGTGCGCGCAAAAGCCATATGTGGCCTATACTGCGTCCAAGCCCTCGAGGTAATCCTCTTCGCTCACCTGTTCCAGCCAATGCACCGGGGTGCCATCCAGCGCCTCCTGCACGGCGATATGGGTCATGCCCGTGGTGCTGGTGGCGCCATGCCAGTGCTTGTGGCCGGGCGGGCACCAGATCACGTCGCCTGCGCGGATGATGTGCACCCGTTCCCCCTCACACTGCGTCCAGCCGCAACCCGCCGTCACGATCAGCGTCTGGCCCAGCGGGTGGGTATGCCACGCGGTGCGCGCGCCCGGTTCGAACGTGACCGCCGCGCAGGAATGGCGCGCCGGTTCGGGCGCGGCGTTGAGCATGTCGATCCGCACCGCACCGGTGAACCATTCGGCCGGGCCAATCTGCGAGGGGGTCGATCCGGCGTGCTTGAGGATCAAGGGCGTTCTCCTGACTCGAGGCAATGCGAGTCCTGCCACGTGATAGGCCCGCTCGCCCTACCGCCGCGATGATTTTCATTCATCGCCTCGTGCGACAAACTTCATGACCGGCGGCATTGCCCCATGCGCTAAGGCGAAGGCCTGCATCGGCCATCGGCCATCGGCCATCGGCCCGCGCCTGCCGCGCGAAAGCTGCCGCCGTCCGCCCCACAACCCGCTCAACAATCCGAAGGCGCCCCCCATGCCTGAAAAATATCCGCATCCGCCGCAAACCGATACCCGAGGTTGGGATCGTCGCGCGCTCTTCAGGCTGGCGGGGGCAGGCGCGGTCGGTCTTGCAGCAAGCGCCTCCATCCTCCCTCTTTCCGCAAAGGCGATCGACATGTCGAGCACACCGGACTCGAGCACTTGGGACAAGGTTTTCCCGCAAAGCAGCAAAGTGGCGCACCAGAAGGTCACCTTCCAGAACCGCTATGGCATCACGCTGACCGGCGACTTGTATAGCCCGAAGGACCATGGCGGCCAGCGTCTCGCCGCGCTGGCCGTCGGCGGGCCCTTTGGCGCGGTGAAGGAGCAGTCCTCCGGACTTTACGCCCAGACCATGGCCGAGCGCGCCTTTGTCGCGCTGGCGTTTGACCCATCGTTCACCGGGGAAAGCGGCGGGCATCCGCGCAATCTCGCCTCACCCGACATCAACACCGAGGATTTCAGCGCGGCGGTCGATTTTCTGGGCCTTCACCATCTGGTCGATCGCGAACGGATCGGCGTGATCGGCATCTGTGGCTGGGGCGGCTTGGCGCTCAATGCCGTGGCGGTGGACAAGCGGGTGAAGGCCGTGGTCGCCAGCACGATGTATGACATGACCCGCCTGATGGCGAAGGGCTACTTCGACAGCGTGACACCCGAACAGCGCAGCCAGACGCTGGAGCAACTCAGCCGCCAGCGCTGGGACGACGCCGCCCGGGGCGCCCCGGCCTATGGGCCGAAGTACAACCAGCTGAAGGGTGGGGAACCGCAGTTCGCGCTCGACTATCATGCTTATTACATGACGCCGCGCGGCTACCACCCGCGCGCCGTGAACTCCGGCAACGCCTGGGCGCTGACCACGCCGCTCTCGTTCATGAACATGCCGATCCTGACCTACATCAAGGAGATCGCCCCGCGCCCGGTGCTGTTCGTCCATGGCGAAAAGGCGCACTCACGCTACTTCAGTGAAACCGCCTTTGCCGCGGCAGCAGAGCCCAAGGAGCTGATGATCATTCCCGGCGCCAGCCACGTCGATCTTTACGACAACGTGCAAGCCATCCCCTTCGACAAGCTGGAGAGCTTCTTCCGCGCGCATCTCGTGTGATCGTCTCGGGCGGCGAAAAGCGCGCAGCCGCGGTCCTGTTGTCCCCTATGTCGCTGCGTGCAGCCATGGGGGAAGCTCCTGCCGCTTGGTGGGTCTCCACATCGCCCCGGCGAGAGCGCCGGCATTGTCTGAGGCTGGTTTGGCTTGCCCCTGTGGTAAAGGTCTTGAGCACCTCGGCCTGCGGTTTCCGGGGCCGGGTGTGCTCATCCCGAGCCTGTTGGCCGGGCGTTGCGGAAGATGTCCCAGACAGCCAAGAACAGCGCGGCGATCACCGGTCCGATCACGAAACCATTGAAGCCCATCAATTCGAACCCCCCCAATGTCGCGATCAGGACGATGTAATCCGGCATCCGTGCATCGCGCCCGACGAGAATCGGACGGACCACATTGTCGACACTGCTGACGATGAAGAAGCCGACGAGGAACAAGGCACCGCCGCGCCACACTTCGCCCGTGAACAGCAACCACGCGGCAACCGGAACCCAGATGAACGCGGTGCCGATGGCGGGAAACAGTGAGAACACCCCCATGGCCACGCCCCACAGCAGCGCGCCACCGATCCCCAGCATCCAGAAGGCAAGGCCGCCGGTCATGCCTTGCAATACCGCGACGATCAGGCTGCCCTTGATGGTGGCGCGGACGACCTCGACGAACCGTGCGGTCAGCAGGCGGCGCTGATCGGGCGCTAGCGGCAGGCAGCTTTCGATCCGGTCGATGATCCGCGCACCGTCGCGCAGCAGGAAGAAGGTGAGGTACAGCATCACCCCAAGCGACAGGAAGAACGCGAACGCCCATTGCCCGATGTCGAGCGCCCGGCCTGCCAGCGGCTGGAGGCTGCTTGCGATCACCCGGCCGATCCGGTCGCGCACCATGATGAAATCGCCAAGGCCGAGGCGTTCAAGCCAGCCGTGCAAAGCTTGCGGCAGATGCTGTTCCGCCGCTGCAAAACTGCGCGCGAAGCTGATCTCGCCCGATTGCAGACTGCCATAGGTCGCTGCGGCCTGACTCAGCAGCGCTGCACCCAGCAGCATGGCGGGAACGACCGCGACCGCGGTGATGGCCAGAAGCGTGATCGCCGCTGCCAGATTGGGGCGGCACGGCGCACGGCGCAGCAGCGCGGCGTTGAGTGGGGCAAAGAGAATCGCGGCGATCACGCCCCACAGGATCGCACCTGAGAAGGGGCCCGCCAGCCAGGCAAAGGCAAGCGTCGCGCAAACCAGCAGGATCAGGAGAAAGCCGCGCTCCATTGCGCTGTGCGGGTCCGGCGGTCCGGTCATGCAGCTCCCTCGCGGAAAAGCGGCGTCCTATCCCCCCGGCGCGCAAGGAAACGGCCTAGCAGGAATTTGCCCGCCTCAAGCAAGGCCAGCAACAACGCGCCCAGCCCGACCGCCAGCGCCATGTCGCCCCACGCGATCGTTCCGAATTTGAGCAGGGTCTGCGCTGCCGGGATGAACAGGATCGCACCGGTGATTGCCACGATCGCCAGCAGAACCACGCGCAGAGCCGGGTTTGGGCGTAGCAGCGCCTGACCCAGCGAGGCGCTGAACGAGCGGTTGACGAAAGTCAGCGCCAGAACCGCAGCGATTAGCGCGAAGAACATCAGCGCGCGCAGTTCGGTCTCGGGCATGGCGTTTGCGGTCTCCACGAACAGCACGGCCGCCAGCATGGCAAGGGCCGCGCCGCCCTGAAACACGCTCCACGCGATCATGCGCAGCGAAAACAGCGCTTCGTCTGGCGCGCGCGGCGGGCGCGCCATAATATCGGCCTCGTCCTCCTCGGCCTCGAACACCAGCGCGCAGACCGGATCGATCACCATTTCGAGCAGCGCGATGTGGATCGGGCCGAACAGCAGCGGCAGGCCGAACAGCAGCGGGATCAGCGCAAGGCCGGCAATCGGCACGTGCACCGCGAAGATGAAGGCCATCGCCTTGCGGATATTGTCATAGATCCGCCGCCCAAGCCGCACCGCCTGCACGATCGCACCGAAATCATCCTCCAGCAGCACGATCGCGGCAGCCTCGCGCGCCACATCGGTACCGCGCTGGCCCATGGCCACCCCGATATGCGCCGCCTTGAGCGAGGGGGCATCGTTCACCCCGTCCCCGGTCATGGCGACGATCTCACCCGACGCCTTGAACGCCTGCACGATGCGCAGCTTCTGCTCGGGCATGATCCGGGCAAATACGGTGACTGTTTTGAGGCGCTGCGCCAGTTCGGCGTCATCGAGCGCGGCAAGGTCATCGCCGGTCAGGACATCGCCATCAGCGATTCCGGCCTCGATTGCGATGGCGCGAGCTGTCGCCGCGTGGTCGCCGGTGATCATCACCACGCGGATTCCCGCACTGCGGCACTCGGCCACGGCGGCTGGAACACTGGCGCGCAAGGGATCGGCCAGTCCGGTCAGCCCCGCCAGCGTGTAGTGATAGTCCTGCTGGCTTTTGGCCCAGTTGCGATCTTGTGGAGCGGCGGTGGCAACGGCCAGTACCCGGATGCCCCGCTCAGCCATGGCCTCGACCGCCGCTTTCATCGCCGCATGATCGGCCTGGGAGAGGCGGCACAGCCCGGCAATCGCTTCGGGCGCGCCCTTGGCGGAGAGCCGCAGTTCCTGTCCATCATCCCAGATATTCGACATCGCCAGCAAGTCCGGGCGCAAGGCGTAGGCCTGCACCAGATTGCCGTGCGTTTCGCTCAATGGCGCGTCCGTGCCGCGCGCGCCGAGGAGCGCAATCTCCATCGGATCGCTGGGGGTTTCGGCGCTGGCCAGCGCTCCAGTCTCGATCAGCGCCTGAAATCCTTCGGGGACAGCGACACCCGCCTTCAGCGCAAAGGCCTCTCCCGAGGGTAACCACAACGCGGCCACCGACATGCGATTTTCGGTCAGGGTTCCGGTCTTGTCGGTGCACAGTACGGTTGCCGAACCCAGAGTCTCGATCGCGGCAGCGCGGCGGGTGAGCACACCGACTTTGCCGATCCGCCATGCACCCATCGCCAGGAACACGGTGAGCACCACCGGAAACTCCTCGGGCAGCATCGACATGCCGATGGCGATCCCGGCGAGCACCGCCTCGATCCATCCACCGCGAAGCAGCCCGAACAGCAGAACGACCGACAGCGCCACCGCGCCGCCACCCACCGCACACCAGGTCACGATCCGCGTGGTTTCTCGGGCCAGGCGCGGCGCTTCGGTCTCAAGGCCCGCGAGCGACTGGCCGATCCGCCCGATTTCGCTGCGCGGCCCCGTTGCCAGAACGCGCGCGATCCCGCTTCCGCGCGTGACGAGCGAGCCGGAATAGAGGAACGGCAAACCCTCCCCGCCCGGACGAGGGGCCGTGTCGTCGAAGCCCTCTTTCGCCGCAACCTTGTCGACGGGCAGGGATTCGCCGGTCAGCAACGATTCGTCGGCCTGCAGATCATGGGCTTCCACCAGCCGCGCGTCCGCAGCGATCCGGTCACCCTGTTCGAGCACGATCAGATCGCCGCACACCACCTCGCGCCCGGCAACGCGCAGGCGCGCGCCGCCCCGGATGACCAGCGCGCGCGGGGCCGAGAGATCGCGCAACGCCTCCAGCACATGCTCTGTCCGCGCCTCTTGAACGACGGTGACGGCGATGGAGAAAGTGGCGAAGGCCAGCAGGATCAGCGCCTCGGTCAGGCTTCCGAGCAACAGATAGGCACCACCGCCCAGCAGCAGGAGCAGCAGCATCGGCTCGCGCAGCACCCCCAGCGCAATCCGCAGGACCGAGCGCCGCCCCGCGCGGGCGAGCTCATTGGGGCCATCGGACGCCAGCCGTGCCGCAGCTTCGGCTGAAGTCAGGCCAGTGTCATCCGCCATGGCCATCTTCACCCCCACCTTCGCATCATTCCCCGCTTTCGCCCGAAAGGCTGCGATGGCATGCAGCGCAACCGGTCGTCGGCTGGTGGATGAAACGGTGGCCGAGGGGTGCGGTGATTTGGAGCGCTCCGCCTGTGCGCGGCGGGCAGCAGCAGCGTGCGCGACGCTTTGCCGAAACACTGCGCAACGGCGCGTGAAGGTGCATTTTTGATCACGATCGTAAACCCTTGTCGCTGCCGATTGTTCCGGCTCTTGCCGCGTCGGAAGCGGTACAATGGGCTTCATGTGTCGTGATCGCGCAACAATACGCGTCTTTACGCCACCCGACTATGCCGGGCTCCAGCCCCGCGCCATTCCTGTTGAACTGATCGCGGGAAACTCTAACTCCCTATAGTCGAGAGATCGATCGCAATCGGGTCTGCAAACCCACAGAGTTTCATTGTGACCGCATGGCGAGCAGGCAGAAGATCAAGATGCAAGCGCGTTCAGGAGTGGAAACCGCATGAAACCGCCCAAGTCCGTCAACAGCCTGACCGCCTTTGGTCGGGTGCGGCTGTCGCGCTCGTTTTTCATGCGCGATTTCCTGTTTTCCGACATTGCCGCGATCCACGGACTGGGCAACGTGCCCGATGACCCGGACCTTGCCATCGCGGCGGGCACGCGATTGTGCGAGGATCTGCTCGAGCCGTTGCAGGATGCCTTTGGCCGCATCGCCATCCGCTCGGCCTATCGCAATTGCGAGGTCAACGCGCTGGGCAATGCCAAAGGCTACAACTGCGCGCGCAACGAATTGAACTATGCCGGCCACATCTGGGACCGCCGCGATGCGCAAGGCCGCATGGGCGCGACCGCGTGCGTGGTGGTGCCCGCCTTCGTCGATGCCTTTGCCGATGAGGAGGAGGGGAACTGGACCAAGCTGGCCTGGTGGATCCACGACCACTTGCCTTACAGCGGGCTCGAATTCTTCCCCAAGCTGTGGGCCTTCAACATCCAGTGGCGCGAAGACCCCGAACGGCGGATCGACAGCTACGCCGCCCCCAAAGGCTGCCTGACCCGCGCAGGCATGCCCAACCACACCGGCAGCCACGCGCCGGACTGGGCCGGGATCGAACGGGCGATGCGGGTGGTAGCCGAGGCGAATTGAACGGTTGGAAGTCAAGGCCCGGTCAGGCAAACAGCAAGCCGTCTTTGCTGTGGAGTTTCTGGCCAGCTGAGCCATCGCGCGTCGATCCGACGCGGTAGGGCAGCGGGAGCGCCCCCGTTTCCAGTTCGGCGTCCGCAATCAACCGCCGGGCTATTGAAATATTGGTGCACCCGACAGGATTCGAACCTGTGACCCCTGCCTTCGGAGGGCAGTACTCTATCCAGCTGAGCTACGGATGCGTTGGATGAGCGCCTAGCAGCGCCCGATGCGGCTTGCCAGTCTTTTTGCGGTAATGGTTCGCGCAAAGCGGACTTGGTGCCTCGATTGTGGCCGATTCCGCAATTCGGGCGCTCGCCGCGCACATCGCAGCACTTTACAAGTTCTCTTTATGTTCCTACGCTGAACCCATGATCGATTCGGCAGCCATGTCTACAGATGCCGGTATTGCAGGCGGAAATGGCGTTTCGGCGGCGCTCGCAGGCGTGGCCACAACGGCGCTTGAGCGCGAGGCGCTGGCAGTGGCGCGGGGCATCTGCCGCCTGTTTGCGCGCAACGACATCTGGTGTCTGGCCGAAATGCCGCTGCGCAATGGGCGGCGCGCCGATCTGATGGGTATTGATGCACGCGGGCATGTGGTGATCGTCGAGATCAAGGTAGCGCGCGCCGATTTGCTGGGCGATGCCAAATGGACCGAATATCTGGACCATTGCGACCGGTTTTACTGGGGGCTTGCCCCGCATCTGGATCGGACCGTCCTCGAAACCCCCGCATTCCTGCCCGAACGCTGCGGGGTCATCGTGGGCGATGGCTATGATGCCGAGATCCTGCGCCCCGCAGCATCCCAGCCATTGGCTGCGGCCCGCCGCAAGGCCGAGATCGAGCGACTGGCCCGCGCTGCGCTGCGTCGCCTGACGGCCGCACTCGACCCGCAAGGAGGATGGTGGCGCGAAGGCGGGGCCTGATCAGGCCCCGCCCATCGTGGCGGTAATCAGGTCAGAACATGCCACAGCAGCCAGCCACCAAGCACGATGAACAGCGCCGCCGCAACCATGCGCACGACATTGAGCGGGACGCGCCGCACCAGTCCTTCACCCAGGAACACCGCCGGGACGTTGGCCAGCATCATGCCCAGCGTGGTGCCGATGGTGACGGCAATGGCATCGTGGAACCGTGCGCCAAGGCCGATCGTGGCGATTTGCGTCTTGTCGCCCATCTCGACCAGAAAGAAGGCCACGAGCGTCGTCAGGAATGCTCCGTGCCGTGAAACACCCGCCGTACCATCATCGTCGTCCAGCTTGTCGGGTACCAGCGTCCACAGGCCCATCGCGATGAAGCCCACGGCCACGGCGGCGCGGAACCAGGTGCTGTCGAGGAACGATGCTGCGGTCGCGCCGACAAGTGCGGCGAGGAAGTGGTTGGCGAGGGTTGCCACCAGAATGCCGCCGATCACCGGCCATGGCTTGCGGAAACGGGTGGCAAGGACGATCGCCAGCAATTGTGTCTTGTCGCCGATTTCGGCGAGCGCAACGATGGCGGTGGAGGTGGTGAGCGCTTCGATCATCGGGACATTCCTGAGCCGGGCGAATGCAAGACAACAACCGAAGGACCATTCTCGCCCGGCAAGGACGAATGGCCATCGATCATTGGTCTTGCCCGAAATGGCCTGAGGCTGGCCGATAGAGGCTGCCTCGGAATACCATTTTGCCTGCGCCATGGTCTCTCGACCAAGCATGTTGACGCGGATGGACCGCCTGAGCGGTGGCTACTCCCCAAGTGACGTGCGGTGGCTTTAGCCACCACCCGCTGCATCGGCAAGGGCTTTCCGCCCCGCGACCGCGCGCAGGATAGCCTGACGCTCGGCCCGCGTCGCGCCGAACCAACGCTCGATTTCGGCAAGCGTCCGCGCACAGCCAAGGCACGTCCGCGCGACCGGATCGATTGTGCAGACGCCGGTGCAGGGACTAACCGGCTCGCTGGCAGCTTCATCGGACAAGCGCGTGTTCCAAAGAGAGGACGGCGCGGACAATGGCCGCGTCGCCACTTCCGAACAAGCCAGTTTGCGTATCAACACCAAAGTTGAGCGTAATTTTCTTGCATTTGTGCGCTGCAGCGACTAGAGGGCCTGCGACGGCTCCGATGGCGTAATGCGCCACAGGCCCGGGCTAGCGTGAGTTCCGCCGATTTCACGGCGCGATCCGCCCCGGTCGAACGGATGTCGTTCCGCCGCTTCCCCTTCACGCACGGGTCGCTTCGAACGACCCCTGCCGCGCAGGCTTCTTGGCGTGCGCCCATTGAAAGCATTGGCTTCTCATGTCCTATTTTTCTGACCTCGGCCTTGCCGAGCCCATTTTGCGCGCTCTGGCCACCAAGGGCTACACCGATCCCACCCCGATCCAGCGCGATTCCATTCCAGCGCTGCTCGAAGGGCGCGACCTGCTGGGCATCGCCCAGACCGGCACCGGCAAGACCGCTGCCTTTGCGCTGCCTTCGCTGCACCGGCTGGCCGCCGATCCGACCCCGCGCAAGCCGGCTTCGTGCCGCATGCTGGTGCTTTCGCCGACCCGCGAACTGGCCGCGCAGATTGCCGACAACATGAAGGGCTATGCCCGCAACCTGAACCTGCAGGTCGATTGCGTGTTCGGTGGCATTCCCATCAACAAGCAGGCGCGCCGCCTGACGACGGGCACCGACATTCTGGTGGCAACGCCCGGCCGTCTGCTTGACCTGATCGACAACCGCGCGCTGACTCTTGGCCGGGTCGAGATCTTCGTGCTCGACGAAGCCGACCAGATGATGGACCTCGGCTTCATCCACGCGCTCAAGCGGGTGGCCAACATGCTGCCGGCCAAGCGCCAGAGCCTGTTCTTCTCGGCCACGATGCCCAAGTCGATCGAGGAACTGGGTCGCCAGTTCATCAAGAACCCGGTGCGCGTCGAAGTGGCCCCGCAGGCCACCACCGCCGAGCGTGTCGAACAGTACGTCACGTTCGTCAATCAGGCCGAAAAGCAGGGTCTGCTGAGCTTGCGCCTGCGCGCGATGCTGGCCGACAAGTCGCTGGAACGCGCCATCGTGTTCACCCGCACCAAGCATGGCGCCGACCGTGTTGCCCGCCATCTGGGGGCCGCCGGGATCGACGCCCGCGCCATCCACGGCAACAAGACGCAAGCCCAGCGCACCGCCGCGCTGGAAGCGTTCCGCCAGGGTGCCTGCCCGGTGCTGGTCGCAACCGACATTGCCGCACGCGGGATCGACGTGACGGGCGTTAGCCACGTCATCAACTTCGAACTGCCCAACGTGGCCGAACAGTACGTTCACCGCATCGGCCGCACCGCGCGTGCCGGCGCCGATGGTGTCGCGATCAGCCTGTGTGCGCCCGATGAAAAGGCCTACATGCGTGACATCGAGAAGCTGACCGGCGTGAAGCTGGCGCCGTTGCCGCTGCCCGAAGGCTTCCAGGCCGAAGCGGCGCGCCTGCCCGCACCAACCCCGCGTCCGGCCAGCGAAGAGCGCGTGCACCGCGATCGCGGCGATCGCAATCGCCAGCAGCCGCAGCGTCGCAGCGGTCCGCCGCGCGGTGACGAGCGCAAGCAGCACGACGACCGTCCGCGCACCAGCGCGCCGCGTGGCGAGCGTCCTGCAGGCGACGCTCCGCGCACCGACCGCGAGGGTGCCGAAGGTCAGGCCAAGCGCTTTTTCCGTCCGCGTGGCCCCAACACGGTCGGCCAGCACCGCAACAAGGTGCGTCGCGCCGTCTGATAGCAAGTGCCTCGCCGGCCATGGTATCGACCAAGGCTGCTGCCAAGGCGGCAGGGCGCGCATGAAATGCGGCGCTCGGTCATCAAGATGCTGTCCCTTCTGGTCATTTTGACCTAAAGGGCAGCCACGATGCCGAGCGCCATTTCCCTTTCCAGCACAGGTGCCGATGGTCTGGCACTGTCGGCATTGGCGATGACGATCATTGTCGCCGTGCGCTATCTGGCCACCAGCGGCCTGTTTGCGGCGCTTACCGCGCGCGTGCGGCCCGGCCACTATGCTGGCCTCGGGCAGCAGATCCGCCGCGAAATCGGCTGGAGTCTGGCCTCGGCTGCGATCTATGGCGTGCCTGCGGGCGTTGTCGCCTGGGGCTGGCAGCGCCATGGCTGGACTCGCATCTATGCCGATCCGCATGCACTGCCGCTGTGGTGGATGCCGGTTTCGTTGCTGCTTTACCTGTTCCTGCACGATAGCTGGTTCTATTGGACGCACCGCTGGATGCACCGGCCGACCGTGTTCCGCCGTATCCACGCCATCCACCATGCCAGCCGTCCGCCGACCGCGTGGGCAGCGATGAACTTCCATCCGGTCGAGGCCGCCGTCGTCGGCCTGTTTGTGCCCGCGCTGGTGTTCGTGATCCCGATCCACATCGGGATGCTGGGCCTTGTGCTGCTGATCATGACCGTGATGGGCGTGACCAACCACATGGGGTGGGAGATGTTTCCGCGCTGGATCGTCCATTCGCGCATCGGCAACTGGCTGATCACCGCCAGCCATCATCACCGCCATCACGAGTTGTACCGCTGCAACTACGGCCTCTATTTCCGCTTCTGGGACCGCTTGTGCGGCACCGACAAGGGACTTTCGGCACCATGACCCTTCCCGCCCGCCACTGGCGCAAGACCCGCCGTGCTGCCGCTTCTGCACTGCTGGGTGCGACGGCGCCCCTGCTGGGCGGTGCGACGATGCCCTCGCCATCTACCGTGACCGTCGATATCGAGGGGCTGCGCTCGACGCGGGGGCTGATTCAGGCCTGCCTGACCGCCGACCCGATCACGTTCCCCGACTGCCAGAAAGACCCGCAGGCCCGCCACGTCACCGCCACGGCCGCCGACGGGCCCAGCGTGGTGTTCCGCCATGTGCTGCCCGGCCGTTACGCCATCGCGCTGTTCCATGACGAGAACGCCAATGGCCGAATGGACAAAGTGCTGATGGTCCCGCGCGAGGGCTTCGGATTTTCGCGCGATGCGCCGATCCGCTTCGGGCCGCCACGCTTCGATGCCGCAGAGTTTCCGCTGGGCGAAGCGGCCTTGGTGACCCCGATCAAGGTCCGCTATCTGTTGTGAAGTCGGCGCTGCAACCGGGCGGCGCGCTGGGCCCGTTCCGTTTTCCCATATTTCGTGCGATCTGGATTGCCAACATGGCATCCAACGTTGGCTCGGTGATTCAGGCGGTCGCGGCGGCCTGGGCGATGACCGAACTGACCACCAGCCACCTGCCGGTCGCGCTGGTGCAAGCCTCTGCCACCATCCCGATCCTGTTGTTCGGCACGGTGGCGGGCGCGCTGGCCGACGCGTTCGACCGGCGGCTGGTGATGCTGGCGGCGCAGATCGGCATGCTGGTCGTCTCGGCGGTGCTGGCGCTGGTCGGCTATGCCGGGTGGCTGACCCCGGCAAATCTGCTCGCCCTGACGCTGCTGGTTGGCATCGGCACCGCGCTCAACGGCCCGGCATGGCAGGCCTCGGTCCGCCTGCAGGTCGATCGCAGCGAACTGCCGCAGGCGATTTCGCTCAACGCCATATCGTTCAATGTGGCGCGCAGCGTAGGCCCGGCACTCGGCGGCCTTATCCTGTCGTTGTGGAGCGTCAGTCTGGCGTTCGCGATCAACGCGGTCAGCTATCTTGCGATGATCGTGGTGCTGGCGCGCTGGCACCCGGAAATGCCGCCGACCCCGCAACACCGCCAGCCCATCGGGCAGGCGATCGGCGAAGGTCTGGCCTTCTGTTTGCGCTCGCAGCCGATCCGCAAGGTATTGCTGCGCGGCGCTTTGTTCGGCTTTGGCGCTGCGGCGTTTCAGGCGCTGCTGCCGGTGCTGGTGCGCCAGCAGATCAAGGGTTCCGAGATCGCCTATGGCCTGATGCTGGGTGCATTCGGCACCGGCTCGATCACGGCGGCATTGTGGGTCAGCAAGCTGCGCCGCCGGTTTGGCAGCGAGGCGGTGGTTTCCGCGGGGACCGTGGCATTTGTCACGGCGCTGCTGCTGGTTGCGCAAAGCCGCGCGCTCGATGTCGGGTTGGTGGCGGCGTTGCTGGGCGGGGCTGGCTGGATTCTGGCGATGACGAGCCTGAACGTGGCGATGCAGATGCGCTCGCCCGAAACGATATTGGCGCGCTGCCTGTCGATCTACCAGTCGGTCACCTTTGGCGGCATGGCGCTGGGAGCATGGGGCTGGGGCAGCGTTGCCGACAGACTGAGCACCACCGGCGCGCTGTATTGGGCGGCGCTGTGGATGGCGGCAACACTGCTGCTGCGCCTGTTCGCGCCGATGCCGACGCGCGAAGAAGGACGCATCGAACCGGGAGAGACTTTGCATGGCCAGCCTTGATAATCCTGCTTCGACACTTGTGGCCGGCGCGGCCCCCTTGCGTTCGGTGCTGTACATGCCCGCCAGCAACGCCCGTGCGATGGCCAAGGCGCGCGAACTCGATACCGATGCGGTCGCGCTCGATCTGGAAGATGCCGTGGCGCCCGAAGCCAAGGATACTGCGCGCACCGCGCTGGTTGCCGAGGCGAAGGCGGGCGGTTTCGGCCACCGGCGCCTGATCGGGCGGATCAATGCGCTGTCTACGCCATGGGGCGCGGCCGACCTGACCGGGCTGGCCGACGCGCCGCTCGACGCGGTGCTGGCGCCCAAAGTCGATTCGCCAGACGACATCGCCGCATTGTCGCAGGCCATGGACGCGGCTGGCTATCCCGCCGCGGTTGCGCTGTGGGTGATGATCGAAACGCCGCGCGCGGTATTGGCGCTTGAGCGGATCGCCGCGATGGCCGCGACCACGCGTTTGGCGGGGTTCGTGCTCGGGCTCAACGATCTGGCCAAGGACACCGGCATCGCCCAGTTGCCGGGCCGGGCCGCGTTCGTGCCGGTGCTGGTGCAGGCGGTCCTGGCCGCGCGCGCCAATGGCTTGCTGGTGCTGGACGGCGTTTGCAACGCCATCGACGATGCGGCGCGGCTGGAGGACGAATGCACACAAGCGCGCGATTTCGGCTTTGACGGCAAGACACTGATCCACCCGGCCCAATTGGCAATCGCGAATCGGGTGTTCGCGCCCGATGCTGCTGCGATTGACGAAGCGCGCGCGATTGTTGCCGCCTTCGCCGATCCAGCCAATGCCGGTCGCGGAGCGCTGCGGGTCAATGGAAAGATGGCGGAATTGCTCCACCGTGACATTGCCTTGCAACTGATCGCCAAGGCCGAAGCAATTGCTGCCCGCATTTCGCACCAATTGACCTGAGCTAAAGTCGCGGCGCAACTTCACGTCTTCTTTACCATGTTGCGCCACAAGGGTTGGCGACGAGCGTGGCAAGGAACGGCCTACCAATGGACAGTCTTCACGATAACCGCGCCGACTCGCGCGAAGCGACCGAGGATACCGACCTCGCTATCGAGATCAGCCCGCCGACGGCGCCTGTTGCCGATGAACGGCGCATGCAGGTGCGCGCCTACAATTACTGGGCCGCGTTGTTGGGCAAGGCTGCCTTCCCGTCGGCCGACGCGGTGCTCAAGCGCCCGCTGCCCGACTTTGCGGACCACTCGGTGCTGTTGCATTTCGACCGTGGCCTTGGTGATCCGGCGATCGTCTTTCTGGGCGAAACTTTGGCGCAGGAATGCGACACCCAAGGTCTGCCCGCGCGCCTGACCGATGTGCCGGGCCGGTCGCTGCTGTCGCGGATCACCGACCATTATCTGCAGATCATCGCCAATCAGGCGCCGATCGGGTTCGAAGCGGAGTTCGTCAACCAGCGTGGCCGCACGATCCTGTATCGCGGCATCCTGCTGCCGTTTTCGTCCGACGATACCACGATCGACTACATCTATGGCGTGATCAACTGGAAGGAGCTGGCCGACCAGGAAGCAACCGACGCGCTGCTGCTCGACCTTGGCAACGCGCTGGAAGAGCCGAGCATCGGTCGCCGTCCCGCCCCGCCGCTCGGTGGCTGGGCCGATGGGCCGGCGGTGCTCGACCTTGGCGAATTCGCGCTGGCGGACGTCGATGCAGGCCAGATTGTGCCGTTTCCCGGCCTTGGCACCCTGTCTGAGCCCGGCATCGGGCAGCCGGAGGTGGTTGAAAAGGCGCGTCCGTTGTCCGAATGGCTGGAAGCCGCGCGTGCGCTGGCGGCTGCCGCGCGATCGAGCGAGGACCGCACGCGCGGTGCCTTGTACGCGGCGATCAGCCGAGCCTGGGACTTCGCTTTGGCCGCCCGCAGCGCACCCGATGAATATGCCCGGATCGTTGCCGAGGCGGGACTGGTCATGCAGGAACGGGCGCCGCTGATCCCGCTGGTCAAGCTGGTGTTCGGTGCCGATTACGACAAGACAAGGCTGACCGAATACGCCAGCGCGCTGGGCCATGCCGACCGCATCGGGTTGAAGGCGGGCGAGCTTGCCGGGTACCTCGCTGCTGCGCCGGGCGGCTTGAAGGGCGTGGTCACGCTCGAACGTGGCCTGCGCCGCGCCGACATCGCGCCCGACGGAGCCGACAAGCCTGCTGCCTCGCGCGGGGTGGCATCGCTGGCCGAGCCGCTGCGCCGCCTGCCCATCCGCGCGCTGAGCGAGTTGGGCGGGGAGGGTGCCGAGTTCGCGCTTGTCCTCGTGCGCCGCCTGCCCGGCGGGGATGTCGCGCTGCTGGGCGATGTCAGCGACGATGAAGCCCTGCTGGAAAAGGCCGCGCGCCGCCTGCTCGACTGAGTTTTGCCAAAATCCCCCGAAATGGCGCGAAGTCGTGGTGTTATCCCCCTTCGCGCCGCGCCGAAGGACTGCTAGCCCGGCCGCTGATCTTTCCGATTGGCGGATGCATTGGCGATTTTCGATTTCGATATGGCCGACATGGCATGGGCGGAATGGGCATTTGCCGCGCCCTTGCTCGTTGGCGGAATGGGATATGCGGCCTTTGCGCGCGCGCTGTCGCGCAATCCGGTGGCCCTGCTCAATGCGGCGGACCGGATCATGCGCGGCGGAAATCGCACCGTCCGGCTGGTCGAATCCGCGCGCTTCGGTGCGAACCCTGCGCAAAAGCTGCAAGTACTGGTGCCCGCCAGGCGCCCCGCCGGAGCGCTGAACAATCCGCTGCCGGTCGTCGTGTTCATCCATGGCGGCGCGTGGATGAGCGGCGATCCGCACGATTACCGCTTCATCGCCCGCACGCTGGCTGACCATGGCTTTGCGGTGGTACTGGCGGGCTATCGCCTGCTGCCGCAAGGGCGGCATCCGGCAATGCTTGAGGATGGCGCGGGGGCGCTGCGCTGGGTGGTGGACAACGCCGCGCGGCACGGCCTCGACCCCGGACGCATTGCCGTGATGGGCCATTCGGCGGGCGGTTACAATGCGCTGATGCTGGCGCTCGATCCGCGCTGGCTGGGTGCGGTGGGGTTGGAGCCTGCCGCTCTGCGCGCCGTTATCGCGCTGTCGGCGCCGACCGATTTCCTGCCGCTCGACGATCCTGCATCGACCGCAACTTTCGGCCATATTGCTGACCTTGCCGCAACCCAACCGGTCAACCATGCGCATGCCGACGCCCCGCCGCTGCTGCTGGTGCATGGCGCCGACGATCGCCGGGTGCGACCGCGCAACACCCGCGCGCTCGCCGCCGCGCTCGACCGGGTGGGCGCGCCGCACCGCGCGGTCGTGCTTGAAGGCATGAACCACGAAGCCCCGCTCAAGGTTCTGGCACGCCCGTTTGCGCGCGATGGCCGGGTGCTGGCCGAAGTGCTCGACTTTCTCGGGCGGGTTCAGCCGTCCGTTGGCCCTGCGACAGTCGCTTCACCGACGGTTCATCCAAACCCATGCTAACCCTGCCCAACGTGATGAGATCGCTCAACCTTCGCCCGTCGCCCCGGACTCTGGCGCGCAGCCTTGCGACCGCCGGGCTGGCCGCGCTCGCGGTGATCGTGGCGCCTGCAGCCAGCGCGCAGGACATGTTGCGTGATGCCGAAACCGAGGCGCTGTTTCGCGATATCACCACCCCCATCGTCACCGCCGCCGGGCTCGATCCCAAAAACGTTGATGTCGTCCTGCTCAATGACGGGTCGATCAACGCTTTCGTCGCGGGCGGGCAGACGATCTACGTCCATTCGGGGCTGATTGGCGCGGCCGAGCATGTCAGCGAAGTGCAGGGCGTACTGGCGCACGAACTCGGCCACATCACCGGCGGCCACGTCATTCGCAACGGCGAGGGCGAGAAGCCGGCGATGGGCATCACCTTGCTCAGCCTTCTGCTGGGCGCGGCGGCGGCGGCAGGCGGATCGGCCGACGCCGGGATGGGCATCTTCATGGCCGGGCAACAGGCCGCGCTGGGCAAGTACCTTGCCTTCAGCCGCGCACAGGAATCGAGCGCGGACGCCGCCAGCGTGCAGTTCCTGTCCAAGGCCGGGCTTTCGGGCCGGGGCTCGGTGGAATTCTTCAAGAAGCTGCAGAACTACGAATATCGCGCCGGGTTCACCCGCAGCGCCGACAGTGAATTCTACAGCACACACCCGATGACCGCCGACCGGCTGACCACCTTGCAGGATTCCTTTGAACGCGATCCTGCGTGGAACAAGCCAGAAGATCCGGTGCTGCAACAGCGCTTCTTGCGGGTGAAGGCCAAGCTGCTGGGTTATCTGGCCGAGCCTCAGGCCACGCTCAACGCTTATCCCGCGTACATGACCGACACGCCCTCGCGCTATGCCCGCGCCTATGCCTTCCACAAGGAGGCGTTCATGGACAAGGCCTTGGCCGAAACCGACGCGATCCTCGCCAGCAATCCCGACGATCCCTATGCGCTGGAGTTGAAAGGGCAGGTCTTGCTCGAATCGGGCCGCCCGGTCGATGCCATCCCGCCTTTGCGCCGCGCGGTTGCGTTGACGCAGAATCAGCCGCTGATCGCCACAACCTTTGGCCATGCGCTGCTCGCGACCGAAGACAAGAGCAACTTCGCCGAAGCCGAGCGCGTGCTCAAGGCCGCCGTGGCCAAGGATCGCGACAACCCGTTCGCCTGGTATCAACTCGGCGTGGTCTACGAGGCCGAGGGCGACACTCCCCGCGCACGGCTGGCCAGCGCCGAACAGCAATTGATGGAATTGCGTCTGCCGGAAGCCTTGCGCAGCGCCGAATCGGCCGAGACTGCGCTGCCCAAGGGCACGCCCGACTGGCTGCGCGCACAGGATATCGCGATGACTGCCCGCGCGCTGATTGAGCGCCGGGGCAAGAAGCGGTAACGCGCGTTCCCATGACGGTCCCTTCGCGCCTGCGCCCCTTCGCCCTGATCCTTGGCATCGTGCTGCTGCTGGCGGCCGGCTATGGCTGGTATGTCAAAAGCCGCCAGACCAGCGCTGCAGGGGCCAACGACGCGGCGCTGGCCGCGCAGCTTTCGGGTGCCGGGATCGACACGCGTCAGCGCGCAGCGATCGAAGCGCTGGTGCGCAGCTACATTCTCGACCACCCCGAAGTCCTGCCCGAAGCGATGGAGCGACTGCAAGCGCGTGAGGCGCAGGCCCGCATCGCACCCTTGCGCGGGACGCTGGAAACCCCCTTTTCCGGGGCGGTTCTGGGTAATCCGCAGGGCAAAGTCACACTGGTCGAGTTTACCGACTTTGCCTGCACGTATTGCCGGGGCAGCGTGGCCGATCTGCGCGCGCTGGTGGCGGCCAATCCCGATCTGAAGGTGGTGATCCGCGAATTGCCGATCATCTCGCCGCAAAGCGAACCGGCCGCGCGCATGGCGCTGGCCGCCGCCGCACAGGGCAAGTACGCCGCCTATCACGATGCCATGTTCGCTGGCGAGCGTCCGTCACCCGAAACCATTTCCGCCGCCGCCGCCAAGGCCGGGCTGGACCTCAATGCTGCCAAGGCCTTCGCCGCGCAGCAGCAGGTCGGCAAGGAACTGGAACACAACCTTGGCCTTGCCCGCCAGTTGGGCGTCAACGGCACTCCGGCTTGGGTTATCGGCGGTGAACTGATCCCGGGCGCCGTCGGACGCGATCGCCTGCAGCAGGCGGTTGACGCCGCGCGCAAGGGATGACGCCTCCGATCTTGCACCATCTGTCGTTGCCAGCGGCCATGGCGCTGCGGCGGCAAAGGGGTTAGGATGGCGGTCATGGCCATGCTGCCGCTGCGCCCCACGCCGTTTTTCGGCAACAAGAACCGTGCCTTCTGGCGCCTGCAGTTCCTTGGCTGGGGCGGCGCCATGTTGTTGCGCGTGATGTCGGGGCTGGCCAACGGGCAACCGCTGTCGTTCCTTGTCATCGTCGTCATCGTGACGATCACCGGCTTTTCTATTTCGCTGATCCTGTCGGTGATTTTCCGCACGCTGATCCACAGGCGCCCGCTGCTCACCTGGGGCGTCACGTCGTTCGTGCTGGCGATCGCGGTGGGCTTGTACGCCTTTATCGATTCGTGGGTGATCAGCCTGTACCGGTCGGGCAGCGATGCCGGCTTTGCCCCGCTATTCCTTGGTGTGTTCTACCTTGACCTGACGCTGCTGGGAGCGTGGGCCGCGCTCTATTACGCGATCAACTTCTATATTCAGGTCGAAGAGCAGAACGACCAGCTGCTCCATCTGGAAAAGCAGGCGATCAGCGCGCAACTGGCAATGCTGCGCTATCAGCTCAACCCGCACTTCCTGTTCAATACGCTCAATTCGATCTCGACGCTGGTGCTGTTGAAGCAGACCGAACCGGCCAACGCGATGCTGTCGCGCCTGTCCTCGTTCTTGCGCTACACCCTGATCAACGAGCCGACCGCGCGGGTGACCGTCGCGCAAGAGGTCGAGACGCTCAAGCTCTACCTCGATATCGAACGGATGCGCTTTGAAGAGCGGCTGCGCACCGAATTCCGCATCGATGATGCCGTGCGCAACGCGCTGATGCCCTCTTTGCTGCTGCAACCGCTGGTGGAAAATGCGATCAAGTACGCGGTCAGCCCGCTTGAGGAAGGCGCGCAGATCACCATCGATGCGCAACTCGTCGGTCAGGCGCTTCGCGTCACCGTGTCGGACACCGGTCCGGGCTTGCCAGCGGGCACCGACGCCACGACATTGATCGATACCCCCCGCGAAGGCGCTTCGCCGCAGAGCACGGATTCCACCCGGGTTGGCCTTGCCAACATTCGCGACCGGCTGGTCCAGGCTTATGGCGAAGACCAGCGCTTTGACATTGCCAACCGCCCCGAAGGCGGCCTTGCCGTGGTGATCGAACTGCCGTTCGAAGCCCGCGAGGACGTCCCGGCCCAGGTATCCCGTCCGCGCAACCCGGCTCTGGCCGGATAGCCCGGGCGCGAGGCCAGAAAAGGACCAGCATGACCATTCGCACGATCCTCGTCGATGACGAGAAACTCGCGATCCAGGGCCTCCAGTTGCGGCTGCAGGCCTTCCCCGACGTCGAGGTGATCGATACCTGCTCGAACGGGCGCGAGGCGATCCGCAAGATCAAGACCGAGAAGCCCGATCTGGTGTTCTGCGATATCCAGATGCCCGGTTTTGACGGTTTCAGCGTCGTGCAGGGCGTGATCGAGATCGACCCGCCGCTGTTCGTGTTCGTGACGGCCCATTCCGAACACGCGCTCAAGGCGTTCGAGGCCAATGCGGTCGATTACCTGCTCAAGCCGGTCGATCAGGACCGGCTGGCCGACGCGCTTGACCGCGCCCGCACCCGGCTTGCCGAGAAGCGTGGGCTGGAAGAAGTCCAGAAGCTCAAGAACGTGCTGGCCGAAGTGGCGCCCGATGCCATGTCCGACATGCCCGATGATGCCGAGCCTGCGGTCGGCCGGTTCGAGAAGCTCATCAACATCAAGGATCGCGGCCAGATTTTCCGCGTCGATGTCGACACGATCGAGCGGATCGAGGCGGCGGGCGACTACATGTGCATCTATACCGGCGATAACTCGTTGATCTTGCGCGAAACGATGAAGGATCTCGAGCGCAGGCTCGACCCGCGCGTGTTCCAGCGGGTCCACCGGTCGAAGATCGTCAATCTGGATCAGGTGCGGCAGGTGCGACCGCATACCAACGGCGAATGCTTTCTGGTGCTGACCAGCGGTGCCGAGGTCAAGGTCAGCCGCTCGTACCGCGAAGTGGTCGCCCGCTTCGTCCATTGAGCCCGGATCGGCGCGGTCTGTCTCGACAGGCCATGGCGGCATGGTAAGGACAGCGGCATGAGCCTGTTTGTCCTTCCCGGCTTCGATTGCGAAGCCTTCGTCGCCGCAACGCTTGCCGAAGATCTGGGGCAGGGCCTGCCCGGGGGCGGGCATGACGTGACCAGCGAAAGCGTGATCCCCGCCAGCGCACGCTTTGCCGGGGTGATGGACAGCCGCGATGCCGTGACGGTGTGCGGGCTGCCCATCGCGGCGGCTTTCTTTCGCGCGCTTGATCCCGGCATGGCGATCGAGATTCTGGTGGAGGAGGGCGCGCGGGTGCAGCCCGGTACCGCGCTGATGCGGTTGACCGGCAATGCCCGCGCGATGCTGACCGCCGAACGCGGCGCGCTCAACACGGTGCAGCACCTGACCGGGGTGGCCACGCTGACCCGCAGCTATGTCGATGCGATGGGGCAGACGCGGGCAAAGTTGCTCGATACGCGCAAGACCATCCCCGGCTTCCGCCATCTGGAGAAGTACGCGGTGCGCTGCGGCGGTGGGCATAACCATCGCATGGGGCTGTGGGATGCCGCGATGATCAAGGACAACCACGTGGCCGTGGCGGGCGGCGTGGCCGAGGCCGTGCGGCGCGCGCTGGCGGCGGGCGTCAGCGACGTCATCTGCGAAGTCGACCACCTCGACCAGATCGAGCCCGCTCTCAGTGCCGGGGCGACCCGCCTGTTGCTCGACAACATGGGGCCAGACACGCTGCGCGCCGCTGTGTCGCTGGTGGCAGGCCGCGTGCCGTGCGAGGCTTCGGGCGGGGTGCGGCTGGACACAATCGCCGCGATTGCCGCGAGCGGCGTCGATTACGTCTCGGTCGGTCGCCTGACCCAGAGCGCACCCGCTGCCGACATCGGCCTCGACTTCACGCCGTTGTGACCGCAATCGAGATTGCTCGGGCGGATCGGCGTGTTAGGCTCCTTCCGGGCAAGCAGGGGCCGCATGATGAGACCGCAGTCGATCATCCGTTTTGAACAGTTCTATGTGGCCAGCATCGTTCTTGGACTGCTGAACACCGCAATCAACTTCAGCCGGTTCAGTGGCCAAATGTCCACAACGGGCGTGCCGATGACGTTTATGCTTGTGGCCATGGCGATCGGGTTGCTTATCAATGTGCTGTTCTTGTTCTTCATCGCGCGCCGTGCCAGCAATATCGCCCGGTGGATATTCGTGGCGATCAGCGCGTTGGGATTGGTCGGATTGTTAAGCTGGCCCAAGATCCTTGCAACCTACGGCCCGGCCTATTTCGCGGTTTCGGTTCTTGCCACGTTGCTCAATTACACGGCTGTGGCGTTTCTTTTCCGCCGCGATGCGGTCCGCTGGTTGAGGAGCAAGGGCCAGGACGGGCCGGTGAATACGACAATCTTCGAATGAGCGCCCCGCGCGGCGCTTTGCTGACGCTGTTGGCCCTTGCCGGCCCGGCTCCGGCCGTGGCGCAGGCGTGGCAGTGCCGAGTGCCCAGGGTGGTCGCCGTGCCGCCGCTGCCCGCCCCTGACGGTCCCCAGCGCCTTGCTACCGGGGCAAGCGCGATCAGTGGCTACACGCTGGCGCTGAGCTGGTCGCCCGAGTTCTGCCGCGATCACCGCAGCGATCCGGCCAGCGCCACGCAGTGCAGCGGGCGCAGCGGGCGTTTCGGCTTCATCCTGCACGGGCTGTGGCCCGAAGGAACCGGCGGGCAGTGGCCGCAGTGGTGCGCCGCCAGCCAGCCATCGGCAGAGGCGCTGCGCGGGGCCTTGTGCATCACCCCGTCGCCCACGCTGCTGGTGCACGAATGGGCCAAGCACGGCAGTTGCATGGCCAAACGGCCCGAGGACTACTTTGCCAAGGCTTCCAGCCTGACCGGCGCATTGCAATTTCCCGACATGGCGCGGCTTTCGCGCAAGGACGCTTTGACCGCGGGCGATCTGCGCGCAGCGATGGTCGCCGCCAATCCCGGATTGCGCCCCTCGGCCATCCGGGTGCAGGCCAGTGCGGGCGGGTGGCTGCAGGAAATGCATTTGTGCCTGTCCGCCAGCTTCCGTCCCGACCCGTGTAGCCGCCCCGGACTGCCTGATGGCGCGCCGCTGAAGGTCTGGCGCAGCTTCTAACGCCGCTCGCGAAAGAACGTGCGCAACAGGTTGGCCGATTCGGCCTCGCCCATGCCGGTATAGACCTCGGGGCGGTGCAGACAGGTGGGTTGGGCGAACACGCGCCCGCCATGCTCCACCGCGCCACCCTTGGGGTCTGCGGCGGCGTAATAGACCCGATCGATTCGCGCATGGACGATGGCGCCCGCGCACATCGCGCAAGGCTCGAGCGTCACCCACAGATCGCAACCATCGAGCCGGTCCCTGCCAAGCTGGGCCGCAGCGGCGCGAATCGCGAGAATTTCGGCGTGTGCGGTGGGATCGCAGGTACCTCGCGGGGCGTTGTGAGCGGCAGCGATCACCTGTCCACCCTTGACGACGACCGCGCCAACCGGCACTTCGCCGAGGTCGCGCGCGCGGGCGGCTTCGTCCAGCGCACGGCGCATCGGCTCGGGAAGGGGCCAGCGGGTCATGGTTTTCGGGCTAGCCCGCCGGTTCGTGTCACGCAATGGCGGCGAATCCTTGACTTCACCGTCTGGATCGCTAAGGCGCACGGCTTCCCGATAGGTATATCGAACTTACACAGCGAGTTTTCAGCCATGTCGCGTATCTGCGAACTGACCGGTAAGGGCCGCCAAGTCGGTCACAACGTAAGCCACGCCAACAACAAGACCAAGCGCGTGTTCCTGCCCAACCTGCAGAATGTCACGCTGCTGAGCGAGAAGCTGGACCGCAGCTTCAAGTTCCGCGTTTCGACGCATGGTCTGCGTTCGGTGGAACACAACGGCGGCCTCGACAACTGGCTGCTCAAGACCTCGGACACCGATCTGAGCCCGCGCGCCCTCAAGGTGAAGCGCGATCTCAAGAAGGTGCCTGTCGCCGCCTGATTCGGTTGGTCCGGGCTGGTCCCGGACTGCTTGGCGCGCCTGCAAGCATGGGCCTCGCTTCGGCGGGGCCTTTTGCTTGCGTCCAATCCGGCAATCAGAGCCTGTCCGGCGCGAACCGTAGCTTGAGCAGGAGCGTCCGCTGGAGCCACACCATGTCGTTGCTGTCCGAGATCAGCCAGACAGCGCTGGCGCCATCGGGTTCGCGCGTAACGGTCATGCCTTCGTAGTTGTCGCGCACCCGTGGGTCGGTGATGTGCGCCAGAACGCGCGGTGTCACAGTGGCGCCGGGGCGAATCGTCGCTGGATCGACCAGAGCGATCAGGCTGCGAAAGCCGCCGAGCGTGAACTTGCGCCCCAGCAGCAGCAAGCGCCCGTCGCCCAGCCGCGCCAGTTCGGTCGGGCGATAGCCCGGCGGCATGACCAGGCGGAAGCGGCGGGGCGATTCGCCGGTGCGGGGCAGTCCTTTGAAAATGAATCCGCCGTGGTCGGTCCGTGTGAACAGGCTGGTATAACCTTCCTGCAGCATCACGGTGCGGCCATCAGCCAGCAGTGCCGAAGCCTCTGGTCCCTGATTCGGACTCCATTCGCTCAAGGCCGGGATCACCCGCTTGCCCACGATCCGAAGCTTCGGCGTGAATTCGAATATTTCGGGCGTGCCCTCATCGATCATCAGCAGGTTGTCGCTGTGCGGCAGGATGATCAGTGATTCGCCATCGCCCCAATTGAGATCAGGGCTGGCGAGGGGCACGCGCACCACCTTGGAACGCGCGTGCCAAGGCCCGGGACGATCCGGGCGGGAAAGGAACAGAACCGCACTGCGATCGCTCAACGCCACCATCGAGCCGTCAGCGCGCAAGCCCAGCGCCGAAAAGTTGCCGAACTGTTGCTGGCGCGAATGCAACTCCCACGCGCCGATCAGCGTGAAGGGCCCAAGGCCGGCTATGGGCGGACCTTGTCGCAGTGCCGGGAACACGTCTGTCCGCCACATTGTTCCGGGCGCATAGAGGTCCGGCGTCGCCTCACGCGGGATGACCGTGGCCATCGCGATGGTGGCAAGCAGGAGGACGTGGGTCAGGCGCATCGGCGGCGCCCGCTTGCCACACCGGAGGCGTTGCGGGAACCGTTAATACGGCATGTGAGTAATCCAGAATCGACGGAGGCGCCGCGCTGGGAGCTGATCAGGCGGGAACGAAGCGGAGCGCATCGCCATCCATGCAATAGCGCTTGCCGGTGGGCGGGGGACCATCATCGAACACGTGGCCGAGATGCCCGCCACACTGCAGGCAATGAACCTCGGTGCGGACCGAGCCGAACGAGGTGTCGGTCGAAGTGCCGACGCCGCCTTTCAAGGGTTGCCAGAAGCTGGGCCAGCCGGTGCCACTGTCGAACTTGGTCGCCGAGGAGAACAGCGGATTACCATCGGCCGCGCAGGCGAAGGTGCCCTTGCGGTGTTCGTTGAGCAGGGCCGAACTGAATGGCCGCTCGGTGCCCTGTTCGCGCAGGATGTAATATTGCTTGGGGGTCAGCAGGCGGCGCCATTCGGCATCGGTGTGATGAACCGGAAAGTTGCCTGCAGCCACAGGCTTTGCCCCGCAGGCGGTGGCCATGGCGCTAACGCTGCCAGCAACGAACCATCCCAGCGCACGACGGCGACTCAGGACGGAAAGGGCGGCGGGAAAGTTGTCTGTCATCACGCTAGCCTGTTCGCAATCGCCGGGTGGCGCAAGGTGGTACGTGGTGATGTCCCGCTGGCAGGCGTTGGGGGGGGGCAGACAGGGCACCTGCCGGCGGGACGAGACCTGATTAGTCCCGCCCGCCTGAACCGGTGCTGACCGGGCCTGTCAGCAATTGTTAGGATTGGTCAGGCCCGGGCGATCAGAACTTTTCCAGTTCCACTTCCATCTTGCGGAAACCGTGCACGAAGTTGGCGCGCACCCGTTCGACTGGGCCCGCCACGCGTACGCGCATGCGGCGCTCGCGCATTTCTTCGAGCAGAACACGAAGTTGCAATTCGGCAAGCCGCGCCCCGACGCAGCGGTGAATGCCATGTCCGAACGACAGATGGCGCCGGGCATTCTCGCGCGTGACGATCAGTTTGTCGGCATCGGCGAACACCGTTTCATCGCGGTTGGCCGACAAGTACCACATGATGATCTTGTCGCCGGCCTTGATCTCGTGCCCCAGCAGATCGGTATCGGCGGTGGCGGTGCGGCGCATGTGCGACAGCGGAGTGACGAAGCGGATGCATTCCTGCACCGCGTTGGGAATCAGCGATGCATCGCCTTCAAGCAGGGCCCGCTGGTCGGGGAAACGGTCGAGCGCGTGGATGATGCCCGACATGGTGTTGCGCGTGGTATCGTTGCCACCAACGATCAGCAGCACCAGATTGCCCATGAATTCCTGAGGGCTCATGTGGTTCATCGCGGGCGAATGGATCATCATCGAGATGAGGTCGGGCGAGGGCGCCTTGCCCATCCGCTCGATCCACAGCTTTTGGAAGTAGTGGGCCATCTCGCCAAGGATGGCAAAGCGCTGTTCCGACAGATCGCGCGCCAGCGTCAATTCCACATCGCCAGCCCAGTCCGACCAGAACGTCAGCAGCCGCCGATCGGCCCACGGAAAGCCGAACAGGATCGCCAGCATGCCGGTGGTCAGTTCGATCGAGACGCGATCGACCCAGTCAAAGCGTTCTCCCCACGGCAGCGAATCGAGCACTTGCGCGGTACGGGTGCGGATTTCGGTCTCCATCCGCAGCATTTCGGTGGGGGTGAAGGCCGGGGCGACCGTGCGGCGCTGGCCGGTGTGCTCGGGCCGGTCCATCGCGATGAACATCGGCAACTGGCGTTCTTCGAGCAGGGCCGGGTCCATATCGGCCGGGGGATCACCGATGGTGATGCCGCCGTTGCGCCACGACGAGGAAAAGAGCTCGGGCAGCGATTCGACATGAACGATCGCCTTGTGGCTGACCACGTTCCAGTAATCGCCATAGGGGGTACCGGTGACTTTGTTGATCGGCGCCTGTGCGCGCATTTCGGCAAAGATCGGCTGCCAGGTATCGTTGGCGTAGATGTCGGACCGGCTGACGTCCCAGGGGTGCGTGTGCACCGGGCGCGCATCCGGGTTTTTGGCCAGCCATTCCTCGTAAGCAAGGTAGGCGACCGGCGACGTGGTGTAGGAAAACGCGGCTTCGGGGGCGAGTTGCGTGGCCATCAGAATCCTCCGGGGTGGGGGCCGTCGCTGCGGCCCTCTCCCGGGTACTATCCATGCAACCTACATGCGTGTCAATAATGGCAGTCTCACGCGGGCGCGGTTATCGCTTTCTTCGCTTTGCGCCCGCGCGCCGGGCCCGACTTCATCACCGTGCGGCGGAACAGGCGTGCACCGAAGCGGATCATCAGCACAACGCACAGGCCCTGCCAGATCAGCGCCACCAGATGCGGCCACAGCGCAGTGTCGCGCGCGGCATGGGCCAGCATGGTATAGGGCGAGCTTACCGGGAACACGGTGGACACCGTCTCGATCCAGCTACCCGGCCGTGCCAGTGCAAAACTGGCGAGGAAGAACACGACCAGTTGCATCATGGTCGCGGGCATCGACAAGGTCTGTACCTCGCGCACGGTATTGGCCATCCCGCCGATGGCCAGAAAGATCGACCCCAGCAGCAAATAGGCCATCGCGAAATAGAGGAAGCCCAAAGTCAGGAACAGCGGCCAGCCGACGGCGGGTGCGGCCAGCACCGGCATCGATTTTGCGCCTGCCAGCACCAGCACGCCATAGCCGGTGCCCCACACCGCAATGCCCGCCAGACTGACGCCAAGCATGGCGAACAGCTTGCCCAGAAACAGCGCGTCCATGGGGATGGAGGCCGCGAGTACCTCGATGATCTTGTTGGCCTTTTCCTCAACGAGGTTGGACAGCACCATGCCCGCCAGCAGCATGGTCAAAAGGAACAGCAGCACTTGTCCGGCCTGCGCGGTCAGCACGCGGCCATCGCGTTCGCGCGCGGCGCTGGTGGCCAGCAGATCGACCTTGACCGGCGGATAGGTCTCCGCCCCGCCAGCTTGCGCACGCGCGGCCAGCAGCGACAGCGGCCCGCGCAATTCGCCCACGCGCTCACGCGTTCCGGTCAAAATCGGAGCCGCAAGCGAGCCGCCAACCACCGCCGCGATCCGGCCATTGCGCAGAACCGCGCGGGCATCGAACCGCTCGTCTGCACGCAACCGGTCAAGCACGACGAATTCGGGCAGGCCACCCAGCTTGTCGGCCATGGCATCGCGCGCCATCACCAGCCGGTCGCCTTCATGCGCTGGCAGCGCCACGCCCACCACTGGCCGGTCGAGATCGCGCTGCACCGTCGCACCGATCGATCCTGCGACAAAGCCGATCACCAGCGGGAACAATGGCCCGAGCAGGAAAAAGATGAAGCTTTTGGAAAAGACCACCGCCACGAAATCGCGGCGGGCGATGACCCATGCGGCGCGCAGGCGTTCGGTCATGGCGTCGGGTAGCAGCATCAGCGCATCTCCTCTTGCCCGGCGTTTTCTTCCCCAGCGTTTTCCTCCAGCGCGCGCGCGGCGGCTTCTCCGGCGATGGCGACGAAGGCATCGTGCAGTCCGGGGCGCTCGATCGACAGCGACAGGATGCCTGCATCGCCCTCGATCAGCGCGCGTAACAGCGGCTCGACTCCGGTTTCGGGCAGGGTGAAGTGCCAGAACTTGCCTTCAAGCCGGGCGTCTGCGGGAAAGACCGCTCGCCATGGACCGTCCAGGTCGCGCGTTTCGAGCCGCACTTGCGGGCGCAGCCGGTCACGGGCGGCATCGACCGGCCCGGCAAACGGCACTTTGCCCCCGGCGATGATCGCGATCGAATCGCACATCCGTTCGGCATGGGCGATGACGTGGGTGGAAAAGATCACCGTCGTGCCGCGCGCCGCCAGATCGCGGATGACCCGCTCCAACTTGCCTTGGTTGAGCGCATCGAGGCCGGAGAAAGGTTCGTCGAACACGACCAGTTCGGGCTGGTGGACCAGCGTTCCAAGCAATTGCACTTGCTGCGCCATGCCCTTTGACAATTGGCGGATCTGGCGGTCGGCGGCGTACCCGAGGCCGTTTTCCTCCAGCAATTCGCGGCCGCGCTTGCGCCCTTCTTTCAGCGGCACCCCGCGCAGTGCGGCAAGAAAGGCAATCGCCTCATACGCTTTCATCGAAGGATAGAGCCCACGCTCTTCGGGCAGATAGCCGATACGGCGCGCGATCTCGGTGGGGCGTTCGTGGCCGAGCACGCGGCGATAGCCCTCATCGGGGTCGATGATGCCCAGCAACATGCGCAAGGTGGTGGTCTTGCCCGCGCCGTTGGGGCCAAGGATACCGAAGATCGACCCGCGCGGCACTGCCAGATCGACGCCATCGACCGCGGTGAAGCCGTCGAAGCGCTTGACCAACCCGCGTGCCTCTATCGCCAGTTCGGCGCTCGATTCGGTCGACCTGTTATCGCTGAACATCGCCACTACCGGGCGTTCCTTCAAAAAGCTGCTTGTCGCGTCCATTTTCATGGCAATGCGGCTATGGCATGGCGGTGAACATCCGGGACAGCAAGTTTGGTTAATTCTGCGGACACCTTTGGGCATGGCGATCTGGCCACGCGGCTGAAGCGCGAGGCGAGGCGGCTGGGCTTTGTCGCGTGCGGCATCGCGTCAGCCGAAGATGAGCCCTTGCGCGCCGAACGGCTGGAGCAATGGCTGGGCGAAGGCTGCCACGGCACGATGGAGTGGATGGAAACGCGCCAGCACCACCGGCGCGGCCCCCGCTCGCTGTGGCCCGAAGCGCACAGCGTGATTGCGCTGGGGATGAGCTATGCCCCCGCTGCCGACCCGCTGGCGCTGGCGGCGCATCCCAACCGCGCGCGCATCTCGGCCTATGCCCAAGGCGCGGACTATCACGACGTGGTCAAGCGGGCGCTCAAGGCGCTGGCGCGGTGGCTCGTCGTCGAAGCGCCGGGGGCCGGGGTCAAGGTGTTCGTCGACACCGCGCCGGTGATGGAAAAGCCGCTGGGGCAGGCCGCCGGGATCGGCTGGCAGGGCAAACACACCAACCTCGTCTCGCGTCAGGCGGGTTCGTGGCTGTTTCTGGGGGCGATCTACACCACATTGCCGTTCACGCCCGATGGCATGCATGCTGACCGCTGCGGGTCATGCACCGCCTGCCAGTCCGCCTGCCCGACCAATGCCTTCCCCGCGCCCTACCGGCTCGACGCGCGGCGCTGCATTTCGTACCTGACGATCGAGCACAAGGGGCCGATCCCGGTCGAGTTCCGCGCGGCGCTGGGCAACCGCATCTATGGCTGCGACGATTGTCTGGCGGTCTGTCCGTGGAACAGCTTTGCCACCGCAGGCCAGGCCAACCGCGCGTTCCTGCCGCGCGCCGAATTGGCGGCACCCCGGCTGGCCGACCTGTTGCAGCTTGACGATGCAGCGTTCCGCGCGGTGTTTGCCGGATCGCCGATCAAGCGGATCGGGCGCGACCGGTTCGTGCGCAACTGCCTTTACGCGGCAGGCAATAGCCGCGATCCCGCGCTGTTCATGGCCGCACACCGCTTGTTGGCCGATCCTGACCCGGCGGTGGCCGACGCTGCCAGTTGGGCCATGGACCGGATCGCAGAGGCTATGCCAGTTCCTTGAGCGGCACCGAGGCGTCGGCCAGCTTTTCGGGCGCGATCACCGCGCCAGCTTCGACCAGCTTGCGGCCCTGGACATAGTCCTTGACCATGTTGACGCAATCGAGCGCGATCAGCTTGCCCGCCTTGAGGTAGAGTACCGAGAACGAGCGGGTGGCCGGATCGCCGCGCAGCACCGCCCGATCGTGCCCGGTCGATAGGCCGACGGTCTGGAGCTTGAGGTCATACTGGTTCGACCAGAACCATGGGGTCGCCTTGTAGGGCACCAGATCGCCAAGAATCGCCTTGGCCGCGGTGGTCGCCTGATCGTTGGCGTTCTGCACCGATTCGAGCCGGATCGTCGCGCCTTCGGCAAAGCCGTTGGCATGGGCCGCGCAATCGCCGATGGCATAGATGCCGGGCAGCGAGGTACGGCAGAATTCGTCCACGGTGACCCCGTTGCCCCCGGCAGCGCCCGCCGCCAGCAGCGGCGCGACGCACGGGATGATGCCGATGCCGACGATCACGATCTCGGCGGGCAGGACCGTGCCATCGGCCAGCTTGACCCCTGTGACCTTGCCATCGGCACCGACAAGATGATCGACGGTCACATTGGTGCGCAGATCGACGCCGTGCGCGCGGTGCTCGGCCTCATAGAAGCTGGACAGCGCTTCGCCCGCAACCCGCGCCAGCACGCGCGGCAGCGCTTCGAGCAAGGTGACATGCACGCCAAGCTTGGTCAGCACGGCTGCGGCTTCAAGGCCGATGTAGCCGCCGCCGATGACCACGGCCCGCTTTGCCCCGGCATCGAGTTCGGCCATCAGCCGGTCGGCATCGGCGCGGGTGCGTACGCCGTGTACGCCGGCAAAGTCGGACCCTGCGCAGCTCAGCCGACGGGGATCGCCGCCGGTTGCCCAGATCAAGGAGCCATAGGCCACGATCGCGCCATCGCCGAGCGTGACCGTCTTGGCGACGGGGTCGATTGCGACCACCTCGCGTCCCAGCGCCATGGTCACGTTCTTGTCGGTCCAGAACTGCGCGGGGCGGATGCAGATGCGGTCGAACGTCTTGTCGCGGGCGAGGTATTCCTTCGACAGTGGCGGGCGTTCGTAGGGGATTTCAGGCTCGCGCCCGATCAGCAGGATCGACCCGGAAAAGCCGTTCTGGCGCAACGCGATCGCCGCCTGTGCACCGCCGTGTCCACCGCCGACGATGATGACATCTGCCCGATCCGCAATTGCTTCGCCCACATCGCATCTCCTGCCTGTTGCAGCGGTCGATTTGGGCAAAACGAGGCCTGCGTCAACCGGCCCGGGCAAATTTGTCCGGGCCGGAACAGCTTTAGCGCGACAACAATGTGCGCGCCTGACTGGCAAGCTGCGCCAACATCGCCGGTGCGATGGCGCCAGTCGCTTGCGCGCGGCCGATCAGCGCGCGGAACTGGCGCACCGGCGCGGCATGGACGTCCAGCCACTTGCTCACGAACGCCGATGGATCGGCGCCGCCTGCACGCGCAAGGAAGTCCAGCCGCATCTGCTGGAAATCGCGGGCCAGACCCGCCACCAGCAGCCGCTCCCACGGATCGGACGGGTTCATCCGGCTGGCGGCCTGCTGCGCCCAATCGAGACCAAGTCCGGCGCCAAGGTCGGCAAAAGCGCCGGTCAGCGCTGCCGCGTCGACGTCGAGTTGCCCTGCCAGATGCGCCAGGCCGATTGCGCCATCCATGTCGAACACGTGGACCACCCGCGCGACGATGTCGGCGGGAATGCCGCTTGCGGTCAGATCCTGCGCCATGCGCCGGGCCTGCGCCTGCGCTTCGCCGCGCAACAGTTCGGCCGCCGTGTGCGACAGCAGCCCGACGCCGCCCGCCAGATCCTCGATCAGGTCGTCCGGTGCCAGCGTACCGCGCCCTGCGCGCAGTACATCGGCGACATGGGCGCGAAGACCGCGCGAGACACGCTCGAACATTGCGATGCGCAAGGGCTCGGGCATTTCGGCGGTGTCGAGCATGGCCCATGTGTCGGCCATGTCGAGCAGGCGTTCGGCGGCGACGAAGGCTGCTGCCACTTGCGCCAGCGTGCAACCTTCTTCCTCGACCAGTTCGAACGGATGGACCGGCCCCAGCCGGTTGATGATACGGTTGGCCAGCTTGGTGGCGATGATCTCGCGCCGCAGCCGGTGGTGCGCAATGTCGTCGGCAAAGGCCTCGTGCATCTGCGACGGGAAGGCGGCGAACAACTCGGCCTCCAGCACCGGATCGTCGACCACCGGACTGTCCTCCAGCGCGTGTTGCAGCGCCAGCTTGGTGCTCGACAGCAAGACCGCCAGTTCGGCGCGGGTCAGGCCCTGTCCGGCTGCTGCCCGGCGCGCATAGTCCTCGGCCGGCGCCAGTCCTTCGGTCTTGCGGTCAAGGTCGCCCGCTTCTTCCAGCACGTCGATCAGGCGCGACCAGGCAGGCACCGCTGCCGCGCCGCCATGTTCGGCGATCGACAGCGCCAGCGCCTGCAACCGGTTGTCCTCAAGCACCAGCGCAGCCACTTCGTCGGTCATCGCCTGCAATAGCGTGACCCGATCGTCCTCGGTCAGACGCCCGGCACGCTTGGCCGAGGCGAGCGCGATCTTGATGTTGACCTCGTTGTCCGAACAGTCGACGCCGGCCGAATTGTCGATGAAGTCGGTGTTGCAGCGTCCGCCGTGCAGTCCGAATTCGATCCGGGCTGCCTGCGTCATGCCCAGATTGGCGCCCTCGCCGATCACGCGCGCGCGCACTTCATAAGCCGAAACGCGCAAACCATCGTTGGTCGGATCGCCGACGCTGACGTTGTTCTCGCCCGATGCCTTGATATAGGTGCCGATGCCACCGAACCACAGCAAGTCGGCGGGGCTGAGCAGGATCAGTGAGATCAGCGTCTCGGGATCGACCTCGGCCACGTCGACGCCCAGCATCGCGCGCACTTGCGGCGACAGCGGGATCGCCTTCAGTGACCGCGGGAACACCCCGCCGCCTTCCGAAATCAGCGCCTTGTCGTAATCGTCCCAACTCGACCGGGGCAGCGCGAACATGCGTGCGCGCTCGGCCCAGCTTTTGGCCGGATCGGGATCGGGATCAAGGAAGATGTGGCGGTGATCGAACGCGGCCACCAGCTTTATCGCCTGCGACAGCAGCATGCCGTTGCCGAACACGTCGCCCGACATGTCGCCGCAGCCGACCACGCGGACGCTCTGCGTCTGCACATCTGTGCCAAGCTCAAGGAAATGGCGCCGCACCGACAGCCATGCACCCTTTGCGGTGATGCCCATCGCCTTGTGGTCATAGCCCTTCGACCCGCCGCTGGCGAAAGCATCGTCGAGCCAGAAATCGCGCGACTGGGCGATGGTGTTGGCCACGTCCGAGAAGGTGGCGGTGCCCTTGTCGGCGGCGACCACGAAATAAGGGTCTTCGCCATCGCGGATCACCACCTGATCGGGGTGGACGACTTTGCCATCGACGATGTTGTCGGTGACTGAAAGCAAGGTGCGGATGAACACCTGATAGCTCGCCAGACCTTCGGCCAGCCAGCCTTCGCGGTCGCGCGCCGGGTCGGGCAGGTGCTTGGGATAGAATCCCCCCTTGGCGCCGGTAGGGACGATCACCGCGTTCTTCACGCGCTGCGCCTTCATCAGGCCAAGGATTTCGGTGCGGAAATCATCGCGCCGGTCGGACCAGCGCAAGCCACCCCGCGCCACGGGCCCTGCGCGCAGATGGATGCCCTCGACCCGCGGTGCATAAACGAAGATCTCGCGCCAAGGCACCGGACGCGGGAGTCCGGGGACGAGCGCCGAATCGAGCTTGAAGGCCATCGCCTCGCGCCCGGCGGGGGCAAAGGCGTTGGTCCGCAGGATCGCCTCGACCAGCGCGTGGAAGCTGCGCAGCAGACGGTCGTCGTTGATGGCCGCAACCCCGGCCAGAGCGAGGCGGATCTGGTCGGTCGCCTGCGCCTCGGCGGCGCTGCGATTGCCCATGAACGCCGGATCGTGCCGCGCCTCGAACAGATCGACCAACCCGCGTGTGACGCCGCTGGCGCGGCGCAGGGCATCGACCGCGGTTTCGATCCCGAAGGTCATCCCGGCTTGGCGCAAATAGCGATACCACGCGCGCAACCAGCCGGTTTCGCGCAGGCCCAGCCCGGCCCCAACGATCAGCCGGTTGAAGGCATCGTCCTCGGCCGCACCGTTCAGTACGGCGGCCAAGGCGGATTCGATCACCTGCCCGCGTTCGAGCAACGCGTCGCCCTGCGTCGCGGCAGGCGGGGCGACCAGAAAGTCGTGGATGAAGCCCATACGCCCGCGATCAAGCGCGGTTGGCACTTCCTCCAGCACGCGGAAGCCGAAGTTTTCCAGCACCGGCACGGCATCGGAAAGCACGATGGCGCCTTCGCGCTGGTACAGTTTGAGCCACAGCCCCTCGTCGCCCGCGCGGCGATGCAGACGCGCCGCGCGCCGGGGCGCGTCGTTGCCGGAAAGGCCGCGCAGCACGCGGATGTCGCGCGCCGCCTCGGCCGCCCCGGCCCCATGGCGGTAGCCGATCGGGAACGCATCGGCGTAGCGCGCCGCGATGGCCGCCGCGCGCGAGGGGTCTTCGGTCTTGGCCAGCTCGGCTTCGACCGCACCGGCCCAGCCGCGCACCATCGCCTGCAGCGTCGCGTCGAGCGCGGTTTCGTCGGGCTCGACGGCGTTGTCGCGCGTGTCGAACACGAAGCGCATCAGCGCCAGTGCGCTGCCATCGACTTGCAGGCTCCAGTCGACCGCTTCGGCGCCGATCGCGGCTTCCAGCATGGCTTGCACCTTCAGCCGGATGTCGGTCGACTGGGTGTCGCGCGGCAGCCAGACAAAGGCGAAATGGTGGCGGGCGAGCGGGCCTTGCACCAGCACCAGTCGTGGGCGGGGGCGGTCAACCAGGCTCATCATCGTTGTGGCGACGCGCTCAAGATCAGGGTCGGCGAAGCTGATCAGCAGATCGTGCGGCAGTGCCGTCAGCGCGTGGATCAGCGCCTTTCCGGCATGGCCATTGGGTGTGACGCCCAGCCGGTCGATCAACGCGTCAAGCTGGCTGCGCATCCGTGGCACGCGATCGGGCGAGCTGGCCAGCGCAGCGCTGGTCCACACCCCGGCGTGGATCGACAAGGCAACCACGCGGCCCGCCTCGACCACCGGCACCACGAACAAGTCCAGCGGTACCCGACGATGCACGCGCGACAGCCGGTTGGCCTTGAGCACCAGCGGCGCGCGCACGGCATCGGCCCCGCGCTCGCCCGCGTGGTCGAACCATGCAAAGGCGCGCTCGCACGAGGCATCGGACAGCAACGGCTCGGGGCTGGCGCGACAGATGCCCAAGGCGTCGGCCAGCAAGGCCGTCGTCCCGTTATTCGGTCCGGCTTCGCGCAGGCGAGTGACGTGGCCCAACTGGGTCAGCATCCCTTCGGCCAGCCAGCGGAGCAAGGCCGCGCCTTCCTGATCGGGCAGGCTGCGGGCATCGCGCTGCATCGCCGCCTGCATCAGCGGCCAGTCCTCGACCGCAGCATGGACATCGGCCAGCGTTTCACGAAGCGCGGTCAGCAGATCGCGGCGGGCCTTGGCATCGGCGCGCTCGGTTTCAAGGTAGATCATCGATTCGCGGCGCTCGCCGATGGCATCGCCATCGGGCAGATCGATCAGGGAGCCCGACGGATCGCGGCGCACCGCAACGATGGGGTGAATCAGCCGGTCGATCGCCAGCCCTTGCGCGGAAATGGCGGCAGTGATCGAATCGACCAGAAACGGCTGGTCGTCGTTGATCACCGCGATCCGCAGATAGCGCGCCGCCGAATCGTTGCCCGACACGCTGTCGATGGCGATCGCGGCGTCGGCGCCGGGGCGCAGCCGGGCTGCCTCGCAAACGAATTGCGCGGCGCTGGCCAGCCGCCCCGCGGGCAGTTCGGCCGCTTCTTCGGGCAGCAGCGAGGCTTCGAGACGCTGGGCGAGGACCGTCGCAAGATCGACACTATCACTCCCGGAAAGGGTTGGTCCGGGTCTGGAAATTGTGGCCATGGCGTTCGGTCCTGCATCCACGCGGCGCAATCATTATCAGCGCCTATTATTATCTAACAATATCTCGCATCATTCATTCCAAGACAAGCTCAATTGTTACTCAAAGCTCGCCCCGAGCCACTGTAGGCCTGCGAATGTTAAGCGGCGATGTCGGTCCTCGCTCCGGCGAAACGCCTAAGGCCTGCAAACGTCTAAAGCGCCGGTCAAGCGGCCAACTCGGCGGTCAACAGAGCCACGGCCTCCATCGTCAGCGCCAGTGAGCGGCGGCGCATTGCCGGATCGAATGTAGCCCCGGCAACGATCAGTTCGTCGGCCCGCGTGCGTGCCTGAAATGCGGCGAGCCGTTCGGCGACCGTCGCCACGCTGCCGATGGCGCTGACCTGGCGCATGTGGTCGAGCATCGCGCGAGCGGGCGGTGGCAGGCTGTCGCGATAGCCCGCGATCGGCGGCGGCAGGCGTCCGGGCGAGCCGCTGCGCAGGCGCACGAACGACTGGTCCATCGAACTGGCCAGCAGAATGGCTTCCTCGTCGGTCGGCGCGGCCAGCACGTTGATCGCGGCCATGACATGCGGCTGGTCGAGCGTGGCAGATGGGGTGAAGCGGTCGCGGTAGAGCGTCAGCGCCGCATCAAGGTGATCGGGTGCGAAATGCGAGGCGAAGGCGAACGGCAGACCCAGCATCGCCGCCAGTTGCGCACCGAACAGGCTTGAGCCCAGAATCCACATCTGTGGTCGCGCGCCAAGACCGGGCGTTGCCTGCAGCGGCAGGCGCGCGTCGCCCGTGAACTGCAATTGCAGTTCTACCACGTCGTTGGGGAAGTTTTCCGCGGCGCGGTTCACTTCCTTGCGCAGTGCCTGGACGATGCGTTGGTCGGCGCCCGGCGCGCGGCCAAGACCCAGATCGACGCGGCCCGGAAACAGCGCATCCAGCGTGCCGAACTGCTCGGCAATGACCAGCGGGCTGTGATTGGGCAGCATGATGCCGCCCGCGCCGATGCGTATCGTCGAAGTGGCATGGCCGACATGGGCCAGGACCACCGCGGTCGCGCCCCCGGCGATACCTTCCATGCCGTGGTGTTCGGCTACCCAATAGCGATGATAGCCAAGCGCTTCGGCGGTGCGGGCAAGTTCTGCCGCCTGTTCCAGCGCTGCGCCCACGCTGCCCCCTTCGATGATCGGCACCAGATCGAGGACGGAAAGCTGCATGCGGCTTGTCTCCTGCCCGTCGGCCAGTCAGCGCGGCGGTTGTGGGGCTGATGTGGGGGGCGCGCCCAACTGTTCAAGGTATCCTTGCGCGGTCTTTGCCTCGGCGCTGTTCGGGGCGATCTGCACCACCGAAGCCCACGATTTGCGCGCGGCGTCATCATGTCCTGAAAGCACGGCGACCACGCCCGCTTCCAGCCCGATCGCCGGATCGCGCGGATCGAGCCCGGCGGCCGTCTCCACGTCCTTCTGCGCGCGCGCCAGATCCATTTCCCGCCTCGCCAGCGTTGCCGAAAGCAGCCAGCCTTCGGCATTGGCCGGTGCAAGCCGCGTTGCCAGATCCAGCGCGCTGCGTGCCTCTCCAAAGCGGGCAAGGGTGACGAGCGCGCGGGCGCGGTCGATGCTGATGCCGCCCCTCGCCACGGTATCGGGATAGTCGGTGACCGCCAGCGCCTTGTCGAACCAGTCGAGCGCCCGTGCCGCCGCGCCACCGGCCAACGCCGCATTGCCGGCCATCGCCAGCAAGGGCACGCCCGCAACCTTCTGCGCCTCGGGGATACCTTGCAGCGCGTCGGTAAAGCTGCGTTCCGCGTTGCCGAAGTCGCCGAGGTCGGACTGGATCAGGCCAAGGCACTGGTTTGCGCGCACGCGGGCTTCGGGGGTGGCGCCTTCGGCCAGCCAGCCGCGCGCAAAGGCAATCCCGGCCGCGCTGTCGCGCTGGGCCCGGCCAAGGCAATCGGCCAGCCGGTCGGTCGTCGCGGGCTTGCGTTCAGGCCCACCCGCCTCGGCCGAGGGCGCGGTCTCGATGATCGTGCGGCGATGCGGGATGGGCAGCGTCGATTCCTGCCGCTGTGACGGATTAGGCCCGACCTGCATCGCCGACGCCGCGTGCGGATCGGCCAGAAACAGCAAGGGCGCGAACATGATCATCGACAGGAACCTTTGAAACCGGGCGATCAGGCCGCCGTCACGACAAGGTCATCGATTGTCCGCAGCAACAAGGTGATGTCCTCGGCCCGCGACAGGCGATGATCGCCGTCCTTGATCAGCGTGACCTGCACGTCGGCTGAACGCAGCGCTGCAGCAAGCCGAAGCGACACGTCCCACGGCACGTCATCGTCGCGCTGACCATGCAGCAACCGCACCGGGCCTTCGAAGTCGATCGGTGATTCAAGCTGCCGGTTGTCCTGCCCGTCGGCCCAGAACCCCGGATGGGTCGGGGTCAGTTCGATGCCATAGGGGTTTTCTTCGTAGATCACGTGCCCGTCGGCCAGTTCCTCCTGCTGTCCGGCGCTCAGGCCCCAAGTGGTGAAATCGGGCGCGGGCGCGATGCCGACCAGCGCGGCCACCCGCTCGGGCAGGGTCTGGGCCACCAGCAACATCAGCCAGCCACCCATGCTCGATCCGCACAGAATCACGCGCGGCAGGCCGAGCGCGCGGATCAGCGCCACCACCTCGTCACGCCAGCGGGTCAGCGTGCCCTCGGCAAATGTGCCCTCGCTTTGTCCGCACCCCGAATAATCGAGCAGCAGGCAGGCGCGCCCTTGGGCTGCCGCATGGGCGAGCACGGCTTGCGCCTTGCCGCCCCTCATGTCCGACATGTAGCCGGGCAGGAACACCAGCGCGGGGCGACTGCCCGAAAGATAGCGATAGGCCACATGGTGGCCATTGGGCCCTTCGAAAAAGGCCAACGGAGCGAGATCGGTCAAGTCCATGGGACAGAGACTAGCGCCGCTCTCGCACGGGTGGAAGCAAACAAACGCTCTCTTTACCCGCTACGTGCTAGACCGAACGTCGATGAAAGATCGCATTCAAATCTGGCTGCATTGGCTGATCGGCAGCCGCCACGCCGTTCTCGCGCTGTTTGGGCTGTTCGTGGCCTTGCGCGTGCTGGCGATCTGCGGCTGGGTCAGTCCGAGTTCGGATGCGGACTGGTACTTTGCCCGCGCCGCGATGCTGGCGCGGGGGCAGGGCTACCTGAGCAACGCGGGCCTGCCGACCGCCTATTGGCCGCCGGGCTGGCCGATGGCGTTGAGCCTGGCATTCCGACTGGGCGGGATCTCGATCCTGACGGTCGGCCTGTTCAATTTGTTGAGCGCGACGATCGGAGCATGGCTCTTGCTCGATCTGGGGCGCCACTTGTCCGGCTCGGAAGCGGCGGCGCGGCTGGGACTGCTGGTTTATGCGATCTATCCCAATGCCATCCTGTACGTGCCGCTTGCCCTGACCGAGGTGTTCTACACCACCTTGCTGCTGGGCGGGTGTTGGCTGCTGGTAGCGCGGCCCCGCGCAGGTGAGGCGGGCTGGCCGTGGCTGGTGCTGGCCGGAACGGTGTTCGGCATGGCCACGCTGGTCAAGGCGCAGACGCTCGTCGTCGTGCCGCTGGTGCTGGCGATCGGCCTGTGGCGGCAGGGCAATGTGCTTGGCCGCCTGCCCGCCACCATCGGCAAAGCGCTGTTGCTGCTTGGTGTGGCCGCGCTCGTGGTCAGTCCGTGGACTGCGCGCAACAAGCGCGAACTGGGCGCGTGGGTGGCGGTGTCGACCAATGGCGGCATCACCTTGCTGACCGGCAACAACGAAAGCGCCACCGGCGATTTCACCCCCGACGATCCGGTGGTGCGCGCGCTCGATGCCCGCCGCGATCTGAATGAGCTCCAATACGATGCCGAGGCCAAGCGGCTGGGGCTGGCGTGGATCAAAGCGCACCCGGCGCGCTTTGTCGGGCTGATGCCGCGCAAGGCCTTCCGCCTGTGGGGCCCGGATGGCGAGGGAATGTGGGCATGGGAAAGCGGATCGCCCGCCTTTGCTGCCGTGCCATGGGCGTTCAAGGTATTGCGGCTGGCCAATCAAGCCTTTTACATCGTGCTGCTTGGCCTCTTCGCGCTGGCGGCGTGGGTGCAGGCGCGCGCGCGCTGGCTGGCGCGCCAGCGGCTGATCGACTGGTGGCTGTTGCCCTTTGGCATCGCGTTGTATCCTACCGCGATCTGCGTGATCTTTTCGGGCCAGTCGCGCTTTCACTATCCGGTCATGCCGTTCGTGTGCCTGACCGCCGGGTGGCTGCTGCTGCGCTGGATCGGCGCGCCCGATATCGCGCAATCCGGGCATGACAAGGCGCGCGCTGCCGGGTAAAGGCGCGGCCATGGCCGAACTTCTGAAGATCACCCTGCCCGATGGATCGCTGCGCGAAGTCGCTCCGGGCACCACTCCTGCCGACATCGCCGCCGCGATCGGCCCCGGTCTTGCCAAGGCCGCCATCGGCGCGCGTGTAAATGGCGAACTGTTCGACATCACCCGCCCGTTCGAAGGCGATGCCGCGCTGGCGCTGGTCACCGCGCGGGACGAGACAGACGCGCTCGAACTCGTCCGTCACGACTTTGCCCACGTGCTGGCAGAGGCGGTGCAGGCGCTGTTCCCCGGCACCCAGATCACCTTCGGCCCTTCGACCGACGACGGTTTCTACTATGACTTCGCACCCGCAGAGCGCCCCTTCACCGAAGAAGACTTGCCCGCGATCGAGGCGCAGATGCGCAAGATCATCGCCGCCGACAAGCCGCTGCGCCGCGAAGTGTGGAGCCGTGAGGATCTGATCGCGCGCTGGAACGCGCAAGGTGAGACATTCAAGGCGCAATGGGCCGCCGAACTGCCGGGCGACGAGCCGCTGACCGTCTACTGGTCGGGCAACGACTGGCTCGACATGTGTCGGGGCCCGCATCTGGCCAGCACCGGCAAGCTTGATCCCAACGCCTTCAAGCTGACGCGCGTGTCGGGCGCCTATTGGCGCGGCGACCAGAACAACGCGATGCTCAGCCGCGTCTATGGCACCGGCTGGCTCAACAAGAAGCAACTGGACGCGCACCTGACCCGGTTGGAAGAGGCTGCCAAGCGCGACCACCGCAAGCTGGGCGCTGAGATGGACTTGTTCCACCTGCAGCAAGAAGCGCACGGTTCGGTGTTCTGGCATCCCAAGGGCTATCGCATCTGGCGTGAGCTTGAGGCCTATATGCGCCGCGCCATCGATGGTGCCGGCTATCGCGAGGTCAAGACCCCGCAAGTGATGGACGCGCGTCAGTGGGAGCAGTCCGGCCACTGGGGCAAGTACCGCGAAAACATGTTCGTCATCCCCGACGAGGTGCCCAACACCGAAGATGAAGGTCCGGTCATCAGCGGCGAGGCCGACTGGATGGCGCTCAAGCCGATGAACTGCCCGGCACACGTGCTGATCTTCCGGCAGGGTCTGAAGTCGTATCGCGAACTGCCGCTGCGCCTGTATGAAAACGGTTGCTGCCACCGCAACGAACCGCACGGCGCGCTGCATGGCCTGATGCGCGTGCGCCAGTTCACGCAGGACGATGCGCACATCTTCTGCCGCGAGGACCAGATCGTCGCCGAAGTGCGTGCCTTCTGCGAACTGGCCGACCGCATCTACAAGGACTTCGGCTTCACGTATTCGATCAAGCTGGCGCTGCGTCCCGAAAAGCGCTTCGGTACCGACGCGATGTGGGATCAGGCCGAATCCGAGCTGCGCAATGCCGTGGCTGAAGCGGGCCTTGCCACTGCCGAATATGGCTGGGAGGAATTGCCCGGCGAAGGTGCGTTCTATGCCCCCAAGCTCGAATGGCACCTGACCGACGCGATTGGTCGCACCTGGCAGGTGGGCACGATCCAGTCAGACCGCGTGCTGCCCGAACGGCTTGATGCCAGCTACATCGCCGAGGATGGCGAGCGGCATCGCCCGGTCATGCTGCACCGCGCGATCTTCGGCTCGTACGAACGCTTCATCGGCATCCTGATTGAACACTTCGCCGGAAAGCTGCCCGCCTGGCTGGCACCGGTGCAGGCGGTGGTGGCCACGATCGTGTCCGACGCCGACGACTATGCTCGCAGCACCACCGAAGCACTGCGCGCAGCCGGTATCCGCACCGAAACCGACACCCGCAACGAGAAGATCAACTACAAGGTGCGCGAGCATTCCTTGCAGAAGGTTCCCTACTTGCTTGTGGTCGGCAAGCGCGAGGCCGAGGAAGGCACCGTCGCCATCCGCACGCTGGGTGAACAGCAGCAGAAGGTCGTCCCGCTGGCCGAGGCCATCGCCTTGCTCAAGGCCGAAGGTGCCGCGCCCGACTTGCGCTGATCGGCCAAACTGGTTGCAAAATTAGGGGGATTGGGGACCGGAATGCCCCAATCCCTTAACCTTGTTCCGGCATAGACTGATACAAAGTGTCAACTGTGGACCGGACCCCAGCCCATGTCGCTCCATTTCCGCGCCCTTGCCGATCAGGCCGTTGCCGACGGCACCATCACCCCCGACGAAGTACTGGCCTTGCGTCGTGAGGCATGGCCCGATGGGGTAATCGACCCCGGCGAAGCGGACGCCATCCTGACGCTCAACGATCATGTGACCGCGCCCACCCGCGAATGGACCGACTTCGTGGTCGAGGCGATCGGCGAATTCGTCGTCAATGGCACCGAGCCCAAGGGCTACGTCTCAGAAGAGACGGCGGACTGGCTGATGGCCCGGCTCGATAACGATGGGCGGCTCGAATCGCTGACCGAGTTGGAAGTGCTGGTGCGCGTGCTGGAAAAGGCGCTTGGCGCGCCCGAACGGTTGCGCGCCTATGCGCTGGTGCAGATCGAGCGGGCGGTCGTGTTCGGCACCGGGCCGACGCGCAATGGCGGCATGCTTGACGCTGGCCTGATCACGTCTGCCGAATGCGCGATCGTGCGCCGGGTGATCTTTGCGGCGGGCGGCGATGGCCCGGCGCGGGTAAGCCGGAGCGAGGCTGAAATGCTGTTCCGCATCAAGGATGCCACATTGGGCGCGGCGAACGCCTCAGAATGGGAACGCCTGTTCGTGCAGGGTGTCGGCAACTACCTGCAAGGCTGGCAGGGCGCGCATGACTTGCCCCGCGAGCGCGCCGCCGCACTCGAAACATTCATGAATGATCGTACAAGCCGGGTCGGGCAGTTCCTTGGCCGGGTGGTGCGCACCACGCCCACCGGATTCCTTTCCGCCGCGCGCGATGGCGCCGGCTTTGGCCGCAAGGGCGCAGGGCTTGGTGTGGTGGCCGAGGCCGTACGCGACCATGCCGTGGACGGCACCGAACAGGCCTGGCTGCGCGGACAGATCGACGCGGATGGCGAGACCGATCCGCTGGAACAGGCGCTGCTGCGTTTCCTCGAGGCCGCCTGATCGCTCAGGTTGCCGGGACGGCTCCCGGCGCCGGACGGTACTTTTCGGCGTCGCTGGTGAATTCGGCATGGCCCAGTGTGCCAAGGTAATTGCGTACTTTGCCAACGAGGCGGCGGTCCGCCAAGCGGCGCAGGCCGGGAACTTTGGCGGCCGCCTCGAACGCGCGGATCCGACCAATCACATGAACCCCGACAAGCCCTGCGCGCAGCTTGTCGGCAGCGTCGATCCGCACCCCGAAATCGCGGGCGCGCTCTTCCTTGCCGTCGCAGAAGTTCTGCAGGAAGTAGAGCTTCGAAAAGCTCTTTTCGAAGCGTTCGCGGATGGCCCCGGCAGGCGTGGAGGTATCGACCAGTTCGGTCTCCATGGTTGCCTTTAGCAGGGCGCCGCAGGTCGCTTCGTCAAAGCCGCTGCGAATGGTGACCATCCGCGCGTTCCAGATGTCGACCACGTCCTGCGGATTGTCGCCCAGCAGATCTTGCGGCAGACCCAGCAGGAAACAGCGATAGCGGCTAAGTTCGACTTGCGCGCGTTCGTCGGCGTTGAAGGTCTTGCGCCCTTCCTTTAGCGCCTTGGCCGACAGGAAGTAGTCCGAGATCAGCCCGGCGGGCATCTGGTCCACTTGCGGGATCGGGATGCCATAGACGCGCTGATCCCAGCGTGCACGTGCCAGCACGTTGAAGCGCACCATCGAGTGCATCAGCCGCACCATCGCCGCTGCCTTGAAGCCCGGGCCGAAGCGCTGGAGCGCCCCCGGCAGCGTACTGGTGGCAAAGAACACCGCGGTTTCCTTGATCCGGCGGCCTGCAGTCTTGTGCGACAGGGTGCCGGTCAGCGCCATCGGCAGAGCGGCGTACTTGTTCATGAACGTGGCGATGAAGCCGCCGCGGATGGCCCAAGGCGCAAAGTTGGCCATCGCGTTGCGCTGGATCGAGGCGCCGCGTTCGATCAGGTCCATGTTGACCCATGCCGGAGTGGCTTCCATCGACCGGATGAAACGCACGAGCTCGGCAGGCGCATCGGGAACGGCATCCAGCCCCTTGTCGCAGGCCAGTGTCAGCATATCGACCAGCGGGCGGAAGCCGTACTGCGGCATCAGCGCGGCATAGGGATCGGCCACCGTGTCGCCCAGCATGGTGTAGGCCTCCATCCGCTCGATCAGGTCGGACCGGGCGAGCAGGCGGCTTGCATCCTTGGCAAAGGGGCCGCGCAAGTCCGATAATTCGGGCTGATCCTTCAGCAGGCGCTCGGGCCAGATCGAGAAATCGACCGCACCGAACATGACGGGATTGTCGGTGCGCTGGCTGGCAACCTTGGCGCGCAGCGCGGCGATGGCGGTCGTCATGGTCCCAAATCTCCCGTTATGCATTGGGACGAGAAATACTATCGATCGATACGTTTTTCAAGCCGCATCAAAGGGCATCGATTTCCGCGTCGAGCACGGCGGTGATCGCGGCCAATTGGGCCGCACCGAAAGCGTCCCAACCGAACGCGCGCAGGGCCACATGGCGGCCGTTCTGGAACGCCGACAGGCTGGCGATCATCATCATCGCACGAATCCGGGCTGGCTCGTCAACGGTGCCGCGTCCTTGCAAGCGGGCGATCAGCGTCGCCACCAGTTCGATGCCGGGTGCCCACAATTGATTGTGCATGATCTCGAACGCGGGGCCAGGTTCGAGCAGTTCGCGCGCAACAAACGCGCTCCACAGTGTCGATTCGTCGGTGGCGGTCAGGCCGTGGGCAACTGCGGCCATCGTGCGCTTCAGTTGCAGGCGGATCGCTTCGGGCGAGGCGCCTGCGGCAAGAGCCGATTGCGCATCGCCAGCAGCGCTTGCGGTACGCTGGGCAAACCGTTTGGCCACTTCATGCGCGCAGGCGAGATAGAGGCCTTCCTTGCCGCCGAAATAGTATTGCAGCGAAGGCAGGGTCGCGCCGGCTTGCTGCGCGATCGCGCGGGTTGTCGCCGCCGCAAAGCCGACCCTGCCGAATTCGGCAAGCGCGGATTCCAGGATGCGCTGCCGCGATTCCTCACCCTTGCGATAGCCGCCGCTGCCGCCTGTCCGGCGTTTGGCGCGCGGGGCAGGGGCGATCGCCGTCAGGGCGTCTTCGGTGGTCAGATCGTGAAGCTTTCGCCGCAGCCGCAGGTGCCCTTGGCGTTGGGATTGGTAAACACGAACCCGGCGGTGAAATCATCGTCCTGCCAGTCCATCGTGCTGCCAATCAGGTACAGCACCGAACCGCCGTCGATGAAGAAGGTGCCACCCGGTGTCTCGATCCGCTCGTCGATCGGATTGGCGCTGGTCACGTAGTCGACCGAATACGCCAGTCCCGAACAGCCCCGGCGCGGGGTCGACAGCTTGACCCCGATGGCATCGGCGGGCGCATCGGCCATCAGCGCGGCAATGCGCGCTTCGGCACTGGGGGTCAGGATCACGGCGGCAGGGCGCTGGCGAATCTTGGTCTTGGTTTCGATCGTCACAGGAATTGTCCCGTTGAGGGCAGCAGGTCACCGATATGGGTACGGTGTCACAGCATCCCAAGTTCAAGCTTGGCGTCATCGCTCATCTTTTGCGGATCCCATGGCGGATCCCACACCAGATTGACCTCGGCATCGCGCACGCCCGGCACCGCACTGACGCGCAGTTCCACTTCTGCGGGCATTGATTCGGCCACCGGACAGTGGGGCGTGGTCAGCGTCATCGTGACGACCGCGTGGCCCTCGCCATCCACCTCGACGCCGTAGATCAGCCCCAGATCGTAGATGTTGACCGGAATTTCCGGGTCGAAGATGTCGCGCAGGGCCGAGATCACGCCTTCGTAAATCTCGCCACCCGGCTCGCCCGGGGCAATGCCCGCCGGCTTTTCGATGAGGAACCCGTCGAGATAGTCGCGCTTGCGCTCAAGCTTTTGCGCTGCGGTTTCCTCGACCGCCTGCTCGGCCGGTTCGGGAATGTCGTCGACACGGGCGCGGCGCGGCGCGGACACGCCTTCCACTTCCTCGACAACGAACTTCGGGGTCTCGTTCATCCGAATATCCTCATCGTCCGCTCGATCCCGCGCAGCAGCGCGGCGATGTCGCTTTCATCACTGTAAACACCGAAACTGGCGCGCGCCGTGGCCGGAACGCCCAGATACTCCATCAGCGGTTGCGCGCAGTGATGGCCTGCGCGGATCGCCACGTTCTCCTCGTCCAGGATCGTGCCAAGGTCGTGCGGGTGCACACCTTCCAGCGCGAAACTGACGATCCCGGCGCTGTCCTCCGGCCCGAACAGCGTGACCGAATTGATCCGCGATAGCTCGGCACGCGCCTGCGCCACCAAGGCGGTTTCGTGTGCGTGGATCGCGTCGAGCCCGGCATCGCGCACGAAATCGACCGCGGTTGCCAGCCCGAGCGCCTCGATGATCGCAGGGGTGCCCGCCTCGAAGCGCTGCGGGGCCGGGGCCCATGTAGTCTGGGCAAAAGTCACGCGGTCGATCATCGATCCGCCGCCCTGCCACGGACCCATTTCGGCCAGAATGTCGGCCTTCGCCCACAGCGCGCCGATGCCGGTCGGGCCATAGAGCTTGTGCCCGGAAAAGACGTAGAAATCGCAGCCCAGCGCCGCCACATCGACCGGCAGCCGCGCCACCGCCTGACAGCCATCGAGCAGGATCATTGCCCCCACGCCATGCGCCAGCGCCACCGCGCGAGGCGCGTCGAGCACCGAGCCCAGCACGTTCGACACATGGGCAAAGGCCACCAGCTTGTGCGCCGGTGTCAGCATGCGCTCGGCGGCATCAAGGTCGATCCGGCCATCGGCGGTCAGCGGGCAGACGTCGATCTCAAGCCCCGTACGCTCGCGGATCAACTGCCACGGGACGATGTTGGAATGGTGCTCCAATTGAGACAGCAGCACGCGATCACCGGGCCGCAAGTTGGCCACGCCCCAGCTTTGCGCGACAAGGTTGATCGCCTCGGTCGCGCCGCGGGTGAATACCACTTCGCTTTCATCGCCGCCGATCAGCGCCGCCACGGTACGCCGCGCGGCTTCGTAGGCGAGCGTCATTTCGGCCGAGCGGGTGTAGACCCCGCGATGCACCGTGGCATAGTCGCGGCCCATCGCATTGGCGGTAGCGTCAATGACAACTTGCGGCTTCTGCGCGGTGGCGGCGGTGTCGAGATAGTGCCAGCGGCGGCCGTCGGCATGCACCAGTCCGGGCCATTGTGTGGCCGAGCGAGTCAGCGTGTCCGTGCTCACAGCAAGGCCTCCAGCGCCGCCAGCGATGCGGCGTTCAATGCGTCCCCGTCAGCCGCGCCAACGAAAGCTTCGGCCAGAAAGGCCTGCAGCATCAGCTTCTTGGCTTGTGCCGGTGGCACCCCGCGCGAGGCGAGGTAGAACAACCCTTCGGCGCTCAGTTCGCCCACCGCGCAGCCATGCGCGCACTTTACGTCGTCGGCGTAGATTTCCAGCTCGGGCCGGGCGTTGGCGGTGGCGGTGCGGTCGAGCAGCATCGCGCGCACCGACTGTTCGCCATCGGTGCCGATCGCGCCGCGATCCACTGTAACGCGGCCAAGGTAGTTGCCGGTGGCATGGCCCGCCAGCACCGACCGGACTACCTGCCGCGAGGTGGCGTCGGGCGCAGTGTGGACTACCTCGGTCACGATCTCGACGGTCTGGTCGCCACCCGCCAGTTGCGCGGCGCCCAGATGGAACCGCGCGCCTTCGCCCAGCACCGCCCTGACCGACAGACGGCCATAGGCGCCCGCAACGTTGAGCAAGTGCAGGTCGAAGCTGGCCCCGGCCTCGATCGTCAGTTCCAGATCGCGGGCAACCGCGTGGGTTGCATCGTCGGCAATGACGGTCAGCGCGGCGCTGCTTCCCGCAGCGACGCGGATCGGCTCCACCGGCACCGGCCAGAGCGGGGCCAGCGCGGCAAGATCGGCGTAGCGAAACGCCTCGTCCTTGCGCGTGGGGAAATCCAGTGCGGTCATGCCGCCACCGCCTCATAGCCTTCGTTTTCAAGCTGGAGGGCGAGTTCCGGGCCACCGGTCTTGATGATCCGGCCGCCTGCCAGCACGTGGACGAAATCGGGCTTCACGTAATCGAGCAGGCGCTGGTAGTGCGTGATCAGCAACACGGCTTTGTCGGGCTTGCGCATGATCGCGTTGATGCCTTCGCCGCAAATGCGCAGCGCGTCGATGTCCAGCCCCGAGTCCGTCTCGTCGAGGATCGCCAGTTTGGGATCGAGGATGCCCATCTGCACCATTTCGGCGCGCTTCTTTTCACCACCCGAAAAGCCGACGTTCACCGGGCGCTTGAGCATGTCCATATCCATGCGCAGCAGCGCGGCCTTCTCGCGCGCCAGCTTGAGGAATTCGCCCCCCGACAGCGGCGCTTCGCCACGGTTCTTGCGCTGGGCATTGGCCGCTTCGCGCAGGAACTGGACGAACGAGACACCGGGAATTTCGACCGGATACTGGAAGCCAAGGAACAGCCCTGCTGCCGCGCGTTCGTGCGGCTCCAGCGCAAGCAGATCCTGTCCGTCGAAGTCCACCGTCCCGCCGGTCACTTCGTAACCGGGCCGTCCGCCCAGCGTATATGCCAGCGTCGACTTGCCCGCGCCGTTCGGCCCCATGATCGCATGGATCTCACCCGGATTGATGGTGAGCGACAGCCCTTTCAGGATGGCCTTGCCAGCGATCTGGTTGGACAGGGAATCAATGGTGAGCATGGTCATTCGCAGTCTTTCGGGTTCCGCAAGGCTTGTCGGGATGGCGCGGCGATCGGGTTATCGGCCACCGCCGTGAGGGCGATGGCTTTGCGGACGGGCACCATAAGCACGCGGGGCGGCGCGCAGTTCGTTGAAGCGCTGCTTCATTTCGGCCAGCACGGCTTGCGCGGCGCCTTCCGGATCGGCGGCCACTTCGCCCGCGTCATAGCGGATCACCCGCAGGCCGATTTCGCTCAGGCTTTTGTCGCGGCGCTGCTCGATTTCGGGCGCGGCAACGCCTTCGCTCAGCATCACAACCAGCTTGAGCGGCAGGCAGGCGAAGTCGGCGATGGCCGAGCCGATCACGGCAAAGCCCTTGAACTTGTACTTGCCAAGGTCGGCCTTGCCGAGCTCGAGCGCCAGCGCGGAATGCGCAGCGGTCGGGTTGCGGCGCATTTCGCGCGCGGTTTCGTGGATCGCGTCGAGCCGCGATGTCGTGACGTTCCAGCCGCGTCCCTTCTTGGGTACGCGGGGGGCGTCGTCACGCTCGTCGGCGGGACGCAGGGTGAGTGTCGGCTTCATTGGTTGTCCTTCCTGCCGTTGCAGTTGGCGAGGAAATCGGCGCGCATTTCATCGAACAGGTCACGCCATGACCGTTCGATTGCGCGGGAATCGTCAAGCTGCTTCTGCCGCCCATCAAGCTGGGCAAGTGCATTGGCGGTACTGGCCTGTCCGGCCGGTGTCGATACCGGTGCCGCCAGAATCGCCGCACGTTCCTGCGCAATGGTGCGCTGCTCGGCATAGGCGGCGGCGGCAAATTCGGTGCGGCGGTGCGGCTCGCTGCTGATCATCTTGCGGATCTCGACGCGGTTGCACGTCTTCACCGCATCCAGCGCAGGTGTCGAATCGGGCACTTCGACCCCGCCCAGAAGCAACAGGGCCATAATCATCCGACGCTTCCTTCAAGGCTGATGCCCAGCAGCTTCTGCGCCTCGACCGCGAATTCCATCGGCAGCTGCTGCAATACCTCGCGCGCGAAGCCGTTGACGATCAGCGCCACCGCGCTTTCCTGATCGAGCCCGCGCTGCATCGCGTAATAAAGCTGATCGTCGCTGATCTTGCTGGTCGTCGCCTCGTGCTCGATCGTGGCGCTGGGGTTGCGCACCTCGATATAAGGCACGGTATGCGCACCGCAGTCGGCTCCCAGCAGCAGGCTGTCGCACTGGGTGAAGTTGCGCACGCCTTCGGCCTGCGGTGCCACGCGCACCAGCCCGCGATAGGTGTTGTTGCTGTGGCCCGCGCTGATCCCCTTCGACACGATGGTCGAGCGGGTACGCTTGCCGTTGTGGATCATCTTGGTACCGGTATCGGCCTGCTGATAGTTGTTGGTGACCGCGACCGAGTAGAACTCCCCGACGCTGTCATCGCCGTTGAGCACGCAACTGGGGTACTTCCACGTCACCGCGCTGCCGGTTTCGACCTGGGTCCAAGACACCTTGCTGCGCGCGCCCTGGCACAGCGCTCGCTTGGTGACGAAGTTGTAGATGCCGCCCTTGCCTTGCGCATCGCCGGGATACCAGTTCTGCACGGTGGAATACTTGATTTCGGCATCGTCGAGCGCGACCAGTTCGACCACGGCAGCATGCAACTGGTTTTCGTCACGCTGCGGCGCCGTGCAGCCTTCGAGATAGGACACATAGGCGCCCTTGTCGGCCACGATCAGGGTGCGTTCGAACTGTCCGGTGTTCTGGGCATTGATGCGGAAATAGGTCGACAGCTCCATCGGGCAGCGCACGCCTTCGGGGATGTAGACGAAGGTACCGTCGGAAAAGACCGCGCAGTTGAGCGCGGCAAAATAGTTGTCGTGCATCGGCACGACTTTGCCCAGCCAGCGGCGGACCAGATCGGGATATTCGCGGATCGCCTCGCTGATCGAGCGGAAGATCACGCCCGCCGCTTCCAGCTCCTTGCGGAAGGTGGTGGCCACCGACACGCTGTCGAACACGGCATCGACCGCGATCTTGCGCGCGCCTTCGACGCCGGCCAGCACGGCCTGCTCGGCCAGCGGGATGCCCAGCTTTTCATAGACGCGCAGCAGTTCGGGATCGACCTCGTCCAGGCTCTTGGGCCCATCCTTGGTCTTGGGAGCGGCCCAGTAATAGGCGTCCTGATAGTCGATCGGCGGGATCGACAGCTTGGCCCAATCGGGCGTTGGCATCGTCAGCCAGTGGCGATAGGCCTTCAACCGCCAGTCAAGCATCCACTCGGGCTCGTCCTTCTTGGCCGAGATGTAGCGGACGGTATCCTCGGACAGGCCTTTCGGTCCGTATTCCTGCTCGATGTCCGAAACCCAGCCGTGCTCGTAATCGGCCACGCGGGCCGCAGCGTCGCGCGCGGCCTGATCCTTGACCGGCGTTTCGATCAATGCATCCTGCAAGGGGGATTGGGTAATGGTGATTTCCTTGGTCATGCGGCAACCTCTGCCGCAGGGCTCGCCAGCGCGGTGAGGCGCGGCGTGGCAAAGCGGGTGAGCGGAATGTCGGCCAGCGCGCCGCGCACGGCAGCATCGACGGCGGGCCAATGCGGACGAACGCAGCACGCATCTTCAAGCGTGCAGACCGTGCGGCCAGGTTCGCTGCAGGCAGCCAGTGCGATCGGACCCTCGATTGCCTCGACGATATCGGCCACCGAAATCGCGGCTGCCGGCCGTGCCAGCTTCAGGCCGCCGCCCGCGCCGCGCACCGCCTTGAGCAGGCCGGCGGCAGACAGCTTGCTGACAAGCTTCTGCACGGTGGGAACCGGGAGGCCGGTTTCGTCGGCAAGTTGCTGCGCAGAGACGCGCGCGTGGCCGCAATGCCGCGCTGCGGCGGTCATCGTGACGACGGCATAATCGGCCATGCTGGACAGTCGCATCGAACCAGAAGTCCCTTTGGGCGGCACCCGATCCGAAATCGGACCGAATCGCTCCGGTTCCCCCTAGGCCTGCGGAATCGGCAAAGCAAGCGGGGTGGCTTCGGCTTTTGGGGCAGATGATTGACGCGCCGCGTGAAACCACAGGGCACCCCGCATGGCGGACGGATGTATGGCGGTTGCGCCTGCAAGTAGCTGAAAGGACGAATAAGCGCTTGCGCAGCGAAAACTGGTCCGGACCAAAAAAAGGGCGGCCACCCCAGGGGATGGCCGCCTTAGAGCCCGATTCAAAAGTCTGTCATGCGGCTGAAAGTCGCGCAATTCTGCGGGTTAGCATCCGGATAGAAGCGATATTCGCCCACGCGGTCGAGCTCTCGATGGAGCGTTCCCAGTCTTTGGCGAGG
>NZ_JAIZDA010000030.1 GCF_020404405.1 Novosphingobium sp. FKTRR1 | reverse complement strand
CCCGCACCTTCCCGCATATGCTTGCGGCGAGCGGTATCAGTCCAGGGCATGTGCTTCCTCCATCGTCTCGACAACGACGCTGAATCACAACCTACTGATATCGCTCAACCACTTTTCGCTCGGGCTCTAAGCTTGGTCGCCGCTCCGCCTTGCCATCCGGCGACTACGCCAGCCCTGCTGCAGGCTGTCGCCAATTCGACCGAGGAGGCAAAGCTCATAGGTGCGCAGACCAGCGGCAGCGCAAGACCATCGAACATCATGCGGCGAGCAACTTCTTCACTTCGCGGCGCAGTAGCTTGCCCATTTCGTTGTACGGTAAGCTGGGAAAGAACCGAACGAGTTCGGGCACCCGGCTCGAACGCAGGCGCGCGCGGACGATGCTCTTGATCTCGTCCTCCGTAGGATGCGCAAAGCCGCCACGCACCACCACTGCGATCCCGACCGCCTCACCCCATTCGAGGCTGGGTACGGCGACCGCGGCAATATCGGCGATCGCCGGATGGGTGAGCAGCAAATCCTCGATCTCGCCCGGGGAGATATTTTCACCTCCGCGCACGATGACATCGTCTGCCCGCCCGGCCAGGAACAGGTAGCCGTCCTCGTCGAGATAACCTGCATCTCGGGTCGGGAACCAGCCTTCGGCATCGAGCGCGCTCTTTTCCTTGTACTGGCCCGAAACCTGATCGCCGCGCACATAGATTTCACCTGGCTGCCCGGCCGGCAGCACTTCGCCATCCTCGCCGCGGATTTCTAGTTCGATTGTCGGCAGCGGAATACCAACCGAGGCCAGTCGGGCGCGCACCTTGGGATCATCAGAACCATGCGCGGCGCGATGCTCGTTAGGCCCCAGCAGCGCGACCGTTGAACTCGTTTCGGTCAGGCCGTAGGCGTTGGTAAAGGCGGTTTCGGGAAACAGGTCCAGTGCCTGGTGGATCAACTCCAGCGGCATCTTGCCCCCGCCATAGGCAATGGCCTTGAGCGAGCCGATGTCGGCCCGAACACCTTTGTCCAGCGCCTGAATGATCCGGCCTAGCATGGTTGGCACGACAAAAGCATTGGTGACCTTCTCTGCTGCGACCAGCTTGAGCCAATCTTCCGGCGCAAACGCCGGGAGCAACACAACTCGCCGCTGCGCGTAAATCGACGAGGCGAGCGCAGCGATCCCGGCGATGTGGTATGGCGGTACTGAAACCAGCGTTGCCTCACTTTCCTCCGCCGAGCCGAAATCGACCGTGCCGAGAATGTAGGACACAAGGTTAGAATGCGCGAGAATGGCAGCTTTGGGTGCGGCAGTAGTGCCGCTGGTGAAGAGTTGGATCGCGACGCCTTCGCCCGGATCATAATCGGCCTGCTCGTCCGCCACAGCCTCCAGCGCGGCAAGCGTGAACTCGCTGCGCGGGTATACTGTGTGTCCACCCGACAGCTTCTCAACCCTCTGGACATCACCGACGACAAGCGCCGGCGCGACCCGGTCGAGCAAAGCGGCGAGATCCGTATCCGCAAGACGATAATTGAGCGGGCAATACGGCACCCCGGCCAGTGCCGCGCCGAACAGCGCGATCACCGCCGCCTCACTTGATTCATCGAGCAGCGCGACGTGGCTGGCGCCGCTGGCGCGGATGAGCGCACAGGCCCCGCGCGCTGCTGCATCAAGCTCGCCGTAAGACCAGCGCTTGCCGTCGCATACGAGGCCGATCCGGTTTGCATCAGCCAGCGCGGCCATTTCGAGAAATAGGGCTATGTTCATGGAAAATGCCTGGCTCGCTCAATCCGAGGCCGGAAGCGGTTTGGCTTCCTTGAGATGCAGCGCCTCGCCATCCAGTGCAAGCGTGCCCTTGCCCGGCTTGACACAGAGCAACTCGACCGTGCCGCCGGCATCGACATACCGCTTGCCCATGACTGTGCCACCGGCTTGCGCTGGGTCGATCTCTGCAGCGTCGCCCCCCTCATCGGCAAGCGGTGCGCCGCCGCAGGTCAAGGCGCCGCTGGCATAGCGGATAACCACCACTTCACTGTCGCAAACGCTGCTTCTCAAACGCGAACCTGGTTTCATGACCTTACTCCTGCAAGCTGCATCGCCCCGACACCCGCCGGTCGGACATAGCCCTGTACCGCCAGCCAGAACACGTCAGCGATCCGGGTGGCAAAAGCGATCGTTTCTGAGTCGGCGATCGCCCCCGTTTCGAGGTTATCGCCGCTACGGCGGAATGTTCTGTCGAGAAATTGCTCGCCACCGATGATCGGCAAGGGGAAATTGTGGATTTGGCGATACTCCCCAACGCGACGTTAACTGGCCAGACCAGGAACGGAAGTGCCATGAACGGCGGCTGCTTCCGATCGAGCCGTTGCTGGTAGAGTACGACACCGTGAGCGTAGTGCGCTTCTGTATCGGGCGTGGACGTCGTTTCCTCCCCGACAAGATATATAATTTCAACGTCTGCCAACAACTGCGCGCCGACATGCATCGGCAAGGCTTTGGTTTCCGACGGGATCATGAAATGATCATCGGGTTGGAGCCGCGCTACGCCGGAGGCAAGATTTGTCCCTTCCATCGCGCTACCAGCCGGCCAGCTCCGCTGCACGGGCCCGATGTTCTGCCGGGCTGCCGAGCCAGGCACGGTCGTGTACCGAGCGGCGAAACCAGTAGTTCAGCCCATATTCCCACGTATAGCCAATACCGCCATGTACGGCGATGGCGGCGCGGGTCGTGCGGGTATAAACCTCGCACAGATGGGCCTTGGCCATCGCCGCAACGCGCGTCGCATCGGGCAAAGCTGCATCCCATGCATATGCGGCATACCAGACTTGCGCGCGCGCAGGTTCGACATCGAGCATCATGTGCGCAAGCTGGTGCTTGAGGCCCTGAAACCGGCCGATCGGCTGCCCGAACTGCTCACGGGTCTTGGCATACTCAACCGAGAGATCGGTGCAATGCTGCGCGCCTCCGAGCGCATCAGCAGCAATCAGGATAAGCGCCGCATCGCGAACCCGTTGAACCATTGGATCACCAGCTGAAAACAGCGGATACGTGGTTGCCGCGCCAAACCTGACCCGCGAAACTGGGCGGCTGCGATCGGTGGCGGTAACTGGTTCGATCTCGACACCTTCGCCCGCCGCGGTGAGGCACAATCCGCCGGCCCCGTCGCCGGCGAGGAACAGGTGCGCAGCGCGGGCGCACTGGACCAGATCGCTGTCCAGCGCGATCGTCGCCACGATCTCGCCGCTCGCGATCCCGGGCAGCAACGCGCGGGTTGCTTCATGGCGGCAATGAGCCACGGCTATGGCAGCGACAATCTGCCCGATCAGCGGCCCCGGCGCGGCCGCTTCGCCCGCCACTTCGCAGACCAATGCCGCATCAAGCAACCCAAGCCCGGCACCGCCATCGGCCTCGGACAGTGCCAAACCGCCAATACCAAGCGCCATCAGCGCCTGCCAACTATCCGCGTCGAAATCGACATCACCATCGGCAAAGGCATGAAGCCGTTCCATATCCCAGGCTTCGTTAAGCGTCCCGCGCACCGCGTCCTGAATCGCGACCTGTTCGGCAGTAAGATGAAAATGCATGGCCTACTTCTCCGCGCTCATCGCGAGATCGCGCGGCAGGCCCAGCCCCCGCTCGCCAACGATGTTGCGCTGAATATTGCTGGTTCCACCAGCAATTGAATTGCCGAGGCTGCCCATGATCTGGTCCAGCCACTTGTTGGGTCCGCGCGGACCACGGGGGCCACGCCCGCCAGCCCCGACCGGCTCGGTCATGCCCTGTTCGCCGATCAAGTCCTGCGCGAGCAGTGCGATATCGTGGCCGATCTCGGTCAGCAGCAGCTTCATCAGCAATTGGACAGGCCCCGCATCCTCGCCCGCTGCCGCGCAGGAGAACAGGCGAAAACTGGTATAGCGATGCGAGAGCACGCGGCCTTCGATTTCCACTAGCCGGTCGCGCACCAGCGGATCGCCGATCCGGCCCATTTCCTGCGCCAGTTCGACCAGTTTGCGAAACTGGCTGCCAAGCCCATCGGCGCTGCCGATGCTGGCGCGTTCATGCTTGAGCGTCGTCCGGCTGACATACCAGCCCTGTCCGCGCTCACCGACCTGCCATGAAACCGGCGCCTCGGCATTGTCGAAAAAGAACTCGCAGAACGTGTGGCCACCCTGTTCACCGGTCATCTGACGGATGGGGCGACGCGTAATCCCAGGCTGGTTCAGGTCCATTAGCAGGTAGGTAATACCGTCGTGTTTGGGCGCATCGGGTTCGGTGCGCACCAGCATGAACATGTGGGTCGATTGCATGCCCTGGCTGGTCCAGATCTTCTGGCCGTTGACGATCCACTTGCCGCCGTCGGCAGAAAGCTCGGCTTTGGTGCGCACCGAGGCGAGATCGCTACCCGAACCTGGCTCGGAATAGCCCTGCCCCCAAACGTAGTCGCCCTCGATGGTCTTCCGGATGAACAGATCACGCTGCTCCTCGGTGCCCTTCTCCAGCAAGGTCGGCACAGTCATGTTTACGCCGTTGCCGCCCACTTCCATGGGCGCACGAGCGCGGCCGAATTCCTCGCGAATCACTTGCGCGCGGATCACGTCAACTGGCTGCTCGGAGCCGCCATAGCGCTTGGGCACTGATCGGTAGAGATAGCCGTTGTCGATCGCGGCACGGCGGAAGGAACGGATGTAATCCTTAAGCTCGGTCCCGCGCAATTCGCCGGGCTGCCAGGCCTGCCTGATGAAGCCGCGAACTTCCTTGCGGAACGCCTCCGCAGCTTCGCCGTAGTTCAGGTCCATTGACAAAACTCTCCCGGTTCGGTGCTTGCTTGACCGCCATTCCTATGCCTTACTTATATCACTAGGTCAAACATGTCGACAGATGAGGAAGTGCCTTTGAGTGAAGCGGACACCCGTCCCTGGCCCCCGTTCTATTTTGAGCAGGAAGGAACGTTGCACCATCCGTCAGGCCTAACACGCAGCCCTTGGGACGGCCGTGCCATAGCCGGTGGGCCGGTCAGTGCCCTGCTCGCCTGCGGGGCCGAGGATGCGGCGCTGAACGCCTATTTCGAGATCGCCCGCTTCCAGGTCGATATCTTCGGCAAAGTTCCGCACCAGCCACTGACCATGCGGACAGAGGTGCTGCGCGAAGGGCGACAGAGCAAGTTGCACCGCGTCAATCTGTTCGCCGACGACCGCCCGGTGGCACAGGCGCATGTGCTGCGCGTGCGGCGGCTTGAAACGCCGGTCTTTCAGGTGCCGCATGACTATCCTGCGCCGGCGGCAATCGCGGAAACAGACGGGCCGCGCTCTGCACGCATGGCCGGGGCCATCCGCATGCGGCGCGTGTTCGGTGGCCCTGGCGAGCCAGGACGCGGCGTTTCGTGGCTAGCGATGGACGGCGAAGTGATCCGTGGAACCGCGCCGTCCAACTTCGTCAAGGCATGCCTCTTTGCCGATTTCGGCAACGGCTTCGGATCAAGTACCAACGCAGCGGAATGGTCTTTCGCCAACCTCGATATTACGGTCCAATTCCTGCGCATGCCAGTGGGCGACTGGTTCCTCCTCGATGCCGAAACCCACATGGCGGGCAATGGCCACGGCACTGCGCGCAATGTGTTCGCCGACGAACAGGGCGTATATGCGCGCGGCTTTCAGACAGTCTTCGTAGCTCCGGGCTTTCAATTGGAAAACGTCCCGATTACTCCTCGCTGATTACTCGCTCGCCTTGCGCGCTTCGCGCCAGATCAGTGCAGTGGCTTGGGTTGAAAGGCCCATATTCAGGGCCTCCGCATCGAACTGGGCTTCGAACGCCCAATCTTCGGCGTTGTTGAGGTTCTGCTTCATGTAGCGGAAACCCATCCGCGGACCGTCTGCAAGCCGGTGAGCGACTTTCAGCGTTTCGCTGCGCAGAACCTCATCGTCGAAGAGACGGGTGTAAATTCCCTTGGCGAAGGCTTCCTCGCCGGAGAGTTTTTCGCCCAGCAGGAACAGTTCGCGCGCCACGCCCGTGCCCACGATCTTGGTCCAGAACCAGGTCGAGCCGAAATCGCCGGCACCCCCGATCTTGTCGAATGCAGTGAGAAAGGTCGCCGAACGCCCAGCGAAGCGCAGATCGCAGGCCCCCGCGATGCCGATCCCGGCCCCCGCGACCGGACCGTTGACCATAGCGATGGTCGGCTTCGGCATCTCGTGCAGCAGGCGTGAGGTTTCCATAAAGCCACGCAGTCTGACGAAGCTTTGTTCGGCGCGGCTGCCACTGTCCGGATTGGCCCCAACAACCGCCTTGTCTGCGCCGCCCTCCTTGAGATCGCCGCCTGCGCAAAAGCCGCGCCCGGCACCGGTCACTACGACACAGCCGACAGACGCGTCGCGTGCCGCATCCGCAGCAGCATCGGCGAGAGGCGCCATGATAGCGCCGTTGAGCGCGTTGAGCCGGTCGGGCCGGTTGAGGGTGATGATACGGACACCACCCTCATTCGCGATCAGAACTTCATCGGCCATGATCCGCTCAATCCCCACCCAATTCCCAGTGTCGCGCCATCATCCGCACCGCGGTTTCAGCCAGATCGGCCGGCACCTCGGGATAAAGCGGTAGTGGTTTGTCCTTGCTTGGTAAGGCGATGGTCGCGGTTGAACGCACCGTTTCCTCGCCGCGCTGGTTAACGAAACGAACCGCCACATCGACAAGATTCTGTCCGTTTTCAGTACGCTTGCCCAGCACTTCGCCAGTAACGCGCTGGATATCACCCATATAGTTGAACTTGCGGATCTCGTCGTGGACATGGACAATCACTCCGTCATCGCCAGCCCAGTCGTTGAGGTACTGCCACAAGTAGTTTTCGCGCATGACGCCGTAGTCATAGGCCATAGGATTGCCAATCGCCTGCGCCCACACCGGGTCCCAGTGGAGCCGCTGGGCAACATCGGGAATACCGTGCTCGTTCTTGACGTAGAACGCGGGGATGCGCTGGCGGTTCTTGTGGGCACGGCGGTTTGCCGTCGGTGCGTACGGCGAAAAGCCGTACCCTGCGGCATGGAAGCAGATCACGTCGGTTACCGTCAGCGGTCCCTTAGCCTGCTGGCCGAGAGTATCGCCCGTGGCCACTTCCTCAAACCAGCGCTTGGTGCTGCCTTGTACCTGTTCACCCGCGTAGACATCCTCGATCGCCTGCCATTCCTCGTCAGTATAAGTCGCCGGCTGGATGGAGAGATTCTTGCCCTTCTTCGCCGCGGTCTTGCGTTCGGTCAGCACGCGCAGGATATCGTAGGTAGCGATCACTTCGGCGCGCTGGTTAACTTTTACCCGGCGGCTGGTGATGATGACCGAACGGCCTGCGAATTCGGATTGCTTGACCTCACAAGTCAGGTCCCCGCCATAGGAATAGATCGTGTCCCCCGGTCGCACAGGGCGGTAGAAATTCCAGCCCGAGCCTGAAACGAACACGTGGATACCCTTGAACAGGCTTTTCTTAAGCGCGCGGACCTCGTCCGGGGTAGGATCGCCCTTCATCGGCCGGTTGATCTGACCCACGAACATGCCGGGTGCGATCACACCGCCCCAGCGGGTCTTGCGCGCATAGGCCGGATTGGTGAACAGCGGATTGTCATCGCCGCAGCCATAGGCCCAGTTGCGGATCGAATCTTCCGAGGCTGTCTGCACATACTCGGCCGCCTTCATCGGCTCCCAGAACCCGATCAGCTTGCGCTGCCGTTCGATATCACTATCCGATATCTCGTAGTCGACGGCCTTCTGCCATTCGTCGCTTTGCTTAATATCGGCCTTTGCATCCGCCACGGCATTCGCTCCTTGATCCCAGTTGTATAACTAGGTAATAGAAGCTCCAACGACAGGCAAGGGATTTCAGGATGGTTGAGGTGCGGCGGATCAGTGATGCGCTCAAGGTGCGATCGCAGCACCAGCGTGATGAAATCGCGCATGACGGCATTACCCGCGCCATCACCTACGCGGAATGGGATCGTGAGGCTGACGCGGTCGGCGGCGGGCTGGCGGCGGCGGGGCTTCAGCCCGGCGACCGTGTTTTTCTGCCGATCAGCAATGCCCATGCCGTGGAAATGGCGATCGCGGTATTCGCGGTATTCCGCGCGGGCGGGATTGCCTGCCCGATCAATACGCGCCTCAACGCCAAGGAAATCGCCGACTTTGCTGAGCTGACCACGCCGCGCTGGTGTATCACCGATGTGCCGGACGCTTTGGCAGCGCTGAAGTTGGACGGTTGCTGGACCGTGGACGCTATGCCGCGCGACTTGGCCGCGCTCCCCGACCAGAGCAGCCTCGATCCGGGCGCTGATGCCGAAATCCTTGGCACCAGCGGCACGACTGGCAAGATCAAGGGTGTCGTCGTGTCGCATCCGGATCTGATGAAGGGGGTGACAGGGCTGAATATGGACCGCTCGCGCTCAACGCTGAACGCGCTGCCGCTCACCGGCTCGGGCGGGAACCTCGGGATTGTCATGCTACCCGCACGCGGCGGTGCTACCGCAATCACCCAGCCCCGGTTTGATCCCAAGGGTTTCCTGGATTTGGTCAAAGCAAAGCAGCCCAATCTGGTCTATCTGGTCCCCTCGATGCTTCGGCTTATCCTCGATCATCCCGATGTGCGGGACTACGATTTTGCCGGTGTTAAATACCTGATGACCGGCACAGCGCCGCTGCCGCACGATTCGGTTAAGCGCGCGATGGAGCTTTGGCCCCATGTAAGGATGCGCAATAGCTACGGTATGTCCGAAGGCGGCATTGGCATCGGCACCACCACAAAGGAACAGGTGCTCAAACCCGGCTGCGTGGGCAAGCTGCCCGAACACATGCAGTTGCGCGACGAGCAGGGTACCGTGATCGCAGAGCCGGGCGTGGTCGGCGAAATCTACGGCTTCCAGAAGCACCCGCGCCGCTACTGGAACGATCCGGAAGCCACGGCCGCCAGCTTCGTAGGCGGCTGGACCAAGACCGGCGATCTTGGCTACATCGATATAGACGGCGACTTGATCCTGGCTGGTCGCTCAAAGGAACTGATCATCCGCGGCGGCTACAATATCACTCCGCTGGAAATCGAAACCGCTCTGCACCTCCATCCGGCCGTGCAGCAAGCTGCCGTCGTCGGGGTCGAACATGAAGTGCTGGGTGAGGATGTTGCGGCAGCCGTCACACTGCGCCCTGGCATAGTCGCAACGCCTGAGGACATTATCGCTTTCTGCCGCGAACATCTGGCAGACAACAAGGTTCCCCGCACCTTGCTGGTGCTGCAGGACATGCCGCTCAACCCCAATGGCAAGATACTCAAGAAGGAATTGGTCGGCCCTCTGACTGAAGCCGCAAAGGCACGGCGCAAGGCTGCCTGACCTGCCAGTGTGGCCAGCCCGCGGCCGCCACCTCCCTACTTCAGCTGCTCAAACGGCACATCCTTGTCCATCCGCACCTCGCCCGGCATGTTCAGAACCCGCTCGGCGATCTGGTTGCGGAGCACTTCATCCGCGCCGCCCGCGATGCGCATGACGGTTGAATAGATGTAGTCATACTGCAGATCGGCCGTGGCGCTGTCGGCCGGATCGGCGGCAATGGCATCAAGCCCGCGCAGTTCCATGCCAAGCCCCAGCACCTTCTGCTGGCGTCCGGCATAAGCCAGCTTGATCATTCCAGCGAGCGCCCCTGGGTTCTCTCCCTTGGAAACCATTGTTCTGAGCCGCGCCTGAAAGAAGCGCTCGCCCTGTTCTTCGGCCAGAGCATCAGCCAGGGCCAGCCGTACTGCGCGGTCATCAAGCATGGTTGCTCCGTCATCCGAAGGCGTGCGCCCGGCCATATCGATCAGCGGCTCAACACCGCTTCGGTGCGCGCCAGACCCAAGCCGCTCGCCCATCAGCACGGTCATGCAGCACGCCCAGCCTTCGCCGATCGCACCAATCCGGTTGGCATCGGGGATACGCACATCGGTGAGAAACGTTTCGTTGAACTCACTCATCCCCGAAATCTGCCGGATCGGCCTGGTTTCGATACCCGGCGTCTTCATGTCGACTGCAAAGAAGGTCAGCCCTTTGTGCTTGGGTACGGTCGGATCGGTGCGAACCACAAGGATTCCCCAGTCAGTCAGGTGCGCCCAACTGGACCAAACTTTTTGTCCATTGACGATCCAGTCGCCCGAACCATCATCAGCGCGCACCGCCTTGGTTCGCATGTTGGCAAGGTCTGACCCGGCGGAGGGCTCCGAAAACAGCTGACACCACGTGAGATCGCCCTTCAGCGTGGGCTCGATGAACTGCGCGCGCTGTGCATCGTTGCCGTGCTTCGCAATCACTGGGAGCGCCATGCCGGTGCCGATAGTGGTGAATGGGCCCTTGGGCAATTGGTAGCGGGACTCCTCCTCAGAGAAAATCACCGCCTCGATGCCCGTAAGCCCGCGGCCGCCAAGCGCCTTTGGAAAGGTCAGGCCCGACCAACCGCCATCACACAGCTCGCGCATCCATGCGCGGCCACGGGCTGCCTCCTCGGTATCGGGGATCTTGATCCCAGCGGCTAGCTCGTGCGCTGGTGCATGGGCCGCCAGCCAAGCCCGCGCTTCGGCGCGGAAGGCAGCTTCGGCCGGGGTGTCGTTAAAATCCATCTCAGGCAGCCTTTTCAGTCGAGTGTGCCTGGCCCTGCGCGCCAGGCTGGGCATTGAGCAGACGGTCCGCCCAGTAGCCGCGATTGCCTACGATCACCGCCAGCATGCGCTCGCGGCGGTAGTAGAAGTGGCAGTTGGCCTCGAAAGTATAACCGATCCCGCCGTGAACCTGCAGGTTCTCGCGTGCAGCCATCTCGAAGGCCTTGATCGCGGTGAGCCGCGCGGCGGCAGCGGCACCTGGGAGGTCGTCGGCCGCACACTCTGCAGCCCAACCTGCGAAATAGGCATTAGACTTGGCCAGTTCGATCGCCACCGCAACATCGGCGAGCTTGTGCTTGATCGCCTGATACCCGGCGAGCGGACGGCCAAACATCTGCCGACCCATCGCATAGTCGCGCCCCATCGCAAGACAGGCTTCCGAACCGCCCACCGCCTCGAACGCGGCCTGCACCGCCGCACGGTCGAGCAGCCTGGCCAGCACGCCACTGCCCGGCAACGGCTCGGCGACCGCATCAGCAAAGTCGATCCGGTAATGCGCGCGCAGTTGGTCGAAGCTATCAAGCCGCGTGCGTGTAACGCCCGGCTGATCAAGCCGTACCAGCGCCAGCCCATCGCCCACCTGCACAACGGCAAGCGTCGCAATCCCAGCGTCGGCAACCGGATGTTTGGTTCCAGCGAGCTTGCCTTCGGCGAGTACCACACCTTGCCCCAGCAGCGGCCCGGGCCCTTCGGCGCTGGCAAAGCAGGCGATTGCCTCGCCGCTCGCCAGCCGCGGCAGCCATTCGACTTTCTGCGCCGTAGTGCCGGCAAGCCTGATCGCGTCGGCGGCCAGCACAATCGATGAGAAGAAAGGCACCGCCGCGTTGACCCGGCCAAGCTCCTGCCCGATCACACCGAGATCCAACTCAGACATGCCGAGGCCGCCGAATTCCTGCGGAATATTCGCGCCCAAAAAGCCCATCTGGCCCAGTTCGCGCCACAGCGGCTCATCCCATTCAGCACCGCTGTCGATCAGGGTGCGCAGGCGGTCGAACGGCGTGCGCTCGGCCAATAGGCCGCGGGCCTGATCAGCCAGCATCTTCTGCTCGTCGGAAAGATCGAAGTCCATTCAGGCGATTTCCTCATACCAAGTGGTGGCCAGCGCGCCCATGGCGTCTGTCATCACATACGTCTCGCGCATCGCGCGGTTGTGGCACAGCTGCAGCGCGGCGGAAAAATCGACACTGCCGGTCGCGATCGCCTTACCCAGAGCGGTGCGTGCAGATGCGAGATCGCCAGGCGCACCGGGCAATAGCGCGCGGATCTCGGCCAGCTCAGCTGCATCGAAAGTCGCCCCATGGCTCGCCCGGCGGCGCCAGAACTTCACGAGCCGCGCCAGATCCTTGGCCTTGGCTGCCGCGCGCTGATTGGCGGCGGCGGGAACGATGTCGTCTTTCAAGTCATCCAGCGCGGCCGCGAAATAACAGTCGGTCCAGTCGGGCTCAATTTGCGGCAACTCCGGATCAGTCAGCGCGATGCCGGCAAGCTCGGCCACAGCGCGCACGATGACCCGCTTGTGCATCGTACCATAAAGCAACCCGGTCCCGCTCGCGCCGGTGCGCGATCCCGGTAGGGAAGCCTGTGCGGCACTCGGCACCGTAAAACTCAGCTGGAAAAAGAGCCGGTGATACTTGATCCGCGCCAAATCCAATTTTGAACCACTGACTGCGGCATAAGTGGCCAGCACCTCGTGCATCGGTACGAAGGGCTGGATCAAGCTGCGCACCCAGATCTGCGCGAGATCTTCCGCCGGGTCGCCGAGGTGGGTCAGTTCCCAATCGATCAGCGCGGTAACCCGGCCGCCTTCGAACAGGAAATTGCCCGGGCCTGCATCTCCATGCAGCACCACCGGAGGTCCGCAATCGGCTGGGACATGGCGAACCAGCCATTCGAGCGCGATCTGCAGGATGGGATCGGCACCCGCCGCGAGGTTTGTCACCTGCCAGTGCGCCAAGTTCGCGGCAATGCGCTGCGAAGGCAGTTGTCGCGCGTCGCCCAGTGCAGCAAAAGCAGGATCAGTGGCATCGAGCCGGTGCAGGGCGGCAAGCTGGCCAACAAAATCGGCGGCAAGCGCTGACTTGTCTTCGGCCAACGCAAACCGGTCATTGCCCGGAACGAAAGCGCTAAGCAACGCAAGGTGCGAAGGGTAGCTCCCGATCAGCGGTGCTGCCTTTATCCCGCTTGCCGCAAGCGGTCCTGACAGCGCATGCAGGATTGCCGTCTCGCGCTCGAAAAAGGGCCGGCGTGAGGGATCACCGGCGCGGGCGTCCCAGGCGAGATAGCAGCGCTGCTCGCAGCCATCGGCTGCCTTGAGCGTCACTTCAGCGCCCTGACGCGATGCCCCGCCTCCTCCACGCGCGACTTCGGCAGCAATGACACAGCCCGTGCCTTGCTCTACCTCTAGCCGCAAGTCAGAGGGGATTGCGCTTGCCATCAGTCCTCTCAGTTATATAACTAGGTCACATAACAATCAATCACACGCCTTAGGCGGGAGAGTCAAGCGTGAGCTACGATACCATCCTCTTCGAAGTGGCCGATCATGTAGCCACGATCACAATCAACCGGCCCGAAGCGATGAACAGCTTCAACCGCCAGATGATGGATGAATTTGCTCAGGTCTGGCACGAGATTTCGTGGAATGACGATATTCATGTCAGTGTGCTGCGGGCCGCGCCGGGCCGGGCATTCTGCACCGGAGTCGATGTAAAGGGCGCTGTCGCGGGTGGCGACCAGCGACCTGCGGTCGATCTCGACAATATCTGGCACTGCGAGGATCCAGGCGACCTGCTTGGCCCCAAATCGCGCAAGTGCTGGAAACCAATGATTGCCGCAGTGCACGGCATGGCGGCAGGAGGCGCGTTCTACTGGCTGAACGAGGCCGACATAATCATCGCTTCCGAAGACGCGACCTTCTTCGATCCGCATGTGACATACGGGATGACCAGCGCGCTTGAGCCGATCGGTATGACCTACAAAATGCCGCTCGCCGATGTGCTTCGAATGGTCCTGCTCGGCAACGACGAGCGTATGAGTGCCGAATATGCTAAGTCGATTGGCCTTGTCAGCGAGATCTTGCCGCTTGATCGACTGTGGGCGCGTGCACACGAGTTGGCGCTGCAGATCGCGGCCAAGCCTCCAGCCGCAATTCAGGGCAGCATCAAGGCAATCTGGACCAGCCTTGACCTGCCGCGTTCGGTTGCATTGGCGGGCGCGCTCAGATTTCCGCAGATCGGCAATCCGGTCGGCGTGCCGCAGGTCGACCGCGGGGCGCTGATGGCAGACAAGTCTAAGAAATACACGCTGCGGTGACACACCCCCGGCTCCACGCATTGACCGATCCGACCAAGCCGGCTGTTCTGATGAGCGACGGCTCGGCCGGGTTGACTTATGGAGAACTTGAAGACCGCGCCAATCGCGGCGCGCAGCTGCTGCGCGCGCTCGGCATCAAGCGAGGGGACACTATCGCATTCTGGCTGCCCAATTGCCCGGAAGTGTTCGAGATTTATTGGGCCGGGCAGCGCGCGGGCCTCTATATCACTCCGATCGCCACCGGGCTGAAGGCGGACGAAGCGGACTACATCGTCGAGAACTCGGGCTCGCGGCTAGTGGTGGTCTCGCAGGAGATCGTGGGGCTGTCTGACCTCCCGGCACGAGACGGGGTCACCGTGCTGACGCTGACGCAATGGAACCAAGCGCTTGCCACGCAGCCGGCAGGGCTGATAGCCGACGAAGCCCCAGGTTTTCACATGGTCTATTCAAGCGGGACCACCGGCCGCCCTAAGGGTATCCGGTTGCCGCTGCCGGGGGGCAAGGTCACGGCCAGCCATATGCTCGCCGAGCTTTCCGCAGCTGCCTACGGCACCGGTCCGCATACGATCTATCTCTCGCCCGCGCCACTCTATCACACCGCGCCGCTGGCCTACACGACCAGTTGCCACCGGCTTGGCGGGACAGTCGTGGTGATGCCGAAGTTCGAGCCCGAGGCCGCGCTGGAGGCGATCGAGCGGTTCAAGGTCACCGCAACCCAGATGGTGCCAACCATGTTCGTGCGCCTGCTCAAGCTTCCGGAAGACGTACGCGCGCGCTACGATCTGACCACACTAAAGGTCGTCGTCCACGCGGCCGCACCCTGCCCGGTCGAGATCAAGCGTGCGATGATCGCATGGCTGGGGCCCATCATCCACGAGTACTACGGCGGATCGGAAGGCAACGGATCAACCCGGATCACACCGGAGGAATGGCTAAAAAAGCCGGGTTCAGTCGGTAAGGCGAGTTGGGGTGTGGTTCATATCTGCGACGACGAGGGCCACGAACGGCCGACCGGCGAGCAAGGCGTAGTCTATTTCGAGGGCGGCTGGGACTTCCACTACCTCGGCGACGAGGCCAAGACCCGAGATAGCCGCAATCCGCAGCACCCGACCTGGTCGACGCTCGGCGATGTCGGCTATCTCGACGAAGACGGCTACCTCTTCCTGACCGACCGCAAGAGCTACATGATCATCTCCGGCGGAGTAAACATATACCCGCAGGAGGTCGAGAACCTGCTGATCACACATCCCCGGGTCGCCGATGCTGCCGTGATCGGCGTACCCAACTCTGATTTCGGCGAGGAAGTGAAGGCAGTGATCCAACCGCTAGATCCAGCCGACTCAACCGCCACTTTCGCGGCCGAGTTGATCGCGTTCTGCAAGGCCCGTCTCGCTCATGTGAAGTGCCCGCGCTCGGTAGACTTCGATCCTGCCCTTCCGCGGCTCGACAACGGCAAGCTCTACAAGCGGCTGATCAAGGACCGCTATTGGAATACCCCAATCCAGTAGTGCGCCCGTCGCGAGCGACAACGACGGGCTGGGAAAGGGCAAACCGGCAGCATCGATTTATCGAACCGCTTCTCTAATTCGCAGCAACGCAAGCCCCGCGTCCTCTGCCAGTTTGACGCAGCATTCTCGTAAAGCTGCACCAAACTGGTTGTCGCTTTGATCGCTGCCAGAGCAAATGCAATCGGACGGCAGGGAATCAACTTTCGCCTGAATGCGCGGCGGGGCGCTGCCGATGACGCTGGGGCGCCTTGTCACAGCACCAAGTACCCCACAGGGTTGCCGTGGCTTGGGGATGGGTATCGATGATGAATGCAACCGGCCAATGCTTCTGCAATGGCGGACAAGGCCTCGCGATTGGCGATCAAGCGGTCGATGCTGTTGATCCGCGCGGTCCGGCCATCAGGCAGGACCAGTTCCGCCCTTTCATACAGATCATCGTCATCCGCTTCGCGGATGCGCTGTCCCAACCGGCGGATTTCGGCACGGCATTGCTGAATGGCTCGAGCTTGAAGATCCAGTGCTTCGGCCTTGGCCTGCATCTCGGCGAAGCGGTTGTTCCTTGGCATCCTCCCCTGGGTGTCTAGTCCAGCGATACCCGGCCGCGCCCGGCCTTGACCGCACCGCGCAGCTTCTTGCCTTGCAGGCGCTGGGTCTTGCCGACCCTGTTCAGGCGGGACTTGGCGCGCTTTTCGGGCAGGTTGGCCGCATCGCGCAGCAACTCGCCCAGCCGCTCGCGCGCGTCCGTGCGGTTGGCTTCCTGCGTGCGAAAGCGCCGCGCGGTGAACACGATCTCACCCTTGGCGGTCATTTTGCTGCCCGCCAGTTCCTTCAGGCGGTGGAACACTTCGGGCGACAGGCGCAAAGCGAACACGTCCAGCCGCAACTGCACGGCGGTGGCCACCTTGTTGACATTCTGCCCGCCCGGCCCAGCAGAGGTGATGAAGCTTTCCTCGACCAGCGTCAGCGCGCGCGCGACGATGGCGTCGGCTCCACTCACCAGACGAAGCCGAGGCTGGCGATGTCGGGCGGCAAGGGTGCCTCAGCCTCGACCGGCGGCTTGCCATCGCGCTGTACCACCAGCTTGGATGCGTGCAGCAGCGTGCGCCATGCCCCGCGACCGCCGACTTTGCCCTCGCCATAGACCGCATCGCCCAGCAATCCATGGCCAAGCCCGGCCAGCGCGTGAATGCGGATCTGGTGGGTGCGGCCGGTTTCGGGCTTGAATTCAACCAGCGTCAAGCCATCGCGCCGGTCGAGCACGCGCCAGTGCGTGACCGAAGGCTTGCCCTTCTTGGCCGGGATCATCCGCCAGCCTTCGGCTTCGCTGCTGATCTTCGACAGCGCAAGGTCGATTGTGCCGCTATCGCCTTCCACGTCGCCCGCCACGACGCCGAGATAGGTCTTGGTCACCAGCCGCGCCTCGAACGCCGCGGCAAAGCGCTTCAGCGCCTTGGGGTTGCGCGCCAGCAGCAGACAGCCCGAAGTGTCGCGGTCGAGGCGGTGGACCGGGAACGGCACCCGCTGGAAGCCAAGGCACAATTCCGGCAGGCGCACTTCGAGCGACGGCCCACCGGCGCGCGGGGTATCGAGCGGCAAGCCACCCGGCTTGTCGATGACCAGCGCCTCGCCGTCTTCAAACAGGATCGGGATAGGTCCGTGGATTGCGTCGGTCATGCCAGCGCCCTTTCAATTCGGTGGAGCGCGTCGGCCAGTCTGGCCTCGTCAGCAGCAAAGCTTATGCGAAAACCGTCATGCCCGCCAAATGCCGATGCGGCAACCACCGCAACGCCATGTTCAAGCAGATGGAGGGCCAGCGCCTCGTCATCGCCAAAGCGCGGCATGTGCGGCGCGGCGTCGATCATGCAATAGAACGCGCCGTCCGGCACCGGGGTGGACAGACCGGGAATGGCGTTGATCGCCGCAACGACCGCGTCCCTCCGCGCGCGAAAACGCTCGCGCCAGTCGATCAGGAAGTCCTGCGGCCCGGTGAAAGCCGCCACGGCTCCTGCCTGGCTGAGCGAGGCCGGGTTGCCCGAATTGTGCGATTGCAGCTTGCCCATCGCGCGCACCAACCAGTCGGGGCCCGCCGCCACGCCGATGCGCAGACCCGTCATCGCATGGCTTTTCGACACGCCCGAGATGGTCAGCACGCGCTCGGCCAGATCGGGGCACAGCGCCGCCAGCGTCGCATGCGCGCCGCCGGTATAGCGCAGCGGGGCATAGATATCGTCGCTCAGCACCAAGACTTGCGGATGGCGCCGCAGCACATCGGCCAGCGCCAGCAGTTCGACCGCGGGATAGGTCGCGCCGGTCGGGTTGCCCGGACTGTTGAGCAGCAGCCAACGCGTGGTGGGCGTGATCGCCGCTTCCAGTTGCGCCGGGGTGATGCGAAAACCGCCCGCTGCGGTGGTCGGCAGGTCTACCACCACACCTCCGGCAAAGCGGACGATTTCGGGATAGCTGACCCACCATGGCGAGGGGATCAGTACCTCGTCGCCCGGATCGAGTGTCGCCAGCAGCGCGTGGAAGATCGCTTGCTTGCCGCCCGCGCTGACGATGACCTGCCCGGCCGGAACGGAGATGCCCAGATCGCGCGCGAAATGCAGCGCCGCCGCCTCACGCAGTGCGGCAGTGCCCGCTACGGCGGTGTAGCGCGTGTCATCGGCGTCGAGCGCGTCGCGCACCGCCTGCTTGACATGCGCCGGCATCGGGAAGTCGGGCTCGCCCACCGACAGCGAGATGATGTCGCGCCCTTCGGCCCGCAGCGCGATGGCGCGGTCGGTCATCGCGTTGGTGCGCGAAGGCGCGATGCGATCGAGCGCCTGGCTGGTCATGTGGCTGGCCTTGTGGATCATGCCCGATCGCCCAGCAGGCGCGCCGGGATCAGCCCGCGCAAGGCATTGCCCAGCAGGAAGCCGTCGGCCAGATCCTCGATCCGCACCTCGCCTTCGACGACCTTGCCCGCATCGATCAGGCTGCGGCGCAGCACGCCGGGCAGCAAACCCTGATCGGCATGCGGGGTCAGCAGCTTGCCATCGGCGCGCCGGACGAAGATGTTGGTGAAGCTGCCCTCGGTCAACAGTCCGTCATCGCGCACGAACAGCGCCTCGGAAGCACCGGCAGCGCGCGCGGTGGCCAGCGCCTCGTCATAAAAGCCGCGGTCGGAGGTCTTGTGGCGCAAGCGCCATTCGCCCTCGCTGACCGGCAAGGGCAGGATCGCGCAGACCAGCCCCGTGGCGGGCGTTTCGGGCATGGCCGAGGCCTGTAACGAATGCGCACCGCTGCGCGCCAGCAGCAGCCGCACCCGCGACGGCATATCCAGATCGAAGCACAGCGCGTGAATGGCGTTGCGCACGGCATGGCGATCAAAGGCGAAACCCAGCGTCTGCGCGCTCTGTTTCATCCGCTCAAGGTGCAACTCCAGCAGGGCGATGCCCCGCGCCGGGTCGAAGGCCATCGTCTCGATAAGGTCGGCATTGGCGGCAGACAGGCGCAAGAAATTCCCCTTGATCATGCATTCACGCCATTCGCCCAGCGCCGAGGAATCCGCAACCACCGCCGACCCCACGCCCATGGTTGCCCTGCCCCCGCCCGCGCCCGGATGGTCGGGAGACAGCCGTAGCGTGCGGATTGCCACATTGAACGCGGCATCGCCAGTAGCGTCGATCCGCCCGAGCGCGCCGCAATACAGCCCCCGCGCATCGCGTTCATGCTGGTCGATCAGTTCCATCGCGCGGATCTTGGGCGCGCCGGTGATCGATCCGCACGGAAAGATCGCGCGCAACAGGCTGGCTGCGCTCTCACCCTCGCGCAGACACGCTCGGACCGTGGTCACCATCTGGTGGACGGTGGGATATGTCTCGACGGCAAAGGGCGCTTCGACCCGCACGCTGCCCGGTTGCGCCACGCGCGACAGATCGTTGCGCATCAGATCGACGATCATCAGGTTTTCGGCGCGATCCTTGACGCTGGCGACCAATCCGGCCTTGAGCGCTGCGTCCTGCTCGGGGGTTGCGCCGCGCGGGGCGGTGCCCTTCATCGGCCGCACGGTTGCCTGTCCGCCGGACAAGTCGAAGAACAGTTCGGGTGATACCGACAGATGCCAGTGCGAGCCGTCCCACAGCACGCCGCCATGCCCGGCACCGCCGTCGCGGCGCAGCGCGGCATAGATCGCCAGCGGATCGCCGCTCCATGTCCCTTCCAGCGGGAAGGTCAGGTTGGCCTGATAAATGTCGCCCGCGTGGATCGCGCCGACCATCGCGGCAAAGGCGCGGGCATAGCCCCCGGCCGAAAGCTGCGGCCCCAGCGGACCAAGGCGTCCATGCCCGGCGCCTTGTTCAGCAAGCCATTGCTCGACCCCGGCGCTGTCCAGTTCTTCCCACCCGGCAAAGCGGGCAAACCACACCAGCGGTCCGACTGCCCCGGTCCGCGCGGCGGCAAGCGGTTCCAGCCGGGGTTCGAGCGCAAGGCCTGCCTCATAGGCGAATGCGCCCGCCCATGCGCCGGGCGTCGCGGCAATGCGGTCGAGCGCGCCCGACACGTCCTGCGGCCGACGCGCGACCACGATCTCCAGCGGATCGCGATAGAGCCGTGCCGGGGTTCCGCTGTCGGAGCGGGCATTGTCGAGCAGGATGAAGGGGGCAGAAAGCATGATCGAACCCTGCCCTTAGCGCCTGTGCGCGACGGATGCAAAAACCAGCTTCCGCCCATCCCGATCGCGGCCTAAGCCTTGCCCTGACGGGTAGCGATCATCAGGGAGCGGGCGAGCACACCATGGGCGAAATCTTCATCGGTCTGGCCGCCAACGGCGATCGGCAGGTCTTGCGGCTCGATCGCGCCAACCGCCACGGGCTGATCGCGGGCGCCACCGGCACCGGCAAGACCGTGACCTTGCAAGGCATCGCCGAGCAGTTCTCAGCCGCGGGAGTGCCGGTGTTTCTGGCCGACGTGAAGGGCGATCTGGCCGGGATCGCGCTGCCCGGCAGTTCCGCCGCAAAACACGCCGACAAGATCGAAGATCGCGCGCGCGAACTGGGCATCGACCCATTCACTTACGCCGATAATCCGGCGGTGTTCTGGGACTTGTACGGCGAGGCGGGGCATCCTGTACGCACTACCGTTTCGGAAATGGGGCCGCTGCTGCTCGCCCGGCTGATGGGGCTCAACGAAACGCAGGAAGGCGTGCTCAACATTGCCTTCCGTTATGCCGACGACAACGGGCTGCTGGTGCTCGACATGGCTGACCTGCAGGCGGTGCTGATGACTTGCGCCGAGCAGGCCAGCACGCTGGCCACGAAATACGGCAACATCTCGAAGGCCAGTGTCGGCACGATCCAGCGCCAGTTGCTGTCGTTCGAGAGCCAGGGCGCGGACCGTTTCTTTGGCGAACCCGCGTTCGAGGTGAACGATTTCATCCGCGTGGACGAACAGGGTCGCGGCCAGGTCAACGTGCTGGCGGCGGCCAAGCTGATGCAAAGCCCCAAGCTTTACGCCACGTTCCTGTTGTGGCTGCTGTCCGAACTGTTCGAAGCGCTGCCCGAAGTGGGCGATCCGGACAAGCCGGTGCTGGTATTCTTCTTCGATGAAGCCCACCTGCTGTTCGATGACGCCCCCGACGCGCTGATGGAAAAGGTCGAACAGGTCGTCCGGCTGATCCGTTCGAAGGGCGTGGGCGTCTATTTCATCAGCCAGAACCCGATCGACATCCCCGAAAAGATCGCCGGGCAATTGGGCAACCGCGTGCAGCATGCGCTGCGCGCCTTCACCCCGCGCGATCAGAAGGCCATCAAGGCGGCAGCCGAGACTTTCCGCATCAACCCCGATCTCGATGTCGGCAAGGCGATCACCGAGTTGAAGGTGGGCGAAGCGCTCGTCTCCACGCTCGATGCCGACGGCGCGCCGGGCGTGGTGCAGCGTGCGCTGGTCGCCCCGCCGCGCTCGCGGATCGGACCGGTAAGCGATCAGGAGCGCAAGATCATCCGTTCGACCAGCCCGTTCGACGGCAAATACGACAGCGCCGTGAACCGCGAGTCCGCCGCCGAAGTGCTCGCGCAGAAAGCCAGCGACGCTGCCGCCGCCGCGCAACAGGCGCAGGAACAGGGCGCCGCTGCCCAGCGCGCCGCGCCGCGCCAGTCGCCGTCACTGTGGGGCAAGGCGGGCAAGGCTGCCGTCGGCGCGATCGCTGCTTCGGCGGGGTCGGTGCTGGCGGCTGAGCTGACGGGGCGCAAGTCGCGCGCCTCGCCCATCGCGTCGGGCGCGCAAGCCGTTGTCGGCACGATCGCCACGCAGTTGGGCGGCGCGGCGTTCGGCCGGTTCGCTCGCGGATTGCTCGGCGGTCTGTTGCGCTGACCCGGCGCCGATCCAGCACCGGTTGAGGTTCAGGGCTGGCCTTTGTCGACGTTGACGAGCGGCACCCGCAAGGTCGCGATCAACCCGCGGATCCTTGCGCCTTCCACCCGGTTGGCCAGATGCAGCGACCCACCATGCTGGTCGGCGATCGCCCGCGCCAGCGTCAGGCCAAGCCCCGTACCGCCAGTGGTACTGTTGCGCGATGCTTCCATCCGGGTAAACGGCTCCATCATCCGCTCGATGTCGCGTTCGGGGATGCCGGGACCGTCGTCTGCCACCGTGAGCACGGCCTCTCTCCCTTGGCGCACCAGCGTCACCCGCGCCTGTTCGCCATAGCGCAGGGCGTTGGAGATCAGGTTGCGCAGCGCCCGTCGCAGCCACGTCGCGCGGATAGAGGCGACCATCCGTGCACCCTCTTCCAGCGTAACCGGCTCGCCCATGTCCTCGTACTCACCGACGACATCGGCAACCAGCGCCGACAGTTCGGTGGGCTCGAGCGGATCGGAGGGACGCCCGACCCGCGCGAGCGAGAGAATGTCATCGAGCGAGCGGTTGATATCCTCGATCGTCGCGGCCATCCGCCCGCGTTCGACATCGTCCTCCACCGCCTCGATCCGCACGCGCAGCGCGGCCAGCGGCGTCTTCAGATCGTGACCGATGGCGCCGAGCATCACGTCCTTTTCATCGAGCAGCGCGGCGATGCGGTTTTCCATCAGGTTGTGCGCCATCACCAGCCGCTGGATGTCTTCGGGGCCCTCCGGCTCCAACTGGCCGTCCAGCCGCCGATCGCGGGCGAAGTCCTCGACCCGGCGTGTCAGCGCGCGCAACGGCCGCGCCAGTCGCCGCAGGATCAGCGCCACCGCGCCGACCAGCAACAGGTAGAGCAGCACCGTTTGCGGCAACAGGCCGAGCAGTTGCTGCCGCTCGGTTGGCGGCACGATCAACCGGGCGGTGAGCCAGCTGCCGTCAGCCCGCCGCATCGCAGCGACGATGAGCTGCGGGTCACCGTCCCAGCCGATGGGGGCAAGGCGCTTGCGCAGATCGCGCAGCCACGGCTCGACCAGCGGATCGGCGTGCGGATCGCGCTGCACCACCAGCAGCGGGCCGGGCGTGACCCCCTGGGTTTCCAGCAGTTCGCGCAAGGCCTTGAGCACGTCGGGCCGCGACTTGTCGCCGGGCCGTTGCGGGGACGTGGCCTCGGTCTGCAAACGCAGCGGTCGCGGCAGGCGGAACAGATCGTCGGGGGGTGGTGGCGGGCCATGTGGGGCACCGGGTGACGCTGAAGGCGCATCGGGCCCGCGCCCCTCTCGGCCATCGGGACCATGTCGATGCGGCCCCCCGAACTCGGGCCCGCCGGGTTGCCGCATCTGGTCGCCCATCAGCCGGAAAGCGGCGTTGTTGACCAGCACGAAGAAATGCCGCTCGCTTTGTTCGCGCCAGATCAGCACGGCCGAAAGGCTTTGTGCCACCAGCAGTGCCAGCGCGATTGCCAGCAGCATCTGTCCTTGCAGGCTGCGCGGCCAAAGCGTGAGGCGCCGCCGACGCGACACTGAATCAGGCACGGGCCGGAGCCTTGCGCACTTCGGCGGCGAGCATGTAGCCGCCGCCCCACACCGTCTGGATGAGTTGCGGATTGCGGCTGTCGACCTCGATCTTGCGGCGCAGGCGGCTGATCTGGTTGTCGACCGCACGGTCGAACAGATGCGCCTCGCGCCCCTGCACCATATCGAGGAGACGGTCGCGATCGAGCACCTGACGCGGATGATCGAGAAACGCCAGCAACAGGCGGTATTCGGCCGAGGAGATGGGCACGACCGCGCCGTCACGATCGATCAGCCGCCGCTTGAGCGGGTCAAGCTGCCAATCCTCGAATTCATAGACCAGATCGTCTTCCGGCGCGGGCGGCTGGCGTGTGGCGCGGCGCAGCACGCTGCGGATGCGCGCCACCAGTTCGCGCGGGTCGAACGGTTTGACGACGTAATCGTCGGCACCGATTTCCAGACCGACGATGCGATCGGTCGATTCACCGCGCGCGGTGATGAAGATGACCGGCAATTGCCGCGTCTCGGTCAGGTGGCGGCACAGCGACAACCCGTCCTCGCCCGGCATCATGATGTCGAGCAGGACCAGATCGGGCGCTTCGGCCGCGATCCTTGACCGGGCTTCGGCTGCGGTACCCGCTTGCGTCACCCCAAACCCCTGCCGAACGAGATATTCGGCAAGGGGCTCGCGCAGCGCGGCCTCATCATCGACGACGAGGATGCGCACGGGGGTGACAACAGGATCGGTCATGGCACCGCCTTAACCGATTTGCCCGACCAGATCACTGGCCGGCAGATGGCGGCGGGGGCGGAGGCGGCGGAGGTGGAGGCGGCGGGGGAAAGCCACCGGGCGCCCCATGCGGCCCGCCGATTGCCTCCCCGTCGCGCGCGCGCATCCGGGCAAAACCGGCGCGCAGTTCCGCTTCCGACAAAGTGCCATCGTGGTTGGTATCGGCGCGATCGAACCGCGCCTTGGTAGCGGCATCGTATTCGGCGCGGGTCACGACCTTGTCATGATCGGCGTCGGCGGGGCCGAGCAGGCCTTCGGGCCCCGGTCCGCGATGATGCCAGCGCCCAGCCCCGGCATGTTCGGGACCATCCGGCGCACCGGCACCGGGCGGCGGCGGGGGAGGCGGCGGGCCACCGTGATCGCCCTGCGGGCCCATGCCACGATGTTCGGCCATGGCGCGATGATGCGCGATGAATTCGTCCTTGCTGATCGAGCCGTCGTGGTTGGCATCGATGCGGTCGAACATCTGCGCGATGCCCGCTTCGCGGTCCGCCTGATCAAGTTTGCCGTCCTTGTTGACGTCGAGGCGGGCCCACATCTCGTCGGCCTTGGCCTTGGCCTGCGCCCACGTGACCGGACCACGCGGTCCGGGCCCGAAGCCGCCCCTGAAACCACCGTGACCACGGCCGCCGTGATCGTATGGAGCAGGCGCGGCAGGAGCGCCCGCAGGAGCGCCCTGCGCGATGGCGGGGCTGGCAAGGTAGGCAGCGGTCGCCGCCGTTGCCAGAATGGCCGCAGCGGCGGCCGCAGTGAATGTGCGCATCGTTCAGATCCTCGAACGGGGTGAGAAAGTCGCGGGGCGACTTCCGTCCGGCAGTGGGGGGGGAGAGCCGGAGCGGAATGGGGGGGGGCTGGTGTGCCGCCCCGCGACTTCCTTGAAATGCGTTCTAAGCCGCGCTTGTCGCGGAACTATGCCGCCATCGGGCCATTATTGTCGCAGTTTGTCGCAACTTGCGCCCGGCAATCACACCGCAGTCATGACGAAGGCGTTGAGCTTGTTGCCATCGGGATCGCGGAAATAGGCGGCATAGAACCCGCCTTCACCGCGTGGCCCCGGCGCGCCTTCGCACGTGCCGCCGTGGTCCAGCGCAATCTGATGGAGCCGGTCGACTTGCGCCGGATCGCGCGCTTCCAACGCCACCATCACGCCATTGCCGACCGTGGCGGGCTGGCCATCGAACGGGCGCATCAGCCCGATCCCGGCCGCACCGCCGGGCGTGCCCCACGCGATCGCCCCTTCGTAGTCCATCATCCGCCCGGTGCCGAGTTCGGCCGCCAGCGCATCGTAGAACAAGGCGCCGCGGGCAAGGTCATTGGTGCCAAGCGTGACATAGCCGATCATCGTATCATCCTTTTTCCGAGTCGCGATAACCGGAACATATCACGAACAAAGTGCCCTGCAAGCCCGCCCTCAAAGCGGCGCGCAAGCCTCGGTCAGCCAGGCGAGATCGGCACCGTCAAGCTGCGGGCCGACGATGGCCTGCACTTGCGCGTGATAGCCGTTCCACCATTCGCGCTCGGCCGGGGTCAGCAGGGCGGTATCGACCAGCGTGCGATCGATCGGCACGAAAGTGAGCGTCTCGAAACCCAAAAAGGCGCCTTCGGCTCCGGCAATCCGGCGATCTTCGACCAGCACCAGATTTTCGATGCGGATGCCGTATTCGCCCGCCTTGTAGTAGCCCGGCTCGTTCGACAGGATCATGCCCGCAAGCAGCTCCTGCTCGGTACCGGCCTGCCCGCCACGCGACTTGGCGATGCGCTGCGGCCCTTCATGCACCGACAGGAAGCTGCCGACACCGTGGCCGGTGCCATGCGCATAGTCGAGCCCCGCCGCCCACAGGAACTGGCGGGCAAAGCTGTCAAGCTGCGCGCCGCTGGTGCCCTGCGGGAACACCGCCTGCGCCAGCGCGATATGGCCCTTCAGCACGCGGGTGAAGCGGTCCTTGACCTCGGCCGGCGGGGTGCCGGGGCCGACCCACACGGTGCGGGTGATGTCGGTGGTGCCATCAAGGTACTGCCCGCCCGAATCGACCAGATAGACGCTGCCTGGTTCGATCAAGCGGTTCGACTGTTCGTCCACCTTGTAGTGCGGGCTGGCCCCGTTGGGCCCGGCCGCCGAGATCGTGTCGAACGACAGGTCGCGCAAGGCGCCGGTCTTTTCGCGTTCGGCCAACAAGGCGGCGGCAGCCGACAGTTCGGTCTGCCCGCCATGCGGCGCGGTCACCTCAAGCCAGTGCAGGAAGCGGCTGACTGCCGCGCCATCGCGCGCCTGCGCGGCGCGGTGGCCGGCCTGTTCGACCGGGTTCTTTTGCGCCTTGGGCAGCACGGTGGGATCGGTCAGGGCCACGGTGGTGGCTCCGGCCTGCTCGAGCGTGGCAAATATCGCGGCCACCGCGCGGTCGGGATCGACGGCAACCTGCTTGCCTGCCAGTGCTTGCAACGCGGGGACAAAGGCATCGCGCGGCGCGACCCGCACGGCATTGCCAAGATGCGCGACCAGATCGGGCGTGACCTTTTCGGACGCGATGAACAAGTCGGCGGTGCCATCGGCATGGGCGATGACATAGGACAGCGCGACCGGGGTGCTGTCGACGTCGCTGCCGCGGATGTTGAGCAACCAGGCCACCGAATCGAGCGCCGAGATGACCGCCGCATCCAGACCGCGCACGGCAAGCCATTCGGCAACCGCCCCGCGCTTTTCCGCTACCGATTGCCCGGCAAAGGCATCGGCGTGCGGCACGGCGATGGCCGCCGACGGCGCAGGCCGATCGGCCCATACCGCATCGACCGGATTGGCCTTGACCGGAACCGGCGTGGCCCCGCGCGCGGCCAGCGCCCGTTCGGTCGCCTGCACCCAGCCCCGCCCGTGCAGCCAGCCGTCATAGCCAATGCGGCTGCCATGCGGCGCATTCTCACCAAGCCACGCGGCGACGCTGGTCTGCGGCACGGCTTCGTAGTCATAGAGGCGCCCATCGACCTGTTCGCGCACTTGCAGGGTGTAGCGACCATCGACAAAGATCGCGGCCTTGTCCGCCAGCACCACTGCCGTTCCCGCCGAGCCGCCAAATCCGGTCAGCCAACCGAGTCGCTGGGCATAGGCGCCGACATATTCGCTCATGTGTTCGTCCGAGATCGGGATGACGAAGCCGTCCAATCCGTCCTTGGCCAGTTGCTTGCGCAGCGCATCGAGCCGCGCCTCATGGGTGTTCATCAGCATTGCATGAAACCTTGATCGAATGTGCGCCCGCCTTGCGGGTCCATGGCAGACACCATAGATGCACGTCATGCCTCAGACCACCCCCACCGCACCAGCGTCCGCCACTCCTCCTCTGGCCCCTCCCGTCGCGGCCCGACAGCCGCACAGCATGACCCATCATGGCGTGACCGTGACCGATGCATATGCCTGGCTGCGCGACCCCGGCTATCCCGAGGTGAAGGACGCAGCCGTGCTGGCGCATCTGGCGGCCGAGAACGCGTGGTTCGAAGCGCGCATGGCGCCGCAGCAGGCAACGATGGACGCCCTGTTCACCGAGATGCGTGGGCGGATCAAGGAAGCCGACAAGTCGGTGCCGCAAAAGGACGGCGATTTCCTGTACTGGATCGAGTTCGAGGACGGCGCCGAATACAAACGCTGGTGGCGCCGCCCGATCGGCAGCGCCGACGATGGCAGCGCCGACGAACTGATCCTTGACGAAGTGGCGCTGGCCGAAGGCAAGGACTACTTCCGGCTGGGCGCGCTGTCGGTCTCTACCGATGGCACGCGGCTGGCCTGGTCGGTGGACGAGGACGGGGGCGAGCGCTTCACCGCGCGGGTCAAGGTGATCGCCACCGGCGAGGTGCTGCCCGACGTGATCGAGGATACGCTCTCGGGCCTGATCTGGGTCGCGGGCGATACCGGCTTGGTCTACAGCCGCGCCAACGCGCAATGGCGCACCGACAACGTGCGCCTGCACTGGCTCGGCAGCCCTGCGTCAGACGACGTGGAACTTTACCACGAGGACGACGAGGGCTTTCGCGCCGGTGCAGCGCTGTCGGCCAACGAGCAATGGCTGATCCTGAGCACCGGCGACCATGAAACGAGCGAAGTGCGCCTTGTTCCAGCCGCCGCACCGCTGACCGCCCCGGTAGTGGTGAAGGCGCGCGAGGAAGGTGTGGAATACGATGTCGACGTGCGCGACGACACGCTGTTCGTTCACACCAACGACACCCACGAGAACTTCCGACTGGCCACAGCGCCGCTGGCCGATCCGGCCAGTTGGACCACGCTGCTTGAAGGGAGCGACGACTTCTACCTGACCGGCTTCGAACTGTTCCGCGACTTCTATGTGGTCGAAGGACGGGTGCGCGGGTTGGACCGGATCGAGGTGCGTTACTACGACGATCCCGCGCGGATCGAGCCGATCACCTTCCCCGAAGCCAGCTATGAAGCCGGCCTTGGCGACAACCCCGAATGGGCGGTTTCGGCGCTGCGGCTCAGCTATGAATCGATGGTCAGCCCGGCGACGGTGTTCGATTATCACGTCGCCGAACAGCGGCTTGAAACGCTGAAAGTGCAGGAAATCCCCAGCGGCTACGATGCGTCGGCCTATGTCACGCAGCGGCTGGAGATCACCGCGCGCGATGGCACGCTGGTGCCGGTATCGGTCCTGGCGCGCAAGGATCGGGTCGGCGTCGGGCCGCTCTACCTCTATGGCTATGGCGCCTATGGCATCGCCATCGGGCCGGGCTTTTCGACCACGCGGTTGAGCCTGGTCGATCGCGGGTTCGCTTATGCCATCGCGCATATCCGCGGCGGCGATGACCTTGGCCGCAAGTGGTACAAGGACGGCAAGCTCGACAAGCGCACCAACACCTTCAAAGACTTCGTAGATGTCGGCCGCGCGCTGGTGGTGCAAGGGTGGACGCAAGCCGGGCGCATCGCCATCGCCGGGGGCTCTGCCGGGGGCGAGCTGATGGGCGCGGTGATCAACTCGGACCCCGATCTGTGGGGCGCGGTAGTGGCGCACGTGCCGTTCGTCGACGTGCTCAACACCATGCTCGATGAAACGCTGCCGTTGACGCCGGGCGAGTGGCCCGAATGGGGCAACCCGATCGAGGACGCGGATGCATTCGCCCTGATCCGCAGCTATTCGCCATACGATCAGGTAAAGGCGCAAGCCTATCCGCCGCTGATGGTCACGGCCGGGCTCAACGATCCGCGCGTGACGTATTGGGAACCGGCCAAATGGGTGGCCAAGCTACGCGAACTGAAGACCGATACGAACGAACTGCTGCTCAAGACCAACATGGGCGCCGGGCACGGCGGCAAGTCGGGCCGCTTCGAAAGCCTGAAGGAGACCGCCGAGGAGTTCGCCTTCATCCTGTGGCAGCTTGGCGTGCCGGCCTGAACCTGTAGCCAGCGGCATGCCGACCAACCGCCACGCCCTGACCTTCACCGCCGGGCCTCAGCACATCGATGAGCTGGGACACGTCAACAATGCGGTGTGGGTGCAGTGGATTCAGGACATCGCCGTGGCGCATTGGGATGCCGTTGCTCCTCAGGCGCACCGCGATGCCTACATCTGGGTCGTGACCCGGCACGAGATCGATTATCGCGGCAATGTGCGGCAAGGCGAGACGGCGACCGCCGAAACCTTCATCCCCACCCTGCCGGTCGGCGCACGATTCGACCGCAAGGTGGAGTTTCGCAACGCGGCGGGCAAAGTCATCGTCAGCGCCTTGACCACCTGGGCGCTGCTCGATCGGATCACTGGCCGCCTTGTGCGGGTTCCGGCTGACGTTGCCGCCCCGTTTCTGCCCTGAATTGCGCGGCAGGAGTAGCGCGGCCACAACCTACCCCAGCGCCCGGCTTTGCTGGGGCGGCGAAAAGGCCGTGACCCGCTCGCGCATGGTACGGTTGCGCCCCAGCCGCTTGGCTTCGTACAACAGGCGGTCGCAATGGGCGTAGAGCGGTTCGAATTCGATGCGCAGCGTGCCTGCGGTATCATGTTCGACCAACCCCATGCTGGCGGTGACGACCCGGTCGAGCCCCGGCACTGCCGTAGCCACGCGGGTGCTGATAGCACGACGGCTGCGCTCGGCACGCTCGGCTGAATCGACCCCTCGCAGCAAGAGCAGGAACTCCTCGCCACCCAGACGGATCGCGCGCGTGTCGGCATCCTCGCGCATCGCCTGCGCCGCCGCCTTCAGCACGACATCGCCGACATTGTGGCCATGTTCGTCGTTGATTGCCTTGAAATGGTCGAGATCGATCACCGCCATGGTGCGAAATCCGACGCGAAACAGATCATCGAAGCGCCGCTCGATCGAGTGGCGGTTGCGCAGGCCGGTCAGCGCATCGCGTCCGGCAACGCTTTCCAGTTCGATCGCGCGGGCGGTGGCATCGTCACGTTCGCGCCGCAAGCCGACCATGCCGTGGATGATGCCGAAAGTAGTGATCAGCACATGCGCGGCAAGGCCAAGATGGAACAGGATCAGCGCATCGAGCGGGCGGAACGAGGGGACGAGATAGGACGCGACCTTCCATATCCCGACCAGCAGCGCAGGGGCCCAGCCCGCAGCCAGGAACCAGGCCGCGATGCTGCCATTGCGGCAACCGGCAATCGCCACCAGCCCGATCAGCGCGATCACCGGGATCATGTCGAGGTGCATCACCAGCGCCGCCCACGGCCGCAGCGCCTCAAGCGGGACCGTGGTGCTCAGCCCCACGCCCAGAACCAGCGGAGCGGTGGCGCGCAACAACTGCCGCAAGCGCTCGCTCAATCGGCCATCCTCGATGAAGTCGGCGGCGAACATCAGCCCCGCCGCGCCAGACAAAGCAAAACAGGCGTTCGACAACGGGCTTTCGAAGGCCGGTGTCACGAACGAGATCAGCCGCAGGAAGCCGCTGCCGATGACCACCTGCGTCAGAATGCCGGCGGTGAGCAGCATGTGACTGATCACATAGCGCTCGCGCAGCACGCCATAGAACGCGCCGTTGAGCAACAGCGGCACGATCAGCAACCCGCAGATCATCGCCATCATCGCCACCCGCCTGATCGTCCAGCCGGTGCCTTGCGGATCGGTGTCGAGCCATGCTTCGCTCGCGGTGACTTTGCTCCACGGTCGTTCGATCCGCACCAGCACATGGGTGGTGCGCGCGGTAACCGGCGGTAGCGGGATCGTCACGAAGGGGCCCGCCACCGGATTGCCGGCTTCGGCAAGACGGCGGCGCAGCGAATGCTGCGTGCCATCGGCATCGAAAGTCCAGACCGTGATCGCCTCGAACCGCGAGGCCTGTGTCACCAGACTGCGTGGCAGGTCCGCAGAATGGCCCGGAGCAAGCTGGAACAACAGGTCGACGCCGGTGCCACCGATCGACCAACCGCCCGCATCGCACTCCCACCGCTTGCCCGGAGCGACGACCGCCGCCCAACCGCCTTGCGGGCCAGCATCGGCATGACAGGCACGCGCAGGAACGATCGGTCGGGCTGACGCGGGCACAGGCACAAGGAGGAGCAGCACGAGAAACCATGCCAGCAACGTCGGCAACCTGCCGCGCAAAAACCGCTCCGTCCTTATCATTGGGGGTTTGCTACCGCGCCTATGGTTGTCCGCTCGTTAATTCAGGACATGAGATTTTGGTCCGATTCTGAGGGAAATTGCAAAGCTTGCCGCGCAAGGCGCTTTATCGCCTGCTTGCCGGAAGGTGCACGATGCGAACTGGCGCGCGGCTGACTGTCGCGCAGTTCCAGTACGCTATAGGGCTCATCAAGCCCGTATTCGGCGCGTAACTGGCGCTTGTAAGCGACAATGGCCTCTTCATCGTTGAGATGCGCCACGCTGTAGCGCCGTACCACGAAGTCGGCAGCCTTGTCGTAAAGCGTCAGCAACCGCCCCGATACCAGCAGCGCCAGCCGCGAGACATCGAAACCATCGGCCAGCGACCAATCTTCCCGGTCCCAACTGACGATGGCGCGCTGGCAATAGCGGCAGGTGCTGCTGACCGAGCCATCGGGTTCGCGGTACCTCTCACGCTCGGGGCGGTGAAAGCGGGTGAACCAGCACTGCGGCAAAGCTTGCATGCGCGCGTCCTCAACAGTTGACCCAGGCCATGCGCCCGGTGTCGGGTGACCGACAGCCCGTCCAAGTTCGGATGGAGGAGGCACGGCCCGCCGGTCATGACCCAAGGACGGCGGCCAGCGGTAATGGTTAAGGTTTGCTGGCCTTCCAAGACGAAAAGCGCCGCGGATCGGCCATGCCCAACCCGACCGGAGCGCTGTTCTACCTCAAAAGCGCGACATCACAGCGGATTGCCGTCCTTGTCACGATAGATCTCGCGGCGGCCGACGTGGTTCGACGGGCCGACAAAGCCGTCCGCCTCCATCCGCTCGATCCACTTTGACGCGGTGTTGTAGCCCACACCCATCTGCCGCTGGATCCAGCTGGCCGAGGCCTTCTGGCTTTCGAACACCAGCTGGCACACCTGCCGGTACTTGCGTTCCTCGGGATTGTCGGATGCGGTCGCGTCCATGTCGTCGAAGCCGAAGCCGCCATCCTCGGGCTCTTCGGTGACCGAATCGACATAGTCCGGGCGCCCCTGCCCGCGCCAGTGGTCGGCCACCCGCTCGACTTCCTCGTCGCTCACGAAGGGGCCGTGGACGCGCTTGATCGGATCGGTGTTGGGCTTGTAGAGCATGTCGCCCTTGCCCAGCAGTTGCTCGGCGCCCTGCTCGCCCAGAATGGTGCGACTGTCGATCCGACTGGTCACCGCAAAGCTGATACGCGTGGGCAGGTTGGCCTTGATCACGCCGGTGATGACGTCGACCGACGGCCGCTGCGTCGCCATGATCAGATGGATGCCCGCCGCGCGGCTCTTTTGCGAAAGGCGCTGGATCAGCACTTCGATTTCCTTGCCCACCGTGACCATCAGGTCGGCCAGTTCGTCGACGATCACCACGATCTGCGGCAGCGGCTGGTAGTCAAGCTGCTGTTCCTCGTAAACTTCCTCGCCGCTGTCGGGATCGAAGCCGACCTGGATGCGCCGCCCCAGCGGCTTGCCCTTCGAAGCGGCGGCGCGGACCTTTTCATTGAAGCCCGACAGATTGCGCACGCCAATCGAGGACATCTGACGATAGCGCCGCTCCATCTCCTCGACCGCCCATTTCAGCGCACGCACCGCCTTGGCCGGCTCGGTCACCACTTGCGAAAGCAAGTGCGGAATGTCGTCGTAAGACTTCAGCTCCAGCACTTTGGGGTCGACCAGGATGAGGCGGCACTGCTGCGGCGTCAGGCGATAGAGCAGCGACAGCAGGATGCAGTTGAGCCCGACCGACTTGCCTGAGCCGGTGGTCCCCGCCACCAGCAAGTGCGGCATGGTCGCCAGATCGGCAATGATCGGCTCGCCCGAAATGTCCTTGCCCAGAATGATCGGCAGCAGGCCCTTGGCGTTCTGGAATTTGTCGCAGGCGACCAGTTCGCGGAACGAGACCATGTCGCGCACCACGTTGGGCAGTTCGATACCCATGACCGTGCGCCCCGGGATCGACGAGACGCGCGCCGACACCGCGCTCATGTTGCGGGCGATGTCGTCGGCCAGACCGATCACCCGGCTGGCCTTGATCCCCGGCGCGGGCTCAAGCTCGTACATCGTCACCACCGGTCCGGTACGCACAGCGGTGATTTCGCCCTTGACGTTGAAATCGTCGAGCACGTTTTCAAGCAGGCGCGCATTGCGTTCGAGCGCCAGCTTGTCGATCTTGGGCCCCGTATTCACCGGCGGCTCTTCCAGCAGTTCCAGCGGTGGCAGGGTGAAGCTGTCGAACAGATCACCCTGACGCGGGCGCGAGGCAAGCGTCGTCGCGGTCGGCGAACGTTGCGGCTCGGCGATCTCGGTCGGGCGCCGGGGGGCGCCGTCTGCCTGATCCCCCGATAAAGTCCCCACAGGGGCAAGGGCTGCGTCAAGCTCGGCCACGCCCAGCGGCACCGGCGGGGTAGCGCGACCGTCTGCCGCTGCGCCGCGCCCCTTGCGCGCTTTGGTCGAAGATGCGGCGGTACCATCATCGGCCACCGGCGCGCGCCGCAGCAGTGCCGGCAAGGTCAGCAGGCGCATCCAGTCAAACGCGAACACCCGCCCGGTCAGGATCACGCCGATCACCAGCAGAACGGTGGCGATCGCCAGCGTGAGCCAGCCTTGCGCGCCGGTAAACAGCGGTGCGGCAAATCCGGCAAGCCAGCGTACGCCCGCTGCGCCCAGCAAACCTGCAAGGCCACCCGGCCCGGCGGGCAGGGTACTGCCCAGCCGGGGCAGCGCCAGCGCCAGCGTAGTGGCCAGCAACGCGATGGCGACCAGCAGCAGCAGCGCCAGCTTCCACCACGCGGGCAGCACCGGCAGGTCGTCGTCATCCTCGTGAGCTTCGATCAGATCACCCGCCGCATCCCACAGGCGGCGGGCATAGACAATCAGCAGCGGCAACAGCAGCGCGCCGGGTAGTCCGAACGCCACGAACAGCCGCTCCGATGCCCATGCCCCCGGCAGGCCCATCCAGTTTTCCACCGGGCTGCCCGACGCCGTCGACCCCGAAGGATCGGTCTGGGTATAGCTGACCAGCGCCAGCGCCAGGAACAGCACCAGCACAAACAGCGCGATCCCGCCGATCAGCTCGGCACTGCGACGAAAGCTGCGACGCAGGATCGCACGCCAGTCGCCGCCAGAGGCGCCACCGCCCCCGGCGCGGCGCGATACAGCCGAAGTGCCAGCCGCTGTGCCGGCCGATCTGCCAGCAGATCTGAGTGCCCGTGATGCCATCGTGTTCGTCCCTCTTGCGGCCCATCATGCGCCCGAAGCGGAGTCACCGTCAAGAATCCTCGGGATTCCAGCGACTCGGAAGGTTACGAAAGTCCGTCGATCGCCGCCCAACCGTGTACTGGCGATGCTGTTGCGGTCAGGCGGCGGAAGCGCGCCGCGGTCATGCCGCCCAAGGCGATCACCGGCAGCGCGGACTGACGCGCCAGCAGCAGGAAGCGCACCGCGCCCAGACCACGCGCGCCGGGATGGCTGCGGGTGGGGAACACCGGCGACAGCAACACCGCATCGGCCCGGCAGCGCGTCGCCGCGCCCAGCTCGCGCAAGTCGTGCGCGGTGGCAAGGCGCAAGGGTTGACGGCAGGCGGCAGGCCCACGCAGCACCGACGCGGGGCCATAGCCCGCTCCGGCATCGACCAGCGCTATGCCTCGCGCTCGGCACGCCCGCGCCAGTTGCTTGCGCCGGGCCGCCCGCGCGAGGGGCGGCAGATGGTAATGCCGGAACACCAGCGCACTGCCGCGTGGCAGGCGCTTGATGGCGCGGTCCAGCACCGCGTCGATGCGAGCATCGCTCAGCAGGACCAGCGATGGAACCGTGCTAGTTCGGACAGGGTGGCGCTTTGCCATCACCGCGCTATAGCACCGGCCCATGCCCGCACCAGAGCACCACATCGATTTCACCGACCCTGCCGTCACTCCGTTGAGCCGGGTGCAGGACCGCATCGCCCAAGCCGCGCGGATCGCCCGGCGCAAGGCCGCCGATGTCACGCTGGTTGCGGTCTCCAAGACCAAGACCGCCGATGCGATCGCCCCGCTGATCGCGCAAGGCCAGCGCGCGTTCGGCGAAAACCGCGTGCAGGAAGCGCAAGGCAAGTGGCCCGCGCTGATCGAGGCGCAACCCGATGTCCGCCTGCACCTGATCGGCCAGTTGCAGTCGAACAAGGCCGAGGACGCGGTGCGGCTGTTCGACTGCATCCATTCGCTCGACCGCCCCTCGCTGCTCGTCGCGCTGGCACGTGCGATGGACAAGCTGGATCGGCGCATCCCGCTGTTCGTGCAGGTCAACATCGGAGAAGAAGCGCAAAAGGGCGGCTGCACGCTGTCCGACCTGCCCGGCTTGCTAGCCGAGGCGCGGACCTCCGAACTGCCGCTCGCCGGACTGATGTGCGTGCCGCCCGCCGGGGTCGAAGCCGCGCCCTATTTCGCGCTGCTGGCCAAGCTGGCCGCCGACCATGGCCTGACCGGCCTCAGCATGGGGATGAGCGAGGACTTCGAAACCGCCATCCAGTTGGGCGCCAGCCATGTACGGGTGGGATCTGCGCTGTTCGGCGCGCGCTGAAAGCAGGCTATGGTTAGCATAGCGGAAACCCGGCTCTCCGCATTCCACAGCGGGTGGGGTTCACACCTTCTGGCCTAGGGCTGGGGCATCATGCGCCCTGCAAAGGCGGAGCGCGCAGTGAACACCACCAGGATTTCTGTCATCGGCGCCGAACAGAGTGAGAATGATCGCAAGATCGGTCGACTCTATATCGGCACCCTGCTGATCCAGGGGGTAGGGATCGCCACCGTCATCGGTCATGACGGCGTCGACGAAGGCTTTGGCGATCCGTTACTGGCCGTGCTGATCGTGTTGCTGTGCACCAGCCTGATAATCCAGCTGGTGATCCGCCAGGCCGCCATCGACAACTATGCGGCATCGGCCGAACGCCTCACCCTCGATGCCATTGCCAACCGCCGCACCGAAGAGCTGTTTGGCATGACCGACATGCTTCAGGCCGCCGAAACATACGACGATGCCGGAGCGGTATTGATGGCGACAGCGCGCCGGTTGCTGCCCGACCATGGCGTTGCGCTCTATGTATTCAACAACTCGCGCGACCGGCTCGACCTGTCGCGGCACTGGGATGTGCCCGATGGCTATGACCCGCCCGAGGCGCTGTCGCCGGGCAATTGCTGGGCGTTGAAGCGCGGCAAGACCCATGTCAACGCCCCCTGGGCCAACAGCTTGTGCTGCGCACACCACGCGGGCACGGTCTCGACAGTTGAAATCCCGATGATGGCCTGTGGCCAGTTGCACGGGCTCTTGGTGCTGGCGCGAGGTGACGTGGCCGGCATCGCCAATGCCATGGTCGACGTGCAGGACATCAGCCGACTTGGCCGTTCGCTGGCGGATTCGATGTCGCTGGCGCTGTCGAACATCGCGCTGCGTGAAAAGCTGCGCACGCAGTCGCTGCGCGATCCGCTGACCGGCTTGTACAACCGTCGCTACATGGAGGACGCGCTGCAGCGCTTCCTCTCGCTCGGCTCGCGCAATGGATCGGTTACCTCGGTGATCATGCTCGATCTGGATAACTTCAAGTCGCTTAACGACGAGTTCGGCCACGCCAAGGGCGATGCGGTGCTGCGCGATACCGCCGCGCAGATCGTCAGCACCTTGCGCCCCAGTGACGTGATATGCCGCTATGGCGGCGAAGAACTGATGGCAATCCTGCCCGACTGCCCGCTTGAAGACGCATTGCTGAAGGCCGAACAGATACGGGAACGGATTGCGGCGCTGACCGACGTCCACGGCTGCTCGGTCAGCGCCTCGTTCGGTGTGGCGGCCGTGCCCGAAACCGCCACCACCGCCACCGACATCGTGCCGCAAGCCGATGCAGCGCTCTATCAGGCGAAGAAGGCGGGCAAGAACCGCGTCCACCACGCCGAACGCCGCGCCGACAAAGAGCCGCCCGGCCCGCGACTTGCGGTTACCGCCAAGCTGAGCGCCTGAGTAACGCTGCCGTCTTGAGGCCGCGCACGGCGGCGCGCGCGACCTCAGGGCATCAGGAGCGCCTCAGCGCCCGACGGTGGACAGCAACTGCGCAGGGTAGCGCTCGCCCTCGACATCGATTGCCTTTAGCGCTTCGCCGATCCGGGTCAGGTCGGCAGCAGTCAGCTCAAGGTCGGCCGCCGCGATGTTCTCTTCAAAGCGGCTTAGCTTGGTCGTGCCGGGGATGGGGACGATGTATGGGCGCTGCGCCAGCAACCAGGCCAGCGCGACCTGCGCGGGGGTCGCTTGCTTGTCGCTGGCGATCTGGACCAGCAGATCGATCAGCGACTGGTTCTTCTCCATCGCCTCGGGCGTGAAACGCGGCAGGATCTTGCGGAAGTCCCCCTCGCCCAGCTTGGTGTCCTTGTTCATCGCGCCGGTCAGGAAGCCCTTGCCGAGCGGACTGTAGGCGACCAGAGCGATGCCCAGTTCGTCGCAGGCTTCAAGGATGCCGTTGGTTTCCGGCCCCCGCGTCCAGAGCGAATATTCGTTCTGCAATGCGGCCACCGGCTGCACCGCGTGCGCCCGCCGCAAGGTAGCGGCCGAGGGCTCGGACATGCCGAAATGCTTGACCTTGCCCTCGGCGATCAGTTCCTTGACGGTGCCCGCAACATCCTCGATCGGCACGGCGGGATCGACGCGATGCTGGTAGAACAGGTCGATCTGCTCCACGCCCAACCGCTTGAGCGATCCATCGGCAACCTTCCGGATCTGTTCGGGCGTGCTGTTGGTGCCCGCCATCTTGCCATCGACGATGTTGAAGCCGAATTTGGTCGCGATCACCACGCGGTCGCGCACTGGGGCCAGTGCTTCGCCGACGATTTCCTCGTTGGTCCACGGCCCATAGACTTCGGCGGTGTCGAAGAACGTTTCACCGCGCTCGACGGTCTGGCGGATCAGCGTGATGGCGGCCTGCTTGTCGAGCGCTTCGCCATAGCTGAAGTTCAACCCCATGCAGCCAAAACCGATCGCCGAGACTTCGAGCCCGCTCGTGCCCAGAATGCGCTTTTTCATGTTTCGATCTCCTCCATCGGCAGGATGCTAGTCCGCCTGACAATGGGCAGAAGATAAGGGCGGGTCGCGCTGGCCATTAGAGGGCGCGGGCCGCATGCAGTCATGTCACCCATTCATCAATTCTGGCGCAGATCAATCGCCTCGGTAGCGCAGAGCTTCGACCAGCAGCGTAAATGCGGCCGATGGCTGGCGGCGACTGGGGTAATAGAGATGATAGCCCGCAAATGGTGGGCACCAGTCCTCCAGAACCTGCACCAGCGAGCCTTGCGCCACCAGATCGCGCACATTGGCTTCCAAGGTGCAGGCCAGCCCCATCCCCGCCTTGGCCGCCTCAACCATCAGATGCGAATCGTTGAAGGTCAGTTGCCCGTCAACCCTGACTTTCAGCTCGCGACCATCGCGTTCAAGCTCCCACGCATAAAGCCCGCCCGATGACTGCATGCGCAAGTTGATGCATTGGTGGTTGGCCAGATCCTGCGGCACGACCGGCTTGGGGTGCGCGTTGAAATAGGCCGGGGCGCCGACCACGGCCATGCGTTGTTCGGGGCTGATCCGTACCGCGATCATGTCCTTGGCCACTTGCTCGCCCAGCCGGATGCCCGCATCGAAGCGTTCGGCGACGATATCGGTCAGTCCGCTGCTGATGCTGACCTCGACCTGGATGTCGGGATAATCGGGCAGGAGGCGTTCCAGCGCGGGCCACAACACCGCCGTCGCCGCATGACGCGATGTCGTGATGCGGATCAGGCCCGCCGGTTTTTCGCGCAGTTCGCCGAGCGAGGAAAGTTCGGCCGCGATGTCCTCAAGCGCGGGGCGAAGCGTTCCAAGCAGGCGTTCGCCCGCCGCGGTCGGCGCCACGCTGCGGGTGGTGCGGGTCAACAGCCGCACGCCCAGCCGTGCCTCCAGCCGCCGGATGGTATGGCTCAGCGCCGATTGCGATGTGTTCAGCTTGGCCGCTGCACGGGTAAAGCTGCGTTCCTCGGCCACTGCCATGAACGCATTGAGGTCGAGAAGATCGTCGCGGTGCATTGATGAACTGTAGACATGGGTCGATCTGCTTTCCAGCGCGCATTGTCGCGGCGGATAGCCCGCCCCCTGCACCGATCAGGATCGAGTGCTGCGGAAATTCGTTACCGCCCCGCTGGCAACGACCCTTCGTCGCGATCCGCATTAACCATTTAACGGCTCGCTAACCAGGGAGGCCTAGCCTCGCTGGATACCGGGGTACTGGCATCTGCCGCCCCGGCGGGAGTCGGGTCATGTCGAACACGCCGTCTGCGCAGACGATCCTTTCCGAGCTTCGCGAGTTCGCGAGTTTCTCTCCGTGCGAGCAGCGCTATATCCGGCGCAGTCTCGATATCGGGCTGGCACGGGCCGACGCGTTCCGCCTATGGGGCCGGACACCGCGTGAAAAAGCCTCGATCCGCGCGCAATACGTCGTCTATCAGGATCTCAAACTGTTGCGTCGCGACATGCCCAAGGGCGAGAACCTCGACACGATCGAGGCATTCATGGGCCCGATGCTGCGCGTGACCACGTTCGACCTGTCGCAGGAAGCGCTGACCAGCTTCTGTGCGTTCCGGTTCCTGTACGAACGCCTGCTGGGTGCCGAAGTGCGGCGCTGGCTGCCCGCCGCGTTCTGCGGTGCCGCCGCCTTGCCGCAGATCCGCCCGGAAAAGCGCAAGAAACTGCTCCAGTCGATCAGCGAAGCCGCCGCCACCGCACCCGGCTGGTCCACCCGTGAACCCGCGTTCTTCCCCGAATACGTGGAACTTGAAGCGGCCTGAGCCGGCCTATTGCCTCGATCTGACATCATGGCATCCTGCTTCGGGTAAGAATCCGGGGAGGAAACGATGATCAAGCTTGTCTATTGCATCCGCCGCCGCGCCGATCTGAGCGAGGACGAATTCCAGCGCTATTGGCTGGAAGACCATGCGCCCAAGGTTCGCAGCGTCGCCACCGCCATCGGCGCGGTTCGCTATGTGCAAAGCCACGCTCGCCTGCCGCAAGCCAACGCCGGGTTTCGGGCATCACGCGGGCTTGCCGAAGCATTCGACGGCATCACCGAGATCTGGTGGAATTCGCCCGAGGAACTCGCCGCCGGAACCGGCACCGCCGATGGCCTTGCCGCCGCCCGCATGCTGCTGGAGGACGAGCGCAATTTCATCGACTTCACCGCCTCCTCGATCTTCATGACCGAGGAATTCGAGATCTTCTGAGCGCAAATCCGGGGCGGATTATCCCTTGTACAGCGCGTCCACCCGCGCGGCGTAGCGCTCGCGGATCTTGTGACGGCGGATCTTCAGGCTGGGAGTCATTTCCTCGTTCTCGATGGAGAACGGCTCGTCGGCGAAGGTGAACTGGCGGACGCGTTCGATCACCGACAGATCGGCATTTACCCGGTCGATCGCGCTGCGCAGCGCGGCACGGAAAGCAGGCAGATCCTGAAGTGCCACCAGATCGAACTTCTCGCCTGCCGCGCGCGCCCAGTCGAACGCCCATTCGGCGTCAGGGACGATCAGTCCGACGACATAAGGCCGCTTGTCGCCACTGACCATCGCCTGCGCGATTTCGGGCTGCAGCGTCAGCATGCCTTCGACCTTCTGCGGCGAGATGTTGTCGCCCTTGTCGTTGACGATCATGTCCTTCTTGCGGTCGGTGATGACGATCCGTCCGCGTGCATCGATATGGCCGATGTCGCCGGTGTGCAGCCAGCCCGCTTGCGGACCGCTGGTGGGGATGACCCGCGCGGTCTCGGCCTCGTTGCGCCAGTAGCCGTGCATGACCAGTTCGCCCCGCACGAGGATCTCGCCATCCTCGGCGATGCGCACCTCGACATCCTGCATCGGCGGGCCGACGGTATCCATGGCGACGCCCGCAGCCGGACGGTTGCACGAGATCACCGGCCCCGATTCGGTCTGGCCATAGCCTTGCAGCATGGTCAGGCCCATCGCCTCGAAGAACACGCCGACTTCGGGGTTGAGCGGAGCGCCACCCGAAACCATCGCCTTCAAGCGCCCGCCAAAGCGCTTGCGGATCTTGGGCCGCAGCGTGCGTTCAAGGACAAGGTTCATCGGCATGTCGACCAGCCGGCGGCGCCCCCCGGCGTTGGCGTTGCGCACGCCGATCGCCAGCGCGCGGTCCATCAGGAAGCTGGCAAGACCACCTTGCTTCTCGATCTGCTTCATGATCCGCGTGCGCAGCACCTCGAACAGGCGCGGCACCACCACCATGATCGTCGGGCGGGTTTCCTCGATGTTGCTGGCCAGTTTCTCCAGCCCCTCGGCGTAATAGATCTGCCCGCCCATGCCGATCGGCAGGAACTGCCCGGCGCTGTGCTCATAGGCATGGCTGAGCGGCAGGAACGAAAGGAACACTTCGTCCCCCCAACCGAAGTCCTCAGCCAGAATGCGCGCCGCGCCCGCCACGTTGCACAGGATCGCGCCATGGTGCTGGCGCACGCCGCGCGGGGCGCCGCCGGTGCCGCTGGTGTAGATCAGGCAGGCCAGATCATCGCGACCGATCGTGGCGGCGCGGGTCTGCGCCTCTGCCCGGGCCGAAGCGGCATCACCGGTGACAAGATCCTGCCAGTCGTGAAAGGTCAGCGCGCCGGCCTGCATGCGCTTCAAGGGCTCAATCCCGATGACATGTTCGCAATCGGCGGCGCGCAAGGCCGCGCCCAGCAGCGGCTGCGCCAGCTTTGGCGTGGACACGATCACCGCACGCGCACCCGAGTTCTGCAGGATATGCAGATGGTCGCGCTCGGTATTGGTGGTGTAGGTGGGCACGGTGACCAGCCCTGCGGCCATGATCGCAAGATCGGCGATGCACCATTCGGGCCGGTTTTCCGACACCAGCGCCACCCGGTCACCTTCGTTCAAGCCCAGCGCGCGCAAATTCCGGGCCAGCAGTGCGACCGCATCGGCCGCTTCGTCCCATGACAGCGATTGCCATTGTCCGGCCCGCTTGGCCCACAGCATCGGCGCGGCTCCCCGAATGCGGGCGCGGTCGAAGAACATGGCGACCAGGTTCGGGAAAGTGGCAAAGTCGGAAAGCTGCACGCGTAAAAATCCTCGTCCCCGGGTCGCCGGTATTTCGGCATACCCCTTCAAAATGACTGGTTGGCGATCCTAAGGGTACGCTGCCGCTACGGCAAGCGACCCGTGCTGGCAGAAAGCCCGCGGTTGATCAGGGCGAAACCGCCGCCCCTTCGCTGCGCGGGTCGGCCGCCCCGCGCAAAGTACCGTCGACACTTTCGACCGCATTCGCCTTCAACCGCAGTGGGATGGCCACGACCTTGGCATGCCCCATCGCCTTGAGCGCGGGAACCATACCCTCAAGCGGGGTTCCCGCTTCGACCAGCAGCGTGTCGCCCACCGGCACGATCACCGGCAGGGTGATGGCCTCGCGCGCGGTCAGTCCCCAGTCGAGCGTCCCGGTCAGGACGCGGATCACTTGAGGCGGAATGGTGAAGCCCCCGGCGGCACCTGCGGCCATGCGGAAGCGGCCATCCGGCCCGAACACGACCACCGGGCTCATCGAACTGCGCGGCCGCTTGTCGGCGCCGACGCGGTTGGCCGTCGGCTTGCCCTGTTCGTCGGGCGCCAGATTGAAATCGGTCAGCTCGTTGTTGAGGACATAGCCCGAGACGACCAGCCCCGAACCGAACCCGCTCTCCACGGTCGAGGTGTAGCTCGCCACGCCCCCTTTTGCATCGACCGCAACGAAGTGCGTCGTACCGTTTTCCTTGATCGGCGGAGCTGCCGCAAAGGCGACTTGCGCTCCGGCTGGCGCACCGGACTCGGCCACCGGCAATGCGGTTCCTTGCGCGATCAGCGCCGAGCGCGCGGCGATATAATCGTCGGCGATCAACCCGGCGGTGGGCACGGCAACCTTGTCGGGGTCGGCCACAAACCGGTCTCTGTCGGCAAAGGCCAGCCGCTCAGCCTCGGCAATCAGGTGCCACGCTTCGGGAGAGGCTGGCCCCAAGGCCTTGAGATCAAAGCGTTCGAGCATGCCCAGCACTTGCAGCACGATGATCCCGCCAGCCGAGGGCGGACCCATCGAGCATACCCGCCAGCCGCGATAGGGGCGGCACAGGGCGGCGCGCGGCTGCGCCTTGTAGGCGGCAAGGTCGGCCTCGGTCAGCGGCGCGGGGTTGATTGTGCTGTGCTGCACGGCGCTGGTCAGGGCCCTGGCATTGGCCCCGCGATAGAAGGCGTCGGGTCCACGCGCGGCAATGTCGCCAAGCAGCTTGGCCAGCGCCGGGTTGCGCACGACGGTTCCCACCGGAAGCGGGTTGCCGTCGGGCGCGAACCACAGCTTGCGACCCGCGGGCGACAATCCGGCGATATCCTTGAACAAGGCCAGCGAGTTGTTGAGCCGTGCGCTCATCGCGAAGCCATCGCGGGCCAGCGCGATCGCCGGGCCGAACACCGTGCGCCAGGGCAGTTTGCCATGCCGCTGGTGGGCCAGTGCGGCCAGTTGCAGATTGCCGGGCACGCCGACACTGCGCCCGCCGGGCACAGCGCGCTCATGCGTAAGTAGCTGGCCATCGACCACGAACCAGTCCGGCCCAGCTGTGTGGGGTGCGGCTTCGCGGCCATCGATGGTGTCGACCTGCCCGTTTGCATCAGCGGTGACCAGAAAGCCGCCGCCGCCGATCCCCGAACTTTGTGGTTCGACCACGCCCAGCGCCAGCATCGTGGCAATGGCTGCGTCGGTGGCAGAACCACCCAGCCGCAACATGGCCGCTCCGGCCTGCGCCGCGCGCGGATCGGCTGCGGACACTGCCCCACCTACATGCCCCGTAACCGCGCCGACGGGCGATGCCTTGGCAGGAGGACGCGCAGGCCGGGCGAATGCCGGATCGGCAATTGTCAGCGCAAGGAGCGCGGGAAGCAGCAGCAACAGTTGCGGGCGTGATGTCATGCCCTTACGCTATTCGCTACCGATCGCCTCTGCAATGCTGCCGAAGCCTTCGGTCCGGGCGCGTTCCGCCAGACCCTTGACGATCCGTTCGACCAGCTTGGGCCCGTGATAGACCAGCGAGCTGTAGATCTGGACCAGGCTGGCCCCGGCCTTGATCCTGGCCCACGCATCTTCTGCCGAGGCGATGCCGCCCACGCCGATCAGCGGAATCGCACCGCCGGTGGCCTTGCGGAAATCGCGCAAGCGTTGCAGCGAAAGATCGCGCAAAGGCGCACCCGAAAGCCCGCCGCTTTCCTTAGCGTGGCGCGAGACCAGCGCGGGCCGCCGGATCGTGGTGTTCGAGACGATCAGCGCGTCGATCCGGCGGTCGATAGCGATCCGGCCGATCGCGTCGATGTCGGCCGGTTCAAGATCGGGGGCCAGCTTCAGGAAGATCGGCGCCTTGTGGCGTCCGCGCGCCGCGATTACCGCATCCAGCAGTCCGGCCAGCGCGCCTTCGTCCTGCAGTGCGCGCAGACCGGGCGTATTCGGCGAGGAGATGTTGACTGTCAGATACGTCGCCAGCGGCGCCATGAGCCGGGTCATTGCCGCATAATCGGCGATACGATCGACCGAATCCTTGTTGGCGCCGATGTTGACCCCGACGATACCGGGCGATCCCGCCCGCTTCCGCAGCCGCTGCGCAACCACATCGGCACCCTGATTGTTGAACCCCATGCGGTTGATCACCGCCTCATCCTCAACCAGTCGGAACAGGCGCGGGCGGGGATTGCCCTGCTGCGGACGCGGGGTGACAGTGCCGACTTCGACATAGCCGAAGCCCATCCCGAGCGCCGCATCGGGCACTTCGGCATTCTTGTCGAACCCCGGAGCAAGACCCACCGGATTGGGAAAGGCAATTCCCGCAACACGATGCGCCAGCATTGGTTCGGGCGCCGCGCGCGAGCTGCGCGGCGCAAGGCGCAAGGCTGCCAACGTCAGAGTGTGGGCGGTTTCGGCATCCAGCGCAAACAGCGCGGGTCGTAGGAATTGGTAAAGCATCTAGGTAAACGTCCCCATTGACGGGTCGCTCCAGCCATATCCGCTGTTTGGGCGCCTGCAAACCGCCTCACCAAGCAAAATTGGAACCACATCAAAGCTAACTGGCTCATTAACCTTGGAATCCGGCCAGTGTGACGGTTTAGCAACCAATTTTGTCGAATTCATACAATTATCGAATCGAGCGATGGCCTAGGTAGAACACGCGACCCGAAGGGCTCGGTGCAGGAATGTATCGGGTTCTCCACTTTAAGAGCCCGAGCGAAAAGTGGTTGAGCGATATCAGTAGGTTGTGATTCAGCGTCGTTGTCGAGACGATGGAGGAAGCACATGCCCTGGACTGATACCGCTCGCCGCAAGCATATGCGGGAAGGTGCGGG
>NZ_JAIZDA010000029.1 GCF_020404405.1 Novosphingobium sp. FKTRR1 | reverse complement strand
GATACCGTTCCGTCACCGGCACCGCACGCCTCTCTGGCCAGTCCGCACTCAGCGCAATCCGAGACCTCGTCGACGGACGCTTCGCGGTCGCTTGATCGGCCTCATTGCCAACCACCTGAGCAGTTACCCGATAAGAAGGAGTATTATTACCTTCCATATATCGGTATAAGTTGATAATTTCAAATTACCCATCTGCTTATGCTTTATGAACTTGCTGTAATCCGTGCTTTCAATGGATTTTACATCAGATGCCGTATTTTTATACTCGCTATTGCTTAGCAGGGTCGCATATGCAGTCTTTCCAGTTCCCTTCTCTCCGACCAGAAAATACTTCTTACTTTCGAGAACTCTATCGAGGATACTATCCCTCAAAAAAATCTTGGACAGAAATTCTTTCTCCTGACGCCCTGTGTAATTAACTGCGTCGATTGATCCGATGTTTAATGCAGAAATTTTCAGAAAATCAGACATATGCGTCCTTAAGATAGCTATGCCACATTAATGGCTGGGCGCTAACATAAGCGCAATGCCAAAATCATGACGCCTATTAGAAGAGGGGCCCGAGGGGCGACAATGCTGTGGAGAACATTAATGTAGCTGCGCCAAAGAAAGAACGGGGCTCAAACTCACGGCCGCAAAGGCATAAGTGTGCATTATGTGGTGCGATGCGAGGTGTTGGCGCGTTGTCGCGTGGGAAGCAGATGCTTGAGCCGAAATGAGACTTTTCTGTTGCCCCGCAGATCTGGACACGGGGACAATGCTTATGCGGCTCGATGAATGGCTGATTTCGGCATAGTCGGACGCACCTAATAGTTGCGACGATCGGCCGCACACTCCCACCCCACCCCCAGCCTGCCCGGCACCGGCAATCGCGGGCGGCGGGGCTGGGGACGGCCGGACAACTCCCATAGCGGGTCGCGAGGCCGGTTTGGGCCGGTGGCGGCAAGGCCATTCCCATTGCCCCCTGTTCACCTTGCGCTAAGCTGCGGGGTGGTGGACACTGGGGAGGTGCCCGGGCTTGTGGTGGGTGGTATCGCGGTCCGGGCCTTGTCCCTGAGAAGCTAGGATCACTATGCCTGCCAATCCGCTGCTTGTTCGTCCGCTCATCGCTCGCCAGCCTTTCGCCAACGCGCTTTCCAACAACCGCTTCCGCAGCACCGCAGCCTCGCTCACCGCGTTGAGCCTTGCGCTGTCCGCCTGTGCGCAGGCGCCGGTCACGCTGCGCGAAACGCCACCGCTGCCCGCCGCGCAACCGCCTGCTCCTCCAGTGGCCGCCGCGCCTGCCGCGCCCGCCTATCCCGCCGCGCCGGTCAGCGCGCTGGTCGATGCGGTGTCGATCCCGTACGAGCGCTTTACCCTGCCCAACGGCCTGACCGTGCTGGTCCATACCGACCGCAAGGCGCCGGTGGTGGCGGTCTCGGTCTGGTACGGCGTCGGCTCGAAGAACGAGCCGCGCGGGCGCACCGGCTTTGCCCACTTGTTCGAACACCTGATGTTCTATGGCTCCACCCACGTGCAGGGCGATTTCTTCCTGCCGCTGACACAGGCCGGGGCGACCGACGCCAACGGCACCACCTGGTTCGATCGCACCAACTATTTCGAGACGGTGCCGACCGGCGCGCTCGACCGCGCGCTGATGATGGAAAGCGACCGCATGGGCTTTCTGCTCGACGCGGTCACGCAAAAGCGGCTCGATGCCCAGCGCGCCGTCGTCCAGAACGAAAAGCGGCAGGGCGACAACCAGCCCTTCGGCCTGACCGAGTACGAGCAGCTTGAAACGCTCTACCCCGCCGGGCACCCCTATCACCACTCGACCATCGGCTCGATGGCCGATCTCGATGCCGCCTCGCTGGCCGACGTGAAGGGCTGGTTCAGCGATCACTATGGCCCCAACAACGCGCTGCTGGTGCTGGCGGGCGATGTCGATCTGGCCACCGCCAAGGCCAAAGTGGCGCAGTGGTTCGGCGAATTTCTGGCCGGGCCAAAGGTTCAGCCGGTCAGCGCGCCGGTGCCGACCCTGCCCGCGCCCGTCTCCCGCACGATCAAGGACACCGTCGCCACCACGCGGATCAGCCGGCTCTGGGCGATCCCCGGCCTCGACAATCCCGACAATCTGGCGCTGCAGATCGGCGCGGCGGTGCTGGGCGGGCTGGCCAGCTCGCGGCTCGACGATGCGCTGGTGCGCAAGAGCGAAGTGGCGGTCACCGCCTCGGCAGGCGCACAGATCTTTGCGCAGGCCGGTCAGTTCGAAGCGAGCGTGGACGTGAAGCCGGGCATCGATCCGGCGCGGGTCAATGCCGCGCTCGATGCCGAAATCGCGCGGCTGGTGAGCGAGGGCCCGACCGCCGACGAGTTGCAGCGCGCGGTCACCCGCTATGCCGCGACGGAAATACGCGGGCTGGAATCGGTCGGCGGCTTCAACGGCAAGGCGCCGACGCTGGCCGAAGGGCTGCTCTATTCGGGCGATCCCGCGCAATATCGCAAGCGGCTGGAGGCGGCGGCCAAGCTGACGCCCGAGGACGTGCGCGCCGTCTTGCAGAAGTGGCTGACCCGCCCGGCCTTTGCGCTGACGGTGGAGCCCGGCACCCGCACCGCCGGGGGTGAGGCGCGCGGCGGTGACAACGCCCTGCCCGCCGCGCGTCCGGCTCCGGCCGCGCCGCCCACGGCCACGCTCTCGCCGCCCGCCCCGCGCAAGCAGTTGCCCGGACCGGGCGATCTGCCCCAGCTTGCCTTCCCCGCGATCGAGCGCGCCACACTGTCAAACGGGATCGAAGTGCTGTTCGCGCGCCGCGCGGCGGTGCCGGTCGTCTCGGTGCGGCTGGCGTTCGACGCCGGGGCCGCCGCCGATCCCAAGACCGCGCCGGGCACGCAGGCGCTGTTGCTGCAACTGATGGACGAAGGCACCGAGGCGCTGGAGGCCAGCGAGCTGGCCCGCGTGCGCGAACGGCTGGGCGCCTCGATCGCGGCGCAAGCCTCGGCCGATACCACCGCGTTCCAGTTGGATGCGCTGACGCCCAACCTGCCCTCGTCGCTGGCGCTGTTGGCCGACTATGTGCGCCATCCGGGCCTGCGCGCCGCCGATCTTGAACGGGTCCGCGCGCAGCAACTGGCCGCCATCGACGCCGAACTGGCCGAGCCCGGCGATACCGCCGAGCGCGTGCTGTTCCCCGCGCTCTATGGCCCCGACCACCCCTATGGCCGCGCGCCCACGGGCACCGGCAGCAAGGCGGTGGTGGCCCGGCTGACCCGCGCCGATCTGGCCGCGTTCCACGATGGCTGGCTGCGCCCGGACAAGGCGCGGATCATCGTGGCGGGCGACACCACGCTGGCCGAAGTCACCGCGCTGCTGGAAAAGAGCTTTGGCGACTGGCGCGCGCCGTCGACCCCGGCTCCGGTCAAGGATCTGGCGGCGGCGATTCCCACGCCCACCCCGCGCATCCTGCTGGTCGACCGGCCGGCATCGCCGCAGTCGATGATCGTGGCGGGCGAAGTGCTGGGCCAGCGCGGCACCGACGATCTGGTCCCGCTCAAGGCCGCCAACGAAGTGCTCGGCGGCAATTTCCTCGCGCGGATCAACAGCAACCTGCGCGAGGCGAAGGGCTGGTCCTATGGCGCATACAGCGTTGTGTCCGACCGCACCGACCGCGTCGCCTACCGCGTCATCGCCCCGGTGCAGACCGACAAGACCGGCGCGGCCATCGCAGAAATCCGCAAGGAATTGAGCGGCTTCCTTGGGACCAAGGGGATCACCTCTGCCGAACTCGGCTGGTCGACGGCGGGCAGCGCGCGCGAACTGGCGGGCAGCTTCGAAACCTCGGGCGCGGTGCTCGATGCGGTGGCCAAGATCGCCGCCTACCACCGGCCCGACGATTTCTACGTCCGCCTGCCTGAACGCTACAAGGCGATGACGGCAAAGCAGCTCGATGCCGTCGCGCGCGCCAGCCTGAACCCGGCCAATCTGACGTGGGTCGTGGTGGGCGATGCTGCCAAGGTGAAGCCGCAACTCGCCACGCTTGGCCTGCCGATCGAAGTGGTCAAGGCGGGGGAGTGATCTCCCGCCATGGCGCCGACGCGGGGGGAGCGACCTCCCCCCGCGTTACGGCGGCACTTACTTCTTGATCTTGGCGCGGCTGACCAGCGTCGGGTTGGACAATTCCTCGCCGGTGCGCGCATCGACCACCACGTCGCGGTGGTAGGCGAGCACGCCGGGGATCGGCGCCAGACGGCTGATAAGGATGCCCAGGTAGTTGTTCATCTTGGGGCTGGCGTGGAGTTCGGCCTGTTCCTGCGGCCAGTCCTTCAGGCTGGCGGGCACATCATAGCGCAGCGCCCCCAGTGCCAAAGTCTTGGCCGGCTCCTTGCCGGCGGCGGCGCGCTTGGCGGCCTGTTCCTTGGCGGTCAGCCGCGCGACATCGCTGTCCTCGTCCCAGTGCGGCAGCACGGCCAGCGCGTTACCCAGACTGGTTACCGCACCGGCCTTCACCGCGAACTTGACCGAGCCCATGCACATGCACACGCCGCCGCTGGGCAGGCCGGGGCCGCCCAGCACCGGACCATACCAGATGTACGTGCCGGGCTTGACCGCCTCAAGGTAGCTGACCGTCTCACCCTTGGCGTAGACATTCATCGGCCCGAACATGACCTGATCGCGCAGTTCCAGCGGATCGGCGACGAAGGTTTCCAGCTTTGGCTCCACCGGCGGTTCGGGCGGCTTGGCCTTGGTCTGGTTGGCGACGGCAACGTCTGCCTTCCACTGCGTCAGCGCGCTCTGATATGACTTCTGCGCCTTGGCAAAGGCCTTTTGCCGGTCCTTTTCCCAGGCCGCGCGGCTTTCATCGTCGGGCAAGCGCAGGAACATGCCGAACTGGCGCGCCGGACCGCTGATGAAGATATAGCCGCGCGTCGGATCGCGGGTGACTTTGCCCGACAGCACGTCCCGCTCCTCCACCGGCTTGGGACCGATCGGCTTGGCATCGGCGTGGTCGGCCGGCGCCACCGCGGGCGCTGCGACAGCGGGTTTGGCTTCATCGGCAGCGGCGAAGGCCGGGCTTGCGCCATAAGCGCTGGCGCCCAGCAGGGCGGCGGTGATGATCCGGACAGCGCGCTTCACAGGCCCAACTCCTTCGTCGTCGGCGCGGGGCCGGATGCCACCAGCGCCTGCAGCGCCAACGCCTCGTTACGCACGCCTTCGCGCTTGCGGCCCATGCCTTCTTCGAAGTTGAACGCGGACCACAAGTCATGAGTCAGGCCAAAGCGCTGATATTGCTTGAAGCCCATGCAGTTGCGCATGTTGACGCGGCGTTGCTGGCGGCGCGCGGCCGAGCCGAAGATGGCGTCTGCCACAAGGCTGCCGATCGCACCGCCGATTGCGGCGGGCAACACGCCATATTGCGCAGCGGCAGCGGCGGTACCGGCATTGCCACCCAGATAGATGCTGCTGCCGCTGGCCAGCGCATCGCATTCGCGAATGTCGGCATAGGCATCGGCAAAGCTGGTGTTGGCACGGTGGAAATAGAAGTACTTGTCGAAGTCGGCTTCATCCTGCGGCGTCGCGGTGAAATCCAGCTTCGGTGCCACCAGCCCCTCGGTCGACGGAATGGCCTCAAGCCCATCCGGGGCCAAAGCCGGAGCGGGAGCCGCGACCGGCCCAGCCACCGATGACGTGACCGGCGGCGTGACCGCTGCGGCCTCCGTTCCCGCCACCGCTGCCGCCACCGCTGCCGGTTGCGCCTGCACGCTTTGCGCGCAAACCCCTTGCGCGCAGACCATCGCACCACCTGCCAGCAGCAGGGCAATCCTATTGAAACGGGTCATCATGCCTCCCCCCAAGGCCACCTTCAAAGCAGGCTAGGGGAAATCACGCAAGGGATTGCCGCAGAACGTCCACAGTACTTGTCAGCCAAGCTTTGCCTTCAGCACCTGATTGACCAGTTGCGGGTTGCCCTTGCCTTGCAGGGCCTTCATCGTCTGGCCGACGAAGAACCCGAACAGCGCTTCCTTGCCGCCCTTGTACTGTTCCACCTTGTCGGCGTTGGCGGCCAGCACGGCATCGGCCGCCGCTTCGATGGCGCCGGTGTCGGTGGTCTGCTTGAGCCCTTCGCGCTCGACGATTTCGCCCGCGCCGTCACCGGTTTCAAGCATCTTTTCCAGCACTTGCTTGGCGATGGAGCCAGAAATCGTGGCGTTGCCGACCAATGCCAGCAATTCGGCGGCGGCTTCGGGGCCGATCGGGCTGTCGAGCAATCCCTTGCCCAGCTTGTTCAACGCGCCGAACAGTTCGCTGGTCAGCCAGTTGGCGGCCTGCTTGGCCACGTCGGCCTCGGCCTTGCCCTGCTTGCTGGCGGTAAGCGCGACCAGGCGCTCGAACCAGCGCGCGGTTTCCACGTCCGCCGTCAGCACCGCCGCGTTATAGGCCGACAGGCCCAGCGCCTGTTCGTAGCGCGCGCGCTTGGCATCGGGCAGTTCGGGCAGGCTCTGGCGGCATTCCTCGATGAACGCGGCTTCCAGCACCAGCGGCAGCAGATCGGGATCGGGGAAGTAGCGGTAATCGTGCGCGTCTTCCTTGCTGCGCATCGACCGGGTGGTGCCGGTGTCGGGGTCGAACAGGCGGGTTTCCTGCACGATCTTGCCGCCGGCCTCCAACACGTCGACCTGCCGGTTCGCCTCATGCTCGATCGCGGCCATGACGAAGCGCACCGAGTTGACGTTCTTGGTCTCTGTCCGCGTGCCGAGCGGCTCACCGGGGCGGCGCACCGACACGTTCACGTCGGCGCGCATGCTGCCCTGATCCATGTTGCCATCGCAACTGCCGACATAGCGCAGGATCGTGCGCAGCTTCGACAAGTACGCGCCCGCTTCGGCGGGGCTGGTCATGTCGGGGCGGCTGACGATTTCCATCAGCGCCACGCCCGAGCGGTTGAGGTCGACATAGGACATCGTCGGGTGCTGATCGTGCATCAGCTTGCCCGCGTCCTGCTCCACGTGGATGCGCTCCACACCGATCCGCTTGGCGACGGGAATCCCCGCCTTTTCATCGGCTTCGATGTCAAGATAGCCCTCGCCCACCAGCGGGTGGTACAACTGGCTGATCTGGTAGCCCTGCGGCAGATCGGCGTAGAAGTAGTTCTTGCGATCGAACCGCGACCAGGCGTTGATCTGCGCGTTGATGGCAATGCCGGTGCGCACCGCCTGCCGGATGCATTCGCCGTTCAGCACGGGCAGCATGCCGGGCATGGCCGCGTCGACCAGACTGACCTGCGTGTTCGGCTCTGCCCCGAACGCGGTGGCCGAGCCCGAAAACAGCTTGGCCTGCGTGGTGATCTGGGCATGAACCTCAAGGCCGATAACGACCTCCCATTCGCCCGTTGCGCCATGGATGCGATAGCTGCTCATATTACCACCACTTCTTCGGTCGTGCCGTAAATGCAGCGCGCTGTTCGAGCGCGAGCCCTGCGTTCAGCACGCCCTGTTCGTCGAACGGCTTGCCGATCAGGTGCAGGCCGAGCGGCAGGCCGGTGCTGTCAAGGCCCGCGGGCACCGACATGGCGGGCAGCCCCGCCAGGCTGGCGGGCACCGAGAACACGTCGTTCAGGTACATTTCCAGCGGGTCGGCGCTCTTTTCGCCCAAGGCAAAGGCCGATGACGGTGCGGTCGGCGTCAGGATCACGTCGCACTGGGCAAAGGCCTCGGTGAAGTCGCGCGCGATCAGCGTGCGGACCTTCTGCGCCTGCGTGTAGTAGGCGTCATAGAAACCCGCCGAGAGCACATACGTGCCGATCAGGATGCGGCGCTTGACCTCAGCCCCGAACCCGGCTGCGCGGGTGGCGGCGTACATGTCCTGCAAACCGGCATGGTCGGGCAGATCGCGCAGACCATAGCGCACGCCGTCATAGCGGGCGAGGTTGGACGAGGCTTCGGCAGGCGCGATGATGTAATACGTCGGCAGCGCGTACTTGGTGTGCGGCAGCGACACATCGACCACTTCGGCGCCTGCGTCCTTGAGCCAGGCGATGCCATCGTCCCAGCTTTTGGCGACATCGGCGTTGAGGCCTTCGATGCGGTATTCGCGCGGGATGCCCACCTTCTTGCCGCGCAGATCGGCGGAAAGAGCGGCGCTCCAATCGGGCACCGGCAGGTTGAGGCTGGTCGAATCCTTGGGGTCGAAGCCCGCCATCGTTTCGAGCAGCAGCGCGCAATCGGCCACGTCGCGGGCCATCGGTCCGGCCTGATCCAGACTGGAGGCGAACGCCACGATGCCCCAGCGCGAGCAGCGGCCATACGTCGGCTTGATCCCCGAAATGCCGGTGAAGGCGGCGGGCTGGCGGATCGAGCCGCCGGTGTCGGTGCCGGTGGCGGCGGGCACGATGCGCGCGGCAACCGCAGCGGACGAGCCGCCCGACGAGCCGCCGGGAGCAAGGGCTGCGGTGTCGAGCCCACCCTGGCCATCGGGACGGCGCCAGGGCGAGATCACGTTGCCGAACGCGCTCGTCTCGTTCGAGGAGCCCATCGCGAACTGATCGAGGTTGAGCTTGCCCAGCATGCCCGCGCCCGCGTCCCACAGCTTCTGGCTGACGGTCGATTCGTACTGCGGCACGAACCCTTCGAGGATGTGGCTGGCAGCAGTGGTCTGCGTGCCTTGCGTTGCGAACAAGTCCTTCATGCCGATCGGCACGCCCGCCAGCTTGCCCAGCGGCTTGCCCGCGGCGCGGTCGGCATCGACTCTGGCCGCCGCATCCAGCGCCTTTTCAGGCGTGGTGACGATGAAGGCGTTGAGCGCGCCTTGCGCCTCGGCCACCGCGGCGTTGAAGGCAGTGGCCACTTCGGTGGCGGTGAATTCGCCCTGCGCCACGCCATCGCGCAGCGCCGTGACGGTAAGATCTGTCAGCGCGGTCATTATTCGATCACCTTGGGCACGCCAAAGAAGCCGTGTTCGGGTGCGGGCGCGTTGGCCAGCACTTTGTCGCGCACGTCGCCGCCGGTCAGCGGGTCGGCATTTACCACGTCTTCGCGCAGGCGCAGCGTGTTGGGGATGACGGCGGTCATCGGCTCGACCCCGGTCACGTCAACCTCGCCGAGTTGTTCGACCCAGGCGAGAATGCCGTTGAGTTCGGGGACCATCGCCTCAAGATCGGCTTCGGTCACCTTGATGCGGGCCAGCGAGGCGATCTTGGCCACGGTGGCGGTATCTACCGACATGAATGTCCTTCCTGCGCGCTTTGGACTGGCGGAATTTGATGGGACTGGCGGAATCGGATGGGCAGAATCAGGCGGGCGGCCATGGCGCGGAACCGTAAGGCCAGCGCGCCAGCCTGCAAGCCGGGGTGCCACCGCATGGGATGCACTCCGGCGGCAAACCTTATTGCTGCGGCGCGCCTTCGGGCCCGCCAGCACCGGGCATGCCCGGCATCGCGCCACCCGGAGCGCCCTGTCCGGCGCCCATCTGCTGCTGCATCTGCTGGATCAGCCGACGCTGCTGCTCGATTTCGGCGCGGTTCTTGAAGTCGACCAGTTCGACCGTGAAGGTCAGTTCGCTGTTGGCGGGGATGACGACTTCGCCGGTCTGCGGGTTCTTCTTCTCTTCGGCGCCATAGCCCAGCGCGGCCGGGATCACGATCTTGTACTTGCCGCCGCGCTGCATCTGCTGCAGCCCCTTGCTGAAGCCGGGGATCACGCCTTCGACCGGCATGGCGACCTTTTCGCCGCGATCGAATTCCTTGCCGTTGGCCAGCGTGCCGACATAGTTGACCAGTACGACATCGCCCAGACCCGGCTTGGCGCCCTGGCCCACCTTGATCGTGTCGATCTCAAGCGAGCGGGTACGGCTGCCATAGGCGACCGCGCCGCCCAGCGACAGGGCCAGCGCCACACCGATCCAGAGCTTGGTAAGCGAGCCCTTGGCGACGGGCTGCAGCGGCACGCGGGTGATTTCCGACATCGTTATCCCTTTTTTGGGTTGCCCCCGAAGTCCGGGTACCAGTGATTCGAACGCGCGACAGCCGAATCAGCGCGCGACCGCAGGGCCGGACACGCAAAAGGGCGCCGCAAACATACGGCGCCCTCTAAGCCGACCGGGCGATCGGCTGCAAGCGATTAGATGGGCCAGTGGCGGAGCGAACGGGCGCCCCGCAGCCGTGGCCCGAACCGCCTACTTCGCGCCGTCGCGCTCAGCGCGCTTGCGCTCAAGCTTGCGGGCGCGGCGAACGGCGGCAGCCTTTTCGCGGGCACGCTTTTCCGAAGGCTTTTCAAAGTGACGGCGCAGCTTCATCTCGCGATACACGCCCTCACGCTGCAGCTTCTTCTTGAGCGCGCGAAGGGCCTGGTCGACATTGTTGTCGCGAACGAGAATCTGCATAAACCGCTACACCTCGATTATCCGGGAGCCAGAGCCCGCCAATGCCTTAACGGCGGGAGTGACTCATGATTTCCAAAAACACCAAATGCGCCGAATCCGTTCAGGACCGGCACGAACTTGCGGCCCGATAGCGATTCCCCCCGGCGATGGCAAGGGTGCAAGCAAATTGCCTTGAAGCAAACTCGTGCATTTGTGACGCTTCACGGCTAAGGGGTCGGCAATGAGTTCCCCTCCGACATTTCCGATCGCCTCGCTTTACGTCGCCGGTGGCGGCGCGCTGGGTGCGTGGCTGCGCTTTCTGACCGGGCGCGCGTGGACCGCCGCAATCGGGCCGATCGCGGCCAGCGCCTTTCCGTGGGCGACGCTGACCGCCAACGTGCTGGGCAGTCTGGCGATGGGCCTGCTGACCGGCTGGCTGGCGCGCTTTGGCCCCGGTGGCGAGGGTCTGCGCCTGCTGCTGGCTGTCGGCGTGCTGGGGGGATATACCACGTTTTCTTCGTTTGCGCTTGAATTTGCGCTGTTTGTCGAGCGCGGCGCTTTGGGCATGGCCATGGTCTATGTCGGAGTGTCGTTGCTGGCCGGGTTCGCCTCCCTGTTCCTGGGCCTGTTTACGATAAGGGTTTTTGCATGAGTGATGACGTCCGCCAGTTCACCGTCGGCCGCGACGACGAAGGCGTGCGGTTGGACCGCTGGTTCAAGCGCCACCTGCCGACCGTCGGCTTTGCCACGGTGTCGCGCTGGGCGCGTACCGGCCAGATCCGCGTCGATGGCAAGCGCGCCGAAGTCGACACCCGGCTTGCCGCCGGGCAAGTGCTGCGCGTGCCGCCGGGCGGTTCGCTGCCCCCCGGCCCGCGCGGCGCCGCCGTGCGCAAGCCGCTGACCGAGGAACAGCTGGAACTGGCCACCAGCATGGTGCTGGAACAGGACCGCGCCGCGATCATCCTCAACAAGCCGCCCGGCCTTGCCACGCAAGGCGGCAGCGGCACGCACGAGCATGTCGACGGCCTGCTCGATGCCTTTGCCAGTGACACCGGTCCGCGCCCGCGGCTGGTCCACCGGCTCGACAAGGACACCTCGGGCGTGCTGCTGATCGCGCGCACGCCGGGCAGCGCGGCGTACTTTGCGCGGCACTTTTCGGGGCGCACCGCCAAGAAGATCTACTGGGCGCTGATCACCGGCGTGCCCGATGTGAAGGACGGGCTGATCGAACTGCCGCTGGCCAAGCAGCCGGGCACGGGCGGTGAAAAGATGATGGTCGACGAAAGCGAACAGGGCCAGTCCGCGCGCACCCGCTATCGCATCATCAGCCGCGCCGGAAACGCCGCGTGCTGGGTCGAACTGCAACCGCTGACCGGGCGCACCCACCAGTTGCGCGTGCACATGGCCGCCATCGGCCACCCGATCGTGGGCGATGGCAAGTACGGCGGGCAGGCCGCGTTCCTGACCGGCAGCATCAGCCGCAAGATGCATCTCCACGCCCGGCGCCTGCGCATTCCGCATCCCGAAGGCGACCTGATCGACGTGACCGCGCCGCTGCCCGCCCACTTTGCCGCGAGCATGGCGCAACTGGGCTTCGAGGAGAGCGAGGGCGACCTGCCGCTCGATCCGATCAAGCTGGAAACCGAAAAGGACGTGCAGAAGCGCGCGGCCAAGGCCCATTCCAAGGAATACCGCAAGGAACGCCGGGGCGAACGCCGCAAGCGCGCGGACGATCCCTCGCCCTCGCGCAAGCCCACCGGTCAGCGCGCCGCTGCGGCCGTCTATGGCAAACCCGCCGCACGGACCGGCGCCAAGCCCGCAGCCCGCGCTGGCGGCAAGCCCGGCGCCAAGTCCAGCACGGGCGGCCCGCGCGCCTCTGCCGGCAAAGTCTATGCCCGGCCCGAAGGACGCAGCGCGGAAGGCGAGCGGCCCGCTGGCGGCAAGACCTTTGGCAAGCCCGCCGCTGCGCGCAAGACCGATGGCCCGCGTTCGACCGGACCTCGTTCTGCCAGTCCTCGTTCTGACGGCCCGCGTTCTGACGGACCTCGTTCTGACGGCCCCCGTAGCTCTGGCCCCCGCAGTTCCGGCCCGCGCAGCTCCGGTCCCCGCAGTTCCGGACCCCGCCGCTGATGCATCCCAACGCCGCCTTTCGCCGCACCGCCGGGCCCGATGGCTTGTCGGGTGACGAGGCGGCGGCGCGCGCGCTGCATGAGGCGCTGATCGCGCAAGTCGGCTTTGGCATGGTGTTCCTGCCCACGCCCGATGGTCCGCGCGTGGCGCACACGCCGTTGCTGTCGACCGGCGATGGCGCGGTGCAGTTCCATCTGGCGCGCGGCAATGCGCTGACCCGCCACCTTGACGGAGCGAACGCGCTGGCGCTGATCAACGGGCCAGACGCCTATGTCTCGCCGCGCTGGTATGCCGCCGCCGATCAGGTGCCGACGTGGAATTACGTCGCGCTCGAACTCGAAGGCCGGGTGCGCAAGATGGAGCGCGACGGGCTGATCGCCCTGCTCGAAGCGCTGTCCGCCCGGCAGGAAGCGCTTGTCACCGATGCAGGCGCGCCGTGGACGATGGCCAAGATGGCCCCTGCCCCGCTTGGCCGGATGCTCGATGCGATCGTCGGCTTCGAACTGGAAATCGCGGCTTGGCGCCCGACCTTCAAGCTGTCGCAGAACAAGCCCGCCGACGAACGCGCGCGCGTGATCGCCGGGCTTGAGGCGCAGGGTTCGGTCGCCATGGCGCAACTGATGCGCAATCTGGCGGGTTGAGGAGTTTGCGACCGTGACCTTGCGTCTGGCCATATTCGATTGCGACGGCACGCTGGTGGACAGCCAGTCCGACATCGGCGCGGCGATGGATACCGCCTTTGTCGCAGCGGGCCTTGCCCCGCCGCCGCGCGCCGCCACCCGCCGGGTCGTCGGCCTGTCGCTGCCCGAGGCGATGCGCCGTCTGGCTCCGACCGATGACACCGCGCTCCATGCCGAACTGGCGCAACTCTACAAGGACGCCTTCCGTTCGCGGCGCGAGGCCGGGCAAGTGGGCGAGCCGCTTTATGCCGGGATCGCCGCGCTGATCGAGGAACTGGCCGCCGACGGATGGCTGCTGGGCGTGGCCACCGGCAAGAGCGATCGGGGGCTGGCGCATTGCCTTGCCACGCATGGCCTGTCGGGCCACTTCGTCACGCTGCACACTGCCGACCGGCACCCGTCAAAGCCGCACCCCTCGATGATCGAGGCGTGCCTTGCCGATACCGGCGCGGCGCCTGCGGCTACCGCGATGATCGGCGACACCACTTATGACATGGCGATGGCGGTCAACGCCGGGGTGCGCGCGCTGGGCGTCGACTGGGGCTATCATCCGCCGCACGAACTGATCGAGGCCGGTGCCGAGGCGGTCGCCACTTCGATGACCGAACTGCGCGCGCTGCTGCGGGGGATGGAATGAGCGAAGGGCGCCAGACAGACCCGGCGCGCGGCCGTTTTGCCGTGCTGCAACTGGTGCGGTTGAGCGGCGCGCTGCTCGCTTTGCTGGGCGCGATGATCGCGGGCGGCAAGGTCGGCTGGCTGGCCGGAGTGCCCGAGGGGGCGGGCTATGCCCTGCTGGCGGTGGGACTGGCCGACTTCTTCGCGCTGCCACCCTTGCTCGCCCGGCGCTGGAAATCCCCGGACTAGGACACTGCGATGAAACGGTTTTACAAGCAGGTAACGGTGGCCGAGGCTGCCGATGGCTTTGGCGTGGCGCTCGATGGGCGGCGGATCAAGACCGTCGGCGGCAGGCAGCAGACGGTGCCCACCCGCGCGCTGGCCGAGGCGATGGCCGCCGAATGGGCCGCGCAAGGCGAAACCATCGATCCGGCGGGGTTCATCCTGCGCGATCTGGCCGACTATGCGATCGACGTGGTTGCCGCCGGGAAGCCCGCGGTGATCGCCGAAACGCTGCCTTATGCCGAAACCGACACGCTGTGCTATCGCGCCGAACCGGACGAGGCGCTGGGCATCCGCCAACGCGCCGAATGGGATCCGCTGCTGGCCTGGGCGGAAGCGCAATGGGGCGTCGCGCTGCAACCCGTCGCCGGGGTTATCCACCGCCCGCAACCGGCCGAGGCGCTGGCCAACTTGCGCGCACGGCTCGAAGCGCTCGATGCCTTCGTGCTGGCCGCGCTGCGCAACACCGCCAGCCTTGCCGCCTCGCTGATCGTCGGGCTTGCCGCGCTGGAGGCGGAGGCCGACCTGACCGCGTTGTGGGCCGCCGCCAGCCTTGAGGAAACCTGGCAGGCCGACTTGTGGGGCCACGATGCGGAAGCCGCCGAGCGCGCCGAAAAGCGCTTTGCCGCGTTCTGCGCCGCCGCGCGCTTTGCCGCGCTGGCGCGGCAACAGAATTGAACGCCGCGCTGGCGCGGCAACAGAATTGAACGCTGCGCTGGCGCGAAGCTAGACGGCGACGTCAGGCTGCGGCCACACCCAAGGCGCGCACTTTCGCCAGCCCGGCCGCGCGGCAGGCTTCGTCCTCGATACTGCCGATCACGGTGCTTTTGACCGGGCGAATGCCGACGAAGCGCAGCACGTTGCGCTCCAGCGATTTCAGGCTGTGGCTGCGGTAGAACAAGCGATAAAAGAACGCGGGCATCCCCATGGTGACGATCAGCCGGGCCGAGCGCCCGTGCAAGGGCTGGGTCGCCTGCCCCGTTTCGGGCACCACCCGCACGAAACTGGGCCGCGCCACTTGCTCCAGAAACGCTTTGGCAAGCGCGGGCAGATCGCCGAGCCACAAGGGGTAGAGCAGCACCACATGCCGGCACCGGAGCAGCTTTTCCTGCACGGCGGCAATCGCCGGAGGTGGTGCACCGAACTCCCAGTCGTGCGCACTCCGCAACACCGCGAAGTCGAGCGTGGCGATGTCCACCCGCTCGACCCGATGGCCGCCCTGAATTGCGCCCGCGCAATAGGCATCGGCCAGCGCACCGACATAGTGCCCCGGCGCGGCGTCGGGATGGCCATTGATGACCAGGATCGGGCGGGGATCGGGCGGATGGTTCATGCGACCGACTATCGCACAGCGACACCGCACGACCTTGATGGCGATCAACCCGCATGCCGGGCGGTGCGCGAAATCGGACCGGCGGAGCGGACGGGCTTTGCGCACCGCCCCCTCAACCGTTCCTTACCTCAACCCACCCAGTCGGCGACGTCCTTGGCCACGGCGTTGGCCGCTTCGTTGAGCGCCGGGCCGACCGCCTTGCCTTCGGCCTCGATGCCCGGAACGGTGCGTTCGAACCGGCGGGTCTGGACGGTGCCGTCGGGCAGTTGGCGCAGCGCATCGAAGCGCACCACAACCGAACGGCTGCGCACATCATAGCCGAAATCGAGCAGTCGTCCGCCCAGCTTGACGTTGCGGACGCCGCGATCGCCTTCGACCACCAGCCGCCCGCCCTTTGCGCGCAGCGTTTCGGCCAGCAAGTGCTGGAACAGCCGCGCCGGACGTTCGATCCACAGCGTTTTCTTGAGGTAGGCGACGCTGGCATCGTCGATCTGCACCGGTACGCGCAGCACCGCCAGCCGCGCGTCGGTCACCGGTTCAAGCACCGACAGTGCATCGGCCAGATTGCCGCTGGCGGTATTGCCGACGGGCGCCGAGGCGGTCGAAGTCAGCGTCAGCAACGAGGCCGGTGGCTTGGCGGCAAGCCGCACGCACCCGCTCAACCCCAGCGCCAGCAGCGGGACAAGGGCCAAGGTCCGCAATGAATTCCGCCGCATGCGATTTCTCCTGACGCGGGTCACTGTTTGTAGTCGGGCAACTTGTTGCCCCCGACAAGGCTGCCGACGCCGCGATCGTTCACCCGCTCGGTCAGTTCGCGCAAGCTGCGCGAGGTTTCCTGAATTTCGCGCAACGTGCTTTCGAACGCGGGCAAAGTGCGGTCGTTGAACTGCTTGGCCCCCGGCTTGACCTCGGCCATCGCGGCCTGGATCGTGTCGGCCGCCGTCTGCGCCGACTTGAGCGTGGCGCGCAGTTGCACCATCGCGCCGCTGTTCTGGTCGTTGATCGCCGCATCGGTCGAATTCGACAGCTTTTCCACTGCCGACAGCGTGTAATTGGCCTGGCGGATCGCCGATTGCAGCTCGGTCAGCGTCGCCTTCACCTCGGGCGCTGCGGCGGCCAGACTGCCGCTCAGGTGATCGGTGTTGGTCAGGATGTTCTGGAACGAATTCAGGTTCTTGTCCGACAGCACCAGCGTCAGCCGCTCGGTCAGCGTGGCCAGCCGTTCAAGCAGCAGCGGCGCGTTGGACAGCAATTCGCCAAGCCCGCCGCGCTTGGTCGGGATCACCGGCGCCCCGCTTGGCCCCGGCTCCTGAATCGGCGGGGCGCCCTTGAGCGCGCCCGACAGCGTGATCGTGCTGACCCCGGTGAAGCTGCCCTGCAGACTGGCGGTGGTGCCGACCAGAATGGGCACCTTGCGGTCGACCTTGATCCGCACGCGGACGAACTGCGGGTCTTTCTCCCACAGCGCGATGTCCTTCACCTGCCCGGCCGGAACGCCTGCGTAAGACACCTCGGACCCGCGCGCGAGCCCGTCGACCGACTGCTTGAAGAAGATGTCGTAGTCGTTCTGCGCGCCCTGGTTGAGCCGCGCGATCCAGATCGTCAGCGCGGCAAGGCCGGCCAGCAGCAACAGCGTGACAGCGCCGACCCAGATGTGGTTTGCCCGCGTTTCCATCGCTCTTTTTCCTGCCCTAGCCTGCTGTTGCCGTCGCCGGTGCCGCAGCGGCGCGATCATGGGTATCGAGTGCCGCCCGGCCACGCGGGCCATTGAAGTATTCCTGAATCCACGGGTGGTCGGTGGCCAGCAATTCGGGAATCGTGCCGATCGCGATCACCCGCTTGTCCGCCAGCACCGCCACCCGGTCGCAGATGGCATAGAGCGTATCAAGATCGTGGGTGATCAGGAATACCGTCAGCCCCAGCGTTTCCTTCAGGCTGTGAATCAGGTCGTCGAACGCGGCGGCGCCGATCGGGTCGAGCCCGGCGGTCGGCTCGTCAAGGAACAGCAGTTCGGGATCGAGCGACAGCGCCCGCGCCAGCCCTGCGCGCTTCCTCATCCCGCCCGACAGTTCGGACGGGAACTTGCTGGCAGCTTCTGCCGGCAAACCCGAGAGTTGCACTTTGTAGCGCGCGATTTCGTGCCGCAGCGTGTCGTGGATTTCGGGATAGAATTCGCGCAGCGGCACTTCGACGTTTTCGCCCACGGTCAGCGTCGAGAACAGCGCGCCGCCCTGAAACAGCACCCCCCAACGGCTGCGGATGCGGATGTCGGCATCGTCCTGCGCGCTGGTGATCGAACTGCCCAGCACCTCGATCTCGCCCGAGTGGGGGATCTGCAAGCCGATGATCGAACGCATCAGCACCGATTTGCCCGTGCCCGACCCGCCGACCACGCCAAGGATCTCGCCCTTGCGCACATCAAGATCGAGCGATTCGTGGACCACCTGATCGCCAAAGGCGTTGACCAGATCGCGCACCCGGATCGGGAACTGCGGGTCAGGCGTGGAAATATCTTCGCTCATCCCCAGCCGATCTCGGTAAAGAACACCGCGAAGAACGCATCGAGCACGATCACCGTGAAGATCGCCATGACCACCGCGCCGGTGGTGCGCGCGCCCACTTCCTCGGCATCGTTGCGTACCTGCATGCCCTGATAGCAGCCCGACACCGCGACGATCAGCCCGAACACCGGCCCCTTGAGCAGACCGACCCACACGTCGTGCAGCGGCACCACTTCCTGAATGCGCGACAGGAAGGTCAGGAACGGAATGCCCAGCGTCAGCGAGGCGAGGAACGCACCGCCGATGATGCCGATCACCGACGAATAGACGCCCAGCAGCGGCATCATCAGCATCGTGGCGGCAATGCGCGGCAGCACCAGCGCCTCCATCGGCGAAACCCCGATGGTGCGCATGGCGTCGACTTCCTCGGTCAGCTTCATCGTGCCCAGTTGCGCGGCAAAGGCCGATCCTGAACGCCCCGCGACCATGATCGCGGTCATCAGGATGCCCAGTTCGCGCAAGGTCAGCCGGCCGACGAGGTTGACCGTATAGATCTCGGCCCCGAACTGCTGCAACTGCACCGCGCCCTGCTGGGCGATGACGATGCCGACCAGAAAGCTCATCAGCCCGACGATGGCCAGCGCGTTGACGCCCACCAGTTCCATCTGGTGGACCAGCGCCCTCATCCGGAATTGCCCCGGATGGCGCAACAGCGTGGCGGTGCCCAGCACCATCTGGCCAAAGAAGCCGAGCACGCCGAGCATGCCCCGGCCCATGCCGATCACGCTGTCACCGACTTGCGCCGGTACGCGCAAATACCACGGCAAGCGTTCGCGTTCGATCGCCCCGCCTTGGGTGCCGGCGCGGCTGACCGCCTCGATCAGGCGCTGCGCATCCGTGCTCGCACCTGTCAGCTTGGCATCGAGCCGTTGCGACAGGCTCCACGCGACCCACGCGCCGACCGTGTCGATCCGCTCGACTCCGGCCAGATCGATGGTGCCGACAGGTTCTTCGATGTGGCGCAGGCGGCTGTCGATATGGCCCACGGTGGATACCAGCAACGGCCCGCTGAACCGCAGGTTCCCGCCGCCGGCATCGCTGCCCGCATCGCCGCCCGTGCTGCCGGGTTCTATGGTGAAATCAGCAGTCTGGGCCATTGCGTGCACACCATGGGGCAAAATCCTCGACCCAGCAAGGGCGGGCTCTTGCGCAATTTGCTCCACCACGCGGACACCCGATCCCACAGTGCCTTGGCGACACGGTTGCAGCGTGGCCCGCGCGGTGGCAAGGCGCAAGCCATGACCGACCAGACCGACGAGCAGATTCCCGCGCAAACCGCAGCGGAACTGGACCAGACTTTGGCGCAAGGCCTTGCCAAGACCTTCGATCCCGCCGCGATCGAGGCCAAATGGTACGCCCATTGGGAAAGCGAAGGCCGCTTCCGCCCCGAACGCCCCGATGCCGAGCCGTTCACCATCGTCAACCCGCCGCCGAACGTGACCGGCAGCCTGCACATCGGCCACGCGCTCGACAACACGCTGCAGGACGTGGTGATCCGCCACGAACGGCTGAAGGGCAAGGACGCGCTGTGGGTGGTCGGCACCGACCATGCGGGCATCGCCACGCAGATGGTGGTCGAACGCCAGCTTGAAGCCGCGCAGGACAAGCGCACCAACTACACGCGCGAAGCGTTCATCGACAAAGTGTGGGAATGGAAGGCCGAGAGCGGCGGCACCATCACCCGCCAGTTGCGCCGCCTTGGCTGTTCGATGGACTGGTCGCGCGAACAGTTCACCATGGACCCGCACTTCACCAAGGCGGTCGTCAAGGTGTTCGTCGACCTGTACAACCAAGGTCTGATCTATCGCGACAAGCGGCTGGTCAACTGGGATCCCCGGCTGAAAACGGCGATTTCCGACCTTGAGGTCGAAACGCGCGAGGTTCAGGGCGGGTTCTGGCACTTCAAGTACCCGCTGGCAGACGGAGTGACCCGCGCCGACGGGCTGGACTATATCGAGGTCGCCACCACGCGGCCCGAAACGATGCTGGCCGACATGCTCGTGGCGGTGAATGCCGACGATCCGCGCTATCAAAGCGTGATCGGGGCGTTCATCGACCAGCCGATCACCGGCCGCCGCTTGCGCATCGTGGCCGACGAACACGCCGACCCGGAACTGGGCAGCGGCGCGGTCAAGATCACGCCCGGCCACGATTTCAACGACTTCGAGGTGGGCAAGCGCGCCGGGATCAAGGCGTCCGACATGCTCAACATGTTCGATGCCGAGGCCAACGTGGTGCAGACCGCCGACGGGCTGGTGCCGGACAAGTACCTGGGTCAGGAGCGCTTCACCGTGCGCAGCTGGATCGTCGCCGACATGAAGGCGGCCGGTTTCCTGATCCCGCACGTGACCAAGGACAAGGAAGGCAACCCGGTCGAACACGATGCCGAACCGCGCACCATCCAGACCCCGTTCGGGGATCGCGGCGGCGTGGTCATCGAACCGTGGCTGACCGACCAGTGGTACGTCAACGCCGCCGAACTCGCCCAGGCTCCGATGGAAGCCGTGCGCAGCGGCGCCATCGAGATCGTCCCCAAGACCTGGGAAAAGACCTTCTTCAACTGGATGGAAAACATCCAGCCCTGGTGCGTTTCCCGCCAGTTGTGGTGGGGGCACCGGATTCCGGCTTGGTATGCCGAGGACGGCTCGATCTACGTCGCCGAAACCGAAGATGCCGCGCAAGCCTTGGCCGGTAACAAGCCCCTGACCCGCGACAACGACGTCCTCGACACGTGGTTTTCCAGCGCGCTGTGGCCCTTCGCCACGCTGGGCTGGCCGGAGGACACTGCAGAAGCCCTCCCCCGTTCGGGGGAGGGAGCCAGCCTCCTGCAAAAACACTACCCCAACGATCTGCTCGTTTCCGGGTTCGACATCCTGTTCTTCTGGGATGCGCGCATGGCGATGCAAGGCATCCATTTCATGAAGGAAGTGCCGTGGAAGCGGCTTTACCTGCACGGGCTGGTGCGCGCCGCCGATGGGCAGAAAATGTCCAAGTCCAAGGGCAACGTGGTCGATCCGCTGGGCCTGATCGACCAGTACGGCGCCGATGCGCTGCGCTTCTTCATGTGCGCGATGGAAAGCCAGGGCCGCGACGTGAAGATGGATGAACGCCGCGTCGAAGGGTATCGCAACTTCGCCACCAAGCTGTGGAACGCGGCGCGCTTTTGCCAAAGCAACGGCATAACCGGCAGCACCACCCTTGCCGCGCCTGCCGCCACCAGCGCGGTCAACAAGTGGATCGTCGGCGAAGTCGTGGAAACGCAAATCGCGCTCGACAAGGCGATGGCCGACTTGCGCTTCGATGCAGCGGCGGGCGCGATCTACCGCTTCGTGTGGGACACGTTCTGCGACTGGTACATCGAACTGGTCAAAGGCAACTTCGACGCCGAAACCCGCGCGGTGGCTGGCTGGGTGCTCGACCAGATTCTGGTCATGCTCCACCCGTTCATGCCCTTTGTGACCGAGGAACTGTGGCACGCGTTGTCCGACCCCGCCCACCCGCGGGAGCAAGACCTGATCGTCGCCCGCTGGCCCGAGCCGCAGGCCAGCGTCGATCCGGCGGCCAAGGCCGAGGTCGAATGGCTGATCGCGCTGGTCTCCGCCCTGCGCGGGGCCAAGAACGAACTGGGCATCGCGCCCGGCGCGCGGCTGGAAGCATGGCTTCCTGAACCCTCGGACCAGACCCGCGCCATCATCGCCGCCAACCCGGCGGTGATCGAGCGGCTGGCACGGCTGACCGCGATCCACTTCGCCCCGGCCCCTTCGGGCGCAGCGATGCAAGTGGGTGCAGGCGATGCCAACCTGATCGTGCCGCTGGACGGGGTGATCGACATCGCCGCCGAAAAGGCCCGGCTGGAAAAGGCGCTGGCCGCCTCGCAAAAGGAAACCAAGGCCTTGGAAGGGCGGCTGAACAACGCCTCGTTCGTCGAACGCGCCAAACCCGAAGCGGTGGAAAAAGCCCGCGCCGACCACGCCCATCACAGCGCCGAGGCTACCCGCCTTGCCGCTGCGCTGGCGCGGCTGGGCTGAACGGCCAAAGCGCGGCGATGGTGACGCCCCCATGCTGACTTTGGCCACCACCACGCCGGGCGAGGCGGAAGTCTTCGCCTCGTTGCAGGGCGAAGGGCCGTCGATCGGGCGGCCGAGCCTGTTCGTGCGGCTGTCGCGCTGCAATCTGGCGTGCCAGTGGTGCGACACCGCCTACACCTGGCGGTTCGAGGGCGACAACCGCGCGCACCGCGATGACCTTTACTTTGCCCGCAGTGCCAATCAGGTGAGCGTGGACGAGGCTGAGCTTGCCGCGCGGCTGGCGGACTATGCCGAGGACCGGCTGGTGATCACCGGGGGTGAGCCGCTGTTGCAGGGCGCGGCGCTGGCGCGGATGCTGGCGGCCTTGCGCACGGGCAAACCCGGCCTGCATGTCGAGGTGGAGACCAATGGCACCGTGGCGCCGCATGCCGCGCTCGACCCGCTGATCGACCAGTACAACGTCAGCCCCAAGCTGGCGCATTCGGGCAATCCGGCCGAGTTAGCGCTGATCCCCGAACGGCTGTCCGCGTGGGCCGCCGACCCACGCGCCTACTTCAAGTTCGTGATCGCCAGCGAGGACGATCTGGCCGAAGTCGAGGCCTTGCAACGGGCCCATGACATCGTGGCCGAGCGGCTGTTCGTGATGCCCGAGGGCACCGCCAGCGCCACTTTGCGCGATCGGTCGCGCTGGCTGTCGGCCGCCGCGCTCGATCGCGGCTGGCGCTTCACCGACCGGCTGCACATCCACTTGTATGGCGACACGCGCGGGACGTGAGAGTCTGCTCCTCCACCCTTGTCGGGGGAGGAGCGCAATTCGTTGAAAAAAGGGTCGATCAGAACGGGATATCGTCGTCCAGATCGTCGGCATAGCCGCCACCGCCGCCAGCAGGCGCGCCGCCGCCGCCCTGGTTCCAGCCACCGCCCGCACCGCCACGGCCACCACCACCGGCGCCGCCTTCGTTCCAGCCGCCGCCGCCGCCGCCCGAGCGGCCACCGCCGCCAAAGCCGCCGCCGCCGCTGCGCCCTTCACCACCCGCGCCGCCGCCCTGCGGCCCGTCGAGCATCGTCAGGTTGCCGTTGATGCCGACCGAGATTTCGGTGGTGTAGCGGTCGTTGCCCGATTGGTCCTGCCACTTGCGGGTGCGCAACTGGCCTTCGATGTAAACCTTGCTGCCCTTTTTCAGGAAGCGCTCGGCCACACCGACCAGACCGTCGGACTGGAGCACGACGCTGTGCCATTCGGTGCGCTCCTTGCGCTCGCCGGTGGCCTTGTCCTTCCAGCTTTCCGAGGTGGCGATGCGCAAGTTGGCGATGCGGCCACCGTTCTGGAAGCTCTTGACCTCGGGATCCTGCCCAAGGTTGCCGACGATGATCACCTTGTTGACGCTGCCTGCCATCGAATCGTTCCCTGACTGAATTGGCATAGTCGGTAAGCGGCGCGGCCAGCGACCTCAAGCCGCGCGCACGACTTATCCCAAACCGAGCGCCACCGCCGTCCAGTAGGTCAGCCCGGCAAAGGCATAAGCCAGCGCAAACATGTAGCCGAGCATGAACGCCGGCCACTTCCAGCCGTTGGTCTCTCGCCGGGTGACCGCGATGGTCGACATGCACTGCGGCGCGAACACGAACCAGGCCAGGAACGCCAGCGCGGTCGGCAGGCTCCAGTGCGCCTTCAACTGCGCGGTCAGGCCCTGTTCCTGCGCGGTCTCGTCGGTGCTGCCCACGGCGTAAGTCGTGGCGAGCGCGCTGACCGCGACCTCACGCGCGGCCATCGCCGGGATCAGCGCCAGCGCGATGTCGCGGTTGAAGCCGATGGGTTCGATCACCACCGCAAGGCCGTTGGCGACATGCCCGGCGATCGAGGCGTCAACCTGATCGCGGCCGGCTTCCGCGCGCGGGAAATTGAGCAGCAGCCACAGCACCACGGTGACGGTGAAGATCATCGTGCCCGCGCGGCGCAGGAAGATCCATGCGCGCTGCCACAGGCCCAGCGCCAGATCCTTGACCGTGGGCAATTGGTACTTGGGCAGCTCCATGATGAAGCCGCTGGCCGCGCCCTTGGTCACCGAGCGGCGCAGGATCAGCGCCACCGCCATCGCGCCGACGATTCCGGCGACGTAGAGCCCGAACAGCACCAGCCCTTGCAGGCCGATGCCGGGCAGCACCTGCCGGTTGGGGATGAACGCGGCGATGATCACCGCATAGACCGGCAGTCGCGCCGAACAGGTCATCAACGGCGCGATCAGGATCGTGGTCAGCCGGTCCTTGGGATCGGTGATGCTGCGCGTGGCCATGATACCCGGAATGGCGCAGGCAAAGCTCGACAGCAGCGGGATGAAGCTGCGGCCGGAAAGCCCGACGCCAGCCATCATTCGGTCCATCAGGAAGGCGGCGCGCGCCATGTAGCCGGTCGCCTCCATCACCAGAATGAAGAAGAACAGCGTCAGGATCTGCGGCAGGAACACCACGACCGCCCCGACCCCGGCGATGATCCCGTCGGTCAACAGGTCGCGCGCCAGCGAAGGCGGCAGCGCGGCGTGGACCGCGGCGCCGAAATCGGAAAACAGCGCATCGAGCCCGTCCTGAAACGGCTTGGCCCAACTGAACACCGCCTGGAACACCACGAACAGCAGCGCGAACAGGATCGGCGGCCCGGCGAACGGATGCAGCAGCACTTTGTCCATCCGCGCGTGGATGCGGTGGCGGGTGGTTTCGGACAGGATCGCGCCGCGCGCCATCTCGTGCGCCAGCATCCGCCGTTCGGGCAAGGTGAGATAGGCACGCGGATGCAGCGTGGCGTCGGCCTGCACGGTGTCGCGCGCCACCGCCACCGCTTCGGCCAGTTCGGTCAGCCCGCGGCGACGCACCGCCACCGTCGGGATCACCGGGACGCCAAGTTCAGCCGACAGCGCGGTAGGATCGAGCACCAGCCCGTCGCGTTCGGCCAGATCGACCATGTTGAGCGCGACCACGCACGGCCGCCCCAGCGCCAGCACTTCCTGCGCGAACACCAGATGCTGTTCGAGGTTCGACGAATCGAGCACGATCACCAGCACGTCGGGCTGCACCTGACCCGGCTGTTCGCCCATGATTACCCGGCGGGTGACCGCCTCGTCCGGGCTGGTCGCGTCAAGCCCATAGGAGCCGGGCAGATCGACCAGTTCCACTGGCTCGCCACTGGGCAGGATCATCCGCCCGGCCTTGCGCTCGACGGTAACGCCCGGATAGTTCGCGATTTTCTGGCGCGCGCCGGTCAGCGCGTTGAACAGCGCGCTTTTGCCCGCGTTGGGATTGCCGACCAGCGCGGCAACGCAAGCCCGGCGGCTCATGCCACGGCGTCCTGCACCAGCGGCTCGACCTGAATGGCGCGGGCGTGGACGCGGCGCAGCGCCACCGTCATCCGCCCGATCTCGATCGCCAGCGGATCGCGCGTGAAGAACACCCCGCGATAAGCCACCGCGATACGCGCGCCAGTGTCGAGCCCCAACGCCTGAAGGCGTTGCGCCTCTTCGGGCACCAGCGCGTCCCAATCGACCGAATCGATGCGGGCGGGAGTGCCAAGCGGGAGTTCGTCCAACGTCACGGTAAGGGCGCTGCCACAGGCCCAGCGCCTTTGCAAGTCATTCGCAATACTTGACGCAGATCAAACCATGGGCGCCCGGATCGGATGAAGGATCAGGTGGCCGGATAGCGCAGACGGCCGAGCAGCCGGGTCACACTGAAGCGTTCATCGCTGGGCTTGCGCAGGAACTTGGCCTTGGCCTTTTCAAAGCGCATCACCCCCTCGATGCGGCGGGCAAGGAACGCGCGGGCTTCGGCATGGTCCTCGCTGCGGTCCTCGGCATAGACCGCCAGCGTCGCGGCATAGAGCGCAGCCAGCGTCGTGCGCTTGGTGTAGTGGTTGAAATCGGTCGCGGTGTCGCCAGCCAGCCGCCACATCAGATCGGCGCTCGACCATGACAGGCGCAGCGCGGCAGCAAGGTTCTGCGGCTTGGCCAGTTCGATCTGCGCGCGACGCAGCGCTTCCTCGCGCCCGGCCGCAGCATCGAGCCGGAACTGCACCAGCGTGCGGATACGCTCACGGATCGGCAGGTTGCCGACGCGCTCAGCGGTCAGTTCGGCGGCCATGTCGCGGTCGATCCGCGCGATCCACGCGGTGATCATCGCCATCGCGGTCGGCTTGCCGTGCCCTTCGGCAAAGGCGAAGCGCGCGACGGCCGGATCGACCCCTTCGGCCCACGCCGCATTCTCGATGGCAAGTTCGCTCCAGCCGTCGAACACCGCCGCTTCGGCCACGGCAGGCGCCAGATCGAGGCGCAGTTCTTCAAGCGTGCGGTCGTCCGGACCCGGTGTGGCGGAAGCGGGAGTGCTGGTCATCGATCGTGCCTTGCGCGGATAGGGTGCGGATGGGGTTCAGAACGAGGGGCCGTAGGTCTTTTTGGAATCGCCCTTGGCCGCGCGGCTTTTGCGCGCGGTTTCAAGCTCACCCAGCACCGGGCTGTCCTTGCCTTCAAGCGCGGCGTAATCATAGGCGGAACGGCCCGAATTGTCGGGGCGATCGGGGTTGGCCCCGGCCTTCAGCAAGGTGCGCACCAGCCCCAGATCGCGGCGGTGGACTGCACCGATCAGCGGGGTTTCGCCGGTGTTGTCGGATTCATCGACCCGCGCGCCTGCGGTGATCAGGTATTCGACGCCTTCGACAAAACCGAGCCCTGCTGCCAGTTGCAGCGGCGTGGTGCCCTGATTGTTGCGGATGTTGGGGTTGGCCCCGCGCGACACGAGGAACTGCATCCACGTCAGATCGCGGCGGGCGGTGACGATGTGCAGCGCGCTTTCGCCGGTGCTGACGTCGCGGGTGTTGACGATCTGCGTTCCGGGCACGTTGAGCGCGGTGATCACCGCGTCGCCTTCCTTCTTCTTGACCGATTCCAGAAACTTGTAGCTTTGCGAGAACTGCGCCATCGCCGGAGCCGTCAGCGCGAACGAGCCCGGGACTGCCAGCGTCAGCACAATTGCTTTGGCAATCGCACCGAATCCTGCGTGTCGCTGTGTGATCACGTTGTATTCCCTCATGTTCCGGGTCGTTCCGTGGTGGACAGACGTGCCGCGCCACCGGACTCGGGCCTTGCAACCTGCGGGTTAGCAGAGCATGAACCGCAGCGCCATGCACCCCTTCAGCACCGTTCGCCACGCCGTCATTGCAACCGCGCTTGCTGTTGCCCCCGTCCTTGCCGCCAGCATGTTGCTGTCCGCCTGCTCATCGGGGACGGCAACGCTGCCCGCACCGCTGGAAGGCGCGGCCATCGGCGGCCCGTTCACCCTGACCGACCAGACCGGCAAGACCGTGACCGAGGCCAGCTTCGCGGGCAAATATCGGGTGTTCTATTTCGGCTATACGTATTGTCCCGATGTCTGCCCGCTTGACGTGCAGCACCTGATGCAGGGCTACCACGCCTTTGCCAAAGCCCATGCCGATCTGGCGGCAAAGGTCGTGCCGGTGTTCATCTCGATCGATCCGGCGCGCGACACCCCGCAGGCGGTCGGCCAGTTCACCGCCAATTTCGGCAGGGAACTGGTCGGGCTGACCGGAACCCCCGAACAAGTCGCCGCGGTGGCCAAGGCCTATGCCGTCTATTACAAGAAGCACGACGAGGACGCGGCCGGAAACAAGGCGGCAAACGGTGCCTATCTGATGGACCACAGCCGCGCGGCCTATCTGATGGGCCCCGATGGCAAGCCGATTGCGCTGCTGCCGGTTGAACAGAATGGCCCTGCGGTGGCGGCGGAACTGGCCAAATGGGTACGGTAGGCCCGGCCTCGCGCCGGTTCTGGGACAAGCCGGTCGAACAGCTTACCCGCGACGAATGGGAAGCCCTGTGCGACGGCTGCGGCAAATGCTGCCTGCACAAGCTCGAGGATGACGAGACCGGCGCCATCCACCACACCAATGTCGCCTGCCGCCTGCTCGATTTGTCCACAGCGCGCTGCGCCGACTATCGCCACCGCAAGGCAATGGTGCCCGACTGTCTGCGGTTGACGCCCCGGCTGGTCGAGCAAGTGCCATGGCTGCCCGCGACGTGCGCCTATCGCCTGCGGGCCGATGGCCAGCCCCTGCCCGATTGGCACTATCTGGAATGCGGCGACCGCAACGAGGTGCACCGGCGCGGCATTTCGGTGGTGGGCAAGGCGATCAGCGAAGTGCTGGCGGGTCCGCTGGAGGAGCACATCGTGCCCGATCCCGACATTGCTGCCGAGTATCTTGGCGCCGAGTATCTTGCCGCCGATTATGACGACGGCGCGTTCAGCGACCCAGACTATGGAAATCCTGGGTGATCGCGTGGCTTCATCGCGCCGTGCGCGGCCAGTCGGCCAATGCGCGCGCCGCGCCGCCGCAACAGCGCAAGCTGGCGGTGGCGGTGGCCGGGCGCGAACTGCCGGTGGTGGTGCGACGGCTGCGCAACGCGCGGCGGCTGACGCTGCGGCTCGCCCCGGATGGCAGCGAGGCGCGCGTGTCGATGCCGGCATGGGCCCGGGTGGCCGATGCGCTCGAATTTGCCCGCTCGCGTGCCGACTGGCTGGCGCAGCAGCTTGACCGCCTGCCCCCGCCGCAGCCGGTCGGGCACGATGCGCTCGTGCTCTATCGCGGCGAGCAGCACCGCGTCATCTGGCAGGAACGCGCCGCGCGGCGACCGGTGATCGTCGATGGTCAGATCGTGATCGGCGGCCCGGCGGACGGGCTGGAGCGCCGCCTGCACCGCTGGCTTGCCGCCGAAGCGCTGCGACTGTGCGCGCAAGACCTGGCCCATTACTGCGCGCGGGCGGGCCAGCCGCTACCGCGCCTTGCGCTCAGCCGGGCGCAACGACGGTGGGGCAGTTGCGCGTCTGACGGCACGATCCGCATCAACTGGCGGCTGATCATGGCGCCCGACGCGGTGCGCCGCTCGGTGGTGGCGCACGAAGTGGCGCACATGACCCACTTCGACCACAGCCCCGCCTTTCACGCCCACCTTGGCGCACTTTACGAAGGCTCGCTGAGCGGTGCCAACGAATGGCTGCGTCTGCACGGCCGCACCTTGTACCAGCCGTTCGGGTAAGCATGGCCACTGGCATTCGCGACGCGCCCGTCCTATCTGAGGCGGCATGAAGGATTTTTTCCGCGATGTGTCGCCGCGCCGGGCGGTGCTTGACCTGTGGCAGTTCCTCGGTGCGCCGCGAGAATTCCGCTGGACGGGTCTGTTTCTGGCGGCCTGCGTCACCGGCGGCATCTTCGTGCTGATGATCAACCAGGGCTGGCGGGGCATGCCGCGTCGGCCCGAGGTGATCTACATCCAGTCGTGGCGCGCCGACCGCAGCGATGCCGAGATCATCGCCGGTAACATCGAAGCGACGCGCAAAGCCCGCGCCGAGGCGGCCGAGGAAGAATTCCACGCCGAGAACATCCGCAAGATGTACAAGACCGTGGGAGCGGCCACCGGGCTCGACACCCAGAAGATGTACGATGACGGCAAGGCCGAGCGCGAGGCCGAGCAGAAGGCCGAAGCCGCGCGCAACAAGGCGCTGCTCGACCGCTATCTGGAAAAGAAACCGGGCCAGACCGCTACCGCAGCCGCGCAAGGCAACTGACAGGTTGAGCGCGCCAGACGACCACCGCTGGCTTGATGCCGCAGCGGCGCTGGCCGCGCGTGGCCGTCCGCTCAGCCGCCCCAACCCCGCTGTCGGTGCGGTGCTGGTGCGCGGTAAAGGCGTGGTCGTCGGGCGCGGCTGGACGCAAGCCGGTGGACGCCCCCATGCCGAGGCCGAGGCGCTGGCGCAGGCAGGCGCGCAAGCCGCCGGTGCCACGCTTTACGTCACGCTGGAACCTTGCGCCCATGCCAGCGCGCGTGGTGATCGGCTGCACCGACCCCGATCCGCGCACCGCCGGGGCCGGTATCGCCCGACTGCGCGAACACGGGATCGCGGTCGAAGTGCTAGATTCGCCCGCCGCGCGCGCCTCGTTGGCGGGATACCTGCTGCGCCAGACCGCGGGACGACCGCACACCACGCTCAAGCTGGCGACCTCGCTCGATGGCAGGATCGCGCTGGCCAATGGCGAAAGCCAGTGGATCACCGGACCGCAAGCGCGCGCGCATGTCCATGCCGAGCGGGCGCGGGCCGACGTGATTCTGGTCGGCGGCGGCACCCTGCGCGCCGATGCCCCCCGGCTCGACGTGCGACTGCCCGGCCTTGAGCAGCGCAGCCCCGAACGCTGGGTGTTGACACGCGGCGCCGTCCCCGCCGGATGGCAGGGCGTGGCGGACATCGCCGCTCCGGGCGCGTTTGGACTGACCCAGTACTTGTTCGTCGAAGGGGGCGCCGGTGCGGCGGCCACCTTCCTTGCCGCCGACCGCGTGGACCGACTGCTGCTCTATCGCGCGCCGATCGTAATCGGCGATGGCGTGGCGTGCATCGGCGACATCGGCCTTGCCCATCTGGGCGAAGCGCACGGCCGCTGGCGGCTGAACGCGCAACAGCGGCTTGGCAGCGACCTTCTCGAAGTCTACCACCGGACACGCTGATTAAGGAGCTGAGTTGCGATGTTTACCGGGATCGTCGTCGAAGTGGGCAAAGTGCGGGCCGTTGCCAATCCGGGCGACACGCGCCTGACCATCTCCACGGTACAAGACCCCGCCAAGATCGCCATCGGCGCCTCCATCGCCTGTTCGGGCGTGTGCCTGACCGTGGTCGACAAGGGCGGACGCGCGGGCGATGCTTGGTTCGCGGTCGATGTCTCGGGCGAAACGATCAGCCGCACCGCGCCCGCGCAATGGCACGAAGGCGCGCCGCTCAACCTTGAGCCCGCGCTGAAGCTGGGCGACGAACTGGGCGGCCATATCGTGACCGGCCACGTCGATGCGGTGGGCGAAGTGGTGAGCGTGACCCCCGAAGGCGGCTCGCTGCGCTTTGTCATCGCCGCGCCGCAGGAACTGGCCCCCTACATCGCCGAAAAGGGCTCAATCACCGTCGACGGCGTATCGCTGACGGTCAATGCGGTGGCCGACCAGCCCGATGGCGCGGCGCATTTCGGGCTGAACATCATCCCGCACACCGCCGAAGTCACCACGCTGGGCACCCTGACCGCCGGGCACAAGGTCAATCTCGAGATCGACGTGCTGGCCCGCTATCTCAAGCGGATGCAAAGCCTGACCCGCGCGGCCTGAACCGGCCACGACCGAGCATGACCGCAGCGCTGATTTCCGCAGACGAAGTTGCCGCCTTCGCCCGCGACGGCGCGGTGGTGGTGCGCGGGGTGTTTCGCGACTGGATCGGGACCATCGCCGCCGGGATCGAGCACAACTTGCGCGAACCCGGCCCTTATGCCGCCGATTCTGTCAGCGCCGGCCAGCCCGGCCGGTTCTTCGATGACTATTGCAACTGGCAGCGCCTGCCCGAAATCGAGCAGGTGGTGCGCGCCAGCCCCGCCGCGCAACTGGCCGCGCAGGCGATGCGTTCGACCACCGCGCAGTTCTTTCACGATCACGTGCTGATCAAGGAGCCGGGCACGCAAAAGCCCACGCCCTGGCATCAGGATGCGCCCTATTACTTCGTCGAGGGCACGCAGACCGTCAGTCTGTGGCTCCCGGTCGAGCCGGTGCGCGAGGCGACGCTGCGGCTGATCGCCGGGTCGCACCTGTGGCCCAAGCCGGTGCTGCCGGTGCGCTGGGCGACCGATGCCGCGTTCTATGCAGAGCCGGGCGATTACCTGCCTGTGCCCGATCCGGACACGCAGCCCGAACACACCGTGCTGGAATGGGAACTGGAGCCGGGCGATGCGGTTCTGTTCGATTTCCGCACCGTGCACGGCGCGCGCGGCAACCCCGGTGCCGACCGGCGGCGCGTGCTGTCGTTGCGCTTTGTCGGCGACGATGCGCGCTTTGTCGAACGACCGGGCCGCACCTCGCCCCCCTTCCCCGACCACGGCATGAAGCCCGGCGAGCGGCTGCGCAGCGACTGGTTCCCGATCCTGTTCGGTTGAGCGCGCGATACCAACCGGAAAGCATTGGCACGGGGGTTCACCCTTGTGCCGCGATGCTTTAAGCCCTTTGCCGATGACACCGCTTTCGCCCCCGGAGCACGCGCTGCTCAGCCAGATCGATGCGCCCGCCATGCTGGCGCAAGCGCTGGCGTGGAGCGCGATCAACACCGGCACGCGCAACCTTGCCGGGCTGGCCGCACAAGCGGCGCTGCTGGCCGATGCCTTTGCCGTCCTGCCGGGCGAGGCGCGGCTGGAAAGCCCTGCCCCGGTCGAGGCGGTCGCCGCCGATGGGCGCACGGTGGCGCTCGATCATGGGCAGCATCTGGTGCTGTCGGTCCGTCCGCGCGCCAACCGGCGGTTCCTGCTGACCGGGCACATGGACACCGTGTTTCCCGCCGACCACCCGTTCCAGACTGCGCGCTGGCTTGATGACGCGACGTTGAACGGACCGGGCGTGGCCGACATGAAGGGCGGCATCGCGGTGCTGCTGGCGGCCTTGCAGGCGTTCGAGCGCAGTCCGGCGGCGGCGGGCGTCGGCTATGACGTGCTGATCAACGCCGACGAGGAAACCGGCAGTCTGTCGTCCGCCCCGCTGATCGCGCAGTTGGCGGCGGGCAAGGCGGCGGCGCTGACGTATGAACCCAGCGCGCTGCCCGATGGCACGCTGGCCGGCGCCCGTGCGGGCAGCGGCAACTACTCGGCCATCGTCACCGGCCGCAGTGCGCACGCCGGGCGCAACCCGCAGGACGGGCGCAACGCGATTGTCGCGGCAGCCGCGCTTGCGTTGAAGCTTCGCGATGCCCAGCGCGAGGGGTTGAGCGTGAACCCGGCAAAGATCGACGGCGGCAGCGCCAACAACGTGGTGCCCGATCATGCGATCCTGCGCTTCAACGTGCGCCCCCGCTCGACCGAACTGGCCGAGGCTTTCGCGCGCGATCTGAGGGCGTTGATCGCGGCTGTCGAGATCGAGCACGAAGTATCCATCCACCTGCACGGTGGCATCAGCCGCCCGCCCAAGCCCTTGACGCCGCAGGCCGAGGAACTGTTCGAGCTGGTCCGCACCTGCGGGGCCGCGCTGGGTCAGCCGATCCGCTGGCAAAGCTCGGGCGGGGTGTGCGATGGCAACAACATCGCTGCGCTGGGCGTGCCGGTGGTCGATACCATGGGCGTACGCGGCGGCGCGATCCATTCGGACGCAGAATTCCTGGTGGTGCCATCGCTGGCCGAGCGCGCGGCGCTTTCGGCCTTGGTGCTGCATCGCCTTGCAGGGGGGGAATGATGAGCTACCGCATCCGCGCCGCAAGTCCGGCCGACTTGCAGCACTTGTACGACATGGCCAAGCTGACCGGCGGCGGCTTCACCAACCTGCCGCCCGACCGCAAGGCGCTGACCGCCAAGCTGGAGCGCGCGGCGCAAGGCTTTGGCAATACCGACGAGGGCGACCCCAACCACCCGCGCGACGAACTGTTCGTGCTGGTGCTGGAAGATGCGATCACCGGCGAAGTGCGCGGCACCGCGCAGATCTTCACCTGCGTAGGGCAGCAATATCCGTTCTACTCGTACCGCATGGCCACGCTGACCCAGCATTCGAAGGAGCTGAACCGCACCTTCCGCGCCGAAATGCTCAACCTCGTCACCGATCTGGAAGGGTCTAGCGAAGTGGGCGGGCTGTTCCTGCACCCCGGCGAGCGCGCGGGCGGGCTTGGCCTGTTGCTGGCGCGCAGCCGCTACCTGTTCATCGCGATGCACCGCAAACGCTTTGCCAACCGCATCCTCGCTGAACTGCGCGGGATCATCGACGAACGCGGCGGATCGCCGTTCTGGGACGGTGTGGCCGGGCGCTTCTTCGGCATGAGCTTTCAGGAAGCCGACTATTTCAACGCCATCAACGGCTATCAGTTCATCGCCGACCTGATGCCCAAGCACCCGGTCTATGTCGCGATGCTGCCCGAGATCGCGCGTTCGGCCATCGGCCTGCCCCACCCCAGCGGGCGCGCCGCGATGCGCATGCTTGAGGAGGAAGGCTTCCATTCCGAGGGCTACTTCGACATCTTCGACGGTGGCCCGACGATGACCACGCGCACCGACCGGGTCCGCTCGATCGCCGAGGCGAAGCAGGCCACGATCACCCACGTTCGCGCCCCCGAGGGCACCGGCCACGCCGTCAAGGCGCTGATCGCCACCGGACGGCTCGACAGCTTTCGCTGCACGATGGGCGAAGTGGCGACCGATGGGGCGGACGGGGTCGTGCTCGATCCCATCGCCGCTGGCGCGCTCGACGTCAGCGTGGGCGATCAGGTGTGGCACGTGCGGCGCTAGTCCATTTCACCCTTGCGCCATTTTGAGCTTCAACCGGACCCAAACGCGAACAGGATACCCCGATGCCGCTGGTGGAAATCAACTTTGACGGGCTGGTCGGCCCCAGCCACAACTATGCGGGGCTGAGCCTGGGCAACCTCGCCTCGGCCAGCCACGGCGGCGACCCGTCGTACCCGCGCGCCGCCGCGCTGCAGGGGCTGGGCAAGATGCGCCACAACCTCAACCTCGGGCTGGCGCAGGGCTTCTTTGCCCCGTTGCCCCGGCCCAATGGCGCGTTTCTCGATGCGCTGGGGCTGAGCGGGGTCGAACCGGCGGGCGAGGCCGAGCGCCGCCTGCGCGCCGCCGCTTGGTCGGCCAGCGCGATGTGGACGGCCAACGCCGCCACCGTCAGCCCCGCGCCCGACACCGCCGACGGGCGCTGCCACCTGACCGCCGCCAACCTTGTGACGATGCCGCACCGTTCGCAGGAATGGCCCGACACCGTGCGCCAGTTGCGGCTTGCCTTTGCCGACACCGCGCACTTTGCCGTGCACGACGCGGTGCCCGCCTGCTTCGGCGATGAAGGCGCGGCCAACCACATGCGCATGGCCGCGCACCATGCGGCGCCGGGGCTGGAGATCTTCGTGTATGGCCGCCACACCAAGGACACCGGGGGCGGCGCCTTCCCCGCGCGCCAGCACGAACAGGCCAGCCGCGCGGTGGCCCGACTGCACGGGCTGAACCCGGCGCAGGCGCTGTTCGTCGAACAATCGGCCGAGGCGATTGCGGCGGGTGCGTTCCACAACGACGTCGTCGCCGTCGCCAACGAGCGCGTGCTGTTCACCCACGAGCTGGCCTTTGCCGACCCCGAAGGCACGTATGCCGCCATCCGCGCGGCCCAGCCCGAGGCCGAGATCGTGGTCGTTCCTGCCAGCGCCGTCAGTCTCGCCGATGCCATCGCCAGCTATCTGTTCAACGGGCAAGTCCTGACGCTGCCAGGCGGCGCGATGGGTCTGGTCATCCCGCTGGAGGCGTGGGAGCACCCGCGCGTGCGTGCCTACCTTGACGGACTGCTCGCCAGCAACGGGCCGATCCGCAAGGTGCTGCCGGTCGATGTGCGCCAGTCGATGGCCAACGGCGGCGGCCCGGCGTGCCTGCGGCTGCGCGTCGTCGCCGATCCCGCCGCGATCGATCCGCGGTTCCTGCTGGATGAAGCACGCATCGCCTTGCTCGAAAGCGTGGTTGCGGCGCACTGGCCCGAACAGATCGACCCCACCGACATCGGCAGCGCCGCGCTGGCCCGGTCAGTGCAGGCCGCCCGCGCCGCCGTGCTGGAAGCGGCGGGGCTCACCGAGCTGGCCTAAGGGAACTGGACCAAGCCTCAAGCGTTGAGAATTGCGTTACCTGTCGGTGGCTTTGACAGTTAACCAGTGGTGAATCCGGCGCATCGCAGCAATTGCGCCACTGGCACGATGATTGCGACGCAGCCGGGAACAGGTCACGGACCACCACGAGGAAACCGCCGCATGCTGCGCAAGCTTGGTCGACTTTTCATCATCAAGACCCGCTTCGAAGCGTTTGCCATCATCTATGCGCTGGCTCTGGGGGCGACCGAACGCGGGCAACACTACCTCACGCAGTTTCCCGGCTTTCAGGGCAAGCTGCTGTTCGTGGCGGCAACCGCTGCGGTGTTCATGGCCGGTGGCAAGATCTTTGACGCGCTGCGCTATGAACGCGAACGCACCGCCGCGCTGAAAATCGCGCCCGCGCAGGATTGAGCGCGCAAGTCTGGCCCGCGCAAGTCTGACCAAAGCCCGTCGAAGGCCCGAGCCCGTCCAACGATCGCCGCACGGTGCGCAAATGAAGGGAAAGGTGGGACGATTCTGTTGCCCGGCTCGTCCCCAGCCGCTGAACTCCCTTCTGTTGCCCGGTGGGTTCAACCGCGCTTTAGCTTTGTAAGATCAGGCCGTTAGGCCGTCAGATTACGCCGCGAGAGCGAGTGCTTCGTTGTCGTTGGCACTTGTGGGTTTTGAGCCTTTAACGGGTTACTCAGCCCGGGCGAAAACAGCGCTTTTCAACACACGTCGATCCTAGTTCGGCCCCATCAACACCCTTGCGACAACAAGGCCCGACCCGAGAAAGGCCGGTAGTGATGGTGGAGCCGCCGGGTACCGCCCCCGGGTCCGCTGCGCCTATTGTACGCCGCAGTTTATCGCCATAGCCGACCGGAGCCGACAGGAGGTCATATAGGCCACTGTCACCAAAAGGAAAGGGGGCGCCGCGAGTTTCCTCGCCCGCCCCCTCGATGCTGCACTTTTACGCGCCTGAACGGCGTTCAGCCCCGGCTTTTGAGCGCGTCGCGGATTTCGGTCAGCAGGTCGACCTCGCTCGGCCCGGCAGGCGGCGGTGGCGGCGCTGCGACCTCGGGCTGCGCCGTCAGTTTGCCCACCTGGCGGACCAACAGGAAGATCACGAAGGCCATCAGCAGGAAGTTGATCACCGCCGTGGTGAACGCGCCATAGCCCAGCATCGGCACGCCCGCAGCCTTCAACGCGGCATAGTCGGTCAGCGCGCCCTTGTAGGTCGCCGGAACAGCGCCGAGCACGACGAACTTGTTGGTGAAATCGACATTGCCGGTGACAAGCCCCACCAGCGGCATGATCACGTCCTCGGTCAAGGAACTGACAATCTTGCCGAACGCCGCACCGATGATGACACCGACCGCCAGATCAAGCACGTTGCCCCGCGCGATGAAGGCCTTGAATTCGCTCGCCACGCTCATGCGGACTTCTCCCGTTAACCACAAACCGACTTGTGATGTGCCAGCCCCGGCGCTTGGCGACAAGCCGGATCGCGTTGCGCTGGGGCTTCACTGGCCGACATGCAATCGGACGAACCGCCGATCCGAATCGACCGGCATCCTTGAACCGCAACATCCACGCGCTACATCTGTGCGCGTGAAGCGACCGGATATTCCGGCCGCTGACAGGGATATGACACGCGCCATGGCCGGTTTCTTCACCCGTTTTGCCCGTATTGCCTTCGTTGCCGCCGCTGCAGCCTCGCTGGCCGGATGCGGGGTCAACTCGATCCCCACCGCCGAGGAAAACGCCAAGTCGAAGTGGGGCGAAGTGCAGAACCAGTACCAGCGCCGTTCCGATCTGGTGCCCAATCTGGTCGCCACGGTGAAGGGCTATGCCAAGCAGGAGCAGGACACCCTGACCAAAGTGACCGAGGCCCGCGCCAAGGCCACATCGGTGCAGATCTCGGCCGCCGACATCTCGGACCCGGCCAAGATGGCGCAATTCCAGGCCGCGCAAGGCCAGCTTTCGGCGGGTCTGGGCCGCCTGCTTGCCTCGGTCGAGGCTTATCCCGACCTCAAGTCGAACCAGAACTTCCTTGCGCTGCAAAGCCAGCTTGAAGGCACCGAGAACCGCATCGCTATCGCCCGGCGCGACTACAACGAGGCGGTGAAGGACTACAACGTCACCATCCGCACTTTCCCGGCAGTGATCGGCGCCAAGGTGATCTACGGCTCCAAGCCGATGATCCCGTTCGAAGCGACGACCCCCAACGCGCAAGTCGCGCCCAGCGTCAGCTTTGACGGCCCCGCCGCGCCTGCCAGCCCGGCGGCAAACTGATCCTCCGCGCCGGCGGGAGGCGCCCGATGAAACGGCTTCTGACATGGGCAGGACCGGTGTTCGCACTGGTCCTTGCCGTCTTTGCGCTCGCCCTCGCCCCGGCGCAGGCGCAAGCGCAAACCTTTCCCCAATTGACCGGGCGGGTGGTCGATGACGCGCACCTGCTCACGCCCGATCAGGCCGCCGCGCTCGAAGGCAAGCTCGCGCTGCTCGAACAGCAATCGCAGCGGCAACTGGTGGTCGTCACCGTGCCCGATCTGCAGGGGTACGAGATCGAGGACTATGGCTATCGGCTTGGTCGTGCGTGGGGTCTGGGTGACAAGCAGCGCAACGACGGCGCGCTGCTGATCGTCGCGCCCAAAGAGCACAAAGTGCGGGTCGAGGTCGGCTATGGCCTCGAAGGGATCCTGACAGATGCACTGTCGAGCGTGATCATCCAGCGCGAGATCGTGCCCCGGTTCAAGCAGAACGACTATCCCGGCGGGATCAACGCGGCGGTCGATCAACTGATCGTGCAGTTGCAACTGCCGCCCGATGAGGCGCGCAAGGTGGCGCAGGCCGCGCAAGTCACCGCCAAGGCTGCCAAGGCGCCCCGTTTCGACTTCGGCTCGGTGGTGTTTCTGGTGATCTTCGGCCTGTTCTTCGTGCTGCCGTTCCTGCGCGCACTGGGCGGCGGCGGACGGCGCTATCGCAGCCCCGGCGTGATGATCTTCCCGTCGGGCGGCTGGGGCAGCGGCGGTGGCAGCAGCGGCTTTGGCGGCGGTTCCGACTGGGGCGGCGGCGGTGGGGGCGGCTTTTCGGGTGGTGGCGGCAGCTTCGGCGGCGGCGGATCGTCGGGGAGCTGGTGACATGCTGACCGATACAGACCGCACCCGCGTGGCGCAGGCGGTGACCGCAGCCGAGGCCAACACGGCGGGCGAGATCGTGACGATCGTGACTCCGCGTTCCGACAGCTATCGCGACATCGCGCTGATCTGGGCGGTGTTCGTCGCCTTCCTGGCGCTCGCCGCGCTGGAACTGGCACCGCACTTCTATCTGGCGCTGATCGACGCCGCACTTGGCCTGTGGGCGCATGACTGGAGCCCGCGGGCGGTGTTCGGCGTGGCGCTGATCGTGGCGCTGGTGAAGTTCCTGAGCATGCTCGCCTTACAGGCGTGGAGCCCGCTGCGGCTGTTCCTGACCCCGCCCCCGGTCAAGGCCGCGCGTGTTCATGCCCGCGCGCTCACCTGCTTTCGGATCGGCGCGGAAAGCCGCACCACCGGGCACACCGGCATCCTGATCTACGTCTCGCTCGCCGAACATCGTGCCGAGATCATCGCCGACAGCGCGATCGCCGAGCGGGTCATGCCCGAGGTATGGGGCGAGGCGATGCACGCCTTGTTAGGGCATTTGCGCGAAGATCGGCTGGCCGACGGCATGGTCGCGGCGGTGGAGCAGGTCGGCCGCGTGCTGGCCGAACACTTCCCGCGCGCGGCCAACGATGTAAACGAACTTCCGGACCGACTGATCGAAGTATGACGACCAACGAACAGGAATACCGCGACAATCCCGAAGAAGTGCGCTGGGAAGGCCGCTTCATTGTCGCCAAGACACGCGGCCGCTGGGAATATGTCGGACGCAGCCGCAACATCGGTGCGGGCGTGATTCTGGCCATCGATGATGCGGACAATGTCATCCTTGTCGAACAGTTCCGCGTGCCGCTGGGCCGCCCCTGTCTGGAACTGCCCGCCGGGCTGATCGGCGATACCGAAGGCAGCGAAGGCGAAGACCCCGCCACCGCCGCCGCGCGCGAACTGGAAGAGGAAACCGGCTACCGCGCGGCCCGCATCGAATCGCTGGGGATGTTCTATTCCTCGCCGGGCATGGTCAGCGAATGCTTCACGCTGTACCGCGCCACCGGGCTGGAGCGCGTTTCGGAAGGTGGCGGGATCGATGACGAGGGCATCATCGTCCACCATGTGCCCCTTGCCGAAATTGCCGATTTCGTAGCGGCAAGGCGCGCGGAGGGCATGGCGATCGACGTCAAGATGCTGCTGCTGCTGGGCGCCGGGATGCTCGCGGACCGCTGACAAGTTTAACCACTCGCTGAAATACCCGTTGCGCGCGCGCGCGTCCCCCGCAAGGATGGGCCAAAGCAACAACGGCAGGAGTGGATGAGATGGGGCGCGTTAGCGGCAAGAAGGCGCTGGTCACCGGCGCGGCGCAAGGACTTGGCGCGGCGCACGCGCATACGCTCGCGCGCGAAGGGGCCAGAGTGCTGCTGACCGACATCAACGGCGATGGCGCCGCCGCGCAGGCCGCCGCGATCAATGCCGAATTCGGCGAAGGCACGGCCTTTTCCCTGCACCATGACGTGACCAGCCCCGACGATTGGGACGCCGCTATAGCGCTGGCCGCGCAAGCACTGGGCGGGCTGTCGGTGCTGGTCAACAATGCAGGCGTGGGCGTGCGCGGCAATATCGAGACCTGCACGCTGGACGACTGGCATCGCGGCTTTGCCATCAACGTCGATTCGGTATTCCTCGGCTGCCAGAAGGCGCTGCCGCTGCTGCGCGACAACCAGCCCGGATCGATCATCAACATCAGCTCGATCGCCGGGCTGATCGCATCGGACACGATGCCCGGCTACAACGCCAGCAAGGCGGCGGTGTGGATGCTGTCCAAGTCGGTGGCGCTGTACTGTGCCAAGCGCGGCTGGGACATCCGCTGCAACTCGGTGCACCCGACTTTTGTCGACACGCCGATCCTCGATGGCATCAGCACCAACGCCGGGCTGGCCAAGGACGTGGTCATGGGCAAGCTCGCGCGCCAGATCCCGCTGGGCCGGGTGGGCGATCCGCAGGACATCGCCAATGGCGTGCTGTACCTCGCCAGCGACGAAAGCCGCTTCATGACCGGCGCCGAACTGAAACTCGACGGCGGCATTTCGGCAATGTAGCGCAATCGGGTGACGCAGCCCGTCGGAAACCACCCATACGCAGCGACCGCGTGGGTAGTTTCCGACGCTGGCAAGCGGCCCTGCCCGGTCGCAACGCCTCATCGACGCATCGTGATCCGCGCGGGCTCTGCCAGCGCGCGATCACGCATCGATGGAGACCAGCATGTCCACGTCCACGGCCGACGCCCCCCTGAACGGGCACCTCAACGGGCATCAGCGCAAGATCCTTGCCAGCATCATGCAGCACCCGGCATCACACAACCTCGAATGGCACGATGTGCTGTCGCTGCTGCCCCATCTGGGCAGCCTGACCGAACGACACGGCGGCGGATACGACTTCGCGATCGACACTGACCACATTACGCTCGGCAAATCGCATGACAAGGACGTGGGTGCCGACGATTTGCGCGGCTTGCGCGCGCTGCTGACCCGAGCGAAAGTAGCGCCTGCTGGCCCGGTCGAGCCGGCCGAAGCCACTTGCATCGTGCTGATCGACCACCAGCAGGCCCGACTGTTCGCCAATGGCGACAGCGATGGTAACCCGACGGTGATCAAGCCCGAGGACGCCGATGGGTCGCGGCGCCGGATCGAGCACAAACAGGGCAACGACGACCATGACGGCGGCCACGCTGCCGAGGAAGATCACTACTACGAGCGCATCGCGATCGCGCTCCAGTCGGCGCAGCGCATCGTGGTGTTCAGCGACGGCAAAGGGCGCAGCAATGCCGGTGCCTACCTCGTCGATTACCTTGAACGCCACCATCCGGGTGTAGCCGGGCATATCGTCGCGACCGAGCGCATCGACATCGCGCATACGAGCGATGGCGAAACAGTTGCCTCAGGGCTGGCCCTGCTCGCCGCAGGCTGACCCGCCAACCTGTCTGCGCAAAACAACAGAACGACGATCCGGGCGGGCATGGCGACATGACCCGCCCGACGCTTGTGCTGCGGCTGCACGGCCCCTGCCCTGCCTGGCTCCGAATATGGTTTTCCCCCTACGCTACCCGAGAAGAAACCTACATTCGCCGACCATAAAATGCCGTGGTCAGACCGCAGCATAGAAGAGATCTCTTGTGGAAATTTCCATCGGTGAAATGGCTACGATGTCCCACGTCACGGACATGTTTCAGCGCATAAAGGAGCATGTTGCCACCGACGATATTTCGGTCGATCTTTCCGGCACCAGCACAATCGATGCCAGCTTCGTGCAGCTTATCGAAGTTGCCCGGCGTCATTCTGAAAATCATGGTCATTCCCTGCGCCTGACCGGTCCGGTCAGTCCGACGATTTGCGCGCACCTTGCAAACATCGGCATCGCACCCGACGGAATCGACGCCGACCCCGACAAGTCCGATCTTGCACGGTTCTGGCTCGGCGCGGGGCAAGGCTGATGAGCGCCTCCATCCTTACCGTCGATGATTCGGCCAGCCTGCGCATGGCGATCCGGGTCGCGCTGACCGGCGCCGGTTATGCCGTGACCGAAGCGGGCGACGGGGTCGAAGGCTTGGGCAAGGCGACCGCAACGCGCTTCGACCTGATCATCACCGACCTCAACATGCCCAACATGGATGGCCTGACGATGATCCGCGAACTGCGCAAATCGCCGAGCCAGGCGGGCGTGCCGATCGTGTTCCTGACCACCGAATCCGACGATGCGATCAAGGCACAGGCCCGCGCCGCCGGGGCTACCGGTTGGTTGGTCAAGCCGTTCGAACCGACGCAACTTATCAAGATCGCGCAAAAGGTACTGGGCCGATGAGCAGCAACGATCCGGTCGAAGCCTTCGCGTCCGAGGCACTGGACCTGCTCGACCAGATCGAGAAGGCGCTGCTGGACCTTGGGCGCGACCTTGGCGACCGGGGAGCGGTCGACGAAGTGTTCCGCGGGTTGCACACGCTCAAGGGTTCGGGCGCGATGTTCGGCTTCGATGCGCTGGCCGGTTTTACGCACCACTGCGAAACCGCTTTCGACCGGGTGCGCAAGGGCCTGTCCGCCGCCACCCCGGCGCTGGTGAGCGCGGTCCTTTCGGCGCGCGACCATATGCGCGCGCTGATCGACCACCGCGATGGGCCGCGCGACGAACGGCTTGAAGCGGCCGGGAACCTGATCCTTGCCGAACTCTATGCCGCGATGCCCGAATCCGCAGGCGGGCACGAGCCGACCGGGCAACAGACTTCCGCAGCCACCCACGCACCGAACGCTCCGGGCGAAGGCTGGGCCATCCATTTCAAGCTGCCCCCCGGCGCGATGGCCAACGGCACCAATCCTGCCGCGCTGCTGCAGGAGTTGCGCAATCTTGGCGAATGCCGGGTTCGCCTGCACCTCGATGACCTGCCCCCGTTCGACCAGTTCGTGCCGACCGAATGCTATCTGGCATGGGATGTCGAACTGCACGGCGCAGCCACGCGCGAACAGATCGAAGATGTGTTCATCTTCATTCTCGACGACATGGAACTGACGCTGACGCCGCTTGCGCCAGCAAGTCTGCCGGGCGAGGCTCGGTCCGGAACGGCGACTGCCATCGCCAATGCAGCGCGACCCGATGCCGCAGCGGGTCAGGCCGAAATACCCGCAAAGGCCGTGGTCCGTCCGCAGGAAAGCGTGCGGGTGCAGGCCGAACGGCTTGACGAATTGATGAACCGCGTGGGCGAACTGGTCATCGCGCAAAGCCGCCTGGCGCAACTGACCACCCGTAACGGTCAGGTCGATCCGATCATGCTGCGCGCAGTGTCCGAGGACATCGACCGGCTGTCGAGCGAGCTGCGCGACACCACGATGGCCCTGCGGATGATGCCCGTCGGCAACTTGTTCGGCCGCTATCGCCGCCTTGTCTACGATCTTGCGCAGGAGACCGGCAAGGCCATCACTTTCGTGACCGAGGGCGAGGCGACCGAAGTCGACAAGACGGTGATCGAGCGGCTGGCCGATCCACTGGTCCACCTGATCCGCAACAGTTGCGACCACGGGCTTGAACCGGCCGACGACCGCATTGCGGCAGGCAAGAGCGAGACCGGGCAGATCACGCTTTCGGCGCGGCAGGCCGGTGGCGAAGTGCTGATCTCCATCACCGATGACGGGCGCGGCCTTGATCGCGCGCGCATCCGCGCCAAGGCCGAAGCGCAAGGCCTGATCGCGGCCGGGACACCGCTTTCCGATGCCGCCTTGTTCCAGATGATCTTCCATCCCGGATTCTCGACGGCCAGCACCATCACCAACTTGTCCGGGCGCGGCGTGGGCATGGACGTGGTCAAGCGCAGCATCGATTCGCTGCGCGGCACGATCGAGATCGCCAGCACGCAGGGCAAGGGAACGACCTTTACCCTGCATCTGCCGCTGACGCTGGCGATCATCGAATGCATGCTGGTGCGGGTTGGCGATGGCCGTTTTGCCATCCCGCTCTCGGCCGTGGAGGAATGCCTCGAACTGCCGCAAACCGAGATCATCGCCAACGGACGGCGCAATTTCCTCAATGTGCGCGGCCAGCTCATCCCCTATCTGCGGCTGCGCGAAAGCTTTGCCGTGCAGCGCCCGGCCGATCTGCATCAAAAGGTGGTGGTCGTGGGCCTCGGCAACTCCGAGCGGGGCAGTTCGCGCGTGGGACTGGTGGTCGATCAGATCATCGGCAACACCCAGACGGTCATCAAGTCGCTGTCGCGCTTTCATTCAGGCCTTGGCGTGTTTTCGGGGGCGACGATCCTGGGCGATGGCACTGTGGCGCTGATCCTCGATTGCGGCCACCTGATCGCACTGGCGCGCGAAAGCCAGCATGCACTGGCCGAGCAGACCAACGGAGAAGCGGCATGAGCAGCGCCCAGCCCGCCTCGGATCAGGCGACATCGACCCTGCCCGATCCCGCCAGCATGGCCTTTGCCAGCGCGCTGACCTTTGCCATGGAGGGCGAGATCTTCGCGATCGACGCCCAGTCGGTACGCGAGATCGTCGAGGTTCCGCCGATTACCGCCGTGCCGGGCGCCACCGCCGCGCTTGACGGGCTGGTCAACGTGCGCGGCCGAATCGTGCCGGTGGCGGACTTGCGGGTGGCCTTCGGCATGGATCGCGCCCCGCTTGACGACGATTGCCGCATCATCGTGATCGAGACCGACCTTGACGGCGAGGCGACGACGATCGGGCTCCTCGCCGAAAAAGTGCTCGATGTCGCCAATCTGGAAGGCCTGCCGATCGAGCCCGCACCCGCGCTGGGCATGCGCTGGCGCAGCGATTTCGTCGCGGCGATCGTCCACCGCGATGCGCAGTTCGTGATCCTGCCCAGCCTGCCGGTGATCCTGTCGAGCTTTCAGGGCGGCGCAGCCGCCGCCTCCCCCAACCTGGCCTGACCGCCCCCCAACGCGAGATCCCCGATGCGTGCCACGATCAAGCTGAAACTGACCGCAACTTTTGCAGTCCTGATCGCCCTGCTGCTGATTTCGGTCAGCATCGGGATCAATCAGGCAGCGACCCTGAACGAAACCGCCGAGGCGATGATGGAAGGTCCGGTGCGGGGGAATGAGATCGCCCAATCGGTTCAAGCTGACATCGCCCAACTGGTGGGCAACCAGCAATCGGTTTTGCTGAACAACGTGCCCGAAGACGTTGCAATCTATAACGCCCATATCAATGATGCGTTGCAGGATCTGGAAAATCAGCTGGATCAGGGACTTGCTCTCGCCACTGACGAAAGCCGGCCGCTTTGGACCGACCTCAAGGCGGATTGGCAGAACCTTAAGCCGACATACCTGCAGATCCGCGATCTGGGCCTCAAGAACATGCCTGCGGCGCAGGCGCAGGGCACGGAGCTGTCGAACAAGGTCCAGTTCGCCAAGCTTGAAGCCGTCCAAGGAGCGAGCGGTAAGCTGGTCGCGATGCAGCGGCGCATGCTGACGCAAGTCCAGAAGCAGGCGACCGCCACGTATGAGCAGGCTCGCACGCTCATGGTCGCGGTAGCCACGCTGGCCCTGATCTTGGCGATTGGCAGCGCGGTTTGGATTGCCCGGATCATCGCTGGCGGACTGACCAAGGTGCAAACCGCAGTCGAAGCCGTAGCGGCCGGTGATCTCGCATCGTCGATAAGGATCACCTCAAATGACGAAATCAGCGATCTGATCGGCGCAGTGAATGGCATGACCGACAAACTGCTCACCGTAATTGGCGAAGTTGCAGCGGCGACCCAGAACGTGTCGACCGGGGCCAGCCAGATGGCGTCGGGGGCCGAGACGCTGGCGCAAGGTGCGTCCGAACAGGCTTCGGCATCGGAACAGGCTTCGAGCGCGATCGAGGAAATGACCGGCAACATCAAGCAGACCGCCGACAACGCCGCGCAGACCGAGAAGATCGCCCGCCAGTCGGCCAAGGATGCCGAAATGAGCGGCGCCGCCGTGGCCAAGGCGGTCGAGGCCATGCAGGTGA
>NZ_JAIZDA010000028.1 GCF_020404405.1 Novosphingobium sp. FKTRR1 | reverse complement strand
TGGGCCAGAAGAAGCTCGTTCTTCTCAGCTTCGCTCAGCACATGAAGCGGGGGTGGGGCCATCAGCAGGGTGAATCAAACTCCGAGTCACCGCGCAACCATTTTCTGCCAACCTCCTGAGCAGTTACAATAAAACAGCTATTTATCAACGAATCCTGAATCGACGTGCGATAAGCCTTAACGATGTTTTCAAGGAATGAGGCTAGCCAAGACTTGTTGATTACCTCGCAATTGAAAATTCAGCATGATCCGCAAAACGCAATCGATCGGGGCAGGCAAGACCGTTTGCGCACTTGGCAGCCTTGCCCTGCTGCTTGCGCATCCAACCACGGCTCAGGCCGAACCCCTGCTTGATGATGCCAAACTGCTGCTGACCAACGGGATCAGTTCGGTCGAAGGCGCCAGTGGCGGTGGCCTTGCCAGTTGGAGCACCATTGCCGGGCGCGGCACCGAACGCGCCATCGGCATCTCTGGTCACGCCACGCTGATCGTATTGCCCGACTACGGCTGGCAAAGCCACGGCATCGCGATCGGCATCCATGACCGGCTGGAATTCGCCTATGCCCGGCAGAACTTCAACACCCGCAAGGTCGGGGCCGCACTGGGTCTGGGCCAAGGGTTCACCTTCAATCAGGACATCCTTTCGGCCAAGCTGCGTCTGGCGGGCCATCTGGTCTATGGCCCGACTTTGCTGCCCGCCATTGCGATCGGCGTACAGCACAAACGCAATCTCGACGGCGCCATTGTCCGCGCGGTCGGCGCCAAGGCCGCCAGCGGCACCGACTTCACGCTGAGCGCGTCCAAGCTCTTGCTGTCGCACAGTGTGCTGGTGGACGCGACCGTACGTCTGACCAAGGCCAACCAGTTCGGCCTGCTCGGCTTTGGCGGCGACCGCAGGGCAGGCGCGAGCCTGCAGTTCGAAGGTTCGCTCGCCTACATGCTGTCGCGGCGGCTGGTGGTCGGCGGTGAATACCGCACCCGCCCCGACAACCTGGGTATCGCGCATGAAAACGATGCGGTGGACCTGTTCGTGGCCTATGCGCCGATCCGCAATGTCACGCTGACCGGCGCCTATGTCGATGTCGGTTCGGTCGCGACGTTTGGCGGCCAACGCGGCGGGCTGTTCTCGGTCCAGTTCGCGTTCTGATGAGGTTGCAGCGATGTCCCTGACCTTTGCCCTTGCGCTTGCCTCGCAGCCCCTGCCGCCGGCCGAAGCCGTGTCACCAACTCCGTCGCAAAGCGCCGCCAACACCGCCGAACAGGTCGATTGGGACCGCGAATTCGGCGTGAAGCGCAAGGAGCGCGATCCGCTGACAGGGGAAATCCCGGTCGATCCCTATGTGCAGAGCAATGCCAATGCCGGGGCGAGTCCGTTCGTCGGAACCGCCATGGCGCGTGCGTTCGGCGGCCAGGCCGGAATCCGCCGGATCACCGACCGCTTCGTCGCGATCATCGTTGCCGACCCGCGTATCAAGGCGATCTTCGTCGATCATGACCAAGTACGCTTGCGCCGCACCCTGTTCGAACAGTTCTGCCAAGTTCTCAATGCCGGATGCACGTATACCGGACGAGACATGGCATCGTCGCACAAAGGTCTGGGAACAACCCGCGCCGATCTCAACGCGCTGGTCGAGGATCTGCAACAGGCGATGCGCGAACACCACGTCACCTTTCGGGCACAGAACCGCTTTCTGGCCAAGCTGGCGCCGATGGATCGCGATGTCGTCGAGCGCAAGGAGCGCCGTCTTTTCCGCCGTCATCCGGGCTGATCGCATACTTCGGAAATAAATAATGGTGATCCTGCATTAAGTATTTCCCCCAAGCCAGTAATACGGCATACTTTCGTTCATAAGAATGGACAGGGGATGAAATGCCATGAACATCATCGAACTGCAAAAAGCGATCGGCGCCAAGCCTGACGGCATCTGGGGCGATGGTTCGCGCAAGGCGCTGCTCGCGGCGTTCACCAATCCCGCCCCGGCCAAGCTTTCGGCCGCCGATGCCAAGCCATTTGCCGACAGGCTGAAGGTCAGCGCCAAGCAATTCGCCGCGGTCGCCAGTGTCGAGGCTTCGGGCCTGGGTTTTGACTCGTCTGGCAAGCCCAAGATCTTGTTTGAACGGCACAAGTTTCACGGCTTCACCGGCGGCAAATACTCGGTCAGCACGTTCAGCAATCCGCAGGGCGGCGGCTACGAAGTCAGTAGCTGGGACAAGCTGCTCGGCGCGATCGTCACCGGCGAGGTCGATGCCGCGTTCATGTCGGCATCGTGGGGCAAATTTCAGGTGCTCGGCCAGTACTGGAGCGATTTCCACTACGACTCGCCGTTTGCGCTGGCTTTCTCGACCGTGCCCTCCGAAGCGGGGCACTACGAATTGCTCAGCCGCTTTATCGAGCACAACAAGTTGCAGGACGAAATGGCTGCAATCTCGACCAACCCTGATACCTGCCGCGCCTTTGCCAAGGCCTACAACGGCCCGAAGTACGAGCAGTTCAACTATCACAACAAGCTGGCTGCCGCGATGAAGTGACGCTGGCTGTCCGGCGGTTCAACGCAGCGCTGGGCGGTGGGTCGGATCGAGCGCGGCAAGGGTAAGCCGCTGCTCGATCGCGATCGACAGGGCCAGATGCGGCGCGGCAAGAATCGACAGCATGCGAAACACTTCCGCTCCCAAATGCAGGCTGTAGGGCGCCAGATCGGCAGCTGAAGGGCTGGTCGCTGTTTTCTGGAGCACGAGCCAGATTGCCAGCAACGCGATACTCAACGCGGACAGGCCCGCGCCCTCTCGCAGCGCGCGCTGCCGCAAGACCGTAGGCAGTGTCGCGATCAACTGGCGCCAATGCCGAGGGGCATGCAGCCCGACGAAAAACAGCGTGAACCCCTCCAGCGGAGGCAGGATCAGCAGGCCAAGGTAGCCCAGAGCATAAGCCGCGACCCAGATCCGGTGCCCCGAGCGCCAGGACTGGTACAAGCCCACCGCCGTCACCAAGACGGCGACCGGCGCGCTGGCGGCAAGCCATTGTGCGACAAGCGCGGCGTCGGGCGTTCTGGTGAGCGCGATGAACAATTCGGTTACCGCGACCTGCTGGCCGAAACTGGCGACGGAGATGACGGCGAGTCCGGCCATCGCTCGCAGCAGACCGCCGGGCAGCATCCCCCAGTCTTCCCCGAAATGGAACGCCGAAAGGCACATGAAAACAACCAGCGCCAGCAGCGGAACCCGCCACCACAAGAGCGCCATCACGACCGCGACGAGCAAATAAGGAACCAGCACCCAAAAAAGTTCACGTCTGCCCGAACCCCACGCCTTGGCGGCAAGTGACAGGTCACAGGCGCCGTGCGGCAACCCGCCGAGCAGCATGATGCCGATCGCGGCCAGCGCCATCGGCTCGCTCTCGACCGACCACAGCCCGAACCGCGCGCCCAACGCGTTGCAAGACGCCAGAACGAGCAACAGCCAGAACACCGGTGAAATCCGGGTCTGGCCGTTTTCTCCGCTCGAAAGCGTTCGGGATTCCAAGTCAGGGATCCGCGGGATGGATCGGTCACCAAATGCCATCCCGCCGAACCTTTGCGTCACGCGGCTTCGAGTTGTGACTTGCGCACCGCGATATTGAACACCAGCAACCCGACCACCGCCTTGGCGATGAGATCGGCAATCGTGTAGCCCAGCTGGATTGTCGTGGTCGCATCCGCGCCGCTCAGGTGCACATAGGGCGCCATGTAGACGATCGGATAGAAACCCCAACTGGCGAAGGTAAGCAAGCGAGCCTGCTTGACCAGCCCCTTTACGGCACCGGGCTGGCGCTCGATCGAGGCACCAAGACCGCTGAACAGCTGCCAGACGATGTAGACGAACGGGATGGCCGAAAGCGTACCCCACAACGCGCGGGTCGGGATATCGGCGGCCACTTCGCCGGGATAGCCCAGTACGATCATCAGCGCTGCCGCAAAGCCGAGCGTCAGCGACTTGCTGCGCGCGTCGGCCGGATCAAGCCGCATTACCAGCACCAATTCGACCAGCAGCAACGGCACGGTCAACAGCCAGTCGACGTATCGATAGGCATCGTTGAAGGCGTATCCGGTGGCCGCGACCACGCCATTGCGAACGTCGTAAGCCGCTTCCCAGCTATTGAAGATGCGCCAGTAATGATAGGCCGCAATTGCCGTGACCAGCCCGGAAATCGTCACCGCCGTGCGATAAGGCGCCGCAACGTCGGATCGGCTGATCCAAAGAAAAAGCGTAGTCGCTGCCATTGCCGCCAGTGTAAACGAGAATGCGTTGTATATCAGCGAGTATTGAAACAAGGTTATTCCTTGCATCGCCAGTCTCCCATTGTAACCCGTGTTTATGAATTATGACTTGGGTTGTGGAAAACTGACCATCTCGGGCAAAAAATAGCAACCTGATCTTTGGTGAAATTTGGAACAATATTTTAAAATCACAGCGGAACTTTGCCATCACTGATGCGATTGGCTGCCCGACGAAGCCCCCTTTGCAGACACGGAGACAGCGCTATGCTGGCGACTGAAAACGACACGACAAAGGGATGGGGAGCCATGCGCAAACGAACGATCGGCCTTGCATTGGTGGGCGCGGTATTGCTTGCAGCCGGCGGCTGGTACGCCAGCCTCGACAAGGAGACGCGCGGCCTGCTGGCGGCCATGCCGACCGATGCCGACGTGCTGAGTTGGTCGGTGCCGCAGCGCGACGCCGCGTTCCGCGCCATGGATCGTTTGCCGGTGCTGGCCAAGGCCAACAGGATTTCGCCCTCCCCCCACCCGCTGCCACTGCCGGTCGGCAAGCCGCTGGTCGTCCCAGGCCTCGATCAGTACATGGCCAACCAGCGCGCCGCCGGGCTGGTGATCGTGCAGGACGGGCGCATCCGGCTGGAGCGCTATGCGCTGGATTTCGATGCCAAGGGGCGCTGGACCAGCTTTTCGGTGGCCAAGTCGTTCACCTCCACGCTGGTCGGTGCGGCCATTCAGGATGGCGCGATCCACAGCCTTGAGGACAAGGTCAGCCGCTATGTCCCCGGCCTGCGCGGTTCTGCCTATGATGATGTCACCATCCGCCAGTTGCTGACCATGAGTTCGGGCGTCCGCTGGAACGAGGACTACGAAGACCCCAAGTCCGACGTTGCCCGCTTCAACAACGCCGCCCCAGAGCAGGGTCTGGACGCCACCGTCAGCTACATGCGCAAGCTGCCGCGCGCCCATCCTCCCGGCGAAGTCTGGCATTACAACACCGGCGAGACCAACCTGATCGGCGTGCTGGTGTCCGAAGCCACGCACAAGCCGCTGTCGCGCTATCTTGAGGAAAAAGTCTGGCATCCCGCCGGGATGGAAGCCGAGGCGACCTGGCTGCTCGACAAGACCGGCCACGAGATCGCCGGCTGCTGCCTGCAGGCCGCGACGCGCGACTTTGCCCGGATGGGCCTGTTCGTGCTGGCCAACGGGCGTAGTGGCGACCGCCAGATCGTGCCGCCCGACTGGTTTGCGCAAGCCACGCACAAGCAGAAGGACGATGGCGAGCCGGGTCGTGGCTATGGCTTCCAGTGGTGGACGTATGATGAGGGGTCGGTTGCCGCGCAGGGCATCTTTGGCCAAGGCATTTTCATCGACCCCAAGCGGCGTCTGGTCATTGCCAGCAACGCCAACTGGCCCCGCGCCGATCTTGGTCCCCAGCCCGCCGCGCGCGAGGCGTTCTACAAGCAGGTGCAAGCCCTGATCGACGCGGGGCAATAGAGCGCCCGCTTCCCCCCAATGCACTTGACCCGCAATATGCGAAAGGGCGCCCTTTGCAGGGGCGCCCTTTCCACTCGACCGGACTTGCCGCGGCCGATCAGCGTGGCAGTTCGGTAACCCCCATCAGCGCTTCGTCCACCGCACGCGCGGCCTGACGGCCTTCGCGGATGGCCCAGACGACAAGGCTTTGGCCGCGCCGCATGTCGCCGCAGGCAAACACGTTTTCGACGCTGGTCTTGTAGTCGGTGACATTGCCCTTCACGTTGCCGCGCTGGTCGAGCTCGACGCCAGCCTGTTCGAGCAAGCCAAGCTTGCGCGGGCCGACAAAGCCCATCGCGAGCAGGATCAGATCGGCCTTCAGCGTGAATTCGCTGCCGGGCACCTCCTGCATCTTGCCGCCGACCCATTCGACACGGACGCATTCGAGCCCGGTCACGTCGTTTTCGCCCGCGACCCGCTTGGTCAGCACCGCGAATTCGCGCGCGACGCCTTCTTCATGGCTGGACGAGGTGCGCAGCTTTAGCGGCCAGTTCGGCCACGACAGCGCCTTGTCCTCCTTTTCAGGCGGACGCGGCATGATCTCCAACTGCGTGACCGAGGCGGCGCCCTGACGGTTGGACGTGCCAACGCAGTCCGATCCGGTGTCGCCGCCACCGATCACGACAACGTGCTTGCCGGTGGCGACCAGCGAGCCGCGCGGGGCGGCGCGTATTTCGTCGTCGCCCGCCACGCGCTTGTTCTGCTGGGTCAGGAACTCCATGGCATAGCGCACGCCGGGCAGTTCGAAGCCCGGAATGCCGATCGGGCGCGGGTCTTCCGCGCCGCCGGCCAGCACCACCACATCGAAGTTTTCGCGCAACGACGCGACCGACACGGTGACGCCGACTTCGACCGAAGTGCGGAATTCTACCCCTTCGGCCATCATCTGCACCAGACGGCGGTTGATCAGGTGCTTTTCCAGCTTGAAGTCAGGGATGCCGTAACGCAGCAGACCGCCGACACGGTCGTTCTTTTCGAACACCGTCACCGAGTGCCCGGCGCGCGCCAGTTGCTGGGCACAGGCCATGCCAGCCGGGCCGGAACCGACCACGGCCACCGACTTGCCAGTCTTTTTCGCCGGAACCTGCGGTTCGATCCAGCCTTCCTTCCAGCCCTTGTCGACGATGGCGCATTCGATCGACTTGATCGTCACCGGCTGGTCGACAATGTTCAGCGTGCACGCCGCCTCGCACGGGGCGGGGCAGATGCGGCCGGTGAATTCCGGGAAGTTGTTGGTCGAATGAAGATTGTCCAGCGCCTCGCGCCAGTCGTTCTCATAGACCAGATGGTTCCAGTCGGGGATCTGGTTGTTCACCGGACAGCCGTTGTGGCAGTACGGAATGCCGCAGTTCATGCAGCGCGACGCCTGCCCCTGAAGCGCGTTCTCATCATGCGGGATGACGAATTCGCGGTAGTGCTTCAGCCGCTCCGCCGGAGCGTCATAGCTGCGATCCTTGCGATCGACCTCGAGAAAGCCGGTTGCCTTGCCCATTGTAATCTAACCCTTATTCCCCGAATGTCTTACTCTGCAGCGACCGAAGCAGCGGCGAGGCGCTCGGCCTCGAGCTGTCGGAGCGCGCGCGCGTAATCACGTGGCATGACCTTGACGAAACGCGGCAGTTCCTCGGCCCACTTGTCGAGGATGGCGCGGGCGCGCTTGCTGCCGGTGTGGAGGAGGTGGCGTTCGATGAGGATGCGCAGGCGCTCTGCATCGTGGCGCAACACGTCGCCCATGCCGAAGTCGTTGACATCGACCCCGCGCTGTTGCGGACGGCCGGTGCCTTCATCCTCATCCGGTTCAGCCGCGATCGGCAGAAGGTCGACCATGGCGGCGTTGACCAGCTTACCGAAACGCCCTTCCGGATCATAGACGTAGGCGATACCGCCCGACATGCCTGCGGCAAAGTTGCGCCCGGTGTTGCCAAGCACGACGACAACGCCGCCGGTCATGTATTCGCAGCCGTGGTCTCCGGTGCCTTCGACAACCGCGATGGCGCCCGAGTTGCGCACGGCAAACCGTTCACCCGCCACGCCGTTGAAATAGGCCTCACCCGCGATCGCGCCATAAAGCACGGTGTTGCCGACGATGATGTTCTCGGTCGCCTCGCGCTCGACATGCGCTGGCGGACGCACGATCACGCGGCCACCCGACAGTCCCTTGCCGACATAGTCGTTGCCGTCACCGACCAGATCGAGCGTAACGCCGTGTGCCAGAAACGCGCCGAACGATTGCCCCGCTACGCCCCGGAAGGCGATGGCGATGGTATTGTCGGGCAAGCCCTTGTGGCCGTACTTCCTGGCGACTTCGCCCGAAAGCATGGCGCCGACCGTGCGGTTGACGTTGATCACGTTGCGCTCGATGCGCACCGCCTCGCCCCGCTCCAGCGCAGGCCGGGCAGCAGCGATCAGATCGTTGTCGAGTGCAGCATCGAGCCCGTGATCCTGACGCCCGCTCCAGTTGAGCGTGGTGCCCTCCACCGGTTCCACCTGATGCAGCAGCTTCGACAGGTCGACGCCTTGCGCCTTCCAGTGGTCGACTGCCTTCTTGGTGTCGAGCCGGTCGACCCGGCCGACCATCTCGGCAACGGTGCGGAAGCCCATTTCGGCCATGATCGCGCGCAACTCTTCGGCAACGAAGAAGAAGTAGTTGATCACATGTTCGGGCTGGCCAGTGAAGCGCGCGCGCAGCACCGGATCCTGCGTGGCGACGCCGACCGGGCACGTGTTGAGGTGGCACTTGCGCATCATGATGCACCCGGCCGCAATCAGCGGCGCGGTGGCAAAGCCGAACTCGTCCGCGCCCAGCAACGCGGCCACGGCCACGTCGCGCCCGGTGCGGATGCCGCCATCGGCCTGCACCGCGATACGGCTGCGCAAGTTGTTGAGCAGCAAAGTCTGCTGGGTTTCGGCCAGACCGATTTCCCATGGACTGCCCGCGTGCGTCAGCGAGGTCAGCGGTGAAGCGCCGGTGCCGCCTTCGTAGCCCGAGATCGTCACATGGTCGGCGCGCGCCTTGGAAACGCCCGCAGCAACCGTGCCTACGCCCACTTCGGACACCAGCTTGACCGAGATGCGCGCGCCGGTGTTCACGTTCTTGAGATCGTGGATCAGCTGCGCGAGGTCTTCGATCGAATAGATGTCATGGTGCGGCGGCGGGCTGATGAGGCCGACGCCCGGAGTGGAATGGCGGGTCTTGCCGATGGTCTTGTCGACCTTGTCACCGGGCAACTGGCCGCCTTCGCCGGGCTTGGCACCCTGCGCCATCTTGATCTGGATGTCGTCGGCATTGACGAGGTATTCGGCCGTGACGCCGAACCGGCCCGAAGCGACCTGCTTGATCGCCGAACGCATCGAATCGCCGTTGGCCAGCGGGGTGAACCGCGCCGGATCCTCGCCGCCCTCGCCGGTGTTCGACTTGCCGCCGATGCGGTTCATCGCCAGCGCCAGCGTGGTGTGCGCTTCCCAGCTGATCGAGCCATAGCTCATCGCGCCGGTAGCGAACCGCTTGACGATCTCGCTGGCGGGCTCGACCTCGGCGATGTCGATCGCCTCGTCCGCCGCCTTGAGGTCCATCAACCCGCGGATTGTCAGCAACCGCTCGGACTGCTCGTTGATGCTGGCGGCAAATTCGCGATACTTTTCGGGAATGTTGCCGCGCACCGCGTGCTGCAGGCTTGCCACGTTCGACGCGGTCCAGGCGTGCTCTTCACCGCGCAGGCGCAGCTGATACATCCCGCCCACGTCGAGCATCTTGCGATAGATCGGGTTGTCGCCATAGGCGCTGGCGTGACGCTGCACCGTCTCTTCGGCCACCTGGGCAAGGCCGACACCCTCGATCGTGGTGGCGGTGCCGGTGAAGTACTTGTCGACGAACGCCGTGGACAGGCCCACCGCATCGAAGATCTGCGCCCCGCAATACGACTGGTAGGTCGAAATGCCCATCTTGGACATGACCTTGAGGATGCCCTTGCCGATCGCCTTGATGTAGTTCTTCTGAACGTCATAGGTCGTCAGCGGCAGATCGCGCTCAATGCGGATCTGCTCCAGCGTCTCGAACGCCAGATAGGGGTTGATTGCCTCGGCACCGTAGCCAGCCAGCACGCAGAAGTGGTGAACTTCGCGCGCTTCGCCGGTTTCGACCACCAGCCCGGTCTGCATGCGCAGACCCTGACGGACAAGGTGGTGGTGCACCGCAGCGGTTGCCAGCAGCGCTGGCATCGGCACGCGGTTCTCGTTCTGGCTGCGGTCCGACAGGATCAGGATGTTCTTGTCGGCCAGCACCGCTTCGGTCGCGGCCCAGCACATTTCCTTGAGCGCCTGCTCAAGACCGGCAGCGCCGGCGGCGGCGTCCCAGGTGATGTCGATCGTCGCGGTGCGGAAAGCGCCGTCCAGCGCCGCCTCGACCGAACGGATCTTGGCGATATCGTCGTTGGTCAGGATCGGCTGGTCGACTTCCAGCCGCTTGTGGCTGCCGGCATCGCGGCCGAGCAGGTTGGGACGCGGCCCGATCATCGAAACAAGGCTCATCACCAGTTCCTCGCGGATCGGGTCGATCGGCGGATTGGTGACCTGTGCGAAGTTCTGCTTGAAGTAATCGTACAGCAGGCGCGAGCGCTTCGAGAGCACCGCGATCGGGGTGTCGGTGCCCATCGAGCCCAGCGGATCGTCGCCATAGATCGCCATCGGCTCAAGGAAGCGGCTGATGTCTTCCTGCGTGTAACCGAAGGCCTGCTGGCGATCGAGCAGCGAGGTGGTCTCGCCCGGCAATGCGGCCAGTTCGGGCTCGATCACTTCAAGCTCCTTGAGCTTGTACTGAGCGGCAGCGAGCCATTCCTCATAAGGTTCTGCGCCCGAAAGCTGCTCCTTGATCTGCTCGTCCTCGACGATCACGCCCTTTTCAAGGTCGATCAAGAGCATGCGACCGGGCTGCAGCCGCCACTTGCGCACGATATCCTCTTCACGGAACGGCAGCACGCCACTTTCCGAGGCCATGCAGATCACGTCGTCGCGGGTGATCGTGAAACGTGCGGGGCGCAAGCCGTTGCGATCGAGCGTTGCGCCGATCTGGCGCCCGTCGGTGAAGGCCACGGCGGCCGGGCCGTCCCACGGCTCCATCAGCGCGGCGTGGTATTCATAGAACGCGCGACGCGCCGGGGTCATCAACGGGTTGCCCGCCCATGCCTCGGGGATCAGCATCATCACCGCATGCGACAGCGAATACCCGCCAGCCACCAGCAGTTCGAGCGCGTTGTCGAGGCAAGCCGTGTCCGACTGACCATGCGGGATGATCGGCCACATCTTGTCGAGATCGGGGCCGAGCAGCTCGGATTCCATGGTGCGGCGGCGCGCGTTCATCCAGTTCACGTTGCCGCGAACGGTGTTGATTTCGCCGTTGTGGGCCACGAACCGATAGGGGTGCGCCAGCTTCCAGCTGGGGAAGGTGTTGGTCGAGAACCGCTGGTGCACCAGCCCGAGCGCCGAAACCGCATCGGGATCGCGCAAATCGTCATAGAAGCTGCCGACTTGCGTGGCCAGCAGCAGACCCTTGTAGACGATCGTGCGCGACGAGAAGCTGGGCATGTACAGTTCGGCGATGCCGGGCAGATTGTGCTTTTCGGCCAGCGCATCAAGCGGGTTCTGCGTCTGCTTGCGGATGGCGAGCAGCTTGCGCTCGAACGCATCCTGATCGGGCGTGCCTTCGCCGCGCGCGATCACGCACTGGCGGATGACCGGCATCTGTTCGAGTACGGTTTTGCCCAAGCCATCGAGCGTGACCGGCACATCGCGCCAGCCGATCAGTTCCTGCCCTTCCTTGGCGATGAACTTCTCGAAGTATTCGATGACGATGGCGCGGCTCGGCTCATCCTGCGGGAGGAAGCACATGGCCACGGCATAATCGCCCGGCGCGGGCAGCGTCTTGCCCTCGGCAGTGGCCCACTTGCGGAACAAGGCATCGGGCAACTGGATCAGGATGCCGGCGCCATCGCCCAGCAACGGATCGGCGCCCACGGCGCCGCGGTGATCGAGATTGCGCAGGATTTCCAGCGCCTGCTCAATGATCGCGTGGCTTTTCGTGCCTTTGATATGGGCAATGAAGCCCACGCCACAGGCGTCATGCTCGTTACGCGGATCGTAGAGGCCCTGAACCGGCGGAAAACCCATTTCTATTTGTGTCCTGCATCCTGAAGTGGAACGCCCACGCGAATCGCGCTGCCCCGAAAGGCAACGAAAGTTGCGCGAAGTTCCCCCATGACTGCAGGAAAGTTATTTTGCAACTGCGCGCAGGGGCTGTTTACCCGCCTGCGCGCAAGAAAGTTACCGAAACGTGCGATCCCGGCAACAGCGCGTTGCGGCAATGTCGTGAAATTCAGCCCTTTGCGGTCATCCGCTTGAGCGTGTCGAGCGCATCGCGCAGGGCACGGTCGGCATCTTCGGCGTCGATCGGAGCCGGTGTCTGGCCGGATGGCATGTTCCACCCCTTGCGCGGGGCGGTCGGCAAGGGCCACACGGCGGCACTTTCGGACTGGGGCACCAGGAACGGCACCACCTGCGCAGGATCGCCTGACGGTGCAGCCATCGGCTCGACCGGCGTTGCGGCCATGAAGGGCACGATCTCGTCGGTCCGGCCGATCTGGCGCGATTGCCCCGACAGCGACAGCCCGAGCAGCGACGGATAGCGATCGTCGTTGGCCAGCGTGGCGTCGCCTTCGCCATCCGCCTGCGTCATTGTGTCAAAGGCGAACGGGTCGGCCGGATCGTGCGCCGGCATGCCGAAGAGTGCTTCGCTTTCGCCTGTCGCCAAGGCTTGTTCGCCCTCGTCGTCCGCCCAGCGCGGCTCGGCAAACCGGCGGCTGGGCTTGGTGCGCAACAGCAGCGCGGGCGGCGTTGGCGTGGCATCGCCGATGTCCGCCGCGGAATCGTTCAGGAACGGCGCCGCAGCCCCACTCGCCTGAGCGACTTCGTCAAATCGGTCCCAATCCTGCGCGCTGGGTTGCACTTCACCGGAAAAGTGCCCTTCGGGATCAGCCAGCAAGGCATCGAAGGCTTGTTCCTTCGCAGATCCGGCGGCTGCGACTGCGCTGGCGCTGGCTGCGACGCCGATGACTGCCGCTTCGCGCAGCGCGCGGCGTTCGGCCAGCGCCAGCGCAAGGCGCTCGATCAGTTGCACAAGCCCCAGCGTCGCGACCGGCGCGTTGGCCAATGGCGAGCGGGGCGCACCGGGCACCAGCGGATCGGGGATCGCGGCAGAGGCGAACGACTTGAGCGCGTGTGGCAGGACCGGTGGCAAGATCGTTGGCTGGGGAGAATTGGCCGACACAGCCAGTTCGGCCGACACAGGCGCAGGCTCGAACCCAGAGGTGGTGGGAGTGGTCAGCGCCGGGGCATCAGCTTCAACCGCCGCAGGAAGTTCATCGGACGGCTCGGCCGACCAGTCGGACAAGTCCAGAATCATGTCATCCGGGGTGGCGGACGTGGCAAATACCTGCGGTTCGGGCAGGTTCGGCCATGGATCGTCGTCAAACGGTGCGGCAAACGGCGTGGCTGAACGCTCCGGCCCAGCCCACGCAGGCGCTTCGGCTGCCTGAACGCCCGGCACTTGAACCGCATCGCTGGTAAGCGGCAGCAGATCGTCGGTCAGGACCAGCGGGCGGCGCGGTGGCGCATCGGGATGGGCATCGCGCCGGCGCAGACGGACGACCGGATCGAACTTTGCTGATGGCATATCCGCAAACCCCGCCCGCTCGGCACCACGGCCCATCCGGCGACGCGCGATCAGCGCAAAACCAAGCCCCAAACCGGCGCCCACTGCCGCCAGCAAGAGCGCCAGCAGCAACCGCGCGGTGACACCAAGCGGCGGCGCGGCGGGAGGCAAAATGGCCGGCAGTCCCGTGCGCACCACGATCGCTTCGAAAACCCGACCCGAAACCGCCAGGCTCGACAGACCGAACAGGGCGGCACACCAGAGTGCGGCTGCGACCGGGAATAGCCGATGCGCGCCAAGCAGACGCAGCGAAGTGCCAAGCCCGTTGGCCGAAGGGCGCCCGTCGCTCACTTTGCGCAATGTCCTGCGAATGCCAGCATAGCCATCATCGTCCTGCCTTCGGCCGGTTTGCGCAAGTCCGATCTGACAGAGCGGTCAGGCGGCAATTCCGGCATATTCCACGCTCTGGCCTAACAAGGTTTGGTAAACGGGAAGATAACGCCGCACGTTGCTTGCCCAGTCGTGCGCGCTTTCGACAAAGGCGCGGGCTGTGGCACGGCGTTCGTCCCACCCTTCACGCTGGCCCAGCAGGGCGATCATGGCGTTGGCGAGCGCGGTCGGATCGTCGGGCGCGAACAGCGTGCCGGTGCGGCCATGCTCGATCAGTTCGCGATGCCCGCCAACGCTGCTGGCAGCGACCAGCTTGCCCTGTGCCATGGCCTCAAGCGGCTTGAGCGGCGTGACCAGATCGGTCAGCCGCATGGCCTTGCGCGGATAGCACACCACATCGGCCAGCGCGTAATAGCGGTCGACCTCGTGGTGCGGCACCCGGCCGACAAAGCAGATCGCACGGGAAGCGGGCGACTGCGCCGCCTGCCGACGCAGCGCATCGCCCGCAGGGCCACCGCCGACCAGCAGCAAGCGCGCATCGGGCAATTGCTCGACGATGGCAGGCATCGCCGCGATCAGATCGTCGAGCCCTTCATAAGGGTAGAAGCTTCCCAGGAACCCGATCACCGGCCCTTTGCCAAGGCCCAGCCCTTCGGCCAGTTCGGCATCGCGCGCCAGCGGGCTGCCGAACAGCGCAAGGTCGACACCGTTGGGCATGATCGCCATTCGCGAACGGTCAAAGCCGCGCGCGACCAGATCGTCCTGCAACCCCTGACAGATGGTGATGACCGCATCCGCCCCGGCAACGACCCGGTTTTCCAATTGCCGCGTCAGCCGGTAGCGCGCCGATCCTTCACGGCCAGTACCATTGCCGACCGAAGCATCCTCCCAGAACGCGCGAATCTCATAGACCACCGGAATGCCCAGCCGCTTACCCGCGCGCAACGCCGCCATGCCGCACAGGGCTGGCGAATGGGCATGGAGCACGTCCGGCCGCCATTCCTCTGCCAGCGCCTCGATCCGGCGGGCGAGCGCCGTGATCTCGCCCCATTCGCGCAAACCGGGCAAGCCCTTGGGAACACCGGGCGTCCGGTGAAACGTCAGCCCTTCTGCCACTTCGGGATCGGCCAGAGTCGCGGCCGACGTGCTCCACGCCGCCGAATCGAGCTGGCGCTGTCCGGTCACCCCGCGCACCTCAAGCCCCATCGCCTGCTGCGCATGAAGAATCGCGCGGGTGCGAAAGGTGTAGCCACTGTGCAGCGGCAGGCTGTGGTCAAGAACGTGGAGGATGCGCATGATGGCTCTTTCTTCGCACGCGATGGCTTAACGGCGCGTCAACCGTGATAGAATAGGGCGATGGTCATGATCGGTCCGAACCTTTGTCGCGTCCAGACGGCTGGCGACCCTGCTCTGCAGGCGGGTGTGAGGACGACAGGTGCTTAACTTATTCCTGACCGCCTTTGTCGTCGCGTTCTTTGCGGCCGGGTTCCGCCGACCGTTCCTGTTCGTGCTGGCATACGCCTACATCGATATCGTTGCCCCACAGAAGGTCAGCTGGGGCTTTCTGCAGGTGATCCCGATCTCGCTGATTGCGTTCCTGCTGGCGGTGGGGTCGTGGGCGGTGGCCGAGGACAAGAACGGCATCCGGCTCGGTTCGCGCCAGATCGTGATGATCCTGCTGCTGGTCTATTGCGGGCTGACCACGCGCGTGGCCGATTTCCCGGTCGAGGCCGCCGACAAATGGGGCTGGGTGTGGAAGGCGCTGGTCTTTGCGATCTTCCTGCCGCTGACCTTGCGCACCCGGCTGCGGATCGAATCGCTGGCGCTGATCATGGTGCTGTCGGTCGGCGTCATCGTGGTCGGCGGCGGGATCAAGACACTGTTTTCGGGCGGCGGCTATGGCGAGTTGCGCCTTTTGGTGAACGACAACACCGGGCTTTACGAAGGCTCGATCATCTCGACGGTGGCGATCTGCGTGATCCCGCTGGCGCTCTGGCTGGCGCGGTTCGGCACCGTGTTCAAGCCCGGCCTGCTGGTCTGGCTGTTTGCGCTGGGGCTCAGCTTTGCTTGCGTGCTGATGCCGATCGGAACGCAAGCGCGCACCGGGCTGATCTGCTTTGGCGTGATGCTGGTGATGATGTTGCGCTCGACCAAGCGGCGGATGACCTACATCGGGGTGGTCGTGGCGGTTGGCATGATCGCGGTTCCGCTGTTGCCGCAAAGCTTTACCGAGCGGATGAGCACGATCAAGAACCACCAGTCGGACCAGTCCGCCTCGACGCGGGTGGCGGTGTGGAAATGGACGATCGAATTCGTCAAGACGCGGCCCTTTGGCGGGGGCTTCGATGCGTTCCGGCAGAATGCGGTCAGCTATGACAAGGTGATGTCCGAAAGCGCTGGCGACAACAACACCGCCATCAGCACCGTGCGCGTGGTGGAAAAGGCGCGGGCCTATCACTCCAGCTATTTCGAGATGTTGGGCGAACAGGGCTATCCGGGGCTTGGGCTGTGGTTGCTGTTGCACGTGATGGGGGTGGTCCACATGGAACTGATCCGCCGCCGCTTTGCCAAGAACCCGCCACCCGACCTTGTCTGGGTGACGCCGCTTGCCGATGCGTTGCAACAGGCGCAGATCATCTACTTGTTCGGCGGTGCCTTCGTGGGGATCGCGTTCCAGCCGTTCTGCTACATGCTGGTCGGCCTGCAATGCGGACTTCAGGCCTATGTCGGGCGCATCCGGCGGACCGAGATCGTGCCATTCCGCGCCCCGCGCGTCGTCCCGGAGCCAGCGGCACCGCCCGCTTAATCGGCCACTTAACATCGCTGTTGCACGCGTCAGTCGATCGCGCCATGGTACGCCCAACAACAGGTTCAACAACAAGGGTGAGGCGCCGGACATGGCAAAGTTTATCAACCCGAACGAAATGGGCGCGCTGGTCGGCCAGGTGGTCGGCACGTCCGAATGGGTCGAGGTTTCGCAAGAGCGGATCAACCAATTCGCCGAGGCGACCGGTGACTACCAGTTCATCCATATCGATCCTGTCGCCGCAGCCCAGACCCCGTTCGGCGGCACCATTGCGCATGGCTTCCTGACGCTGTCGCTGATCCCGCTGCTGACCGCGCAAAGCGATTGCCCGCGCCCCGAAGGCATCAAGATGGGCGTCAACTATGGCGGCAACCGGACGCGCTTTCTGGCCCCGGTACGCGCCGGCAAGCGCGTGCGCGGCGTGTTCAAGCTGCTCGAGATCGAGGAAAAGCGCCCCGGTCAGTGGCAGCAGACGATGGAAATCACCGTCGAGATCGAAGGCGAGCCCAAGCCTGCACTGATCTGCGAATGGCTCACGCAGTTTTTTGTTTGAGGTGAGCGCCCTTGGCGGATGCCAAGGGCGCACTTTCAGATCAAGCAACCACGCTCAGTTTGCGGCCGGAATCGCGCGCGTCGTGGCGATCGATCCATTCGTCGACGATCGGCGCGATCTTGTTGCGCCAGCGTGAGCCGTTGAAGATGCCGTAGTGGCCGACTTCGGCGGCAAGGTGGTATTGCTTGAGCTTGTCGGGCAGGTTGGGCGTCACCTTCAACGCTGCGCGGGTCTGGCCGATGCCCGAGATGTCGTCGCGCTCGCCCTCGATGCACAGGATCGCGGTATCGTGGATCGCGCCAAGGTCGACGACCTGCCCGCGATGCGCAAACTCGCCCTTGGGCAAAGCGTGACGCTGGAACACCACATCGACCGTCTGCAGATAGAATTCGGCGGTCATGTCGCAGACGGAGCGATATTCCTCGTAGAACGTCTTGGTGCCCTCGGCACTTTCGCCGTCGCCCTGCACCAGATGGTTGAACAGCGCATAATGGCTCATCATGTGGCTGCCCAGATTCATCGACATGAACGAGGCAAGCTGGACGAAGCCCGGATATACCCGACGCCCGGCCCCCGGATAGTTGGCCGGGACCGTGGTGATCACATTGTGCTTGAACCACACGTGCGGGCGCGTGATGGCGTGATCGTTGACCGCCGTCGGGCTTTCGCGCGTGTCGATCGGGCCGCCCATCATCGTCAGCGAAACCGGGCGGCAGGGGTTGTTTTCGCGCGCCATGATCGCGGTTGCGGCAAATGCCGGAACCGACGGCTGGCACACCGCCATCAGGTGCGCACCGGGGCCGATGAATTCCAGAAAATCGACGATGTAGTCGATGTATTCGTCCAGATCGAAACGGCCTTCGCTCAACGGCACGAATTTGGCGTCTGCCCAATCGGTGATGTAAACGACGTTGTGCTCCAGCATCCGCTCAAGCGTGCCGCGCAGCAGTGTGGCGTAGTGCCCGCTCATCGGGGCCACGATCAGCAGGCGCGGTGCATCGGCGGGCAGTCCATCGTGGCTGAAGCGCTTGAGATCGCCGAACGGACGGTGGATCTCGGTCGTTTCGGTGACGACGTGGGCCTGACCATCGAGATGGATGGCCTTGATCCCGAAGGTCGGCTTGCCGCGAGGCGCCGTTGCGTGTGCGAACACATCGAGCGCCGAGGCGTACATCTGGGTCAACCCCGTGCCTGCCAGCGGGAAGCGCGAATCGTTGAGCAACTCGGCCCCCATCGAGGCCATGGCGCTGCATGCGTTAAGCAGCGAGCGCTGGATTTCATAAGCCTTGTACAGCACTTGCAACCATTCCTGTTTTGAAGGACCGGCCAACCTGATGCGATCCGGGGCGAGTCCGCGTTGTCTGGCATAGTGCCGGTAAACATCACGTTGTGCAATGCAGCAGAAAGTGCGGCCTCTTGCGCCCCCTTTCGGTCAGGGCCTGCATGGGGTAGTCGGGCGCCATGAACGAGCAAGTCGCACCCGTTGACCAGCATCTGGCCGAACCGCACCCCACCGAACCCACGCCGCTGACGCAGGCCGATGGTGCGCAAGCGGCTGAGCCGCCGCGTGCCCGGTCGATCACCCCGCTGCGCATGGTCTGGCGCGAGGCGTTGAAGTATCCGGGGCAAGTCGCAGCCTCGCTGGCAGCGCTGGTGGTGACGGCCTTGGCAACGCTGGCGATTCCCGGAGGCTTCCGGCTGATCATCGACAAGGGCTTTTCGCGCGGGGCCGACACTGCCGCGCTGGGCCACTGGTTCGAACTGCTGTTGCTGGTGGTGGTCGTGCTGGCGCTTGGCACCGCGACGCGGTTCTATTTCGTGTCGTGGCTCGGCGAGCGCGTGGTTGCCGACATCCGCATCAAGGTGCAGGGCAACCTGCTGCGCCTGCCTCCAAGCTTTTTCGAATCGAACAGTCCCAAGGAAATCTCCAGCCGGATGACTTCGGACACCGCGATCATCGAACAGGTCGTGGGCACGACCGTGTCGATCGCGCTGCGCAACACGATCATGGGTCTGGGCGGCATCGTCTATCTGTTCGCGCTGGCCCCGGCGCTGACCACGTGGCTGCTGGTCGGCATTCCGCTGGTGATCCTGCCGATCACCTTCTTCGGACGGCGGCTGCGCAATGTCTCGCGCACCAGCCAGGATCGCGTCGCCGACGTCGGCGTGCTGGTGGCCGAAGTGCTGGGCGCGATGAAGGTGGTGCAAGCGTTCGGGCAGGAAGGGCGCGAACTGATCCGCTTTTCCGAAGCGGTCGAGCGCACCTTCGGCACCGCGCGCCGACGCATCCTGATCCGTGCGGCGATGACCGCGATCATCATCCTGCTGGTGTTCGGCGGCATCACCGCGGTGATGTGGCAGGGCGCGCTGGCCGTGGCCGCAGGGCGCATCAGCGGCGGCACCATCGCCGCCTTCGTGCTGACCGGAGGGCTTGTCGCCGGTGCCTTCGGCGCACTGACCGAAGTCTATGGCGATCTGCTGCGCGGCGCCGGTGCCGCCAGCCGCCTGACCGAACTGCTCAACGAACAGCCCGACATCGCTCCGCCGGCCCGGCCGATCGTGCTGCCCAGCCCCGCGCGCGGCCAGTTGCAGTTCCAGAACGTCACGTTCCGCTACCCCAGCCGTCCCGAAGTCGCCGCGCTCAGCGGGTTTTCGCTGACGGTCGAGCCGGGCGAGACGGTTGCCATCGTCGGCCCGTCGGGCGCGGGCAAGTCCACTTTGTTCCAATTGGCCGAACGGTTCTATGACCCGCAGGGCGGCACCATCCGGCTTGACGGCGTGCCGCTCAACCAGGCCGACCCGGCCGAAATCCGCGCCCGCATGGCGCTGGTACCGCAGGACGGCACCCTGTTTGCCGCCAGCGCGCGCGACAACTTGCGCTATGGCAACTGGAACGTCGGCGATGCGGCGATCTGGGACGCGGCCCGCACCGCCAATGCCGAGGAATTCCTGCGCGCCCTGCCCCAAGGTCTCGACACTTTTCTGGGTGAGGACGGCACCCGCCTTTCGGGTGGTCAGCGCCAGCGGATCGCCATCGCCCGCGCGCTGCTGCGCGATGCCCCGATCCTGCTGCTGGACGAGGCAACCAGCGCGCTCGATGCCCAAAGCGAGCGACTGGTGCAGGACGCGCTTGAACGGCTGATGCGGTCGCGCACCACGCTGGTCATCGCCCACCGGCTGGCGACCGTGCGCCAGGCCGACCGCATCATCGTGATGGATGCGGGGCAGATCGTCGAGCAGGGAACCCACACCCAACTGAGCGCGCAAGGGGGCCTCTATGCCCGCCTTGCCAGCTTGCAGTTCGATGCACCGAAAGACTGATCGACCAACGGCGCCAACGCATCGACCGGCGGCAGCTTCCATTCGCGGCAAAGGTTGATAAGGCTGCGGGCCGTATCATCTGCAACCGAATGGGATTGGCCTGTCCGATGGTTAAGCGTTCCGTAGTCCTGCTTCTTGCAACCACTCTGCTGGCCCAGTCCGGTCCGGCGCTGGCCGCCGATCCGGCGCCGTCGCCCGCTTCTGCCGCAGCTTCCGCATCGCCCGCCGCACCCGCACCCGCACCCGCACCGCTTATGCAGCGCGATTTTCCCGGCGCGGGCCTGCAACTCGGCTATGTCGATCACACGGTAAAGCCGGGCGACGACTTCGACGCCTTCGTCAATGGCAAGTGGCAGGCCGGGTTCGTCATGCCCGCCGACAAAGTGGCCTATGGCGCGTTCGGCCTGCTCGACGACCTGTCACAGGAACGGCTCCACGCCATCCTGAACGAACTGGCCGCAGCCAAGCTCGACCCGGCCACCCCCGCTGGCAAGGTCGCCGCAGCCTATGCCGCCTATCTCGACACCGCCGCGATCGACGCCGCAGGCCTTGCCCCCGCCCAGCCCTGGCTGAGCAAGATCGCCGCGGCTCGCACCAGCGCCGATCTGGCCGCGCTGTTCGCCGCACCCGGCATCGCCTCACCCATCGGGTTCAGCGTCGATGCCGATGAAAAGGACAGCGCGCACTACATCCTGTACCTGTCCACCGGATCGCTGGGCCTGCCCGACCGCGATTTCTATCTGGTCGACAGCCCGCGCAACCTGACCGTGCGCGCCAAGTACAAGGAATGGCTGACCTTTGCCTTGGGCAAGGCCGGCAATCCCGATCCGGCCAAGGCGGCGGACGCGGTCTATGCGCTGGAAACCAAGCTGGCGCAGGCGCACTGGGACCGTGCCGTTTCGCGCAACACCGCACTCACCTACACCAAGCTGACCCGCGCTGAGGGTGAGGCCGCGCTGGCCCCCTTGCCGCTGACGGCGATGCTCGACACGATGGGGCTGGGCAGTGCCAAGGCCATGGTGCTCACCCGCATGCCGCCCTCTGCCGACACGCTGGCCAAAGCCAAGGTTTCGGCCGCCGACGCCGCAAAGCTGGGCGGCGGCATCCCCGCCATCGCCAAGCTGGTCACCAGCGAACCGGTGCAGGCGTGGAAGGACTGGCTTACGGTGCAGTTCCTCACCGCCAATGCCGGGGTGCTGCCGCACGACATCGACGATGCGCGCTTTGCCTTCTACGGCACCGTGCTCGGCGGGCAGAAGGTGCAACAGCCGCGCTGGAAGCGGGCGCTGCGCGCCACCGAAGGTCAGGTGGGCGAACAACTCGGCAAGATCTACGCCGAGCGCTTTTTTCCCGCACAAAGCAAAGCCGAGATGGCCGATCTGGTCGGCAACTTGCGCAAGGCGATGGCCGCCAACCTTGCCGACCTGAAATGGATGGGCGCCAAGACCCGCGAGCAGGCACAAGCCAAGCTCGCCGCCTTCACCCCCAAGATCGGCGCGCCCGAAAAGTACAAGGACTATGCCGGGCTGGCCATCAGCCCCACCGCTCCGCTGGCCAATGCGATTGCCGCCAGCGACTGGGAATTCCGCTACAACGCCGCGCGGCTGGGCGGCCCGGTCGACCGCAGCGAATGGGGCATGCTGCCCGAAACGATCAACGCCTATTACAACCCGGTCTATAACGAGATCGTGTTCCCCGCCGCGATCCTGCAGCCGCCGTTCTTCAATCCCACGGCCGACCCGGCGGTCAATTATGGCGGCATCGGCGCGGTGATCGGCCACGAGATGGGCCACGGCTTCGACGATCAGGGCGCCAGCTATGACGGCGATGGCAACTTGCGCGACTGGTGGACCGCCGACGACAAGGCCGCGTTCGAAAAGCTGACCGGCAAGCTGGCGGCGCAATACAGCGCGTTCTGCCCGTTCGATGACAAGTCGGTCGGCGGCAAGGCCTGCGTCAACGGCCAGCTCACGCTGGGCGAGAACATCGGCGACCTTGGCGGCCTCAGCCTGGCCTACCGCGCCTACAAGCTGTCGCTGAACGGCAAGCCCGCTCCGGTGATCGACGGGCTGACCGGCGACCAGCGCTTCTTCATGTCATGGGCGCAAGTGTGGCGCACGGCCGTCCGCGACGAATTGGCCCGCCAGTTGCTGGTGGCTGATCCCCACTCGCCCGCCCGCTATCGGATCAACGGCCTCGTCCGCAATTTCGACGAATGGTACAAGGCCTTCGACGTCAAGCCGGGCGACAAGCTGTACCAGCCGCCAGCGGACCGCGTACGGATCTGGTGAGGGCTTTTGGCCGCGGGCTGTCCTTCACGGGACAGCCCGAGCGCCCCCTCAAACCATGTCCCCCGGCCGCACCAGCCGGTCGAAGGTGGCGGCGTCCACCAGACCCAGCTTCAGTCCGGCTTCGCGCAGGGTGAGGCCTTCGGCGTGGGCGGTCTTGGCGATTTTGGCGGCGGCGTCGTAGCCGATTTCGGGGGCGAGCGCGGTAACGAGCATCAGCGAGCGGTCGACCAGCTCGGCGATGCGCGCCTCGTTCGCCTCAAGTCCGTGGACACAGCGGGTCGCAAAGCTGGCCATGCCGACGGCCAGCAGGTGGACCGAACGCAACACGGCGGCCCCGATCAGCGGCTTGAACACGTTCAGTTCCATGTGCCCCTGCAGGCCGCCGACCGTCACCGCCTGATGGTTGCCGATGACTTGCGCGGACACCATCGTCAGCATCTCGCACTGCGTGGGGTTGACCTTGCCCGGCATGATCGAACTACCCGGCTCGTTGGCGGGCAAGGACAGTTCGCCAAGGCCCGAACGCGGGCCCGAGCCCAGCAGGCGGATGTCGTTGGCGATCTTGGTCAGCGCCACCGCGAGCGTCGCCAGCGTGGCGGAAAACTGCACCAGAGCATCGTTGCTGGCCAGCGCCTCGAACCGGTTGGGCGCGGGCACAAAGGCATGCCCGGTCAGCGCCGCCAGTTCCACCGCCACCGCATCGCCGAATCCTGCCGGCGCGTTCAGCCCGGTGCCCACGGCGGTGCCGCCCTGCGCCAGCCGCAGCACGAAGCGTTCGGCATCGCGCAGCCGCTGGTACGCATCGCGCAATTGCTGGACATAGCCCGAAAACTCCTGCCCCAGCGTCAGCGGGGTGGCGTCCTGCAGGTGGGTGCGGCCGATCTTGACGATCCCCGCCCAGCTTTTCGCTTTGGCATCGAGTGCCCCTGTCAGTCGGTCGAGCGCGGGGATAAGGTCGCGGTTGAGCGCCACCACCGCCGCCACGTGCAAGGCGGTGGGGAAGCTGTCGTTGCTCGACTGGCCCTGATTGACGTGATCGTTGGGATGGACCGGCGCCTTGCCGCCGCGCGTCCCCGCCAGCCGTTCGTTGGCGATCCCGGCGATCACCTCGTTGACGTTCATGTTGGTCTGGGTGCCACTGCCGGTCTGCCAGATCACCAGCGGGAACTGGTCGTCGAAGGCCCCGGCGGAGACCTCCCCGGCGGCCTGCTCGATGGCATCGGCCAGCGCGGGATCGAGTCCGTGCGCACGGTTGACCCGCGCCGCCGCCTGCTTGACCAGCGCCAGCGCGTGGACGATGCCCAGCGGCATCCGCTCGATCCCGCCGAACGGGAAGTTCTCGATCGAACGCTGGGTCTGCGCACCCCAATAGGCGCTGTCCGGCACGGCAATCGGGCCGATGGAGTCGGTTTCGATGCGGGTCATGCAAGTCCTTCCGGTAAACGCGGCCTTGCACGCAGACGCATCACGCGCGCGGCAAGGCGGCCTTGTGGCGAAGATATTCGGCCTGAACGTTCGCTCCGGCCAGTTCCGACATGACGCCCAGCGCCGCCTGCAGCCCGCGCTCTGCCATAAAGTCGATCAGCGCCTCGGGTTCGTGCCCCAGATCGAGCGCCAGCAGGCGTAGTGCTCGCGCCATGTCGATGAATTCGACCTCGGTTTCGTGCGCGGCCTTCCATTCCTCGGCCTTGCTGAAGGCATGGTGCATATCCATGATCGCGGCTCTCCTGTGCGGTCTGCAGCGGCAGAGCTATCATCGCGGACGGTGTTCGCAGATTAAGCAGGGCCATGGGGTTATCCCTCAGCGGCTTTCACAGTACGGCATTCGTATTCGTGCTGGCGTTGGGCGGAAACTTGGCGGATCGAATGGCGCATGACCGTCCTTTCTTCCCCAACAGGAAGATGGACGGCGCGATCCCGCCCGGCAAGGGCCATGGACACAAATCGAGGAAGAGGACCACCACGTGACCGCGCCAATGAGCACGAGCGAAGTTTTCCTGATCGCGCTGACCATCATTCTGGCCGTGCCCTGGCTGGTGTGGCGGTTACTGCGCACCGATGATGTGGCGCCGCTGGTGGTGGTGCAGATCGTCGGCGGCATCGTGCTCGGCCCCGGCCTGCTGGGCGCCTTGTTCCCCAGTTATTACGCCTTCGTCTTTGCCGCGCCGGTCGTCGCCAGCCTGAACGGTGTGGCGTGGTGGGCGGTGATGCTGTTCGTCTTTGCCGCCGGGCTTGAGCTTGATCTGGGTGACGCGCTGGCGCACCGGCGCGAGACGGTGATCACCGCCGCCTGCGCGCTGCTGACACCGCTGCTGGCGGGCGCGGGCGTTGCGGCAGTGCTGCTGCAAGGGCCGGGCTGGATCGGCCCCAAGGGCACCTATCCGCAGGCCGTGCTGGGGCTTGGCATGGCCTGTGCGGTCACCGCGCTGCCGATTCTGGTGCTGCTGATGGAACGGCTGGGCATCTTTCGCCAGCCGCTGGGCCAGCGCCTGCTGCGCTATGCCAGCCTTGATGACGTGGCGATCTGGGGCGTGCTCGCACTGATCCTGCTCGATTGGGAACGGATCGGACGGCAAGGCCTGTTCCTCGTCGGCTTTGCGCTGGCGGCGTGGGGCTTGCGCAAGCTGATGCCGCGCCTGGGCGAAGGCGACCGCTGGCAGATCGCGCTGATCTGGCTCGCCGCCGTCGGATTCGCCGCCGACTGGTCGGGGCTGCATTTCATGGTCGGCGCGTTTCTGGCCGGTGCGGTGATGGACGCCGACTGGTTCGAGCAGGGTCAGCGCGATGCCTTCCGTCGCATCGTGCTGCTGGCGCTGATGCCGGTGTTCTTCCTGTCCACCGGCTTGCGGACGCGGTGGGATGTGGGCGGCCTTGCCGTGTTCGGCGCGGCGGGCCTGTTCCTTGTCGCGTCGGTAGCAGGCAAGCTGGCTGGCGTATCGCTGGCCGGACGGCTGCTCGGCTGGGAGAAGGGCGAGGCCGGTGTGATCGGCTGGATGCTGCAGACCAAGGCGCTGATCATGATCCTGTTCGTCAACGTGCTGCTTGACAAGGGGATCATCACCTCGGACGCGTTCACCGCGATGCTGCTGATGGCGGTGGGCAGCACGATGCTGACCGTGCCGATGGTCCGGCCCCGACTGGCGCGACTGGCGCAGCCGCAATGATGCACCGGCTGGCGGCGGCCCTGTTGCTTGCCTGCGCTGCCCCGGTCGCGCAGGCACAAGCCGTTCTGCCAACCGTGCCGCCCGCCACTGTCGCCGTCCGGTTCGACCGCCAAACCGTGCGCCCGGCCTTGGCCGAAGGGCTGGCCGACCGGGCTACGGGCCGCGGGGTGACCGCCGACGATCCGGTGCGCGTGGCGTCGATCTCCAAGCTGGTGACGACGCTGGGCGTGTTGCGGCTGGTCGATGCCGGACGGCTCGATCTTGACCGCGATGTTTCCGCCTACCTTGGCTGGCCGCTGCGCAATCCGGCGTTTCCCGACACCCCGATAACGCTGCGTCAATTGCTGTCGCACCGCTCGAGCCTGACCGACGGGGCGGACTACCTGATCCCGCTGGGCGAAACGCTGCGGCACCGCCTGGCCGATCCGCGCGCTTGGGACAGCGCCCATGCGCCGGGCAGCGACTGGTTCCATTACACCAACCTCAACTTCCCGGTCGTCGCCTCGGTGATGGAGGCGGCCACGGGCGAGCGGTTCGACCGACTGATGCGGCGGCTGGTCCTCGCCCCGCTGAAGCTGGATGCCTGCTACAACTGGTCGGGGTGTTCGCCTCGCACGATCGGCCGCGCAGTCGTGCTCTATCGCGCCGCTGGCAGTGTGGCGCGTGACGACCTGAAGGGCCAGCCCCCCGCCTGCCCGGTGCTGCCCGCCGCCGACGGCTCGTGCGATCTGGCGAGCTATGTCCCGGGCAGCAACGGCGCGCTGTTTTCGCCACAGGGCGGCCTGCGGATCTCGATGCGCGATCTTGCCCGGATCGGGCAGGTGCTGGCCCGGAGCGGTCGAGGCTTCCTGAAGCCAGCCACCTACGCCGTGCTGGTAACGCCGCAATGGCGCGCCAACGGCCACAACGGGGTGGGTGAGGATGGCGCCGACGACGGACTGTTCTGCGCCTATGGCCTTGGCCTGCAAACCCTCGCCCAAGCGACACCCGGTTGCCACGACGATCCCTTCGGCGATGGCCGCCACCGCATCGGCCACCCCGGCGAAGCCTATGGCCTGCGCTCGGGACTGTGGCTCGATCCGGCGAGCGGCAAGGGCGTGGCCTTCTTCACCAGCGCGGTGGCCGACGATGCCCCGCGCGGGACAAGCGCCTTCACCGCTGCCGAAGAAGCCGTGCTGGCGAGAATTCGTTAAACCCTGCCCGGTACTTTTCCGGCGCATGGCCGACTTCATCATCGTGGCGATCGTTGCCGACGCGCTGTTCGTGCTGTTCTGCCTGTGGCAGGTGCTGACCCTGTTGAGCGGCTGGCGCCCCGCCCTCGCCCGCGTCTGGCGCAGCGACTATACCGGCGACCAGCAGCGCGAGGACTTCTGGTCGTTCGGCATGACCGCGTTCACCTCGCGCGGGTACAACTGGCGCGATGGCGAGGATACGCGGCTGGTCGAGGACGAAATCGTGTTCACCGGCGATGACGGGCGCGAACACCGCGCGCTGGTGCAGCGGCAGGTCGCGCGCGGCTGGCAACCGACGCAGAACTATGGCGTGTGGTACAACCCGGCCAACCCGGCGCAAGTGACGGTCAGGGGGCCGCTGTACTGGTCGTTACTGGCGATCCTGTCGCTGGTGGTTGCAGGACTCCTCGTCCGCGCCTTGCTCGCGCTCGGCGGTGGGGCGCAAGGCTGATCCCCGTCACTGGCCATAAGCGCAGGGGCGCCGCGTCGGCAGCGTGTTAGGGTGCGCCAAAGCCGGTAACCGGCAGCGGGAGAGCGTCATCATGAGCGAAGTTTCGGCAATCGAGCAACTGATCGCGATCGAGGAGATCAAGGCGCTCAAGGCGCGCTACTTCCGCCTGATGGACACCAAGGATTTTGCCGGACTGCGCGCGGTGTTTGCCGATGATGCCACGTTCGATGCCAGTTGCTCGCTGTCGCTGCAGCCGGCTGAGGATGCCGCCAACTGGATCCACAGCGGCGGCGATGCCATCGTCGCATTTGTCCGTGCCGCGGTGGAGACCTTGCGCACCGTCCACCATGGCCACTGCCACGAGATCACGGTGACAAGCCCGACGCAGGCGCATGGGGTGATTGCGATGGAGGACCAGATCTGGGATCTGGCCGGTACGGTCAAGACGCTGCACGGCATGGGCCACTATCACGAAACTTACGTCAAGGTGGACGGCGTCTGGCGCATCCACACCAGCCGGATCAGCCGCCTGCACGTGATTGTGGGCTAACCCTGCCCGATCTGCCATAGGCGGCGGCGATGACCTTGCTACCGCCTGACGCAACCCTTCCCGCAACTCCCCCTTCAGGCCGCCTGGACAAGGCGCACGCCGCGCTTGCGCGGGTGTTCGGCTTCGGCGCGTTTCGTGGCGTACAGGAGCACGTGGTCGAACGCGTGCTGGCGGGACAATCGACGCTGGCGGTGATGCCCACCGGCGCGGGCAAATCGCTGACCTATCAACTGCCCGCCGTATTGCTGGATGGGACTTGCGTGGTCATTTCGCCACTGATCGCGCTGATGCACGATCAGTTGCGCTCGGCCCGCGCCAACGGCATCCGCGCCGCCGCACTGACCAGCGCCGATACCGATCACGCCGCCACCATCGAGCGGCTGCAGGCGGGTGAGCTGGACTTGCTCTATGTCGCGCCCGAACGCGCCAGCCAGCCACACTTCCGCAGCCTGCTGGACACCGCCCGGATCGCCCTGTTCGCCATCGACGAAGCGCATTGCGTGTCCGAATGGGGCCACGATTTCCGCCCAGACTACCGCCTGCTGCGCCCGATGATGGATGCGCTGGCGCATGTCCCGCGCCTTGCCCTGACCGCCACGGCCGACGCGCATACCCGCGCCGATATCCTCAACCAGTTGGGGATTGGCAAGGACGGGCTGATCGTGGCCGGGTTCGACCGGCCCAATATCCGCTACGCCATCACCCCGCGCGACAATCCGTTGCGACAGTTGACCCGGTTGCTGATCGATCACCCCGGCCCCGGCGTGATCTATGCCCAAACCCGCGCCCAAGTGGAGCGCTTGGCCGGCCAGCTTGGCAACCAGCCGGGGCTGGAGGGCCGCACCGTACTGCCCTATCATGCGGGGCTCGCGCCCGAAGTGCGCTCGGCCAATCAGGCTGCGTTCGTCGGCAGCGAGGACATGGTGATGGTCGCCACCGTCGCCTTCGGCATGGGCATCGACAAGCCCGACGTGCGCTTTGTCGCCCATGCCGGGCTGCCCAAGTCGATCGAGGGCTATTATCAGGAGACCGGCCGCGCGGGGCGCGATGGCGATCCGGCGGTGGCACTGATGCTGTGGGGGCCGGACGATTTCGTCCGCGCGCGCCAGCGCCTGTCCGAAGTGGATGAGCAGCGCAAGATCGGCGAACACACCCGGCTGGATGCGCTGGTCGGGCTGGTCGAGACCGCCGGATGTCGCCGCGCCGTGCTGCTGCGCCACTTCGGCGAGACCCCGCCTGCCACTTGCGGCAAATGCGACAACTGTCTGCAGCCGCCCGGCGTGACCGATGTCACCGAACTGGCGCGCAAGCTGCTCAGCGCGGTCTATCGCACCGGCCAGTCGTTCGGCTTCGGCCATATCGAGAAAGTGCTGACCGGCGTGGCCGATGATCGCGTGGTGCAGCGCGGGCACGATACGCTGTCGGTATTCGGCATCGTGTCGGCTGACGAGGCGCCGCTGCTGCGCCAGGTCGTGCGGGCCCTGCAGGCGCGGGGCAGCCTGATTGGCAACGAGCACGGCGGACTGATGCTGGGCGGCGATGCGCGGGTCATCCTGAAGGGTGAAGCGCGGGTCGACGTCGTGGTGGCTCCCCGCACCGAACGATCCAGCGCCCGCAAACGCCGCAGCGGCACCGGCGAGGCCAATCCTGTCGGCGATCCGCTGTTCGAGGCGCTGCGCGCGTTGCGACGCGAACTGGCGCAGGAAGCGGGCGTACCGCCCTATGTCATCTTCCACGATGCCGTGCTGCGCGACATTGCCAGCGCCCGCCCGTCAAACCGCGACGAACTGGGCGCGGTCGGTGGTGTCGGCGCGCGCAAGCTCGAAGCGTATGGCGACCGCTTCCTTGAAGTTGTGCGCAACGCCTGAGCGGACTTGCACCGGCACCCGATTGTGATATTAAAGTGATATCACTTTATGACGGGTCGCCTTGAGGCCCGCCGCAAGGAGCAGGACATGTCCGATCAGCCACGTATCGTCGATACCAGCCGCGAACGGCCCGCATGGAGCACCAGCGGCTTTTTCATGCTGGGGCTGTTCGTGCTGCTGCTGGCAGTGTTCGCGTGGCGTCTGGTCAGCTTTGTCGGGGAGGGCGGCAATCCGACCGATGCGCAAGTGATCGCCTTCTTGGGCAGCATCGTCCTGCTCCCGATCTCGTTGGTGCTGATCGCCAAGGGCTTTTACATGATCCAGCCCAATCAGGCGGCGGCGCTGACGCTGTTCGGGTCGTATCGCGGCACTGACCGCGCCACCGGGTTGCGCTGGGTGTGGCCGTGGATGGGCAAGACCCGCATCTCCGTCCGCGCCAACAACGTCGTGTCCGAAAAGCTGAAGGTCAATGACTTGCGCGGCAACCCGATCGAGATCGCCGCCAATGTGGTGTGGCGCGTCGCCGACACGGCGCAGGCGCTGTACGATGTCGACGATTACAAGACCTTCGTGTTCGTCCAGATCGAAAGCGCGGTCCGCTCGATCGGCGCGCGCTATCCCTATGATGACATCGAGCACAACGAAGTGACGCTGCGCGGGCATCATGACCAGATCAACGCCGAACTGCGTACGGAACTGAATGCACGGCTGAGCATCGCGGGCCTCAGCGTCGACGAATGCGGGCTCACCCACCTAGCCTATGCCCCCGAGATCGCCGGGGCGATGCTGCGCCGCCAGCAGGCCGAGGCGGTGATCGGCGCGCGGCGCAAACTGGTGGAAGGCGCGGTCTCGATGGTCGAGATGGCGCTGACCCAGTTGTCCGAACGCAACGTCGTGCAGCTTGATGACGAACGCCGCGCGGCAATGGTGTCCAACCTGTTGGTGGTGCTGTGCGGCGAGCGCGACACCCAGCCGGTCGTCAACACCGGCTCGCTCTATACCTGACCGGCCGACGCGATGAGTGCCCCTGACCCGATCGCGGCCGCAACTCCGACCGCTTCGGCTTCCTTGCCCCGCAAGGCCTTCGCCCTGCGCCTCGATCCGGCGCTTCACGCCCTGATCGAGCGCGTCGCCGCCGCCGAGCTGCGGTCGGTCAACGCGCAAGTCGAATGCCTGTTGCGTGAGGCTCTGGCCAAGCGCGGAATTCGCCTTGCGCCTGCCGAACCACCGCGCCGCGGACGACCGACGAAAGAGCCGCAAGGAACCGAAGAGCCCTGACCCCAGCTCGCCCGCTGTCCCGGATCGGGGCATGGCGCTGCGTTCGCCTGATGGCTTGGCGACCGTGTCGTGTTAGCTTTCCCGAAGGTTTTTGGGGAGTGCGCATGTCTGGTTCCCTTGCCCGGCTGATCGGTCTGGTCGGTGTCCTTGGCCTTGCCGCCATGCCGGCAGCGGACGGGATCGGCCAGTCGCAGCAGTCCGGCCCCTATACGGTGGTCGCCAGCGGACAGCGCTTCGCCGCCTTGCAGCAAGCGGTCAATGCCATCGGCGGTGGCAGGGGAACGGTCGCGATCGCACCGGGAACCTATCGGGATTGCGCGGTGCAGACGGTGGGCGAGGTCGCGTTCGTCGCGCAAGCGGCGGGGCAGGTTTTATTCGACGCCGCCATCTGCGAGGGCAAGGCGGCGCTGGTGCTGCGCGGCCGCGCCGCCCGCGTGGAGGGGCTGGTGTTCCAGAACCAACGCATCGCCGAAGGCAATGGCGCGGGAATCCGGCTTGAACACGGCAGCCTGATCGTGCGCCAGACCTGGTTCCGGGACAGCGATCAGGGCATCCTTTCGGCCGACGATCCGGCCGGAACCGTGCTGATCGAGGCATCGACCTTCTCGCGCCTTGGTCGGTGCGACCACGGGCGATCGTGCGCGCATTCGGTCTATTTCGGCAATTACGGCACCGTGCTGATCCGCCACAGCCGGTTCGAGGCAGGGCGCGGCGGACACTATGTGAAAAGCCGCGCCGCGCAGATCGAAGTCAGCGATTCCAGCTTCGATGACGCGCAAGGACGGCAGACCAACTACATGATCGACCTTTCGACCGGCGCCAGCGGCCTGATTCTGGGCAACTGGATGGTGCAGGGTCGGGACAAGGCCAATCCCGGCGCCTTCATCACCAACGCTGCCGAAGGCCGCACCCATAGTGCCGAAGGGCTGCGGATCATCGGCAATGTCGTAAGGCTGGCCCCCGGCGTCGCGCGCAGTGCGGCGATGGTGGCCGACTGGTCGGGCGATCCGATCCACCTTGGCGGCAACAATATCGGTGCCGGGATCAGGCGCATCGAACACCACTGATCGACCGCCCCTCTGGCACTGGCGCTTGCGGATAGCGTCTGTGCGCCCTACCTGACAGGCGATGTTCAACCGGCTTGCCTCGCGGCTGGCAGGGCGGCTGTGGGCCGTGCTGCTGGTCCTGACCATTGCGGTCCATGCCGGTGCGCCGGTGGCCGCAGCGCCGCTCGACTGGCGCAGCGGATCGGCGTTCAGCGCCGATACCGTCGAAGTGGCAATAGCGCCTGCCCGCAGCCAGGTGGCAGTGCGCTTGATCGCGCCGCTGCCGCAACCGGTCGTGCCTGCGCCGGTTGTGCCGCGCGCAGCGTTCAGCTTTGCCGCACCCCCCGCCCGTCCCGATTCGACCGGCCCCCCAGCGCTTGCCATCGCACGGGTCCGCCCCGCCGCGCCAAGGGCACCCCCGCTTTCCTGAACCCAGCTTGCCGTGCCCCCGTCCGCGGGGCCGTTCAAACATGTTCAGGAAAGCCTCAAATAATGACCTCGACCACCCTATCCGACAGCGCGGTTGCGCTGGCGCGCCGCAGTCACGTCGAAAGCCTGCTCGGCGCCTATCCCGATGTCACCCCCGATGAACTGGCGCTGCTCCAGCGCTGGTTCCGCAGTCAGGCCAGCGCACTGGACGTCGCGATGGTCGCCTGCAACGAACAGATCAGCGCAGGGTATCGCCAGTTTCGCCGCGATCACATCGACCGCTTCACCTGGAGCGACGTGGCCAAGGGCTTTGCCGGAGCAGCCGTTCTGGTGCTGTGCGTGGTGCTGATCCTGTTGCGCGCCTGGTAGGGAGCGGGGGCGGGCCGTCGGTCCGCCCCTGCCCGTTCAGCGCAGAATGTGGCCGGTGCGGTCGCGCTTGGTGTCCAGATAGCGCGCATTGTGCGGGTTTGGCGGCAACTGGTGGCTGACCCGCTCCACGACCGTCACCCCCACCCCGCGCAAGGCTTCGACCTTGGCCGGATTGTTGGTGAGCAGGCGGATCGAGGAAACGCCCAGCAGGTCGAGCATCCGCGCCGCAACGGGAAAATCGCGCGCTTCGCTCGGCAGTCCCAGCCGCTCGTTGGCATCGACCGTATCGAAGCCCTGGTCCTGCAACTGATAGGCGCGCAACTTGTTGATCAGGCCGATTCCGCGCCCTTCCTGCCGCAGATAAAGCAGCACGCCCCAGCCGCCGTTACGGGTTTCGTCGGCCATGCGCCGCAGCGCGGCGTCCAACTGCGGGCCGCAATCGCATTTCAGGCTGCCGAGGATATCGCCGGTCAGGCATTCGCTGTGCAGCCGCACCAGCGGCACGCGGTCGCTCCCCTGTCGTCCGATGATCAGCGCGACATGTTCGCGCAAGTCGTCGCGCGCGCGGAAGGCCACGATCTCGGCCTCCTCGCAGGCGGCCACGGGCAAGCGCGCGCGCGCCTGAACCGTCAGGTCGAGCGGATCCTTGAATGCCGCGAGATCGGCCACGGTGACTTCAGCGGCCACTTCCACGCCGCTGCTGACCAGAAATGCGGGCAGGATTCCGGCCAGCCGGGCCAGCTCCATCGCCGCGACCGCTGCCGCCTCGGCCACGATCGGTTCTGCGCGAAACGGGCCGCGCAACGGGCGCGCCAGATCGAGCGAGGGATCGGCCAGTTCGCGCGCGCTGTGCAGCGTGAACGGCTCACCACCGTGGATCAGGATCGGCGCTTCGGGACGGAATTCGCGGCTGTTGGCCAGCTTGAGCGTGACCCCGCGCGCCGCCGAAATCAGCAGCCGCGCGGCATAGAGGCCGGGTTGGACAAAGGCGGTTTCGGCTGGCAGCAGTTCGAACGAGCCGCCATCTCCCGTCACCCGGATCGCCCAGCCATGGCGCAGCGCATCAAGCGCGCGGGCCACCGCGCGCGACGAACCGCCGGTCGCAACCAGCGCCGGGGTCACAGATCGAAGCCGGTGATCAGCGGAATGTGGTCGGACGGCTGATCCCAGCGGCGGGTTTCCTCGACGAAGCGGTGACCCGACGACTGCGCGGCCAGTTCGGGCGAGGCCCACATATGATCGAGCCGCCGCCCCTGATCCTTGTCGCGCCAGTACGAGCGGTACGACCACCACGAATAGTTGCGTTCGGGCGCAGGGATGTGCTTGCGGCCAAGGTCGACCCAGCCGTGCGCATCGGCCAGCCGTTGCAGCGTTTCCACTTCGAGCGGGGTGTGGCTGACGACCTTGAGCAACGCCTTGTGATCATAGACATCGCTTTCCAGCGGCGCGATGTTGAAATCGCCGACCAGCAGCGTGGGCCGGTCGATCGCGTCGGCCCAGCGCGTCATCCGTTCAAGGAAGTCGAGCTTCTGGCCGAACTTGGCATTCACATCACGGTCGGGAATGTCGCCGCCAGCCGGAATATAGACGTTTTCGAGCACCAGCCCTTGCCCTGCGCCCAGCAGCTCGACGCCCACGTGGCGCGCCTCGCCATTGTCCTGCCAGTCGTGGCGGGAAAATTCACGGAACGGCAGGCGGCTGACCGTGGCGACGCCGTGATAGCCCTTCTGCCCGTGGACCGCGCGGTGGACATAGCCCAGCCGCTCGAACATCTCGTGCGGGAACAGCGCTTCGGCGGTCTTGATTTCCTGCAGGCACAGCACGTCGGGCGCCTGTTCGGTCAGGAAGCGTTCGACCTGGTCGATGCGCAGGCGGACGGAATTGATGTTCCAGGTAGCGATGGCGATCATGGTGGGGGCTTTAAGGGCCTTGGTCGCGCTGGGCAAAGGCGAATTGCAGGTGGCCGGGGCGATTTGCGCATGAAGGCAAACGCGCAAACAAAAACCCCCGGACCGGGGCAATTGGTCCGAGGGTTCCGTTTGCGCTCGTCACGCTGTCGACAAGGCCCTTGGGGGGGCAATGAGGCCGGGCAACAGGGGGGAAACCCGTCTCGGTGGCCTTGTCTGAAACTCTTCTAGCCCCGCCCCGCTTGCTGGGGGATGAACGTCAGCGTCAGGGTTATCGCAAAGTGTCGCAGGCCAGCCAAAATCGGCACAGCGCCGGGTGAAAATCAGCCCGCCTTGCGCGATTGCGGGCGCGGATCGTTCCAGCGGAAGGTGTTGTCGGGCACCGCGATGCCATATTGCTGGTTCAGCAGCCGCACCGAGGTGCGTTTGCCTTGCGAATCGAGCGCGACCCACGAATCGAGCTCAAGGCCTCCCGGCGCACCGGCTTTGCGAACCATGATCAGCGTGATGGTGCCGTATTCGGGATGGCGCGGATCTTTGACCTCGATGCTCAGCACCGCCGGATTGCCGGTGGGTGTGCTGCGGGCGAAACGCGCCACATCCTTGTCCGGGCTGAGCAAGGCGCCAAGCGGGCTGTTGCGAATCGGCCAGCGCTGCACCTGGCGCACTTCGTAGTCGATCACGTTGAGCGACGCGCCGTCCGACACGATCAGGAACGGCACACCCTGCTGATACTGGAACCGGATGCGGCCCGGACGCTTGAGCGTCATCACGCCGCCGATTCGCTGACCATTGCGGTCGGTCTGGACGAAATCGGCGCGCAGCGTCGAGATCGCGCGCAGGGCCGTGATCGCCTGATCGACCGGATTCGACACAGCAACGCCCGCGCCCGCTCGATTGGGCGCAGGCTGGGCGAAGGCTTGGGGTACGGCGACCAAACCGGCCGATGCCGCAAGGGCAATGGCCGAAGCGCAAGCAAGAACGCGGCGGGCGGAGAGGTTCATAAAGTTCATGCCCTGCCCCATCCGGTGCTGGCGTTGAACCACCGCTGAACCTGCTTCCGCCGGCAAAACGCGGCTTACTTGATCTTGGCTTCCTTGAACTCGACGTGCTTGCGCACGACGGGATCGTACTTGCGGAAGGTGAACTTCTCGGTCGAGTTGCGCGGATTCTTCTTGGTCACGTAGAAGAAACCGGTGTCGGCAGTCGAGACCAGACGGATCTTGACGGTGGTGGGCTTCGCCATTGCTCTAAATCCTGAAACAAAAAGCGGCGGCGCGTCGCCACGCCGCCTGCATAGGGCGCGGCCACTGCGGCAGAATCGAGCGAAAGTCAAGCGGTCGAACCGCAAGGACCGCGTCACCCGCCATGCTTTTTCTCAACCGCCATGCAACCACAGCGCGACTCCAGCATTGGTGTGGCATTCAACGCTAATATGGGAACACCACAATGGGTCTTATCATACTTCTGGTCGTCGGCGGCATTCTGGGCTGGCTGGCGAGCATTGTCATGCGCACCGACGGCCAGCAAGGCATCATCCTCAACGTAGTGGTCGGCATCGTCGGCGCCATGCTTGGCGGGTGGCTGCTGCCTCCGTTCATCGGTGGCGGCAGCATCGCCGACGGCATTTCCTCGGGCACGCTGATCGTGTCGTTTCTGGGCGCGGTGATCCTGCTGGCGATCGTCAACCTGGTGCGGCGCGGCCGGGTACGCTGATCGGCCGGGTTGGGTGTGGGCCTGATCTCAGGCCCACACCAGCCAGACCAGCGCGACCGAACCGGCCACGATGCGATAGATCGCGAACGGCGCGAAACCGCTGCGGCTGATGAAGGCGACGAACGCCTTGATCACCACCAGCGCGACCACGAACGAGACGACCGAGCCGATCGCGATCTGCGTCCAGCCCACCGGCCCTGCTCCGGCAGCAAGTTCGTGGCGGTGGTCCCACAATTGCTTGGCCGTGGCGCCGAACATCGTGGGCACCGCCAGAAAGAAGCTGAACTCGGCCGCCGTGCGCCGGTTCACGCCCATCGAGAGCGCCCCCATGATCGTGGCGCCCGAGCGCGACACGCCCGGAATCATCGCAAGGCACTGCATCAGGCCGATCGCGGCCGAGCGCGGCAGCGAAAGGTTCTCGACCGGCTCGTATGCGCCTTGTTTGGTCAGCCGCTCGATCAGCAGGATGGCAAAGCCGCCGACGATCAGCGCGATGGCGACGATTACCGGCGTTTCCATCATCGCGTCGATCTTCGACTTGAGCAGTACGCCCAGAATGGCCGAAGGGATGAAGGCCACCCCGACGTTGCGCACGAAGCGCAACGAATCGGGCTTGCGCGCCACAGCCCCCAGCGCCACGTCAAGGAACGTCCGCCAGTAGAGCACCACGATCGCCAGGATCGCGGGCAACTGGATCACCACGTTGAACACCTCCCACTCCGCCGGATCGAACCCGAACAGTTCGGTGGCAAGGATCAGGTGCCCGGTCGATGAAACCGGCAGGAATTCGGTCAACCCCTCGACAATGCCGAGGAGGATGGCGGTGATGTTGAGGCTGTCCATGGGCAACGGGGTTTGCCGCAGCGCAACAGAAGGTCAAGAGCTAAGCGGCCCCGCGTCACACATTGCGCAAGTTTAACGCAGATCGGGCTTCAATCCAGATTGGGCCGCAACCACCGTTCCGCCACGCCAAGATCAACCCCGCGCCGCGCTGCATAGTCCTGCAACTGGTCGCGGCCGATGGTGGCGACGCCGAAATACTGGCTGTCCGGATGGCCGAAATAGAACCCGCTGACCGCTGCTGTGGGCAGCATCGCTTGCGATTCTGTCAGCGTGATGCCGGTGTTGTCGGTGGCGCGCAGCAGATCGAACAGGATCGGCTTCAGGCTGTGATCGGGGCACGCCGGATAGCCCGGCGCCGGACGGATGCCGCGATACTGCTCGCGGATCAGCGCCTCGTTCGTAAGCTGCTCGCCCGGCGCATAGCCCCACAGCGTGGTGCGGACGTGGGCGTGCAACCGTTCGGCGAAGGCCTCGGCAAAGCGGTCGGCCAGTGCTTTCAGCAGGATGTCCGAATAGTCGTCATGCCCGGCGCGGAAGCGCTCCAGATGCGGCTCGATGCCGTGGATGCCGACGGCGAAGCCGCCGATCCAATCGCCCGCCGGATCGATGAAGTCGGCCAAACAGAAGTTCGCCCGGCCCCGGCTCTTGGCGAATTGCTGGCGCAGGAACGGCAGGCGGACCGACAGTTCGTCGGCATCGGGGTGGAGCACCACGTCATCGCCATGCCGCGCGCACGGCCACAGTCCGACAACGCCCCGCGCGGTCAGCCACTTCTCGCGGATGATCTGTCCGAGCATGGCCTGCGCATCGGCAAACAGGCTGCGTGCGCTTTCCCCGACCACGGCATCGTCAAGGATCGCAGGGTACGTGCCCGCAAGCTCCCATGCACGGAAGAACGGCGTCCAGTCGAAGCATTCGGCCAGATCGGCCAGATCCCATTCGGGAAACACATGCAGCCCCGGCTGCTGCGGTGGCGGCGCCTTCTCAGAAAAGTCGGCGACAAAGCCATTGGCCCGCGCATCGTCGAGCGACAGCAGCTTTGATGCGCCCTTGCCCGCCCGCGCGTCGCGCACGTGCTGGTATTCGTCGGCCGTGGCGGCGATGAAGCCGTCTGCCTGCGTGTCGGACAGCAACTGGCTGGCGACGCCCACCGCGCGGCTGGCGTCGAGCACGTGGATCACCGGACCATCATAGGCCGGATCGATCCTGAGCGCGGTGTGGACCTTGCTGGTGGTGGCCCCGCCGATCAGCAGCGGAATGGTCAGCCCGGCGCGCTGCATTTCCTCGGCCATCGTCACCATCTCGTCCAGCGAAGGCGTGATCAGGCCCGACAGTCCGATGATGTCGGCCTGTTCGGTTTGCGCGGTCTCGATGATCTTCGACCAGGGCACCATCACGCCAAGGTCGATCACTTCATAACCGTTGCACTGGAGCACGACGCCGACGATGTTCTTGCCGATATCGTGCACGTCGCCCTTGACCGTGGCCATGACGATCCGGCCCTTGGCGCGCGCGCCAGCTTCCTTCTGCGCCTCGATATAGGGGATCAGGTGGGCGACCGCCTTTTTCATCACGCGGGCCGACTTGACCACTTGCGGCAGGAACATCTTGCCCGACCCGAACAGGTCGCCAACGGTGTTCATGCCTGCCATCAACGGGCCTTCGATCACCTCGATCGGACGGGCATGGAGCAGCCGCGCCTCTTCGGTATCCTCGACGATGAAGGCGTCCAGTCCCTTGACCAGCGCGTGCTCCAGACGGCGCACGACGTCCCAGCCGCGCCATTCCTCGGCTTCCTTCTCGGCCACCTTGTCGCGGCCCTTGAAGCTTTCGGCGAGCGCGATCAGCCGTTCGGTGGCCGTCTCCTCGCCACCGGCAGCGGGTTGACGGGCAAGCACCACATCCTCGCACGCCTCACGCAGCACCGGGTCGATCTGGTCATAGATGTCGAGCTGTCCGGCGTTGACGATGGCCATGTCCATACCCGCCGGAATCGCGTGATACAGGAACACCGAGTGCATCGCGCGGCGCACCGTCTCGTTGCCGCGAAAGCTGAACGACAGGTTGGACAGCCCGCCCGAGATGTGGACATGCGGGCAGCGCGCCTTGATCTCGGCGGTCGCCTCGATGAAGTCGAGCGCATAGCGATCATGTTCCTCGATCCCGGTCGCCACCGCGAACACGTTGGGGTCGAAGATGATGTCCTCGGGCGGGAAACCGATGCCGGTCAGCAAGCCATAGGCACGCGCGCAGATTTCGACCTTGCGCGCCTTGGTATCGGCCTGGCCCTTCTCGTCAAAGGCCATCACGACCACCGCCGCGCCATAGTCCATGCATTTGCGCGCCTGCGCCAGAAAGGCGTCCTCGCCCTCCTTCATGCTGATCGAATTGACGATCGGCTTGCCCGAAACGCACTTCAACCCGGCCTCGATCACCTCCCACTTGCTGCTGTCGATCATCACCGGCACCCGCGCGATGTCGGGTTCCGCCGCGATCAGCTTGAGGTAGGTGGTCATCGCCTCGACCGCGTCCAACAGGCCTTCGTCCATGTTGACGTCGATCACTTGCGCGCCGTTGTCGACCTGCTGGCGCGCTACCTCGACCGCCTTGGCGTAGTCGCCCGCCAGGATCAGCTTCTTGAACGCGGCCGAACCGGTCACGTTGGTACGCTCGCCCACGTTGACGAACGACGAGCCCGATGGGCGGGGGGTGGAGGTTGTTTCTGCAGTCACTTTAAGAACTTCCCGGGAGAGGGGTTTGGGCTCAGGAGGCCATCACGAAGGGCTCAAGCCCCGCCAGACGGGTCAGCGGCGCCGGGTGGGGCAACTGGCGCACCGGAAGGCCTTCCACCGCCTGCGCGATCGCAGCGATGTGTGCGGGTGTCGATCCGCAGCAGCCGCCCAGCACATTGACCTGGCCCGCATCGGCCCATTCCTTGACCAGACCCGCCGTGGTCGGCGGCATCTCGTCATATTCGCCCAGCTCGTTGGGCAGGCCCGCATTGGGGTAGACCATGATCAGCGTGTCGGCGATCTCTGCCAGCGCCTTGACGTGCGGGCGCAGCTGGGTGGCCCCGAACGAGCAGTTGAGGCCGATGGTCAGCGGCCGGGCGTGGCGCACCGCATACCAGAACGCCTCGACCGTATGGCCCGACAGGTTGCGGCCCGACAAGTCGGTCAGCGTCATCGACAGCATGATCGGCACTTCGCGGCCGAGTTCCTGCTCCACCTGCCGCACCGCCATGATCCCGGCCTTGGCGTTCAACGTATCGAACACCGTCTCGATCAGGATGAAGTCGGCGCCTCCCTCGACCAGCGCGTGGGTCTGTTCGGCATAGACATCGACCAGCGTGTCCCAGTCGACCTCGCGATAACCCGGATCGTTGACATCGGGGCTGAGCGACAGGGTCTTGTTGGTCGGGCCGATCGCGCCTGCGACAAAGCGCGGGCGGCCATCGCGGGCGGTGAACTCGTCGGCCACGCGGCGGGCAAGCCGCGCGCTCTCAAGGTTGATCTCGCGCACCAGATGCTCGGCGGCATAGTCGGCCTGACTGATGCGGTTGGCCGAAAAGGTGTTGGTTTCGGCAATGTCCGCCCCGGCTGCGAAATAGGCGCGGTGGATGCTTTCGGGCACGTCCGGCTTGGTCAGCGCCAGAATGTCGTTGTTGCCCTTCTGGTCGCGGGCAAGCCCCAGCGCACCGGCATAGTCGGCTTCGGACAGGCGGAAGTTCTGGATCTCGGTGCCGAACGCGCCATCGGTGATGAGGATGCGCTGTGATGCCTGTTCAAGCAGGGCGGTGCGGGCGGTGCTGGGTATCAGGGTCACGCGGCAGGTTCCTTGGGTCGGACGCCCAGCAGTTGGCATACCGCATAAGCCTGATCCGCCCGGTTAAGGGTGTAGAAGTGGAAATCGCGCACGCCGCCGGCATAAAGGCGACGGCACAAGTCGGCGGCGGCCACGGCCGCTACCAGCGCGCGTGGACCGGGGCGGTCATCCAGCCCGGCAAACATCGTTTCCAGCCATGCCGGAATGCTGGTGTTGCCGCTCATCCGCCGTATCCCGGCAAAGCTGGTCACGGGCATGATCCCGGGCAGGATCGGCGCGCTGATCCCGGCAGCCAGCGCCTTGTCCACAAAGCGGAAATAGGCGTCGGTCGAAAAGAAGAACTGGGTGATCGCGCGCGCCGCACCGGCGTCCAGCTTGCGCTTCAGGTTGTCGAGATCGGCCTGCGCGCTCAGCGCCTCGGGATGCACTTCGGGATAGGCAGCGACCGAAACGTCGAAATCGTGGCGCCGCCGCAGCCCTGCGACAAGCTCGGCAGCGCTGGCATAGCCATCGGGGTGGGCCACGAAAGAACCGCCTGCCTGCGGCGGCGGATCGCCGCGCAACGCAACGATATGGCGCACGCCGACGTCCCAGTAGCGGTCGGCGATCTCGTCGACTTCTGCCCGGCTCGCCCCCACGCAAGTCAGGTGCGCGGCAGGGACCAGCGCGGTATCGCGCACCAGTCGCGCCACGGTGGCATGGGTGCGCTCGCGGGTCGATCCGCCCGCGCCATACGTGACCGATACAAACGCCGGATCGAGCGGGGCGAGTTGGGTGATCGCGTCCCACAACTGCGCGTCCATCGCTTCGGACTTGGGCGGAAAGAATTCGAACGAGACGGCGATGTTGCCGGGCAGGTCGGCAAAGAACGGCGCGTCGGGCGCAAAGGCGACAGGCTGGTTGGTCATATGTCAGCGGCTCCCGGAGGTGCGGCGTACGCCAAGCCACAGCTTGACGATCAGTTCGTGTCCGGCCAGCGCGCGATCGGCAACCGGAGCAAACCCCGCCGCACTCAGCAATTCGGCCATTTGCGCATCGCCAAAGCCAAGCCGGGCGTGGGCGTGTTCGCTGCGCAGTTCCTCACGATCGTGGGCGGCAAAATCGACGATGGCGATGCGCGCGCCGGGTGCCGACACACGCGCGGCTTCGGCCAGCACCGCTTCGGGCGCAAGTGCATAGTGCAGCACCTGATGGAACAGCACCGTGTCGAAACTGCCCGCCGAAAACGGCAATTGCGCAAAGTCGCCCTGCACCAGTTCGACCTTTGAAGCCGGTAGATGCTGCAGCCGGGTCCGCGCAAGGCGGAGCATTTCTGGGCTGCGGTCGAGCGCCGTCACCTGCTCGGCCTTGGCCGCAAACAGTTCAGCCATGCGCCCGGTGCCGGTGCCGACATCGAGCAGCCGGCCCAGCGCGGGTCCGCCATTGCTGGCCAGCAAGTGGGCCAGCGTGCTTTCGACCGGTCCGTCCGCGATGTGCAGGCTGCGCAGGCTGTCCCACTCGGTGGCGTGGCGCGCGAAATAGGCCTCGGCATGGGTTTGCCGTCCGGTGCGGATGGCTTCCAGATGCGTTCTGTCCTGCGTGACCTGGGCAGCAAAGGCGGTGTCCGCCTGCTCGGCAGCGGCAAGCACGCTGGCGAGCGCCGAGGCCATTGTCGTGCTGCCGTTCGCCGTGACCGCCGATCCGCGTTCGCCCGGCTCACCAATCGTGGTGCGCAAAAACACCCAGCCACCTTCGCGCCGCCGTTCGGCAAGCCCGGCATCGCACAGGATCTTGACGTGGCGCGAAACACGGGGCTGGCTTTGCCCAAGCACCTGGGCCAGTTCGCCCACGGCGAGTTCCATGCTGGCAAGCAGCCGCATGATGCGAAGGCGCGTAGGATCGGCCAGTGCGCGCAGGGAATCCAGCAGGGTCATGAGCTTGATATAAAGATATGTTTATATGCTGCAAGCTATATAAAGCTATCTGCATATAAAGTCGCGCTAGTCGGCCTGAGGCGCGCGGTTTGCTGCCCCAAGCGCTTTTGCGGTTTGCCATGGCGGCACCCGCTGGATAGAACCCTGACGTTAATGGCTATAACCGCCTGAGCACGACTGCGTAATGAGGAAACCGATGAAGAAGATCGCCATCACTGCCTTTGCCGTCCTGTCCGCGCTGACGCTGGCGGCTTGCGGCCATTCCGATGACGTGAGCGACAAGGCCACGCCAGACAACGTCGAGATTCCCGCTGACGAACTGCCTGCAACCGAACCTTCGCTGGCCGCTCCGCCGCCTGCCGCACCGGCAGTCGATGCCAGCCAGGCTGCGCTTTCGGCAGAAGATGCAGCGCGCAGCAATGCGGCCAATGCCATGTCGGTCGCCGAAGCCGCCCGTGCCGAAGCCGCCAAGGCGGCAGACGCGGGCGCGCAGCCTCCTGCGCAGTAAGGCGGACACGGATAAGCAAGATATCACCATGCAAGACCGTCCCGGCATCGGGTTCGCTCCACTGCTCCTGCTGCTGTGCGTGGCAGGCTGTACCAGTGACAGCGACCCCGGCCCGGGCGGTGTTTCGCGTGGTGAGGCGCGCGCGCTTGATGATGCCGCCGCCATGCTCGACCAGCGGCCAGCGGCCCCGCTGGTCGACGCCACTGTCCCCGCAGACATAGGCAGCGAAGCGTCCGAGCTTTCAAACGGGAAGTAAACCCGCGCCCGAGCCGGATGGCCTGGTTCGACGAGCGCCCGAGCGACGCCGCATGAAGCATGCGCCTGGCAGAACCGTGACAGGCCATCCCAGCGCGTCATCGGATAGCGGTTCGCTTCGCCGAGCTTGGGCTTTGCGCTGACCTGACGGTTTTAGCCTCAAGAAAGATCCGTCGCGCGTCGACAATAAAGATCCGTCGCGCGTCTACAATAACGCAGCTGCGTTCATGCCGGATTTGCGGGCGATCTTCTGCGGCGGCGCCACGAACGACGAATCTCATCCTCGATCTTGCAGAGTGCTGCGATCCGCTGCCGCACACAGGCGCCGCCCGGAGAGTTGTCGGCCAGTTCGTGAAACCTGCGCCCATCGTGCGACAATCGAAGCGCCAAGCTTCGCCAGCCAACCCCGCCGCTTGCCTTCTCAGCCCAACTCAGGCGGCGCAAACGTAAGCGTCCGGTGAGGCCGATTTGTCAGGCTGGCCGGTAGTTCCACGGCAGCAGTTCGTCGATCCGGCGCTGAGGATGGTCGGCGATGCGGTTGATGGTGTCGCGTAGCCAGGCTTCGGGATCTACCTTGTTGATCTTGGCGGTTTCGACGAGGCTGTAGATGGTCGCAGCGCGGTGGCCGCCCTGGTCGGAGCCGGCGAACAGCCAGTTTTTGCGGCCGACGGCGATGCCGCGCAGCGCGCGCTCGGCGGCATTGTTGTCGATCTCGAGCCTGCCGTCGTCGACATAACGGGTGAGCGCTGGCCAACGTGTCAGGGCATAGCGGATGGCGATGGCCAGCTCTGATCGGCGCGACAGCTTGGGCAGGGTCGCGTCGAGCCAGTGGCGGAACGCCGCGAGTGCCGCTCCGGCATGTGCCTGTCGTTCGCATCGTCGGTCGTCGGGCGGGTGACCGCGCACATCATCTTCGACCGCGTACAGCTTGGCGATGTGGTCGAACGCCTCGCGCGCGGTGGCTGAGCTGGTAGCGGCATGGACATCGAAGAACTTGCGCCGGACGTGTGCCCAACACGCGACCTCGGCGATGCGCGCGCCATACAGTCGGTCGAACCCGGCATAGCCGTCGGCGTGCAGATCGCCGGTGAAGCGGGCAAGGTGCTGCGCGGGCCGCTCGCCCTTGCGATCGGGGGCATAGCGGAACAGCACGGCGGGTGGTGCGTCGCCGCCAGCGCCGCGCTCGTCACGGACATAGGTCCACAGCCTGCCGGTCCGCGTGCGACCGGCACCAGGGGCAAGCACCGGCACCGGCGTATCGTCGGCATGGAGCGTGCTGCCCGCCATCACATGGCGTTCGAGCGCGTCGATCAGCGGGTCGAGCAAGGTGGCGGACCGTCCGACCCAGTCGGCCAAGGTCGAGCGGGCCAAGTCCACACCCACGCGCGCATAGATCGCCGACTGGCGATAGAGCGGCAGGTGGTCGGCATACTTGGCGACGAGTACATGCGCGAGAAGACCGGCGCCGGGCCGCCCGCGCTCGATCGGCATCGACGGCAGCGGTGCCTGCACGATGCGCTCGCAGGCGCGGCAGCTGAGCCGGGGTCGGACGTGGCGGATGACGCGGAAGCTGGCGGGCACGTAATCGAGCTGCTCCGTCACATCCTCACCAATGCGCCGCATCGCGCCGCCGCAGTCGGGGCAAAGGCAGGCGGGCGTGTGCACAATATCCTCGCGCGGCAAATGATCAGGCAGTGGCTGACGATACGGCTTGGCCGCATCCCTTGCGCGGATGACCGCTGGCGGTGCCTTGGCGACAGCTTCGACCTCGGCGTCTTCGAGACCCAGCTCGAGTTGATCCGCTTCGCGGGTCAAGCGCTCGGACGAGGTGCCGAACTGCATCCGGCGAAGCTTGGCAACCTGCATCCTGAGCTGCTCAAGCTCGGCGTCGGCGACGACCAGCATCGCCTTCAAAAGACTTATATCGTCGGGCAGCGAGGCAGTATCGAGCGACACGCTTGCTTATACCAGAACGGGCCCCTCAACACACGCAAAAACCACGCAAAACCGTTGATTTTACCATGCAAGCGACGGCTGTGAGGATCGGATCGGATGCCGCCAGTCAACCCCTTCGAGCAGCATCGACAGCTGCGCCGGGGTCAGCACCGCGATCCCTTCGGCGGTCGTAGGCCAAGTGAAGCGACCACGCTCAAGACGCTTGGCGTGAAGCACGAGACCTTGCCCGTCCCACCACAACAGCTTGACCAGATCACCCCGCTTGCCCCGGAACGCATAGACCGCGCCGCCGAACGGATCACGCTTCAGATGCTGCTGGACGAGTGCTGCCAGCCCGTCGAACCCTTTGCGCATATCGGTAACCCCGGCGGCCAGATAGACCTTGGTCCCAGCAGGCGGACCAATCACGTCAACCCGGCAAGCACGGCCTTCAGCTGCGGATTCCGACTTAATGCCGCCCGTCATTCCGAGGAATTCCGGCCCGGGATTCCGGACTGATCCCGCCCACCATTCCGCTTAATTTCCGCCCACCTTTGATGTGGTGTTGAGCCTGATCGTTTGA
>NZ_JAIZDA010000027.1 GCF_020404405.1 Novosphingobium sp. FKTRR1 | reverse complement strand
CTCCACCACCAACATCCCGATCTCGCCACCTGGAAAACCAGGCAGCCCGCTACACCATCGGAATGAGGGGTCCCTTTTAGACGCCGATCACCCCGCTAACGGGGTCCCTTTTGCACGCCGGTCCACAGTCAGCGCGCATGCGCCCGCCCCCATGTCACGTCCGTTTCCCAAGCCCGCAGAGCAGCAACTACGTCAACAATGTCGCGGTCCAGCGCCCCGCTTTCGATGGCGGGCAGAATGTCGTTCTCAACCCATGAATCAAAACTTCCGAACCAGATAGCAATGGGTGACTGTCTCGGCTTCCCCGCGTCCTCGATCCGCTTCACACGGCGCTGGAGTGCGCGGAGACTCATGTGGTCACCTAAGCCCGAGCCGCGCGCGCAGATTGTCCGGTCGCGCGCGCTCGCTGATGACCACGACGGGCGGTGCTACCTTGCGCAGCGGTTCCGCCTCAGGGGCTGTGACAGGTGCGGCAACAGGCGGCATTGGCGTCCGGTTGAGCACCGCATAGGCGGTACATGCGATGCGGAGGTTGTGGTCAAGCACACCGGCAGCGACTAGCTGTTGCTCCTCCATCACCTCGAAATGGCGTCGGACAAGACGGTTTGCGTCAACATTCCCAACGGCACTGGCAAAGCCAACCTGTCGATTGACGGCATACAGAATTAGACGATGCAAGGCTTTTGGATAGCCCTTGGCGTTGGCGTGTTCATGCCACGCCCGTTCAGGTCCACCGGAAGGGCAGGCTGGCGGCTGGCGAGCATGATAGCCGTGCGCACGAAGCACAAATTGGGCGTGAACGGGTTGCCAATGGTCTTGGCAGTTGCCGCCGCTGGAATGGCCTGGCGCAGGCCCGGCGCGGCAAGAGCGGCGCGGCAACGCCAGTGGCCACCACATACTTGTTCGGGTCGCCAGCGAACGTCACCACGTCACCCGCCAGCCAAAATGCACTTTTCATGCGTTGCACCTCTGGGGATATGGCCAGATTTTTACTGGCGAGGCCCCTGACGCGCGGGGGCCGACTTGGCCTGCGTCGGGTTGGTTTCCTGCTTGTAGAGCGCCAGTTGCTCGCGCGAGATATAAGCGTGGATCGCCTTGGCCTCGCCTGGCGTCACGATGTCGGCAAAGCTGCCCATTCCCATCGATGCATAGGCGCCCTCGAGCACGATCTTGTTGAAGTTTTCGTGCGTTGCGTCTGATATCCGGCGCAAATCGGGTACGAGGCCGCGTCCGGGGACGTGGCAGCCACTGCAGCCCTTGCGCGTAAACAGCAGCTCGCCTCGTATCGCTTCTGCGGCCAAGAACGCAGGCGGCCTCGGCGGAGCTTCGAAGCGGGCGGGCGGCACGGGCTTTGGCAGCGGCACTGGTCCGCCATCGAGCTTGAACGCCAGCACGCGGCCTTCATTGCCATATTTGTATCCGGCCGTGTCGGGCGCGAACAGCCAGTTACCAGCGCCGCCCATGCCGACGGTTATCGCCACATATTGCTGCCCCTTGACCGTGTAGGTCATCGGCGCAGCCATGATCGCGCCCCCGGTATCGATCGAGCGAACCAGCGCGCCGGTATCGGCGCGGCGGATGTTCAGATGCCCGGTGATGTCCCCGCTGAACACCAGGCCGCCCGCCGTGGACATGACACCGCCTTCGGTCAGTGCTCTGGCACGGGTTTGCCAGACCACGCGCCCGCGCACCGGATCCCACGCGCGAATGAAACCCTGACTGGCAGGCTTGCCCGGACCACCTGCGGTGCGGGCAAGATCGGCCATCACGGGCAGATCACCGAACATCGACTGCAGAGCCTTGGGATCATAGTCCTCCACCATCAAGCCGGCGGAGGTGAATGCGCCCGGAATTGATCTGATCGGGCGTTTTGCGATGTCGACATAGATCATCGGCGCATCGACAACCGGAATATAAACCAGACCGGTATCGGGGCTGTACGACATCGGATACCAGTTGTGCCCGCCAATCATCGATGGATAGACCAGCTTGGGCGATTTCATGTAATTGGCATCGGGATTGAAAATCGGCCGTCCGGTCTTGAGATCGATCCCTTTGGCCCAATTCTGATAAGTATAGGGCTTGGCCGAAATCAGCTCGCCGGTCGCGCGGTCCAGGACATAGAAAAAGCCATCCTTGGGAGCCTGCATCAACACATGCCGTGTCTTTCCACCGATCTTGAGGTCGGCGAGGATCATCTTTGCAGTGGCGGTGTAGTCCCAATATTCGCCCGGCACGGTCTGATAATGCCAGCGCGGAACACCCGTCTTTGGATCGATCGCGACGATCGAGGCGAGGTAAAGATTGTCGCCTTTGCCTTTCGAGCGGTCGAGATAGTTGTAGGGGCTGGCATTGCCCGTGCCGACATAGAGCAATTTCAGCACGGGATCATAGGCCATGCCATCCCAGGCGGTTCCCCCACCTCCCTTGCTCCAGTCCGACTGCGGATCCCAGGTCTTTAGCGCAGCGTCGAGATAGGGCCTTTCCTGCGGGCCATTCTTCGGGTCGTGCGGCACGGCCCAGAACGTCCATTTGCGCGCACCGGTCTTCAGGTCGAACGCGCGAACAAAGCCGCGAACACCATAGTCAGCCCCGCCGTTGCCAATGACCACGACATCCCCTGCGACCTGCGGCGCACCCGACGTGGTGTAAGGCATATGCTTCGCACGCGCCTCGGCATCGAGAATATCGACCTTCCACAAGCGCTTGCCGGTGGCGGCGTCGATTGCGTGCATGTAGTTGTCGGTCGAGCCGACATAGACGACCCCATTTGCCACCGCGACGCCACGGTTGACGACGTCGCAACAGGCGTAACGGCCCCATTGGCCATCGACTTCCGGGTCGTAAGTCCACAGCTCCTTGCCGGTCTCGGCGTCCATGGCCGCGACATGTCCCCAGTTGGTCGAGACATAGAGCACGCCATCGACAACGACCGGGGTCGCTTCCTGCCCGCGGGTCTGGTTCAGGTCGTACTGCCAGGCAAGACCCAATCGCTTGGCGTTGGAGGCATCGATCCCGCGCAGCCCCGAATAGTACATGCCGCGCCAGCCGTTGCCTCCGGTGAGCCAGTTACCGGAATCGCCCTTGTCCGCCAGCAAGCGCGCCTCAGTCACATCACCCGCAGAGTGCTGTCCGCACCCTGCCAGCACGAGAAGCGCCGCCATCGCCGAACTTTTTACCCGATTGACCGGCCTCATTGGTCAGCCCCTTCCCTAAACTACTCAGAAGTCCGTCGAAAAAGTCAGCAAGCCGCCAAGCTGCGCGAACCACAGCAAGGCAACGAAGGACAGTGCGAGCAATCCCCCCCAAAGCTTGGCAAACCAGCCAGACTTTTCGCTCAGCACGGCGTAGAGATTGTAGAACGCCGCCAGCAATCCGCCGCCAAAACCCAGCAGCACAAGGCCGCTGACCACCAAGATTGGCCAATCGTTCTCGGTCAGTGCCTGAAGCCCGCCATCGGCGGAAATGCTGGCAAACAGGGCAGCGACGGCGCCAATCGCCATGAGCGCCACAACTGCACCGATACGCACAAGGCGGTATGCCTTGGCCCGCTTGCCGATCAGAGGAAACTTTGCGCCATGCCGGCGCCGCACCAGCGCAATCACCGGCCAGCCAAGGGCGGTCAGGATGACGATCAGTGCACCTGCCCCAGAGAACGGCAAGATCCACGATGCATCCTGCCACCAGGCCACGCGGTTGAACACCATGAAGCCGGCCAAGCTGTCGGACGAGACGCGCACAACCTTGCCGTCCTTGACCACTGCACCGAAACGCTCATGACCGCCCACCGCGCGCCACACGAATGGCGCGATTTCGCGGTAGTGGATCGGCTCGCCGCTCGCGCGCGGGATCACCGGGAAGATGACAGTGCCGTCGGGGTCGGTGGTTACCGTGACTTGCCCCATCAGCCCGGCAAGCGAAAGGAAGTTCGTGAAAAAGCCCCGCACGCCATAGTAATTGCCCGAAACCAGCTTCGCGTGCTCGGCAGCGGTCTTGGCATCGACCTTGCCATCGTTCTGCACGCCGGGGAAATAGCGGTCGGCAAAGGCCTCGAACAACTGCCCCCGCGAGAACCCGTGGTTGACGCCGGAGCTGTTGACCGAGACGAAAAGGCCGACATTTTCGCCCATGAACAGCCACAAGCCGCTGTGGAACAGCGCGGTATCGCCACCATGGCCGATGACCTTGTGCCCGTTGATGTCGTTGACCATGAAGCCAAGCTCAAACCCGTGGAGCGGCGGCATGAGCTGGGTCAGCGAATTGTGCATCTGCTGGGCGGTCTCAGGCTTCAGGATTTGCGTGTTGCCGAATTTGCCGTCCTGCAAGTGCGCGATCATGAAATGCGCCATGTCGTCGCCAGTGCCCGCCATGTTGCCAGCGGGCGTTGCGACGATGTTTTCGAACGGCTTGGCTGGCTTGGTCGCGTCGGGATAGCCCTTCGACATCAGATCGAGGATGCGCTTTTGCATCGGCAGCGAGAAGCTGGAGTTCTGCATGTCGAGCGGCTTGAAGATATGGTTCTGCACATAGACGTCGAACGGCTCGTGCGAGACGCGTTCGACGATATAGCCCGCCAGCGACGCGCCATAGTTCGAATAAGCGGGCGTCGTCCCGGCATCGAACACGCGGGCAGGCGACCGGTGGCGCATGAAAGCACCCAGCGACGGATTGCGAAGCTTCGGATCCTCCATGCCCTTGAAGATTTCCTCGAAACCGGGCGTATGAGTCATCAGATTGCGCAGCGTGATTGGCTTGCCGCCCCGCGGCGGAATCCTGTAATCGAGATACGTGTTCACGTCGGCATCGAGGTTAAGCTTGCCCTGCTCGACCAGTTGCATCACCGCCGTCCATGCAAACAGCTTCGAGACCGAACCCGGGCGAAACGCGGTGCGCTTGGGATCGACCGGCGCGCCTGTGGCGACATCGGACACGCCAAAACCGCGCTCGGTCAATATCTGTCCGTCCTTGACCACGACAACGACCGCGCCCGCAACTTCGCCCCGCGCAAGCGCCGCAGGCATATAGCCGTCAAGCCAGGCATTGACGTCATCGGCCGTCAAGGCTCTCCCGGCGGGTGCAATGGGAGCAGCGGATGGCGCCGGGTTGGCTGACGTTTGCGCTGTGGCGCCGAACACGGCGAGTGTCGCCATCAAGGCCGCAGCCAGATATTTCTTCATGATCCCCCCAGGGTATGATCGACTCGCCGGGCACTTTGATGAAATCCACGGCAGGTTATTTTCCAATCAGCATAGTCTATCCCAATTGGAAAATGTCAATTGCTTTGCCAACCGTTTTGAATGCGGTCGAGCATTGCCGGATCGCTCAGTGCATGTTGCCGATAACGCCCTTGCCCGGATACGCCGTGGTCACGATCGCCCCATGATCGACCACGAGTTGGCCAGCGACGATGACATAGGGAATGCCCGTGGATGGCTCTGCCGGTTTACGGAAAGTCGCGAGATCCTTGACCTTGTCGGGATCGAACAGCGTCAGATCGGCATCGGCACCGACTTGCACGCGGCCTTTGTGCCGCATCATCGGCGCGACACCTTCCATGCGCCGCGCAGGCAGCAGAGTCATCTTGCCGAGCGCATCCATCAGCGACACTGCGTGCTTCTCACGCACGTAGACGCCGAGCGTACGCGCGAATGTGCCCGTCGACCGGGGATGGCCAGCGCCATTGACGATTTCGCCGGCGTCCGAGATGATCATCACCCCGGGGTGCGAAATTCCGGCAAGCACACCGGCTTCGGGGATCATGTGCAGGATGACGCCTGCCGACGGAAATTCCTTGCGGAATTTCTCGAAGCTTTCCGCAGTCAGCCGCTCACCGGTCGGCGGCCATTCGACATCCTTGTAATCGATGCCGATATGCCCCTGCCAACCCGGGTTGAAGATCGAACTGCCCAGAATTGTTCCTGCCGCGTCATAGGGATAGACTTCGGTAGTGACATCAACGCCATGCGCGCGCGCACCGTCCATCAGCCCCAGCAGCAAATCGACCGAGCCCTGCCCCTTGGAACCGATATGGCAATAGTGCACCGGCGCGCCGGTCGCCGCGCTGTCCGCGATCATTTCCTGCAAGGGCGCAAGCAAGTGATCGGGATCCGACCTTTCGGCCGCGCGCGCATGGACGAACACCGGGGCATGCACCTTGCCCGCCACGCCGAACATCTCCAGCACTTCGTCGCGCGCGAGCCCCGGCAAATATTCGTACAGCAAACCCACGCCAAGCCCACCTTGGGCAAGCCCATCAGCCAGCAAACGGTCCTGCTCGGCGCGTTCTTGCGGCGTGAACGCGGTTTCGGCCCATTCCGCTTTTCGCGAGAAGATCGCGTTGAACGGGCCGTTACTATCATCCTGCCCGGTCTTGATCCTGATCCGGATACTTTGGACGCCGACGCTGGCGCCGTAATTGATCCGGGTACGCCCCGCGCGCGCGGCATAGAAAGGTGCGATCGGATAGACCCCGGCCTCGAGTTCGAGCGCGGTCGTCACGCCATCGCGCGCCTGCAGATCATAGCCGAGCGGATATTGCGCATGCGAATGCAGATCGATGAAACCGGGGCCGACGACAAGGCCATGGGCATCGACTTCCCGCGCGCCGTTCAGCGGCTCGGCGGTGAGCGCGGCAATCTGCCCGTTCTTGACCCCCACGTTGAGCACCCGATCGGTACCGGTTTCAGGGTCCATCACGCGGCCACCCGTGATCACCAGATCAAACCGGTCTGCCGCAGCAGCGGCGCGCACCGAGCCGCCGCAAAGCAGTGCGGCCATGGCAAAAGCGGCCAGTCCGATCGGAAGGGCGCGGTGGTGTAGTTTTTTCATCGTTTGTATCCTCCCACTCGGCTTACTGACCGACGTAAACATATTCATGCTGGCCATCGCGGATGGTCAGGGTCGGATGACCATCCTTAGTGCCCGCGACAAACGTTCCATGGAATGAAGCGGGATCGGTACAGGCAAAGCTAACCATGCCCTCGGGCCCATCGATCTCGGCGACCCGGCTTTCGAACATGCCAAAGTTGAAAAAGACCTGCCCGCCGCCCCGCCGCACATCGATCTTGCCAAGATCGGGCGATGTGTAATGCGCCGCCAGGGCGTTCGCCGCCGCCTCGCTCGGCGGATACTTCGAGCCGGCCGTGGCCGCCGTTGTCATAGCGGCAGCGCGCCGCGCAAACTCTGCGACGTCAGCTGCGGCGCGCGGTTTGGCATCATAGACGATCTCGATCACGCGGCGCTCGAAAGCATCGATCAATCCACCGCCGCCTTCGGAGTTGGTGAGCAGGACCATGCCGATCTGCGCCTCGGGTATGACTGCAAACTTGCTGGCGAAGCCCGCCGAGCCACCGCTGTGGTGGACCACTTCGACCCCACCGTAGTCCTTGGTCGCCAACCCCATGCCGTAGTACTCGCCCTTGCCCATGAGCATGCCATGGCGTCGCCGCGCGAGCAGATTGGCTTGCGAGAACAGCACACGTCCATCAGGCGCACGCCCCTGACCGAGTTCGATCTGCGCATATTTGATCATGTCGTGGACGCTTGACCAGGCCGCGCCCGCCGGGCCAATCGCCTTGTAGTCCCCGATATAGGTTCCGGTTGCGGGCTTGCCCGAGCGATCGAAGCCGTGCGGCCAGGCATGGTCCATGGTCAACACACGGTCGAAGTCGAAGGTCGTCTGCGTCATGCCAATCGGATCGAAGATCTTTTCCTGCATCGCCAGATCATAGGCCTTGCCCAGCGGCAGATCGGGATGGAGCACATGCCCCGCGACGAACCCGGCGGCCGCCGCCATGGTATTGCTGTATTGAAACACCTGACCGAATTGCGAAGTCGGCTCGGTCGTCGCGAGCAGGCGGAAGGTTACGGCGGGATCGCTCCTTTGATCGGTGCCAAGCACCCAGTCGAGATCCTTGCGCGGCATGCCGGTGCACGCGCAGACAAGATGGCGGACTTCGACCTTGCTGGTGGTTTCGGCGCTGCCCAGCCGGAAATCGGGATAGATTTCGGTCACAGGTTCATTCCAGGTGATCCTGCCCTCGTCGACCAGCTTTGACAGCAGCAGCGTCGTCATGCCCTTGGTGTTGGAGGCGATCTGAAACATCGTGTTGCCGGTGACCGGCGCCGGGTAGCGCAAGTCCTTCACACCAAGGCCGTCCTCGGCGACCACTTTGCCGTGATCAACCAGCGCAAAGGCCGCGCCGGGGATGCCGAGTTGCGCCATGCCGGTTTTTAGGAACGAACGGAGCGCTTCGATCTGTTCGGGGCCAAGCCGGTGCGGTGTGCGTCCAGCCAACGTCTCGACGACATATCCCGGCGCCTGAAGACTTTCCGAAACGAGCCGTAGCGCTCCGAACCACTTTTCGGCACCGGCTGAACTTGCGCTGGTGAACGCGACCGTCCAGCCGCCTTCCCCTTTCAGCGCAAGGCCGCTCACGACCCGATTGGCGTTCGTGCCGCTTGCAAACGCGATCGAGCGCCGCGCGGTCCAGCCATTTTCGGGAGGAATGGCCGAGGTTTGACCGGGTGTCGGTGCCCGGTCGCCAAACACGGCTTGCTCGGCTTTGACGACGGTCGCATCAAGACCAGAGGCGTCCGCTATCGTGACAATCGCCACAAACGGATCCTCGCCCGGCGCGGACAGCCGCAGCACGCCGTTTTGATCGTTCAGTTCCCACCCCTTGGGCACCACGAATTGAACGCCAGACGGGGCCCTGGTGACCGTATCGGCGGCAACGGGTGTAGCCAACGTGGGCGCCGGAGCCGCAAGTAGCAGGGCGCAGACCGCAGCTTGCGCAAGACCTGCGCGCAGCAAGGCGCGTGGCCGGAGGGCGTAGGTCGATTTATGCTGCGACATCGTTGAACTCCGGCTCGCCCGCAATCGGGGCACTGCAAAATTTGGATAAAGTTCTCTGCAGCGCAGGGCGATACTGCGCGATTGCAGCAAGCTTGACCGGTCCATAGCCGCGCACCTGGTCCGCCAGCGACAAGGCCTCGACCGCCAGATCGAAATTGCTTTCATTCAGCCCGGCCTTGATGACCTCGATGGCGACCCGATATTCGGCGACCAGCGCGCGTTCGATCTTGCGTTCCTCGGTCGCGCCAAACGGGTCCAGCCGCGTTCCGCGCAGCCGCCGCCCTTTGGCCAGCAGCACAAGCATGGGCCGCATCCAGCCACCAAATTCGCGTTTTGCGGGGCGCCCGGTCGCCACATTCATGCGGGCGAGGAACGGCGGCGCAAGGTTGTAGCGAAGGGTGAAATCGCCTTCGAACTGGTCCTGCAGTTCGCGGGCGAAGTCCGGATCGGTAAAGAGCCGGGCAACCTCGTATTCGTCCTTGTAGGCCATCAGCTTGGCCAGATTGCGCGCTGCGGCAAGCGCCAGCTCCGTCGATCCGGGCCGCACGCGGGTTTCGGCGGCGCGAATCTGTTCGATGATGTCGCGAAACGCCTGCGAATAGGCGAAGTCCTGATAGGCCTCCAACCGTTCCGCACAGTTCCGGATGGTCGCCTCAAGCGTTTCGCCGGGTGTTTCGGGTGGCGTATTGGCGATAGCTTCATCGGGCTGCCCCGGCGAAGTTGCGATCATCCGTCCGCGCCGGAATGCGGCGAGGTTCTTGTCGACTGCAACACCGTTAAGGCGGATTGCTGCTTCGATCGCGGCGGATGGCAGCGGCACATTGCCAAGCTGGTAAGCCACCCCCAGCATGATCATGTTGGCGAAGATCGCGTCGCCAAACCGCATCTCGGCGTCCTTGGTGGCATCGAACTGCAGCCCGGACCTGGCATCGGTGGCTGCCTGTATGGTCGAGAGTGCGCGTTCGCCGCCGAGATCGAGCGTGCGATCCTGCTGAAACGCTGCAACCGCAACAAGGTGCGTGTTGAGCGCGACCGACGTAGCCGCATGGTAGGTCTTCACCGCTTCGGGTCCAGCTGCGACAAGCAGATCGCAGCCGATCACCGCGTCGGTTTCGCCCACCCCGATTCGAGCCGCCGGAATATCGGCGTCGGTCAGGGCCAGACGCACATGGCTGAGCACCGCACCGTTTTTCTGGCTGAGACCGGTCAGATCGAGCAGCGAACACGATTTACCCGACAGGTGCGCCGCAACGCCGATGATCGCGCCAACCGTCACCACACCCGTGCCGCCGATGCCCGTCACCAGAATGTTGAAGCATCTGGCTTCGCGGATCGGCGGGTCATCGGGCATCGTCTGGACGCCAGCATCGGCTGGGGACGGATCGGCCGCGCGCGAACGCACCTTGCCGCCGATCACCGTGACGAACGAGGGACAGAAGCCGTCGACGCACGAGTAGTCCTTGTTGCAGGAACTCTGATCGATCCGGCGCTTGGTGCCGAACGGCGTTTCGACTGGTGTCAAACTGACGCAGTTCGACTGCCTGCCGCAATCGCCACACCCTTCGCAGACCGCGCTGTTGATGAAGATCCGCTTCTGCGGGTCAGGAAACTTGCCCTGTTTGCGCCGCCTGCGCTTTTCGGCCGCACACGTCTGGTCATAGATCAGCGCGGTGACGCCCGGAGTGCGCGCAAGCCCTTCCTCGACCGGGATAAGCTGTTCGCGATCTTTGACTTCCACGTGATCGGGCAAACCCTGAATCTGGTGATAGTCGGCCACATTGTCGGTCACGACGACAACGTGGGACACGCCCTCGGCGGACAACTGCGCGACGATACGCGCGACTGTCAGCACGCCATCGACCGCCTGCCCCCCCGTCATCGCGACGGCATCGTTGAACAGTATCTTGTAAGTGATGTTGACCTTGGCGGCCACGGCTGCGCGGATCGCCAGGATGCCCGAATGGAAATAAGTTCCGTCACCAAGGTTCTGGAATACGTGAGGTCGCTCGACAAAAGTCGACATGCCGATCCAATTGGCGCCCTCGCCGCCCATTTGTGTCGGCCGCATGGTGGCCCGATCCGGCATGTAAATCGCCATGGTATGACAGCCGATCCCGGCGAGCGCAGCCGCGCCTTCGGGCAGTTTTGTCGATCGATTGTGCGGACAGCCCGAACAAAAGGCCGGCGTCCGGTTTACCGTCGGCCGCACCATGGCCAGCGCCGCCTCCTCACGCCGGCACAAGTCGGCATGGATGGCGCGCAGTTCGTCGGTCAGCCGCCCCAGGCGGTCAAGGCGGTCGACTACAACAGCGCGCACTTTGCCGGGCGTGAGTTCGCCCTGCTCGTTGAACAGAGCAGCGCCCTCGTGGCTGCGCTTGCCGCTCAACAGCGGGCGATCTCCGCCCGCATTGAACAGTGCATTTGCCACCTGAGGCTCGACGAATGCCCGCTTTTCCTCGATGATCAGCAGCTCCCGGCAGCCCGAGGCAAAGGCGCGCAGCTTGACCGGCTCGATCGGCCAAGCGAGTTGCAGCTTGTAAATGCCCAGCCCAAGCGCCTGAAGCTTTGCCACGTCGAGGCCGAGTTGGCCCATTGCCTGCATCAGGTCGCCATAGGCCTTGCCCACCGCGACCAGCCCAAGGCCACCACGCGGTGGCGCGACCACGATCTCGTCGATTGAATTGATCCGTGCAAAATCAAGCGCCGCAGGCAAGCGGTGGCCAAACAAGGCCTCCTCCTCATGGGCCTGCTGCATGACGTGCGCGGGATTGCGGAATTGCTGGGGAATGACGACTTCGCCCGGCTCGAACCGGATGCGCCCGAGATCGAAGTCGAACCCCGCGGTCGTTTCGATGATGTCGGTCACGCACTTGAAGCCGGCCCACAAGCCGGTCGCGCGCGACAGCGCCCAGCCAAACAGCCCGACCTGAAAATAATCGCGCACCGAGGCCGGATGCAGCACCGGGATCACGAACGATTGCAAGGCATGGTCGGACTGGTAGACCAGTGTCGACGACTTGCCGCCATGGTCGTCACCGGCCAGGACCAGCACCCCGCCCTGCCGCGATGCCCCCGCATAGTTGCCGTGCTTCAAGGCGTCGCCAGCGCGATCGACCCCCGGCCCCTTGCCGTACCAGATCGCAAAGACCCCGTCGTGACGAGCCCCGAATGGCAACTGGTTGGCCTGTTGCGACCCCCACACGGCCGTGGCCGCAAGTTCCTCGTTGACACCTGGCACGAAGTGGATGCCGTTCTGCTCCAACCGCTGTTTCTGACCGGACAGCGCCGTGTCGAAGTTGCCCAGTGGCGAGCCCCGATATCCCGAAATGAACCCGGCGGTATCGAGCCCGGCCGCCTGATCGAGTGCGCGTTGCAACAGAGGCAATTTGACCAGTGCCTGATTGCCCGTCAGATACTGGCGACCATCGATCTGGTCGAACCGGTCGCTCAGGCGCCAATCACTGTTGAACGCATTGGGTTGCATGTTCATCGCTTTTTTTCGGGTTGAGACCGGACAGGCCCCGATCGTACCCGGGGATGCTGACGGCCCGATAATCCGCCATGGCGACCGCGCTGTCTTGCGCGTTTGCCCCCGCTACGATGCCGCAATCGGCTAAATTGCGGATTGCACCTGTCTGGCCTGCCAGGCGCTGGGCGCGATCCCGAAAACCTTGCGAAAGGTGCGGGTGAACGAGCTGTGATCCGAATAGCCGCAGGCATAGGCGATGCTCGCTACGCTAGTGCCCTGATCGAGCAGTTCGAGCGCCTGCTCCATCCGCGTGCGCGACAGGAAATCACGTAAACTCATGGCGAACACGCGCCGAAAATCGCGTTCAAGCTGCGAGCGCGAGACGTTGGCTTCGCTTGCAAGCTGGTCCAGCCGCAAGGGCTGGTCGAATTCCGCGCGCAGCCGCGCGACAATGCGGGTCAGCGTCTGCAGCGCGGGATCGGCCGCCCCCCGCCCGGCGATCCGTCGCGCGTTGGCTGCAACGCCGATAACCGTTCCATCTGCAGCAATCACCGGACTACGCGTGAACAACAGCCACGACGCGCGCCCCGGCGCCGCGCTGAAATCGAGCACATTGGTCATCGACCGCCGCATCGTCAGAACCCGCCGGTCATATATGTCATAGCGATTGGCCAGTGGCCTTGCAAACAGATCGTGCGCGGTCTTTCCATAGAGCTCGGCGGGCCCCTTGACCCCGCACAAGCGCGCCATCGCCGGGTTGGCCGCAACATAGCGCAGCCCTTCGTCCTTGACGAAAAACGGACTGTCCGGCTGACACGCCATCAACTCTTCCATGAGCTCAAGGTCGAGCGTGCCGAACAAGCGGCGGGTCATGATCGCGCGTCCTGTTCGAGCAGGGTCATTTTTGCAGCGATGATTGCGACCGTTCGCAAACGGACTTGAACACGTTCGCCAGTTGCTGGAACTCTTGCGGGGCATCCTTGCGCGCCTTGGCCAGCACGTCTGGCGGCAGCACTTCCTGCGCAAAATAGTTGATCACGAACTTCGTTCCGGAGCGGGTTGGGACAAGACTGAAATCGACGAAGTTGCGAAAGGTCAGTCCATGCTTGGGAAAGGCATACCATACGATCCGCCGTCCCGGTTCCAATCGGGCAGTGACCGTCACGAATTCGTCGAGGGGTTTGCCTTCCTCGTCGGCGACGTCCTTGTGAATGAGCATGACCTCGCCCTCACCCCCACGCACACCGCTGACATGCTTGACTGTGGCTCCTACGAAACTGGGCTCCCAATCCTGAAAGTTCTTCATCACCTGCCAGGCGTGCGCCGGGCTGCAATGCGTCAGGCTTTCGGCATGATAGACCGACGGAATCAGGCCCAGTTCGTCGACGGGGGGAAGGTTGCTGGCCAAATCTTGCGCAAAAGCGCTGCTGCCATGGACAAAAGTCGTCGCAAGGGCGGCTGCAAGGACAGCGGTTTTGAGATGCATTCCAGGTACTCCACAGGCTCTGCGCACCTCACGGAGCGCAGTTTGGCTGATTTTGGGGTGCGCGATGTCGTCCATCACGGCATCGCTCAGATGACCGGCTTGCCGTCCACCTTGTAGATTTTGCCGCCCTTCATCACGAAGCCGACATGCTCCAGCACGGTGACGTCGCTCAGCGGATCACCGGTGACAGCGACAAGGTCGGCAAGACGACCGACCTTGACCGATCCGATGTCGGCCGAGTCACCAATCAGGTCGGCGGCGTTGCGGGTTGCAGCCAGAATGGCATCCATCGGAGTCATCCCTGCCGCGACCATGAGGGCGAATTCCTGCGCATTTTCGCCGTGCGCGCTCAATCCGAACGTATCGGTGCCGAACGCGAACTTCACGCCCGCAGCGTAAGCGTCATGCACGTTCTTCTTGATCAGGGCCGAGACCACCAACATCTTGCCGACGGTCGACGGATTGAACTCTTCGGGATGCGACCTGCCGCGTTCGGCGCCCTTGGCGGCGACCAGCATCGTCGGCACCAGATACGTGCCATGCTGCTTCATGGCGGCATAGGATTTGGCATCGGCGTAGGAACCATGCTCGATCGAATCCACGCCGAGTTCGCTCGCCCGCGTTATCGCGCCCTCGCCGTGCGCATGAGCCGCCACTTTCATCTCGAGCACGTGCGCGGTGTCGATGACCGCTTTGACCTCATCATCGGTCATCAGCTGGATCTTGGGATTGTCGCCGATCGACATGACGCCGCCCGACGGTGTGATCTTGATCAGATCGGCGCCCTCACGCCACAATCGCCGAACCGCCTTGCGTGCCTCGTCGGGGCTATCGACGACCGAATCGCCCCAGTGCGAATGCGCCAGTTCCGGGTCGAGCCCGTTGGCCGGGTCGCTGTGGCCGCCGGTCGGTCCCAGCGGAGTTCCCGAGACCCACATGCGCGGTCCCGGAATCACGCCCGCATTGATCGCGCGCTTGATTGCCACGATCACCGGCGTCGTCGCTCCGACGTCGCGGATCGTGGTGAAGCCCGCCAACAGCGTGGCGCGGGCATTGTTGATTCCGTCGATTTCGTCATCATAGCCGGTGCGCGTCACAGCGTTCCGGATCGGATCGCCCTTGTGGTACGAAACCGTGATATGATCATGGCAATCGATCAGGCCGGGCAGCACTGTCGAAGTGGAAAGGTCGATGACTTGCGCCCCGGCGGGCAAGGTGAATCCGGGCTGGATCGCGGTGATGCGATCATCGTGGATCACCACTGTCACGTTCGTGACCGGCGCCGCACCGGTGCCATCGATCAGCTTGCCGACATGGAGCGCGATGTCGCTCGCCGCTGCGGGCGCAGGCGACGCTAGCAAGGCACCCGCAAATCCACAAGCGAGAGCGCTGCGCATGAAACTTCGCTGCATGACGATAACTCCTTTGATCAGATCAGGCGAACACGGGCCGCGCAGCACAGGGGTCAGTCTTGGTCTGCGAATGCAAGGGCGCGGGAAATGCTGGCCGCCACTGCGGAAAGGTGGGCCTCGTTCTCGAATACCTGTGAGCGCACCACATAACCTTTGCCGCCACCCAGTTTGGACAGGCGGTCGGCAAGGTCGCGCACATTGCCGATCATGCGGGCGTTTGACATCACCGTGCGGGCTTTGGCCTCGCCCAGATCGGCCACAATCGCCTTCGACAGTGACTCTTCGAGGCCGCCGACCTCGATCAGAACACGCGGCGCAGCCTTGCCCGTAGTGACCGCAAGGCTGAACGCGGCTTCGTCCTTCAAAACCTCGCGATCGTTCCACCAGATCGACGGACTGCTGGCGATATAGCTGCGGAAAGCTTCGGGATGGTTGAACAGCACATGCAAAGTGAACAGGCCGCCCAGCGAATGGCCGTAAAGCGCCTGATTCTTCGGATTGACCGGGTTCGTGGCAGCGATTGCGGGGCGCAATTCTTCGGTCAGGAACCGATAGAACGCTTCGCCTCCGCCATAATCGGCCGCCTTGGCGTTGGGGCGATCAATAAGGACTCCGCTTGGCGGCGTCGGTGTCAGATCCTTGTTGCGCAACTGCATGGGGGCGGCAAGGTCGTCGGTCGGGTAACCGATACCGACAACCATCACGGCGCTGCCTTCCAGCGTGTTGATGTCCGCCTGGCCTGCGGCAACCGGGAAGGTGCCGTTGCCGTCGGTGACATAGAGCACCGGATAACCACCCGGCGGCGGCGGAGTAGCGGGCGTGTGCACAAAGATGCGATAGCTGCGCCCGTTGATCTTCGAGGTCATGTCGAACTGGACACTGCGCGACATGGTGTATGGCTTGACGGTTTGCTGCGCGAAAGCCGGACCGGCATGCACCGGAATGGTCGCGATCAGCAGCGTGGCAATCAGTGATTTGACAGACATTTCGAATACTCCCGCTGATGCGTTGAACTTCATTTGGACCAGGTCCAGTCCGCCGCCGAAGCGCGGCAACCGCCGCCCTGAGCACCCGTCCACGCGCGTCCGTGAACGAAGCGGCCGGTCGGCGCGCCGGTTGCCTTGCCGTCCTTCAGCGCAAAGCCGCCGTTGATGATCACATCGCTGACACCGGTCGCAAGCTGGGCCGGCTTTTCGAACGTGGCGTGGTCCTGAATGGTCACCGGATCGAACACCACGATGTCGGCGAAATAGCCCTTTTTCAGCATGCCGCGATCCTTCAACGACAGGTTCTGCGCGGGCATCGCCGACAGCTTGCGGATCGCTTCGGCCAGCGTCAGACGATGTTCGTCGCGCACATAACGGCCCAGCACCCTTGCGAAGTTGCCATAAGTGCGCGGATGGTCCGATGATTGCAGGAACACGCCTTCGGGCGCAGGCGCACCGGCGTCGGAACCGAAGCTGACCCACGGCAAGGCCACCTCGCGCCGAACGTTGTCTTCGGACATGAGGAAATAGGCGACGCCGACGCGGGTGCCATCTTCGATCACCAGTTCGATCGCCGCCTCTTGCGGTGAAACCCCACGCAAAGCGGCGACTTCAGCCAACGTCTTGCCGTTGTATTTCTTGAGGTCAGGGTTCTTGAACGCCAGCAACAGAGTGCCCTCGGCACCGGCAGCACCCAAAAGGTTTTCCCAATCCTTCGGGTGCTTGTCCAGCATCTCGGCTATCACCCTGGCGCGCGTTGCGGGATCTTTCAGACGTTCGACCCACCGGTCATATCCGCCATCCTGAACCCATGTGGGCATTGCGGCGTCAAGACCGGTCGCCCCGGCCACATAGTTGTACATGTTCGCAGTGATCCGGGTACCCTGCGCGCGGGCCTTCTCGATCTTGACGATTGCCGGATCGAGTTTGGACCAGTTGTCGCGCCCCGACTGCTTTAGGTGATAGATCTCGGCCGGCGCACCCGATGCCCTGGCGATCTCGATTGTCTCATCGACCGCTTCAAGGAAGCGATCGCCTTCGCTGCGGATATGCGCGGTATAAATCCCGCCACAACGCGCCGATTCCTGCGCAAGGGCGATCAGTTCCGGCGTCTTGGCGAAGGTATTGGGCGCATAGATCAGTGCGGTGGTGACGCCGAGCGCGCCTTCCTCCATCGCCTGACGGACCAGACCCTGCATGGTCTTGAGCTGGTCGGCGTTCGGCTGGGTGCTGTCCCCGTTGAACAGGTTCTGGCGTACGGTGCCTGCGCCGACGAACGAGGCGACATTGGGCGACACTCCGCGCTTTTCCAGACCGTCAAGGTATTGGCCAAGCGTGGTCCAGTCGACCGGGTATCTCAGATCACCCTGACTGGCTTGCAACTCTGACTTCATCTGCGGCGTCAACGGCCCCATCGACATTTCGCCCATGACTTCAAGCGTGACGCCCTGAACAAGGTCGCTAAGCGCGCGATGGTCGATCAGCAGGCTTTCTTCGGGGTGGGCGAGCATGTTGATGAAGCCCGGCGATACCGCCTTGCCGCGGGCATCGATCTCCGCCTTGCCGCGTGCCTTGATATGCGGCGCGATGGCGACGATGCGATCTTGCCGGACCGCGACATCGCCCTTGAAGGGGGTTTTGCCCGATCCGTCGTAGATCATGCCGCCCCGGATAACCACGTCATAGGCCGGTTGCGGTGCGGCTGGTGCGGTTGTCGCGATATTGGCAACCGCGATGGCCAGTACGCTGGCGGCAAGGCGTTTCGTAAACATGGCGGGTATCTCCTAGACTTGCGACAGCGACACAGGGTTCGGGCTATGCGCATGGAATTCAGGCATGCGTCTGACCGAAAGCGTCACGCCGGCGATGGCGCCCACGCCAACAAACGGCAGCATGGCGTAGAGCACGGTGGCAGCATCCTCACCCGCGCCGAGCAACTGCCCGGCCACCAGTGGCCCAAGCAGCGAGCCCAGACGCGCCGCCGCCACGGCCGCGCCTACCCCGGTGCCACGCACGCTGGCCGGATAGCACTGCGGCGCAAACGCATAGAGCATGGCCTGATTACCCAGGATCCCGAAGCCGACAAGCGCACCGACGACGATGGCCACTGCTGTCACCGCAGGCATCGCTGCCAGCGCCAGCAGAAAGGCGATGGTCGCAACGAAACTCGCCAGCGCAACGATCAGGCGATAGCTGCTGTCGATCAACCTGCCGATCACCACGCAGCCCAGCACCCCGCCAAGATTGAAGGCAATCTGCACTTGCGCGGCGACGGTCCGCGTAAAGCCTCGTCCGACCAGCAGGCTCGGCAACCAGTTGAGCAACAGATACATCACCAGCAGGATGAAGCTGAACGCCGTCCACAGCAGCGCAGTGCTGGCCGCGCGCCCATCGCCGAACAACGCCCGGACAATCCCGACACGCTGCTGTTCGGTGCGTGTGGCAAGGGCCTCGCGGTGTGAATCCTTCAGCGCAACGATCACGAATGGCACAAGGATCAGCGGCACACCGCCACCAAGATAAAACACGTCGCGCCAGTCGGACCCGCCGATCATCGTCACCAGGCTGGCCATCGCGCCGCCCAATGGCATGCCGCAATACATCAGCGCCACGGCGAGGCCGCGCCGGTCAGGACGGCTGTTTTCCGAAGCGAGCGTGACCAAATTTGGCGCCGCTCCACCAAGGCCGATCCCGGTGGCAAAGCGCACGACAAGCAGGCTGTCGAAGTCGAACGCGAAGGCGGTGGACAGCGCGAAAAGACTGAACACAACGATCGAGATGACCAGCATCAGCTTGCGCCCGACACGGTCGGCCAGCCATCCGGCCAGTGGTGCGCCGATCAGCAGACCCAACGTGCTGGAACTGAAGAACCAGCCCGTCTGGACAGGCGTCAGTCCGAACAGCGGCACGATGTGCGGTGCCGCAACCCCGGCCGCTTGCAGATCTACTCCCTCGCAAATGGCGACCAGAAAGCAGATCAGGACGGTCAGCGCCCCATGATTGCGCGCGATGGAGCCTGGCATTCAAATTCCCCCAATTGGTCGGCTCAACCGACCGCCGTTTCGGTTCTTTGGTTCTTCGGTTATTTTGCTGGCTCGATCACCGGCAGCACGATGCGCGAGGGCATGGTCGGCGTGGTGTAGATGCGTTGCCGCGCCGCTACGAAATCAGCGGCCTTGGCGGTATTGATGTTAGGCACGAAGGTCTGCGGGTTGCGGTCGATCAGCGGGAACCAACTCGACTGGACCTGCACCATTATGCGATGCCCTGCGCGAAAAACATGGTCGCGGTCGCGCAAGGGGACCGCCCATTTCAGCGGTTGGTCGGGCTTGAGCGCGGATGGGTGTTCAAAGCTGGCGAGATAGCGACCCCGCCGGACTTCCATCGCGATCGGCAATTGGTAGCCGTTGGGGCTTTGGGCAAATTTGCCCGGTTCTGGCCCCACGTCCTCGGCCCACGGCGGCGACTGCGCGTCATCGGGAAACACGTCGATCAACTTGACCACGAAATCGCTGTCGCTGCCCGATGTCGATGCGAACAACTCGGCCGACACTTCGCCGGCAACCGTGACATCGGACGCGAGCGGTGCGGTGACAAAGCTCAGAACGTCGGGTCGGTGGTCGACAAACCGCTGGTCCGCCGATTCCCAGCGGCGCCAGTCGCCATCGGGATAGGTCGGCGAGATCGGTCGGGCACGATAAGGCACCGGGTTCGCCGGGTCTGACACATAGTCGTGATGCGCGTTCTTTTCGTTTGGCCCCGGCGCGACGAAGCTGAGGCTGCCATCGGCATGAAGGTAAAGATCGGTCGCCTTGGCCGCGGGAGGCCACGCCTTGTAGGTGCGCCAGACGTTCGATCCCGTCTCGAATATTTTGGCCGCCCAATCGGGCTTCTGCCCTTTGCCGTGCAGCCAATAGGCGAAGTACGGCGCCTCGATTTCGCGGCGGAACGTCTGCCCGGTGTTCTCGCCAAGCGGCATCTCGCCTAGCTTGGACACATTTCCCCGCCACGCGCCGTGGAACCAGGGCCCGGCTACCATCAGGTTCCTGCCATCCGGATCGGACCGCGCGGACCGCTTGAATATCTGCCAGGGGCCCCATGGATCTTCCTGATCCCAAAATCCCGCCACGTTGAGATTGGGAACCGTAGCGCTGTTCACCGCGTCGATCCACGCCCGCTGTTTCCAGAACGCGTCATAGTCGGGATGCGCCAGGTTCTCGTTCCAGAACCCGATCTTGCCGTGCAGATAGGTGTCGTTGATGCTGGAGAGCGGGCCTGCCGAAAGATACCAGTCGTAGCTGTCCCATTTGTCGAACTTGAAGTGCGAGTTCGCACTCTTCTCGGCCTCTTCGAGTACGGCGTATTCCAGCGTATAGCTCAGCCGCAGCGCACCATAGCGGTGGTGGTCGTCGTTCATCCACTGGTCCACCGGTGAGGCCTGTTCGCTGACCGCCTTCAGCGCCGGATGCGGCCCGAGCAGCGTCGCCGCCGCAGTATAGCCATCGTAGGACACGCCATAGATGCCGACCCGGCCGTTGTTGCCCGGCACGTTCTTGACCAGCCAGTCCACCGTATCCCAGCCATCGCGCGTTTCGATGGTGCCCTTGCCCGGATCGATCCGCGTGTCTTCTGCAAGGCTGAACGTGCCTTCGGATTTGAACCGGCCGCGCAAGTTCTGCACGACAAGGATATAGCCGTCCGCCGCAAGCGCGCTCAGTTGCTCGGGCATTTCGGTGTAAGGCTTGGCCGGTACGCCATAGGGGGTGCGGCGCAGCAAGATCGGCAAAGCGCCAGTGGCGTTCCTTGGGACCATGATGACGGTCTGCAAGCGTACGCCATCGCGCATCGGCACCATCACCTCGCTGTAGGAATACAGCGCGTGAGAGTCTGGCGCCGCAGCTACCGATTGCGCCGCCTGAGCATTCGCAACGCCCTCCTGCACGGCCAGCAACGCCAGAAGTGTCACCGCCATTTTCGACGATTTACGCATATTGCCCCTCACCCGTGCCCACTCCGCCAGTGATCGCTGTGGCAGTGACCGCTGCGGCAGTGACCGCTGCGGCAGCCGCGCGCAGCCTTGTTTCAGACTACGCTTACCTGCGCCAAAGATCATCCGGCATGCCCTGATCGCAACGCACCGAATGGCGCAGAACCCTGTCATTGTTTTTCAAATCAAGACGCTATATCCCGATCAGAAAACTGTCAAGGCACCCGCCAACAAGGGGGTATCCGGACAGGAATGCTCTGAAACACAACAGGAAAGTTGAACGGACCGCGCGCCGGTTAATGGTCAGACGACCCGCACCCTCGTTTGCGTCCCTGCGTCGGAGTGATCGCGTTAGGCCCGCAGAAAATCAGCGATGGCTGCGATCACCGCACGGTTTTCGTGTTCAAGGCCGAGCGTGATGCGCAATGAATCGGTGAGCCCATACCCCGCAACGCCGCGCACGATGATGCCACGACTGGCAAGGAATGCCTCTGCCGCCTTGGCCGACTTGTCGCCGGTTCCGGGAAAGCGCACGAGCACGAAATTGGTGGCCGATGGCCAGGTTTCCAATCCCAGCTCGGCCAGTTGCTCGGCCAGCCAGATACGCCAGTGCGCGACGTGCTTGAGCGAGGCGGCGATGAACGCATCGTCATTCAACGCGGCCAGCGCTGCGGCTTGCGCGGGCAAATTGATGTTGAACGGACCGCGGATGCGATCGAGCACCGAAACGACCTCGGCCGGTGCATAAGCCCAGCCGACCCTCAGTCCCGCAAGCCCGTGCAGCTTCGAGAACGTGCGCGCCACGACCACGTTGTGCGCGCCACGTGCCAGCGCCAGCCCGTCTTCGTAGGCCGGGTCGTGGCAGAATTCGGCATAGGCGCCGTCAAGAACCAGAATGACGTCCGAAGGTAGCCCGGCATGCAATCGGCGCACTTCTTCTCCGCTGTTCCACGTACCGCTCGGGTTTGCCGGGTTGGCCAGAAACACCAGCCGCGTACGATCGTCCACCAGCGCGAGCAGTCCATCGACATCGACCCGCCGATCGGGCTCGGGCGCGCTGCGGACAACGCCCTGCACGCTTCGCACCGCAATCGAGTAGGACAGGAAGCCGTATTCGCCCTGAACCGCATTGTCGCCGGGATTGAGGTAGCCGCGGCACAACAGCGTGAACGCTTCGTCCGAACCGGCGGTAAACAGCAGCCGTTCCGGCTCAAGGTCGTAGCGTTTGGCCACCGCTGCGCGCAGATCGGCGCTGTGTCCGTCAGGATAAAGATGCAACCGGTCGGCGGCAGCAAGATAGGCGTCGCGCGCGCGCGGCGAACAACCGAGCGCATTTTCGTTCGAGGACAGCTTGTGCGAACGCTCCACGCCCTCGACATGCGACTTCCCGCCAATGTAAGCATGGATGTCGAGCAGACCGGGCCGTGGGCGCGGCAGGCTGAGTGTATCGGTCATTGGCGGCAACCTTTCATCACTTGGTCGACGAGGTGGAGGAGACAGGTCGTTCGAACCGCTTGAAGAAGCTGTCGCTGTTCCAGTGCGGAACCACCGGCTCGCTGGCGACTCTGGCAACCAGCGCGGTCAGATAGGCGTTGAATACCGAGGCGGCGACTTTATCGACCGGCTGCGACAGGTTGTCCTGTGGGGTATGGTAGCGGGTCAGGAACCAGTCCGCGACCTTCGCGTCCTCGGGCGTTCCCTTGGGATGGCCGAAGGTGAGGCCGATCGCCGGGACACCTGTCCTGATGAAGCTGTAGTTGTCGGAACGAACGAACAGCATCCGATCCGGCTCACCATCGGGAACCGTGTCGAACCCTTGCGCAAGCGCGGTTGCGCGGGCGATGGGACCAAGCGAACTCTGCTCCTCGCCCATGACAAGCAGGTGTTTGAGAGGGAACAGCGGCAAAGGCTGGTCAAGATTGATGTCCGCAACAATCGAGCCCTTCGGAACCGTCGGATTTCCGGCGAAATAACGCGATCCCAGCAAGCCCTTTTCTTCGCCGGTCACGGCAACCAGCAGGATCGAACGGCGAGGCTTGTCGGCTTTTTTCGGCAATTGGTTCGCAACTTCGAGCATCGAGGCGACACCCGAGGCATTGTCCATGGCGCCGTGATGGATTGGATCGCCCTTGACCGGATCCCCGATCCCGACATGGTCGAGATGCGCGCTGATCACCACATATTGTGTCTTCAGCTTGCCCGAACCCGGCAGCAAGGCCACCACGTTGGGCGAGGTCAGTTGCCGTGTTGTCATGGCAACGTTCGCGGTAATCGAACCGTTGAGCGGGAAACCGGCGATCGGCTGTTGTGCGCTGGCTGCAGCGAAAATGTCGTCGAGGGAATGGCCCGATCCCGCAAACAGCGCCGCCGCCTTGGCTGGGTTGATCAAACCGTTGAGATGCGGCCCGACGAAATCCTGCTGGGCCGGATCATCGATATACATGCCGCTGTGCCGGCCGTTCCTGCGGACGAAGTCCCACGGGATGTCACGATGATGCGGCGGGATGATCGTGATCAGGCCGACCGCGCCCGCTTTTTCGAGCGCCTTTGGCAGCGCATAAGCCTGAGAATGTGCCAAGAGCGCACCGCTGATACCGCTGGGTCCGCTATAGATCCGTACCGCGACTTTGCCGCGCAGATCAACATCGGCAAAGTCGTCGTGACCCGCCTCAGGGATGGCGAGGCCATAGCCGATGAACGCAAGCGGCGCGGTCAGCGCAGCAGGCTGCGGTACCCCGGCCGACAGGACGATATCCTCGCCGACCGCCAGCGGCGTCGATGCGCCGGCGACGTCCACCCGCACGCCCGAGCGTGCCGCATCGATCGCTTCGGAGACGAGCGGAACCGCCTGGAAATAGGTTCCCCCTGCTCCAGCGGGCTTGGCCCCGGCCTTGCGAAATTCCGCAGCGACGAAGTCGGCGGCAGCGAGGTGGCCGACCGATCCGGTGTCGCGCCCCTCGAACGTGTCGCCCGCCAGTGTCGCGATATAGCCCCACCACTGCGTCCCGTCGGGATCAGCGCGGTTCTCGGCCCGCACCGGGGTCACGACAGATATTGCCAGCGCCACCAGCGCACATCCACTCAGCCGCTTTCTCATCAATTCCCCCGAATTTTCAATTATTTATTCTGCGATTTCGCCGGAATAACGTTCGCCCGAGCCAGTTTCGAGCACGATCGCGCCTTTGCCGGGCTGGCGCGGATTGCCCCGGTCGATAATCAGCGTGAAGCTCTGTCCGGCAGGCGAAGCGGCCCAACCTGTCACGCTCATCCAGCGGTCGCCAAGCTGCAACGGCCCCAGCGCGCGCGCCGAGAGCAACACATGGTTGTTCTCATCGGTCAGTGTGACGCTGCCCACCGCTTTGCCATCGACGGTCTGCGCGATATCGAGCGACAGCTTTGCTGGCTGGCCAGTTTTCGAGCGCAGCGGCACGCTTGCAAGCGAGCTTGCGCCATGCCCGGCCACATTCATTGGGCGCGTCGGCATGTGTTCGCTGCGCAGCAGAACTGCACCCGCTTTGGCACCGGTCGGCTTGCCGTCGCTCAGTTCGACCGTGCCATTGACCAGAACGAAGCGGATGCCATCGGACAACGCGGTCGGATTTTCGTATGTCGCATGATCGATTACGGTCGCCGGGTCGAAGATGGCGATGTCTGCGGCCATACCCGGCGCGATGAACCCGCGATCGACCATGCCAAGGCTCGATGCTGGCAGACCGGTCAGTTTGCGGATTGCCTCCGCCCAGGACAGCACGTGCTCATCGCGTACATAACGACCAAGTATGCGCGGATAGGTTCCGTAGAGACGTGGGTGTGTCCGCGTTTCCAGATCGGCCCCGCAATCGCAAGTGATCGACACCGCCGGATCGCGCAGGAAAGTGCGTACATCGTCCTCGCTGCCGAACGTGAAAACACCGACGAACTCGCCCTTTTCCATGACGCGCAACAGCGCCTCGCCCGATGACACGCCCTCGGCCTTGGCCACATCGACCAGCTGGCGGCGGGACATCGGCAGATACACGCCCTTGGGCCCGCCAAAACGCGCATCGAGCGCGCCTTCGGCATTCGCGACGATCTTTGCGCGCAGATCGGGGTTCTTGAACCGCTTGAGCATCTCGTCGATGCCGCCCTCCTGCGCCCAGCCGGGCACAGTGAACGAGAACAAGCCGGTCATCCCGGCAGTGTAGGGATAGACGTCGCCAGTCGAAAAATGCCCGTTCGCCGTCGCCTGGTGCATCTGGTCGAGGATTTCGGCAGCGCGCCCCTGCTCGCGTCCTTGCGCCTTGATATGCGTAATTTCGGGTGAGAGGCCGGCAGCTGAGGCAATGGCGATCGTTTCTGCCACGCCAAGTCGCGAACTGTAGCCGGTTTCAGACCGCAGCCGGTCATGGTTGGGGAAATTGGTCCGCCATTTCGACGCGGCACTGACCACGCTGACGACTTCATCCGCGCTGGCATAATAGGCAGGCTTGTAATCGAGCCCCGCCGAAACGCCCCACGCGCCCTGTTCGAGGTCTTTTTCGAGATGGCCGCGCATGGCGGCGATCTGCGCCGGAGTTGGCCTGACATCGTTCGCGCCGACCGTCTCCTCCCAGATCGCGTTGAAGCCCGAATAGGCGCCGATATTGAGTGCCATGCCCGGCTTCGCGAGATCGGTAAGCTGCTTGGCAAGATCAGGTTCGCCATACCCGTCGGGGTTGAGGATCGCGGTCGTTTCACCTTGCGTGAGCATGTTCAGCGCCGTCGGCAACCCTTCGGGCGTCGAATGATCGTGAACGTTGATGAAACCGGGTGCCACATAGAGGTGGCTCGCGTCGATCCTTTGACGTGCGGCCACCCCATGCAGATCGCCCAAGGCGGCGATGCGACCAGCGATCACACCGATGTCAGTGCTTTGGCCGGGCGAACCCGTGCCATCGAACACCGTCCCATGTTCAATGATGACGTCGTAAACAGCGCCGGATCCGGTTGCCGCCAAAGCGCCGGTCGCCGACAGCACTCCGACTATGGCCGTGGCTGTCAGCCAGGCCGAACGAGATGATTTCATCACCGAAACAGGCTCCGTTCCCGATTGCTCGCACGACAGCAGCGTGAATCGCCTGCCCGGTTCGGGCAGCGCGTCACGCCCGCCGATGCGGCGCGATTTTCATATCAGGATAGTTGAAGCCTGTTCAAGCGAATGTCAACGCCGGGATTCAAACTCGTCGAGGCGACTCAGCCCAGCTCACGAATGCGCTGTCAACAATTCGTCCAGATGGTCTTCCTGCGCACTTGAACACGAGCCGATCATCAAGGCGTCTTCGTATCCTTCACCAACAACATAGGCATGGCCCATGCCGCTATCGAGATAGATGATCTGCCCGACGTCCAGCGTTACCGGGTCATAGAACTCGGTATGGACGACGATCTGCCCCTCAAGGACATAGGCCCATTCCTCGCCGGAATGCCGGACGAGTTGCCCGAATTCGCTGACGCTGTGCGCCCGGATGCGGGTCAGCACCGGAATCATCCGCTTCTTGCGCAGTTCGGTGCATAGATAGCTATAGTCGTAGTTCGGCGTTTCGACGCGCATGGCGGTTTCGGCCGACCCCACACTCCGACGTGCAAGACCGGAAGGCGCCGATTCATGCGGTTGGGGTTCGGCAAACAGGTCGGACATCCGCATGTTCAGACGCTCAGCCAGTTGCAAAAGCTTGTCGTATGTCAGCGTCAGCCGATCGTTCTCGACCTTGGACAATGTTGAGAACGGAATCCCCGTCTTCTCACTCATCTCCTTGAGCGTCCACTTGTTGGCCTGACGCAACGAGCGAACAACAACACCAAGCGTTGGCTTCACTGGCGCGACCTTGCGCATGGGGATGTCGTTTACCGGGGAAAGCGCGGCGGGAACCTTCGCCGCACGACTGCTCTTGATCTTCGGCAAGACCCAAATCCTTTGTAAATTTAATTCCCGCAGCAAGTTGCGGCGGGCAGCTCATTTTTCAAGCCTGATCATATAGCCGCTTTGAAGGATTTTGCGAGAGCATTGACAATTTTCCAATCAGGACTGCAGATAGCCTCCAGAGAAATTCATTGCGGGCTGGGTGATTCCCGGATGCCGACAATGCGGGTCAGGGGTGCAAATGCGTAGACTGTTCGCCACGCTCGGTTTGGTTTGGGCCCTTTTCGCGTCCACAATCGTTGACGCGAACCCGCAGGCGCCAAGCCTGCAATCGACCAGCGCGCCTGCAGGCCAGTTGCCCGCTGCGCACCCGCTCAACACCGCCGATGCGGAAGCATGGCTGGACGGGTTCATGCCCGCAGAGCTGGCACGCGGAGAGATCGCGGGCGCGGTCGTGGTGGTCGTGAAAGACGGTCAGGTCATGCTCGAAAAGGGCTATGGCACCTCGGACGTCGCCACCGGTGCACCGGTCGATCCCAAGAGAACCGGGTTTCGTCCCGGCTCGGTGTCCAAGCTGTTCACCTGGACGGCGGTGATGCAACTGGTCGAGCAAGGCAAGCTGAGCCTCGATGCCGACGTCAACTCCTACCTCGATTTCAAGATCCCGCCGCGCGGCGGCAAGCCGATCACGCTGCGCAACTGCATGACGCACACTCCCGGCTTCGAGGAAGCGGTCAAAGACCTGATCGACGCCCATCCCAGAGACACCTCGCTGGGCAATTGGCTCAAGCGCTGGACCCCGACGCGCGTGTTCGATGCAGGCACCACCCCTGCTTATTCCAACTATTGCGCGGCGCTTTCGGGGTACATCGTTGCGCGCGTCTCGGGGGAACCGTTTGACGCTTATGTCGACCAGCATATTCTCAAGCCGCTGGACATGAACAACTCCAGCTTTGCGGTGCCGATGCCCAAGCGCATCCTCGATACGATGTCGAAAGGCTATCAGGACGCGACCAAGCGGGCCCAGCCGTTCGAAATCGTCGTGGCATCGCCGGCCGGCAATCTTGCCGCAACCGGCGAGGACATGGCGCACTTCATGATCGCGCATCTGCAGAACGGAAAATACGGCAACACGCAGATTCTGAAGCCCGAAACCGCGCAGATGATGCATAACACCACAACGCGGCTGATGCCGCCACTCAACGGAATCGAGTTGGGGATGATGGTGTCAGACCTCAACGGGCACCGCATCATCGGCCATGGCGGCGACACAGCGTTCTTCCACAGCGGCCTGTACTTGTTCATCAACGACAATGTCGGCCTGTTCGTTTCGGTCAACAGTGCCGGGGTAAAGGGCGCCGGATCGCTCCGCGGCATGCTCGTATCGGGCTTTGCCGATCGCTATTTCCCGGCCCCCAACACCGACGGCAAGGTCGATGCCGCAACGGCAGCCGAACACGCGCGGATGGTTTCGGGCAGCTACATCAGCGCGCGGGGCGGCTTCAGCAATTTCCTCGCGCTCATGGGCGTTGTCGGTCAGCTAAAGGTCGTCACCAACCCGGACGGCACGGTGAGCTTTCCGCTCATTCCAAAGCCCAGCGGCGAGCCGATCCACTACCGCGAGATTGCTCCGTTTGTCTGGCGTGACATTGCCGGGCACGAACGGTTCGGCGCAATGGTCAAGGGCGGCAAGGTGGTCCGCGTATCGTCCGACACGGTGGCGGGCATTGCGGTTTACGACCGCGCGCCGTGGTACCTTGATGCGGCCTGGCTGATCCCGGCGACAGTCACGGGCTTTGTCGTGGTGCTGCTGACCGCACTGGGCTGGCCAGTCTTGGCGCTTGTCCGCCGCAGCTATGGCGCAAGGCTCGCGCTCGTAGGGAAGCGGGCGCGGGCTTATCGGCTTGTGCGCCTTGGCGCGGTCGCAGCAGTCGCCGGAGCGGGCGCCCTGATCGGTATGTTTTCGATCATCACCGGCGATGGCGGGTTCGAGTGGCTTGGCAACAACAACTGGGCGTTGCTGTTGGTTGAACTGATCGTGCTGATCGGGTCGGTCGGCGGATTGGTAGCTGCACTTTACAACCTGTTCGCGGTCCTGACCGGAAAATCGAGCTGGATCGCCAAGCTTTGGGCCGCAGCGTTGAGCGTGTCGTTCCTGATGCTCGCATGGTTCGCCTGGGCTGGCGGCCTGCTGACGTTCACGACCAACTACTGACCAGTCGCAAGCGTGGGGGGTGCTGATAACGGCCTGCCCCCTCGCTTCCCCCAGGAAATTGAAGGAGACCTCGAAGTGGGCAATTGTGCAGACCTGCGCCTTGATGTGACGCGGATCGATCTGGCGTTGAAATCGCCGTTCCGCATTTCCGGCTATGTCATGGAAAAGACGCCGGTCCTTATCGCGACGGTCCGGCGCGGCAACGCAGTCGGCCGGGGCGAAGCGGCTGGCGTCTATTACCTTGACGACACAGCGGACAGAGGTGCCGATATCCTCCGCAAACTGGCTTTGAACATGCCCGCAGATCTGACCCGCGATACTCTGCGCACGCTGTTGCCGCCCGGAGGCGCACGCAACGCGCTCGATTGCGCGCTGTGGGAACTCGAAGCGCGCGAAGCGGGCAAGCAGGTTTGCGAACTCGCTGGCCTGCCTACACCGCGTCGCCTGCTCACCACGATGACGCTGGGCGCCAACGATCCTGACGTGATGGCGCGCGGCGCGATCGGTTTCGCCGGCGCACGGGCGATCAAACTCAAGCTGACCGGCGAGGCAGCGGTCGACAGCGACCGGGTGCGGGCCGTCCGCGCAGCACGTCCCGATGTGTGGATCGGGGTCGACGCCAACCAGGGCTATACGCCCGACACGATAGAGCCGCTGATCGGCGTGCTGGTCGATTGCGGCGTCTCGCTGCTCGAACAGCCGTTCCGCCGTGGCCGCGAAGCGGACCTAGATGGCCTCAAGCTACCTCTGCCCGTCGCGGCGGACGAAAGCTGTCTTGACCTCGCCGAACTTGAGACGCTGCCCGGTCGGTTCGACGTGGTGAACATCAAGCTCGACAAGTGTGGCGGCCTGACCGAAGGCCTGCTGATCGCGCGGCGCGCAAAGCAACTCGGCCTGCAGGTCATGGTCGGCAACATGGTCGGGACCAGCCTGTCGATCGCGCCGGCTTATGTCCTTGGGCAGCTGTGCGATGTGGTCGATCTGGACGGCCCGATCTTCATTGCCGAAGATCCGGCTCCGACCGTGGTCTATGACGACGGGCACGTGACCTGCGCGCCCGAAATCTGGGGCCCGGATGCAATGATTGCAGAGGCCCTGCCCGCTCAATGAGCACGGAATTTTCCGATCCCAGCGACTGGTTCGGTCAGCCCCGGGGGCTGACCGTGCTGTTTGCCACGGAGATGTGGGAGAAGTTCTCGTTCTACGGCATGCGCGCGCTGCTAGTCTACTACATGACCAAGAGCCTCGCGTTTTCCGGCGAAACGGCCTCGATGGTCTACGGGTTCTATACAGCGTTCATATATTTCACACCGATCATCGGCGGCGCGATTTCGGATCGCTGGCTGCGACGGCGGACAGGCGTGATCATCGGTGGCGCGATCATGGCTTTGGGCCATTTCCTTATGGCGTTTCCGGCGCTGTTGTTCGTCGCGCTAGGCACCATCGCGATCGGCAACGGGTTCTATCTGCCCAACCTGCCCAGCCAGATCGACCAATTGTACCAGCCTGACGATCCGCGCCGCCAATCAACCTACAATATCTACTACGTCGGCGTGAATCTGGGCGCATTCATCGCCCCGCTCGTTTGCGGCACGCTTGGCGAGGTCTATGGCTGGGATTACGGCTTTGGCGCGGCGGGCTTGGGCATGTGCCTTGGGCTGGCGATCTATTGCCTTGGCAGCCGATGGCTTCCAGACGAGGCCAGCCGCGAACACACTATGGCCGGAAATGACGCCCCCCCTGCATCCCTTGTGCAAAGCGCGGGGAGGCTGCGCGCGCTGGCAGGCGTGTTTGCGTGTGTGGTGGTGTTTCGCGGAGCCTATGAACAGATGGGCAATTCGGTTGCGCTGTGGGCCGATACCGACGTGAACCGTAGCGTGGCTGGCTATCTCATTCCCGGCAGTTGGTTCCAGTCGCTCAATCCACTGCTGGTGTTCGCGCTGACCCCGGTGCTGGTGGCGTGGTGGAACCGCTCGGCAATGCGGGACCGCGATGTTTCGCCCTTGCAAAAGATGGCGCTGGGCGCGCTGGGCCTTGCGCTTGCCTATCTCGGACTGGCCGGGGTTGTCTGGTTTGGCCATGTCAGCGGCGCAAAGCCACCTGCACTGGCGCTGGCCGGGTTCATCGGCGCCTATACGCTGGCTGAGCTCTACATCCTGCCAGTCGGGCTCGGCCTGTTCAGCCAGTTCGCGCCCGAAGGCCATCGCGGGACGATGGTTGCCACCTGGTTTCTCGCCGCCTTCTTCGGCAACTTGCTGGCAGGCTACCTCGGAAGCTTCTGGCCGACCCTGCCCCACACGATCTTTTTTGCACTGCTTGGGGCGATCGCGATGAGCGCTGCGGCAGGGCTTCGGCTGTTCGATAAACCGGTCAGGGAAATGGCACGCGCCATTGGCGGACAAGATCCGACCACGCAGCGCCCCTTGCATAGCGAAGACCGGGGGCGCGCGCCGGACATTGGCCTCGCGACTGACACGCTCGATCGGCAAAATATTTTCCTGAAATCGTGAGAATTCTCGGATAAGAACGCAGAATAAACACAAACTGTTGAAAAAATTCACTATTTTATCCAATCAAGATTCTTGACCTTTTTCTGATTAGGATCATTATTTCCATAGAGGACAGGTTGAGGCAAGGATTCGGGTGGTGACGTCGCCGACAGAATGATCCGTACCTGAGGGGGGCGAGCCGCAGACGATATGATCTTGTCATGTTGCCCAGAACAGCTTGGACCCAACCAAAACTCTGATTTCAATATACAAAGTGGGGGATTTCAATGATGAGGATGAAAGCCGGTTCTGCCCGGAACGTGTTGAACACGACGGTTGCCTGCGGCGCACTGACCCTGGTGGGTCTTGGCTTTGCCCCGACAGCCTTTGCGACCGAGGCGCAGCCCTCCGCCGCCGACCAGTCCAACAACCGTGAAGAAATCGTCGTGACCGCGAACAAGCGGGAAGAGATCCTTCACAACGTGGCAAACTCGATCACCGCCGTTACCGGGCGCAGCCTTGAATACCGCGCGATGTCGGATTTCAAGGATTTTGCCGCGCAAGTTCCCGGCCTGCAACTTCAGCAGATTTCGGCGGGCACCAACCGCCTGATCGTTCGTGGTGAGAACGCTGGCGGCGGCGGCGCGCTGGTCGGCACGGTGCTTGACGAAATCCCCCTCAACTTCTCGACCGGCAACGCGAACGGTTCGACCACGACCACCAACCCCGACACCTACGACATGCAGCGCGTCGAAGTGCTGCGTGGGCCGCAGGGCACGCTTTATGGCGCCGCGGCCGAGGGCGGGTTGATCAAGTATGTGACCAACAAGCCGGTGCTCGGCGCCTGGCAGGGCGGTATCGAAGCGGGTGGCTCCACCGTCAGCCATGGCGAGGCGGCCGGCAGCATCAAGGGCTTCATCAACATCCCCGTCAGCGACACGCTCGCATTGCGTGCTACAGGCTATTACGAAGGCCTGCCGGGCTGGAAGGACAACTTCGTCACCGGTCAGAAGAACATCAACCACGGCAGGCGCTCAGGCTTGCGGCTCAGCGCGCTGTGGCAGCCGAGCACCGACCTGAAGGTCACGCTGCAGGGATCGATGCAGCAGTTGCACGATTCGGGCAGCAGCTATGTCGATCTGGTCGGAGCGCAAAAACAGATCGTTGCCGGGTTGCCTGCCCCTGCAAACCAGCAGGCACTGGCCCACGGCCTGTCATTCAGCACGCCCCTGCAGCTCTTCGAAGACGCGCCGACGTATTACGCCTACCTCCAGGTCGATTACGACGCACACTTCGCCAAGATCACGTCGATCACCAGCCACGGCATCGTCGGTAACTCGACGCGCAGCGACACATCGGGCGCTCAGGTCGTGCCCGGCATCACCTATCCGAATTTCTTCGGTGCGGGCGGCCCGGTTCCGATCTACAAGGTGCCAATCCTTACCGATAGCCGTAACCCGTTCCGGTTGTACAAGACCACACAGGAACTTCGGATCTCCTCGGAGCCGGGTTTTGCGATCGCCGGCTTGCCGGTCGACTGGCAGTTCGGTGGTATGATCACGCGTGAAATCACGCACTGGAACCAATCTGCCAACTTCACCGCAGCCTCCGATCCCAACGGCCCGCAGCTCAATCCGCCTGCCGGTAACGCCCAGCTTGATGCGCCATATTTCGAAAAGGCAGGTTTTGCCGATGCGACGGTGCATTTCACACCGAAATTCGATCTGGAATTCGGCGGGCGCTATTCCAACATCGTGCAGACTTCGCAGATCAAGCTGCATTGCTGCGTGGTTTTCGGTCCGGCCGACACCACGTTGCAGGCCCTGCGCATTTCGCAGAACACGACAACATGGTCGGTGGCGCCGCGCTATCACGTCAGCGCCGACACCCTGCTTTATGCGCGTGTCGCTACCGGTTTCCGTCCGGGCGCGCCGCAGTTGATCCCGCCGGGTCCGCTGCCCGTCGATTTCCCGCTCGCATACGAGCCCGATCACACCACCAACTACGAGGTCGGTCTGCGCACCTACCTGCTGGACAAGGCGATCTCGATCGACGTCGCGGCCTATTACATCAAGTGGAAGAACATTCAGGTCATCAGCAACTTCGTGACGTCGGCGGGCATCTTTGGCCTTGAAGGCAATGCCAGCGACGCCAAGAGCGAAGGCATCGAATGGAACCTGTCATGGAACGCAACCCGCGAACTCAGTTTCGGGCTGATCGGTGACGTCGACAATGCGCGACTGACGTCCTCCAACGATGCGTTTGGTGGATACAAGGGCGATCGGCTTGCCTACATTCCGAACTTCGTCAACACCTTCAACGTCGACTATCATCACAAGGCCTTCGGCGATTACGAAGGCTTCATCGGTGGCACCTGGACGCATACCGGCAACCTCTACACCGATTTCATCAGCCCGACGGCTGCCCCCATCTCGGGCAAGCGTGCACAGCTTCCGGCCTATGATACGTTCTCGATGCAGGCGGGCCTGCGCAACGGGCACTTCACCTACGACGTCTACGTCCACAACCTGTCCAACTCGCGGGCACTGCTCACCTACCGGGCAGAGGGCACGTACGGTGGTTACGGCTCTGGCGCTGTACTTCAGCCCCGCACCATCGGCTTCCGGATCTCGTACAAGTACTGATCCGAGAAGCTGGTCCCCGGAGAGAGTGTCCAGTCTCTCCGGGGGTTTTGGCCTAAGCCGCGATCGATATGCAATTCATTTCAAGGAAATGACGTCCATCGGCCAGCATCAAGCATGTCAGGCCGAAACAAACCGATAATCGGGTCGCAACCCCATAGACGTTCAATCCAGAAAATCTGGATTCCATTTGTGCAACGGCACGATGCAATCGGTTCACATAGGTCGAGAGACATCATGACTATTCAAGTAAAGGCGCCGGACTTCGGCGTGATCCAGCTCCCGCAACCCTATCTCCTGTTCCTTGGCGACGCTGTTGATCCGGCTTATGCCAAGACCGCGCTCGGCCTGCGGGATTGGGCGGGGGACCAATGCGTCGGCGAACTGTCGCTGCCGCAGGCCACGGTAACGACAGGTCTGCCGAAGTTATCGGCAAAAGCGGCGTATGACGCTGGCGCGCGCGGGCTGGTCATCGGCATCGCCTCAGTCGGCGGGCAGATCCGCCCCAACTGGGTTCCGGCGTTGGTCGAAGCACTCGAAGCCGGGCTCGACGTGATCAGCGGCATGCATTCAAGCTATCTGGATGTGCCCGAACTGGTTGCCGCGATCGAACGTACCGGACGGCGGTTCATCGAAGTGCGCAGGCCACCTGCCGACATTCCGATCGGCAGCGGCCAGAAACGCAGCGGCAAGCGCTTGTTGACGGTGGGTACCGACTGCGCGCTCGGCAAAAAGTATACTGCGCTGGCAATTGCGCGTGCCTTTGCCGCGCGCGGGGTCGACAGCGACTTTCGCGCCACCGGTCAGACCGGAATCATGATTGCGGGGTCGGGCATTCCGATCGACTCGATCGTTTGCGACTTCACCGCGGGTGCGGCCGAGATCCTCTCACCCGCCGCCCCAGATGATCACTGGGACGTGGTCGAAGGTCAGGGATCGCTGTTCCACCCGTCGTATGCCGGCGTGTCGCTTGGCCTGTTGCATGGCAGCCAGCCCGATGTGCTGGTGGTATGCCACGAAGCGGGACGGACCGCGATGGCGGGCGTGCCCGGCTATGTCACACCTACGCTGCAACAGACCATCGATCTCAACCTGCTTCTCGGATCGCGGACCAATCCGGCCATCCGCTGCGCCGGGATCAGCTTGAACACTGCTGCATATTCCGCCGAGGAAGCTGCAACAATCATCGCCGAAACAAGTGCGGCGCTGGGCCTGCCGGTGGCTGATCCGATCCGTGGCGGCGAAGCTTTTGAACGACTGGTCGATGCATGTCTGATCTGAACGAGCAAAGCCCGAGCTGGTTTCAACGCTTCATCCTGCCCGGGTTTGCGTTCAAGGCGGTGGTCATCGGCGGTGGCTATGCCACTGGCCGCGAAATGGCTGAATTCTTTCTACCCAGCGGCGCATGGGGTGGTGTGCTGGGCATGTTGCTCGCCGCGCTGGTGTGGAGTGCGGTGACCGCATTGACGTTCGTATTCGCGCGCCAGACCGGTGCGGTCGATTATCGCCACTTCTTTCGTGGGCTGCTCGGCCGCTTCTGGGTGCTTTACGAAATCGCCTTCGTGCTGATGCTGGTCATCATTCTGGCCGTGTTCGGCGCCGCTGCCGGATCATTGGGACAACTGCTGCTGGGCTTGCCCACGATTGTCGGAACGCTTGTGCTGGTAGCCGGAATTGCCGGGTTCACCGCGTTGGGCAATGCCTCGGTCGAGGCGCTGTTCAAATGGGTCTCGATCCTGCTCTACGGGGTCTATGCGCTGTTTCTTGGACTGGCGCTCACCCATTTCGGCGACCGGATCAATGCGGCATTTTCGGATCACACTGTCGGCCCGGAATGGCTCCTTGGCGGCCTGACTTACGCCGGATACAACCTGATCGGCGCGATCAACATCCTGCCGGTCACGCGCCACATGAAATCAGACCGCGACGCCGTGATTGCCGGTCTGCTTGCCGGCCCGCTGGCAATGGCTCCGGCGATCCTGTTTTTCGTGTGCATGGCAGCCTGGCCAGAAGTCAAAGGCGTGCCGCTGCCATCCGACTTCCTGCTGAACAAGCTGAACATGCCGCTGGTGCACTGGGCGTTCCAGATCATGATCTTTGCAGCTCTGCTCGAAAGCGGAACGGGCACGGTCAACGCGTTCATCGAGCGCATCGCCGGGGTTTTCCACGAACGCGGTCAAACGATGTCGCGCGCCCTGCGGCTCTTCGTTTCGCTGGTGCTGCTGATGTGCGCGGTGTTTCTGGCTGACCGGTTCGGGATCGTGCAGCTGATCGCCCAAGGGTATCGCTTCCTCGCATACGCTTTCCTGGCAATCTACGTCGTGCCCTTGCTCACGCTCGGCCTCTGGCGTGTCACGAGGCCGCATGCATCGCCTGGCGCGAACGCTTCCCCGCTCGCCTGATGAGGTTCGCCATGCGTCGATTTGCCAGAGCACTGCTTGCCACGACCGTGCTTCTGGCTTTGGCTTCCACCGCCAAAGCCGATCCGCCCGCGGACATTGACGCCACAGTTCAGCAACTGATGGCCAACGACGGTGTTCCGGGCATGGCGGTCGGCATCGTGGAAGGCGGCAAGACGGTTTTGGCCAAGGGCTATGGCGTGCGCGAACTGGGCAAGCCAGCGCCGGTGGATGCCCGCACGCTGTTCCAGATCGGATCGACGACCAAGGCCTTCACCAGCGCGGCGCTGGCGCTGCTGGCGGAACAAGGCAAGCTGGGCTGGGACGACCGGGTGGTCGACCATCTGCCCGAATTCCAGATGGCCGATCCCTATGTCACGCGCGAGTTCACCTTGCGCGATCTGCTCACGCATCGCAGCGGGCTGGGCCTTGGCGCGGGCGATCTGACGTTCATGAACCACGCGGATTTCACCCGCGCCGAAGTGGTCAAGGCGCTGCGCTGGCTGAAACCGCAGACCAGTTTTCGCAGCCAGTTCGCTTACGACAACGTGCTCTATGCGGTGGCCGGGGTGGTGATAGAACGCGACAGCGGCAAAGTCTGGGAATACTTCGTGCGCGATCGGTTGCTGCGCCCGATCGGCATGTTCGACAGCACCACCGACGAAGCCGCGCGCTATCTGAACGCCGACCGTGCGCAAGGCCATGCGCGGCTCGGCCCGCCGTTTCGCGGCGAGGGTGCACAAAGCGTGCTTGACGAAAAGCAGGGCCTTGGCGCCAGTGTCTTTCCGGCAGGTGGCATTATGAGCAGCGCTACCGACATGAGCCGCTGGATCGCGGTACAACTGGCGCATGGCCAACTCGCCGACGGCAAGAGCCGCCTGTGGTCGGAAGCATCTGCAGCAGAGATGTGGAAGCCGGTCACGCTGATCCCGCCCCGGTCGGGCCCCAAGCCCCTCGCCGCGCCGCCCCCGCAGTTTCAGGAGTATGCGCTGGGCTGGTTCCTGTGGGACTACAAGGGCCACAAGATCATCGAGCACGCGGGCGGCACGCCGGGGTTCCTGACCGAGGTCGTGCTGATCCCGCAAAAGAACACCGGGTTCGTGATCATGCAGAACAGCGAGGATCTCGCGTTCAAGGCGCTGATGTACACACTGCTCGACCATTACCTCGACCTGCCGAAAACCGACTGGGGCAAAGCGTACCTTGATGCGGGCAACCTGAGAAAGGCCGCCGCAAAGACCGCGCTCGCCACTGCCGAAAAGCCCGCGAGGATCGTTCCCCAGACGCTGGATGCGGCCTCGCTTGTCGGCCAGTTCAAGGACAACTGGTATGGCGCGATGGATGTGCAAAGCGACCAGAGCGGGCTGGTTCTGACGATGCGCAAGACCCCCGGCATGCACGCCGTGCTCAAGCGTATCAACGGCGATATGTACCTTGCGCGCTGGATCGATCCGGCGATCGAACCCGCCAACGTCACGTTTGTGGCGGGTGAAGACGGCAAAGTCGCGCATGTGACGATGAATGCTGCCTCGCCGCTCGCCGATTTCAGTTACGACTACCAGGACCTCGACTTCACGCCTGTGACACCGCGGCCGTGAACCTCAATTTTCGGGAGATCACCAAAATGCGCGATCATCAATCCGGGCACCTAGCCCTGTCGCGGCGCCACACGCTCGGCTTGCTCGTCGGCGGCCTTGCCACTGCTGCGACTGCCCGCGCCGCGACGCCCAAAGCATGGGCAGCGGTCGATCAACTGGGCGCGGCCACGCTTGCCGATCACCTTGAACCCGGATTTTCGCTCAGCGTGATGAAGAACGGCGCGTTCGTCTATTCCAAGGGGTTCGGCTTTGCCAACCTTGAGACCCGCACGCCGGTTTCGCCGACGTCGGTGTTCCGCATCGGTTCGGTCAACAAGCAGTTCACTGCTGCCGCACTTGCTTTGCTGGCCGAAGAGGGCAAGCTCTCATTCGACGATGCGCTGGCCAAGTACCTGCCCGAATTTCCGCGCGCCGCCGATGTGACCTTGCGCCAAATGCTGAATCACACCTCGGGGATCGGCAATTATACCAACCGCGTAAACCCTCAGGACATGTTGCGCGCGATGCGGGCGGATTACAACTCGGCAGAGCTGCTGAAAGCGATGATCGAGCATACCTCGCCGACCTTCGTGTTCGAACCCGGCACCGACTGGGCCTATAGCAACACGGCTTATGTGCTGCTGGGCCTGGTGATCGAGAAGATCACGGGCGAGGCTTATGCGGCGCACGTGAAGCGCCGCCTGTTCGAACCCGCGGGGCTTACGCGGACGTCAGTCGACAGCGCCGCCGAGATCGTGCCTGACCGGGTTTCGGGCTATACCAGCCATCCCGGCTCGGCGACCGAGTTCGACAATGCCGCCTACATCTCGATGACCTATCCGGGCGCTGCCGGGGCGATGCGTTCGACCAGCGAGGACTTGTGCCGGTGGCACCTCGCGCTGTTCGGCGGCAAGATCATCAAGCCAACAAGCCTTGAAGAGATGCTGAAACCGGGCCTGTTAAAGAACGGTCAGTTGCCCGAAGTGTCGCGCGGACCGGGGCCCAAGAAGCCGCTGAAGTATGGCTTCGGGCTTGGAATCTCCGAGCTGGATGGCCGCAAGATGATTGCGCATAGTGGTGGCATTCCCGGCTTCGCCAGCCTGTTGACCACACTGCCTGACGACCACATCACCGTGGCCACGATCGCCAATACCGATGACGTGATGCGCGGGAATTTCATGGCCCGGCAGCAGGCTGTGGTCGATGCGGCCATACGGGCTGCGCTCGCTTGAATCGGGTGAAGGTAACCGCACCGATGACCAGCGCCCGCCATGCGTTTACCGTAGTCCTTGCGGGCGCACTCGCCTTGCTTGCCTCTGACACCGCGATGGCCGGGGTGGACGCCGACCCGGTGACCAGCGACATCGCCGCTCTGGCCAAGACCGGGGCGGGTTCGACGGGCGTGGTCGGCGTTGCCGCTTGGCGGCTTGATGGCACCGGACCAAGCGTGCTGCTGAACCCCGATGCCCGGTTTCCGATGGCCAGCACGTTCAAGGTCGCAGTGGCCGGTGCGGTGCTCAAGCGGGTCGACGACGGTTCCGTCAGCCTTGACCGGATGATCCCGATCACGCTGGACGAGATGGTCGATTCCGAAGTGATCCAGGACCGCTTCATCCACCCGGGTGTCAGCTTGTCGGTCTACAACCTGCTCGAACTGATGCTGACCGAAAGCGACAACACCGCCACCGATGTCATGTTGCGGCTGGCGGGTGGGCCCGCTGCGGTAAATGCATGGGTTCGGGCACAAGGAGTCGATGCGTTCAGCGTCGATGGCGGGACCGACGAGATCATCCGGCGCTACTATGGCGTCAGCGCGGATGCTGGCCCGTTCCATCAGGCAATGGTCGCGAAATTTGCCGCACATCCTGAACTGGCAAGACTCGATAACGGACCTAACCCCGCATTTGATAACGATCTTCGTGACAGCACCTCGCCACGCGCGATGGGACATCTGCTGACCCGGATCTGGTCCGGCGCGGCCCTGTTGCCTGCTTCCAACAAGATCCTGATCGCAATGATGGGCCGCTGTCGCACCGGCGCTGGGCGCCTGCGTGGGCAAATGCCCGCTGACAGCCCGGTTGCACACAAGACTGGTACGATCGGCGGTACGGTCAACGATGTCGGGGTGGTCACATTGCCGGGCAAGGCCGGGCAAGTGGTGCTTGCGGTATTCATCAAGGGCAGCGACGCGACCATGGACCAGCGGGAACAGACGATCGCGCAGATCGGCCGATCGGTGCGCGATTATTTCCTGTTTCGCAACGCGGATACCCGCCCATGAGCACGCATGAGCTTCGTAAATTGCGCATTTTCATCGGCGGTATTGCTACCGAAACCAACACCTTCGCCCCGTTCCCGACCGGCATGTCCGGATTTGCCGAGAACGGCTTGACGCGCAATTCGTCCAGAACCGGGGCAACCCCGTTGTCAGGACCGCTCAGCGTGTTCCGCAATCGGGGCGAGGCCGACGGCCACGACATCGTCGAAAGCCTGTTCGCCAGCGCCCAGCCCTCGGGTATCACGGTGCGCAGCGCCTACGAAAAGTTGCGCGATACCATCCTTGACGACTTGGCCCTTGCCGACTTGTCCGAAGCGGGCCGCATCGATGTGGTGCTGCTGATGCTGCACGGCGCGATGGTCGCGCAAGGGTACGACGATTGCGAGGGGGATATCATCTCGCGGGTGCGGACGATCGTACCCAACGCAGTGATCGGGATCGAACTCGACCCGCATTGCCACCTGACCCACACGATGGTGGCGCAAGCCGACCTTGTGGTGATCGGCAAGGAATATCCGCATGTCGATTTCGAGGATCGCGCGCACGAACTCTATGATCTGTGCCTGCGCGCCGCATCGGGCAGGATTCAGCCGGTGGCGGCGCTTATCGACCTCAAGGTAATCGGCTTCTACCCGACATTCGATCCGCCAATGTCCGATATTGTCGCCGAAATGAAGGCTGCCGAGGCGGCTGCGCCGGTGCTTTCGGTCAGCATCGCGCACGGTTTCCCCTGGGCGGACACCGCAGATGTAGGCACGCGCGTGCTTGTCTATTCCGATGCCGATGCCGATAGGGCAGCGGCGGTTGCCAGCAGGTTTGCATCGCGGCTTTACGACTTGCGCGAGACGCTCATGCCGCGATATCCCGATATCGCAACGTCACTCGACAAGGCGCGAAGCCTGAACGGCCGGATCGTACTGGGCGACTTTGCCGACAATCCAGGTGGCGGTGCGTCGGGCGACAGCACGTTCTTTCTGGCCGCGATGCTGGAACGCGGGGTGACCGACGCGGTGATCGGCGCCTTCTGGGATCCGCTGGTGGCGCAAGTCTGTGCCGATGCCGGAACGGGGGCGCATCTGCAGGTGCGTCTGGGCGGGAAATGCGGTCCTTGGTCTGGGCAGCCCGTGGACCTTGCGGTCGAAGTCATGGGCGTGGTCGAAGACCACAGCCAAGGCGTCTTTGGCCAACGCCAGCCGATGGGCCGTTCGGTCTGGTTGCGCCATAATGGCCTCGATATCGCGGTCTGTTCGGTGCGCACGCAGGTGTTCGAGCCCGATGCGTTTACCGGGCTTGGTATCCGGCTCGACGACAAGCGCCTGATCGTGGTCAAGTCGAGCAACCATTATCAGGCCGGATTCCGCCCCGGTGCCGACCATATCTGGCATGTGCGTTCGCCAGGTACGATGGGCATGGATTTTGCCACGATCCCCTACACCAAACGCGCCCCCTGCTTTTTCCCGAAGGTATCGGACCCTTGGGCTGAATCCGGCGCGCCCGTTCCGGTGATCGTGCCCCGTTCATCGAGGTCGATCGACGCCATAGCGACCGGATGAAACGGGATAGTCCAATCCCGATTGGAAAATTCATTGTAAAATGCGCTCTGCCGTGATGGTTTGTGCGCGCTTGTTTGGGGGAACATGCAGGATGCGATCAGCCATTTGGGTTGGCTTGACGGTGGGCGCTTTGACGACAACCGCACTTCCCGCGCAAGCAGCGCCCGAGCGCGTAGAGGCCAGGGATTACGAGCGCGCGGCGCAGTTCTTTCCACAATATCGGTCGCATTATCTGCTGAATGCCAAAGTCACGCCGCATTGGCGCAATAGTCCGCGCGATCGTTTCACCTACCGCAAGGAGCTGGCCGACGACCGCGCCACGTTCATCTCCGTCGACGCCGCCACCGGCAAGGCAAGCGCCGCGTTCGACGCCAAAGTCGTGGCTGCGGGGCTGTCTGCCGCGCTGGGCAAGCCGGTCGAGGCGGACAAGCTGCCCTTCCCCGACTATGACGAGGTTTCCCCGCAAGCGATCCGGTTCCTTGCTACCGGCAAGTACTGGACTTGTTCGACGGTTGCCGCCCATTGCGATGGGGTGGACGCACCACGTACCGCGTTCGATGCCGTCGCCTCGCCAGACGGCAAGTGGCTGGCATTCATCAAGGACGGGAACATCTGGGTCAGGTCAACTGACGGTGCGCAGTCGTTCGCGCTGACCTCGGACGCAGAGCCTTATTACGGGTACGGTCAGGAAACCGAAGGCCTGCGCGGCAACCTGGCTGGCGGTGGCCAGGCGGTGACCCCGTCCAACGTGATCGCATGGTCGCACAAGTCGGTTCCACCTGGCCCGCCCGCTCCGCTTGAGATCGCGTGGTCGCCCGACAGCCGCAAGATTCTGAGCTTTCGCGTTGACGAGCGCAAAGTGCGAGAAGTCACGATCATCCAATCCACGCCGACCGACGGAACGGTCCGCCCGATCAGCTACACGTGGCGCTCGGCCATGCCCAACGATCCCGACATACCGATGGCCGAGCCATGGATCTTCGATCTTGCCAGCCGCGCGGCGCAAAAAGTCGACATGGCGCCAATCCCCGATCTGTTCCTCGGGCCGGTCCTGGCGCACGAGGTGATCTGGTCGAAAGACAGCAAATCGGTCTATCTTGCCTCGCGCACGCGTTACCTCAAGACCAAGTTGCTGGACCTGATCGACGCCAATACCGGCAAGACACGGCGCCTGATCAGCGAAACCGGCAAGACGTTTGTCGAATTTGGGTCGATAGGCGAACAGCCGATGGTCTATCCGCAGGACAACGGCGATGTGATCTGGTTTTCGGAACGCACCGGTTTCGGCCATTTGTACCTTTATGACAGTACGGGCAAGCTCAAGCGCCCACTCACGCAAGGTCCGTTCACCGTGCGCAACGTGGTGCGACTGGACCCTGCCCATGACACGATCGTGATCGCCGCCAACGAGAATACCCGCGGCCTCGATCCCTATTTTCGCCAGCTTTACCGCGTCAGCCTGAAAAGCGGTGCGATGACGCTGCTGACCCCCGAGGGGGCCGATCACGAGGTGGCTTCTGCGCAGGCTACACCGCCCTTGCCAGTGCAGATGCCGGGACAGCCCGATCCGTCGACAAGTTACGGGTTTTCGCCTTCGGGGCGCTACTTCCTCGACACTTACGCGCGGACGGACTTGTGGCCAACTACGGTGCTGCGCCGGGCCGACGGCAAAGTGGTGGCACAGATCGAACAGGCCGATCCGACGCCGCTGGCAAAGGTCGGCGTGCCCACGCCCGAGCGGTTTCAGGTGCTGGCGGCCGATGGCAAGACCGTGCTTTATGGCAACATCATCAAGCCAAGCAATTTTGATCCGGCCAGGCGCTATCCCGTGCTCGACAGCATCTATCCCGGACCGCAGAGCCATCGCTCGCACCCGAACCGGGCTGCTGTTGTGTTCGACCCGATGCTGCCGCAGGCGATGGCCGAACTCGGCATGATCGTGATAACGGTCGACGGGCGAGGCTCACACGGCCGCTCAAAGGCGTTTCACGACGAATCCTATGGCGGGCTGGCGCAGGCCGGCCATCTTGACGACCATGTCGCAGCGATCCGGCAGTTGGCAGCACAACGTGCCTATATGGATCCAGATCGCGTCGGAATTTTCGGTGCCTCTGGTGGGGGCTATGCGACGACGCACGCGATGTTCACTTATCCTGATTTCTTCAAGGTGGGCGTGGCAGATGCCGGCAACCATGACCAGCGCGGCTACATCGCGATCTGGGGCGAGACCTTCAACGGCCCCGAAGTCGGCGATAACTACACCGCTGCGGCCAATGCGTCGCTCGCCTCGCACCTCAAGGGCAAGCTGTTGCTGGCACATGGCGACATGGATGCGAATGTCATGCCGTCACTGACGCTTCAGGTGGTCGATGCACTGATCAAGGCGAACAAGGACTTTGACCTGATGATCGTGCCCAATGCCGGGCACACCGCGCTTGCGTCCTATGGCTATCCGTTGCGCCGCGTATTTGATTATTTCGTGCGCAACCTGATCAAGGCCGAACCGCCCGAGGAATTCGATCTCGCAAAGGTCAAGCCGCAATGACAATTCCCTCCTCCAGACCAGAGTTCCGCCGCATGCGCAAAACCGCCCTGTCCGCCATCATCCTGGCAACGGTTGGCTGGACCACGAGCGTGGCAGCCGCCGAAAAGCCAGTCGACCGCGCACAGTGGTACGTCGGCGACAACACGACCAGCGACGATCTCCGCCGTGTGCCGGTGCCCAAGGGTTTTGGCGAACCGGCTGACGTGATCCTGATCCGCAATGCCCGGCTGTTCGACGGCACAGGCGGGGCGGCACACCCGGCCCAAATCCTGATCGAGCGCGGTCATATCACGCGGATTGCCTCGGGGGGCGAGTTGATCGCCGCGCCCAAGGACGCGCAAATCATCGACGCCGCGGGCAAGACCGTGATGCCCGGCCTGATCGACCTGCATACCCACCTGACCTATGGCGAAGGCGGCGCGGCGACGGGTGCCGATGGTGAGGACGATCAAGCCTCTGCCGCCTTGCGCGGGGCGGAAAGGCTGCGTTTCTTTGTCGAGAGTGGCGTGACTGCGATACGCGACGTCGGCTCGACCGGAGTAACACCCTTCGTGCTCAAGGAATGGGTGTGGGCCGGCCGCATCCCCGGTCCACGCGTGTTCCCGGCCGGGCAACTGATCACCGGCATCGGCGGACATGGCACCGAAGGCGGTGGCCGCACGGCGCCCACGCACCCCGAAGCTGCGGTTTATGAAGCCAACGGTCCCGACGGATTTCGCGCCGCCGTGCGACTGCAGTTCAAGCGTGGCGCCGATCTGATCAAGCTGGGCAGCCATTTCTCGCCCGACGAGGTCAAGGCCGCTGTGGATGAGGCCCACAACCTCGGGCTAAAGGTGACAGTCGATGCCGAAACCATCTTCACCCGCATGGCGGTCGAAGCGGGGGTCGATTGCGTCGAGCACCCCCTGCCCCGTTCGGACGAGACGGTGAAGCTGATGGCTGCCAAGGGCATCTGCTCGGATATGACGTTGGTGCCCTATCAGTACATCAACGCCGGCGGCGGCTATATGGGTTCGACGTCGCGCCGCTTTACCGAAACCAACGCGACCACGCTGGCCATGGCGAAGAAGCTTCAGGACGCCGGAGTCAAGATCGGCATCGGCACCGATCTTGTTGTCGGCTGGTACAGGTATCTGCCCGATGCCTATTTGCAGGAACTGCGCAACTACCGCTTGCTCGACCACACCGCGGCCGAAGCGCTGGTCACGGCAACCCGCACCAATTCGGAAATCCTTGGCATGGCGGACCGGCTGGGCACAGTGCAAACCGGCAAACTTGCCGACCTGCTCATCGTCGATGGCAAGCCCGATGAAGCACTTGAGGATCTGAAAAAGCTCGACGTTGTGATCGTCAACGGCCGCGTCGTCGTGCGTGGCGGGCATGTCGATCTGGCACGCCACAAGCAGGACAAGCCGCCCTACTCGACGGCACCGGCACAATGACCGGAACGCTTGCACTGGCATCAGCGGCATTTGCGCTGGTCGCGGCGCCGCCTGCCATGGCCGATCCCGCGCCCGCCATCAGTGCCGCCGCCGCACTCGGCCATCCGTCACAAGTGAGCATAGCGGACACCAAGCGGATCGACTTTGCCTCGAGCGTCAACGGACGGCGGTATTCGATCGATGTGGCGCTGCCCGATACGCCCCCTCCGCCGGGCGGCTATCCGGTAATCTATGTCCTCGACGGCTATGGCTATTTCGCCAGCGTGGTCGAGGCCGCGCGCGGCAATGGCAACAGCCCCGATCTGGTGGTCGTCGGCATCGGCTATCCTCATGATGCGGCATGGTTCGACCCGATCATCGCGCGACATCAGCCGCTGCCGCCCATGTTCGCTTCAGCCCCGCGCTTTTCGGTAGCGGCGGCCTTCGAACGTCAGCGCGACCTCAGTCTGGCGGCAGATGACACGACGATCAGCGGGATGAAGGCGACCGGCGTTAACGCCTCCGCTTCCGACTTCAATGGCCTCGATGGCTTCCTGCAGACAATCGAAACCGACGTGAAGCCCCGCGTCGCAGCGCTGACAGCGATCAACCAGGCGGACCAGACGCTGTTCGGCCATTCGTTGGGCGGGCTGGCGGTGTTGCAGGCGCTGTTCACCGAGCCCACCGCCTTTCACAACTTCGTCGCCGCAAGCCCGTCGATCTGGTGGAGCAACAAGTTGGTGTTGGCCGGGGAAGCACGCTTTAGCGCGGCGGTCACTTCCGGCAAGGCCAGCCCACGCGTGCTGATCGCAGTCGGCGGGCTTGAGGAAACCATGCCCGATCTCCCCCCTGAAATGGCAAGCAAGAAGGCCGAGATCCAAGCCGGGGTCAAAGGCGCCCGCATGGTCGGCAATGCCTGCGATCTGGCGGATCGGCTGAAATCGTTGCATGGTGCCAACGGATACACCGTTTCGGGATGCATCACCTTTCCGGGGCAGAACCATGGCATTTCGGTCTGGCCCGCAATCGGTCAGGCGATTGCGTTCGTGGCGAGGCACTGATCGCATGGGCGGGACCAGATGCTCGGCAGGGCTGCTTTGCCATGTTGCGGCAAGGCTCCGGTCCGATGGTTATAGAACGCTGTGCGCAGTGTAGGTTATCGCAGAACAACCGTTGCCCCGTTTCCTTCCTTTTCGAACAGTCCTGTTCAGGAGCACGCCATGATCAGCCTTACCGTCAACCACCAGCGTCACGAGGTCGACGTCCCCGACGAGATGCCACTGCTATGGGTGCTGCGCGACGAGATCGGGCTTAAGAGCCCGAGCGAAAAGTGGTTGAGCGATATCAGTAGGTTGTGATTCAGCGTCGTTGTCGAGACGATGGAGGAAGCACATGCCCTGGACTGATACCGCTCGCCGCAAGCATATGCGGGAAGGTGCGGG
>NZ_JAIZDA010000026.1 GCF_020404405.1 Novosphingobium sp. FKTRR1 | reverse complement strand
CCTCGCCAAAGACTGGGAACGCTCCATCGAGAGCTCGACCGCGTGGGCGAATATCGCTTCTATCCGGATGCTAACCCGCAGAATTGCGCGACTTTCAGCCGCATGACAGACTTTTGAATCGGGCTCTTAGCGATTTTTCCCGCTATCTCGAGGCGCTCGAGCAGACCGGTGGCGCACCGGGGCTGGTCAATTTGCCCGCCCGCATCGGCGCTGACGGCGACGGCGAGGACCGGCTTGCGCTGCTGGAACGCCACCGGGCGCCGCTGGTGTTGTCTAGCGTTGGCAACCCCGCAGCGCTGGTTGAGCGCGTCCATGCCTGGGGTGGGCGCGTCATCCAGGATGTGACCACTCTGCGGCATGCAGAGAAGTCGATTGCGGCCGGGGTCGATGGCCTGATGCTCACCTGCGCCGGGGCCGGAGGACATACCGGCTTCATCACTCCTTTTGCCTTTGTTCCGGCGGTGCGGCGAATCTGGGATGGGTTGTTGATCGTTGGCGGCGGGATCGCGGATGTGCACGGCATTGCAGGCGCGTTGGCGCTGGGCGGCGATCTTGCGTGCATGGGCACCCGCTTTATTGCAACGCCCGAAAGCGGTGTGGTTCAAGCCCACCGCGACATGATCGCACAGGCAGGTATCGACCGGATCATGATCTCCGCCGCCATGAACGGGGTGCCGGCCAACTGGATACGCGACTCGGTCGAACAGGCCGGTCTCGATCCTGACAGTCTGCCTACGCGCCGCGTGCCGATGCCGGAAGGGATCCGCCCGTGGCGCGATATCTTCAGTGCCGGGCACAGCGTAGGGCTGATCAACGAAATCGAGCCGGTTGCCGATTTGGTCGCGCGGATCGCTCAGGAGTTTGCCGCGCTGGTTCCGGGACAGGCTTGGCGCGCGCGGCTGGACCGCATCGGCGCGGAATGGCTCGCCTGATTTGGCGCCGTTCGAGGGTAGGGCCGGCCGATATTGCGCAGATCAGAGCCAAATACCTAGTACACTTATGTCTAGCGCATTTCGAGCACGATGCGCCCGGCAGTCTCGCCGCGCGCGGCCTCCGTCATTGCCGCGTGAAACTCTGCCAGCGGATAGCGATGCGCGATCACCGGGCGTAACACGCCCTTACCAGCCAACGCGAACGCCGCAGCTCTGTTGGCTTCCGCGTGATCGGGTTCGAACTCGCCGAACTGGCGGACATCGACACCGATCAGACTGGCCCCCTTGAGCAGGGGCAGGTTGGTGCGCAGAGCCGCGATGCCGCCCGGAAATCCGACCACGAGATGCCGGCCCTTCCAGCCGAGCGAACGGAAAGCCGGGTCGGTCGCCGCGCCGCCAATGCAATCGAACACAACGTCCACACCCTTGCCGCCATTGGCGGACTTGACCAATGCGCGCCAGTCATCGGCGCGGGCATCGACAGCGGCATCGGCGCCCCCGGCAAGCGCGAGCGCCCGCTTCGCCTCGTTCGAGGCTGAAGCGATCACGCGGGCGCCAAGGTGCTTGCCGAGCTGGACGGCAGCATGGCCGGTCGCGCCGCCCGCACCGAGCACGAGCAGTGTTTCCCCGGCGCGAAGCTGTCCGCGGTCGATCAGCGCATGCCAAGCAGTGGCATAGCTTACCGGGAAGACCGCCGCCTCGGCAAATCCCATCACGTCGGGCAATATCCGCACGCTACGTCCAGGCAACACTGCTTCCTCGGCAAACAGGCCACCCCAGCCGCTAGCCGAAACACGGTCGCCTACAGCTAGGCCCTGAACCGCACTGCCGACCTCGCTGATCACCCCTGCCGCCTCGCTGCCGGGAATGAACGGCAGTGGTGGCTTCACCTGATAGCGGCCGTCCGCGGTCAGCACATCGACATAGCTAATCCCGGCAGCGTGGACTTCGACCCGTACCTCGCCCGGCTCCAGCGCGCGGGACGGCAGATCGCGCAAGCGATAGGCGGAGGGCGGACCTAGTTCATCGGCGATCACGACGCGGGGCATGTCGGGGGTCCCTTTATTAAAGCCACGATGCGCCTGCCTTGGCGGTGCGCCGAATGCCTGTTGTCTTCCATTCTGCGAGCGCTAGGCTCGACGGCATGACCGAAGTTCTCAGGCTCTTTGCCTTCAATTGCGGCTGGTTCCAATGTCGGCCCGGCTACTTCATCGAGGGGGACGAGGGCGACTATCTGCGCGGTCCTGTTCCGTCCTATCTGATCGACCATCCGAAGGGCAGGGCGTTGTTCGATACTGGCATGGGCGCGCGATATCGCCGCGATTGCGAGACCGCGCTGCCCGCTAATAAGTTTGGGCTGCAATGGTTCGAGGGAATGGACATTGCTGCCCGCCTGCGCGCGATCGATGTCGATCCGACGAGCATCGACTGGATCGTCAACTCGCACCTTCATGTCGATCACTGCGGTGGCAACGTGCATTTTCCCAATGCTACGGCGATCGTGCAGGCGCGCGAATTTGCGGTCGCCTGCGATCGGCCCGAGCCGGGGCTCTACGATGCGCTCGATTTCGACACCGGGCAGCCGATGCGCACGATCGAGGGCGAGTTCGACTTGTTCGGTGATGGCTCGGTGCGGATTGTGCCAACCTACGGCCATACCCCCGGGCATCAGAGCGTGATCGTCAAGCTCACCAGGGGCGATGTGCTGCTCGCCGGGGACTGCTGCTACACCGAGCGCAACCTTGATACGATGGTGTTGCCCAAGGCGACCGCCGATATTGAGCAGGGCCGTCTGACTCTCGAGCGGCTGTCGCGTATGCGTGCGGCGGGTACCCGCATTCTCTTTGGACACGACGGCCGACAATGGGCGACGATCCGCGAGAATGCCCGGTTCGAATAGCGCCGCCACCAGAGCTACTTGCCAAATTGCCCGCTGACCCGCTCGGCAAAGTCTGGGCCGAGTCCGGCGCTGGCGAACACCTCATGCGCCAGCCCCGCAGGCAGCGGCAGGTCGGCTTGCTCGCGGTATAGCCGTTTGTAGGCAAACACGCTGTGGCGGCTTTGCCCTGCAATGGCTTCGGCCATATGGGCGACAGTGCCCTCCAGTTCGGCATCGGGCACGCAGTGGTTGGCAAGGCCGATCCGCGCCGCCTCCCGGCCCGATACCGGCAGGCCGGTGAAGCTCATTTCGCGTGCTTTCCACTGCCCGACCCGGCGCGGCAAGCGCTGGCTCATGCCCCAGGCCGGAACCAGCGCGAACTTGCCGTGAGTATCGGCGAAGCTGGCGCTCTCGCTCGCGACGATGATGTCACCCGCTAGTGCGAGTTCTAGTCCGCCGGTAAAGCAGCCGCCCTGCACGGCAACGATCACCGGTTGGGGTAGATCGGCGAGGCGGGTTACGATCTTGGCCTGGTAGTCTCGCATCGGAGCTTTGACGCCCCGTTCCTTGAGATCGTTACCCGCACAGAATACCGGGCCAGCCGAGCGCAGGATCACGACTGCGATATCGTCTCCCGCCGCTGCGATCGTATTAAGGTGCGCTGCCAGTTCCCCCCATAATGCGAGGTTAAGCGCGTTGCGCTTATCCGGACGGTTGAGCGTAAGCGTTACGAGCGCGCCTTTGCGCGCGAAGGTAACAAGTTGTGTCATGGCCGTGCTCCGATAGCGAGCAGACGTGAGATGCCTCCCAGCAAGTCTCGATTGAAAGCCTGCGCTACACCGGCCGAGGCCATGATGTCGAAGCCGTGGAATGCTCCTGGATAGCTGTGGAGCTCGACCGGAACGCCTGCGGCGACGAGATTGCGGGCATAATCCAAGTCTTCGTCGAAGAAGAGGTCAAGACTGCCTGTGCCAATCCAGGTCGGCGGCAGTCCTGCAAGATCTTCGGCAAGCGACGGCGAGAACCAGCCCTTGCGCGCGTCGCCCAAGTTGTAACTCCCCCGCAAGGCATCCCACCCGAACTGGTTCGACGCCCGCGTCCAGACAAATTCACCGGCTATGGGATTGCAGTACGGACAGGCATCTCCGCCCGTGCGATGATCGAGCATCGGGTAGATCAGCACTTGTGCCGCCAAGGCAGGGCCATTGGTATCGCGCGCCATTTGCGCCACCCCGGCCGCCAATCCGCCGCCTGCGCTCTCACCGTATATGCCGATGCGAGCTGGGTCGATGCCCAGTTCGTCTGCATGTTTGGCGAGCCATGAGAGAGCGGCCAGGCAATCTTCCTGAGGGCCGGGAAACGGGGTCTCCGGTGCCAGGCGGTATTCAACCGACGCGACCGGAATGCCTAAAGCAGCAGCGATTCCCGATGGACTGTGCTGCATGGTCCGCGCGCTGCCGATAACCATGCCGCCGCCGTGGATATGCAGCATAGCGGGACGGCCGGACGTTCCCGGTGCGGGATCGAACCAGTAGATATCAAGCGCACCGCCCGGCCCCGCGATCGTCTTCACCACGGGGGCAAGCAGAGGCGCGCCGAACATAGCGAACCGCCCTTCGGATTGCTGCCTAATCTCGGAAAGACTCTCACGGGAGAACGTCACAACCGGCATGAGGTCCAGCATCGGCACGAGCTCGGGATCTACCAGATGCCGTGTATTCACCGTTGTCCTCCATCAACCCGAAGTAATGCGCCAGTGGTATAGGAAGAGGCTGGGCTCGCCAACATGAGCGCAGCGGTCACGATCTCGTGCGGATTGCCGGGGCGGCCCAGCGCGACCGGCTGCTTTTCGCGCTTCTTCGGATCCCATGCCTCGGCGATGTCAGTCAGGAACGGGCCAGCGCTGATCGTATTGACCCGCACTTTGGGGCCGTATTCGCGGGAAAGCGACACTGTCATCGCGTTGAGCGCCGCCTTGGCCGCGCCATAGGGCGCCACACCTGGCAAGGCCATCAGCGCGCCCGTGGAGCTGATGTTGATGATCGCGCCGCCATCTCGCCCAAAGTCATCGGATGCCATGCGGTGGCCGATTTGGCTGGCGAGGCGGAACGGACCCTTGAAATTGAGATTGAGCACCGAATCGAACAGGCTCTCGGGCATATCGTGGCTGGGACAGGGGGGTGACATACCGGCATTGTTGATCAGCACGTCGACCCGACCGAATTCTCTATATGCCGCATCGATCAGCGCGTCGCATTCGGCCCAGCGGCCGGCATGCATCGCAAAGGCCATCGCCCGACGGCCGAGCGCGCGGCATTCGTCCGCCACACGCTCGCAGTTCTCGAGCTTGCGGCTGGCAATGATCACATCGGCGCCGCGCTCCGCAAAGGCCTTGACCATCTGGTAGCCGAGGCCACGGCTGCCGCCGGTGACCAGCACGATCTTCCCGGTGAAATCGAACAAGGGGTCCATCAGCCCAATGCCTCCATGCGTGTGGGGATATGTTCGCTGGGGAAGAGCCCCGGCGCGGCCGCCCCGCGCTTGAGCAGCGCCTTGGCGACCTGCGCCTTGTGGACTTCGGTCGGCCCGTCGGCGAGCGCGAGGCTGGCAACACCGCCCCACCAGTCGGCAAGCGGCAGTTCGTGAGTTACACCGAGACTGCCGTGGAGGTGGATCGCCCGTTGAATAATGTCATGATAAACTTTGGCCATCTGGACTTTGCACATCGCGATCAGCGTGCGCGGATGGATCGGGGTGACGCGGCCTGCCTCGATTTCGTCAATTGTCCAGGCGGTCTTCATCACCAGCAGGCGGAACTGTTCGAGCTCGATCCAGCTGTCGGCAATCATCCCTTGCACGAACTGGTGCTCGGCAAGCAGCTTGCCCTGAGTGCGGCGCGAATTGGCGCGTTCGACCATCATGTCGAGCGCGCGCTGGCACTTGCCGACGGTGCGCATGGCGTGATGGACGCGGCCGCCACCGAGCCGCGCCTGCGCCACCTTGAAGCCTTCGCCGGGCAGGCCCAGCATCGCATCGCGCGGCACGCGGACCTTGTTGTAGCGGATATAGGCGTGGATGCCGTCGAAAGCAGATTGGGGATCGCTGGTGTGGTCATCGCCCAAGATTTTGACATTGCGAAGGATTTCCACGCCGGGCGTATCTGTCGGCACGATCAGTATGCTCATCCGCCCATGCGGCGGGTTCTCCGGATTGGTCACCGCCATCACGATCAGGAACGCAGCATAGCGGGCGTTGGAGGAAAACCACTTTTCGCCCTCGATCACCCATTCGTCGCCCTCTTGCCAGGCCTGGCAGACGAACTCCTTGGGATCGGCTCCTGCCTGCGGTTCGGTCATCGAGAAGCACGAGACGATTTCACCGTCCATCAGCGGCTGGAGATAGCGCGCTTTCTGCGCTTCGGTGCCGAACATCGCCAGGATTTCAGCATTTCCGGTATCGGGTGCGGCGGTGCCGAACACAGTCGGCGCCCAATATGCCCGGCCGAGGATCTCGTTCATGAGTGCCAGCTTGATCTGACCAAAGCCCGGGCCGCCGAGATGCGGGCCGAGGTGGCAGGCCCACAGCCCGCGCCGCTTCACCTCATCCTGCATGGGGGCAATGGCCGCGCGGCTTTCGCGGTTAGCCACGTCATAGGGCGCGCCGTGGCCGGGGAAGCGGTAGTCGAGTGGTTCCACTCGGGTCTTCACGAAGTCCATCATCCAGTCGAGCTGGGCTTGGTATGCGGGGTCGGTCTGGAATTGCCACATGCGCTGTGTCTCCTCAGCCTGCCTTGCGGGCCAGCGTTTCAGCACGGGCGAAGGCCGCGTGCACCAGCTTGTCGAAAAAGCGTCCAGCTTCGGGCGGGAGGATCCCGGCGCTGCTTTGCGCCACCTTGTATTCAAGGATGCAGCCGCTTTTGTAGGCGGCCAGCACGCAGTAGTAGTCAAAGCAGGCCAGATCGCGCCCGGTCCCGGCGGCATAGTAGCGTGCGAGTTCCTGTCGGGTCGGGAAATTCTCCACTGCATAAAGCGTCGCCTCGCCGATGACATCGGGGTGGTCCTCGTCGCGCAGGCGGCCCGTGAACCAGGCAAGGTCGATCAGCGGATCGCCGATGGTCGAGAGTTCCCAGTCGATCAGCGCAGTAAGTCGCGCCGGGCGGTCGAACGCGAACAACGCATTCGGCGTGCCGACATCGCCGTGGATGATCCCGGCGCGGAAATCATCAGGCACGTTCGCGCGAAGCCAGTCGCGGGCATAAGCAAAGCCCGGCAGCTCACGCCACGCCGATCCGTAGCGCTCAGGGTACGAGCGGATCTGGCCTTCCCAGCGATCCACCTGCCGTTCGAGGAAATTGCCGGGCTTGCCGAACCCTTCAAGGCCGACTGCCTTGTAGTCGACATTTGCGAGCGCGATCAGGCCGTCGACCATCGCATAGCCTATGCCGTATTCGCATGGTGCGCGGTCAAACGGGGCGCGGTGGTAGATGCGCTCGTCACGCAATTCGGCGGCCCAACCTTCGACCCGGTCCATCACGTAGAACGGCGCCCCGATAACTTCGGGATCGGCGCAGGCGCCCCAGCAACGCGGATGCGGAACCGACGTGCTGCGGAGTGCAGTGAGCACGCGCGCCTCGCGCAGCACGCCTTTCTCCGCACCGGGTGGGGCTATCGGGGGCGGGCGGCGCAGCACCATGTCCATGTCGCCGCGATTGAGCATGAGGATCACGTTGGAGGTGCCGCCGTGCAGCTGGGTGACCGCCAGCGGGCCTGCTCCCAGTTCGGGAACATGCGCATCGAGCCAGCTCGTCAGCTTCGCCGTGTCAGCAAGTCCGGCGACGGCGTTCATGGGTTCCTGCTCTTTTCGTGGCGCTCGATCCCGGCGCGGATCGTCGTGAGCAGCGCGGTAGCCTGCTGGACTTCGGCCGGATCGAGGCAGGTCATGAGGCTGGCGGCAAGTTGTCGCGCTTGGCGGTTGGCTTCCGTCTGAAGCGCGCGCCCCGTGGGTGTCGGCACCAGCAGGCCGGCGCGCTTGTGATCGGGGTTGGGCGCGGCGGCAATCAGTTCGGCTTCGATCAGGCGGTTGGCCGCGCGCTGGATTACCTGGCGCGGGTGGCCGAGCGACCGTCCAATTTGCGGAACTGTGGGCGCGCGGCGAGCTTCGACGACCGCGACCAGAACGGTGTGTTCCATATCGCTCAGCGATGATCCGGCGCGGGCAGGGGCAAATGCTGCACGCAGCCGGCCCTGAGTTCGCGCGATGGCATCGATCAGCAAGGCAAGGTCGGAATGGGCTTCGATCATGAAGGAAGGGTGTCAAAATGACACTATGGTGTCAAATTTTCATTCGCGCGTGACCATCGGGTGGAACAGCGAGCCGGGCGATTGCCAATCGACCCGCACGAGCCGGTTGGCAAAGCACCAGCCGTGCGGTGTGCGGGCGAGGGTGTCGCTATAGGTGCCGCTGTGATCTGGGCCGATGTCGGTTTGGACAGCGAAATAACTGCGCGCGCTGGCCCGGTCGCCATCGATATCGATCAGCGGGTTGGTGATGTGGTGACGCACGAATGTGAGCGCCGGGTTGCGGGTGTCGGCCCGGCCTGCCAACGCAGCGGCAATCGCGGCTGGCCCTGTGACCCGGTTGCCAGGATAGTCGAGCGTGCCGTCATCAGCAAAGCATGCCGCCAGCGCCTCGATCCGCCCGCGATCACCGTTGTAGGTATAGCGCGCCAGCAGGTCGCGGATCGCGTCACGGTCGGCTGCGAGATCAACAGCGGGGTCAGGCATGGAAGTTCAGCCGCAGGCCCGGCTCGTCCCAGCGCACCTTGATCAGCCGGCCCGTGGCCGACAGCGTGATGTAAGCGTCCTGCATGTCGCCGCCGCCGAAGGCGATATTGGTCGTGTAGGGATCGTCGAACACGCGTTTGGCGGTCCTTCCATCGGGCGTGATTGTGGTAATCCCCCCTTGGTACAGCGTGGCGACGCAAACATTGCCTGCAGCGGTTACCGCAAGACTATCAAACCCAACCGGCCCTTCCGGGAAAGCCAGCCCTTCAGCAATAATCTCCATCCCGCCATCCTGTATCACTTGGTTATCTATGTCTTGACAGGGCACGCGCTGCTCCGCAAGCATTACGGCCATGCCCGTACCCTCGCACCATATCATTGCGGTCCCGCCGCCGTTCGCAGAACCGCCCTATCCTGCGAACATCTTCGCCGGACAGACCGTGCTGGTCAGCGGGGGTGGATCGGGCATGGGGCTGGCGATGGCGCGCGCCTTTGCCCAGGGCGGTGCGAGTGTCGCGGTGATGGGGCGCAATCTGGAAAAGGCACAGGCGGCCGCCAGAGAGCTCGCTGCATTGGGCGCGAGCGCACATGGTATGAGCTGCGATGTGCGCCTGCCTGAGCAAGTAGCCGCCGCATTTGACGAGGCAGAGCGAATTTTGGGCCCGGTCACTCTGCTCGCCAACAATGCCGGCGCAAACTTTCCGGTCCTGGCCGAGGATATCTCGGTGAACGCCTGGAACGCCGTAACCCGGATCGCGATCGACGGGACGTTTTTGTGCTCTTCCGAATTTGCCCGCCGCCGGATCGCCCGCGGGGAAGGCGGAGCGATTATCAACAATTCGGCGCAATACATCTGGACCGGTTTTCCCGGCGATGCCCATTCAGCCGCGGCAAAGACCGCACAGGCGACCATGACCAAAGCGATGGCGCGTGACTGGGCGCCTTACCGCATCCGGGTCAACGCGGTCGCTGCAGGATTCTTTCCGCACGAAAGCTCGACGGCAGGCCAGCACGAAGGCGGGCCCGAGAGCCTGCAGGGCATGATCCCGGCGGGGCGCACCGGATCCATTCATGAATTCGGTTGGCTTGCGGCCATGACCTGCACGCCCATGCTGGCAGGCATGACTGGACAGGTGATCGTCCAGGATGGCGGGGAAAGCCTGCGCCGCTCATTGATGATGCCCGATTTTATCCCACCGCGCGAACGCGCCGAGGGTCCGTGGGGATGGCGCTGATGGGCTGGTTAGATGGAAAGACTGCGCAACTGGTCGGCGAATCCCCGGCGATTGCCGCGGCCCTGGCGGGACAGGGGGCAACGCTGGTGCGCGAGGGGAACTGCGATGTGCTGGTACACGTTGCCGTACCGACCTTAGCCAGGCCGGCGCACGAATTGAGCCACGCTGAATGGCGCGCAGCCCTGGATATCGGCGTCGACCAGCGCTTTTTGCTGGCTAGGGCCTTTGCTGCCATGTGCCGGGCTGAGCGCCGGGGCGGCGCGATCGTTTATGTCGGTGCGCCCGAGCAGGCGCTGGGCAGCGATCATGCGGCCGCGGCGGGTGCGCTGGGTAACTTGACCAAGACGCTCGGCGTCGAGTGGGCGCGTGACGGCATCCGGGTGAACACGGTCCTGACGCGCGAGGCGGGTGAGACACTCGGCAATATCGTGGCCTATCTTGCCAGCGATTACGCGGCCTATGTGACCGGTGCCGTCATGGGAGTCGGCCTCGATGACTGAACGCGGGCGGCTCGATGGGCAAGTAGCCTTCATCACCGGCGGCGGCGGCGGGATTGGCCGGGGGATCGCGCTGCGGCTGGCGGAGGCGGGCGCAGCAGTTGCGGTGTTCGATATCATTCCCGAGCGCTGCGCAGAGACCGCGGACCGGATCGGCGAACTGGGCGGCGCAGCGCTGGTTCTGCCGGGTGACGCAATGGACACAGACGCGTTGCGCGCGGCTATTGCCGCCACCGATGCGCGGTTTGGCAGGCTTGATATTCTTGTAAACAACGCAGGTGGCGTGTCGGCCAAGCCGTTTCTAGAGCAAAGCGAACGCAGCTGGCGGCGGCATATCGACATCAATCTGCTGTCGATGCTGGCTGCAACGCACGCGGCTGCGCCGATCATGATCCGGGGCGGTCGCGGCGGGGCCATTCTCAATGTCGCCTCTATCGAGGCAGAGCGCGCGGCGCCAAACTTTGCGATCTACGGGGCCTGCAAGGCGGGGATGGTCAGCTTTACCAAGTCGATGGCGATCGAGCTGTCGGCGCACGGCATCCGGGTTAACTGCATCTCACCCGATCACACGATCACGCCAGGCAATCAGGGCAATCGCGCCGGGCCGGTCGATCCTGCGAGCTGGCGGGCTCACAGCGCCGAAGAAGTCGATGCCATGAACCGCTTGATCCCGCTTGGGCGCGAGGGGGTGGACGCTGAATGCGGCGATGCAGCAATTTTCCTTTGCTCATCCATGGCAAGTTATATTACGGGGGTTATCCTGCCGGTCGACGGTGGGACTGCCGCCGCGGGCGGCTGGGTTCGCGGCCGCAATGGCAAGTGGACACTAAATGAAGGCCTGTCTTTCGGGGGATAAATTTCCCGTAGGAGCATTTTGGCCTTTAGTTATAAAACTAAGTTTACTATCTTGATCCTCTTGGACCCTGTCGGTCCGTGAGGGGAATGGTCAATGCTGCTTGGCATGGACGATATCGGTTCGCAGCGCATCCATGTCCCTAAGACCAGCGAAATCGTTGCCGACAAGATCCGCGCGCAGGTCATTCGCGGCGAATTGACCGAAGGCGACAGCCTTCCTCCCGAGGGGCTGCTTATGGAAAGCCTCGGGATTTCGCGGCCGACCTTGCGCGAAGCTTTCCGCATTCTGGAAGCCGAAGGGCTGATCAGCGTGGTTCGCGGTTCGCGCACCGGGGCGAAAGTGCACAAGCCTTCGGTGGAACTGGTCTCCCGCTATGCCGGCTATGTGCTGGAATCGCAGGGCACCACTATTGCCGATCTCTATCAGGCGCGTCTCGCGATCGAGCCTTCGGTCGTGCGCTGGCTGGCGACCGCCAAGGGTGGTGGCGCGTTGGTGCGCCTCCGAAACCTGCTCGCCGAAATGGAGCACATACTCGATGAGGACCGCCAAGACGACTTCATCGATCACGTCGAACATTTCCACCAGTCGCTGGTTGCCGCGACGGGTCTCAAGACTTTGACGTTCATGAGCCGGATGCTGCTCAATCTCGCCAGCCGCCACCAGCGCGGCTACCACAAACGCCACCCCCGCAGTCACGATGCCCGCCAGAAGGCGCACCGAGCTGGCATCCGCTCGTATCATAAGGTCGTCGATCTGATCGAGGCGGGCATGGTGGAAGAGGCAGTGGCCCACTGGCGCCTGCACCTTACCAACGCCAATGCCACTTGGACCAGCGATGGCGAAGGCATGCGTGTGGTGGAATCGTTGGGTAGCTGAATTTCCCTAAAGCCAGTCTCAGTTGCACTGAAACTGGGCCAGTCTCGCCTTCCTTGCGGGGTAAAGGCCCTTTTTGCTGCAACAGAAGTACGGCCCCGCCACGCGACTTGTCCAGTCACCCCGCTGGCAAGGCGTCGCCGTATTGTGCGTGCCCGCAGTCCAACAGGCCTTGTTGCGCTTGTCAGTCGCGTGGAGGTTCCGCGCTGGCTCTGGCGGTTTGGACATGTCACGTCCGCCACTTTAGTTATCTAACTTAGTTGACGATTATGCGATTGCGGGAAGGGCGTCGATTCGATAAATTGACACTTCATCAACTTTTGAGTCGCGAACAATGTGCGACCAAGAAGCGGGAGATCAGCGATGCGTATGGAAGACATGGTGATTGTCAGCGTCGATGATCACGCGATCGAGCCGCCAGAAGCGTTCATCCGCCACTATCCCGAAAGCAAGAAAGACCGCGCGCCGCGTATCGTCCAAAACGATGGCAAGGATGTCTGGCTGTGGAACGGCCAGCGCTACCCCACTATTGGCCTCAACGCCGTGGTCGGCCGTCCGCGCAGTGAATATGGAATGGAGCCAACGACCTTCGACCAACTGCGCCCAGGGACCTATGATCCCAAGTTCCGTGTCGATGACATGAATGCCAACGGCGTACTCGCCAGTCTCAATTTCCCGACAATGCCGAGTTTTGCGGGCGGGGTATTCGTCGGCATGGCGCAAAAGGACCCGGCCGAAGCCTTGCTGGCCTGCCGCGCGTGGAATGACTGGCACGTGCAGGAATGGTGCGCGAGTGCACCAGGACGCTTCATTCCGATGTGCTTGGTACCCGCCTGGGATATCGACGAGACGGTCCGGGAATTGAAGCGGATGAGCGCGCTAGGATGTCACGCCGTCTCGTTCTCCGACAATCCGGCGAATATCGGCCTACCTAGCATCCACAATGGCTACTGGGAGCCGTTCTGGAAGGCCTGTGAAGACCTCAAGATGGTGATCAACTGCCACATCGGCACCGGTGCGCGGGCACTGCATCCCAGCAGCGAAAGCCCGATTGATGCCTGGATCACCGCAATGCCGATCTCGATCGCCAATTCGGCGGCGGACTGGACATTCGCCAGTTTCTGGAAGCGCTATCCGGGGCTGCGCATGGCCTTGTCGGAAGGCGGGATCGGCTGGGTGCCTTATTTCCTCGAGCGCGCCGATTTCACGTATGCGCACCACCACGAGTGGACTTTCAGCGATTTCAACGGGGAACGCCCGTCTGATGTGTTCAAACGCCACATTATCTCATGCTTCATCGATGACCAGTTCGGGGTCAAGAACCTTGACTACATGAACACCGACATGGTTGCTTATGAATGTGATTATCCGCATTCGGACACGGTCTGGCCAAATGTACCGGAATACCTCTGGGCGTCGGTTAATAGCCTCGATCCGGTGCTTATTGACAAGATCACCCACCAGAACGCGATGCGCGAATACAGCTTCGATGCCTTCGCGCTGAACGGCGGCCGCGAGAACTGCACGGTCGGGCACCTGCGTGAACTCGGCAAGGACGTCGATGTACGCCCGCGTCACAATCTTGGCGGGCTCAAGACCGAGAGCATGGATGCGATCGGCAAGGCGCGCCGCGCGGTCACATCGGGCGATATCGAGAAGATGTTCGCCTCGGCCTGAAAGGGACAAGGACAATGATCCACCTTTTCCGGATTGCGCTCACGGCGCTCTGGGTGCGCTTGCTCGTTGGTACTTTCCACGCCGGGGAGACGCTCGGGTGGAGCAAGGCTGGCGACACCTTCTTTGGTGACATGACACATCCCTGGCGAGCACAGTTCAACACCGACTTCTTTTGCCTGCTGTTGCTGGTCGCAGCTTGGATGGTCTGGCGGGCCCAATCCCGGCCGCTTGGTGCTGTCTTCGCGGTGCTGTCGGTGATGGGCGGATGCCTGTTCACATTTGCCTATCTGCTGATTGAATCCTTCCGCACCAACGGCAATTTGGCAGCATTGCTGCTGGGCCGCCATTACATTGAACAAGGGGCTTCACGATGACCTGTCCGGTCGCCAGTGCGCCCGCCGATGCCCCAGCGGTGCCTGCGCACGTCCCGCCAGAACTGGTGCTCGACACGCGTTTCGCCAACGGCCAGCTCGCAAACGACTTGCCCGATCCTTACGCAGAAACCGACGTGCTGCGCGATCCCTCGTTCCCGCCGATCCACTACTATCCGTGGCCGACGAGCGGTAACCAGTGCGGGGCCTGGGTGGTGACCCGGTATGAGGATATTCGACGAGTCTACGAGGATAACGATCTGTTTTCGACAGAAGGGGTGGCACAGTTTCAGGCGCTGGCGGGTGAGACCTGGCCCTCAATCCCATTGGGTATCGATCCGCCCGATCACGCAAAGTACCGGCGGTTTCTCAATCCATGGTTCACGCCGGTAGCGATGAAGACAATGGAGCCGCGAATCCGCGCGATCATTGGAGAAATGATTGATGCGTTCTCCGCGCGGTGCGAGGTCGATATCGCCCATGATTTCGGGCGCGTATTTCCGGTCAAGGTGTTCCTTGATCTGATGGGCCTGCCGTTTGCCATGTTCGATCAGTTCCTCGCTTGGGAATGGGACATTCTGCACGAGCCTGACATTGCGACCAAGGCAGCGGCGGTGCGCAGCATTCTCGCTTATCTGCGCGGATTCATTGCCGAAAAACAGGTGGCGCCAGATGGGACGCTGGGTAGCTATATCGCCAATGGCGTGCTTGATGGCCAACCGCTGAACGTGGAGGAGGTGATCGGGATGACCTGGTTCCTTTGGCTTGGCGGGCTCGATACCGTGGCTTCATCGGTCAGCCAGATGTACCGCCGTCTCGGTATGGATCAGGCACTGCAGGCCCGCATTCGCGACAACCCTGCGACCATCTCCACTGCGGTCGAGGAGTTTCTGCGGGTCCAGCCGCTGGTTAATTCAGGCCGCAAGGTGAAACGTGATTTCGTCTGGCACGATGTGGCGATCAAGGCGGGAGACTGGGTTTCGGTCTACAACACGTCAGGCAATTTCGATCCCGCGCAGTTCCCCGATCCGCGCCGATTCGATCCCGAGCGTCAGGTCAACCGGCACTATACACTCTCTGGCGGCATCCATCTTTGCTTGGGCGCGCATCTCGCCCGGCGTGAGCTTAGAGTGCTGCTGGACGAATGGTTCACACGCATTCCGCAGCCCTTCCGGATCAAGCCCGGCACCGATACAACGGTCACGCCCGGCCTGCTCTCGATCCGCAATCTCCCGATCGTCTGGGACGTAGCCTGAGGATATCTCCATGACCTTCCTGAAACATCCCGGTTGCATCTACGTCGGCGGCGAATGGCAACAGACCGAGATCAGCGAGCCGGTGATCAACCCCGCCGATGAAAGCCTCCTCATCGAAGCGCCTGTGGGCAGCACGGCGCAAGTCGAGGCCGCGATAGCCGCAGCACGCGAGGCATTTGATCATGGCGATTGGCCGCGTCTTCCGGTGGCGCAGCGCCAGGCGATGATGACCCGCTTCCTTGATGCGATCGATGCGCGGCGCGAGGCGATTGTGGCGATGATAGTGGCCGAGGCCGGGGCGACCCAGATGCTCGCCGGGTTCCTGCAATACGGCATCCCGATGAAGCATGCCCGCCGCACGGTGGAACTCGCTAGCCGCCCGGCGATCACGCCTTTGCCGGTGGAACTGACCCCCAATGCACAGGGCACGACCACGCTGGGCACAGCGGTGATCAGCCGCGAGCCAGTGGGTGTGGTAGCTGCGATTTCGCCCTACAACTTCCCCTTCTTCCTCAATATTGGCAAAGTCGTCCCGGCACTGGTCGTCGGTTGCACGGTGGTGCTCAAACCGTCGCCTTATACGCCGATGGAGGCCCTGATCCTGGGTGAGATCGCCGACGAGGTTGGACTACCTAAAGGGGTGCTCAGCATCGTCACCGGGGATGTCGAAGCAAGCCGGCTGCTGACAAGCGACAAGCGGGTCGATCTGGTGCACTTTACCGGCTCTGACAAAGTCGGGGAAATGATCCAAGCGCAGGGTGCGCCCACGCTCAAGCGGATTGTGATGGAGCTGGGCGGAAAGTCGGCGCTGATCGTGCGCGCAGATGCCAATCTGCAGGAAGCAGCGATGGCGGCGCTGGGCGGCTTTACTATCCATTGCGGCCAGGGTTGCGCGCTTACCACCCGGCATCTCGTCCACAATGCGATCCGCCCGCAGTTCGTGGAAACTCTGAAAGCGATGATGGCGTATATCAAGATTGGTAACCCCGCCGATCCCTCCGTTTCCTACGGCCCGTTAATCCGCGAAGTCGCGCGCGCACGTACCGAGCGGTACGTGCAAATTGCACAGGACGAAGGCGCAACGCTGGTCGCGGGCGGCAAGCGTCCTGATGGACTAGAAAAGGGTTTTTTCTTCGAGCCGACGCTGTTCGACAACGTGAAGAACAACAGCCGTCTCGCACAGGAGGAAGTGTTCGGACCGATCGGGGCAGTGATCGGTTTCGACGATGACGATGAGGCGATTGCGCTCGCCAATGCCAGCGATTTCGGGCTCTCCGGCGCGATCTGTTCGGGCGATGCCGGCAAAGCATTCGAAATGGCGCTGCGCATCCGCACCGGCAGCGTCGCGATCAATGGCGGCGGCGGCACAATGCTTTCCGATGCGCCGTTCGGTGGGATCAAGCGCTCAGGTTATGGCCGCGAATACGGCGAGGATGGCCTCAACGAGTTCACCTATCAGAAGGTCATCAGCTTCCACGCTGCTTGAAGGGACAAGGCATGACCAAGGTAATGAAAGGCGTGCGCGTCCTGGAAGTGGCGCAGTTCACGTTCGTTCCGGCGGCGGGTGCGGTACTGACCGACTGGGGCGCCGACGTTATCAAAATCGAGCATCCGGTGCGCGGCGATGCGCAGCGCGGGATCAAGGAACTGCAGCGCCTTGCGGTCAATCCGCAGCGCTCCGCGCTTATGCAGCACCCCAACCGCGGCAAGCGCAGCGTGGGGATAGACATCTCGACCGCCGAGGGACGCGAACTACTCTATGAGATCGCCAAGACCTGCGACGTGTTTCTGACCAACTATCTCCCTTCGGCCCGCCAGAAACTGGGAATAGACCTTGAGCACATCCGCGCTGCCAACCCCAACATCATCTATGTTCGCGGCTCGGCCTTTGGCGAAAAGGGCCCCGAGCGCGACAAGGGCGGCTTTGATTCCACCGCATACTGGGCACGCGGCGGGTCGTCTATCCTGGTCACACCGAAGGAACTGGAAGGCCCGCTGCTCCAGCCCGGCCCTGCGTACGGTGACACGATTGGCGGCATGAACATCGCCGGAGGGATTGCCGCAGCGCTGTTCCACCGCGAGCGCACCGGCGAGGCTACCGAGGTCGATGTTTCGCTCCTTTCATCTGGGATCTGGGCAACTGCCTGCAGCATCGACGTGTGCATCGAACTCAAGACCAATCCCTTTGCCAACGCCCTGCCAGGGCAAGACGTAGTCGGCAGCAATCCGTTTATGGGGGTGTTCAAGACATCGGATGGTGGCTTTATCAATCTCACTGTGTTGTCCCCCTCGCAGCTGATCGAGGATACCTTTACGCACCTCGGTATTCCCGAATGCGCAGTTGATGCGCGCTTTGCGACTGTTGAAAAACTGTGGGAGAACTCGCTTGCCGCTTTTCATGAGGTCAAGAAAGCCATGGCCTCGCAGCCGTTCGCCTATTGGCAGGAGCAGCTCAAAACGATGAAGGGGCAATGGGCCGCCTACCAGTCGCCAGCCGATATCGAGCATGACGAGCAGGTTCAGGCGAACGGCTTCATATTCGAGGTTGAAAGCGCCGATGGCGGTGCGCCCATCAAGCTGGTTGCCAATCCGGTGCAGTTCGACAAGCAACCGGCCAGCAACACGCGTGCCCCCGAAGCCTCCGAACATACCGAGTTGTTTCTGATGGAACTGGGGCTCGAATGGGACCGGATCGAGGCGCTCAAGGGCAAGGGGGCCATTGCCTGATACCCTTGTTTGGCCGATGGAATGGGGGATGCCTAGTTTTCCATCCGACCTGCTTGGCGAGGAGGCGTTCTCGCCGATCTTCGGATCGCCGCTGGTTCTGCTCGTGCCCGGTGATCCGCTGCCGGCGGGTGCAATTGCTGTGCTGCTCGACTCCGAGGGGCTGCTGCCTGCTGTCGATCCAGCCGCCTATGACGCGATGGTTACGACCTGCGTCGATGCACCGTCGCCGTGGGTGCAGGTTCCGCCCCAGAGGCTCGCGGCGCAACTGGCAACGGTTCAGCAGGCAGTCAAGCAGTCGCCTATCGCAACCGCGATTCTTGCCCGCGTGTTGCGTCAGGCAGAGGGGCTGGCTTTCGATACGGCACTGGAGCTTGAATCGCTCGCCTATTCGGCTTTGCTGGGTGGCGGCGAGTTTACCCGTTGGTTGAGCGTGCTTGCTCGCGGGGGCCCAGGTGTTCAAGCCTGCGACCCGGTCAGCTTTGCGCGCGAGGGGGATCTGGTCACACTCACGCTAGCTTCACCCGGCAACCGCAATGCTATGACCGCAACGATGCGTGACGCACTGTATGAAGCGCTGGTCAACGTGCTGGAAGATCCCAGCCTCCCCGACCTTGTAGTTCGGGCCGAGGGCAAATGCTTTTCGACCGGAGGGTCGCTTGCTGAATTCGGAACAGCCGATGATCTGGCGCGAGCACATCTAGTCCGGACCCAGCGCAGTGCCGCGCGGGTGCTCCACCGCCTCGGTCATCGCGCGACGGTGCATATGCATGGTGCCTGCATCGGTTCGGGGATCGAGATTCCGGCTGCAGCGGCGCGGCGGATCGCGACGCCTGATCTGGTGGTACAATTGCCCGAACTTAGAATGGGCCTGATCCCTGGCGCGGGCGGCACGGTGACCCTGGCCCGTGCGATTGGGCGGCATCGCCTCTTCTGGCTGGTGCTCGGTGGCTTTCGGATCGGTGCGGGACAGGCGCTGGACTGGGGTCTGATTCAAGCGGTCGAAGCATGAGCGGGGCACTGGAGGCTATTCTGACGCCGCGCCTTGCGGGGCTTGGCTTGTCCGCTCGTGAATTGCTGGTTCGCGACGCGCCCGGCGGGCTGGACAGGCCAGGCATCCAATCGGCCAACCGGCATTGCCGCCTGCTGCCGGCGCGAGATGGCTGGGTTGCGCTCAATCTTGCGCGCGCCGAGGATCGGGAACTGGTTCCTGTCCTGTGCGGCAGCGAAAAGGAGCCTTGGGCAGCTTTGAAAGGTCTGGCGGCTGGAATTTCTGCAGCGACCTTCCGCGACCGCGCTGCGGAACTGCAGCTACCGGTCGCTGTGCTCGGGGAATGTATGGAGCAGGACCTAGCGCCAGTTGATCCGGTCTGCGCTCCGCGCAAGGTAGTGGATCTCGCCGCACTGTGGGCCGGGCCACTATGTGCCGGGTTGCTCGCGCGCGCCGGGGCTGCGGTTGTCCGGATCGAGAGCCTTGGCCGGCCCGACCCTACCCCGCAGGTCTCGCCTCTGCTTGATGCGCGGATCAACGCGGACAAGACCCGCCTCGCGCTCGACTTGCGCACACCGCAGGGTCGGGAGGAGTTGTACCAGCAAATCGCTAAGACGGATGTTCTTGTCACCAGTGCCCGCCCGGCAGCGCTTGCTCGACTAGGACTGGTTCCAGAAAAATGGCCGGACCTGACCTGGGTGGCGATCACTGCGCATGGCTTTCACGGCCCTGGCGCCGAGCGTGTCGGCTTTGGCGACGATTGCGCCGTGGCGGGCGGGCTGGTCAGCTGGGAGAGCGGCGAACCGGGCTTCCTGGGCGATGCTCTGGCCGATCCACTGACCGGATTTGAAGCGGCCCAGGCTGTGCTGGCGGGACAGCGCGGGTTGATTGACATGGCGATGGCGCGGGTCGCTGCGGCCTATGCTAGGCGGTTGGCGTGAGCACGATCCTTCGCCAGGTTCGTCCGTGGGGCGGAGCGTTGTGCGATATTCAGCTTGCCGACGGCATGATTGCGGCAATGGGCTGCGATGCGCCGCACGGTGCACCGGAAATCGATTGCCGCGGCGGCACGTTGCTACCGGGACTGCACGATCATCACCTGCACATTCTGGCGCTGGCCGCGCGGCGGCAATCGGTCGATCTGGCCGGGCTTACCAGCGAAGCCGCGATATGCGCCGCGCTTGCGGGCGCTCCGTCCGGGTCATGGCTGCGCGCGGTCGGTTATGACGAGCGCGCTGCCGGTCTCCCCGACGCAGCGCAGATCGATCGCTGGGTTCCTGATCGCCCGGTGCGCTTGCAGGACCGGACTGGCGCGCTGTGGGTGCTCAATTCCGCCGGGCTCGCGGCGCTGGACAGCAGTGCTTGGCCCCCGGGGGCAGAGCGCGATACGGCGGGACGACCGACCGGCCGGTTCTGGCGCGAAGACCGCTGGCTCGCGCGCGCGCTTCCACGCAGTCTGCCCGATCTGGCGGCGCTGGGCCATGAGCTCGCGGCGCTCGGGCTTAGCGGTCTGACCGATGCGGGTGCGCACAATGGGCCCGATGAGGCGCGGCTCTTGGCAGGCGCGCTGCCGCAGCGGCTCGTCTTGATGGGGAGCGAGGCGCTGGGGCGGGGCGACGGTTACACGCTCGGCGCGCTCAAGCTGCTGATTGACGAGCGCGACCCGCCTGAACTTGACGCGCTGGCTGTACGGATCGGCGAGGCCCGCAGGCAGGAGCGCGCTGTGGCCGCGCACTGTGTGACCGAAGCCGAATTGGCGCTGTTTCTCGCCGCACTGGAGGTTGCCGGCGGCGCACAGCAAGGCGATCGGATCGAGCATGGCGGGCTCATCCCGCACGCCTTTGTGCCGGTGATCGCCTCGGCCGGGCTAACCATCGTGACCAATCCGGCATTCATCCATGATCGCGGGGACCGCTATCTGGATACGGTTGCGTGTGAACAGCAGAACGACCTTTACCCTGCCGCACGGCTGGCGCGCGCCGGAATCGCGCTTCTTGGCGGGTCGGACGCGCCCTATGCCAGTGCTGATCCCTGGCTGGCGATGCGCACTGCGCGGGATCGCCGGACAGCCGGTGGCCGCCCGCTTGGGCAGGCGGAACAGCTCGAAGCGCTGGCAGCGCTGCGACTCTACTGCAGTGGAGCGATCATGCCAGGGACGCGCGCTGATCTGATCCTGTGCGATGGGACGTTGGCCGATGTGCTTGCCGATCTCACGGCCGATCGCCTGCGCACAGTGTTGATCGGGGGAGAGACCGTGTTCAGTCGCGATTGATCAGCATGGCGCCAGCGATGAAGCCGCCGCCCATAGCGCAAAGCGCTGTCTTGGCATCCGCCACTTGCCGAGCCCCGGCATGGCCCCACAGTTGCAGGCAGGTTTCGTGCAGCAGGCCGAAGCCATGGAGCCGACCGCCAGACATCTGCCCTCCGCCGGTATTGACCGGAAAGCGTCCGCCGTGGGCGATGTTGCCCTCGGCAATGAAGTCCTTGGCCTCGCCGTGACCGCAGAACCCCAGCGCTTCAAGCCACAGCGGAACGAAAATCGAGAAGCCGTCGTAGAGCCCGAGTACGTCGACATCGGCGGGTTTGAACGCGGTGCGCGCCCAAAGATCGGCCGCGGCATCGTGTGCACCCATGGTGGTGAGATCGGCGCGCTGGTCCCAAGTTTCCTGTGAGCGCAACGCCGATCCGAGCGCTTCGATCCGAAGCGGCGGCAAGCGGCAGTCCTTCGCCGCATCTCCGGCGGAAACGATCACCACCGCCGCACCGTCGATCGGAATGTCGCAATCGAACAGGCCCAGCGGGGTCGAGATCATTCGTGCTGCGAGGTAATCGTCCATCGTCAACGGCTTTTGCATAACCGCGGCCGGGTTCATCTGAGCGAACTGCCGCTCCGCCAGCGCGACCAGCCCGAGATGTTCGCGCGTCATGCCAAATTCATGGAAATAGCGCGTGGCCATCCAACCGGCCCAGTTCGAGGCGGACATCGCACCGACGGGGACCAGCCAACTCAGCCAACCGCCGATTTCCGCTCTGCCGGCTCCTGGAATGCTGGCACGGCGACCGGCGCTTTGTGACGAGCTTTCGGTCAGCGCGCGAAAGCAGAGTACGTGGCGGGCCTGTCCGGTCATGACCGCCATGGCTGCGGCCATGATCGGGGCCATTTGCGCTGGACCATCGGGTACGGCGGCGTGCCAACGGGTCTGGAGTCCGAGTGCGTTGCGGACTTCGCCCGTGCCAAGCGGTGACATGCCGGGTGAATTGTCCGCCTTGCCAGGATAAGTGCAGATACCGTCGATATCAGCGAGTGTCAGACCTGCCCGAGCGAGCGCCCGGTCGGCGGCATCGGCCAGATGGAGAATGGCCGGGCGGCCGGTGTTGCGGCCGATATCGGACATGCCGGTACCTGTGATGGCAGCCTTCATGCTGCGGTTCTTTCCAGGGGCATCCAGAGCGGAAGCCATACTTCGCCGCTAGGTTCGAACGCGATCCGCACCCGCTGGCCGATCTTGACGGCATCGGCTTCGCAGCCAGTGACCGGTGCTGTGACGCGCACCCCTCGCGCTCCGTCCACATCGACCACCGCGATCGCGAAGGGCACGACCATCCCGGGCATCCATGGCTGGTGGTTGACGGTGTAGGTGTAGATCGTCCCTGAACCTTCAACCGCGCGCGGACCCACATGGCGCGACTGGCAGGCCGGGCAAATCACTTGCGGCGGGTGGATCGCGTTCTGACAGTGGTCACAGAATGCGATCATCAATTGCCCGCGAGCACCCCCTGTCCAGAAGGCGGTGTTCTCGGCAGTCAGTTCGGGCAAGGGGCGCAAGAGATTCTCCAATTGGGGTTGCAACCTGTATAACTAGGTTTACTATTAATGTGAAACTGAAAGAGCACATCCATGACCAGCCTCACCGCTGACGCCTACGCCTTCCAGCCTGAAGACGATTGCTATCACGCGCTCTCGGACGATCCCTATGAAACCGAGACCAACTGGTGGTCGTGGAACGTGCCCGAGCGCAAGATCGGCGGCTGGATCCACACGCCCTATTATCCCAACCGCAAGACGGTAACCTGGCGGATATTTGTGTGGGACACGCGCGGCTATGATCCGGCACGGATGGCCTACTACAAGAAGGTGGAGGAAGCGCCGATGCCGGAAAATCCGGACCTTCGCGATATCACCTTTCCAGGCTCTGGCTACAGCCTGAAGATGCTTGTGCCGGGAATGAAGTATCATCTGCAATATGCTGATCACGAGCAGGACTTCGGACTCGATTTCGTGTTTAGCGGGGCGCATCCGCCTCGCCGATTCGAACCGGGCGAGCCGCCCTTCATCCACACCCCGCACTACGATCAGCTCGGCAAGGTCGAAGGCACGCTGCGGCTGGATGGCGAAGATATCCGGCTCGATTGCTGGTCGGTGCGCGATCGCACGTGGGGTCCGCGCGGGGGGCCCTATGCCCAGAGCAAGAAGCAGAGCTATGCCAATGATTTGGAGCGGGTGCGCGAACCCGGCGGGGCGCGCTGGCGCGAGATCGAGCGCGAGCGCGGGCGCGGGCGGATTCAGTACATTTTCGGCCATGCCGATGGCGACAGTGGCTTCCTCGGGTTCGTCCGACCGCAGGACGGCACCGCCGAGGGCTGGAGCCCGATGAACGGCGGCTACCTGCTGCGGGACGGGGTCTATGGAAACCTTGATGGAGCGCGCTGCCGTATGCGCTCGTTCCGCAATCCCGAAACCGGCTGGTGCAGTCATATGCAAGTCGAGATGGTCGACGATCTGGGCCGGTCCATGACCGCCGAAGGCACCGCGGTCAGCCAGATGAGCGAAGCCGGCTATGGTACGAACCAGCTGCTGCGCTGGGACTTCGACGGCAAGATCGGCTGGGGTGAGGACCAGGATGTGTGGAACCCGAAGCACTTCCAGCGCATGCTTCATGCACTGCGAGTTACACGCTAGTCCCCCTACTGCGCGCCCTCGGGCAGACCTTCCTCTGCCGCCCGGAGCTCAACCAAGTCTATGCTGACGTCGCGCGGCAGGGACAGGATCGAGACCAGCCCCCGTGCCATCGACCCTGGGCTAGCCGGTGAACCGGACATCGCCGCATGACCGGTTTGGACGATCTTGGCGAAGAACTTCTGCCGGGTCTCGTCTGACCAGCTATCACTGCCCATCCCGCCCGAGACCGAGCCAGAACGAAGCACGCTGATGCGGATGCCTTCGCTGCGCAGTTCCTCGCGCAGGCCCTCGGACAGCACTTCAACCGCAGCCTTGGTTGCAGCGTAAAGCGCAAGCATGGGGAAGGGACGGCGAACGCTTTCGCTGGAGATGTTGACGATCTGGCCTCGGGTGCGCCGCAAGTGCGGGATTGCGGCGCGGGTTGCCCAGGCCAAACCCAGCACGTTGACATCAATATGGCTGCGGATCAGCGCATCACTGCCTTCCTCGAAGGCAAAGGGATGATAGATCGCGGCGTTGTTAATCAGCACATCGATCTGTCCGAAGCGGCTGGCGGTCTCATCGATAGCTACCTTGACCGCATCCGGTGCGGTCACGTCGCAGGCGATGGCCGTGACAGCATCGCCCAGTTCCGCAGCAAGGCTATCGAGTTCCACCGACGGCCGGGCGAGCGCGGCCACTTTCATGCCGCATCCTGCCAGCGCAGCGACAAAATGGCGCCCCATCCCCTTTGATGCGCCGGTGACCACAGCGACCTTCCCTTGCAATTGCTCCAACTTGCTTCTCCCGCCAGAACCGGGGCCCTGTTCCCGCACCGTTTGATTGACGATACGTCAATTCCTTGCACGCCCGCAAGTTATCGCCGATGAGGAACCGCCCTTTCGTCCAAAGCAGGAACCCGATGACCGGAGCGGTCGAGACCAGCCTAAGCAAGTCTGCCCGCGCTCGCGCGGCGCGCTACAACCACTATGGCCAGAAGATTGGATCGAAAGGCGAAAGAACGCGCCAGACGCTGATCGACACCACGGTTGCCCTGCTCGAAACACATGGTCTGCGCGATGTTTCCGTCGCCGACGTGGCGCGTAGTGCGCAGACCTCACCCGCCACATTCTATGTCTACTTCCGCGGTGTACCCGAAGTCGTGCTTGCAGCGCTCGCTAGCGCGGCACAATCCACACCGGAGATTGACCAAGCGCTGGCCCAAGACTGGCTGGCCACAGGCGGCAAGCGGCTGGCCCGGACGTTCGTCGACGCCTATTGCGACATGTGGAACAGCAACCGCACCATATTTCGTGTGCGCAACTTGGCCGCCGAGGAAGGTGATGAGCGGTTTTACCGTGCTCGGATGGAAGCAGCGCTGCCAATCATGACCGGTTTGACCGCATTGGTCAAAAAAGCACAAACAGACGGCCTCGTGCCGCGAGACCTCAAGCCACGCTCCTGCGGCGCCACCATTCTGATGATGCTGGAACGCCTTGCCGCAGTCGGGCCGATGGCCCGAGAGGACGATGACATCTCGTATGACGCGCTTCGCGCGGCGGCGGCACACACCGTTGCCATGATGCTGGGGGCGGGAGCTTAACCTGTAGCTGCGTCGGCCAGCATCTGTTCCATGTTGAGCACGCCGGTGGACAGGCCGCCGGAAAGGCCAGCGTCGACCGCTAAGCAAGCGCCGCTCACAAAGCTCGCTGCATCGCTGCACAGCAGGATCAGCGGAAGTGCCTGTTCCAGCGGTGAGGACGGGCGGCCTTTGGCTTTCGAAAAGGCACCGAGCACTGCATCGCCGGCAATCTTGCGAAACTCGCCCAGCATCGGCGTGTCGATCGGGCTGGGCATCGTGCAATTGATCCGGATATCGCGTTCCATCAAGCGTGGCGCGAGCTGCTGGGTCCAGGTGTTTATCGCTTCCTTGGACAAGCCATAAGAATCCCCGGCGCGTTCGGCGTTGGCGGTATACCAAGCCCGCGCCCCAGCAAATTCGGTGAGGTCCATGAACTCCTTGAGCAAGTCCTGACGCATGAGATAGCGCATCCCTGCCAGCGAGGAGACCGAGACGATCGCGCCGCCCTTGCGGATCCGAGGTAGCCAAGTCTCCGTCCATAGCCGTATTCCAAGGAAGTTGACCGTGATTACGTCCTCGCCAGGAAAGGTTTGCGGGAGGCCGGACACATTGAAAAGGCAATCAACGTCCCCGCCGATGGCGGCGACGCCGGCTGCAATCGAGGCTGGGTCTTTGAGGTCGACAGTCGTGAACGACGCCAGTCCCTCCACCGGAGAGGGCCGGATATCGGCGCCATGGACTTCTGCACCCAGCGCGACCAATTGCCGAGCGCAAGCTTCGCCGGTGCCAGAGAAACACCCCATCACCACAACGCGCTTGTCGGCATAACCGAGGATATCGACGGCCATTGGTCTCTCCCGCTAACTATTCTGCGCGCATCGAATACTGCGCCGTCCGGCCTGGCTCAATGCAAAAATTGACATAGCGTCAACTTTCTGGCGCAGCCGGTTTTCAGCCACGCATTACCCAGCCGCCGTCGACGTTGATCACTTGGCCGGTCATCCACCGTCCAGCTTCGGACACCAGCAGCAGCAATGCGCCGCACAAGGCGTCGGGGGTGTCGCGTCCCTGAATCGGGGTGCGTGCCTCGACGTACTGGACCAGTGGGCTGTCGTCGGGGGTCAGCACCAGACCTGCGTCGGTCTTGGTCATGCCCGGTCCTATCGCATTCACGCGGATCCCCTGGCTGCCAAGTTCGGTTGCCAGCGCGGTGGTCGCGCCATGGAGCGCAATCTTTGTGACGCCGTAGAAGGTCTGGGCCGGATAGGCCCCGGCCGAAACCTGGTTGACGATTGAGCCGCCGCCACGCTCGGCCAGGAACGGCGCCACCACTTGCGCGCAATTGATCGCGCCCCAGACGTTCACCGCCATCCCCTTGTTGAAGCGTTCGCGGTCAGTCTGGATCAGCGGCTTGTCGACAATTTCGACCATCAAGGCGGCATTGTTGACGAGGATATCGATCCCGCCGAATTCCGCTTTGGCCTTGTCCGCCATCGACTGGACCGAAGCCGCGTCGGTGATGTCTACTTGAACAGCCAGCGCCTTTCCGCCAGCTGCAACGATCTCGTCCGCAACACTTTGCGCGCCACCGCCGTTGAGGTCGGCGACGACCACGGCCGCCCCGGCATTCGCGAGCGCCACCGCATAGGCCCGCCCGATCGAATTGCCGCGTCCGCCCGCGCCGGTGACGATTGCCACTTTGCTATCGAGCCTGAAATTGTCGTTGGTGAAATCTGCCATTGCCTGTTCTCCCTATGCGCCGAAGATCGGCGCGCCGACACCGATCGTGACGGTCTTGTAGTGTAGAAACTCGTCTATCCCGGCCTTGCCGCCTTCTTTGCCAAAGCCGGAAATGCCGACCCCGCCGAAGGGCGTGTGCGAATTGATCTGGAACCCGCCGTTGACGTAGACCCCTCCGGCATGCAGCCGTTCAGCAATCCGGTGGACGCGCTGCAGATCGTTCGATTGGATGTAGGCGGCGAGGCCGTATTCACTGTTGTTGGCGATGGCGATTGCCTCTTCCTCGGTGTGGAACTTGAGGATCGCGACGGCGGGCCCGAATATCTCGACCTGCGCGATTTCGTGATCGGGATCGACATCGACCATGATCGTCGGCTCGATGAAGTTGCCGCTGGCGAGTTGCCCCCCGGCGCGCTTGCCGCCGATCAGGAACTTGCAGGCCTTGTCGGCTGTCGCTCGGTCGAACATGCCGGTGATCCGGTCGACTGCCGCCTTGTTGATAACAGGGCCAACCATAACGCCCGGGTCCATCGGATTGCCGACTTTGAACTGCTTTACGATGGCAACCATTCGCTCGACGAACTCATCATACACGTCGGCGTGGACCACTTGGCGGGTGGGGAGCGCACAGCCTTGCCCGGCGAGGCAGCCAATCGTCCAGAACACGGCGCGTTCTGCGGCGGCCTGCAGATCGCAATCCGGGAAGACAAGGCTTGCGGACTTGCCGCCAAGCTCCATGACCGTGGGCTTGATCTGCTCGGCCGCGGCGGCGAGGATTTTGCGCGCGGTATTGGGCCCGCCGGTAAAGCTGATCTTGCGGACTTTGGGATGGCGCACGATAGCCTCGCCCGCCTCACCCGTGCCAGGCAATATGGAGATCACGCCGTCGGGAATCCCGGCCAGCGCGCAGCATTCTGCGAAAAGTTCGGGGGCGAACGGGGTGATCTCGGCAGGCTTGACGATCACGCAGTTACCGGCGGCGAGAGCCGGAGCGACTTTCATGCCGAGGCCGATCAGTGGCCCGTTCCAGGTGTTGATGATCCCGACGATCCCGATAGGCTCAGGCACTGAATAGGAAAATTCGCCGCGCGTATCGAATGTGCTCATGACGTCGCCAGTCAGTTTGTCGCACCATCCGGCGTAATAGCGCACCCAAGCCGCTGCGACTTGGACCCCGTGCTCGCCCTGCATCAGCGGAGTGCCGCCATCGAGCGCCGCCATTTCCGCGAATGTGGTCTTTTTCTCCATCATCAGGTCCGCGAGCTTCGTCAGCATCGCGCCGCGCGCTTCGGGGGATGTGCGGCGCCAGCCTTCACGGGCGGCGTCAGCCCTCTCGACCGCGATCTCGATTTCGGCTGGCCCGGCCAGCGGGATCTCGGCAAGCGCATCGCCGCTTACAGGATGGATATGCATCCGGCTTCCGCCAGAGCCGGTAAGGCGCTTTTCATGTCCGAGGTGGAGGTGGACGGCAGGTATGGCGGTGCTCATGGGGGTACTCCGGATTTGGGATGGTCTATCTGGTGAAGGCGAGGATCAGGCCGCCATCAGGGCCGGAGCTGGTCGCTATTCGCTGGCCAGGGCGCGCAGTGCTATAATCGTGGTAGCGGGCACCATTCGCATCGGCGTGCCCTGGCGCACTATCCGGCGTCCCATTCTAGCTGCAACGCCTCTAAGGCCTGCACCGATCCGCCGCGAAATTGCATCGTCTGATCGCCGGCCAAGCGGAAGTGGCCGATCTTGCGGGCCCAAGTCTCGTAGAAGATGGTCATCTCAAGACGGGCGAGGTGTAGGCCAAGGCAGGTGTGGATGCCCGATCCGAAGCCGGCGTGGCGGCAGCTCGGCCGATCCAGCCGCACGTCAGCGGGGCATGAAGTCAACTTTTCGTCCCAGCCGACCATATGCAGCGGAACTAGTACGGAATCACCGGTATAGACTTTCACGCCGGCGATTTCGGTGTCTTGTGTGATGTAGCGCGGCGTTGATACGAACGTATAGCGACGCATCAACTCCTCTATGATGGCAGGAATCGCCGCGGGATCCTCGATCATCCGGGTGCGTAGCGCATCGTCGCTTGCCAGATGGCGCATGCCGAAAGTCAGCGCGTTGACCACTGTATCGAGCCCGGCCAGAAACATCAGGAAGCCGATCGATATGAGCTCGTCCTGAGTCAGCTTTCGGCCTTCGAAATCGATCTCGATCAGCGTTGAGATCAGATCGTCCTTGGGCTCTGCCCGGCGCGCCTCGATCAGCTGGACCAAGGTGCCCAGGATTTGCATAGACAGCTCAAGCCGTCGTTCATCGGATACGTGTGTACCGAAATACTCGTTCACAATCCCGCGGAAGAGATCGAACTGGTCCAACGGAAATCCGAACAATTCCATGAACACAGACACCGGAAACCGCGATCCGAGAGCATCCACAAACTCGCACGTCCCTTTGGCTGCAACGTCGTCGACCAGGCGTTCAGCCCATTCACGGATGCGCGGTTCGAGCGGCTCGATCGCCTTGCTCTCGAAGAACGGGCGGAGCAGTTGGCGATAGGGGCGATGCTCGGGCGGATCGAGTGATTCCGGAATCATTCTGGGCTGGTTGGGGTTGGGCGGGATCGAGAGAAATTTGCTCGAGAACCGGTCCGGATGGCGCAGCACTTCTATCGCCGCATCGGCGCTCGTCACGACCCAATGCCCGCCGTGCGCCGGGGTCCAGAAGACCGGTGGCGCATTCTGTTTGAGATCCCAGTAAGCGGCATGGACGTCGGCCATGATCGCTGGGTCGTTGACGAAGTCGAATTCGTAAACCGGCTCGCGCAGGCGCTCAGGTGCAAGGGTCGCCATCGAATCGCACTCCTCTCGTTTATGTCCTTGCCTCTAAGTAAACGGTGGTTTACATAGCATGTCAATGCCTGAATCCACACTTGAAACTGCTCTCCGGCCCCAGCGTGATGCGCAGCGCACACGCACCGCGATCCTTGCGGCGGCGCAGGACGCCTTTTCGACTCGTGGCTATACCGATACTGGCGTGCGCGAGATCACGGCCGCGGCCGGGGTCAATCCAGCACTCGTGAGCCGCTACTTCGGCTCCAAGGAAAGGCTCTATGAAGCGGCGCTTTCCGAGCTGCTGGACACAAAGCAGGTGATAGGATTGCCAAGGGAATCGTTTGGTATGGCGGTGGTTGATCTGCTGACCGACAGCCAGCGGAGCCGGCGCAACCCCCTGCCGATGATGATGCTAGCCAGTGCCGATCCCACGGCGCGGGCAATAACCGACCGCCTGCTGAAAGAGCTTTTTCTCGAGCCCTTGGCTCACTGGTACGGACAGGAGCGCGGCGAGGGAAAGGCGACCTGTTTCGCTGCGCTCGCCTCGGGTCTTACGCTTTACCGCGAACTCTATCCGCTAAACGCTTTCGGAGTGCAGATGTCGGCGGAAACGCGGGCGTGGCTAGTTGCGGCATTTCAATCCCTGATCGATTGAGCGACGATAAACAGTTATTGCACTAGGTAAGATATCTCGGCACAATCGCGCTATGGGATGTCTGGATGGAAAGACCGCGCTCGTCACCGGCGGCGCAAGGGGAATCGGCGCTGCGATCGTGCGCCGATTGGCGGCGGAAGGCGCAACTGTCGCGTTCGTGTGGCGTGGGGCGCAGGACGCTGCCGATGCGCTCGTCGCCGAGATTGCCGCCGCCGGAGGCACGGCCCTTGCGATCAAGGCTGATGTTTCCGATGGCGCCTCGATCGTGGCGCTGTTCGCCCTCTGCGATGCGCAGTTCGGCCCTGCGCCAAATCTCGATATTCTGGTCAACAATGCTGGGGTCGGTAGCGACGGCGAGGACGCCAGCCTGAAGGGCGGGTCGGAAGAACTCTTCGACCGGATGATGGCAGTCAACGCCAAGGGGCCCTATCTGGTCACCCAGGCTGCGCTGTCTCGCCTTCGCGACCATGGCCGGGTGGTCAATATCGGCTCGATCTCGGGCAAAGTGGCGCAGCATTTCGCGGCGGGCTATGCGATGTCCAAGCGCGCCTTGCAGAGCCTGACTTTCTCCACTGCTGTCGCGGTCGCCAAGCGCGGGATCACCTGCAACCTGATCGCCCCCGGCGCCGTGGCTACCCAATTTATCGCCAAGCTGCGCGAGCGGCCGGGGTTTGACGAGGCCAATGCCAAGACCACGCCGATGGGTCGGATGGGTCAGCCCGACGATATTGCTGGCGCCGTCATGATGCTGTGCCGCGAGGAAGCGCGCTGGGTTACCGGCAACGTGATCGAGGCGGCTGGCGGGCTCGCCCTCTGATGGCCCTCATGACGGACAAGCTGCGCGCAATCATGGCGCTCGATCCTCAGCGGGCAGAGATCGATTTTGAGGGTGCGGACTACACTTGGAGCGACCTGGCGCGCGTCGTAGGAGCGCTCGAGACCGCGCTTGAGCAAATGGAGTTGCCGGCCGAGGCCCGTGTTGGAATACTGCTGCGCAACCGGCCCGGCCATATAGCGGCTATTCTGGCCGTGCTGGCATCGGACCGCTGCCTCGTCTCGCTCAATCCGGTTCTGCCCGATGCCAAGCTCTTTGGGGATATTGAAGGACTGGGCCTGCCTGCGATCATTGCCGATGAAAGCGATCTGGAGCGGTCTGGCATCGTTGATGCGCTAAGCCGGGCGGGCAGCGCGGTGATTGCGATCGGGGCGCGGCTGGAAGGCATGCGGTTGCTTCCCGGCCACGAAGTGCCGCGCTGCGCTGTCCAGACGTCGCCGGGGGTGGCGATCGAAATGCTGACCAGCGGTACGACCGGCGCGCCAAAGCGGGTGCCGCTCACCCGCGCCTCGTTCGACGCGAGCTTCGCCGGGTTCACCCGTTACGAACGCGGTCGCGATTTTGCCGATTCGCCGCAGTTGCGTTCGGGCGTAACGATGGTCAACAACCCGCTCACCCACATCGGCGGAATTTATGGCTGCATCGGCGCTCTGGCCGCTGGCCGCAAGATCAGCCTGCTGGAGAAATTCACCGTCGAAGGTTGGGTTGAGGCGGTCCGCCGCAACCGGCCCAAAGTGGCCGGCGCGGTCCCTTCCGCTATTAGAATGTTGTTGGAGGCGGATGTTGACACCGATGCGCTGTCCAGCCTCACTGCGATGATTAGCGGGACCGCCCCACTCGCGCCTGAACTGGTCGACGCGTTCTTCGACAAGTACGGGATCCCGATTCTGGCGAACTATGGTGCGACCGAATTCGCCGGTGCCATTGCAGGCTGGTCGCTTGATGATTTCAAGGCGCACTGGAAAGCGAAACACGGTTCGGTCGGCCGAGTTCATACGAACATCAGCGCTCGCGTGGTCGGTCCGGAAAATGGGTTGGAGTTGCCTCATGGCGAAGAAGGCCTGCTCGAACTGAAGGGCGATCAGTTGGGGCCAAGTTTTGCAAAAGATGGTGAAGCCTGGCTGCGCACCACCGACCGCGCCGTGCTCGATGGTGACGGCTTTCTATTTATCAGCGGTCGCGCTGACAATGCAATCATCCGCGGCGGTTTCAAGATCCATCCGGACGACGTGGTCCAGGCGCTACATCAGCACCCGGCGGTGCGTGAAGCGGCGGTGGTGGGTGTGGCGGATGCGCGGCTCGGTGCGGTTCCAGCTGCGGCAATCATCCTGCGGGCCGGGATCGATCGCCCCGACCCGGAAGTTCTCAAGGCTTTCCTGAAGGAGCGCCTGATCGCCTATCAGGTCCCATTGCACTACCGTTTCGTCGAGGATTTTCCCCGAACACCATCGATGAAGCCCTCTGCTCCCGGCCTCAGGGCGCTGTTCGAAGAGCCGGAGGCATGAGCGAATTTGCTGGACGCTGTGTGATCGTGACCGGCGCCGGGCGCGGGATCGGGCGGGGCATCGCTGAGGCCTTTGCGGCCGAAGGCGCGCATGTTCTGCTTGGTGCGCGGACCCTTTCATTTGCCGAACAGGCGCGCGCCGCGATAGTGTCGGCAGGCGGTCGGGCAGAAGTCTGCGGGCTCGACGTCAAGAACCACCAATCGTGCCGCGATCTGGTGACGACTGCTGTTGCCCTGTTTGGCCGGGTCGATGTGGTCGTGCACTGCGCGGCGGAAATCGCGCACGGCGGACTTGGCGCGGTCAGTGACGAGGCAATGGAAGCCGGCTTTGCCTCGATCGCCAAGGCGGCCTGGTGGCTGCTTGATGCAGCTAGGCCGCAGCTTGCTGCGGCACCGCAGGGCGGCCGCTTCATTGCAATTGGCTCGGTCAACGGCACGTTCGTCACTGTTCCGCACATGACTGCCTATGGCATGGCGAAGGCCGCACTTGATGCTTTTGTGCGCGGCGCGGCTGGCGATGTCGTTCGCGAGAATATCACCGTCAATGCGATCAGTCCGGGGCTCGTTGCCAGTGACAACGCTTTGCGCGTGCTGGGGCCGGAGGGGCTTGCCGCCTATGGCGCGACGATACCGGTCGGTCGCGCCGGAACGCCAGCAGATGTTGCCCATGCCTGCTTCTATTTCGCCTCTGAGAAGGCGGGATACTGCACCGGTACCACGTTGAAGCTCGACGGCGGTGCTTCTGTCGCGTTGCGCGGCGAGGGCGGCGAAGATGATGTTTTGCAGGTGCGGCTCAAAGCGCAGCAGCACGTCCTGCCCGAACCCGATTAAATGCAGTCAGGAGCACACCCATGAAGATCGATAGTTCCATTGCCGCCGTGGTCACCGGGGCCGCATCAGGGCTTGGTCGAGCGAGTGCCGAAGCGCTTGCCGCCGCTGGGGTCAAGGTTGCTGTGTTTGACATGAACGAGGAGGCTGGCGAAGCTGTCGCGCAGGCAATCGGCGGTGTGTTCTGCCAGGTGGATATCACCTCGGAAGAAAGCGTCGAGGCCGGTTATGCCAAAGCCCGCGCTGCGCATGGTCAGGAACGGATCGTGGTCCACTGCGCCATGGTGACTGGCGGGGGCAAAACCATCTCGTTCAACAAGGAAACGGGCGGCTACAAGCGCACTCCGACCGAAATGATCGCTCGCTCGGCGGATGGCATCTTCACCGCGAGCTATCGGATTGCGTCGATTGCCGCGCTGGGGATGGCCAATTCCGACCCGATCGGCGATGATGGCGAGCGCGGCTGCATCATCATGACCTCCTCGGCCGCATCGCAGGACGGGCAGATCGGGCAAGTCGCCTATGGCGGCGGCAAGGGGGCAGTCAACGCCATGGTTTTGCCGATGGCGCGCGATCTGATGGATGTCGGGATCCGCGTGAACGCGATTGTGCCCGGGATCTTCGCCACGCCGCCAATGTTGGGAGTGAAGGAAAAAGCGCCCGCCATCTTTGCCGGGCTGGAGGCATCCGTTCCATTTCCCAAGCGCCTCGGACGGCCCGACGAGTTTGGCAGTCTCGTGCTCGAACTCGCGCGCAATACCTACTTCAATGGCCAATGTATCCGCCTCGATGGCGCCATCCGCATGCCTCCCAAGTAAGGATCTAAAATGGATCGGCCGCAGCAGTTTCCCTTCGCCCGCCAGAGCGCCGGGCATGCCCCGCTGCGGCGGCCGGGTTCGATCCGGCGCACCACCTCGATCGATTCCGATTGGCCGGCCGGGTTTGGCGAGCCTTGGGAAATGGTCGGCCGCGCACGCGATCTGCTGACACCGTTGGAGGGCGAAGCGGTCGAGATTGCGTCGGGAGGATTTCAGATCCTCGCCTCGCCGATGCGCGAGATTCAGCGGATCGCATTGAGCCCAGTGCATCCGAGGGTGCAGGAGTTGGTCGGTGTGCGTGCAGGCGGTTCGAGCCGCCGTGCAATCGCCGATATCCTTGGTGATATCCGCGGCACGCCGGCCTATCAAGTCCTCGACGACTTCGCTGGAGCCAGCCTGGTGGCGGGATGGATCTGGTCGCTTTGGCGCGGCGATTGGGCTTCTGGTCCGCAGCGCGGTGCCCAGCAGTCGACGGCTGGCCGCAAGGGCGTAATGAACGATATATGCACTGGCTTTACCACCGGCGGCAGTGCCTTCAAGGCAGATGGCACCCCAGATAATATCAACCAGTCCTTCACCGAAGTCGGCCCGCTGGAGCATCCTGACGATGCCGCGGGTTGGCATCCTTTGCCGTTCCAGGAGGGGCCCAAGAAGCGGCGCGCGCGCCGGCTCGACCTTTGGCGAGAAAACGGTGTGATTATGGTCGATGCCGGCTTTCAGGATAGCGGTTCGAATCCCGCAGGCGGACGCACTGCTATCCATGAATACCGACTCTATGCAGAGATCGACCCGGTTACATCGCGGCTGCTTGCCCTGCAGGCACTGCCGCTGATCTTGCCTTACCGCGAATGCCCTGGAGCCTCAGTCAAAGCGACGCGGCTGATCGGGAGCGATGTCCGTGAGTTTCGCGACTCGGTGGTCGAAGCACTGCCCTCGACGCTTGGCTGCACCCATCTCAACGACGTGCTTCGGGCCTTGGCGGATGTGCCCTCATTGGCCCTAGTGTTGCCATAGGGCCATAGTCACGCACGATTTGCCGGTTTTTCTTGTGTATCTTGGTCGACCTAGTTATATAAGTCACACACTTCGAGCGGCACGCATCGCTCTTGGGGAGGAGACCTGAAAATGCCTAAGCTTTCCAAGCGTACCGCGGTTAATCTGCTGGGCGGAGTCGCAGCAGCAGCAATGATTCTGTCGGGCGGGCAGGCCTATGCCGATGAAGCGGCGGCTGCGGCTGAAGCTGCGGCGCCCGACCAGGGTGCTGGCCTGCAGGAAATCATCGTCACTGCGCGCAAGGTCAATGAAAAGCTGCAGGACGTGCCGGTTGCCGTGACGGCGTTTTCGGGTGCACAGCTTGCCTCGCAAAATGCCTTCAAAGTGAGCGAAATTGCAGCCTTTACGCCGGGCTTCACCACCATCGAGGCGCCATCGAGCCCAACTGCGCTGCAGTTGTCGATCCGTGGCCAGGTTCAGAACGATGCGCTCGCCACGCTTGAGCCCTCGGTCGGCACTTATCTCGACGGCGTCTATATCGCGCGCACCTATGGCCTGAATGCGGATCTGCTCGATCTTGCGAGCGTGCAGGTACTCAAGGGGCCACAGGGTACGCTGTTCGGCCGCAACACTTCGGCTGGCGCGGTGATCCTCGAAACCAATAAGCCTTCGCTTGATGCCTTCAGCGGCAGTGTTTCGGCGACTTATGGCCGGTTCAATGAATTTGATGGCACTGCTGTTCTGAACCTGCCGGTGATCAAGGACAAACTGGGATTGCGCGGCGCGATCAAGGTCCGCAAGCGCGATGGCTACACTACCGACACCGCGACTGGTGCAAAATATGACAATATCGACAACGTGACCGGTCGGGTGAAGGCGCTGTGGCAGGTTTCTGACAATATCTCACTTCTGGGATCTGGTGAATGGTACAGCTACAAGTCGAATGGACCGGCGCGTCAGGTGCGCCTGGTGTCTGGCACGGCGCTCACGTATGAACAGCTGGCGAGCACTCAGTTCGGCGCTGTAGCCGGCTTTGCGCCTGCAAACACTGCTGCTGCACTAAACCAGGCGTCGCAACCTTCGCCCTCGCAGATCGGCCTCAGCAACACCGATCCACGCACCGTGACGCTTAACGATGCACCGCGGACCGACACCAAGACCCAGAACTACAATCTGACGGCGCAAGTCGACAGGGGCGGGAGCACGCTGAAGCTGATTGGTGGCTATCGCAAAATCACTTCGCAGAGCAGCATTGACCTCGACGGCTCGCCTTATCTGCTCCTGCAATCCACAGGCTATCAGGATTTGCACCAGTGGTCGGGCGAAGTGCAGCTGACCGGCAAGACGCTGGGCGGCAAACTCGACTATGCGACCGGCGCCACCTACTTCACCGAAGCTGGCTATGATCGCTCAACCTCCAACAACGCGATCGGCTTCGTGCCGTTTCTTGCTTTTGTCGGTGCGCTTGCGCCAGCCGGCATCCCTGCCGGTACGTTTGTGCCAAATACCACAGGTCTATTCCGGGGCGATATCGATAACAAGAGCATTGGCGTCTACGCACAGGCAAGCTACCATTTCACCGATGCCCTCACGCTTACTGGTGGGTTACGCTGGTCAAGCGATAAGAAGGCGCTCATTACCCGAAATGGCAATGCATTATTTAATACCACCGCTTACATCAGTTGCAGCCTTCCGACGATCACAACTGTCGCCAATGACAACTGCAGCGCTGGCCGCTCAGATACCTTCCGGAATCTGAGCTACACCGTGGGCCTCGACTACAAGGTCAGTCCTGACGTGCTCATCTACGCCAAGATCGGCCGCGGATATCGCTCCGGTGGGCAGAACTTGCGCGCTAGCGGCGATCCGGCGACGTTCTCACCGTTCAAGCCGGAATTGAACGACGAGCAGGAAATCGGCATCAAATCCGAGTTTCTTGACCGCAAGGTTCGGCTCAATATCGCAGCTTATCACAACCAGATCTCAGATGCGCAACGTTCGCTTTTGCTTAACGTGCCGGGCACCACGAATCTGCTTACAGTGCTCTACAATGCTGAGAAGCAGGAAAACTTCGGCGTAGAAGCCGAGCTTGCCGCTGCGGTTACGCCGGATTTTACGCTGTCTGCAACTGGCTCGATTGTCGATCCCAAGTATAAGAAGTATACCCAGCCCATTGCGTTTGGCAGCAGCACCTTCGTTGATCACTCTGGTGATGCCTTTGTTGCGGTGCCTAAGAGCAGCTTTACCGTTGCAGCTGATTTTCATCGGCGTGTCGGCCAGGGCAAGCTAAACGCCCGCATCGACTATTCGTGGACCGACAAGTACTACGGCTCACCCGAGCTTCTAAACTATACAGGCACTACGATCACCCCGAACTCTGCGGCGGCGATCGACTCGTTCACCACACCTTCAGCGGGCGTTCTGGGCGGCAACATCAGCTATGAGAGCGATGCCGGCGTGACGGTTACGGTTTGGGGCAAGAACCTGACTGACAATCGGGCTTTTGTTCAGAACCTTTATATCGGTGCACTCGGCATCACCAGCAGCAGGCGCCGCGATCCGGTGACTTATGGTGTGACGCTCGGCTATCACTTCTGATCGCGATCCTGCGGTTTTTGGCTGCAGGCACGACATTGTACAGACAAGGGCGGGCCAGCGATGGTCCGCCCTTATCGGTTCTGGCGATCCTGACACCCCAAAGCCCCGCCCGAGTCGATCCGGCGGGGCTTTTCGGTGCAAAATGGATGTCAGGTAATCAGGCCGCCGCCAACAGCGCTGCCCGCCGTGCGTCCACTTGGTGCAGAAGGTTGGCGCGGCGGAACAGCTTGGCGGCATTGCCGCCCAGCACCGCCACCAACTCCTCTGTCGAGACATCGGGATTGGCCGCGATCAGCGCGTCGATGACCTGCCTCGAGAAGGGGAAGGTCCCCTCAGCATGCGGATAATCGGTGGCGAACAGTAGTGCCTCAATGCCGATGCCCTTACGGATGGCCATAGAACTGTTGCCGTCGTTCTGCAGCGCGCAGTGAACCTGATCGCGCACAATTTGGCTGGGCAGGCGCGAGAGCTTGGGGCTGATTGAGGGGGCGTGGCCGTTGTAAACTTCGTCCATTCGTTCAGCCAAGCCCCACAGCCAGCCTGCACTGTGTTCGGCAAACAGGATGTGAGCCTTGGGATTGCGATCAAGCACACCGCCGGCCACTAGCTGCGCAATCACATCGACCGCGTCGTTCATCTGACGCGTATAGTTGAACAGTGCGCCGCCCGGGCCTTTAAGCGCGCGGATGTTAACGTTGCCGACGCCCGTGTGGAACACCAGCGGAATGCCCAGCTCACCGGCGAGCGCAAAGATCGGATCCCAGCGCGGATCATTGTAGTTGTTCAAGCCCTCCCACAAGCAGAAGGCGGCAAAGCCCTTGGCGGCAGCGCGTTCGCATTCGGCCAGAGCGTCATCGAAGTCGGTGCAAGGGATCATCGCGGCCGGGATGAGCCTTTCGCGCACCGGCGCGCAATAATCCTAGGCCCAGTCGTTCCAGATCTGGCAGGCCGTGCGCTGCCCTTCGCGGTCGGCAATACGCGGCAGCATCAGCCCGAGCGATGGGAACACCAGTTCGGCATCGACCCCGTCTCGGTCCATGTCGGCGAGACGCAACTCCAGATCGCGCGCTCCGCGTCGCTTGGTGTCGACCGCGCAGTCCGAAACGAAGTTGTCGGCCGCATCGGTGCACGAACGGTCGGTAGCTTTGTTCTCCCCAGACTGGGCATTGAAGGCCGCGTCGCCTTCACCGGTCTTGTGGGTGTGGAAATTGGTGTTGATCTTTAGGATCACCTGCTCGCCGATCCGGGTGATGCGGATGTCACCTTGGACTTCGCCACGGATCACGCTGCCGCTGAGATGGGCCGGCATTTTGGAAATAAACAGATCGGGCGGTTCGGCGACATGGGCATCGCAGCTGAACACGAAGGGGCGAATGGTGTCGGTCATGGCTTGGCTCCTCTTCCGCGGGCAGAGCGCGTTCCTCGCACTGCCATGCCAAGAGGATCTACAAAAAGAGATATCTAATTCATTTGGTGGGCGTCAAAATATCCGCATTTTAGCCAAATATTCCGCTTAAAAGATACTTTTAATCATTCCGTGGAAAGCCAAGCTGGGTCTCCGCGAAATCGCTGCGCTGCGCCGGTGCCGTCGAAGATTAGCGTCTGCTAGCTGGTGAGAGCTGGATCGACCATGACCGTTTTGTTCAACGCCAGAATTGCGCGATTTCCGCCGCCATCGCGTGGCCCTGTGCGCGACCGGCGATGGCAGAAGGAATGCGTACCGCAGGGTCAAGCGGGTTGGCCCCCATCGCCCTGCGCGCCGGGGTATCAGGGCAGATCGCCATAACCGTCGAACCGGCCGCTTCCAGCGCGGCGACCTGATCGGTGAGGCGATAACCAGGTGGGTAGGGCGAGATCCCACCGAGCGGGGAGGCGATCAGTACCCTGCCGGTGCCGGCCGCCAGATGCGCGTTGTCAGACGAGTAGAAACCGCCGTCTGTATAGGTGCACCCTCGGATCGTCACGACTGGCCAGATTCCCGGCACTGCGCAGCTCGCCGCCACGGCATCGACCAGATCGACGCCCGAACTCCGATCGAAGCAGACCAGCTTTCCGGCAGCGACGTCGATCGCGGCGATCTCCAGCGGGGTGACCGGCCAGTCATGCGAGGGTAAGCGACGCGCGATCATTGCGTGCCGCACGGCCGGATCAACCGTCTTTGCATTCAGTGCCATCGGGGCCATCGCTGCCATCCTACCGGCTTCATCGGTCATCGCCATGATGGCGGGGTAGACCGCCATCATCTCTGCCATCACCTCCATGCTGGGAGGCGGCTCGTCCGCGACGAGCGCGGGCTCACTCTGCCTTGCATAGAGCGTGGTGATTGGTTGGCCACTGCGCAGTTGCGCAGCGATCGCCGAACCGGCTGAGGTTCCGATCAGCCGGTCGGCATCGCGCAAATCAACGCCCATTTCGTGGAGGCCGTGGATCAAGCCGGCCAGCCAGCCCAATCCCGCGATGCCGCCGCCGCCGAGTACGAGCGCTTTGCGCGCCGTCATGCGGCGAGGTAAACCGGCGAGGTGTGTACCACCGGGTCGAGCCGGAACAGCCCCGCGGCAGTAAGCCCGAGGATGTTGTTGCGCACCGCTTCTGGCACCTCGAGGTTTTCGAACAACTGCTCCTGGATCGGGCGGCTGATCGGGAACGTACCCTCGGCGTGCGGATAGTCCGATCCCCACATCACGTTCTTCGCGCCGGCAAGGCCAGCGGCGGCGGCGGTGATGCAGGCGCGATCATGCTGGAAGCTGGCCCAGACCTGATCGTCGATGATCTGGCTGCACCGCCGCGAAAGCTTGGGGAAGACGAAGTTGGCGTGCGCCTCCTCAACCTCGTCCATCCGCTCGGCCAACGCGACCAGCCAGCTGGCACCGCTTTCAATGAAGGCGACCTTGGCGCCGGGATTGCGATCGAGCACGCCGCCGGCCACGAGATACATGACGCTCTGCTGTGCATCCATCATCTGATTGCTGTAGTTGATGATCCCCGCACCCGGACCCCGTTCGATCACCACCGTTTCAAGCCCGGTCCCGGTGTGCATCACGAATACAATGCCCAGCGCCGCGCCCTTGGCGAAAACGACGTCCCATTTCTCGTCATTGTATTTCGGCAGGTTTGGTGGGGTAACTGCGGGCAGCATCGCGGCTGTAAAGCCCTTGGCAGCCAGATACTCGAGCTCCGCCACCGTGTTCGAGAAATCGAGCACCGGCAGCATCCCGCAGCGCACGAACCGCTCAGGGTGGCTGCTCAGGAATTCGTGGTTCCAGTCGTTGTAGAGCCGCGCCGAAGCGGCTTCCGCTTCGGCGCTGTCGAGCGCGTAGAGCCAAAGGCCTAGGCTGGGAAAGCAGATCTCAGCGTCAATGCCTTCGAGCTCCATATCCTCGAGCCGACCGGGGATCTCGCGGATGCCCTTGCGCTCGTTGTCGCCAAGCGCCTTTTCGCGGTGCTGGCCCACGCGCAGCCGAAAGATGATCTTGTCCTCGGTGCCGGTGATCAGGAATTCGCCTTCCTTACGGCTGTGAATGGCATGGCGCTTGAGGCTGGCGGGCAGGCCATCGAGAAAGATCGAAGGCGGCTCCATGATGTGGCTGTCTGCGCTGAAAACGAAGGGCTTCATGTGAAATCTCCCGATTCGATCTGCTTGTGGATAAAGAAATACCTAGTTATATAAGTGATCGCAAGTGTCTTGCTGGACTTTCGGGCAAATCCTTTCTAAAGAGGTATCTTGAATGGAGGTGGTGATGCAACCAACCGGACACGCCGAAACGCTGGTTTCGCGCACCGCGCGCGAGCTTGCCCGCTTGAGCATGGCGCATGAGGACGGTGCGTTCATTGGCGCCGAGGATGACCTTCTGGCCAAGCTCGGCATCAGTCGGCCGACCTTGCGGCAGGCTGCCAAGATCGCCGAGAACGACCGCCTGATCAGCGTTCGGCGCGGAATCCGCGGTGGCTTCTATGCCAGCCGGCCAGATGCCGACGATGCGATCAGAACGCTGACACGCTATCTACGGCTGAAGGGGGCGACCCTCCTCGATATCGTGGCGGTAAGCCGCCTTGTCGCCGAGGAGGCGGCAAGCCTCGCGTGCAAGTGCAATGACTCGGCCTTGCGCGATAAATTGGTACAGTTCGCAGCCACGATCGACGAAGCCGGGACCGCCGGCGCGCTGATTGTGGCCGAAACAAGAATTGCGCGGTTGCTGGCGCGCATGAGCGGCAATCCGGCGATCGAGCTGGTTATGGCGATCGGCTACTCCTTCGGCATGGAGGAGCAGGGCACCAACCTCTATCAGACCGACGACGACAGGGAGATTGCGCGCAAGCTGCAGCACGGTCTGTGCCAGGCGATTCTCGAGCGTGACAGTGAGGTCGCCAGGCTGATGATGCGCCGCCGTTCGGCAACACTGGCTGGTTGGATCGAGGCTGCGGAGGCGCGCGCTTGATAGATGTAATCACCTTCAAGGGCTTTGGTGGGATCCGGCTGGAAGCCGAAGTCACCGGTGACCCCCACGATCCGGTGATTCTGTTGGTGCATGGCGCCGCGCAGACCCGCAAGGTCTGGCGCGAAGTTGCCGAGGGGCTGGTCCAGTCCGGTCGCCGGGTGGTAAATCTTGATCTACGCGGCCATGGCACCAGCGAGTGGCCGACTGACGGGCGTTATGAATATGCGGCCCATGTCGAGGACTTGCGCGGAGTGCTGGACCAAATGGGGTCGCGTCCGGTAGTTGTCGCGGCAACCATGGGAGGATGGATTGCGGCGGCTGCACTCGCCATAGATGCCGCCAATCTCGCCGCTGGGCTCGTGCTGGTGGATATGCCGGTCGAACCCGACCCTTCGATGGCAGGGGATATAGCCACCCGGCTTCGGGCACGCTGCGATAGCGATGCCGCGGCATGGGATGCGCGCACGCTTGACGGGTTTCCACTGGACGACATGGGCGCGGCTTTGATGCACGCTGCGCCCCATCTTGCGCTTCCTACGCTCTTGGTCCGTGGTGGGATGTCGTGGATTGGTCAGTCGCCCGGGAATGCGAAGTTTGAGGCGGCGCTACCTCAGGCCGAATCCGCCGAGGTCGCGGATGCCGACTTGCTGGTTGTGACCAACCGGACCGAGGCCTTTCTGGGTTTACTGCTTGATTTTCTGGAGCGCAAGCAACCCCGGGCGGCGAGCGAATTCCGCGCGGGGTCCGATGGGCGAACCTTGCGCGATGCCATGGGATGTTTCGCAACCGGGATCACGATTGTCACTGCGCTCGCTCCAGATGGGGCCCCTGTCGGACTCACGGCCAACAGCTTTACCTCCGTGTCACTTGATCCGCCCCTGCTGCTGGTGTGCATTGCCAACACCGCCGGGACTGCCCCAGTGCTGCGAGAAGCCGGCTATTTTGGTGTCAATGTGCTTCAGACCAGTCAGCAGCCGGCTTCGAACCGATTTGCCGGCAAAGGCGAGGACCGCTTTGCGGCAACCCCATGGGCTTCAGGCGAGGCAGGGGTGCCTCTGCTCGATGGGTCGCTGGTTTCATTCGAATGCCGCCGTCATGCAATCCATGAAGGCGGCGATCACTTCATTCTCGTAGGCGAGGTCACGCGCGCGTGCTTTGAGCCGCGCCGCGATCCGCTGCTCTATTTTCGGGGCAAATACCGGCGGCTGCATTTTGCTTGAACAGGCCGCCTCGGCGCTGGACAAGCCGCCCACGCTATCCTATCGCACCTAGTTATATAACTTAGAGTCTAGTGAGAGGACGAACCATGGCTTGGGCAAACCAGGACAAAACGGCGATCGTCGGGGTCGGGGCTACGGACTATTACGTCCGTGGCAAGAGCTGGCCCCGCACGATCAACGACATGGCGGGTGAGGCCATCTTGAAGGCCTGTGCCGATGCCGGAATTTCGATCAAAGACATCGACGGGTTCGCCTATTACTCGACTGCCGGTGCGGGCTATCTCGACAAGTTTGATACGGCCAGCCTGATGGAAACTCTGGGCATGCCCAACATCTCGTTCTCAGCGACGCTGACGAGCGGCGGCGGCGGCTGTCCGGGCGCGATCGGGCTCGCCACAGCGGGTCTGATGAACGAGGATTGCAAGTACGTTGTCACCTTGATGGCGTTGCAGCAATTGCCGCAGCATCGGCTTGGCGTCGTGTTCGGCTCGGCCGCACCCAATCCGGAGAACAGCTTTCTCCAGCCGTCGGGGCTGGTCGGCCCGGGCCACCTGATGAGTGTGCTCGCCCGGCGGCACATGCATTTATATGGCACCACACAGGATGCCTTTGGCGAGATCGTGATGGCTACCCGTGCGAACACGCACAATCGCCCCAAGGCTGTGCGAAAGGCGCCGCTGACCAAGGAGGAATACGATGCCTCGGTCATGCTGGCCGATCCGCTGCGCAGGCTCGATTTCTGCCTCGAGACTGATGGTGCGGTCGCCGTGATCACCACGACGATGGACCGCGCGAAGGACTGTCGACACAAGCCTGCCGTCGTCCATGCCTGCGCGCATGGCGGCCAGCGCGAATGGGGCCGTGCCTTCGCCTGGATGGGCATGCTTGATCCGCACTTCGCCAGTTCGGGCCACAAGTTTACCGCAGACCGCATCTGGGCGCAGTCGGGCCTTGCGGCCAAGGATATGGACGTAGCGCTGCTCTACGACCACTTCAGCCCGATGGTGTTGATGCAGCTCGAAGACTATGGTTTTTGCGAGAAAGGGGAGGGCAACGACTACGTTCTCGCCGGCAAGATCCGCTACGATGCGGCAGCTCAGGGCGGTGTGAATGGCGGCGTGCCGGTCAACACCCACGGCGGCAACTTGAGCGAAGCCTACATCATCGGCATGACCCACATCGTTGAAGGGGTTGAGCAGGTGCGCGGCACTGCGATCAATCAGATCAAGGATGCCGAGTTCGCGCTCGTTTCGGGTGGCCCCGCCTCGCTTCCTGTGTCCAGTCTGATCCTGAGGAGCGCCTGACCATGCGCGAGCCTATCCAATACGGCCCGGCCAAGCTGCTGCCGGGCGAAGAGATCCGCATCACCACCAACCCGAACACCGAGCCCTTCTGGGAAGCGGCCAAGGCGCACAAACTCACGGCATGCCAGTGCGCGCAGTGCGGCCATTTCCGTATGCCGCCTTCACCTTATTGCCCTGAATGTTCGAGCCGCGAGGTCGACTGGCCTACGCTGCCGGGCACCGCCACGGTCTTCAGCTTCGCGGTTTGCAACAAGAACCCAGCGAATGGCGAGGATTTTATCTATGTGCCCATTGTGGTTGATCTCGATGGTGCGCCCGGCGCACGGCTCAATGCCAATGTCACCGGCTGCAACGCCGAGGATGTGCATATCGGTATGAAGGTCACCGTCGAATGGACAGAGATCCAGGACGGTTGGGTGCTGCCCAACTTTCGGAAGGCCTGATCCATGCTGGGCGCGCTTCGCATCGTCGAGATTGGCGAGGGTCAGGCTGTTCAAGTCGCGGGATTGATGCTCGCCGCGCTCGGCGCACAAGTGCTCAAGATCGAGCGGCCCGGCGGAGATCCGGCGCGCGGGCAAGCGCGGTTCGCCAACTGGAACCGGGGCAAGCGCAGCCTTGCGCTCGATCTGGCGCAGGACGATGGTCTTGCCGCGCTGGCGGATCGCCTCGCCGGGGCCGATGTCCTGCTCCACCAGTTCACGCCCAAGCGTGCCAAAGCCATCGGCCTCGATGACGCGTCGCTTGCGGCACGCTATCCGCGACTGGTGACCTGTGGGATCACCGGCAGTCCCTTCAATCACCCCGACGTCGAGCGCTCGGACGATGAACTGCTGGTCCAGGCGCGATTTGGATCGCTCTACGAGAACGATGGCTACCGGGCAGGCCCAATCGTCTGGCGCTACAACGCGGGTTCATGGTCGGCTGCGCATCTGGCGGCGGCGGGCATACTCGCCCGGCTTGTCGCGCGGTTGCAATCGGGCCTAGGCGGCGCGGCGCATACCTCGCTGTTTCAGGGGCTGATGGCGACGATCCCGCTGCTCTGGGGACGCAATTCCAAGGGGCCAATGCCCAACAACCAGCCCCATCCGCTAGCGGCGCGGCCGATCGGACAGCAACTTTTTGAATGCCAAGGTGGCGAATGGCTCCAGATGATGGATCCTACGCGCCAGTTTGACTACGCATCGCTGCCGACGATGTGGGAGGTGCTGGCCGAAGGTGCTGACCTGGAAACGGAAGCTGGCAAGATCGACGCTTTCAAGCGTCGCCCGCTTGAAAGCTGGATCGCCGATCTTCGCGCCGCGGATATCGCCGTAGAGCCGGCCTTTCCGCTTGGCGGGATGCTAAGTCACCCCGAAGTCGTGGCCAACGGCTATGTCGTGGCGGTTGACGATCCGGACATGGGCCACACGATTCAGCCGAATGTGCCGTTCCACACCGATGCCGATTTGCCGCCCGTGCGGCCGGCTCCCCGGCTCGGCGAAGGCGGCGAGGTGGACTGGGCGCCCCCGCCAGCGCAAATCGGAAGCAATGGGCATCCTGCCGAAGTTCTGGCCGGAGTTCGCGTTCTTGATTTTGGCATGTTCCTCGCAGGACCGATGGGCCCCTCTATGATGGGCGATATGGGCGCCGACGTGATCAAAGTGGAAGCGCTTACCGGAGACCGTATCCGCTTCATGCACCGCTATTATCAGGCCGCCTCGCGCTCCAAGCGCTCGATTGCGCTGGACCTTACCAAGCCAGAAGCGCAGCCCATACTTGGTCGGCTGCTGCAATGGGGCGACGCTGCCCATCACAACATGCGTTTCAAGGGTGCGGCAAAGCTTGGCCTTTCCGAAGAGGGGATCCGCGCGCACAACCCGGACATCGCGTTCAACTATGTCAGCGCCTATGGCCAGAAGGGTACGCGCGGCAACTGGCCAGGCTACGATTCAATCTTCAACGCGATTGCCGGTTGGGAATTTGAGAACGCCGGCGAAGGCAACAAGCCGATGTTCAATCGTCCAGGCACGATGGATGTCAGCGCGGCGCAAAGCACACTCGTTGAACTCATGGCCTCGATCTATGCTAAGCGCGAAGGGCAGCGCGGCTATTCGACCCAGACCTCGCTCCTCGGCATTTCTGCGATGACGCAGGGCGAGACGCTGCTGCGACCCGACGGCTCACTCGCTGAAACCTACCATCTCGACAGCGAGCAGACCGGCTATTCGCCCTATCACCGGATATTCCAATGCGCTGACGGCAATTGGATCGCGATTGCCGCGCATACCGAGGCGCGCCGCGCGGCAGTGCGCGCAGTGTTGGGGTCGGACGAGGCGAGTTTTGTTGCGGCGGCTGCCGCGCAAACTGCCGCCGATCTGCTTTTGGCGCTCGAGGGGGCTGATGTTCCCTGTGACCACGTGACCTTCGAGGATGCCGAGAACCGGTTCTTTGACAGCCCGCTCCACCGCGAACTGAACCTGATCTCGGTGCTCGATCAGCCGGACTACGGCACAGTCGAGCAGCCCGGCGCGTTTTGGTGCTTTGGCGATATCCCTGTCGTATTCCGCTATGCCGCACCCGCACTCGGCCAGCATACCGACGAGATTATGAGCGAGCTTGGATTTTCCGATGCAGAGATCGCGACCTTCCGCGCTGACAAGGTGATCGGCTGAAAAGCCTCGCACGCGAGTATATGTGCAGGGAGCGAGACATGGATACGGCGCCTGGCCGGATGCCGAGTGAGTTGGAGGCGGACTGGCGCAGCCGCGGCCTGTGGCAGGATATTTCGCTTGCCGAAGCAATGGCACGCTGCGCGTTGGACCGGCCGACTGCGCCGATGCATCTCTTTGGTGCCGCAGGCGAACGGGTCACTACCCTTGGCGAAGTCCACGCCGAGGGGCGGCGGTTGGCAGGAGCGTTTCATGCGCTGGGCTTGCGGCCCGGCGATACGATCGCCATGCAATTGCCCAATTGCATGGAAAACGCTGTGCTGTTTCAGGCCGCTGCACTGCTCGGCTGCACAATGCTGCCAATTGTCCATATCTACGGCCCGCATGAATTGACGCATATCCTTGCCGATAGCGGGGCCAAGGCGCTGATCGTGCCAGACCGGTGGAAGTCCATTGACTATCTGGACCGGCTCGCGCGACTGCCGGATCTGCCTGCGTTGCGGTACCGCATCGTGATGGGCGAGACGGTGCCGGAAGGGATGATCGCGCTGGCGGGCTTGCCAGCGGGCGATCTGGTGCCCTGCTCTGCCGATCCCGATGCGCTCGCGCTACTGCTCTATACCTCTGGCACCACGGCGGCACCCAAGGGCGTTCGGCACACCTCGCGCAGCCTGCTGGCGGAGCTGGCAGGGCAGCGCGGCGAGGCGCCCGCCGACGATTTCGGCCTCTCGCCCTGGCCTTCCGGGCATATCGCGGGCACGCTTGGGATACTGGCTCACGCCCTGCTTGGTCGCCCCATGGTGATCCTTGAGGCCTGGGACGCCGCTTTGGCCGCAGAGCTTGTTGACCGGTTCAAGGTCCGCCAGATGTCCGGGACGCCATTTCACCTTTCGGGGATGATGGAGGCGGCCGCGCGCGACCAGCGCGACATCACCAGCTTCACCCAGTTCATCATCGGTGCAACAACCGTGCCGCCGGCCCTCGTTGCGGCCAGCGAAGCGAAGGGTATCCGTTGCTGTCGTTGCTACGGATCGACCGAGATGCCCACAGTCTCGCAATGCGCGCCCGATGATCCGCTGGACAAGCGGCTCAACACAGATGGCCGCCCCAATGCGGGCGTTGAGGTGCGTATCGTCGATGACAGCGGATTCGACCTTCAGACGGGAATGGAAGGCGAGGTGGCGGTGCGCGGGGCCGAGCGCTTTGTCGGCTATACCGATCCTGCGCTCGATGCCGCCAGCTTCTTGCCCGGCGGTTGGTTCCTGACCGGTGACATCGGCAGGCTTGACGCGGAAGGCTATCTTGCAATCACCGACCGCAAGAAGGATATCATCATCCGCGGCGGGGAGAACATTTCGAGCCGCGAAGTGGAGGAACTTCTGCAGCAAGTTCCCGGCGTGCGTGAGGCGGCCGCCATCGGCTCGCCCGATCCGCGCCTTGGCGAACGGGTCTGTGCGGTGCTTCTGGTTGAGGACGGCGCCGCACCGACGCTCGAATTGATTGGCAGGGTTTTCAACGATCTGGGAGTCGCCCGTCAAAAAGCGCCAGAGGCACTGGTCATCCTCGATACTTTCCCGCGAACGCCCACGGGCAAAGTGCAGAAGGCCGAGTTGCGCCGCATTCTGGCTACTAGTGGTCAAATCACATCACGCTGAGCGCACCATTTAGCATGCTGGTTCAGCCGACTTCGCCACCCTTACAACCGCTTTGCGTGTTTCGCGAGCTGGAGGGAGGCGCCAGCAGTGAATGGCGCTTGAAATGTATCACCTAGTTATATAACTCATAACAGCTTTTGGGATAGGGATGCCGTTTATGTCACTCCTGTATGACGAGGGCCAGCAGGCCATCGCCATTGAATCACGGCGGGTACTGGATGCCCGCACCAGCAAGCAACGCCTGCTGGCTTTGCTGGAACAGACTGGCGTCTACGACATTGCGTTCTGGGACACCGCGGTTGAGCAAGGCTGGACTGCACTAGCGATTCCTGAAGCGCACGGCGGGCTGGGGCTGGGGCTGGTCGAACTCGGCCTTGTGGCCCAGGCCATTGGCGCAGCAACTGCAGGCGCCCCGTTCCTTACCCCCGGATACGGCGTAGCCTATGCGATTGCCAGCAGCGGCAATGCAGACCTTCAGGCGCGCTGGTTGCCGCGCCTGGCAGCAGGCGAAAGCCTCGGCGCGGTGGGTCTTGCGGAAGGCAATGCGCCGTTGCCGACCCGGCCGACTGTGCGCTTTGCTGGCGGCAAGCTCACCGGTGTCAAAGGCGCGGTCCCGGGCGGCGTCTCCGCCGATATCGCGCTCGTCTGGGCCAGTCGCGACGGCGAACCGGTTTTAGTCTTGGCCGAGTTGAGCGGCGTGGCGCGCTCCCCGGTCGACAGCTTCGACAACGCGCGGCTTTATGCCGATCTGACGTTTTCAGAAACCCCGGCAACGCTGCTTGCGGCCGGTCCTGATGCAAAGGCATTGGCGCTCGATCTTTTGGCAAGGATGTCCATCGTGACGGCGCACGAACAGGTTGGCGGCGCTGAAGCGCTTATGCTGCTCGCGCGGGACTATGCGCTGACCCGCCGTGCGTTTGGCCAGCCGATCGGCGCGTTCCAATCGGTCAAGCACCGCATCGCAGAGCTCTATGGTTTGGTTGAAATCGCCCGGGCAACCTGCATCCACGCTGCTGGCGTTGCAGATCAGGGGCAAGCGCAAGGCGCGGCTCTGTCTGCTTTGGTAATCGCCGCTGCCGATGCGCGGCTCGCATCCACGGAAGCTTATGATACGTGCGCACGTGATTGCATTCAGGTGCATGGCGGGATCGGGGTGACTTGGGAAGCGGGCATCCATCTCCACATGCGGCGCACCCGCAGTCTGGCGATCGAACAGGGCAATACGCTGTTTTGGGAAGACTTGCTGGTTGAACACCTGACGGGAGTGGCGGCATGAGCGACTTTGAAGCGTTCCGTACGCGCGCCCACGACTGGCTAGAATCCGTCGCCGGCGAATTCGGCAAGGCTGCGCGCCGTGGTCTCTCGGAGGCCGACGATCTCGCGCTCGGGCGCCGTTATCTGGCGGCCCGGTTCGATGCCGGCTTTGCTGGTATAAACTGGCCCAAGGAATTGGGCGGGCAGGGGCTGAGCCATATCGAGAAGGTGATCTTCGATACCGAGGAAATGCCTTACGGAATGCCCACGGGCTATTTCGGGATTTCGCTGGGCATGCCAGTCCCGATCCTGATCCGTTTTGCCGAAGACCGGGAATGGGTCAAACAGCGCGTGATCGCGGCACTGCGCGGCGAGGAGCTATGGTGCCAGCTGTTTTCCGAACCCGCGGGCGGTTCGGACCTAGCCGGCCTGCGCACCCGCGCCGAGCCGGATGGCAACGGATGGAAGCTCAACGGGCAGAAGCTGTGGACCAGTTGGGCACAATACAGCGACTACGGCGTGATTGTCGCGCGAACCGATCCAACCCAGCCCAAGCACAAGGGGCTGACCTATTTCTGGGTCGACATGCGCGCCAAGGGCGTGGAAGTGCGCCCGATCAAGCTTGCCGGTGGTGACAGCCACGTCAATGAAGTGTTCTTCGATGATGCCCGGCTGGACGATTCCCAGCGGATGAGCCCCATTGGCGGCGGCTTTGGGGTGGCGATGACCACGCTGATGATCGAACGCTATGTGGCGACCGACAGCGGCGGGTTCGGCCCACACCTCGACCTGTTTGTCGATCTGGTACAGGGTCTGGAAATCAACGAACGACCTGCGCTCAAGGATGGACGGGTCCGTTCGGCGATTGCTCGCAACCATGCGATGCGCGCTGGGCTTGAATCGATCACCGCGCGGGCGATGCAGATGCTGCAGGCCGGGATGGAGCCGGGTCCGGAAGGCTCGCTCAATAAGCTGGTTTCGGTGCGTAGCCGTCAGAGGCTTTCCGAGCTGGCGATCGACTTGCAGGGTAATCTCGGTTTTGCATTTGATGAGCATGCGCCCGTCAAAGACAATTGGTCCACCAGTTGGATCAACGCTCCGACCGGCCGCATTGCAGGCGGCGCGGACGAGATGCTGCTCAACACGATTGCCGAGAAGATCCTAGGGTTGCCGCAGGATCATCGCCCCGACAAGGGCGTGCCGTTCAACCAGATTCCCGCCTGAGCGTAGCTGCAGAGACCTTCGGCCCGTGCGGGGCTGACGGGAAACAATTTGCGATCGACGGAGTGAGATGATGGCCTTCAAGACCCGGATCACCGAATTGCTCGAAATCGAACACCCCATCGTCCAGGGTGGGATGATGAATGTCGGCTATGCCGAATTGGCGAGCGCTGTATCGAACGCGGGCGGGCTTGGGATCATCACCGCGCTATCGCAGCCGAGCCCTGAGGCCTTGCGCAATGAAATCGAGCGCACGCGCGGCATGACGGCCAAGCCGTTCGGCGTGAACATGACCGTGTTCCCGACAATCAATGCACCCGACTACAAAGCCTATGCTCAGGCGATCATCGATGGCGGGGTCAAGATCGTCGAAACCGCTGGCACCCCGGCTGTGCGCGAGATCTGGGAGCAACTGAAGCCGCACGGGATCAAGATCCTCCACAAGTGCACCGCGGTGCGCCACGCGGTTTCCGCCGAAAAGGCCGGGGTCGACGTGATTTCGATCGACGGGTTCGAATGCGCCGGTCACCCGGGCGAAGACGATATCCCCGGACTGATCCTGATCCCCGCCGCTGCCGAAAAGGTGACGATTCCGATGCTAGCCAGCGGTGGTTTCGGTGATGGCCGCGGCCTCGCTGCTGCGTTGGCGCTGGGCGCTGACGGGATCAACATGGGGACACGGTTCTGCGCGACCAAGGAAGCGGCGATCCACGACAATGTGAAGCAAGCCTATGTCGACAATGACGAGCGCGGCAGCTTTCTGATCTTCCGCAACTTCAAGAATACTGCTCGGGTTGGCAAGAGCCCGGTTTCCGAAGAAGTGGTACGCCGGTTGGCCCAACCCGGCGCAAGGTTCGAAGATGTCCGCGAACTGGTGGCAGGAACGGCCGGTAAAGAGCTGCTGGAATCCGGCGATCTCACCAAGGGGGTGTTCTGGGCCGGCATGGTGCAGGGCCTGATCCACGATATCCCGACCTGCGACGAACTCATCAATCGCATCGTCGCCAATGCCGAAGCTATCATTCGCGGTCGCCTGGGAGCCATGCTCACCTGACGAGAGCTCCGAAAATGACCGACATCGCCACCGCGTGCAACTAGGCCGACACCACCGAGATTATCGGCAAGACCGGGGTGCTCGCGGCGGATGCGCGGTTCAAGGTGATCGTGCTGATCAGCGCGGGCGCACGTTCATCGTGGGGCGGACATTCCCGAATTCGGCAAGGCGCCTCAGGGCCCGAATTTGCAGCATGTATTCGATATCATCGAAGGTGGGAACAAGCGTAAGCGGTGTTTCGCGCCCACCTTGCGCTGGCGGGTGTCAGCGTTGAATTTCCGCGCCCTGACGTAAGTTGAGGCGCTACTCCTATGATTATCTCGGGTGACGATCCTGTGAGCAAGGGTGCTCGG
>NZ_JAIZDA010000025.1 GCF_020404405.1 Novosphingobium sp. FKTRR1 | reverse complement strand
CCTCGCCAAAGACTGGGAACGCTCCATCGAGAGCTCGACCGCGTGGGCGAATATCGCTTCTATCCGGATGCTAACCCGCAGAATTGCGCGACTTTCAGCCGCATGACAGACTTTTGAATCGGGCTCTAAAAGCTTTCGCCCTTGCACCGTCATGTGTTCCTGCCATCCGGCCAGACGTCTTGAACCGCGCGCCCCCGCTTGTGTCGCACGACCCGCAAATGATCCTGACGTCTGCAAATGCCCGCGCCATCCGCCAAAGTCACGCCCCCTTGCCGAATAAACGGCCTTGCGCCATGGATGTCGGCGGACATGGCATTCGCATTTCGCTCTGCAAACAAGGATCCTGACACGCGGGCCCTCAAGCGCCTTGGCGAGGCGGTGCGCGCGCGGCTGGCTGCCGATCCGCAAGTCTATCAGATGCCGGTCGAAGGGCTCGAACTATACGGCGTGGGTGGGTTCTTCAGTCCTGCCGAATGCGACCGGTTGATCGCAATCGTCGACACGGTAGCGCGCCCTTCGCCGACCTATCACAACAACGGCGATTCCGGGCGGACGAGCTTCAGCGGCGATGTCGATCCGCGCGATCCGTTCATCCGCATGATCCAGCGGCGCATCGATGATCTGCTCGGCATCGCTCCCGAACTTGGTGAGACGATCCAGGGCCAGCGTTACAGCGTTGGCCAGCAATTTCGCAACCATTTCGACTACTTCCTGCCCAGCCAGGACTTCTGGCAGGATGAACAGCGACGCGGTGGACAGCGTAGCTGGACCGCGATGGCCTATCTCAACGCGGTCGAGGCGGGCGGCGAAACCGCCTTTCCGCGCCTTGAAATGGCGGTGCCGCCGCAAGCGGGAGCCTTGCTGATCTGGAACAACATGGGGCTAGATGGTCGCCCCAACCCACAGGCACTTCATGCCGGATTGCCCGTCGTCAGCGGGGTCAAATATGTGCTGACGAAATGGTACCGGTCCCGGCCATGGTCCTGACCGGGAGGGAGCACCACTCTAGCCCCCGCAGACTGGCACACCGGCCGCCTTTGACGGTCCTAGCGGCACTTTCTCTGACGGTTTCCGGCTGCGCCTCGGCCCCCATGTCGGGGCTGATGGCCACATCCCCGCGCGCCATGCTGGACCCGCCTCCGGCAGCCGGAGACGCACCTGCCGGGACGAACGCCGCACAATCGGGCAGAACCCGAACGGTTCGTGCGCTGGCAGCCGGTGCGGCCAACGCGGCGCTCGACCGGATCTTTGCGGATGATACCCGCGAAGAGGCACAGCTTGATCCACTCGGCGCGCTTGAGCGGGGAGAGCCTGTGCCACAGGACCACTTGCTGCTGCTGTTCACCGACACGCTCGCCAATCGCCAACGCGCCGTGAACGCGCGCACGCTGCAGCAACTTGCCTCGATCGATCGAGCGGCGCTCGATCCCGCGCACCAGCTTTCCTACGATGCCTTTGCCGAAACGATGGCCGAAGAGCAGGCCCTGCTCGCTCCCGCCGTTCAGGCGATGACTGGCGTCCAGCCGTTCAACCACTTCGGCGGATTTCACGTCGCTTTTCCCGAATTGGTGGCTACCGACGGGGTTCGCCCGTTGCGCAGCGCGGCCGATTTCGAAGCCCGCATCACGCTAGAGCGCAGCCTGCCGACGCTGTTCGCCAACGCCATCGCGCGGTTTCGCGAGGGCATGGCCAGCGGCGTTGTCGAACCACGGCTGACCGTCGACAACATGATCAGCCAGATCGACGCGATCCTTGCGCAGCCGATTGAATCCTCGCTGTTCATGGCGCCGGCGCGACGTTTGCCCGCAACCTTGCCGCTGGCCACCCGGCGGCGGCTGGAACAGGGTTTCCGTGCGGCCACCCATGACGCGGTCTATCCCGCCTATCGGACCTTGCGCGATTTTCTGGTGCGCGAGTACCGCCCGGCGGCGCGCGCAAGCGTCGGTCTGTCGGGCATGCGCGGGGGCGACCGCCTGTATCGCGTGCTGATGCAACTGCACACCACCGTCAGCGTCGATCCTGCCACGGTTCACGCACTTGGCCTGTCCGAGGTTGCCCGTATCCAGCGCGAGATGGTGAGCGTGAAGAACCAGATCGGCTATCGCGGAACGTTGCGCGCGTTCTTCGATGAAATCCGTCGCAACCCGCGTTACCACCCGCGCAATGCCGCCGAACTGGCGCGCGGTTTTCACCGGGTTGGCGATAGGGTGGCAGAGCTGGCTCCGCGCTGGTTCGTCCAGTTGCCGCGTACGCCGCTGCTGATCGAACCCTATCCCGAGTACCGCGCCCGTTTCGAGGCTGGCGGCGGCTACAGCCAAGGATCACCCGACGGCGCCCGCCCGGGCGTGTTTTTCTTCAACACCTACGATGTGCGCAGTCGGTTCCTGACCGGGATAACCACCTTGTACTTGCACGAAGGCGCGCCTGGCCACCACTTCCAGATCAGTCTGGCGCAGGAAAACGATGACCTGCCAGACTTCCAGCGGTACGGCGGGAATACCGCCTATGTCGAAGGCTGGGCGCTCTATGCCGAAACGCTGGGCTACGACATGGGCCTTTACACCGATCCGTTGCAGCATTGGGGGACGCTGGATGACGAGATTCTGCGTGCGATGCGGCTGGTCGTCGATACCGGTCTCCATGCACAAGGTTGGAGCCGCGATCAGGCAATCGCCTATATGCTCGCCAATTCGGGGATGGGCCGCAGCGATGCCGTCGCCGAAGTCGACCGCTACATCGCCAATCCCGGCCAGGCGCTGGCCTACAAGATCGGCGCATTGACCTTTCAGCGGCTGCGCCATGAAGCCGAAGCCGCGCTGGGTGCGCGCTTTGACATTCGCGGCTTCCACGATCAGGCACTCGGCAGCGGAGCGCTGCCATTGGGAGTGCTGGAGGCCAAGATCCGCCGCTGGATTGCGGCACAGCAGGCCGAAATCCAGCCACCGGAACGTCAGCCCGCTTCGGTGCCGTCCAGCGCCTCGGCGATCAGGGAACGGGTGTTGGCGACGCCGTAAAGTGCGATGAAACTGCCCATGCGCGGGCCCTGTGCCGATCCAAGCAGGGTTTCGTAAAGCGCCTTGAACCAGTCGCGCAAGCCCGCAAAGCCATAGTGCGGATCTTTGCCGATCTCATAGACAAGGTTCTGCAGTTCCTCGGCGGTCGCACCTTCGCTCGTCGCGGCCAATTCCTCGTCCAGCGCGGCGAGCGCCAGCGCCTCGTTGGCGTCGGGCTTGCGGCGGATCAGCGTGGGCGCGATGAAATCGCGGTTGTAGGCCAGTGCGCGGGTGACCAGCGCATCGAGCGCGGGGTGCGCCGCCGGATCGGCGTTTTCGACATAGTTGCCAAGGTACGACCACACTTGCGCGCGCGTGGCATTGGCACCCAGCACGCCGACAAGGTTGAGCAACAGGCCGTACGTGACCGGCAACGCCTCGCCTTCACCGCCATGGTACCCATTGGTGCGCAGAAGGTGCCATACCGGATTACCAAGCTGTTGCTCCAACGGCTGGGTCGGCAGCTTTTCGCGGAACTGCCAGTATTCGTCGACCGCGCGCGGGATAACGCCCACATGCAGCGACTTGGCGCTCTTGGGTTCGCGGAACAAGTAGAAGCCCAGCGATTCCTCGCTGCCATAGTCGAGCCATTGCTCGATGGTCAGTCCGTTGCCCTTGGACTTCGAGATCTTCTCGCCATTCTCGTCGAGGAACAGCTCGTAAATCAGCCCTTCCGGCCGCTTCCCGCCGAGAACTTGCGCGATCTTGCCCGACTGGGTGACGCTATCGGTCAAATCCTTGCCGCACATCTCATAGTCGACGCCCAGCGCGACCCAGCGCATCGCCCAGTCGACCTTCCACTGCAGCTTGGCCTGTCCGCCAAAGATCGTCTGTTCGACCACCTCGCCAGTTGTATCGGTAAACCGGATCAGTCCTTGCGCCACATCGACCACTTCAACGGGCACTTGCAGCACCTGCCGGTTGGTCGGCGAAACGGGCAGGATCGGCGAATAGGTCTTGCGCCGTTCCTCGCGCAAGGTGGGCAGCATGATGCCCATGATCGCATCGAAATTGTTCAGGACACCGCGCAGCGCCTCGTCAAAGGCGCCGGAATTGTAGCGATCGGCCGCCGACACGAACTCGTAATCGAAGCCGAAACGATCAAGAAAATCGCGCAGCATCGCGTTGTTGTGGTGGGCAAAGCTTTCGAAGCGACCGAACGGATCGGGAATGCGGCTGAGCGGTTCGTGCAGATGCGCCGTCAAAAGGCCCTTGTTGGGCACATTGTCGGGCACCTTGCGCAAACCGTCCATGTCATCCGAAAACGCCACCAGCCGCGTCGGCGCACCGCCGGTCAGCGCTTCATAGGCGCGGCGGACCAGCGTGGTGCGCAGCACTTCCTGAAAGGTGCCGATGTGCGGCAGGCCCGACGGGCCATAGCCGGTTTCGAACAGCACCGGCGCGCCACCGGGTTTCCCGTCCGGATACCGCTTGAGCAGCTTGCGCGCTTCTTCAAACGGCCAGGCCTTGGAGACACGGGCGGCGGCGATCAGGGCATCATCGTTGGTGGTCATAGCACCACGGCCCTTGCGCGATTTGCGCCGGGTTGCGCAAGAGAAATGGTCCGGTTCAGTCCCGCTTACGCAGGATCAAGTCCGCCTGCGGCTTGTGCGCGCGGATTTCGTCTTCGCTCAACCCGCAGATTTCGTGCGGAAACACCAGCCATTCGTCGGTCTCATGCACATAGAAGTCGGGTTGCAGCGACGACTTGTTGCGCTTTGGCTTCCAGTAGACGGTGGCGACGCGCACTTCGCGTGGGGTGTTGTGGCGGCAGCGCGCGGCCAGCTCCTTGAGGAACGCCTCGATCGAGCGGCCCGAATCGAACACGTCATCCACCACTACCAGCCGATCGGTCGGCTCAAGCGTATCGATCAGATAGCCGAGCGAATAGACCCGCACTTCGGCGTTCTGCTGGTCGATCCCGGCATAGGATTTGGTGCGGATCGAGATGTGATCGGTCTCGATCCCGGCATATTCAAGCAGTTCCTGCACCGCGATGCCGATTGGCGCCCCGCCGCGCCAGATGCCGACGATGTGCGTCGGCTGGAACCCGGAATCGATGATCAGATTGGCCAGCCGGTAGGAGTCTTCCAGCAGGCGGTCGGCGGTCAGCCAGGTCTTTTCGATGGCGGTGGCAATGTTTCCCATAGCCTGCGCTTACAGGCGGAAACACGCGGGGCCGCAAGGGTGTTTTTGGGTTGGGAACGACGGAAATGCTTGGGCCCTGAGCACGACTTGCACCGCCAGCGGTACGCCAGACACCGAAAATGCGGGGCCTCGCAATCGCGACCCCGCATTTCCGTGGAGGCTGGTCGGGCTGGCGACCGACCAGTAACCTAGGCGGCGTGGCCTTCAATCACTTGAGCAGCGACAGCACGTTCTGCTGGGCCTGGTTGGCCTGCGCGATCATCGCGGTCGACGCCTGTGCCAGGATCTGCGCCTTGGCCATTTGCGTCGTTTCGGCCGAATAATCGGTATCGAGGATGCGGCTGCGCGCGTCCGACAGGTTGGTGATGTTGTCGTTGAGGTTGTTGATCACCGATTCCAGCCGGTTTTCACCCGCACCAAACGAGGCGCGCGCCACATTGATGGCATCGAGCGAGGCATCGACGTTGGCGAGCGTGGTGCCGGCATTGGCCGAATTGGACACGTCAAGCGCCTGCGTCGCCGAAGCCGCATCGTAGACGATTGCGCCGGTGCCGAACAGTTTGGACCCGTCGATCGCCTTGCTGACCAGGTTGACCGTATCGCTGGTGTCCGCGCCGGTCTGGATCGAGAAGGCGCGGTCGTCGGTCGCCGGAACCGGCGTTGTGCCGACCACGGTGAACAGCGCGTTCCCGTTGAACTTGGTCTTTTCCAGCACTTCGCTGATCTGGCTGGTCAGGTTGGCCACTTCAGACTGCATCGCGTCGCGGTCCGACTGCTGATACGTCTCCGACTTGCCCTGAACCGCCAGTTCGCGGATGCGCTGGAGCATGTTGGTCACTTCGTTCAGCGCACCGTCGGCGGTCTGCGCGAACGAGATGCCGTCGTTGGCGTTGCGGATACCCTGCCCCATGCCCTTGATCTGCGAGGTCATGGTGGTGGTAATGGCGAGGCCCGCCGCATCGTCCTTGGCGCCGTTGATGCGCTTGCCGGTCGAGAGGCGTTCCATCGCGATGCCGGCCATATGCGCGGCGGTATTCGAGGCATTCGACGCGCGAACCGCGTTGATGTTGGTATTGATGACTGCCATGTCCCATTCTCCACTATGGGCCGGAGCGGGAAACCTCCGAAAACATGTCCCGAAGCCAAGGACGGCTGGGCGAAAGAGTTTTTCAGGGCAAATCAACGTTAGCGCGGCGTTCATGACGTTTTTCTTGCAAGCGGCCCTTAATCCGGGGTGGCGCACCCGCTTCCGCAGGGCCGCCCCAGCGATCGCTCCGGTCTGGCCTGAAGCGTTTGCTTGCATGCGTTTACATTGCGCGCGGGCCGGGCCAGAGCAGGCGTGATGGAGTCTCCCGCCGACCTTCCCGCTCTGCACGCCAGCCACAGCGGCTGTTGGCTACGCAATCCGCGCGGCACCCGCGGTGTCGGCAAGGGAGAGGCGATCATGGCAGCGGCCGACACGCCGCTGCTGATGCTCAACGCGCCGCTGGTGGCCAATCGGCTGGGCTACCCCGATCTGTCGGGGCTCGATCTGCTTGAACTTTACGCCTTTATCCACCCTGCCCGCTTTGTGGTACCTACGCCCAAGGGTCTGGCGGCCGTGCTCGATCTGCCCGAGCCTGCCACCGATGATGCCGTGCCCGGCTTCCTGCAGGCCGCCGCCGAACGCCTTCTCGCCAAGACACAGGCCGATGACTGGGCCGAGCGCGAAGGCGCGTGGATGGCGGTGGAAGCGCTCGCGCGGCTGCGCTGGCCGTGGGCAGGATTGCTCGCCGGGCGCATCCGCAAGCCCGAGCGGGCCGAACGCTGGCTGTTTTCGCGCCTGCCCGAATGGGAGGAGGCCCCCGAGCGCCCCCAACCCGCGCAAGTGCTGCTCGACGATGCCCAGGTCACCGCGCGGCTGGCGCAACTGACCGGCAGCGGGGCGGAGGAACGGCCGGCGCAAAAGGCCTATGCCCGCGATGCAGCCGCCACGTTTGCCCCGCGCCGGGCGCAACGCCAGCCGCACGTGCTGCTGGCGCAGGCGGGCACCGGCACCGGCAAGACGCTGGGCTATCTGGCGCCCGCCGCGCTGTGGGCCGAACAATCGGGCGGCACCGTCTGGGTTTCGACATATACCAAGGCGTTGCAACGCCAGTTGCGCCACGAAAGCCGCCGCGCGTTCCCGCCCTTGCGCGATGGCAAGCCGACCGTGGTGGTGCGCAAGGGGCGCGAGAACTACCTTTGCCTGCTCAACCTTGAAGATGCACTGCAGGGCGGGTTTCAGGGCCGTGCCGCCATTCTGGCGCAACTGGTGGCACGCTGGGCCGCCTATAGCCAGGACGGCGACATGATCGGCGGCGATCTGCCCGGCTGGCTGGGCACGCTGTTCCGCAAGCGCGGCATTGCCGCGCTGACCGACCAGCGCGGCGAATGCGTCTATGCCGGGTGCCCGCATTACCGCAAATGCTTCATCGAACGCGCCGCCCGCGCCTCTGCCAGCGCCGAACTGGTCATCGCCAACCACGCGCTGGTGATGGTCAATGCCGCGCGCGGGCGCGATGTGGCACAGCGGCCCACCCGAATCGTGTTCGACGAGGGGCATCACGTGTTCGACGCCGCCGATTCGACCTTCAGCGCCGAGTTGAGCGGGGCCGAGGCCATCGAGTTGCGCCGCTGGGTGATCGGACCGGAGGGCAAGTCGCGCGGGCGCCGCCGGGGTCTGGCGGCACGGTTGGCCGACGTCGCCAGCTATGACGATCAAGGCAGCGAAGCGATCACCGCCGCGCGCGATGCCGCCGAGGCCCTGCCCGGCGAAGGCTGGCTGGCGCGCGTGATCGAGGGCAATCCGCTTGGGCCGGTCGAGGAACTGCTCGCTGCCACGCGTGCGCTGGTGCTGTCACGCGATGAAAGCGGCGGTCAGGAAGCGGGCTATGGCTTGGAAACCGAGATCGCGCTGCTCGACGGACCATACATCGAGGCAGCGGGCCGGGCGCAAGAGGCGCTGGCCGACTTGCGCCGCCCGCTGGTCAAGCTGGGGCTGCGGCTCGAGGCTTTGGTTGAAGATGGCCCCGACTGGCTCGACGGTCCGGCGCGTGCGCGGATCGAAGGCGCGCGCAGCGCCATCCAGTGGCGTTGCGATCTGGTGGCAAGCTGGGAGCGCCTGCTTGCGCGGCTGGGCGGCCCGGCCGATGCCGATTACGTCGACTGGCTGGCGCTGGAACGATCCGAGGGGCGCGAATGGGACGTGGCGCTGCACCGGCACTTCCTCGATCCGATGAAGCCCTTTGCCGAAACCGTGCTGGCCCCGGCGCACGGGGTGATGTTGACCAGCGCCACCTTGTGCGACCGATCGAGCCCCGATGGCCCCGACTGGGACGGCGCGATCGGGCGCAGCGGTGTCCAGTATCTCGAAGTCGCGCCCCGACTGTTCTCGGCCGAAAGCCCATTCGACTTTGCGCGTCAGGCCGAAGTGCTGATCGTCACCGACGTGCCCAAGGGCGATATCGGCGCGCTGGCGGCGGCTTATGCCCGGCTGATCGCGGCGGCGGGCGGCGGTGCACTCGGGCTGTTCACCGCCATCCGCCGGTTGCGCGCGGTCTATGGCCGGATCGCCGACCGATTGGCGCGCGAAGGGCTGCCGCTGTATGCCCAGCACGTCGATCCCATCGACACCGGCACACTGGTCGACATCTTCCGCGACGATCCGCGCGCCTCATTGCTCGGCACCGATGCCTTGCGCGACGGGGTGGACGTACCGGGCGATTCGCTGCGGCTGGTGGTGATGGAGCAAGTGCCCTGGCCCAAGCCGTCGATCCTGCACCGCGCGCGGCGGCTCGCGGCACAGGCAGCGGGCGGCGGTAGCGGACAGGCACTGGACGACCGCATTATCCGCGCGCGGCTGGCGCAGGCATTCGGACGGCTGATCCGCTCAGCCGATGATCGGGGGCACTTCGTCGTACTGTCCGCCGCGTTCCCCTCGCGCCTGCTCAGCGCCTTTCCGCAAGGGACGCCGGTGCGCCGGGTAACGCTGGATGTGGCTTTACAAACCATCGCGGCCAGTGTTTCTGCTGGCGCGGCGGCAAGCCCCGTGGTCCTGCCGGACGAACGCCCCCAAGACGAGAGCATCCGGTGAAAACCCTCGCCCTGTTCCGCCATGCCAAGTCTGACTGGAGCGATGCGCGCGCCCGCGACTTCGACCGTCCGCTCAATGCACGCGGCCAACGCGGCGCCGCTGCCATGGGCCGCTTCGTGCGCGAACAAGGCTGGACCTTCGAACACATCATCGCCTCACCAGCCGTACGGGTCGCCGAAACGATCGAGGTGGCCACGAAGGCTTACGGTCGCGGCTTCCCCGTGGAATGGGACCGCCGCATCTATCTGGCAAGTTCAGCCACATTGCTCGACTTGCTGCGCGAAGTCGAAGGCGATCCTGCCAGCGTGCTGATGATCGGCCACAACCCCGGGCTGGAAGACCTGATCTTCGACCTTGTGCCCGACGATGGCACCAGCCCCTTGCGCGATATCGTGGAGCAAAAGTTCCCCACCGCCACGTTCGCGTTGCTGGAAGCCGACATCGAGCGCTGGGCAGACCTTGCCGAAGGCAGCGCCCGCCTGATATCGCTCACCCGCCCACGCGATCTGGACCCCACGCTGGGCCCGCAACTGCCGGATTGAGCGGGGCCTTATACGATCGGCAATGCCTGAAGCGGACCGTTGGCAAAGCTTGCACGGTCAATGCCATAGATCACGTGGCGGATCGCTTGGCCATCAATCGACGCATCAAAATGGCGTGGCAGCAATGCGCCACCAATCTTTTCGAGTGCGCGCCGCGACCGGCTGTTGCTTGCCGCGATCAGGAAGATGACGCGCTCGAACGTCGCCAGCGCATGCCCGATCATCAACCGCTTCACGGCGGCATTGGTCGTACCGCCCCAGCGGCTGCGCGACAGGAAAGTCCAGCCTATCTCGATCTCTCCGTCGCCAGCCCGCTCGGTGTCGAACCGCGATGACCCGAGAACTTCACCGTTCAAGGCATCCTCGATCACCAGTGTTGCGCCACTGGCAAGACAATCGTCGAAAAAGCGGCGGAACATGGGTTCGCGCCATCGCTCGCGTGCAGGATGGCTTGCCCAGATGGCCGGATCACGCGCAACGGCATGGAGCGATGCCCAGTCCTCTGCCTGCAGCGGCCGCAAGGTGACAAGCCCGTCGGTGAGACTCGGCTGAAAATCAAAACGCGTCACAGGTCGGCAGCAAGCGCGGTCGCCAGACGGCCCCTGATCGCAGCAAGTTCGCTGCGCAGCACGAGCACGGCGGCAACGATCTGCTGCTCGGTCGATTCGGTGGGCCTCGCCGCCTCATTCGGCGATTCGGCAGCCGCATCCATTTGGTCGACGTTGGCTTCCACCAGTGCCGCCTTGCGCATCTTGCGGCTGGCCCTTTGCTGCAGCAATTGCCGCGCACCGCGAATGGTGTAACCCTCGCGGTGCAGCAGACGGTCGATCTCGGCAATCAGCGCAACGTCGTCGGCGCGGTAGTAGCGACGCCCACCCGCGCGGGTCAGTGGGCGCAGCATCGGGAACTGCTCTTCCCAATAGCGCAGGACGTGGGCCTTAACGCCCAAAGCGCGGGAAACATCGCCGATGGTGCGCAGCGCTGCCGGCTCCTTGCCGAGACCGGGCGATCCGGCGGAGTCGCGCGCACTCATCCGCTATGGCTCATTCGACGTCGCAGATGCGATCCTTCAGCATCTGGCTGGCGCGGAAGGTCAGCACCCGACGCGGGGTGATCGGCACTTCCACGCCGGTCTTGGGATTGCGACCCACGCGCTCTGCCTTGTCGCGCAGCACGAATGTGCCGAAGCCCGAAATCTTGACGTTTTCACCCTCTGCCAGCGCGTCCCCCATCTGATCGAGTATCGCCTCGACCAGACTGAGTGACTCTGCGCGAGAAAGTCCCACGCGACGGTTGATGCTCTCGGCCAGATCGGCCCGCGTCAAAGTGCCTACGGATCGCATCCCTTGCTTTCCCCCAAAACTGATCAAACCCCATCGAACACGATAGCGTGAATTTTGCACAAGGCAATGCATTGCCTTGTGGCAATGTGTTGGGGTCAAAGGGAATTCGGCAGTCTTAATTCGGGACAACTGCGCATTTACACCCGAGCGATGCAGGCGCCCCAGGTAAATCCACCACCCATCGCCTCAAGCACCACCAGATTGCCGGGCCGGATGCGCCCGTCGCGAACCGCCGTGTCATAGGCCAGCGGCACCGATGCCGCGCTGGTATTGGCGTGGATATCGACGGTAACGACCACCTTTTCAGGCGGCAGACCAAGCTTGCGCGCGGTCGCGTCAAGGATACGGATATTGGCCTGATGCGGCACGACCCAGTCGATATCGGCCGGGACATGGCCTGATGCATCAAGGACTTCTTCGAGCACCGTGGCCAGATTGGTGACCGCGTGGCGGAAAACCTCGCGCCCCTTCATCCGCAACTTGCCGACGGTGCCGGTTGTGGACGGTCCGCCATCGACGAACAGCATGTCGTTGTAGCGGCCATCGGCGTGCAACCGGCTGGCGATGATCCCGGGTGCGGAAGGATCGGCGGCATCGACCTCGCGCGCTTCAAGCACCAATGCGCCAGCGCCGTCGCCGAACAGCACACAAGTTGTGCGGTCTTCCCAGTCGAGGATGCGGCTGAAGGTTTCGGCGCCGATCACCAGCGCCCGCTTGGCCGGCCCCGCGCGCAGCAGCGCGTCGGCGGTGGTCAGCGCATAGAGGAAGCCCGAGCAAACCGCCGCGACATCGAACGCGATGCCGCCGTTGCAGCCCAGATTGTGCTGCACGATTGTTGCAGTAGCCGGAAAGGTCTGATCGGGCGTAGCGGTGGCCACGATGATCAGGTCGATCGACGCCGCATCGATGCCAGCGGCATCCAGCGCGCGCCGTGCGGCATCGGTCGCCAGCGTCGAAGTGGTTTCACCTTCGCCCGCAATATAGCGCACGTGAATGCCGGAGCGTTCGACGATCCATTCGTCGGAGGTATCGACCGTCTGCGCCAGCTCGGCGTTGGTCACGGCGCGTACGGGCAAGGCGGAGCCGCTGCCGACAATCACGGAACGCAAAGTCATGCGCCCGGCTCTGCCTCGGTTTCGCGCACCTGTCGACCTCCAACGCGGCCAGAGTTGTGGATCGTTCCAGTGCCGACATTGGCAAGGTCGACGGCGATCCGCTCGGTCAGGTTCTCTTCGACCAGCCGCGCGGCGATCTCGATCGCGTGGGCCACGCCAAGCGCCGAGGCGCTGCCGTGACTTTTGACCACGACGCCGTTCAACCCAAGGAAGATCGCGCCGTTGTGATTGTTGGGATCGAGATGATGCTTGAGCAGCTCGGTCGCAGGCTTCGAAATGAGAAACCCGAACTTCGAGCGCAGCGAACTGGAAAAGCTGCGGCGCAACAGGTCGCCGACGAATCGCGCGGCCCCTTCCATCGCCTTGAGCGCGATGTTGCCCGAAAATCCATCGGTCACGGCCACGTCGAAATCGCCGCGGCTGAGCTTGTCGGCTTCGGTAAAGCCGTCGAATTCCATGGCCAGGCGATCGGCCGCTTCGCGCAGTTGCGTGGCCGCATCGCGCAAGTCGTCGGTGCCCTTGGTCTCTTCGGTGCCGATGTTGAGCAGGCGCACGCGCGGCGCGGCCAGCCCGTTGACGATCCGGGCATAGGCTGCGCCCATGATCGCGAACTGCACCAGATTGCGCGCATCGCACTCGGTGTTGGCGCCAAGGTCCAGCATGACAAGGTCGTGCTCACCCAATGTCGGCACCAACGCCGCAAGCGCCGGCCGGTCAATCCCGGGCAGCGTGCGCAGCGCGACTTTGGCCATGGCCATCAGGGCGCCCGTGTTGCCGGCGCTGAGTGCGGCACCGGCACGACCCTGCTTCACCGCATCGATGGCAAGACCCATCGAGGTGGTGCGGGCGCGGCGCAGGGCCTGAGTCGGTTTTTCGTCACCGGCAACCGTATCGGATGCGTGCAGTACTTCGACCGCAGGCGCCAGATCGGGATGCGCGGAAAGGACGGCGGCGATTCGTGCCTCGTCCCCCACCAGCAGGAAGCGCAAGTTCTCATGGCGACGGCGGGCAATCGCCGCGCCTTCGACCATGATGGGCACACCTTCATCACCGCCCATCGCATCAATGGCGATACGCGGCAGATCAGACATGCACCGGCCTCCCGTTCAGGCGCTCAGAGGCCGACGGCGAGGACTTCGCGACCATTGTAGTGACCGCAAGCGGTGCACAGGTTGTGCGGGCGCTTCAGTTCACCACAGTTCGAGCACTCGTGGAATGCTTCCACCTTCAGCGCATCGTGGCTGCGACGCATGCCGCGACGTGACGGCGAGGTTTTACGCTTGGGGACGGCCATCTCGGCACCTGTTCCTGATCTTGACTATAACGTTCGTTCACGGGCGCGATAGGCAAAAGCACCCCGTCGCACAACCCTTGGATATTCACGCACTGCCGAAACGGCGCATGACGCAAGAGCAGGGAGTCGGAGAGCCGCCAATCGCGAGCGAAGGCGCGCCTATACGGATTTCCGGATGATTTGCAAGCGCAGCCGCGCTAGTCCTGTCTCGGGACTTGGGAGAGACAAAACAATGATACTGCCCGTTACACTGTCAAGCGCAGGCGCCGCCGCCCTGCTCAACATCTGGCTTTGCATCCGAATCGGCATGGTCCGCACCGCCAAGAAGATTTCCGTCGGCGATGGCGGCGACGAAGATCTGGTTCGGCGCATGCGCGCGCAGGCAAACTTTGTCGAGAATACGCCGTTCATCCTCGTGCTGCTCGCCGCAATCGAACTGGCGCGCGGCAGCAGCCTGATTCTGGCGGGTGTCGCCGGGCTCTATATGCTGGGGCGCGTGGCGCACGGTGTCGGCATGGACGGCGGCGTGTTCGGCAAAGGTCGGATGGCCGGCACGCTGATCACGATGCTTACCCTGCTGGGCCTTGGCGTTTGGGCGGTATCGATCGCGCTCGACGCCTGATCCCTGATGCCAAATCGGGGGTGCCGCGCCGGTGGCCCGGCATCCCCCTTTTCGGTCATGACAGCATATAGTCGCTGACGTAGCTGTTGGTCTGCCGTTCCTTGCCGAACGTGCTGATCGGACCGTGGCCGGGCACGAAGGTCACGTCGTTGCCCAGCGGCCACAGCTTCTGCGTGATCGAATCGATCAGATCCTGATGATTGCCCAGCGGAAAGTCGGTGCGCCCGATCGATCCCTGGAACAGCACGTCACCGACGATGGCGATCCGTGTCGGCGCATGGTGGAATACCACGTGCCCCGGCGTGTGCCCCGGGCAGTGGATCACGTCCAGTTCGACCTCACCGACGGTGACCTTGTCGCCATCGTGCAGCCAGCGGGTCGGCTCGAACACCTCGCCGTCGATGCCCCAGCGGCGGCCATCTTCGTCCAGCTTGGCGATCCAGTAGCGGTCGGCCTCCTCCGGCCCCTCGATCGGGACGCCCAATTCGCGCGCGAAGATGCCGGTCGAGCCGCAGTGGTCGATGTGGCCGTGCGTCACCAGCAGCTTCTCGATGGTCACCCCGGTCTTTTCAACCGCGCGCCGCAGCTTGGCCAGATCGCCACCCGCATCGATGAACGCGCCCCGCATGGTCTTGGTGCACCACACCAGCGTGCAGTTCTGTTCAAGCGGCGTCACGGGAATGATCGCCACCTGAAACGGCGGCAAGGCAGGCTGGGGTGCGGACGCTTCAGGAGTTTCGCTCATGCCCCAGAAATGGCGGCGCTGCGGGCGGTTGGCAAGGGGGCGAAAAGCGCAACCAAACGGAGCTTCCTCCATTAGCGGAGCAAGCGAAAGATGCATAACGTCGCACAATGACTAGAATCACCATCAGCTACCTGGCTGACGACGAATGGGATGGCGAACTGACCGTAACTGTGTCAGCGGACGGCTTTGCCGGGGTTGGCAGTGCATGGTTCAGTAAACTTGAATTGCTGGATTTCGCTCAGGCAATCACGGCATATCCACTATCTGCCGCAATGCCGCATTCCATTTCAGGAGGTCGCGGGGGCAACTCTGAAATACCGCCTCAGGAATTGGTGAAAGTTACGTTCGAACCTCACAACACGCGTGGCGCCATCCGGGCATCGATCCATCTTGAGGCCGCTATCCAGGAAGGGTCGGAACAAGACCTGAAAAAGGCAACGACCGTTAGCTTTCTGGTTACCTACAATGATCTGGCCGAGTTTGGACCCGCCATTGGCGACGTGGTCAACGGCCGCGCGGCAGAGGCGATTCTGACCGTTCGACCCTGACGGCCCGGCCTTAAACCCGCCCGCCCTTCCATACCACGCGGCCGATCACTTCGACTTCTGCTCCGGCGCGCTCCGTGCTGGGGTAGGCGGGGTTGTCGCTGATCACGCGGACCGAGCCAGCGCGGCCGCGCTCCAGCCGCTTGACCAGCAGCACGTCATCCAACCGGACCACGTGGACTCCGGCGCGCAAGGGGCGGGGTGTGCGGTCGACAAGGATTTCGTCGCCATCGCGCAAGGTCGGCTCCATTGAATCGCCCTCGACCTCGATCACCGTCAGTGCGCGCGCATCAAGCCCTTGCTGCCGCAACCAGCCATAGGAAAAGCGTAGTGTGCCGGAGGGAATTTCCTGCACCGGCAGCGCGCCCGGCCCGGCCGACGCGCCCAGGGCCAGCCGCGGAATGTCGATCCATTTCACCGCCTTGGTCACTGTCTGGGGCAGGCCCGCGCCGCGTCCGGCAGCGATCGGCGCGACAAAGACCGTATCGCGCGCCGGGCCGCCGAGCTCCACTTCATCGACGCCGAGAAACTCTGCGAGCGTCCTGCGGTCGGTTTCCTCAAGCTTGCGCGGGCTGCCCCTATGCACGAATTGCTGGAGGTAGCTGGCATTGCGCCCGATCAGCGCCGACAGCGCCGACAGGCTGACGCCGCGTGCGCTGGCCAACTCCACCAGTCGTTCACGCCCGCCATCGTCACCGCCTTGCGCAGCATTGTGGGCCATTCTTGCCAAATCCTTGCACCAAAATCGAAGGACTTTTCCTAGACTCGTAGGATTTTTCCGTCAATACCCTTCACATCGAAATTGAGTCGAAGGAAAAATCCACTTTGGCTGGCAACATCAAAACTTTTTGCACGCTCCATCAGGGCAAACTCCGCCGGCCAAACTCCACCTGAACGCCTTCGCCTCGCCTAGGCTGGCCGATGGCGAGCGGCCTGCATCTTTCACTGACTTTATACTCAGAACATTTCATGAACAATCTGGGAGAAACCTCCGATGTGGCTTGATCATCGCTTCTTCGAAACCAAGTCGTTGCCGCAGCCTTCGCCAGAGGATGCGAACGCCCGCCTGCCAGACGCTCGCAACACGCCGCGCAAGACCATGCGCAAGGTCCGCGCTACGTCGGGCGAGCGGTTGCTGCGCGCGGTTCTGGAACTGGCCGGGCGCGAGGTCGTGCTGGTGAGCCATGCCGAACGCCCGTGGGCCAGCGTCACCTTCCACGGTTCGCGCCAGACATTCGTGCTGCGCTTCCACGGGTGGGAGGCTTGCGACGGCGCCGAACACCTGATCGCGCAAGTTCCCGAACACGAGTTTACCCTGCCCGGCCTGCTGGTGGCCGATGCGGTGGTCGTCCGCGCCGATCAGATGCTGCTGCCCTGCCCGCACATGGAAGTGGAACTGGAAATCCTGCTGCTGGAGGACAATTGAGCGTGCTCAATACCCCAGCGTCAGGTCCACTTGCGGCGACAGCGGCTCACCCCGGACAAAGCGGCCGATGTTGTCGAGGAAGCGGGCGGTGGAGCGGGCGAACATCTTGTCCTGCGCGCGGCCAGACAGATGCATCGTCACGTGCGCATTGGGCAAGGTCCACAGCACGTCATCGGCGGGCAATGGCTCGGGCGTGCACACATCCAGAAACGCACCGCCGATTTGCCGTTCCTGCAAGGCGGCGACCAGCGCGGGCTGATCGACCACGCGGCCCCGCGCCACGTTGACCAGCACGGCCGATGGCTTCATCGCCGCGATCTCGGCCGCACCGATCATCCCGTCGGTTTCGGGCGTGGCGGGCACGGCCAGAATCACCCAGTCGAATTCGCCCAGCCGCGCGCGCCATTGATCGGAGGTCAACGTCCCCTCGCCGGGGCTGCGGCGTACTTTCACCACCTCGACATCAAAGCCCTGCAACATGCGATCGACCCGCTGGCCGATCTCGCCATAACCCAGGATCAATGCGCGGCTGCCGGCCAGTTCCACCTTCCCCGGCGAATCAAGCAGCCATTCGTGCCGGTCCTGCGCGCGCACCACATCGCGATACCCCTTGGCGATGGTGAGCATACCCATCACCACGTATTCGGCGATGGTAATCGCGTTGATCCCCGCGCCGTTCGTCAGCACCACACCGCGTTCGCGCAGCAACGGCAGGGGAAAGAAATCGACCCCGGCATAGATCGAGTTGAGCCAGCGCAGCTTCGTCGCGCGCTCGATCGCCTGCCGCATCCCTTCGGGCTGGTGCAGATCGAACCAGCCGATCTCGGCCTCGGGCGCAAGCTCCAGCAGTTCGGGCACCGAGCGAAAGAAGCGCGGCTCGATCTGCGGGGGCAACCGCCCCTCGACCAGCGGCGCGGCCATCGCATTCATCACGAGGACTGTCATCGGCAAGGCTCTCCCGTCCCATTGGCTAGTCGGGGAACCCTAGCGCACCAAAGTTTCGAAATGAAACGGATTTTGCCGCAAGTCTGCCACATACCGCTCGTGTCGAGAGCAATGGGATGGGATCACTGCTCCCTGTCATGCGGCGTTGGTCACGAGACAGTTGTGGCGTATCAGCCCAGCTTCCAGTCCCAGCCGAGCGGGTCGCCGTCCATCACCTCGACGCCTTGCGCGGCCAGTTCGTCGCGCAGCGCGTCTGATCGGGCGAAGTCCTTGGCGGCGCGGGCTTCCTTGCGCGCGGCAAGGGTGGCCTCGATCTCACCTTCGGTGATGGCAACGCCCTTGGGGCGCAGGCGCAAGGTGCCGCGATCAAGCGTCAGCAGACCAAGTCCGAGGACTGCGTCCATCTGCGCAAGAGCAGCCAGCTTCTCGCCAGCATCAACCTTCTTCAGCGCCAGCACTTCGTCGAACACGGTCAGTGCGACGGCGGTGTTGAGGTCGTCCGAAATCGCGGCCTCGAACCGGTCAAGGAACGGCCCGAAGCGCGGCCCCGGAACTGCCTCTGCCTCTCCGGCTCGCTCGCGGACTTGTGCGACGCCCATCACCATCCGCTTCAGCCTGGTCAGCGCGGCGCCCAGACCCTCCCACGAAAACTCCAGTTCGCTGCGATAATGCGCCTGCAGGCACATCAGGCGGTAGGCGAGCGGGTGGTAGCCCTTGTCGATCAGCAGTTGCAGCCGCAGGAACTCGCCTGAGGACTTGCTCATCTTGCCGCTGCGCTCGACCAGAAAGTTGTTGTGCATCCACACTTTCGCGCCGGAATTTTCCGCCACGTCGAGCCCGTTGGTGCAGCAGCGTGCCTGATTCTGCGCGATCTCGTTGGGGTGGTGGATTTCGCGGTGGTCGATGCCGCCGGTGTGGATGTCGAACGGGAAGCCCAGCACTTCGCCCGACATGACCGAGCATTCGAGATGCCAGCCCGGCGCGCCCCGGCCCCAGGGTGAGTCCCATTCCATCTGTCGTGTCTCGCCCGCCGGGGTCTTGCGCCAGATGGCGAAGTCGGCCTGATGACGCTTGCCATCAACCTGTTCGATCCGACCCTCGCCCTCTTCGGTGGCGGCGCGTGCCAGACGGCCATAGTCGGCCACGGTGGAAACATCGAAATAGAGGCCGCTGTCCAGCTCATAGCAGTGCTTTTCGGCGATGCTTTGGGCGAACGCGACCATCTGCGGCACGTAGTCGGTGGCGATGGTCCACTGCGCGGGCTGACGGATGTTGAGCGCGCGGATATCGGCCCAGTACGCCTGCTTGTAGTGCTCGGCGATGTCCCAGATCGACTGCTTCTGCACCGCCGCCATCCGCTCCATCTTGTCCTCGCCCGCATCGGCGTCGTCGGTCAGGTGACCGACATCGGTGATGTTGATGACGTGGGTGAGCTTGTAGCCCTTGAAGCTGAGGGTACGCCCGAGCACATCGGCAAAGACGTAGGCGCGCATGTTGCCGATGTGCGGGTAGTTGTAGACCGTCGGCCCGCACGAATAGACCCGAGCCTCTCCGGAATGCACCGGCACGAACGGCTCAAGCGAGCGGGTCAGGCTGTTATAAAGCGTCAGCGGCGTGGCAGAGGGCGTCTCGGTCATGCCATGTGCCTTGCCCTGCCCGAGCCGCCGCGGTCAACCGCGATCCGCCCTGCGCCGGCCCGGCGCAGGGGTTGCGGGATCAGAAGCCGACGAACTTCACGCTGCCGTCAAGTCCCACGCGTTCGCGTTCGAACCCGTTGACCGGGGCGTCAGCGTCGCGATAGCCGATGGCGATGCCGCAGAAGAAGATGTGCGTTTCATCCGAAACCGACAGGAAATCCTTGATCAGCTTGGCATAGAGCGAAAGCGCCTCTTGCGGGCAGCTATCGAGCCCTTCCTCGCGCAGCAGCAGCATGATGGTCTGCAACCACATGCCCACGTCCGACCACTGCGGCGGCCCCATGCGGCGATCGAAATAGCACAGCAGCACTGCCGGTGCGCCGAACGATTCGATGTTGCTGCGCATGAAATCGTTGCGCGCATCGCTGTCGCCCCGACCGATGCCCATGGCACCGTACATAGCGGCGCCAACCTGGCGCAGACGGTTCATGCATTCGGGGATCACCTGCGGATCGTCCCAACTGTATTCGCGCGGATCCTGCGGCGGGGTGACCAGCATCTTGTCGCGCAGCGCGCGCAAGGGTTCGCCGGTCAGGATGGTGGCTTCCCACGGCTGGAAATTGCAGCCCGACGGGGTCCACCGTGCCGTTTCCATGACCCGGCGCAGCACATCGAGCGGCACCGGATCGGACTTGAACGCGCGGATCGAACGGCGGGTTAGAACGGCGTCAGAGACGCTGGCGGAGGGGGCGTGGGGTGCGGTCATCCACTTTAAATGACCGGTTAAATTCCGCCGGTCAAGGGGCGGAGCGCCGACCTCAATCTTCATCCTCGAACAATGCGGCGAGTTGTTCGACCATCGTGCCGCCAAGCTGTTCCACGTCCATGATCGTCACCGCGCGGCGATAGTAGCGCGTCACGTCATGGCCGATGCCCACCGCGACCAGCTGCACCGGAGACTGCTTTTCGATCCAGTCGATCACCTTGCGCAAATGCTGTTCAAGATAGCCCGCGTTGTTGACCGACAGCGTCGAATCGTCGACCGGCGCACCGTCGGAGATGACCATCAGGATGCGGCGATCCTCTTGCCGCGCCAGCAGGCGGCTGTGCGCCCACAACAGCGCCTCGCCGTCGATGTTTTCCTTGAGCAGCCCTTCGCGCATCATCAGGCCAAGGTTGCGGCGCGCGCGGCGCCACGGCTCGTCGGCCTTCTTGTAGACGATGTGCCGCAAATCGTTGAGGCGACCGGGATGCGCGGGCTTGCCCCCCGCCAGCCACGATTCGCGGCTCTGCCCGCCCTTCCACGCGCGGGTGGTGAAGCCCAGCACTTCGGTCTTGACCCCGCAGCGCTCCAGCGTGCGGCCCAGAATGTCGGCGCTGATTGCCGCGATCGAGATCGGCCGACCGCGCATCGACCCGGAATTGTCGATCAGCAGGGTGACGACGGTATCCTTGAACTCGATGTCGCGCTCGATCTTGTACGACAGCGAATGGCCGGGCGAGATGACCACCCGTGCTAGACGCGCGGCGTCGAGCAGGCCCTCTTCCTGATCGAAGTCCCAACTGCGGTTCTGCTGCGCCATCAGGCGGCGTTGCAGCCGGTTGGCCAGCCGCGTAACCACACCCTGCAGCCCCTTCAACTGCGTGTCGAGATAGGCGCGCAGCCGGGTCAGTTCGTCCTCGTCGCACAAGTCGGTGGCGCCGATGACCTCGTCGAACTGTTCGGTATAAGCCTTGTAATCAAAGCCCTCGGGAATGTCGGTCCACTGCCGGTTGGGACGCGTGGGCAGCATGCCCTCCTCGCCCTCGTCGGCCATGTCGGCGTCGGCACTGTCCTCGCTCTGCTCGATTTCGCGCTCGTCGTCGCCGTCCTCGTCGCCCTCGGACGTGTCGCCCGCAACTTCGCTGGGCTGCTGGTCGGGGTTGTCCTCAGCCGATTCGGGCTGCTCCTCGCCGTCGTCCTGCTGTTCCTCGCCCTCGTCCTCGTCCTGCTCGTTGTCGGCGGGGTCGGCGGTCTGGACGAGTTCGAGATGGCCCAGCATGTCGAGCGCCAGTTGCTGAAACGCCTTCTGGTCGCCCAGCCGTTCGGCCAGACCCTTCATGTCATCGCCCGCGCGCGCTTCTACCCAGCTACGGATCAGATCGGTGCCGGTGCGCGCCGATTCGGGCACCGGCTGGCCGGTCAGCCGTTCGCGCAACAACAGCGACAGCGCGGTTGCCAATGGCACTTCCTCGGCCCGCCCGGCGCGGATGATCGGATCAGACGCCAGCCGCAATTGCGTGACCGCACCGATGTTGCCGCGCATCCCGGCATAGCCGTCGGTGCCCAACGCCTCGAACCGGACTTGCTCGACCGCGTCATAGACCGCGCGTGCGACCGGTTCAGCCGGGGCGCCGCGCTGGTGCAGGCTGCCGTCGTGCAGCCGCAGCCGCAGCGCCATCGAATCGGCAAAGCCCCGTGCCTCGGCCACTTGTGCGGCGGGCAAGGCCCGGCCCGGCATGGGGATGCGCAGCGAACCGCCGCTTTGCCCGGGGGCATCGGCGGTCCACGCCACCTCGATCTCCGCCTCGTCGGCAACCGCGCGTGCGGTGCCGGCAAGAACGGAGCGGAACTGGTCGAGCGGGCTTTCTTCGGACAATTTCTCAGGCTTTCAGGTAATACCTCAGCCGATGCTCTGCCCGGTCTTGGCCCAATCCGCAAGAAAGCCTTCGATGCCCTTTTCGGTCAGTACATGCTTGAACAGGCCCTTGATCACCGCCGGAGGGGCCGTGATCACGTCCGCGCCGATCTTGGCGCTTTCCAGCACATGGATGCCGTGACGAATGCTGGCGACAAGGATTTCGGTCGCGAAAGCATAGTTGTCATAGATCAGGCGGATGTCGCGGATCAGGTCCATGCCGTCAAAGCCGTTGTCATCGTGGCGGCCGACGAACGGCGACACGAAGGTTGCCCCGGCCTTGGCCGCGAGCAGCGCCTGATTGGCCGAGAAGCACAGCGTCACGTTGACCATCGTGCCATCGCCGGTCAGCTTCTTGCAGGTCTTGAGCCCGTCGATCGTCAGCGGCACCTTGATGCACACGTTGTCGGCGATCTTGCGCAGGATTTCCGCCTCGCGCATCATTCCCGCATGGTCGAGAGCAACCACTTCGGCCGAGACCGGACCGTGGGTCAGGTGGCAGATTTCCTTGGTCACCTCGATGAAGTCGCGGCCCGACTTGGCGATCAGCGAGGGGTTGGTGGTCACCCCGTCGAGCAGCCCGGTGGCGGCCATCTCGGCGATTTCGGCGGTGTCAGCGGTGTCGACAAAGAACTTCATGGGGAGAGCTTTCTGATGTGCGCGGCCCGGTTGGCCCGACCGTCGCGATCCAATGGGCCCCTATAGGCGCCATTTTCAGCCTTGTCAGCGCCGCGTGGCCACCTGTCAGTTGGTGGCGGCAAGGGCCAGCGCCGCGACCAGCATGGCATCGCCGGTGGCGCGCGGATCGGCACGGATTTCGGCCTCGGCGTCGGCCAGCGCATCCCACAGCACGTCATCGGCCCGCGCCGCCAATTCCCGAACCCAGCCAGACACATCCACCCCGGCCAGGATCGACAACGCCGAGCCCAGCAGCGGATCGTCAAGGCCGTGCAGCAGGTCCGCGAACTCGGGCAGCATCGCCTGCACCAGAGAGCCGCGCATCTCGCCGCGCAAGTATGCGGTCGCAGCGTGCGGACCGCCGCGCAGGATGGCGCGGGCATTGGCTATGCCGACCTGGCGCACCGCGTCGGCCAGCACCGGGGCCGCCCTGCGCACCGCACGCTCTGCCGCGGGGCGCAGCGATTCGCGCAGGCGGACGCGGACTTGCGGCGAAGTCAGCAGCCGCGCCAGCGCGCCGCCTTGCGCGCCAAGGCTGCCGGGCAGATCGGCACGGGCGATGAAGCCGTCCCAGCCGCCGCCGGGTGCGGTCAGCCGGGTCAGCGCCCGGTCGGCACTGCGGCGCAGCAGGCGGCGCACCGCCTCGTCCAGACTGAGCGGGGGCAGCGAAGCACAGGCCGCCAGCGTCAGCGCGATCAATCCTGAACCTCCCGCCGCCAGCATGGCGCGGCGCGAACGCACTTGTCGCATCGTTTGGGTGGGCACGGGGGCGCTCTCCTTTGCCGGAAACGGGTACGCGGCCTTTTCGCCGGGCCAAGTGTGCCTATAGAGGGTCGATGATGAAACCCAGCATGAACCCGGCCCGCAGCCGCACCGCATGAACCGCTGCCGTTGCCTTGTCTTCAATGCGGCGCTGGGCGTGCTGGATTACCGCGTGCCCTCAGGCATGGACGTGGAGCCGGGCAGCGTTGTCGTGGCGCCTCTGGGGCCGCGCCAGATCATCGGCGTGGTGTGGGATACCGAGCGCCTGCCCGATCAGGACGTGCCCGAACACAAGCTGCGCCCGCTGTTGCAGGTGCTGCCCGTGCCCCCGCTGCCCCAGCCCTTGCGGCGGCTGATCGAATGGTGCGCGGATTATTACATGGCTTCGCTGTCGCAGGTGGCGCGCATGGCGCTGTCGAGCAGCGCGGCGCTGCGCGGAGGCGGCACCGTCACCGAATACCGGCTGACCGGCCATGAACCGACGCGCCTTACCCCGCAACGGCTGGCCGCGCTCGATCTGCTGCACGACCAGCAGGCGACGATCCGCGAACTGGCCGAGATCGCGGGCGTATCCGACGCGGTGCTGCGCGGCATGGTCAATGCCGGAATGCTCGAAGCGGTGACGGTCGACAGCGACCGACCCTATCCCCACGCCGACCCGCACCATGCCGATCCCGACCTCAGCGAAGCGCAGGCCGCCGCCGCCGCGCGCATGGTCGAAGCGGTGCGCGCCCACGCCTTCCGCCCCTTCCTGCTCGACGGGGTGACCGGATCGGGCAAGACCGAGACCTATTGCGAGGCGATCGCCGCCGCGCTTGAGGAAGGCCGTCAAGTCCTGGTGCTGCTTCCCGAGATCGCGCTGACCGAACAGTTCCTGCGCCGGTTCGAGGCGCGCTTTGGCGCCACGCCGGTCACCTGGCATTCCTCGCTCAAGTCGTCGGAGCGGCGGCGCGCATGGCGGCAGGTGGCTTCGGGCGGCGCGCAAGTGGTGGTCGGCGCCCGCAGCGCGCTGTTCCTGCCGTTTGCGCGGCTGGGGCTGATCGTGGTCGATGAAGCCCACGAGATCAGCTTCAAGCAGGACGACGGCGTGCGCTACAACGCGCGCGACGTGGCGGTGATGCGCGGCCATTTCGAACAAGTGCCGGTGGTCCTCGCCAGCGCCACCCCCGCGCTCGAAAGCCTGCAGATGGCCGAGGCCGGGCGCTATGAAAGGCTGGTCCTGCCCGACCGCTTTGGCGGTGCGACGATGCCCGCGATCTCCATTGTGGACTTGCGCGAGGACGTGCCCGAACGCGGCCGCTGGCTGGCCCCTTCGCTGGTGGCCGCGCTGAAAGACCGCCTGCTGAAGGGCGAGCAGAGCCTGCTGTTCCTCAACCGCCGTGGCTATGCGCCGCTGACGCTGTGCCGCACTTGCGGCTATCGCTTCCAGTGCCCCAACTGTTCGGCGTGGCTGGTCGAGCACCGGTTGTCGCAGCGACTGGCCTGCCACCATTGCGGGCATGAAGTGCCGCCGCCGCCCGCCTGCCCCGAATGCAACGAGCCCGACTGCATGGTCGCCTGCGGCCCCGGCGTGGAGCGGATCGCCGACGAAGTGGCCGAAATCCTGCCCACCGCGCGCGTCGAACTGGTCACCTCGGACACCCTGACCAGCGCCGCCAAGGCGGCCGAATTCGTCGAGCGCGCCAATGCCCGCGCCATCGACGTGATCGTCGGCACGCAACTGGTGACCAAGGGCTTTCACTTTCCCGAGCTGACGCTGGTGGGCGTGGTCGATGCCGATATGGGACTTGAAGGCGGCGACCTGCGCGCGGGCGAGCGGACTTATCAGCAAGTGGCGCAAGTTGCCGGGCGCGCCGGGCGCGGCGAAAAGCCGGGCGAAGTGCTCATCCAGACCCGTCACCCCGAAGCCCCGGTGATCGCCGCGCTGGCCGCAGGCGACCGGGACGCCTTCTACGAAGCCGAGGCCGAATCGCGCCGCGAGGTCGGCGCACCGCCGTTCGGGCGCTGGGCCGCGATCATCGTATCGAGCGAGGACGAGGCAGAGGCCCGCGACGCCGCACGCGCCATCGGCGGCACCCAGCCCCGGCTCGACGATGTGCTGATCCTCGGCCCCGCCCCCGCGCCGCTGTCGCTGCTGCGCGGTCGCTACCGCTATCGCCTCCTGATCAACGCGCGCCGCTCGACCGAATTGCAGAAGATCCTGCGCGGCTGGCTCGACCCGCTGCGCCTGCCCCCCGGCGTGCGCGTGGCGGTGGACATCGATCCGTACAGCTTTGTGTAGGGGCTGCTCCCCTCCCCACCCATTTTCTCCCCATCCCTCGGCGGAGAAATGGACCCTGAACCAAGTTCAGGGTGACAACGTTGGAGGATTGCACCCCCAGCGGACAGGTTGACCCCGCCCGGCACCGATCTACCCCGCCCGTATGAGCGACACATCCGGCCCCGTCCTCGTGCCCATCCTTGGCGACCAGCTTTCGCACGGGCTCTCCAGCCTTGCCGACCGGACGCCCGACGACACCGTGGTGCTGATGATGGAAGTCTCCGACGAGGCCACCCATGTGCGCCACCACAAGGCCAAGATCGTGCTGATCCTGTCGGCCATGCGCCACTTCGCCGCCGAATTGCGCGCGGCTGGATGGACGGTCGACTATGTGGCGCTCGACGATCCGGCCAATACCGGCAGCTTTTCCGGCGAAGTGGCGCGCGGCATTGCCCGTCATGGCGCGCGCGGCGTGCAGATCACCGAGCCGAGCGAATGGCGCGTCAAGGCCATGATCGAAAGCTGGCGCGAAACGCTTGGCGTGCGGGTGCGAATGCTGCCCGACACGCGCTTCGTGTGCCCTTTGCCCGACTTCTTTGCATGGGCGGCAGGGCGGCGCGAACTGCGGATGGAGTACTTCTATCGCGAGATGCGCCGCCGCACCGGGCTGCTGATGGCAGGCGACAAACCGGTCGGCGGGAGGTGGAACTTCGATGCCGAAAACCGGGGCGCCGCCGAACCCGACTTGCGTCCGCCCAAGCCGCCGCGCTTTGCCCCCGATCCCATGACGCAAGCCGTGATCGGGCTGGTAGAGCAGCGCTTTGCCGGGCATTTCGGCAGCACGGCCGGGTTCAACTGGCCGGTCAGTGCCGATGATGCCGAACGCGCCGCGCAAGCCTTTCTGACCGAGCGCCTGCCGCTGTTCGGGCGGTATCAGGACGCAATGCTCGCCGGGTCGGACACGATGTTCCACGCGCTGCTCTCGCCCGCGCTCAACTTCGGGCTGCTCGACCCGTTCGAGCTGTGCCGCCGGGCCGAGGCCGAATGGCAGGCGGGCCGCGCCCCGATCGAGGCCGTGGAAGGCTTCATCCGGCAGGTGATCGGTTGGCGCGAATACATCCGGGGGATGTACTGGCTGGAGATGCCCGGACTGGCGCAGGCCAATGCGCTCGACGCCAAACGGCCCCTGCCCGACTTCTGGTGGACCGGCGAAACGAAGATGCGCTGCCTGTCGCAATGTGTGCGCACCACGCGCGACAACGCCTATGCCCACCATATCCAGCGGCTGATGGTGCTGGGCAATTTCGCGCTACTGGCGGGATTGCGGCCCAACGAGGTCGCTGACTGGTTCCTAGCGGTTTATGCCGACGCGTTCGAATGGGTCGAACTGCCCAATGTGGCGGGGATGGCGCTGCATGCCGACGGCGGGCGGCTGGCGTCGAAGCCTTATGCCGCCAGCGGCGCCTATATCGCGCGGATGAGCGATTATTGCGGCGCCTGCGCCTACAAGGTCAAGCAGCGCACCGGGCCAGACGCCTGCCCCTTCAATGCGCTGTACTGGCACTTCCTCGACCGCAACGAGGGCAAGCTGGGCGGCAACATGCGGCTGGCCCAGCCTTATGCCAACTGGCGGCGGATGGACGCGGACAAACGCGCCGAAACACTGGCCAGCGCCGAGGCATTCCTTGACACGCTGGTCCCCGCAGACCCCGGCTGGGCGCGCTGACGCCAGCGGCTAGGCGTCTGCGCGCTCAAGCAAGTCGGCGGCCTGCAGCAGGCGGTTGCCGTGGTCGGTTTCCTCGCGGCCATTGGCGCGCAGCAGCGCGGCGGCTTCGGCATTGTCGAGCGAGGCCGCCCAGCCTTCATACAGCGCCTCACCACCGAATTCGCCAGCCGACAGCTTGCGCAGCGCTTCGGGCGTGACTTCGGAGAACGGGAAGCTGCCCGCCTTCAGATAGGGGTTGTCCTGCGCCGAGGGGGGCGGGAAATCGCCGCCTCCCAGTGCGGCAATGGCCTGCGAGGCACGGTGCGCGTGCTTCATTTCCTCGACCGCATTGTGGTGCAGCAGTTCGATCACGGCGGCGTTGTCGGTGCCCTGTGCGGTAACCTTGTACAGCGTTTCACTGGCCGCTTCGACCAAGACCATCACCTTCAGGTCATCGACCGTAGGCGCGGTGACTGTGCCGATGTGGGCAAAGGCTTCGCGGATGGTCTGCGGCAAATGCGCATCGAGCACGATTTCGGCCATGATTGATCTCCCGGATTTCCTGTTCTGACGCGCAGGATACCGCAGTTCAATCGATCGGTTAAGAACTTTCGCGCATCAGAAGTTCGCGCTTTATCTCAAGGCCATAGGCATATCCGCCCAGTGTGCCGTCGGTACGGATGACGCGGTGGCAGGGAATCAGCACCGCCACGTTGTTGGCCCCGTTGGCGCTGCCAGCGGCCCGCACCGCGCGCGGATTGCCCGCCGCCGCCGCGATCTGGGCATAGCTGCGCGTCTCGCCCGGCGGGATGCGGCGCAACTCGCGCCAGACCGCTTCCTGAAAGGCGGTGCCCTTCACGTCGAGCGGGATATGCGCAAAGTCCTGATCGGGCCGCTCCACCGCCGCCACGACTTGCGCCAGCAATGCGGCGAACGCTGAGTCGCCCTCGGCCAGTTCGGCGCGGGGAAAGCGGCGGGCGAGCTCGTCGGGCCCCTCGTTGAACGACAGGCGGCACACGCCCTTGTCGGTTGCGGCGACCAGCATTTCGCCAAGGCTGGTCGGCACCACCGCCCAGCTGATCGTCACCCCTGCGCCACCATTGACCCATGCCGAAGCCGTCATTCCCAAACGCTCCTGAGTGTTGGCGGCATAGAACCGCGATGGCCCGGAAAATCCGGCCTCATAAATCGCATCGGTCACGCGCTGTTCGCTGGTGAGCGCCTGCGCCGATCGCTCAGCCCGCAACGCCCGCGCATAGGCGCTGGGCGACAGTCCGGTGTGGCGCGCGAACACGCGCTGGAAATGCGCCGGGCTGTATCCGGCGAATCGAGCCAGATCGGCCAGCGCCAACGGTTGCTCCGCCGACTTGATCGCGGCGATCGCGGCCAGCACGGCGCGTTCGTCGCGCGCTACGTCATCGGGACTGCACCGCTTGCAGGGCCGCAAGCCCGCCGCGCGCGCTGCCGCGCCATCGGCAAAGAAGCGCACGTTCTCACGCCGGGGGTGGCGCGCGGCGCAACTTGGCCGGCAATAGATCCCGGTCGACAGCACTCCTGTGACGAATCGCCCGTCGCTCGCCCGGTCGCGCGCCAACACCGCCTGCCAGCGTCCGGTGTCGGATTCGGCGTCAGCCTCCTTCGCTTCCATCGCGGCCATAGTGGTCGGGGTGAGTGCTTCCATCTGACCGATCATAGTCAACGCCTCCTCAAGTTGCGACCGTTCCTGCAAGAAAGCGCGCTGCGGTGCGTCCCGGCGCTTGCGATCAAAGCCGCCACGCGCGAAAAGCCGCGCCATGTTGTTGCGCCGCCTGCTTGTCGCCCTTGCCCTGTCCCTGTTTTCCCCGGCCGCCTTTTCACCGGCCGCCATGGCTGATCCTGCCGACATCGCCGCCGCCGGGCGCGGGGTGGTGCGTGTGGTCATCGTCGAGAATCAGGGCAATCAGGTGCGGCTGGTCAGCCATGGCTCGGGCTTTGCCATCGCGCCCGATCTGGTGGTGACCAACGCGCATGTGGTCGAGGAACTGCAGCGCAACGGCAGCCTGCTGGCCGGAATCGTGCCCAGTCAGGGGCAAAAGACCTATCCGGCGCACATCCGCGCGTTTTCGCCGAACAACGATCTGGCGCTGCTGCAAGTGGACAACGGCGCCAACCTCCCCGCGCTGACGCTGTTCCCCGGCCAGGCGGGCGACGGCGAACAAGTTGCGGCGCTGGGCTTTCCCGGCAATGTCGACATGGCGCAAGGCCTTTCGCTGGCGGACGTGGTCACTCCGCAAGAAGCGGTGAAATCCTATGGCAACATCTCGGCCGGGCGATCTTCGCGCCAGTTCGACACGATCCTGCACACAGCCCAGATCGGCGCGGGCAATTCGGGTGGACCGCTGCTCGATGCCTGCGGGCGGGTGCTGGGGGTCAACAGCTTTGGCACGGTGACCGACAACGGCACCGATTCGGCGTTCTACTTCGCCATCTCGATGCACGAGGTGACCGCCTTCCTGTTGCAGGCGGGGGTCAATCCGCACACCAACGGACTGCCATGCACCTCGTTTGCCGATTTGCAGCGCGCCGACAGCGAACGCGCCGCGAGCGATCAGGCGCGACAGGCCGCCGAGCAGCAGGCCCGGCTGGCAGCGCATCAGCAAAAAGCGGAAAAGGCCCACCGGGAAGCCGAACTGGCAATCCTGTCCGAGCGCGACAACGAGCTGGCGGTGGCGGCGCTGCTGCTCGTGGCGGCGCTGGGTGCGGGCGGATTCGCCTTGCTTCAGGCCCAACGCAACGAAACCCGCAAGATGAAGTGGGCAGCGGGTGGTGCGGGCGCGGCGCTGCTGCTGGCCATTCTGGTCTGGGTCTTGCGCCCGCCGCTGAGCGACATCGACGAGCACGCCAAGGACATTCTGGCCGATGCAGACGCCGCTGCCGCCAGTGCAAGCGCTTCAGAGGGGGCTGACGATCAACCGGACAGCGCTGCAAATCCATCGGCAAAGCTGGTCTGCGTGCTCGATCCGCAGCGCAGCCGGGTGACCGTTTCCGACATCACCGACGTGCCGTTCAACTGGCAGGACAGCGGCTGCGTCAATGCCCGGACCCAGTATGGCCTGGCCGAGGACGGCTGGTCGCGGGTGTTCATACCAAAGAACAATGACACGATTTCGGTCAACCATTTCGACCCGGCCACGCACCAGTACACCATCGATCGCTACCTGCCCGATCTGGACCGGGTGAATCAGGCGCGGGCCATGCAGGACCAGATTCCCTCGCCATCGTGCGCCGCCGGTGTCGACGCCGCGCGCCAGCTGGGCGCCGCACAAGCGCGGATTCGCGCGCTGTTGCCGCCCGAACCGAACGAGCGGTTGCGCTATACGTGCCAGCCTCGCCCGTGATGCGCGGCACCGGAGTCGGCGGCCCCGTCAGGGATAAGGCACCGCGATAATCGGGCCGATCGGCTCCGGTACGGACGCATACGTCTGCACGAACCGGACACCCCCCTTCCATCTGCTCTCTTGTCATGTCTCGGTTACGTTGCTAGGCGCGCCCCGACTGCGGGGCCAAGGCGTGTTTTTTCGCGCCTGTCCGGCCTTGCCCGATCAAACCTATTAGGGGGACCAGGACGCGTGGAGATTTCCGGCGGCATAACGGCCAGCTTGGCAGGGCGCTACGCTTCGGCGCTCTTTGAACTGGCGAGCGATCAGGGCGCGGTTGCCGTGGTCGAGGCTGACCTTGAGAACCTGTCCGGCGCCATCGCCGAATCGGCTGACCTCGCCGCGCTGCTGCGCGACCCGCAGGTTTCGCGCGAAGCGGCGGCCGCCGCGATCGAAGGCGTTGCCGGTCTGCTCGGTCTGGCACCGTTGACGCGCAACTTCCTTGGTGTGCTGGCGGGCAACCGTCGTCTGGCCTCGCTGCCCGACGCGATCCGCGCCTTTGTCGCCATCGCCGCCGCCCAGCGCGGCGAAGTGACGGCAGAAGTTACCAGCGCCCACCCGCTCGACGATGGCCAGATCGCCCAGCTTGCCGCCAAACTGGCGCAAAGCGAAGGCGCCACCATCAAGATCCGCACCTCGGTCGATCCCGAGATCCTCGGCGGGCTGATCGTCAAGATCGGCAGCCGCCAGATCGACAGTTCGATCCGCACCCGTCTCAACTCGCTTGCACAGGTCCTGAAGGGCTGATCCAGCCCTCTACCGGCCCCAGACAGACTTCCATGAAAGGCTGACAATGGAAATCCGCGCCGCAGAAATTTCGAAGGTCATCAAGGACCAGATCGCCAGCTTCGGCACCGAGGCGCAAGTCTCGGAAGTCGGCTCGGTGCTGTCGGTCGGTGACGGTATCGCCCGCATTCACGGTCTGGATCAGGTCCAGGCCGGCGAAATGGTCGAATTCTCCAACGGCGTTAAGGGCATGGCCCTCAACCTCGAATCCGACAACGTCGGCGTCGTGATCTTTGGCTCGGACAGCGAGATCAAGGAAGGCGACATCGTCAAGCGCACCGGCACCATCGTCGACGTGCCCACCGGCAAGGGCCTGCTCGGCCGCGTGGTTGACGCGCTGGGCAACCCGATCGACGGCAAGGGTCCGATCTTCTACGAAGAACGCCGCCGCGTCGAAGTGAAGGCTCCGGGCATCATCCCCCGCAAGTCGGTGCACGAACCCGTGCAGACCGGCCTGAAGGCGATCGACGCCCTCGTGCCGATCGGCCGTGGCCAGCGCGAGCTGATCATCGGTGACCGCCAGACCGGCAAGACCGCCGTCGCCATCGACACCTTCATCAACCAGAAGGCCGCCAACGCGGGCGACGACGACAAGAAGAAGCTGTTCTGCATCTACGTCGCCGTCGGCCAGAAGCGCTCGACCGTGGCGCAGATCGTCCGCCAGCTCGAAGAAAACGGCGCGATGGAATACACCGTCGTGGTCGCCGCCACCGCTTCGGAGCCCGCTCCGCTGCAGTATCTGGCGCCCTACACCGGTGCGGCCATCGGCGAATTCTTCCGCGACAACGGCATGCACGCCGTGATCGTGTATGACGACCTTTCCAAGCAGGCCGTCGCCTATCGCCAGATGTCGCTTTTGCTGCGCCGCCCGCCGGGCCGCGAAGCCTATCCGGGTGACGTGTTCTATCTGCACAGCCGCCTGCTCGAACGCGCGGCCAAGCTGAACGATGACAACGGCAACGGGTCGCTGACCGCGCTGCCGATCATCGAAACGCAGGCCGGTGACGTGTCGGCCTACATTCCGACCAACGTGATCTCGATCACCGACGGCCAGATCTTCCTTGAAACCGGCCTGTTCTTCCAGGGCATCCGCCCGGCGATCAACGTCGGTCTGTCGGTCAGCCGCGTCGGTTCGGCCGCGCAGACCAAGGCGATGAAGAAGGTGGCCGGCTCGATCAAGCTGGAGCTGGCGCAGTACCGCGAAATGGCGGCCTTCGCGCAGTTCGGTTCGGACCTCGACGCTTCGACGCAGAAGCTGCTCAACCGCGGTGCGCGCCTGACCGAGCTGCTCAAGCAGCCGCAGTTCTCGCCGCTCGGCTTCGAAGAGCAGACCGCGGTGATCTTTGCCGGTACGCAGGGCTATCTCGACAACGTTCCGGTCAACCGCGTGACCGAGTACGAAGCCGAACTGCTCAGCTACCTGCGCTCGCAGAAGGCCGAAGTGCTCGCCGAAATCCGCGACACCAAGGATCTGGGCGATGGCGCCAAGGCCAAGCTGAAGGAAGCGCTCGACGCTTTCGGCAAGCAGTTCGCGTAAGACTACACCGCTTCGGCCCCTTGCCGACTGCCCGCTCGTCAGAGCAGGCCGGGTCGGCGGGGGCCAAGGATGCCGGAACCGGTCCGGCATGACGATCAGGGGACAGGTCTCGGCTTATGGCCAGCCTTAAAGAACTCAAGCTGCGGATCAACTCGGTCAAATCGACCCAGAAGATCACCAAGGCCAAGCAGATGGTCGCCGCGGCCAAGCTGCGCAAGGCACAGGCCGCCGCCGAAGCCGCGCGCCCCTATGCCAGCCGGCTGGCCGATGTGGTCGGCAGCCTTGCCGCCAAGGTCGCCGGGCAGGACAACGGTCCGCTGCTGATGCGCGGCACTGGTTCGGACAAGCGCCACCTCCTCGTCGTGGTCAACACCGACAAGGGTCTGTGCGGTGGCCTGAACTCGAACATCGTCAAGGAAGCCAAGCTTCAGGCGCGCGCGCTGGAAGCGGCTGGCAAGACGGTGGCATTCTACCTCGTGGGCAAGAAGGGCCGCGCGCCGATCAAGCGCGACTACCCCAACGGCATCGTGGCCGCGTTCGACACCAGCACGGTGCGCACGCCCGGTTTCGACGAAGCCAGCGCGATCGCGCACGAGCTGACCGCCATGTTCGAGGCGGGCAAGTTCGACGTTGCTCACCTCATCGCACCGAAGTTCAAGTCGGCGCTGGCGCAAGATCCGGTAACCGCGCAGCTGATCCCGGTTCCCGCGCCTGCCGCCACGACCGAATCGGGTTCGGTGGTCGAGTATGAGCCGAGCGAGGAAGAAATCCTCGAAGCTCTGCTGCCGCGTTATCTCACGACGCAAATCTTCGGTGCGCTGCTGGAACGCGAGGCCTCCGAACAGGGTGCGTCGATGACCGCGATGGACAACGCGACGCGCAACGCGGGCGAGATGATCAAGAAGCTGACCATCCAGTACAACCGCAGCCGCCAGGCCGCGATCACGACCGAACTCATCGAAATCATCGCCGGCGCCGAAGCGCTCTGACGACAAGACATCAAGGCAAGGAATAACCCATGGCCACCGTGCTCACCTCCACCGGAAAGATCAGCCAGGTCGTCGGCGCCGTCGTCGACGTGACTTTTGTGGGCGAACTGCCCGCGATTCTCTCGGCGCTCGAAACCGACAACAACGGCAACCGTCTGGTGCTCGAAGTCGCGCAGCATCTGGGCGAAAACACCGTCCGCACCATCGCGATGGACTCGACCGACGGTCTGACCCGTGGTCAGCCGGTGCGCGATACCGGCGCGCAGATCTCGGTGCCGGTCGGCCCCAAGACGCTGGGTCGCATCATGAACGTGATCGGTGAACCGATCGACGAACGTGGCCCCGTCGGCGCAGAGCAGACCGCTCCGATCCACGCCAAGGCGCCCGAATTCATCGAGCAGTCGACCGAAGCGGCCATTCTGGTCACCGGCATCAAGGTCATCGACCTGATCGCGCCTTACGCGCGCGGCGGCAAGATCGGCCTGTTCGGCGGCGCGGGCGTGGGCAAGACCGTGCTGATCCAGGAACTGATCAACAACATCGCCAAGGGCCACGGCGGCGTGTCGGTGTTCGCTGGCGTGGGTGAACGCACCCGCGAAGGCAACGACCTGTACCACGAATTCCTCGACGCAGGCGTCATCGCCAAGGACGCCGACGGCAACCCGACCCCCGATGGTTCGAAGGTTGCGCTGGTGTTCGGCCAGATGAACGAGCCGCCGGGCGCCCGCGCCCGCGTCGCCCTGTCGGGTCTGACCATGGCCGAATACTTCCGCGACCAGGAAGGTCAGGACGTGCTGTTCTTCGTCGACAACATCTTCCGCTTCACGCAAGCAGGTTCGGAAGTGTCGGCGCTGCTCGGCCGTATTCCTTCGGCCGTGGGCTACCAGCCGACGCTGGCCACCGACATGGGCCAGCTGCAGGAACGCATCACCTCGACCACCAAGGGTTCGATCACCTCGGTTCAGGCGATCTACGTTCCCGCCGACGACCTTACCGACCCGGCGCCGGCCGCCTCGTTCGCCCACTTGGACGCAACGACCACGCTGAACCGCGCGATCTCGGAACTCGGCATCTATCCGGCGGTCGATCCGCTCGACTCGTCGAGCCGCGTGCTGACCCCGGCCGTCGTCGGGCAGGAGCACTACGAAACCGCCCGCCGCGTTCAGGAAACCCTGCAGAAGTACAAGTCGCTGCAGGACATCATCGCCATCCTCGGCATGGACGAACTGAGCGAAGAAGATAAGCTGACCGTCGCCCGTGCGCGCAAGATCCAGCGCTTCCTCAGCCAGCCGTTCCACGTCGCCGAAGTGTTCACCGGCATCCCCGGCAAGTTCGTGCAGGTCGAAGACACCGTGCGCTCGTTCAAGGCGGTGGTCGACGGCGAATACGATCACCTCCCCGAAGCCGCGTTCTACATGGTCGGCGGCATCGACGAAGCGATCGAAAAGGCCAAGAAGCTGGCTGCTGACGCCTGATAATCCTTAGCCCTCTCTCCCGGTGGAGGGAGGGCCTGCGAGGTCCACAATGTCGCTTCACTTCGAACTCGTCACCCCGGCCCGTCTCGTCCGCTCGGAAGACGTCTACATGGTCGTCGTTCCTGGCACCGAAGGCGAATTCGGCGTGCTGGAAGGCCATGCACCGTTCACTTCGACGGTCAAGGACGGCGCGCTCAAGGTCTATCGCACGCAAGGCGGCAGCCCTGAGGAAATCCAGGTGCAGGGCGGCTTTGCCGAAGTCGGCGCCAACGGCCTGACCGTTCTGGCCGAACACGCCGAAGCCTGAGCTTTCGCATTTCAGCCGAAATGACAAAGGGGCCGGTCCGCAAGGATCGGCCCTTTTTGCGTCAAAACACCGTTGATTAGCGTCGGAACACCTGCATCCTGCTCCTCCCCCTACGCTACCCCCGCTCGTCCACCGGGCGCTTGCCAGTCATCCGCAGATAGAACCGCGAGAAATAGGACGGGTCGTCGAAGCCCAGTTCGGCCGCCACTTGCGCCGCGCTTGCTCCGGTATAGCGCAACAGCCGCCGCGCCTCGGTGGCCAGACGGCGGTGCAGCAGTTCGCTGGGCGAGCAGCCCAGACGGCGCGCGATGAGGCGCGACAGCGTGCGCCGGGTCAGCCCCAGTGCCTCTGCATAGAAGTCCAGATCGCGGTGTTCGCGGAAGTGGATCTCGACCAGTTGGCGAAAGCGTTCCAGCCGGGCATCCGCGCCACCTGCCGCTGGTGCGGGCTCGCTTGCGCGCGCCACCGTGCGCACCAGCGCTTCGGCCAGCGACAGGGCAAGCGGATCACGCCCGCGCCATTCCTGTTGCAGCACCAGCAGCTCATCCGCCAGCCAGCCCACACGACGCGCTGCAACCTCGTCTAGTGGGTTGACCTCACCGCGCGCCAGAATCGGCCCCAGCGGGTCTCCCAGCCCATCTGAGCGGGTAGCGAAGTCGGCAGACACCGTCAGCACCCACCCGGCGGTGCCTTGCTGAAAGCGAAAGCCGTGGACCGTGCCCGCCGGGACGATCACCGCGCACGGCCCCTGCCGATCGCTGTCGGTCCCGTCAAAGCTGATCCGCGCCTGTCCCTCGCGCACCAGCAGAACCTGGACGAAACCGCCATGGCGGTGCGGCCTGATCTCCCAGTCGTGCAGCGCACTGCGCGCCGCGATCGTCTCTATATGCGCAAAGCCCGCGGCCTCGGGCAGGGCATGTTCGCCATACAGAGCGTAGCTGGGGATGGTGGCGGGTTGGTTCATGCTGTCCTGAAAGTACCAGCGATTGTCATGCCGATGCCTTCCGCCCTGCGCCCGGCCTTGTCAATATGCGGCCATCGCATCGGGGTTGGCGCAAGCAAGCGCGGCCCGCACGGGAGAGATCATCATGCGCACACAGGTTGCCATCATCGGCGCGGGTCCGGCGGGGTTGTTGCTGGGCCATCTGCTCAAGGCCGAAGGCATCGACTGCGTCGTCATCGAACGGCAGACGCCAGACTACGTGCTCGGTCGCATCCGTGCGGGCGTGCTCGAACAGATCACCGTGCAACTGATGGAACGGCTCGGCCTCGACGCGCGGCTCAAGGCCGAAGGGCTGGTCGAGGGCGGCTTCAACCTGGCCGATGGCGAACGGCTGATCCGCATCGACGTGGCCGAACTGACCGGCAAGACCGTGGTCGTCTATGGCCAGACCGAGATCACCCGCGACCTGATGGACGCCGCCGCCCCGCGCGGGCTGGAAGTGATCTATGGCACCGAGGACGTAACGCTGCACGCCGTCGAAAGCGATTCGCCCGCCATTACCTTCCGCAAGGACGGCGTCGACCAGCGCATCGACGCGCGCTTCATCGTTGGCTGCGATGGCTTTCACGGTCCCAGCCGCAAGGCCATTCCCGCGAGCGTCGGTCGCGAGTACGAGCGCGTCTATCCGTTCGGCTGGCTGGGCATTCTGGCCGATGTGCCGCCGTGCAATCATGAACTGATCTATGCCAACCACGAACGCGGCTTTGCCCTCGCCTCGATGCGCAGCCACACGCGCAGCCGCTATTATGTCGACGTGCCGCTGACCGAGAAGATCGAGGACTGGTCGGACGAGCGGATCTGGGACGAACTGGCCATCCGCCTTGGGCCCGATGCCGCCGCCAACATCACGCGCGGGCCCTCGATCGAAAAGTCGATCGCGCCGCTGCGCAGCTATGTGTTCGAACCGATGCGTCACGGCAGCCTGCTGCTGGCAGGCGATTCGGCGCATATCGTGCCACCCACGGGGGCCAAGGGGCTGAACCTTGCCGCCAGCGACGTGCACTACGCCACCGCCGCGCTGACCGCGTTCTTCCGCCACAACGATCACGACGCCATCGCCGACTATTCGGCCAAGGCGCTGGCCCGCGTGTGGAAGTCGGAACGGTTCAGCTGGTCGCTGACCAAGCTGATGCATCGCTTCCCCGATGACGGTCCGTTCGAGCGCGCGATGCAGGTCGCCGAACTCGACTACATCGCCAACAGCGCGGCCGCGCAGACCAGCATCGCCGAAAACTACGTGGGCCTGCCGGTTTGATTGGTCGTTTTAAGCATTTTTTGACTGCGGTTTCTTGCGTTGGGGCGCGTGATTGGCTCTGCCGTCACGCGCCCGTCACATAGCTGCGACACAGAGCCCCTGTTCCAGGCACGTGGGGGCCTCAGGCGTGATGCGGCAGATTGATATCCTGATTACCGGCGGATTGCCGGGTGGCATTGACAGCTTTCTCCACGGCGATCTGCGCGTGGTATTCCACCCGTGGCAGGGGGAGGCGCCGCTGCCGCTGCTCGATGGCCGTCCGTGGGCCTTCGTCGACTGGGTGCTGCCCGAGTTTTCGGGGCTGGAATTGTGCCGCCGTTTGCGCTGCGATCCCCAGACCGAGGCCGCCCATGTCACGATGGTGCTGGAAGAGGACGAGGCCGAGACCAAGCGCCGTGCCCTGCGCGCCGGGGCCGACGACTACATGGTCGGGCCGATCGATCGCTCCAAAGTGCTCGACCGCGTGCTGTCGGTGCAATGGACCGAGCGCGAGCCGACCGTGCGCACGCTCAAGCTGGGCGAACTCGCGCTCGACCTCTCCGCCCTGCAGGCACGGTGGAAGGACAAGCCGATCGCGCTGATGCCCAACGAGTTCCGCCTGCTGCGCTATCTGATGGAAAAGCCGGGACAGGTGTTTTCGCGCGGGCAACTGATCGCGGCACTGGGCAAGCAGGAACAACCCATCGACGAACGCACCGTCGACGCCTGGGTCAGCCGCCTGCGCCGCTCGCTGCGTGAGGCAGGCGCAGGCTATCCACTGCGCACCGTGCGCTCGCTGGGATACGTGCTCGACCGACCCTGAGGGAGCGACGTACCACGGCTCCTACCTCGCCGTTGCCCCGCATCACCCGATGGGTTACGCCCGAAGGCATCACTCCATCGGGGGCACCGACTTGCCTGACACCGCGCCGCGCCTGACAATCGTCTTGCCGTATTACAACGAAGAGGCGTTCATCGGGGCGACGTTGCAGTCGCTGATCGCGCAAACCTCACGCGATTTCCGGCTGGTCGTGGTCAACAACCGGTCGAGCGATGGCAGCCCGGCGCTGGTCGAAAGTCTGCTGGCGGACAGCGGGCTTGCCTATGCGCACGTGCTTGAAGAAACGCCGGGTTTCCTGCCCGCGCTGGTCCGCGGAATTGCCGAGGCCGACAGCGAATTGCTCGCGGTGGCCAATGCCGACGTGATCTATCCGCCGCACTACGTCGCCACGATCCTGCGGCTGTTCGACGCCAACCCGCGCGCGACGTCGGTGATGGCGATCGACCTCTACGATCCCGAAGGCACCGAGCTGGCCGACAAGCGCAAGCAGCAAGTGCTGGGCGCGGCGCGCTTCCTGCCGAAGAAGTGCCACGCCGGATCGTATGCGCAGGCCTATCGCATGGACGCCTATCGCAGTTGCGGCGGGTTCGATCCGGCAATCTGGCCTTATGTGCTCGAAGATCACGAGATCATGGCGCGGCTGATGCGCACCGGGCCTTCGGTCTATGACCGGCAGCACTACTGCCACCCCTCGCCCCGGCGCACCAACACGGCGCAAGTCAGCTGGAACCAGTTGGAGAAGATCCTCTACGGTCTGGTGCCCTTCCCCCTGCTCGGCTGGTTCTTTCACGGATTCCTTGCGCCCCGCTTCGCCAGACGCAAGCTGATGAACGCCGCGCTGCGCCAGCGTAGCTGGGACGTGGATCAAACCGACGCGGGCGCCACCGGGTAGGCCGTCAGCACGTCACCCAGCGCGGCCTTCAGCGGCCCAAGCCACGGCTCGAACGGTAGCCAGGCGTCGGCGCCATCGCGGTTGATCGGGCGGCGCACTTGTTCCGAACTGGCGGTGCGGACCGCGCGCGGGTTGGTGTGAAAGGCCAGACAGCCCGGTTCGAACGGCAACCCGCAATGCGCCAGCAGCGCGCGCACTTGCGCCTCGGTATCGTCGAGCAGCGCTTCGTGGATCACACGGTGCACGCGCCCCGGCGCCACCCGGTCGACATGCGCCATCAGCCGCACATAATCGCGGTAGTATGCCCCCATGTCGGCCAGATCGTAGCTGAAACCCTGTCCGCGCGCGTAATGCTGACGAAAGTTCGAAAATCCGCAGGCCAGCGGATGGCGGCGCGCGTCGATGATCGTGGCCTTGGGCAGAATCGCCAGAATCAGCGGCACGTGCAGCCAGTTGTTGGGCATCTTGTCGATGAACAGGGGCCGCTCGGTCTGCCGCTGCACGCGGGTCTGGGCCAGATATTGCGCGCCCAGCGTGCGCAGCGCTTCGTCGGGCAACGCGGCAAGTCCCAGCGGATATTCGGGAATGGCGCGGGCGATCTGCGCGATGTCGGGCAGTTCGCTGGTGCCCTCCACTTGCGAATGGCTGGCAAGGATCTGCTCGACCAGCGTCGATCCGGCGCGCGGCATGCCCAGCACGAAAATCGGGTCGGGCGCGGCATCGCCCGCCGCCTGTCCACGCGCGATCAGGCCGGGAGTCGCCGCCGCGATCGCGCCATCGACCTCGGCCGTCAGCCGGGCCGCCTGCCATGGCAGATGCTTGCGCCGCAGCGCATTGCCGGCCGCGTAGTGCTCGAATGCCGCCGCAGCCTCGCCCCGGTCCTCCTTGGCCTTGCCCAGCGCGAAGTGCAGGTGCCAGCGGTCCTCTGCCGTCAGGTCGGATCGGGCCAGCGCCGCCGCCATCGCCGCCACGTCCTGCGCTGAAAAGCGCACGGTCTTGAGGTTGGCGAGGCTCCACCATGCCTCACCCAGCCCCGGCGCAAGGTCGAGCGCGCGGCGATAGGCGGCGATCCCCTCGGCCTGCCGCCCCACGGTCTTGAGCAAATGCCCCTGACTCAACCACACGCGCGGCGCGGCGGGCTTGCGCGCCAGCACTTCGGCATAAAGCGCCAGCGCCGCTTCGAACTGGCCAAGCTTGCCGTGCGCGGCGGCTTGCAGCGTGGTCAGGCCGGAGTCATCGTCGGCCTCGTCGGGCGCGATCTGCGCGAGCTCGGCCAGCGCTTCGTCCGAGCGGTTGGCGCGGTGGAGCAGTTGCGCAAGATTGGCGCGCGCCGCGACAAATCCGGGCGACAGTTCCACCGCGCGGCGCAACAGGCGCTCCGCATCGGCACTACGCCCGACCCGCGCGGCCAGCTCGGCGAACAGGCGAATCGCGCGCACATCGAATGGATCGTCCTTCAGCAAGCTGCGCAGCAACGGCTCGGCCACCGCCAGCGCGTTGTCGTTCATCGCCAGCGCGGCTTCGACAAGGCGCGGATCATAGTGGGGCGGCGTGTGCATCAAGGGCTGCAGAAACACGCGTGACGCCCTGCAATCAAGCGTTACTGTGATGGCGGGCGCATCCCGTCCGGCAAACGGGACGGGGTATGGCTGGGGGAGACACGCGAATGAACAGCGGGCGCAAGGCAACAAGGCGCGGACTGGGCTTCTGGATGACGCTGGCGCTGGTCGTCGGCAACCTGATCGGCTCGGGCATCTATCTGTTGCCAGCCACGCTGGCGCCGCTGGGCACGAACCAGTTGATCGGCTGGCTGGTGACGATCGGCGGGGCGCTGTGTCTGGCGGTGGTGTTCGCCAGACTGGGCGCCAAGCTGCCGCTGGCCGGCGGGCCTTATGCCTATGCCAGCGCTGCGTTCGGGCCGCTTGCCGGCTTCGCCACGGCCTGGAGTTATTGGACAATGATCTGGGCGGGCAACGGCGCCATTGCCGTCGCCGTGGTCAGCAACCTCAGCCTGATCGCGCCGTGGATCGGCAAGACCGAAGGCGTGCCCGCGCTACTTTCCGTGGCCTGCGTGTGGCTGCTGACGGCGGTGAACATTCGCGGGGTGCGCGCGGCAGGCGAAGTATCGCTGGTGACCAGCGCGCTCAAGCTGATGCCGCTGGTGCTGCTGATCGCGCTGGCCCTGTGGCTGGCGTTGAGCGGCGCGCCGCACGTGGTCCAGCCGCCCGTGCCGATCGCGGCCGGAGCCATCGCCACGGCGGCAGGCCTTACGTTCTGGGGTTTCCTCGGCCTTGAATCCGCAACCGTTCCGGCGGACAAGGTCGAGAACGCCAGCACGGTCGTGCCGCGCGCCACGCTGATCGGCACGGTGCTGACCGGCGTGGTCTATCTGGGCATCAGCCTTGCCTTCTATGCCTACATGCCGACCGGACAGGCCGCCGCTTCACCCGCGCCAGTGGCCGATTTCCTTGGCGCCCACTTCGGCGGACACGTGGCCAGCGTGGTTGCGGTATTCGCCGCGATCAGCGCGTTCGGCACGCTCAACGGGTTCATCCTGCTGCAAGGCGAAGTGCCCTGGGCGATGGCCCGCGGTGGCGTGTTCCCGGCATGGTTCGGCAAGGAATCCTCGCGCGGCACGCCAACGCGCGCGCACATCGTGTCCAGCATTCTGCTGTCCTGCGTCACCTTGATGAACTTCTCGCGCGGCCTTGGTGACTTGTTCCAGTTCATCGCCTCGGTCAGTCTGGCGGCGGGCATGCTCAGCTACCTGATGGCGATGCTGGCGGCGATCAGACTGCTGCCCGCCGAGCGCCTGCTGACCGTAGTGGCGCTGATCGGCGCGGCGTTCATCGTGTGGGCCGCATGGGGCCTTGGCGAAAAGGCGCTGGGCTATGGCGCGCTGTTCGTGCTGGCAGGTGTGCCGGTGTACTGGGCGGTGCGGCTGAGACAGGACGCCATGCGATAGCCCCGGTTGGGGTGCGCAAAGCCAATGTCGCATTTACTCTACCGTATCGGTTGATTTAAGCGCCAGCCTTCGTGCTGATTCGTCTCGGGGTGCCATGTCGATCACTGTCCGCGTCCTGATTTGCGCGCTGGCCCTTGGCGCCGGGGGCCTTGGCGCGGCGGCATGGTTTGCCGGGCCAACCCGTAATGCGGTGGTCATCGGCTACCAGACAGGGGTCGATCCGACCAAGGTGGCGCAGGCCGAAGGCTGGTACGACCGGGCCATCGCCAAAGCCGCCGGACGCCCGGTGGTCTGGCGCAAGTTCGACAGCGGCACCGACGTGATCACCGCGCTTGCCGCAGGCGACATCGACTTCGGCGATCTGGGATCAAGCCCGCTCGCGGTGGCTGCCACGCGCCAGTTGCCGATCTCGACCATCGCGCTGGTCAGCCGTCTGGGCCGCAGCGAAGCGCTGGTGGCGCGCAACGGATCGGGCATCGCTGGCCCGGCCGATCTGGTCGGCAGGAAAGTGGCCGTGCCGTTCATCTCGACCGCGCATTACAGCCTGCTGGCGGCGTTGCATCATTGGGGTATCGACCCGGCGCGGGTGCAGGTGCTCAATTTGTCTCCGCCACAGATCGCCGCCGCATGGGCCCGCCACGATATCGACGCCGCCTATGTCTGGGATCCGGCGCTGGGCGATCTGAAGGTCAACGGCAAAGTCCTGACCGGATCGGATCAAGTCGCCGCATGGGGATCGCCCACGTTCGACGTGTGGGTCACCCGGCGCGACTTCGCCAAGAGCAACCCCGCCGCCGTTGACGCCTTCGTACGGGTGACGATCGCTTCGCAGGACACCTATCGCCGCGACGGCGCGCGCTGGACCGCGACTTCGCCACAGGCGCGCGAGATTGCCGCCGCAACCGGATCGCGGGTTGAGGATGTGCCCGGCTTGCTGGCCAGCAACGATTACCCGACCGCCGCCGAACAGGCCTCGCCCGCGTTGCTGGGACGTGCGCCCGCTGGTGCCGGTGCCGGTGCTGGCGGCGGGCTGGCCCGCGCTTTGGCGAACACCGCTGCCTTCTTGCAGGAACAGGGCAAGGTCGACCGCGTGCTGGTCGATTACACCCCCTACATCGATCCCGCCCCGGTGCGCCGGGTGGCACAGGACCAATAGCATGGCCAGACTGTCGGTTGAGAATGTCAGCGTCACGTATGGAGGCAAGCGCGGCCCGGTAAAGGCGCTGGCCGACGTATCGGTAGAAGTCGCCTCGGGCGAAATCGTCGTCGCGCTGGGGGCTTCGGGCTGCGGCAAATCGACGCTGCTGGGGCTGATGGCGGGCTTCCTCAAGCCGACCGCTGGTGCCGTGCAGGTCGATGGCGTGCCGATCGCCGGGCCGGGCACCGATCGCGCGGTGGTGTTTCAGGATGACGCGCTGATGCCCTGGCTGTCGGCCGAGGACAACGTTGCGTTCGGTCTGCAGATGCGCGGCTTCAAGCAGGCCGAACGCCGCGCCGCTGCGCGCGAGATGCTGGCGCAAGTCGGGCTCGAAGGCTTTGCCGGCCACGCCATCCACGAGATGTCGGGCGGGATGCGCCAGCGCGTTGGCCTTGCCCGCGCACTGGCGGTGAAGCCCGATTTCCTGCTGATGGACGAGCCGTTGGGTGCGCTGGACGAACTGACCCGCGAACGCATGCAGATGCTGATCCTCAACTTGTGGCAGCGCAGCGGCAAGGGCATCTTCCTGATCACCCACAGCATCGAGGAAGCGCTGTTCATGGCCAGCGAACTGGTGCTGCTCAGCCCGCGACCGGGCCGCATCGTGCAACGTTACCAAACCGGATTCGCGCGCCGCTTCATCGCGGGCGAACCGGTCCGCGCGATCAAGGCCGATCCGCAGTTCGTGGCCATGCGCGAGGAACTCGCCAATGCCATTCTGGCCAGCGAAGAAAATGAGGTGACCCATGTCGGTTGAACGCGATTCGGGCGCCACCGGTGGCCATGCATGGGCCACGCTGGCTTCGCTCGGCGTCGTGCTGGCGCTGTGGTGGGGCGTGACTGCCAGCGGGCTGATCGCGCCGCTGTTCCTGCCCGGACCGGGTGAGGTGCTGGTCCGTCTGCTCGATCTGGCGCAGCATGGCTTTGTCGGCGCCAGCCTGTTGCAGCACACCGGCGCCAGTCTGGCGCGGGTGGGGCTGGCGATGCTGTTCGCGGTGATCACCGCCGTGCCGGTGGGCATGGCGATGGGCCTTTACCCCAAGGTCAACGCCGCGCTCGACCCGCTTATCGAATTCTACCGCCCGGTGCCGCCGCTGGCCTATCTGCCGCTGATGGTGATCTGGTTCGGCATCGGCGAGACGACCAAGATCCTGCTGATCTTTCTGGCGATCTTTGCGCCGCTGGCCATCGCCACCGCCAGCGGCGTGCGGCGGGTCGATCCCAACCGCATCCGCGCGGCGCAGTCGCTGGGCGCCAGCCGCGACCAGATCGCCTGGCTGGTGATCTTTCCCAGCGCGCTGCCCGATATCCTGACCGGACTGCGCATAGCACTGGGCGTGGGCTGGTCGACACTGGTCGCCGCCGAACTGGTGGCGGCCACGCGTGGACTTGGCTTCATGGTCCAATCAGCGTCACAAATGCTGGTTACCGATGTTGTGGTCGCCGGCATTCTGGTTATTGCACTGATCGCGCTGGCAATAGAACTGGTGCTGCGCTGGGTCGAACGCCGGTTCGCCGGATGGGCCGGGCAGGGCTGAGAATTGGGCTGAGTCATTTGCTGAGTCTGGGGCTTATCCAGCGCGCTAAATTTGTATGGAGAGTGACATGCCGTTGACCATCGCCCCCATCACTCCGGCCATCGGTGCGGTCGTCGGCGGGATCGATCTGGCGCAGCCGCTCGATGCGGTGACACATGCCACTGTCGAAGCGGCGCTGCTTGAACATCAGGTGCTGTTCTTCCTCGACCAGCAGATCACCCAGACCCAGCAGCGCGATCTGGCGGCGCTGTTCGGCCCACTGCACATCCATCCGATCTATCCGCATTCGGATTCGGTGGCCGAGATCATGATCCTCGACACCGATCTCAACGATCTGGCCGACAACGCGTTGTGGCATTCGGACGTCAGCTTTTCCGAAACGCCGCCGCTGGGCTCGGTGCTGGTGGCGCGGGTCTTGCCCGAAGTGGGCGGCGACACGCTGTGGACCAGCGCCACCGCCGCCTATTCCGCGCTGCCCGAGCCGCTCAAGCAATTGATCGGCGGCCTTACCGCGACGCACGATCTGGCCAAGTCGTTCCCACCCGAACGCTTCGGCGCCGATGCGCAATCGCGTGAGCGGCTGGAACAGGCCAAGCGCAACAATCCGCCGGTCACGCATCCCGTGGTGCGCACCCACCCGGTTACGGGGCTGAAGGCGATCTACGTCAACGAAGGCTTCACCACGCACATCGATGGCTTGCCGCAGGATGCCAGCGACAGCTTGCTGGGGCTGCTGTTCCGCCACGTGATCCGGCCGGAATTCTCGGTGCGTTGGCGCTGGCAGCCGGGTGACGTGGCGATCTGGGACAACCGGGTGACGCAGCACTATGCGACCGACGACTATCGCCCGCATCGCCGCGTGATGCACCGCGCGACGATGATCGGTGACCGCCCGTTCTGACCCGCCCGCCCCGCCTTCAGGACGCCGCCAGATGACCCGTACCCGCATTCACCTTTCGACCGCAGCCGTGTTGGCCATGCTGGCCACGCCCTTGGCGGCTCGCCCTGCACCGGCACCGACTTCCGCTCCGGCCGACCTTGTCCTGCTGCACGGCCACGTCATCCCGATGACCGGCGCCGATGCGCGGGCCGAGGCGCTGGCGGTGCGCGGTGGGCGGATCGTGGCGGTGGGCAGCGACGCGCAGATCACGCCGCTGCGCGGCAAGGCGACGCAAGTGATCGATCTTGCCGGGCGCACGCTGCTGCCCGGCTTCATCGATGCCCACGGCCATATCACCGGGGTCGCGCAAAGCCTTGGCCTTGCCGATCTGTCGCCGCCGCCGGTCGGGGCGGTCGGCGATATCGCCGGATTGCAGGCCGCGCTGCGGGTCCAGGCAAAGGCTGTTGCCGACGGCTGGATCTTCGGGCGCGGCTATGACGATGCCGAACTGGCCGAACATCGCCATCCGACGCGGCAGGAACTCGACGCGGTTTCGGCCGACCGCCCGGTGGCGATCATCCATGCCTCGGGCCATCTCGCCGTGCTCAATACCAAGGCGCTTGAACTGACCGGGCAATTGCATGGCGCGAAAGACCCGGCGGGCGGCGTTATCCGCCGCGAAGCCGATGGCGTAACCGCCAATGGCGTGGTCGAGGAAGCGGCGCTGTGGCAGGTGATGGCAGGTGCACCGCGCCCGACGCCCGCGCAAGCACTGGCGCAATTGCGTACCGCGCAGGATATCTATGCCAGCAACGGGCTGACCACCGCACAGGACGGCGCCACCTCGCCCGAAGGCTGGGCCTTGCTGCAAGGCGCGGCGCAAGCGGGCGCGCTGGTGCTCGATATCGATGCGCTGCCGCTGCTGAATGCGAAGTGGCCCGCGCTCGACCAACTGCCCTTCAACCAGCCCTATGACCATCGCCTGCGCGTGGCGGGGGTCAAGCTGCTGCTTGACGGATCGCCGCAGGGCCGCACCGCGTGGCTGTCGCACCCCTACTTCGTGCCGCCGCCGGGGCGCGAGCATGACTATGCCGGGTATCCGCAGTTCACCGACGATGCCTTGCGCGGCAAGCTGGCCGAAGCGTCCGGGCACAAATGGCAGGTCTATGCCCACGTCAACGGCGATGCCGCGATCCAGCAGTATATCGACGCCATCGGCTGGGTGGCGCAGCACGGCCCGGCGCCGCTGGTCCGCTCGATTGCGATCCATGCGCAGACCGCGCGCACCGACCAGCTCGCCGCGATGAAGGCGCTGGATATCGAGCCAAGCTTCTTTGCCAGCCACACCTTCTTCTGGGGTGACTGGCACCGCGACAAAGTGCTGGGGCCGCAGCGTGCCGACCATATCTCGCCCCAGCGCGAGGCGTTTGACGCAGGACTTCACCCGACGATCCACAGTGACGCGCCGGTCACCCCGCCCAACGTCATCCGGCTGATCTGGTCGGCCACCACCCGGCGCACCCGTTCGGGCGACATCCTCGGCCCGGCCGAACGCGTTTCAGCCTACGAAGCGCTGCAGGAAGTGACCAGCAACGCGGCGTACGAAATTCATGAAGAGGCCAGCAAGGGCACGCTGGAAGTGGGCAAACTGGCCGATCTGGTGATCCTGAATGGCGATCCGCTGACCCTGCCGATCGAGCAGTTGATGACCTTGAAGGTTTCGGCGACGCTCAAGGAAGGCAAGGTCATCTTCGCGGACGGCACGAGCAAGCGCTGACCGCCATCGCCGCCAGCCATGCAGCGCATGCTTTGGCAAGCATTTGCGCGTAGATGCAACGGACAAGGCCGCATCGCGCTGGCGCGATGACAGGAGGTGTCCGTTGATCCGTTCCGCTCGCAACCGGCCCTTGGTGCTGATCGGCCTCGGCCTGCTCGCGCTGCCCGCCGCCTGCGGGGCAAAGGCGCCGAGCGGTGCGGGGAGCCCGGAGCCCCGACCGACGGCACAACCCGTCGCGCCGACGGCCGTTCCTGTTCCCGCAGCATCGTCAGTTCCTGCGGCCACCGCCGACACGCTTTATCCCCCGTACATGCCGATGACCGGGCTGCGGCGTCCGGCGGTCAAGCTGTTCGTCAAATGCGATGCCTCGCGCGCGGCGGGGCGTGAGGTCTATGCCGGGCGCGATGCCGCCTCGCTCTATGGCCGGGTCGAGGGCGGGTTCGAGTTCGTCTACGAGGCCACCGACAGCAGTGGCGCGCCCTGCATCTATCCCTTCGCGCCGTGGATGCCGCAGATCGTCGGCTCGTTGCAGGGCACGCAGTACATCGTGCGCTCGTCGGTGCCGGGGCGGCGTGTGACCTTCCGCAGCGGCGACGAATGGGCCAGCATCGGCCTGCATCTGTACGATATCCGCCAGCAGCGCGTGCATTTCGAGATGCGCGACATCGAACTGGACTTTCCCGGCGCGATCCAGCCGCAAGGCGCGCTCCATCTTGAGGCGTTCGGCGGGGCAGCGCCCGGCCTGTTCACCGCCGTGGTGCGCCGCTCGCGCATCTATGGCGGCAAGAATGCGCTGTTCGTGCCGCCGGGACAGACGATGCTCTACGTCGAGGACAGCGATCTGGCGGGCAATGTCGGCACCAGCGCCGACCAGATGCACACGACCTATATCAACGGAATTCTGGTGTCGCACATGCGCAACTCGGTGTGGCACGGCCAGCACGCCTGGGCCAACATGGCCAGCGGCCACCAGTTGAAGGACAAGGCCTATCTGCGCATCTACGAGAACGTCACCGTCTCCAATTACCCCACCGGCACGACCGCCTCGGCGATGCCGCTGATCGACGCCACGTCGTTCGGCTTCACCTGGGCCGATGGCCTGCGGCTGGAGCGGCTCCGCCCGGCGCAAGACCCGCGTGAGGCGCTGGTCGATCTGCGCAGCGAGATCGTCTATGGCCCGCCGCAGAACTATCCGTGGAACCTGATGGTCGATCCCGGCTGGACGATGCCCGCCAATCCGCTGGCCGCGCTCGACAAGGTGTACCTGTCGGTGTTCCTCAACACCACCGTCCGCAGCTTCCGCACCGAGCCTTACGTATTCGCGCTGCGCCCGCAAGGACTGGGCGTGACGCCCGGCACCACCACCGTCGTCGGCAACGAGCAGACCACCCGCGCGCAGCAGCGCATGGTCTCGCTCGCCTTCAACACCACCGGCACGTTCAAACGCGCCTATTCGGCCGAGGGCTGGACCTTCACCAACCCGCAACTACCGCCGCAAGCGCAATGGGTGATGGACCGCGATGCGTTTGCGCGGCACGCTCTGGCGCTGATCGGGCGGTAGGGGATTGGGGCAGGGCGAATCCATCGACCAGCTACTTGCATTTTTCGTACCTACGATAAATTTGACAAACCGCTTATGTGTAGGTACATAAAACTATGATTATCGTCTGGGATGAACCCAAGCGGCAGGCAAATCTGGTGAAGCATGGCATTGATTTTGCCGAGATTGGCCCGGATTTTTTCCTGTCGGCTCAGGTGGTTCCGGCAAAGGCAGGCCGTTGGGCGGCGATCGGCATGCTTGATGGCGTGATCGTGGTCATTTTTGCGGTTCTAGGCAGTGAGGGCATCTCGATCATTTCCGCCCGCCCGGCCAGCCGAAGCGAAAGGAGCATCCTGCCATGACCGACCATGCGTTTGCACAGGACGATATCGACTCTGTATCCGACAATCCCGAAGTGACTGAGCAGGACCTTGCCCAGGCCCGCCCCTTTGCTGAGGTGTTCCCGGTGCTTGCGGCCAAGCTGGAAACCGAGCGGCGCTTGCGTGGTCGGCCCAAGGCAGGAGCCCCCAAAGTCAGCACGACGCTGCGGCTCGATCCGGACATCGTCGCCCACTTCCGCGCCACCGGCCCCGGCTGGCAATCACGCATCAATGCAGCCTTGCGCCGCGCGGCTGATTTGTGATGGTAGCTCGAATTAGTTTGAGAAAGCGGAAATCAGTTTGATGGAAAATTGTCGCCCCTGAACCAAGCGGTAGAGATGATGAAGCGCTCCGCGAGCTTCGGTGATACGAAAGGGCCAACCAAGCTGCCATCGTGCCGTTCTTTGAAAGTAATGCCTTCGACCCGATCACGTTCAAGAAGGTAGGTATCGCCATGGGCAAATTCGAGAATCTCGACAGAGCGATTGCCGTCATGGCTGTAGAGGATTGAGGTAACGCGGTATTCGGCCCCAGCGATAGGCGTGTTGGAGGTTCGGCCAAAAAAAACGATTCCACCACTTCATTGGATAGTCACCTCGCCTTTGAAGGCTATCATCGGGCGATGTCTGCTGCAACGTCAGCGATATCGCCACCCCAGCAAACCCCTCGCCCCTCCCGCCGCCATCGGCTAGGGGCACGCCATGAGCGGACCGCCACCACCATTTGACGCGATCGTGCTGGGCGCGGGCGCTGCGGGCATGATGTGCGCCGCCACCGCAGGCGCGCGGGGCTTGCGCGTGCTGCTGGTCGATCATGGCGATGAGCCGGGGCGCAAGATCGTGATTTCGGGCGGTGGGCGGTGCAATTTCACCAATATCCATACCGCGCCCGACCGTTACCTGTCGGCCAATCCGCATTTCGCCAAGTCGGCGCTGGGCCGATATACCCCGCAAGACTTCATCGCGCTGGTCGAACGTCACGGCATTGCGTGGCACGAAAAGACGCTAGGCCAGTTGTTCTGCGATGGCTCGGCGCGGCAGATTGTCGCCTTGCTGATGGAGAAATGCCGCGCGGGCGGGGTCACGCTGCTGCTGGGCCATGCGGTCAGCGCCATCGATCATGCTGACGGACTGTTCCGGGTGAGCGTCAACGGACAGGACTATTCCGCCCCCGCGCTGGTGCTGGCAACCGGCGGCCCGGCCATCCCCAAGATCGGCGCCACCGGCTTTGCCTATGAAGTGGCGCGCCAGTTCGGCCTGTCGGTGGTGCAGCCGCGCCCGGCGCTAGTACCGCTGACGCTGGGCGCGGACGATGCGCTGTTCCAGTCGCTGGCGGGGGTCGCCGCGCCGGTCGAGGTGCACTGGCAAAAGACCCGCTTCCGTGAGGCAGCGCTGTTCACCCATCGCGGCCTGTCCGGCCCGGCCATGCTGCAGATATCGTCGTACTGGCAGCACCGCACCGCCATCGCGGTCGATTTCCTGCCCGATGCGGATACCGACTGGCTCGTGCAGGCCAAGCAGGCCCGCCCCCGCGCCACGGTGCGCAGCGCGCTCAACGCCGCCCTCCCGGCGCGGCTGGCCGATGTGCTGGCCGACCGACTGGCGCTGAATGCAGAACTCGCCAACACACCCGACAAGGCCTTGCGCATGGCGCAGGCGAAACTGGCAGGATGGCCGTTCAGCCCCACCGGAACCGAAGGCTTTGCCAAGGCCGAAGTGACCGCAGGCGGCATCGCGACCCGCGACCTGTCATCGCGCACGATGATGGCTACCCGCGTCCCCGGCCTTTACGCCATCGGCGAGGCGGTGGACGTGACCGGCTGGCTCGGCGGCTACAACTTCCAGTGGGCCTGGGCGAGCGGCTGGGCCGCGGGCCAGGCGCTGGAGGCCAGCGGACGCTGAACCGGGCGGTTCAGGCCTTGCGCGCGAACCAGATGACGTGCTTGGAACCCTTGTTGTTCGGGCGCGAGCGGACGCGGATTTCATCGACCTCGTAACCGGCGGTGCGCAACCGCGCTGCAAACGCATCGTCGGGGTGCGCCGACCAAACCGCCAGAATGCCGCCCGGCGTCAGTGCGGTCATCGCCGCCTTCAGCCCGACCGGCGAATAGAGCAGGTCGTTTTCGCGCCGGGTCAGTCCGTCCGGGCCATTGTCCACATCGAGCAGGATCGCGTCATAGGCGTTTTCGGCCGAAGCGATCAGCATCGCCACGTCGTCCTTGACCAGCACCACCCGCGGATCGTCAAGGCAGCCTGCGGTCAGGCTTTCCATCGGACCGCGCGCCCATTCGATGATCTCGGGCACGATTTCGGCGACGGTGACGCTGGCATCGGCGCCCAGCACGGCCAGCGCTGCGCGCAAGGTGAAGCCCATGCCATAGCCACCGATCAGGAACTGCGGCGCGTCACGCCCGGCCAGCCGCTCGAACGTCATCGTTGCCAATGCGCGTTCGGATTCGCTGACCCGGGTGTTCATCAACTCGTTGCGTTCCAACACGATGGTGAATTCGTCGCCCCGGCGAATCAGCCGCAACTCGACACCATCGGGCACGTGCGCCGTGCCGATCAGTTCATCTGCGATCATCGTGTTGCTCCGGTTGCGCCGCTTACTTCTTGCGGGCCTTGCGCGCGGCATAGCGCGCGTCGCGCAGCGCCTTGCGCTCCGCTTCGGAAAGGGCGGGCTTGGCAGCGGCCTGAGCGGCCAGTTCCGCCTGCTCGGCCTTGGCCCGCTTTTCAGCGGCCTTAGCTTCGCGCTCGGCCAACACGGCGGCGCGCTTTTCAGCCAAAGCGGCTTCGCGTGCCGCTGCCTTGGCGAGACGTTCAGCCTCTACCGCCGGATCGACCGGCGCCTTTGCCTGCAACTTTGCCAATGCCTTGGCCCGCGCCTGCGCCGCAGCGCTGACACGGTCTTCAAAGCTCGGTTCCTTGTATCCTGCCATCGTCTTCTGCCTGGTTTTGCCTGATATGATCGGCACAAAATTGTCTGAGCGCGCTCAATTCGCGCGATCGCCCGTCCGGAAACGGAACGCTGAAGGACGCGAGCAAAGGGAAATGCGGTTGCCGATACGGCCCGATATCCGTCGCAGGCGACATCAGCGCCTGCGCCTGTAGCACGCCAGCCGCCGAAGGCAATCTTTGCTGCACGGCAACAAGAAGGCGCACCCCGTCTTTGCCGACGGAATCCGGCCAGTAACGCACGAACACCGGTATGAATGTAACAAGTTCGGACCAACAAAGTGAGTGCGTGTGCCTATGCACGAGCGGGCGGGCCCGGTAAAGGCGCGCAAACCCCCGGTTCCTGTCAGTGGTATGCCCCGACAGATCCGATGACGAACATGGCCGCGTGACCATCGCGGCTCGGCGAAGAACACGGAAGGTGAATGCAGATGAGCATGGTCATCCCGGTAGTATTGTGCGGTGGTAGCGGGACGCGGTTGTGGCCGCGTTCGCGCAAGGTGAAGCCGAAGCCGTTTCTGCCGCTGGTGGGTGACACGACGCTGTTCGAAGCGACGTTGCTGCGTTGCCACGGGTTTGCCGGGTTCGGTGCGCCGGTGATCGTGACCGGCGCGGTGCATCTTGAACATGTCGAGGCGCAAGTTCCCGATGCGGCCAACAGCCGGATCATCGTCGAGCCGCAAGGGCGCAATACGGCGGCGGCGATCGCGCTGGCGGCGCTGCGCTTGCCTGCCGATGCGGTGATGCTGGTGTGTCCGAGCGACCACCACATCGGCGATGCGGCGGCGTTTCGCGCAGCGGCGCAGGCAGCGGCCGCGCTGGCCGCG
>NZ_JAIZDA010000024.1 GCF_020404405.1 Novosphingobium sp. FKTRR1 | reverse complement strand
CCCGCACCTTCCCGCATATGCTTGCGGCGAGCGGTATCAGTCCAGGGCATGTGCTTCCTCCATCGTCTCGACAACGACGCTGAATCACAACCTACTGATATCGCTCAACCACTTTTCGCTCGGGCTCTAAGAGGAAGCGGTTACGAAGCGGTCGTGCGGCGCTTCCAGAACGGAGCCACGACGTTGCCCCGCCTGACGGAAAGGATGAGCAGGATCACCCCGGCAGTCGTGCAGAACAGGAATGCGACCAGCGATGATTCCAGGCCGAAGCTACCCCCGGTCAGCGCGTCGGGCCCTTGAATGATCGGCTTGATCAGGCCGGGGACGGGCGCGTTACCGGACACGATGCCCGAAAACACGCCCTGCTGCGTATAGTTCCAGGCCACGTGGAAGCCGATGCTCAGCCACAGGCGGCGGGTCACCATGTAGCCTGCAGCAAGCAGTACTCCGGCCTCGATGCTGATGAAGATGGCGCCCGTCAGTGTCGCCGCCGGATTGAGCAGATGGAGCAGGCCGAACACCAGCGAGGACACCACGAGGGAGATCCAGCTTCCGAACATTTCCTCGACGATGCGGAACAGCGCACCGCGAAACAGCAGTTCCTCGAAAAATCCCGAACTCAGCGCCATGCCGATGGCAGGAACCATGAACGACACCGGGTTGAATCCGACGATCCGGTAAATGCCCAACGCCATCAGGACAAGCACACTGGCGGTATAAAGACCCGCGCCGATCAACAGGCCGATGCCCAGTTCGCGCACCAGCGGCGCCAGCGAGAGCTCGCTGACCGGACGGCGTTCGATCAGCCTGACGAAGGCGGCGTAGATCGCAACGCCAAGGCCCGCCATCACGGCGGCAGCAACCGTTGCCAGCACGGGCTGACCCGCGAACTTTTCCATAACGCCGCTGCTGACACCCATAAACAGGAACAGGATTCCGCCCAGGACAAGCAGGCGCAGCGGCGCAAACTGGGTGATCCGCACGAGCAGCGAAGGTTTCACCGTGGTCGGTTGGTCCATTTCAGGGTCTCCAGGTGTTATCGGCCGGGTTGAAGTCGACAAAAATGCCGGTGTCGATCCTTGCAGCGCGCAGTTCCTTGCTGCCGACAAGCTTGACTTGCGCGATGCGTCCGTCGGACTGCCACACGGCGGGTGTCTGGTGGATGCGATCACTGCTTCCGTCGGTGTAATCGAGCACGAGATCGAACGGCAGGGCGAGACCGCCTGCGTTCCTGACGGTGACGGTCCGCCCGGTTCCGTCGGCGCTGACGCCGGCCAAGGTCAGGTCCATGTAGTTGTAACCGAAGAACCAGTTGTTGAAGAACCAGTCGTGGTTGCCGACGCCAGCGGTGTTGAAACTGTTGAACATGTCCCAAGGCAGCGGCCGTTTGCCATGCCAGCGGGCCATGAATTCATGCAAGGCCGTGCGGAAGGCGGTTTCGCCCAGCAGATCCCTCAGCGCCAGATAGCCGAGCGCCGCCTTGCCGTACTGGTTGAAGGCGAACACCGACGACTGCCCGAACAGGGAATCGTGCGGCGTGATGATCGGCAGGTCGTTCGCGAAGTTCGTGGCCGCCCAGCCGACACGATTGACCCGAAACTCGCGGAACAGGGCGTCGGCGGCAGGCACGCCCAGCACGTCGCGGTTGCGCAGATATTCGAAGGCCGTCGTCCAGCCTTCGTCCATGAAGGGATAACGCTTTTCGTTGATTCCCATGTAGAACGGAAACCACGAATGCAGGATCTCGTGCGCGGCGACGAAGCCGGTAAAGGCGTTTTCGGGCAGCTTGGCGGCTTCGGGACTGCCCAGATTTGAGCTGTCGTTGACCATCATCGGATATTCCTCGTCGGCGCTGCCGAGCACGATGGTGGTCTTGGGGTAGGGATAGGGCACACCGGGATAGACCGTCGATGCCCAGGTCAGCGCTTTCTGCGCGACCTCGACCATCGGGCGGAAATCGGTGGCACTGTCGGGATAGGCGGCCTGCACGCTGGCGCGGCGGCCGGTTTTGGGATCTACCACCGCGCTGGCGGCCTGCCAGCGATATTCGTTGCTGATGGCGATGGCGAAATCGGGGACATTGTCGGCCTGCCATTTCCAGATCAGCCGGTCACCACGCGCGGTGACTTTGCCCGCGCGAACCTCGGCGGCCTCGGCCAGCGTCAGCACCTTGTCGCTGCTCCGGCTGGCGGCGAGCGCGTCGCGCACAGCCGGTTGCAACACCTCGCCGGGATTCTGCAATTCGCCGGTCGCCCATACGACGTAGTCTTGCGGCATGACGACTTCGACGTTGTAGGTGTTGAAATCGTTGTTGAATTCTCGACCCAACGTGAATGGCGTCGTGTCCCAGCCGCCATAATCGCTGTAGTTGGTGATACGCGGATAGAAGTAGGCGAGGAAGAAGCTACCCTTGCCCAGCGCCCCTTCCTTCCAACCGGCGTCCTTCACCAGATCATAGTGCCAGCGCATGTGGATGCGCACGCTGCCCTTGGCCGCCAGCGGTTTGTCGAGCAGCACGCCATGCAGCGTGCTGCCGGGGCCGTTCAAGCCTGCCAGCGGGCTCTTGGGATCGTTCCACGCCTTGGTTACGCCGTCGATACTCACATCTTCGACGACGATCCCCTGCGTAAAGAACGCTGCATCGACCTGCTGCTCGCGGATCGCCTCGGGGCGATGAGCATTCATGTACATGCGAAACAGCAGGATCGGCAGCGGATCAGGGCTGTTGTTCGTATAAACGATGTCTTGTTCGCCCTGCACCTTGTGACTGACGGGATCGAGCGAGATACGGATCGAATGGTCCGAGTGGTTCTGCCAGTAATTTGGCCCGGGGCGGCCGTCCGGACTGCGCGTACCGTTTTCAAGCGTCTTGCGGATGTTGCGAGGCATGAACACCCCGCCATCGTGCTGGCCGTTGGAAATCAGCCAGGGCGGGCTATTGCCGACTACCTCTGCCGCCCCGGCCGGTTGCACAACCAGCGTCAGTAGCGCGCCGACAATGGCGCAGCTCTGAAACAAATAATGCATGAGTTTCAACGAATTGCCCCCCCCGGGTATCGCTACTCACTATAGCAAGCGCACTCGCTATGTACTTGCTGTCTCAAAATTCATCTCACTCATACGAACACAGTGTTGCTCGTTAAGCAAACCAATATTTGGAATGGTCGCAAATCGATCTCCGCCCAGACATATTCGCGACCTTGTCCGATCCGGCAAGTCTTTCATTTTGCTGCAGCAAGCACCGTCATTTCGCTGCCCGTGGTCTTCTTGTTGATCGGCGCCATCGTGACCAATACCGTGGTGCCCGGAACGACCAGCGGTGCGATCGATTGCCGAAACGCCGCCGGCATCGTCAGGCGTTGCAGCACATCGCCTTCCACCGGAAGATTGGCTTCCTCGGTGTGCCCCGCAACGCCGACAAGCAGCCATTGCTGCGTACCATCGGGCTGTGCCGTCAAGGTCAGCAGATGGGTTCCCAGCGGCTCGCCATCGATCGTCACCTTGGCCCGGCCGATCTCGATGCCATTGCGCAAGACGACCAGTCGCTTGTCCGATCCGCTGAGGATCAGCGTGACAGGTCCGCGCGGCGACAGCGCCGGAGTCCAGCGATAGGAATCGCTGGGTGCCAGCGGCACATGCAGCGCCGGTTGCCCATTCGTCGCAATGGGGGCGAGCACTCCGCCGAAAACATCCTTTGCTTGCGCTCCCGTACGACCGGAGATCACCACCGTCGTGCTGAAGCTGGTGGTCGTGAACAGCTTTTGCGCCAGCGTGTAGGGCAAATGGACGCAACCATGCGATTCAGGGTAGCCCGGCAGGCCGCCGGCATGAAGCGCGACACCATCTTGCGTCAGCTTCTGCGTGAACGGCATGGGCGCGTTGTTGTACTTGGTCGACCGGTGCTTGGCGTCCTTGAGCAAGATCGAAAAGACGCCCGTGGGTGTCTCGTAGCCGCGCTTGCCGGTGGAGATCGTGCTCACCCCGATGCGCACGCCATTGCGATAGATCGTGGCGCGCTGCGTCGACAGGTCGACCACGACCGTGACCGGCCCGCTCGGCGAAATCTCGGGCGCCCAGACATATTCTCCGGGCTTCAGCGCCAGCGCCTGTCGCGCCATGTCGAGCGGCGCGGATTCCTTTGCCCCCTGCGCCGCAACGGGCGCGCCACAGCCAAGCGCCACCATCACCGCAATTGCCCCGCACAGCACGGATACTGACTTCATCGATTGGCCCCCTGGCTATTGAATTGGAAATCACGCTCGCAAAGGCCGCTGGCCTGCTTTCCAGCCCGGCGAAACTTGCCGGGCGAGGAGCCGAACCATTGCCGAAACGACCTGCCAAAACTCGACATGTCGGAAAATCCCAGCGCGACGGCTATCTCGGGCAGGCCCAACGAAGGGTCGTTGATCAGTGTCGCGGCCCTCAGCCGTCGTTCCTGATCGACCATCGCGTGAAAGCCGGTGCCGTGCGAGGCAAACAGGCGGCTGATCGTGCGGACCGAAATACCCGATTCAGCCGCGATCTGCTTCAACAGCGGAACCCGGCGTTGTTCGGCAAGGATCTGTGCAACCTTGTGGCGGTATTCCAGCACCACCGTGTCAGCAAACCTTGTCCGCTCGGCATCGGCGATCTGTGCGCTTGCCAGAGCCCACAGGTTCTGGTCCGACTGCGGGTGCGACCGCGCGCACCAGCTCAACGGCACCGACAGCCGATTGGTCGATGCACCGGCGCGGACCCGACAGCGGAAATGCCGCCAGATCTTCGCCATGTCGCTGTCATCGCCATATGTCGAGTGCAGCTCCACTTCGTCGAGTGCGTCGAACGAAGTTGCCGCAATCAATCTGTAGGCGCTTGCCATGGTGATCAGCGCGATGAAGTTCGTCACGCGTCCGAGCGGCGCCGTCGGCTCAAGTGCAACCGCGTGCCGCTCTCCTTGCACCGTTATCGAGGCGCGCAAGTGCGGTTCGTTGACGTTGATCAGACGGACCAGCGATTGCAGCCCGTTTCCAAGGGTCGGCGCATGAGCAAAAGCGAGCGCCGCGATCGGCCCGACCATATGCGGGCCATCCTTGATCAAGCGTTCGAGGATGGCTGTCTCTCCGGCGTGGTGCAGGATGTTGGCGATGATGATAAGATTGTCTGCCGTCGAGACATGGCTGGGCAACGGGCCCGAACACGTCAACGACGTATCGTCGCGCAGCCAGCTTGGCCACCCGAGCCAGCTTCCCAGATGCATCGCGGTGGTTGTCGGCATGGGTCGCCGGGCGACCGGGCCAAGCGCCGCGATGGCTTGCCGGACGTCACGATGGAACGATCCGTCCTGCTTCACCATGCCATCAGATTGCAGAGCGCCGGAGTCGAAAACGCCGGTTCCACGCGCGCCAGCCATGATCTGCCCCTCGCCTCCGGCTTTCGAACCCCACCCGCTCGCCGCATCAATGCACCGATCCCAACAGGCGCAAAGACGTTGCACGGCAGAAGTGTTTAAGACCGGTTTGGCCTGTTTTGCAAACTCTGTGTCCGTTTTTGTCGATAGCTTCGCTTGCCACGCTCGGTCACTATAAGAAGGGTACTGGGGGCATTAATCCGAAATCACTTTGACCTGTCGATTTGACTAACTTTGTAAGTATTTAATTGGATTTGATATTTGTCGCCGACATGCGCTGTCGTTCTGGCGAGATCATGGCCGGGCGACCCAAGTGTTGAGGGGCGCAAGGGGCCGAAGGGGCAACGATGATCGGTCAGGACAGCGGCAGTTTGCGGCGCTTGCGATCTTCAGTCGCTGACCGGTTGCAAATCGGCGGCACTATTCACGATTGGTCGAGCAAGACTGGTTGAGGTCGGCAAGCAGATCGGGATTGATGCAACGGTGGGTGAGATGTTGGCGCAAAACGCAAGGAGATCGAACGACATGACACGCATGAAGCGAAGCCTGGCTGGCATGGGCGCGGCATTGTCCCTGCTTGCCGTTCCGATCCCCGCGCTGGCCAGTCCGGCAAGCGATGCCAAGAATGCCTGCAGCGCCGAGCTGCGGCGCGATTACAATGCCGGCACCGAAAGTGTGACGGTCAGCGAGCGCGGCTATGACCGGTTCGTCGTCAACGGGTCGGCGGAGCGACGCGGCGACTATCGCGACTTCAATTGCCGGACCGAGAACGGACGCGTGCAATCGCTGTATGTCAGCGGGATGAGCCGCGAGTCGGGCAGCAGCAACAACACCGGCAAGGCGGTGGCCGCGGTGGGCGTTGCTGTCGCTCTTGCCGCGATTATCGCTGCGGCGTCGTCCAAGAAGAAGTCACACGAATACGACCGGTATGACGAGGATCGCAACAGCGATTACTATCGTCCGTCCGATTCAGGGGACAGCTATCGTCCCGCGGGCGGCGTCATTTGCTATCGGCGGCAGCGCGCCTGCTACAACCGCTACAACGACGAATATCTGTCGGGCTGGACCCAGCACGAATTCCGGTATTGAGAGGAGACAGACCCATGCTCGGCTTCAAAATGCTGACGATACCTGCGCTGCTGGTCGGTCTTGTCGCACTTCCCATTCCGGCATTGGCGCAAGTGGCCGCGCCGCCCGCCGTCACCAAGCCCAAGCTTGGTCCCGAGGACACACCGGCCTTGCGTGCCAAGAAGCGCGAGGCCGCCAAGCGCCTGCTGACTTTGCTCAAACCGGTGTGGAGCGACGAGGAAATCGGCCGGATCATGTATATCGGCTGGTACAGCGCTGCGGCCGCGTCGTGCGACGAGCTTGAAATCGATCAGGTGAAGCTGGCGAAGGCGCTGGAAACCTTCAAGCCGGCGGATGAAGCCAGCCTCTCGCCAGAGCGGATCAAGTTCCTCAACGACAACCTGCTGATGGATGTCGGCATGGCCACAGGCTGGGCCATGGCGGGGCATTACCGCGATGTACCCAAGTTCTGCGCCGAAGGTCGACAGGCCAAGACGCAACTGGCAGCGGACAAGCACTTGTTCGAGATGGATACTCCTGCACCCGCACCTGCACCCGCACCTGCACCCAAGCCGTGAATTGATGGTTGGTGACGGCCGGGCTTGAACGAGCCCGGCCGTCGGTTTGGCGTGCTTCACGCAAACGTGGCTGCGGTATCGTCAAGCGCCAACCGCAGCAGTTCTTCCATCGCCTTGCGTGCTGCGCCGGCATCGGACGCCTCGATGGCGTGAAAGACAGCCAGATGCTCTGGCAAGGGATCGCGCGGCAGCACGTGGTGGCGCTGCTTGAACCGGGTCGTCCAGTCGACGGCAGCGCCGACCGAACTGGCCAACGAGGCAACTGCTTCGTTATGCGTCGCTTCGAGCACGGCATGATGGAACCGCTGGTCGGCCGCGCGACCTTCGTCTGCCGCCAGCCCGTGATGCTGCATCGCTGCCAGAGCCTGACGCATCGTGTCGATCTGTGCGGCCGTCCGGCGCTGTGCGGCCAGTGCTGCGGCGGCTGGTTCGATGATCCCGCGCAGTTCGAACAGGTCGCGGACAAAGGCCTGATCCGGTTCGCCCGAAAACGTCCATGCCAGAATGTCAGGGTCGAGCAGGTTCCAGCGAGAACGCTGCGTTACATGGGTGCCCGCGCGTGGACGACTTTCGATAAGCCCCTTGGCAACAAGGATGCGGATGGCCTCACGGTAGGGCGTGCGCGATACCCCAAGCGCCAGCGATTGTTCGATCTCGCCCTCGAAGCTGTCACCGGGCTGGTACTTGCCCGTCAGGATGGCGGTGCCAAGGGAGCGGGCGATCGCCTGATGGATGCGTTCAGCCTTGCCCAATTCCCGATTCCCCCGCGAAACTAATCCACAAATGCCTCGGTAGAGTGCCAGCGACCACGAAGAAAGGCATCAGCCACGATCTGCAGCGGCGCGAGATCGATATCGCTTTGCCGCGCGCGAACCAGATCGACAAAACGGCGGTAGAGGCCCGGATACTCTGCCTCATGTTCGATTGACTGGGGAATTCCGTCGATCGTCAGCCTGTTGCCCCCGTCTGACAGGATCAAGCTCTTCCCGCCCGTTTCTACCATGATGTCCCAGGTCTGTGGCCCGGTCTGTCGCCAGTCGAATTCCGCATGGATCGGTACGCCGTTCGCTGTTTCCAGCATCAGCCGCGCGGCGATAGGGGTCTGGCGGTTTGCGGGCTTGTCCAGGTCCGCATCGACCAGCCGCACCGGCACGCCGATCACTTCGGTCAGGATCGACAGGGCGTTGATGCCCGGGTCGAACACGCCGAAACCGCCCGGCTCCCAGATCCACTCCTGTCCGGGGTGCCAGTGCCGCACGTCCTCTTTCCAATCGATGCGCACGCGTCGCGGGGCGTTGGCGGCGACCCAGCCTTTTGCGGTCGCCACGGCTGCGGCATACCGCGAATGCCAGCTTGCAAACAGGGTGACGCGCTGTTCGGCTGCCAGCGCGCCAAGGGCCTGCGCCTCTGACACGGTTGCCCCCGGCGGCTTTTCCAGAAAAACGTGCTTTCCTGCGGCGAGCGCGATCAGCGCGGCCGCGTACCGTGCTTGAGGCGGCTGGCACAGGACGATCGCGTCAAGGTCAGGTTCGCCTGCCAGCATCGCCGTCAGATCGGGGTAGTTGTTCACGCTTTGCGCCGTGGCATTGCGGCTGGCGACAGCAACCAGATCGATACCGTTGGTGGCCGCGATGGCGGGAAGGTGCTGGTCGCGCGCGATCTTGCCCAGCCCGACCAGCCCAAGGCGAATGTCCTTCACAGCGCGCGGACTTTCACCGCAGCGGAGCCGGTTTCGCGCACCAGCGGGTTGCGGACCGGCAACGTGAACGCATCGGCCAAGATCTCGAAAATGTCGCCGTCCTGCGTCGTTACTCCGTCGCTGAACGAGAGCGTTGCCGTGCCGAAGAAATGGACATGCAGGTCGCCCGCGCGTCGGAACGGAGCATTCTTGAAATGATGATGTTCAAGGTTGGCGATACTGTGCGACATGTTGGCCTCGCCCGAAAGGAAGGGCTTTTCCCACAGCAACTGGCCATCGCGCAGGATACGGCTGGTGCCTTGCACGCTGGCGGGCAGTTCGCCGAGCAGCAGTTCGGGTCCGAGCGCGGCCTGCCGCAACTTGGAATGCGCGAGCCACAAATAGTTGGTCCGCTCGACGATGTGGTCGGAGAACTCGTTGCCCAGCACAAAGCCCAGCCGCAAGGGATTGCCGTCTGTGTCGATCAGATAGACCCCGGCGATCTCGGGCTCTTCGCCGCCATCCTCGGCAAAGCCGGGGGCGGTCAGCGGTGCACCCGGCGCGACCAGGATATCGCCGTCGCCCTTGTAGAACCATTCGGGTTGGACGCCGATTTCGCCGGTCTCGGGCTTGCCGCCTTCCAGACCCATCAGGAACATCCGCATCGAATCGGTCAGCGTTTCGCCCGACGCTGCCGCGCGGTGCATCTTGTCGCGCCCTTCGGCAGAGCCGAGGTGCGTCAGCCCGGTCCCGGACACCAGCAGATGGGCCGGATCGACGTGATCGATCGGCGTTAGCAGCGTTACATTCGCCGGGTCGATGGCGTCTGCCGCAAGGCGCTCGGCCAGATCGCGCAAGGACACGCCTTCGGATGCGGCTCGCAGCGCCAGTTCGCGGGTCGATGACGCGCCGGTCAGCCGCCAGATGCCGCCCGTTTCGTCCAGCACGGCAACACCGCGCGCACCATTCTGGCTGAATTGCAGCAGCGAGCGCATCAGATCGTCTCCCTTTTGCCATCGATCCGGCGCGGGATATGCCACGGGTTTGCGGCCTGCAGCGCAGGAGGCAGCAGCGCGTCGGGTATGTCCTGAAAGCAGACTGGGCGCACGAAGCGCGCCATCGCCAACGTTCCGACCGATGTCGTCCGGCCGTCAGTGGTCGCTGGATAAGGGCCGCCGTGGACCATCGCATGGGCAACCTCGACGCCGGTCGGCCAGCCATTGGCGAGCACGCGGCCAGCCTTTGCCTGCAACAATGCGAGGATCGGAGCGGCGTGAGGGGTATCGTCCGGGTCGAGATGGAGCGTGGCGGTCAACTGGCCTTCAAGGCTGGCAAGCACTTGCGCCAATTGGGCGAGGTCGGCGCAGCGCACCACCACCGACGAAACGCCGAACACTTCATCGCCAAGCGAGCGATCGGCGATGAACTGCTCCGCTGTCGTTTCGAACAGCGCGCCGGGGCCGACACGCTGTGCCGCGCGATTGCCATCGAGCGCTGCAACGCCCGCATTATAGGCGGCCCGGATACCGGGCGTAAGCATTGCCTGGGGTGGCGCCGCAGCCAGCGCGCTTGCTGCCGCCGCGACAAAGCGGTCGAGATCGGGCCCGTCCAGCGCGATCACCAGACCGGGATTGGTGCAGAATTGCCCCGCACCAAGCGTCAACGATGCGACGAAGGCCGCGCCCAGCGCTTCGGCACGCGTGGTTAGCGCGAACGGCATCAGCACGACCGGGTTGACACTGCTCATCTCGGCAAAGACCGGGATGGGTTCGGCGCGCTGGCGGGCGATCTCGGCCAGCGCAAGGCCACCGCTGCGCGATCCGGTAAAGCCGACGGCGCGGATGTGTGGATCGGCGACCAGTGCGCCGCCAAGCGCGTTCGCGCGGCCGGGCAGATAGGAAAACACCCCCTCGGGCAAGCCGCAGGCCTGAACCGCCGACCGGACTGCGCGAGCGACGAGTTCGCCGGTTCCGGGGTGCGCCGGGTGCCCTTTGACCACGACCGGGCAGCCAGCCGCAAAGGCTGCTGCGGTGTCGCCGCCCGCGACCGAGAAGGCGAGCGGGAAATTCGACGCACCGAACACGGCAACCGGCCCGAGCGGGACGTTCATCCGGCGCAAGTCGGCGCGCGGCGGCACCCGGTCGGGCATTGCCGGATCGATCACCACATCGAGCCAGCCGCCATCGCGCAGTTCGGCGGCAAACAACCGCAACTGACCGGTCGTGCGGCCGCGTTCGCCTTCCAGACGGGGGCGCGGCAGACCGGTCTCGTTCATCGCGGTTTCGATGAGGACGTCGCCGATGGCCTCGATCGCGCTTGCCACAGCGTCAAGGAACGCGCCGCGATCGGCAGGCGACAAGGAGCCGAACTGGTCCGATGCGGCTGCTGCCAGCGCGCAAGCGGCGGCGACATCGGTTTCGGTCGCCTCGGCAAAGGGCTGGGGCAAGGCGGCGCCGCTGGCGGCCTCCACCGCGTGGAACACCGCTTCATGGCGCACGTCGCGCGCGCCGATCAGGATCGAGCCATCGATTGTCACACAGGAACTCCCGGTCAGTGGTTGTCGCGCGGCAGGCCGCGCGTCTGGGCGATGCGTTGAAACGCTTCGGCCCCTTCGAGAATGGCGCCGGTGGCCAGTTGGCCGACGACCGCGCGCTGGATCGCCTGCCACGGTGTTTGCGACGGCGGGAACGGATAGCCGCCGGTGGCTTCCAGCGCAGCCCGGCGCGCGGCGAGTTCGGCGTTGTCGATCAGCACGTCGGCGGTTCCGCGCTTCAGGTCGATGCGGACACGGTCGCCCGTAACCAGCAGCGCCAGCCCGCCGCCTGCCGCCGCCTCTGGTGAGGCGTTGAGGATTGACGGGCTGCCCGATGTACCGGACTGCCGCCCGTCGCCGAGGCAGGGCAGGGCCGCAATGCCTTCGCGCAGCAGATAAGCCGGGGCGCGCATGTTGACGACCTCGGCTGCGCCGGGATAGCCGATCGGCCCGGCACCGCGCATCACCAGCAACGTGGTGGCATCGATCGCCAGCGCCGGATCGTCGATCCGTGCGTGATAGTCCTCAGGCCCATCGAACACGACCACTGGGCCTTCGAACGCCTCGGGATCGTCGGGATTGCTAAGGTAGCGCGCGCGAAATTCGGGCGAGATCACGCTGGTTTTCATCATCGCGCTGTCGAAAAGATTGCCCGACAGGACGAGGAACCCGGCATTCTCGCGCAGAGGTGAGGTGAAAGGACGGATGACCTTTTCGTCCTCGATGGCCACGCCCCGGCAGTTTTCACCGATGGTGCGGCCATTGACGGTCATCGCTCCTTCGCGGATCAAGCCCTGCTCGATAAGCTGGCCGGTGACCGCAGGTACCCCTCCGGCGTGATAATAGTCCTCGCCCAGATAGTCCCCGGCTGGTTGCAGATTGACGAGAAGCGGCACCTTGTGCCCATGGTCCTGCCAGTCGCGCAGGGGCAGATCGACGCCCATATGCCGCGCGATCGCTGCCAGATGGATCGGCGCGTTGGTCGAACCACCGATGGCCGAATTGACGACGATGGCATTCAGGAAGGCATCGCGAGTCATGATGTCGGAAGGCTTGATGTCCTCGCGAACCATGTCGACGATGCGCAAGCCAGTGCGATAGGCATTTTCCTGACGGTCGCGATAGGGCGCCGGTATCGCGGCGGAACCGGGCAGTGACATGCCGAGCGCCTCGCACAGTGAATTCATCGTGGTGGCCGTGCCCATGGTATTGCAATAGCCGGTGGAGGGGGCGGAACTGGCGACCAGCTTGATGAACCCGGCATCGTCGATCTCGCCCCGGCTGAGCATCTCGCGGGCCTTCCACACGATGGTCCCGCTGCCGGTGCGCTCGCCCTTGTGCCAGCCGTTGAGCATCGGCCCGACCGACAGCGCGATGGCGGGCAAGTTCACCGTGGCCGCCGCCATCAGGCAGGCCGGTGTGGTCTTGTCGCAGCCGATCGTCAGCACGACGCCGTCGAGCGGATAGCCGTGGAGCACCTCGACCAGACCGAGATAGGCAAGATTGCGGTCGAGGCCTGCCGTCGGGCGCTTGCCGGTTTCCTGGATCGGGTGGACCGGAAATTCGAGTGGTACGCCGCCCGCTTCGCGAATGCCCTCGCGCACCCGTTCGGCAAGCACGAGGTGGTGGCGGTTGCATGGACTGAGGTCCGATCCCGTCTGCGCGATGCCGATGATCGGGCGGCCCGAGCGCAATTCGTCAAGGCTGATGCCGAAGTTCAGATAGCGCTCAAGATAGAGCGCGGTCATGTCGATGTTGGCCGGATTGTCGAACCAGGCGGCGGAACGCAGTTTGGTCATCGTTTGCTCACCGAAAGGCGGTAGATCATGGCGTGCCGATAGGGCTTGCCGGGAACGACCCGGACCGAGCCGAGCGCAGGCCGGTTCGGCGTGTCGGGAAACTTCTGGGGCTCGAGCGCGATGCCGTCGCCCATGCGGTACAAGTGGCCGCCTTTCCCGATCACTGTGCCGTCGAGGAAATTGCCGGTATAGAGCTGCAATCCAGGTTCGGTCGAAAGCACTTCGAGAACGCGGCCCGAGGCTGGATCTTCGAGCCGTGCGGCAAGTTCCGGTGTCGCGGTCTGGCCCTTGTCGAGCACGAAATTGTGGTCATAGCCGTGGCCGATAACGATCTGCGCATCGGTGGCATCGCGCGCGCCAGCAGCCAGAACCCGGCCCTTGCGGAAGTCGAATACACTGCCGTTCACGGATCGCAGTTCACCCGTTGGGATCAGGGTTTCATCGACCGGCGTGTAGCGCGCGGCGGGAATCGTCAGCCGTTGCAGCATGGCTCCCTGCGGCGCACCGTCTCCGGCCAGATTGAACAGAGCGTGATTGGTCATGTTCACGACCGTCGTCCGGTCGGTCGTCGCTTCGAACACGATGCCCAGGTTGCCTTGTTCGTCGAGCGAATAAGTCACCGTGACGTCAAGGTTGCCGGGATAGCCCATATCGCCGTCCGGGCTGTGGTGGGTCAGCACGACTGAGGCGACCGGGCCGCTGACCAGCCTTGCCACGCTCCAGTTGGCCCGATCGAATCCTTGTCCGCCCCCGTGCAGCGCATTGGGCCCGTCGTTCTTGTCGATGGAATAGGCAACGCCATCGAGCGTGAAGCGGGCGCCCGCGATCCGGTTGGCGACCCGCCCGATGGTGGCACCGAAAAAGGTGCGCCTTGCCTCCTGATCGGCGGGGGTCTGATGCCCCAGAACGATGTCCGCCGGCTGGCCCTTGCGGTCTGGGGCGACGAGCGACTGAAGCGTCGCGCCGTACGACAGGATGCGGGCCACTACGCCATTGGCGTTGCGCAGCGTGATCGCTTCGACCGCTGTTCCGTCCTTGAGCGCGCCAGCCGCAGCTCGTTCGGCGCTGGCCGCATGGGCGGTGCCTGTGCAGGCGACCATCAGACTCAAGGCCAAGGCCGACTGTTGCGCTGTCCGCGACACGATCATCCTGCCTCCCGTTCGTCTTGACCACCTCTTCTTGCCGATATACTCATACAAATGCAACAGGTATCGGGTGGGGATAAATCGCAATGACAAGCACGACAGGGGACGTTGAGGGGAAGCGGCGCTCACGGCTGGCCACGGCGCTGGTGTTCGTCACCGTGCTGTTCTTCATCTGGGCGTTCGTGACCAACCTGATCGACCCGCTCGTGAAAAGCATGAAGGTGATCTACACGCTCTCGGACTTCGAGACGCAGTTGAACCAGTTTGCGTTCTTCATCGCGTACGGTGTGATGTCGATCCCGGCGGCCTGGTATCTGTCGCGGCGTGGCTACGCCAATTCGATCGTGCTTGGCCTGATCGGCGTGGTGGCGGGATGCCTGATCGCATGGTCGACAAGCCTTTCGCACAGCTTCGTCACAGTGCTGATCGGGCTGTTCGTGGCAGCGTCGGGCATCACGCTGCTGCAGGTTGCAGCCAATCCGCTGATCGCCTCGATGGGCGACCGGAAAAGCTCCCACTTCCGCTTGAATCTCAGCCAGGCGTTCAATTCGCTCGGCGCCTATGTCGGCGGAATCTTTGGCGCAACCTACCTCCTCAAGGGCGATCTGTTCGTCAAGAATGTCGTGCTGACCGACGCGCTCAAGGCCGAGGGGTTATCGTTCGTCACCGAAGTCTACTTCCTGATCGCGGTGGCGTTGGTACTGTTCATCGGGGCGGTTCTGCTGGTGCGCGGAACGATATCGGCCCACGCGCCTGCCATCCCGGCGCTTGGTGAATCGCCGCTGGCGGCATTGAAATCGCGCTGGGCCAACCTCGGCGCGCTCGCGATATTCCTCTACGTCGGCGCGGAAGTCTGCGTCATCTCGGGGATGATCTTCTTCCTCGAACAGCCCCAGATCCTGAACATCCCCTCGCAGACCGCAGGCTACGTTGCACCGATCTTCATGCTGCTGGCCATGGTCGGGCGGTTCGGCGGCAGCGTATTGTTGCGCCACGTTCCGGCAACCTCGCTGCTGGCGCTGGTCGGAGCGGGTGCGTCGGCACTCTGCCTGATCGTGATTGCTACTTATGGCAATGCGGCCACGCCGCTTGGCGGGACCGTTACCCTTCCGGGTGGCTTCGTGGCGCCGATCACCATGGGCTTTCTGCCGGCGATTGCGGCAATTTTTCTGGGTCTGTTCAACTCGATCATGTTTCCGACCATCTTCACGCTGACGCTCGAGCGGTCGACTGCGCCCGCCTCGGCTACCTCCGGTCTGATGTGCATGGCGATTTGCGGCGGCGGGTTCATCTCGATCCTCTACGGCGCGGTGATCGATCTGTTCGCAAGCAGTGTAACGGTCGGTGCGCGCTCGCTTGCCTTTGTCGTTCCGCTGGGCTGCTATCTGTTTGTACTGTGGTTCGCGCGCGCCTGCCGCCACGCGCCGACGCACGCCATCGAAGAGGGCATCGCCGCGGGTCATTGATGCAGCCACGGCAGCACAAGGGCTTTGTGGGCTGGGCCTATGTGGGCAGGCCTGAGCGGGCTGGCTGGGCCGGTTGGTCGAGTTCGTGGGTGAGGCGCGACCGTCGGGCTGGTGATGGTTCGATTGATGAATCTGATTCATCGAGGCGTCAATCATGCGGTGGCTAATGCGGCCGCCCTGTCCGCGCTATTGCAGTGTGCATGAACGCAGCGGAACAACCCCCGGCACGCTGGAGCGCTGTCCTTGCCCTGACGCTGTGCGTCTCGACGCTGATCGCGTCCGAGTTCATGCCTGTCAGCCTGCTCACCCCGATCGCTGCGGACCTGCGCCTTTCCGCAGGGGAAGTAGGGCAGGCAATCTCGATTTCGGGCCTGTTTGCGGTGATCACCAGCCTTGTAGTCGCCCGGATAAGCGCGCTGGCGGACCGCCGCCACCTTTTGCTTGGGCTGACATTGCTGATGCTGGTGTCCGGCCTCATGGTCGCCGGAGCGCGAAACTACGCGATGCTGATGCTGGGGCGGGCCTTGGTGGGTGTGGTGATCGGCGGCTTCTGGTCGATGTCGGCGGCAACGGTGATGCGCCTTGTTCCCGCGCAAGACGTCCCTCGTGCGCTGGCCGTGCTGAACGGTGGCAACGCGCTGGCGACGACCATCGCCGCGCCGCTCGGCAGCTTCATCGGCCAGTTTGTCGGCTGGCGCTGGGCGTTCTTTCTGGTGGTTCCACTGGCCGCGCTGACGTTCGCCTGGCAATGGCTGACGCTTCCGCCGATGCGACCGGCAGGGCAGCGCCCGCCTGCCAATTCCCTTGCCCTGCTGGCACGACCGGCGGTGCGCAAGGGTATGGCTGCGGTGTTCTTGATGTTTGCAGGGCAATTCGCAGTATTCACCTATTTCCGCCCGTTTCTTGAGCAACGGGCACACTTATCCGTCTCGCTGCTGTCGCTGGTCCTGTTGGGCATGGGCCTGGCGGGTGTCCTCGGCAACATCCTGATCGGTCGGCTGGTGCGGTATAGCCTTGATGCAGCGCTGACTGCGCCTTCGCTGGCGTTGGCCGCGATCGCGGTCCTGCTGGTCGTGTCAGGGACCAACCCGCTGGCCGCAGGTGGACTGCTGTTGTTGTGGGGCTTCGTCGGCACGCCCGCTCCGGTCGCGTGGTGGACCTGGTTGGCCCGGACCTTGCCCGACGATGCCGAAACGGGTGGCGGATTGATGGTGGCTGTTGTCCAACTGGCTATCACGCTTGGCGCAGGTGGTGGCGGCATACTTTTCGATGCGCTGGGCTACGGCGCCTGCTTTCTTGCCGGGGGCGCCTTGTTGGCAAGCGCGGCCCTTCTGGGTGCGGCGGGGGCTTCGGGAACCGCTCCAGTCCGTCGTGCAAGCAGGCGATGAACCGCAACCGTACCGCTTTTTCCGAAGCGCTCGACGGCCGCGCCGTTGTGCGGATGGAACATGTCTTCAAAGCCGACCGTTTTGTCGGTGAACCAGCAAATAAAGGATACCATCATGCGAGCTACCGTCATGCACGGCGTACACGACGTGCGTATCGAGAACGTGCCCGATGCCGCCATCATCGCTCCCACCGACGCGCTGATCCGCATCACCCGTGCCTGCATCTGCGGCAGCGATCTGTGGCCCTACAACGGCGGCCCCAATGTCGTGAACCAGCAGATGGGACATGAGGCGATCGGCGTGGTTCTGGCAGTGGGCAGCGACGTTCAGCGGATCAAGCCGGGGCAGGTGGTGATCATGCCTTTTGCCTATTCTGACGGAGATTGCCTCTTTTGCGAAGAGGGGTTGCAGACGGCCTGCACCCATGGTGGCTTCTTCGGCAACGGCGGCGAAGCTGGCGGCGCCCAGGCCGAAGCGCTCCGCGTGCCGCTTGCCGATGGAACGCTCTATCCGCTGCCGGTGGGCGAAGACGATGCGCTGATGGCTTCGTTGCTCACGTTGTCTGACGTGATGGGCACCGGCCACCATGCTGCGGTCACGTCACGCGTGCGGCGGGGCGGTACGGTCGCCGTGATCGGCGATGGTGCGGTGGGCCTGTGCGGCGTGATCGCGGCAAAGCGGCTGGGCGCAGAGCAGATCATCATCCTCGGCCGGCATGAGGCGAGGCTCGATCTGGCTCGGCGCTTCGGGGCGACCGAAGTCGTCAGCGAGCGCGGCGAAGAAGGCGTTGCGCGTGTTCGTGCGCTGACTGGCGGGATTGGGGTCCAATCGGTGCTGGAATGCGTCGGCACGGCGCAGGCGATGGACACATCGATGGGCATTGTCCGTGCAGGCGGTGCGGTCGGCCGCGTCGGTGTGCCGCACTACGATGTCGTTCCGGGCGCGCAAATGATGTTCTATCACAACGTCACCGTCGGTGGCGGTCCAGCGCCGGTTCGCGCCTATATCGATGAACTGCTGCCCGATATCGTCGAAGGGCGCATCGAGCCGGGGCTGGTGTTCGACCGTACGGTCGATCTGGACGGCGTGCCTGATGGCTATGAGGCCATGAACGCCCGTACCGCGCTGAAGGTCATGATCCGACCCTGATCGTAGGATGAGATCGACAGGCAAGCACACCGGGTCAGACATCCCGCCCGATGCGCTTGCCTGATTGCTGCTCCCGGAACGCAAGGTGCAAGGCCGCCGTTTTGTCGCCTATCGCAATCGGGCGCGGGCGAACTGGGCGGCCTCGATAGCGCGTTGGTAACCGATGCGACCGGCCTCGCCGATGGCATTGCTGATCATTGCGTCGGCGGCGTCGCGGGTGCCACGAGCGTGTAGGATCTGGCCCAGCATGATCCGGATCGTGACTTTGTAGAGCGTCATGCCATAACGCCCGGCCAGCGCCGCGGCGATCGAGGCATGTTCCAGTGCGCTTTCCAGATCGCCGTTGTTGAGCTTCAGCCGGGCGAGGTTGCGCCGCGCCTCGATCGCGATCCGGTGCAGATCGGTCTCGGTGGCGAATTCGATCGCACGGGTCAGCGTGACCATCGCCTCGCGCCGACTGCCTGCATCGGAGCTGTCGGCCAGTTCCAGCGCGCGGACGATCTTGGCGCCATAGACGATGTCCATCTGCTGTACCGATTCGGCCACGGCAATCGCCAGCTTGGCTTGGGTCGAACCCTGCGCCGAGCCACTGGTGATATATTGCAGCGCCGCCCAGTGCCGTCGGAAAAAGGCGCAGGCGCGCTGCTCATCGAGGTATTCGAGCATCGCAATGGCCAGCGCGAACATGCCTTCGGCCGGGTTGAGCTCACCGCGCAGGAACATGATCAGCGCGCGAAAGCCGGTGGTCAATGCCGCCGACAGACAATCCTCGTGCGAGATCGACAACGGCAGCTTCGGTACCACCCCGGGGGTGACGTTGCTCAAGACCTTGCGGATCCTTTCGACCATGTTCTTGTCATCGAAACTGTTTTCGATGCGGGCGACGCGGTCTTCGGCGGCGGACAGCTTGCCGCGTTCGATATCGACAAGGATCAGGTTGAGCCAGATCCGCCGCCAGTTGTGGCTGCGGCAGGCGAACTCGACTTCGCGCGCGTTGATCCGGTCGGCCTCGTTCAGATTGACGCGCGCCTCGTACATGTCGCCCTGCGCCAGCTTGACCACCCCCAATTCGTTGTAGAGCCAGACCAGTTCATCGCGATAGATCGCGCCCGGCCCGAGTTCGGCGCGCACAGCGCCGGGACTGTTGCCGCGCGTCGACAGTAGGGTTGCCAGCTCCTCGCGCGCCTTCCCCTGATCTTCGACCGCCGTAATCAGCCGTTCGAGCCGACTGGCATGTTCGGTCAGTGCTCCGTCGCGTTGTTCGTCGATCAGTCGGTTGCCCAGATCGAGCGAGAGCAGCGCCGAAGTCGAATAGAACCCGCGAACGATCGCCAGCGCACCACGCAGACATGCCGCGATGTGGGGCCGCGCGCGCCGGCGCGGACCTGATTCCTCGCCCGGCAGCAGGGCATGGTTCGGATCGTAGGTGTCCGCATCGCGATAGGCGCCGATGAGCCAGTCGATCAGTCGGCCCAGTTCGTCGTGAATTTCCGGTTCGGCAACGGCTCCGTCGGCGGGTTGCGCTACGTAAAGCGCCATGTTGAACGAGGTCGACAGCACGGCTTCGGACAGTGGCACGCCATACCGTTCGCGAAATTCGGCCTGCAAGGACATGTGCAGCGCATAACGGTCCATTGCGAAGCCATTGGTGGGCTTTAGCTCGAAACGATCGCCGACCGGGTTGCCGATCTTGAAGATCAGCCGGAATTCATCGCTGGCAAGACGTTCGATCACGGCGTCGAGCATGCGCCGGCGCTCGTCGACCGGCAAAGCTTTCAGCAAGCGTTCCACGCGCGGCGCGTGGAACAGCACGTGCGGTTCGACCGGTTGGCCGATGAAGGCCATCACTGTCAGCACCGCAAAGGCGACTTTGCCGTGGTCCGTGTTCGGGTCGAAAGCCCGCTGAAAGCGCTGCGATGCAAAAACGCCGCGATATGTCTCGCGCGCAAAGGCCCGGTCGTTGGCCAGAAGTAGCGGCGGACTGGAACCGTCGAGCTGGAAGGACTTGCGCAAGGTGCCAAGGTAGCCTTGGGGTTCACGATCGTCGCGATCGACCTTGATGATCCGGTCCGCCCGCTCGGATGGGGTCGGTCCGGGCCGTGAACGAGCGAGGGCTGCGGTGATTGTCCGCGCCTGTTCCGGCACGCCAAGCTGGGCCCGGACCTGCGTTTCAAGGCGGCGGAAATAGGTGCGAATGCGGCGGGTTCCGAACACCACTAGCGGACAGATTGCGAGCGGGTCGGTGACTTCCGCGTCGGTTGCGACCGTACTGGCAGCAGGTGGTCCCTTGATTGCCGCAACGAGATAGGCGCGAAAGAAGCGGTCCATTTCGGCGCTGAGCGGAACACCGCCCTTGTTGAACAAGCGCTCTAGCCCCTTGAATACGATCAGCGGAGCGATGCGTGATGTCTGGTCGGAGGCGGGTTCGGCGCAATAAAACAGCGCTCCATCGTTGGCGAGGAACTCGCGCTCGCGACTGCGGCAGCGGTTGCGATAGTCTGGCTTTGCCGAAATGCGGCCCAGAAACAGATAGATCAGTTCCAGGGCCGAATCGGTATCGAGCCGGAGGCTCATGTTGACCAGCAGCACTGGGCCGTCGGGGTTGAGGACAGGCCCTTGGCCTGACCATTCATACGCCCAGTTCAGTGTCAGATCGGTCGCTGCGCGGCCTTTGCCGGTGCCGGGTCGTGTGGTCAGCACGGTCAGGCAGTGCTTTGCGAGATCGTCGCGCGTAACCGACGGACGCGGCGTGGTAGTAAATGTGCTGGCCTCGACCTTGCGTTGGAATTGCCAGGTGTAGATCAGCGTGTCGCGCGTCAGGTTGCGCCTGAAGTCGACGTCACGCCAGGCGATGGCGTTCGGCTTGCGCGATCGCGCCTGCTTGGTCGCGGTGAAATGGCGGCCGAGGTTGGTGATCGCGTTCGCCAGCCCACCCGCTATGTCGGACGGACCTGCATCGTCGGCGACTTGTGCCCCGGCAAGGCTTGCCGCTTCAGCGATCTCGTCGTTGAAGATCGTCAGCACGCCCAGCTTGTGGAGCTTTTCCAGACGGAACGCGGCGCGGACCTTGTCGGCTGGGACGGTTTTGCGCGCCTGAGGCGGGGACCACAGCAGAAAGCGGCGGCCCACGCCCTTGAAAGGCTGATTGCCGATCAGGTATTCCAGTGCCTCGTTCAGTTCGGGCTCTTTCATGCCAAGCCCTACGAACAGCACCGGATTGCTGGAATGGAGCATGGCCAGCGTCTGTTCGAACGGCGCGCGCGTCGCTCCTGCGCGGCGGTAGATGCGGTCATAGTCGCGATAACTGATGACCATCGTTTCGGGTTTGTCGATCCTGCCATGCAAGTGCAGCACATGCAGATCGGTCTGCGTCGATCCGAGCGAAAACTCGATGAGCCGGTCAAGCCGCTCGCGTTGAAAGGCATCGCTTGCAATGACCAGTCCGTTTGCCAGTTTGATCCGTTCACCTTCGGGTGCGCGGCGGCCAAGTGCGGCTTGTTCGTCGGCGCTGCGTTCGGTGCCAGAATCGCCCCTGACTTCGGGCAATGTGCCGAAATGCTGATGGACCTCCTGCGGTAGCAAGCGGGCGAGCGAGGCCTCGATCTCGACGTCGTAATTGGTCGTGATGAATCGCTTTATCTGCAAGTCCTCGATCAGCGCCCTGAGAATGGCATCGCCGCCCGGCTTGCGTTGCTTGGTCTTGTAGTCGGCCAGTCCTGCGGCAATCATCTTGTTCAGATCGACGCGGCTGCTGCGCCGTCCGGTGCGGTGGTCGAACCAGTGGCCGATCACGCTGGCGGCAATGCGCGCATCAAAGGCCGAGTTCGCCGCCATTTCGGCGCTGAGCCATTTCCACAACTCCTCTTCGAATTGTTTGATCACTTCCTTGGGAGCGGGCAATGCGCCCGCCGCAATGCCGATATCGCGGAGCAGTTCTTTCCATTTGGGATAGCCAAGCTCTTCGGTGACGAGCGATCCGATGAATGCGGTCAGCCGTCCGCTGCGCACAGACCGAACGAACTCTTGCAGCGCGAATGACTTCAGGCTGGATTCGTTGAAGTATATTTTTGAAAGATATGTTTGATTGTTCAGATCATCGATCGACACGATTGACCCCGCCTCATTGCCCTTTACTTGGATAGGCCATGTATTGGTCAAGGCCAGCCCTTTTATGCAGGCGCAGTCGTTTCATCACGATCGAACCATACATCGATCGCCGGTCCCAGTTCGCCAGCGCCGTATGCCTGCCACCCGTCTTGCCGCAGTACGCCCAGACTCAGCCGCCTCAATCGGCAGGGTCGTTTTGAACCGCCTGTGCAAGACGCTTGTCACAAATTGCGGCGACAAGCCTGAATCTCATCGCCGGGACATTATGCTGAAGTCGGCGCTCGCGTGGGCGGCGGTGGGTGGTTGCAAATCGGTTCCAAGCCGATGATCGGGTCGCAAAAGCCGCAAGGCCGGGGTGTGTTGTAATGACGGTTTCCTATTATTCTTCGTATTTCAATGGGATGTCTCTTTCCGTCGACTCCGTGCTGAAGAAGTTGACGATCACCCAGAGCTATATCGACGGCTACACAGACTATGCCTCGCCCGAGCACCTGCTCGATTCCTATTCCACGCTGACTTTTCCCAACGGCAGCTTTGTCGAATCCGCCCCGTCGCTGGTCGACAGCGGCACGATCGTCGCCTCGGTCGCGTTGACGGCGGGGGAGGCTGTGCAGACCCTCGACGTGTCGGTCACCGGTGAATTCAGTGACTTGACCTTGACCAGGACCTGGCATGTCCAGAGCGCGCGCCTTGCCACCACCGCCAAGACGCTGGTCGGCGGTGCGCTTGACGACATCCTGCTGGGCGGCAGCGGGGCCGATCAGTTGACCGGCAACGCGGGCAGCGACTGGCTCGACGGCGGCGCGGGCGTCGACACGATGACCGGGGGCACCGGCGACGATGTCTATGCCATCGACAACACCGCCGACAAGATCGTCGAACTGACCGGCGGCGGCCGCGATCTGGTCCATGCGGCCGCAAGTTACACGCTGAGTGCGTTTGTCGAGGATCTGGACCTGATCGGCACGGCGGCGCTCAACGGCACCGGCAACGATCTGGGCAACCTGATCAGCGGCAATGCGGCGGCCAACGTCCTGACCGGGCTGGGCGGGGATGACACGTTGCGCGGGTTTGCCGGGGTCGACACGCTTGACGGCGGCGCAGGTGCCGATCTGCTGTACGGCGGCGACGATGGCGATGGCCTGAGCGGGGGCGACGGCAACGACACGCTGTTCGGCGATGGCGGCAACGATACGCTCAAGGGCGATGGCGGCAACGATGCGCTCAACGGGGGCGATGGCAACGACATCCTGGCAGGCGGCGATGGCAATGACACGCTGACCGGGGGTGCGGGGCTTGACCAGCTTGACGGCGGGCTTGGCGACGATGTGCTGATCGGCGGGTTCGATAGCGACCAACTCACCGGTGGCGCGGGCAACGACTGGCTCGACGGCGGCGGCAGCAACGATCGCATGGACGGTGGCCTTGGCGACGATACTTATGTCGTCGACCTTGCCAGCGACGTCGTGATCGAGGCGGCCGGAGCAGGCACCGACACCGTCTTCGTGTCGGGCCTTGCGCGCTATGTGCTGCTGGCCAACTTCGAGAACCTCGCACGGGCAAGCGATACGGCGGCGGGCTTCAACGGCGTCGGCAACGAATTGGCCAACACGATCACCGGCGGGATCGGCAACGATCAACTCGAAGGGCTGGGCGGAGCCGACCACCTGCTGGGCGGGCTGGGCGACGACGTGCTGATCGGTGGTGTCGGGGCCGACGCGTTGGATGGCGGCAGCGGCAGCGATACCGCCAGCTATGCAGGCGCAAGCACGGCTGTTTCGGTCAATCTGGGCAATGCCGCTGCCAATGGTGCGGGCAGCGATGCTACCGGCGACACGTATGTCTCGATTGAAAACGTCACCGGAACTGCCTTTGCCGATACGATTTCGGGCGATGGAATGGGCAACCGTCTTGCAGGCGAAGGCGGCAACGATACGCTCAACGGCCTTGGCGGCGATGACGTGCTGCTGGGCGACGCAGGGGATGACACGCTCAACGGCGGGCTCGGCAACGACTGGCTGACCGGCGGCGCGGGCGCGGACAAGCTGATCGGCGGCGGCGGCGACGATGGCGTCAGCTATGTCGGTTCGGCGGCGGCGGTCATCGTTCGGCTTGACTTGCAGACGGTGACTGGCGGCGATGCCACCGGTGACACGATCACCGCGATCGTCCGCGCCGAAGGCGGTGCATTCGATGATGTGCTGACCGGTAACGAGCTGGCCAACATCCTTGTCGGCAACGACGGCAACGACACGCTGACCGGCAATGGCGGCGACGACATCCTGCGACCGGGAGCGGGCAAGGACATCATCAACGGCGGCGCAGGGTTCGACCGGGTCGACTATTCGACCGCAAAGGCGGCGGTCACTGTCAATCTGGCCACTGGCAGCGGCAGCGCGGGCGATGCGCTGGGCGATACGTTCACCGGCATCGAAGGCGTGATTGGATCTGCGTTCAATGATATCATCACCGGCAGCGCGGGGGCCGACGATCTGGCCGGTGGTGCCGGGCGCGACACGATCTCGGGCGGTGACGGCAATGACACGATCAGCGGCGGCGCGGGGGCCGACACGATCGACGGCGGCGCGGGCATTGACACGGTCAGCTATGCCGACAGCGCTGCGGGGCTGACGATCTCGTTGCGGGCGACCGTAGACAATACCGGCGATGCAGCGGGCGACGTCATCAAGAATGTCGAAAACATCAAAGGCAGTGCTTTCGACGATATCCTCATCGGCAACACCGCGCTCAACGTGCTCGACGGCGGGGCGGGGATCGACATGGTGTCCTATGCGCGCGCGCTGGCGCCGGTCACCGTCAACTTCGCCACCGGAGTCAACACCGCCGCCGCTGCCACCGATATCTACGTCTCGATCGAGGGCGTCATCGGCACGGCATTGGACGATACGCTGATCGGCAGCGATCGCGCCGAGGTGTTCAACGGCGGCGATGGCGCGGACATCGTCAAGGCCGGGGGCGGCAATGACACGGTTTATTTCGGTGATGGCTCGGACACGCTCGACGGTGGCGCGGGTATCGACACGCTGATCACCGAATATTTCGAGATTGCGCCTGATACCGCCACGATAACCACGGCCACCGGCGCATCGGTCGATATCGCGATCGCGACTTATTACGGCAGCGCGGTCGATCTGTCGGCCATTGGCGCGCCCGCCAACTTCGAGAACATCACCGGCAGCATCGGCCGCGACGTGCTGGTCGGCAACGCGCTGGACAACCGCATCGACGGCAGCAGCGGCGAGGACGTGCTTTCAGGTCTTGCGGGCAACGACACGCTGATCGATCACGGCATCAACATTGCCGATTTCTATGTCGATGGTGACCGGCTCGACGGTGGAGCCGGGAACGACGTGCTGGTGTCAGATGGCGCGTTCGACCGGTTGACCGGTGGCTCAGGCAACGACACGTTCGTGCTTGATCCGACCATTTCGGCCAATCTCGCCTATGCCGGAGTGACCGATTATGACGGCACGCTGAGCTGGGTCATCACCGACTTCACCGCCGGGGGCACCGACGACGTCATCCGCCTGCGCGCAACGCCCGCTTTCGACACATTTGCCGAAGTGAAGGCGGCAGCGGTGCAAAGCGGCGCCAACGTGCTGATCGACCTTGGCCCGAACTTTCATATCGAGCTCGACAACGTCAAGCTGTCCGCGCTGACCGCCGCCGATTTCCAGTTCGTGCCCGACGGCACGCCGCTGTGGATTTGAGGCTGATCATAGCCGCCTTCGCCAAGGCGAGCGCGGTGCCTATGGCACCTTGGGCGCAGCGGCATTCCCTCCCGCCGGGGTAATCGTCAGCGTTGCAGGGACAGTCACGATCACGCGATAGCTGATGCCCAGAGTCGATTTGGCGGAGCCATTGGGGCCGATGGCGTAAGTGCCCGCGCCCGTCGTGCCGTCCGCCGTGGTGCTGAACAGATTGGCCACCGGCAAGGTGTCGCCCGCCGCATCGAACAGGTAGACCGCAGGCCCCCCCGCCAGGATCGTTCCGCCGAACGCGGGATTGGCCGCGCCAACGCTGCGTGTGGCACTGCTCGGATTGGCCACGACCACCGGGGTCAGGGCATAGAGCTGGGGATAGTAGGTGCCGCTCTGCCCGTTCTGCCCCGTCTGCGAGGGTGGCGACCAGACCGAGGTGAAGTCCCACCCGGCATACGTCGTGCTTGCCTGCGTGTAGTCGGTCATCTGCGCTGTGGTCTTGCCCGAAGCGTTGGTGCAGGCGAGGAGTCCTGACGTGCCGCACATGTTCGCCCGGCCCGAGGTCTGGGTGTTCCATATCGACTTTTCGATGACCGTCGCTGCGTCCGCCGACCCGACCAGGCCGCCGACATTGGTGCTGCCCGTTCCAGTGCTGACTTGCCCGATCGCGTAAGTTTCGATTAACTTTGCGCTATATGTGGTCGTGCTGACAATGCCGCCGATCAGCCCTCCGACGGCGTTGCTGCTGTCTCCCGTGCTGGTCGGACCGGTAGCATAAGCCCGGCTTGCCCCGCCGGTCAATCGGCCGGCCAGCCCGCCGACGAACGCCGACTTGGCGCCTGTGGAGACCGTACCGGTGGCATACGATGCGCCGATTACACCGTTGATGCCGCCGACCAGTCCGCCGACGAACTGGGCGCTCCCGCTGGCCGTCACCGTGCCCGTGGCAAAGGAATAGGTGATCGACGGAGTCTTGGCCCCGGAACCGGCCGACACCTTTGAATCGGCAAACCCGACCAGCCCGCCAAAATACGAACCGTCGCCGTATGTCGACACGACGCCGCCGGTGGCAAACGAACTGACGATCGCTGCGTCGGTGCCGATCCCGCCGATCAGGCCGCCGACATTGACGCTGCCGCTGACCTGACCTTTGGCAAAAGACCGGGTGACCGCCAGCGATCCGCCGATCTGCGAGCCGATCAATCCGCCTACACTCTTAAGGCCGGTCACCGTGCCCAGAGCGTAGGAATTGGTCACCGTTGCGTTTTCGGTTTGACCGATCAGACCGCCAATCCCATACGCGCCGCCCGCAACGGTTGTCACGCTGCCGGTGGCGTAGGATTGGCTGATTTCCCCAGTGGCATAGCCAGCCAGCCCGCCAACCGCGAAGACTTCAGGCGTCGTTCCCCAAGTCTGCACTGCGCCGGTGGCAAAATCGTTTTTCAGCGTCATCGCCGAGTTGCCGATGAATCCGCCGATGTAACCGGACGTGGCCGTAAGGCTCGACTTGATGCCCTGAACGCCGCCTTTGGCAAAGCTGTCGGAAATCGTCCCACCACTGCCGCCACCGACCAGTCCGCCGACGGCCCAAAGGCCGGAAACCGCGCCGATCGCGTTCGATCCGACGATGTCGCCTTTGGTGATCTTCCCTACCAGCCCGCCGACAAATCGGGTGCTGACGGTAAGCACGTCGCCGCGCGCGGAACTGTTGTAAATCGATGAATTCGAGGCCAGTCCTACCAGCCCACCGGTATTTTCACCGACATTATCGTAGCGCGATCCACCGTTGCTTATCGCCACTTTTCCGGTCGCGCCGCTGGCGCTGATCGAACCATTCTCGATCGCACCGATCAGGCCACCGTTGTTCGAACCCGCGTCCACCGACACGTTGCCGCTGGCGCTGCTCGAGGTCACGGTGCCGCCGTCGACGTGGCCGATCAGCCCGCCAAGCCCATCGCCTCGCCCCTGGCCCGCCTGATTCCCGACCCCTGCAACGGTGACCGCGCCGATGGCGTAACTCTTTGTGACGGTGCCTGCGCCCTTGAACAGGCCGATCAGCCCGCCGACGCCGGTTCCGCTGCTGCTGCCAGTGACCGCTCCGCTGGCAAAGCTGGACTTCACCGTGCCGGTGCCTTCGAAATGGCCGATCAGCCCGCCGACGTCCGTGCCGTTAAAGAAGGAAACGTTGCCCGACGCCCATGACCCGGTCACGGCCGCAGAGCCGTCCTGTCGGCCGATCAACCCGCCGATGGAAGCCACTTTGCTGTTTGCTCGCACATCACCGCGGGCATAGTCGTTCAGCAGGGTCATGCTGCTCATGCCGATCAGCCCGCCGATGTTGGCATAAGGTTGGACATCGAGAGTGCCGATCTGGGTAACGACGCCCTTGGCAAAGCTGTTGGTGATCGTGCCGCCGTCGCCGCTACCGACCAGTCCGCCGACCTCGTGGCTGCCGGTGACCGCACCCAACGCATAGGACGAGGTGATGTCGCCGATGCCCAACCCACCAGCCAGCCCGCCGACATAATAGGATTCGAACCCGGTCGTTACCGCGCCCCGCGCGTTGCTGGTGGCGATGCTCGACGATATGCCGATGCCTACCAACCCGCCGACGTTGTTGCTGGTCTTGCCCGTAGTCACCGCGCCGCTGGCGGAACTGCCCGTGATTAACCCGCCACGCAATTCGCCGATCAGTCCGCCGATCGAGGTGCTGGCATCGCCCGTCATCACCAGACCGGTTGCGGTGTCCGCGCTCAGTGCGGCACCGATCACCGATCCCGACAGTCCGCCGACAGCGTAGCTGGACGCGCCTGCATTGATCGCACCGATCGCGAGGCTGGACGTGATCGTGCCGGTTCCGTCGTATTTGCCGATCAGGCCGCCGACGTAATTCGCCCCGTTGGTGACGGTCACATTGCCCTTGGCTGAAACGCCAGCAACGGTCTTGGCATTTGTCCAGGCCACCAGACCGCCGATATAGTTGGCCGAACTGCCTGCGCTAATGGCGCCCGAGGCACTGCTGTTGGTCAGCTCTCCGGTAACGGTAGCGCTGGCCGACGCGTCGTACCAGCCCAGCAATCCGCCGACATAGCTCGATCCATCGCCCACGGTGACAGCGCCGCTGGCGTTGCTGCCGGTCACTGACGCGGCAAACGTGGTCGGCGCGGGAAAGTAGAGCGGTGCACCGATGGAGCCGATCAGCCCGCCGACATTCTTGGCACTGACACCCGTCGTCACGGTGCCATTTGCGCCAAGCGACGCAATCGTCGCGCCGCGAACGCCACCGATTAACCCGCCGATGTTTTGGGCGTTGTCGCCGACCTTGACCGCTCCCGAAGCGCTGCTGCTGGTGATGAAGATGCCCGCGACCGCTTTGCCTTCAAAGTGGCCGATCAGCCCGCCGATGTCACTGACGCCATTCCCTGCAGTAACCGCACCGCTTGCGCTTGCACGTGAAGCGGCGAAGTTGCCGCTGGCATATCCGACCAGCCCGCCAACCCAGCTTGAAGAATTGCCGACGGTGACATTGCCCGTGGCTGAAACGTGATCGAGGACGGCATGACTCTGCCCGGTAAACCCGCCGACATTGTACCCGCCTCCCAGAACTGTCACCGAACCAGTCGCAAAACTGTCCGCGATCCGGTTCGTCGTGATGGATTCCGCATAGCCGATCAGCCCGCCGACATCGGTGCCGCTGGTCTGGGTGACGGTCAGCGTGCCCGCAGAGGGCGCCGAAATGCTGGCGCTGCCCGCGCTGACACTGCCCCCCGTGGGCAGCGCCTGCGCCTGCGCACCAGTGGCACCCACAACCCCGCCCAGCACGCTGGTGGCCAGCAACGCAAGACGCAAACGACGATCAAGACGGACCGAACCCATGATAAATCCCCCGGGCGCACTATGCGAAACACGTGGCATTCAGGTCGAAGAAGCGTGGTAACAGCGGTCCCCGCCGCCAAACGTGCCCAGCGTCCACCCGACCACGCATTGGTCGGGTGGACGTCGGTTCGAGCGGCAATGGGGTGGACCCAGTATGTTTCTGATTGTTGCGCAGACTATCGACGTTTCACGGCTTTTCAAAACATTTTTATCGAAAATGTCTTGGACGAACAAGTTTTGAGCTGACCGATCTTTATCGGGAGCCGTCCTTGCCGAGTTCTGAGAATAAATTTCGGCGAAAAAGGCCTTGTTTGATCTCAAATGTGTACGAGATTGAGTGATGGATATTTCATCGTTTTAACAGAAATGGTCAATTTTCATGGAGTGTGATCTGGTTCGTCAATTGTCATTCAAGAGGATTGAATCTGGTTATAAGGTCTAGGCGGCGCGGAGATTTTCCTCACGGCCTCGTGGAAGATGTCCACGTTGCCCAAGCGTCAGCGGTTAGCCTCCACGCCGCCTAGCTCTTGCTGGTTCGTTTAGGTCGTAAACTCATAAATCGCGCCATCGAGGCACCCGAACGGCGAAGATATCGGACGGAAGCGACCGCCGGGAAGGCTGGTTGCCTTTCCAAGGTTGCTTCCGTTCGAGATCGAAGCCGTTCGGGTGTCCCTTCGGGATTTACCTTGCGGTGAACTTCGTTTGACCAAAACGGCCCATTGCGGCGTCGGAAAGGCTTGAGATATCGACATATCCCTGCGCCTTCCCTCCTTGCACTGAGCCGTTTTGCTTCAAACCTCGATGGCGCGATTTATGAGTTTACGACCTAGGTGATCCTGTCACCAATCGGGTTGGATTGGCCGCGGGTACTGACGGCAGAAGGCTTCAAAATATCTCTGCCGCCAAGATCTTGTTCAGTTTGTTGTCCTGAATTGATTCGGGCTGACGCCGAATTTCTGGCGGAATCGCTTGGAAAAGTAGCTGCTGTCTTCAAATCCGCAGTCAAAGGCGATTTCGGTGACTGAGCGATAGCGTTCAGCCACAAGCAGTTGTTGCGCCAGCATGAGGCGCTTTTGGGTGATGAAGCTGCCGGGTGTGGTATTGGCGGCTGCTGCTGCTGCCTGAAGGCTGCGCAAGCCGACTCCAAGTTCCTGTGCGAGCGCGGCAGGGGTAAGGCTGCTGTCGGCAAGGCGTGACGCGATGATGGCCTTTGCGCGTTGCCATAAGGGTGCCTGCTCGCTCAAGCGAACGCCAAAAGACGGACGCAGACAGGCGAGCGCCATGTCTGCGAAAACCCGGCCGAATTCGGCGCGCGGCGCTTCATCGTCCAGCATCTCGCCCTCACGCCAGAGCGAAAGCATGAAGTCGTTCAGCAGGCGTGCGCCCGCGGTTTCGCGCGGGATGGCACGGGCGATGACATCGTCGATCCACGCGACCGGCGTTTCGCCAAAGGCGGCGAGATCAAACTCGGCAATCAGCAATTCGTGGTCGCCGTGCATGTCGAAGCGGTAGTTTTCCTCAGCCGCACAGACCATCAGGTCGCCCTGACGCAGATCGACTTCGCGCCGACGGTGGCGCAGCCGGCCCGAACCTTGATGGAGGCAATGCAGCAACACCTTGCGGCTGACCGGGTGTTGCAGCGAAGCGTGATGCCGCTCCACCGAAACGGCGGTCGAGGCAGGCCGCGTCAGGATCGTGTCGCCCAATTCCCAGCGCGCGATCCGGGCGGCAAATCCGGGGCGGAGCGGACTGGCCGACAGGCCGCTATAGGTTTGGCCGATGACGTTGTTCCAGGCGTCAACGCGTTCGGACGGTTGCAATCCCCGCGTCGAGAACTGTTGGAACATGCGATCCTCCCTCGCAAAAGTCCGTCTTTGTCGCGGAGTCCTCTGCCCAAACAATATTATGCAATATAACAAAATGCGCAAGCCCGATGCACATCGATCGACGTGCGAGAGCACGCTTTCGCATTTGTCATGCGTTTTTACGCGATCGTCAAAGCCCACGCCCGAAGCTGGTTCTAGAAATGGAACGAAGCAATAATTGTTCAGGGAGTGATGTCGTATGAAGGTTTACCGCTTGAGCGCGAGCGTGGCCGCAGTCGCGCTGGCCAGCCTTGGGCAAGCTGCGGCCGCTCAGGATGTGCCGACACAAGCCGGCGATGTCGGCGTCGGTGAAATCGTCGTGACCGCACAGAAGCGCGCCGAAAACGTACAAAGCGTGCCCATTGCCATCACTGCCATGGGCGAGGCGCAGTTGCAGCAGCGCGGCATCACCAACATCACGCAGATGTCCGCCTTCACGCCCAGCGTGCAGATCGACCGCGCATCGCCCTTCGCGGGCTCATCCACCATCATGAGTGCCTATATCCGCGGCATCGGTCAGAACGACTTTGGCTTCAACATGGAACCGGGTGTCGGGCTTTATGTCGATGGCGTCTATTTCGCGCGGACGGTGGGTGCTGCGCTTGATCTGGTCGATGTGTCCCGCGTCGAAATCCTCAAAGGTCCGCAAGGCACGCTGTTCGGACGCAACACCATCGGCGGCGCGGTCAGCGTGGTGACGGCTGATCCGACCCACGATTTTGCGTTCAAGGGTAATGTGACGACCGGCAGCTACAATCGGCTGGACGTGAAGGGCATGGTCAACCTGCCCATCACCGATACGCTGGCGGCATCGTTCAGCTTTGGCTCCAGCCATCAGGATGGCTATCAGCACCGCATCCCCTACACCGTCACCGGCAAGGAGGTGAACCCGCTGACCGGCACCGCAACAGGGCCTGTCGCCGGGAGCACGATCCTGTCGAACGAAGGCAACTTCCTGACCTCAGCCCCGGTGGGTGGCAGCAGCACGCAGGGCGGCGAAAACAGCCGGAGCATCCGTGGCAAGCTGAAATGGACGCCTGCGCGCGATCTCACGGTTGTCATCGCCGGCGACTACACCCACGCCAATGAAGAGGCCGCCGCCGAAACGCTGATAGCCACCAATCAGGCGCTGGGACAGCCCGGCGGCAACACGTTCGCCACGTTCTATAACTTGTGCGTGGCGGGCGTGTCGGCCCTTCCGGGCATCTGCCAGATCAAGGGCAAGGTGAACACCAACCTGCAAGCCACCGGCAAGTACCTGCCCTTCAGCAATGGCTTCATCACCAACAATATCGATACGACGTATGCCAACGGCGCCAACTATTCGTACGTCACGGCATGGGGTACATCGGGCACGATCGACTACAAGTTGTCGCCCGATGTTGCGGTCAAGTCGATCACCGCATGGCGCCGTTTGACCTCGTCGTTCGGTACCGACATCGACGGCTCGCCGCTCGACATGGGCGAGACCACGTTTTCGATGAACCAGCATCAGTTCAGTCAGGAATTGCAGCTTAACGTGCATGCCTTTGCCGACCGGCTCAAGTCGGTGGTGGGCGCTTATTACTTCAACGAGGGCGGCGACCTGCACGACAAAGTGGTCTTTGGCGAAGGGCTGGTGCAGGTCGATGGGCCGAACGCATTCACCAACAAGGCCTGGGCGCTGTTCACGCACAACAACCTCAAGATCACCGAGGCGCTGGGGGCCACTTTCGGCCTTCGCTATACGCAGGAACACAAGCTGTTCAGCGGCGGCCAGAGCGAGTTGAACCAGATCGGGCTGACGCTGGGCATCCCGCCCGCAGCGTTCCCCGATCCAACCAATCTGTCGCGCGTGTTCCCACTGGGGCAATTCCGTCAGGCGGCGACCAACACCTCGATCCACGCCGGACTGGAATACCACGTGAACCGCGATGTGATGGCCTATGCCTCGTTCGCGCAAGGCTACAAGAGCGGAGGCTGGACCACGCGTCTGGCGGTGCCGCTGGCCGCCACCACGGCGCTGAACCCGGATCCCACCCAGCCACCCAGCTTCCGCCCGGAACACGCCAATACGTATGAGGTCGGTGTCAAGAGCGACTTGTTCGATCGTCGCCTGCGCCTGAACGTCACTGGCTTCTGGACCGACTACAAGGACATGCAACTGACCGTGACCAGCGCCCAGACGGCGTTCGTGCCATGGTTCATCAACGCCGGGCAATCGCGGATCAAGGGGATCGAGGTGGACGGAGAAGCCCGCCCGATTCCGGCGCTGCGCGTGACCGGTTCGGTCAGCTACATGGACGCCAAATACATCTCGCTGGGCAGTGTCGCGACCGCGGCTGGTTTTGCCTATGGCTTCAAACTGCCGAACACGCCCAAGTGGTCGGGCAGCTTTGGCGCGACCTACACAGCGGATCTGGGCCGGGGCGATAGCGTGGCGCTGCATGGCGATCTCAACTTCAAAAGCGCCATGGCCAAGGACTACCAGAACGATTTCATCCAGGGCTGGGTCAATCTGGTGAACGCCAACATTACCTATACGCCGCCTGTCGATCATTGGACGCTGACGCTGGGTGTCGATAACATCTTCAACAAGCGCTTTCTGGTGACGGGCAACCAGAACGACGGGTTTGGCGCCAAAGTCGGCACCTACAATCGCCCAAGCGTCTGGTACGCGCGCCTTGGCGTGAAGTTCTGACATTCTGTCCTGCCGGCGCGCCTGCTGATCGGGCGCGCCGGATGCCACAATCTCATTTTTTGGCAGGAAGCCCGAACATGCCGACAGACATTCTCGCAGCCGTGCAACGCACGCCCAAATCGGCCCCCGCTCTCGAACGTCTTTCTCTGGAAGATCCGCGCGGGGATGAAGTGCTGGTGCGCATCGTCGGTGTGGGAGTGTGCCACACCGATATGGTCATGCGCGATGCCCTGCTGCCCGTGCCGATGCCGGTGGTGCTGGGGCACGAGGGCTCTGGCGTGGTCGAAGCGGTGGGCAGCGAAGTTCGCGATCTCGCTGTCGGCGATCACGTGGTGCTGTCCTTCGCCTCTTGCGGGGGCTGCGGTGCCTGCCACGATCACGCGCCTGCCTATTGCGAGGCGTGGGTGCCGCTCAACTTCTTCGGTGGGCGCGGGGATGGCTCGACCGCGCTGACCGATGCGGCGGGGCAGGCGGTCCACAGCCATGTCTTTGGCCAATCCTCGTTCGCCAGCCATGTAGTGGTCAACCGGCGCAATGCGGTGAAGGTGGACAAGGACTTGCCCCTGGAACTGCTGGGGCCATTGGGCTGCGGCATCCAGACGGGCGCGGGCGCGGTGCTCAACGCGCTGAAGGTGCGCGCCGGTTCAAGCGTCGCGGTGATCGGCGCGGGCGCGGTCGGCTTGTCGGCGGTCATGGCGGCGCAGATTGCCGGGGCCAGCGTGATCGTGGCGCTGGATATCAATCCGGCGCGGGTGGATCTGGCCCGCGAGCTGGGCGCCACCCATGCCTTTCTCGCCGATCGTGCTGGCATGACCGCGCATGCGGCGGCGGCAGGGCGTCCGGCGGGGTTTGACTACATCGTCGACACCACCGGCATCGCCTCGGTCTGCAATGCGGCGATACCGGCGCTGGCCAATCGTGGCGAACTGGCGCTGGTCGGAGCCTATGCGCCCGGCGCGGACATCGCGGCCGATGCGACACTGCTTATGAGTGGCGGGCGCGTGGTGCGCGGTGTGGTCGAAGGCAGCGCCGATCCCGCAACCTTCATCCCCGAACTGATCGCGCATTACCGGGCTGGCAAATTTCCGTTCGACCGGCTGGTGCGCTTTTTCGAGTTTGCCGACATCACCGCCGCAATCGAGGCGGGCGAGGGCGGGCGGGTGATCAAGCCCGTGTTGCGCTTGCCCTGAACCTACCTGACTCTCCACCAAGGACACCTGCCATGACCGCATCCTTCAACCTGCTGATCGACGGCCGACTGGTGGCCGGTGCCGATCATTTCGACGTGATCAATCCGGCCAATGAGCAAGTCATCGCGCGCTGCCCCAAGGCTGACGTCGCCCAGCTTGAGGCCGCAGTTGCCGCCGCCAAGGCCGCCTTTCCAGCATGGTCCGCGCGGACGCAGGACGAGCGGGCCGCGCTGGTTGACACCATTGCGGATCGTTTGCTGGCCCGTGCCGATGAATTTGCCCGCTTGCTGACCAGCGAACAGGGCAAGCCGCTGGATCAGGCGCATAACGAGATCATGGGCACGGTGTTCACGCTCAAGGGCTTCGCCCAGATGCGCGTTACCGACAAAGTGCTGACCGACGAAGCGGGCCATCAGGTGTTTGAACACCGCACGCCCTTGGGCGTTTGCGCTGCCATCACGCCATGGAACTTTCCGCTGATCCTGTTGGCCAACAAGCTGGGGCCGTGCCTTGTCACAGGCAACACGATGGTGGCCAAGCCTGCGCCGACCACCCCGCTCACCACACTGCGGTTGGGTGAGATCCTGGCCGATGTGCTGCCCGCCGGCGTGGCGAACATCATCTGCGACCAGAACGAGTTGGGGCCGCTCCTTTCCAGCCATCCGGACATTGCCAAGGTTGGATTCACCGGCTCGACGGCCACCGGCAAGAAGGTCATGGCGTCGGCCGCAGGGACGGTAAAGCGCGTGACGCTTGAGCTTGGCGGCAACGACGCGGCAATCGTGCTCGATGACATGCCCGCTAAACTGGCAGCGCAAAAGGTCTATCAGGGGGCGATGACCAACGCGGGCCAGATCTGTGTCGCCGTCAAGCGGGCCTATGTGCATGAATCGATCTATGACGCGTTTCTCGAAGAGATCGCAGCGTTGGCGCGCGACGCCGTTGTCGGCGATGGCGCCGAGCAGGGCGTGACCATCGGTCCGGTGCAGAACCGGATGCAATTCGACAAGGTTTCCGTGCTGCTTGCTGACGCGGCCCGGACCGGGACCGTTCTGGCCGGCGGTGCGCCCCTGGATCGCCCCGGCTATTTCATCCCGCCCACGATCGTGGCCGATCTTGACGAAAACGCCCCGCTCGTGCGCGAGGAACAGTTCGGTCCGGTCTTGCCGGTGCTGAAATTCAGCGACATCGATGATGTGATCACCCGCGCCAATGACAGCGATTACGGGCTGGGCGGCACGGTCTGGGGCAAGGATACCGATCGCGCCATTGCCGTCGCTCGCCGGATCAACACCGGAACCGTGTGGGTGAACCAGCATCTGGCGATCGAGGCCGACATCCCGTTTCGCGGCGTGAAGCAATCAGGTCTGGGCAGTGAACTGGGCGAAGCCGGGTTGCTGGAATACACGCAGGCCCACATCGTGAATGCCGTGCCGCTCTAGGTGTTTGGTCCCGGCATTTGCAGATGTGTTCGTAGGGTGTGCGGCCGCCCGGCATTCGCCGCTCCCGTTCGGGCCAACGCATAACGCCGGTGGCAGGCCAGGTGTCAAACCGGGATTCGGGATACCGGCGCATGGTCGCCAATGCGTCCGTCCTGATAGAGAGCCGGAGGCGTCATCCCTGCGGGCTGAACGACTTGACGCTTTGCTGACCGCGCAAAGCTGTCGGCGTCTGTCAGAATCTCGCCGAAATCGACAGGTAGCCCCGCTTCGAAAGTCCATGCGCGCCGCGATGATCAAGCGCCCAGGCGTATTGGCCGCGAAGGTTGACCCGGTTCCACAGCGAAATGCTCAGGCCAGTCCCGACATCGGTTGCGCCTTCTTCTTGCTGACCGGCGTTGAAGGCAGCCGCATGATCAACGAACACCGAAACCTCGAGCGCATGTCGGCCAAGCGTACGGACTTGTGCTGCTTCGAATGCAACCGTGTAACCACGGTCACCAGCCGCCGTTCCCGCATCGAGCGCGCGCGCCGAGCGGGCACCGCCGATCTGGTATTGGAGCAGACCCGGCAGCGTATCAAAACCGGTCCATTGCCCATCGCCGCGAAGCCGCAACAGCGCGCCGTGGTGGCCGAGCGAGCGGTTGAACTGGGCATCTCCGCGCAGCACCAGCGGCTCGAACGTCGTGCCTGACACATGCTCGAAAACATGGTTGTAAGCAGCTTCAAGATGGCCGGAGCCCACCAGATGCGGGGTGTTGACATCGAACATTACGGCGATGGCGGCGGTCAGCACGTCATTGTCGACCACACGCTCGCCGCTAATGCGTGTATCGGATTGTGTGGCGTTGAGCGTGGTATCAAGGTGCAGGGAAAAGGCATTGCGATTGACCAGCGACAGCGCAACATCAGCGCCAAGGGAGTTTGACCTCCCCCGAATGTCGAGCGGATTGGCGCTGTTCTGATGGATGGTGGTTTCGCCGTGCGAGGCGGTGAGGCCAAACCGCGCGCCTTGACCAAGGGGGGTGGACCACGCCCCTGACAACGATCGAACGCCATCTGACCGCACCGCGACCAGCGAAGCGCGATCAGCGCTGCCCAGAACGCGATAGGCCCGCAATACGGCCCCTTGTTCCCACATACCGGTCGACCGGTAGCCGTTGTTGTCAGCAAAGACTTCGAGGCCAAGCGCCGGTGGTTCAACAAGCTGCAGTTCAAGATCGGTCTGGCCAAGCGTCTGACCAGCCGAAAGCCCAGCACGCAGATGGGTATCATTTTCCCGGTTGAAGAGGCGCAGGCGGTTCTCAAGATCGCGCGGATCGGCAAAGGCGCCCGCTTGCAGGCCAATGGCCCTCTGCGCGTGGCGCTGGCTCTGCGGGCTGCCACCTTTGACGGCAATGGCGCCGAGCCGCCCTTCGATCAGGCGGATCACGACGGTGCCATCCTCGATCGATTGCGGCGCCAGCACCGCACGAGCGGTCGCAAGTCCGCGCTGGGTGTAGAGGGCATTGATCCGCTCCACGAGTTGCTTGAGCTCATCAATGCCGACCTCGCGCCCCTCTAGCGGCTGCGCCAGCGCTGCGAGCATTTCCGGTCCCAGATAGTGGCTGGGATCGAAGCGGATCGCCTTGAGTGCAAAGCGGATTTGCGCGCCCGCAGTGGCCTGCTCGACCGGTTGTTGCGCGTCGACGGTCACCGACGGCTGTGGCGGTTTCCGGTCAGTTCGTTCGGGCTCGTACTGGCGGCGCACCGCTTCGTTGATGACCCCCGGATCGAGCCCCGGTGGCAGCGCTGGTGCGCTGGCTGCTCGAGCTTGTACCGGCAACACCGCGACAGAGCCGAGGATAAACGCAACCAGACTGCGGTTTGGCCGAAAGATCATCGAAATCACCGATGCGAAAGTGTGGCTGGCCGCGCGAGGGCGGGTTTCGATTCGATCCTCTGCGAACCGACCGGATCGAGCGCCGGCGGCTGGGCACAGCGCCCTGCCGGACCTCCCCCCATGGCCAGCCAGTTGCCCGCCGCGACGGGGAGCAGTTCGCATTCTGTCCAGGGTGCGAAGCGGACCTCACCATTGTCATCGATACGCAGGCGCGCCACTTTGAGGGTGGTGAAGTCCAGCAAGCGCGGTGTGCTGAACGCAAACGTCGCTTCGTTCGTGAAAGGTGCAGAAAAGCCGGAGACGTTGAGCCTGACAGGGGCCGAACCCGGCTGCAGATCGGCGACGGTCAGCGCCATGCGATCGGCCCGCAGCACGATCGGCGCATTCGAGGCGAGATAACCCGATCCTGCACTGGTGATATCCCGCGCTGCCAAGGAAATCCCGCCGCCTGCCGAAAACGGCGCAGCGATGGTGATCGCTCCAGCCGCGCGGGCGGCGAGCCTGCCGCTGCCAGCAAGGCCTCCCGATGTGATCCGCACCGATCCGCCAAAGTCGATATTGCCTCGGGTCGAGACGACCTCGGCGCTGCTGGCGGCCAGACTGCCAAGAGCGATATCGCCTCGTGCGCGAAGCGAAAACGCACCGCCCTCGATCGTGCCGATCAACGCAGGGCCGCTGGTGGCGACGATCGTGGTATCGACACCCCGGATCGTCGATGTGGGCGCAAAACCGATACTGGCACCGGTAATCGAGAGCAGGGTCGAGGGCGTTCCGCTGATCACAGCATCGTCGCCCAGGGTCACGGCGCCGCCTGCCACCAGAACCGACTGGGTATGGCCCGCGGGCGAGCGCAACGTGATCGAATGGGAGAGTTCCAGATCGCCGGTCACTGAAACATGGAGCGAATCCGCCGTGATCGTGCTTTCGAGCGAGACGTCGCCATCCGCAACAATCACCAGATTGCTCGTATCGATCGCGCCGTCGACACCCGTGGTCTTGCCGGTCATGGTGATCGAGGATGCGTTCATCTTGCCGGCAACATCGATATTGCCATTGGTGGAGATGAGCGCGAGCGCACCCCCCAGAATATCGTGGGTGAACACGCCGGTGCTGCCCTTCAGCGTGAAGGGCGCGGCAGCGCTGGCGCTGCCTGTCAGGCCACGATCGACGGTGATCGAGCCAAGCGTCGATTCCACCTTTCCGCCGCCTGCCGCAAGCGCACCGAATTCGATGCTGCGGCCGGTGGTGAGATTGAACGCGCCGCCGACAGCCAGATTCAGGCTCGACAGGGTCATCAGGCACGTTGCAGGAGCAGGATCGGTCGCGCAGGATGCGGGCGCAGCCGCGCCGCTCTTGCTGACATTGACCCCCGCACCGATGGCGAAGTTCCCCGCCGTGGCGATGGCCATGGTGCCGCCAACCTTGACCGCGCTTTCGAGGTCGATCAGCCCGTTCGCGCCGGGGCCCTTGCCGATATCGATGGAGCCGCGCGCCCCGATCAGCGAGGCAACGTTGCCGCCGATACGGGTGGCGCTGCGCAGATCGAGCCAGGCCGATCCGGCCGCTGTGCCCGCAGGCGGTGAGCCACTGCCAACCGCCCCCGCCGCCACGGTAAGCTGATAGCCGAGGGTCTGGGTACCAAGCCCCGAGAAGCCGTTGAACCGAAGCTGCGAGATGGCCGCTAGAGGAATCTTTGCGCCCACCTTTATGAACTGGAGGCCATTGGCGCCATTCAGCACCAGACTGGCCCCGGTCGGCAATTTGGTGATGGTGATCGAGACTTGCGCATAAGGATCGATCGCAGACGATCCGAGAAGTTCGGCCGCCGAGAAGACATGCTGCCCGCCGCCGTCGAAGGTGAGGGTGGTTGCCGGGCCTGTCGTCGGCGCGGCGGCATAGTCAAATCCGGCTGCCAGCTTGTCGAGCTGCGGGGTCTGGATATCGAAGCGCGCAGGCAGCCCGGCCGCCGTTATGCCGCTACCGCCGATGTCGCCCGCCGCGCGCAAGGCCACCGCACCGGCAACGATCCGCCCGTTGCGGTTTTCGCTGGCGAGCGAGGACGGCACCGCGCCGACCAGCAGCGATCCCGACAGATTGTCGAGCGCAAAGGTCTTGCCGGCAAACACATCGCCCACGGTAAGGTCGTTGCCGTTGCGGTAGGCGAGCTGCGACGAAAAATCGCTGGAACCGATCAGCCCCGGTGTCCGTTTGATCAGCCTCGCATTTCCGGCCGCCCGCACGGTTTCGAGGCCTTGCGCGTCGATCTGGATGGCGGTGCCATCACTCGATTGCAGATCGCCGTTCGAGGCTTCCAGCCGGATCAGCCCGCCCATGATCAGCGCGCGTCCGCTTGCGTCGGTGACATTGGCGCTGGTGAGCGTACTGTTGACGTAAACCCGTCCAGTAAGCTGCGCCGCGCCTTGCGTCACGCCGGTAATGGCATTGGCGGTGAGGCGGATGCGGCTGTCGCAGCTCGACAGAAGCACGGCGGGATTGCTGTTGCAATCGGTCCGGCGCGCGCCGGTCACGGGCTTGAGGCTGACAATCGAACCGATCGTCATTGTATTGACATCGTTCAGGAAAATGTCGCCTGCCAGTTGATCGGCATTGGCAGCGGTCCACGATGTCGTGCGCGAGACATAGTTTGTGGCGGCAAAGGCGTTGATCACGCCATCAACATCGAGCGGCAGCGGCTGGTCGCGCCGGCTGACGAACGTGACGAGAGTGGCTGGCGAACCAGTCACGGTTGCCGTGAGATCGCCGGGCCCAGCCGAAGCGAGATAGGCCGCCGCCAGCTGCTTTTGCAGGGGATCGGTGATCGGTTTGCCCGCCGCATCGACAAGGCCTGCGCTGGTGAACCGGAACGCCTCGGGCGCTTCGAAATTGCCGATGCTGTTGCCTGCGATGAGCGTGAGATTGCGGGCGGTGATCACCGGTTTGCGCGTTTCGAACTGCGTATCGGCAACCGGCACAAAAGCCGTCGAGGGCACCTGGAAATCGAGTTGGGATTGCCGCCATGTGGCGCCATCGGTGCGCGCAGCGAGGAAGCTGGACGAGAACGCAAGTGTGTCGATGCTGGCGCGCGAGGTGGGCAGAACACCGAACTGCTGGGTCAGCACGGCCTGTGCATCCGCCGTCTGCGCGCTGGTATAGGCGGTGATCCCGGTCGCAGTGATCTTGCTGTCGACAAAGCTGAGCTGGGCGGCTGTTGTGCCAAGGCCGACCAGCGTGGGCAAGGTGCCGCCGAACAGCGGTTTGATCTTGCCGGTCACGCTATCGACGTAGGCCTGCAGGCCGCGCAGGACGTCGGCAGGGGTTGGCGTCGCCACGGGGGTGATGGCGGGCGCACCAGTCGCGGGTTTGAGCGCGTTGGTCTGCGATTGCAGCGCGTTGACCGCGAGCACGGCGAGCGCGCTGCCGGGGGCAACGTTGGCCGACCCCGCCAGCGTCACTTTGCCGCTGGTATCGATCTGCACGCCTTGGGTGCGAAGCTGATCGACCAGTTGGAGCTTGCCGACCGCATCGGCTTCGGCGGCTGCCTTGCCTTGCGATCTGACAAGCGCCGAGACCGTAGCGGCCTTGTCGGGGCTGCCCGACAAGTTGGGCAGGTTCACGCCGACCAGCGCAATGACGCTGTTGGCATAAGTCTGCAATGCGCCGGTAATGTCCGCCGTGCTCAGCCCGTTACGGCCGGTCAGCGATGCGGCAAAGCCAGCGGCGGTCTTGCCGGTATCCTTGGCAGGGTCATAGACCACCTTGCCATCGCGGCCGATCACGACACCCGAGGCGGCAAGTCCGTTGAGCTTGTCGATCCGCGCGGCGATGTCCAGCGCCTCGGTCTGGGCAAGGCCGTTGGCGTGGATGATCGTGTCATATGCCGCGCGAGCCTGATTGCGCAGCGCATCGGTGATCGAGGTCAGCCTTGTCGGATCGATCGTGGGGCAGGCCGCGCCGCTGCACGTGGCGCCGGGTGCAAGCTGGAGCGCCTGCGTCGCCGCGAGAAAGCGGGCCAGCTTGTCCTGGTTGACCGTGGTCGTGGTATCGAGCGCCACAATGGACCCGGGGGCGCGGATCTGCACGTCGCGGGTCGAGACGATCGCACCGAGGCGCATGACGTCGTTTATGTCGGTCCCGTCGTTCTTGAGCGCGCCCTGCACGGTGATATCGCCACCCGCATTGATCCACAAACCGCCATTGCCGACGGTAAGTGTCAGCGCGGGCTTGCGCAGGGGATCGGTGCCGCTGCCCGAATATGGGTTGAACCCGCCTACCGAACCGGCGGTGGTAAGATCGATCTCCTGCCCCACGATGTTCGGGCCGATCCCGTCGATGCCGACCAGACCCGTGCCCGATGTAATCACGACCTTGCCGGTGGCGGCGACCGATAGCAGAGCCACCGCGTCGAGATCGCCTGCGGTCGCGGTCGAGGAGTTGAGGGTCAGGAAAACATCGCCGCCGGTCGCTTGCGCTGTTACGGTTCCGCCTGCCACTTTGCCCAGGCCGGTGACCGGATCGCCCAGCGCTGAACCGGCAATCGTCACCGCAAGTGGTTGATTGGCCGAGCCGATTGAACCGCTCGAAAACGTCGGTGCGCAATCAGCGGGCGAGGCTGAACCGGCGCAACCGTGGAACCCGTGCGCATAGATCAGCCCGCTCGGGGTTCCGACAATGTTTTCACCTGCGGTTATCCCGACATCGCCGCCGCCATAAGTGATCCGTCCGCCGACGACCACGCTGCTCTGGGTCGACACGACATTGACCCCGCCTGTACCGTATCCATTGTCGAAGACGACCTTGATCGGATAAGTCGCGCGCGCTGCGGTGGTCAGGGTGACATTGATCTGGTCAGGGATTTCCCAGGTCATGTTCTGGCGGAAATCATCGTTCGTACCGAACGGAACGGTATCATATTGACTGTGAGTCACGGTGCCGCCGACAGTCTGCACGAAGTCGGGCGTGCCGCCGCCGAGCGCGCGGATCAGGAGCGGGTCGGTCCCTGATGCCGCCACATCGACAAAGCTCCCGGACTGTGGCTGCTGCGTGGCATTGCCGAAGCGCCACGGACTTGCCGCTCCGCCCAGTACGTCAAGCGTGCCGGGTGTGGGCAGCTTGCCATCGGTCTTGGGCACTGAATCGTCGGTGATGCTGACATCGCGCGTGATCGTGCGGCCCTCGGTCGTCACGTAATAGGCCGCTCCACGGGTCGAGGGATCGTAGATCAGCGGCGCCTCGGAGCCTTGCGACGAATTGGTCTCGCCCACGCCGGGCTGATAGGTCACGTCGGCATCGATCCGGGTGGTGAACTGGTCGGAGCCGGCCACCTTCGTGGTCATTGCGTGGCTCATCGTCACGCCCAAGCCAGGCGTATCGCGGTATGTGGTTTGTTCAACCGAGCCATCGGCGTGCAGGTCGGTCAGCTTGATCAGCCCGCTGACATCGGTGCCGGCATTGATCGTGCCGAGATGAAGATCGATCGGAGCGTTGTTGACGACGGAAATATTGGCAAACCCGTCGAGCACCTTGAGTTCGCCCCCGCCGAGCGGATTGGTGTTGAGGATGCGGCCAGTAATGTCGATCACCCCGCCAGCTCCGGCATCGACATCGTCGAGTTGGATGTAGCCGGTGGTGCTGCTCACCGCCTGCTGCAGGCATCCGCCGGCTCCGGACACAAGGCAAGGACCATTGCGCACCAGTCCGGTGACGACATAGCGCGCGCCGATATTGCCCGATGCGACATTAAGGCTTTGCAGCGGCGCCGAGATCGAACCGACATGCACGTTCGGATCGAGCGCCATGGCATCCTGAATCGTCAGGCCGACCGAATTGACCAGTTGGCTGTTGATCGCGAGTGTGCGCTGCTTTTCGGGGCCTGCAACGATGCTGCCCGAAACGTTGACGAACCTGGCGTTGATCCGCACCTGGTTGGCGCGGATCAGGCCGCCGTCGCTGGCCGTTGCCGGGAGTTTGCTCACCGCATTGGCGGCATTGCCGTTCTCGGGCAGATCGGTGATCCGGCGCACGATCACGGGATCGCTGAAGGTGCTGCCTTGCGTGTAATATCCGCCGGGATAGTCCTTGCGCGGATAGGTATCGCCATACCCCCAAAGGAACGGAACGAAGAGGTTGCCGCCATCGGGCGCAACGCTGCTGAGTTGGTTGTCGTTGCTTTCCAGTTCGCACCACTGCGTGCACGATGCGAAGATCGTCGCGCTGCTGCCTGCTCCAGCGGTGTACGGTGCACCGCTGGACTTCGGCGTCACCGCCGTGCGCAGTAGCTGTCCAGCGCTGTTGAGCCGGGTGTAATAGGCCTGCCCGCCGTTGTTTTCGACAAAGCCTTGCTCGAACAGGGTCAGGATCGGATCGGCGGCTTGCGCATCGCTGAGGTTGAACGCGCGCTTCATGGCCTGACGCAATGCATCGATGCCCGGGATGTCGGTCACGTCGAATGTCTGCTCGGCGATGTAGGACTGCACCAGCAACGCAAGTTGGTTCGCGTTCGTCGCGCAGCCGTCGGTGGAGCCGCCGGTACCGCAGTCCAACCCGGCCGCATCGTTGAGCGAAAGACCCAGCCTCCCGTAGTATAGGCTGATCGGCACACCCATGGTGAAGTCGCCTGTGGTCGATACGTTGAACAGGCCGTTGGGCACGGTCACATCGTATTTGCCGACCTGCACATCGCCGAACTGGCTGAAATTGCCGTTGTTGACGAGCGCCTTGAACGTGCCGCCAACATTGGCGATCGGGCCGAACACAAGGAGGTCGCTCTTTGCGCCGAACTGCGCCCCGTCGGTCACGTCGATCAAGCCCTCGACCGTATCGTTGGGACCGGACGAGCGGACGGAGGCTATGGCATTGAGATCGGTCTCGCCGATCGGGCCGCCATAAGTGACCGCACCGCTGGGTTTGGCCGGGATGAACAGGTTGCCGAGGATAAGGTTGCGCGCGCTGGTACTGTTGATCGCGATTGTGGGAGAGGCGTTGGCCACGATCGTGCTTCCGCTGCCGGTGATCGTGGCGGTGTTGATGGCGAACGAACCGCCCGCTGCCAGAAGGTTGTCGACCATGATGCCGGCCGTGTTCGTGCTCCCGGCAGAGGCCAGCGCGGCGCGGGTGTCGTAGGCGGCGGAGAGCTTCGCCACGAGAGCCGATTGCGCGGCCGCAGCGGCGAGCGCGGCTGCGGCTTTTTCATGGTCGGGGCCGACTGGCAGGGCGTTGGGATCGCCGGGGACGGCAAGACCCGCTGCCTGCACTTGCGCGGTCAGACTGCTGATCTGTTGGCCAACGACATCGAGCGCGGAGACGGTGCGGCTGGAGAGTTGGGCAAGGCCCAGCCTGTCGCGATCCGGCGTCGCGATCGGGCCCTTGGCTGACGATGCCAGTGTATCTCCGGTGATCTTGCCCTTGGCATCGGCCACGATCGTGCGGGTCAGCGTTTCCGTGCCGTCGAAATCGGTCGCGATCCCTTGCCAGCCGCCATCCGCTGTGTCGGTGATCGCGATCTTGCGATTGGCAAGGAACCCGGCGGTGATCTGGCTGCCGTTCAAGGCGATCGATCCGGCCGTGGACATGTCAGCCGTGCCGCCGCTGTCGGACTTGCTGACGAGTGCCAGATAGGGGTTGTGGCCGGTACCCACCGCAGTCGCCGCAAGCCCCTCTGCCAGCGCGCTGAAGGTCACATCGCGGGCCGAACGGACAACTGCCTTGCCGATCACCAGCCGGTTGGCGAGGGTGCCGGTCGCGTGTGCATCATGGTCGACGGTGATCGGAACCAGCGTCTGGTTGAACACGTCGGTCTGGTCCGAAATGCTCACGTTGTCCCGGCCCAGCCCATCCGCCGCGATCCCGGGGGTAAGGTGGACATCCGAGAGCGATTCGATCGTCGCGCCATCGGCAACGGTTACAAGACCGGCTGCGGTGTCCGTGGTGCTGGCCGAGCCGCCGCCGATCCCGGCGAGGCCATAGATCTGCACCGCCGACGTATCGGCAATCGTCTGGTGTGCGGTTGTGCCGATACCGATGCCGCCGTCGGCACGCAGCAGTGCGTTTGCCCCGATCGTGACCAGACTGCTTGCGTTGAACGTGCTGTCGACCCGCGCGAAGGGCAGGACCATCACCCCGCCGACCTGCAGCGCGGTACTGTGGCTGCGCGCGGTGGTGATGCCGGCGTTGATTGTCATCGCCAGCAGGTTCTGGCTGGCATCGCCGTATTGGCGCAGCGTAACGCCGTCCAGCACATCCACGGTGCTGTGCTGCGTCACGCGGTTGGTGACTTGTGCAGCCGCACCCGCCGCCGCGCCGCCGCCTGCGCCGCGCGCGAAACCGCCGTCGCTGCCGGTCACGCCCACGGTGTTCTGCGCGCTGATAACAAACTGGCTGGCGCGGATGGTCGAATTGCCGCCAGTCGCGGCGCCCGCCCGCGCCTTGCCGATCAGCACATGCGCGGTGGTGTCGACCGTATTCCCGGTCGTGCTACCCGAACCGCCCACGATCGAAGCCTGCGTCGCATCGGCTTCGGAGTGATAGTCGGTCTGCGCGGTCGCGGTTGCGGTCAACGTCCCGGCGCGGAAGGTGTAGGCCGCATCGGGTGCGATCGTGGTCGTCACAATCCCGCTGGCATCGGTCGTCGCACTAGCGGCAACCCCAGCGCCGACCGCGCCTGCGCCCGCGCGCACGGTGGCCGTATTGAGATCGAGGCTGGTTGCCGAAACTGTCGCATCAGGATTGCGCAGGAAGCCGCCGCTGGCATTGACCAGCGCCCGGTTGGTCGAAGGATCGTTCAGCACCTGCTGCGAGCCATCGACATTGAGCAGCGCCGCATCGACCGAGCCGGCCGAGGTGGCACTGGACGACTGAACGCCGATCGAGAGCAGGCCTGCCGCGGTCAGCCCGTCCGCGCTGGCGGTCTGGGCCAGCGTGCGGCTTGCCAGAACCGTCAGAGCGGGCCCTGCAAGCACTGTCGGCGCTCCAGCCACGCCATTGAGATCGGCACCGATAATAGCCGCCACGTTGCCATTGTCCGACGCGGTTGCCAGCGTTGCGTTGGCCGCTGCCAGCCCGCCGCCAGCGCTTCCGCGCGCGCGCGCCGTGATATTCGCACCATCGGTCGGTCGCGCCAGCGCCGCACGAACCGTAAGGGTGCAATTGGCGGCAAGGAAAGTGGCACAGGAAATGTTGGCGCCTTCGCCAACGCGCGCTTCAACCGTGGCATCGGCATTGGCGAGCGCCACGCTTGCACCCATGGCGATGCCCCCGCTGACTGCAATGCCATCGCTGGCGGCGCTGATCACGGGCGAGGATGACGCATCGACCAGCAAGGTATTGCTGCTGATGACCGTGCCCTCGGCGACCCGCGCATCGACCGTTCGCCGGTCTGTGGCCAGCGCCACGGCCGCGTTGCCATCAAGCAGGTTTCCGCCTGATGCAGCCAATGCATAAGCGCTGGTCGAGCCGCCCCCCGAAGCGATCACATTGGTGATGGTCGATGCCGACTTCCCGGCGATCTGGGCGCCAACCGTGCCTTCCTTGGTGACATTTGCCACGGCAACGTTAAGCGCCGCGCCGCCTGCCGCCGCGCCATAGACTTGTGCGGCGGCGTCGCTGCTGTCGCCGGATTTGATGGTTAACGTGCCAAAGCCGATCTTGCCAAGGCTTTCGGCGAGCGAGACGGTCTGCAACTTGATGTCGGCAAGGCCGATGCTGGCGGTAAGGGCGCCCACCGCGCCCGCGACGACCAGCGCTTCGGCCGCCTTGGACGGGTTGGTAATGCCGCCTGTCAGACGGCTGGTGTCCTGCCCGGTCAAGGCTTGCACTTGTGCGGTGCTGGCATTGCCGACACCCGTTGCAGTCACACCCGCGCCGATCCGCGCGATGCTGTTTGCCGCATTGCGGGTGATGGCAATTGCCGCAGACCCGCTGGCGAGGCTGGCCGCACCCTGAAAATTGGAGCTTTTGCTCACAAGGTTGGCGCTGCTGACCACGCTCAGCGCGCCGGTGGTGACACGGTCATCAAGCCCGGGAGTCGCTGAGAGCACTTGCGCCCTGACGCGCGAGGCGGCGGCATCGTCGGCGCCCGGTGCCGTTGTCACCACGCCGACTTGCATGAACTGGTCGCGGCTGCTCGTCTGAACAGTGCCTGTGGCATCGCGTGTGCCATCGGCGCCCGCAACCACGTGCGCCGATCCTGACCCGGCAAGTTGGTCCAGACCGGGCGCGGCCGCCTGCTGCGCTGTGGTTTCGCCCGAGCCGCCACCCAGCATCGCAAGGTTGGCATTGCCACTGCCAGTAGCACCGGCATTGGTAGCAACTTTGCCATTGGCACTGCTGTCGCCGCTCGTGGAGAACAGCGCGCCGGTATCGGCCACTTCGCCGATGCCGATGTAAGTGACGTTCGCGCCGATACTGCCGCCAAGCCCGCCCGCCAGACCGAGCTGCAAGGCATCGACCCCGCTTGCACCATAGGCATTGACCGAGACCTGTTTTGCCGTGACCAGCGGGTCGATCAGCGTGGCATCGACTTTGGCTTGGGACAGCACGACCACCGCACCCAGCGCGGCTGCCCCGCTGGTAATGGCCGCTGTAGCGGCGACTTGACCGACGATCGGCTGGAAATTGGCGATCTGGTTTGCGGTGACGGCCACGGTGCCCTGGCCATTGTTGTAAGACAGTCCGCTTGCCTGCGCAGCGACGCTTTGGCGATTGACGATGCCGACCCCATTGCCCACCAGCGCTCCGGCGAGCCCGGCTGCGGCCGATGCGCCAGCAACCCGCGCATCGAGCCGGCCGTTCGCGGTTACATTGACCGAGGGTGCCGACACGCTCACGCGCTTGGTGCTCTTGTAGCGGGCTTGCGTCTGGTCATCGTCGGTGACCACGACAACCGTAGCGGCCCCGGCGCCCTTGCCCAGCGCCAGCGTACCGAACGTTGCAAGACCCCGCGAATCGCTGTCGGCATTGATCGCCAGACCGCCGCTGCCAAGGATCGTGACCGCCGTGGGATCATCGACCGCAGCCGTCGTCACCCCTGCGAAGCGCGGCGAGACGCCGGACACCGCAGCGCCGACATTGCCGCCGATCGCACCGGCAACGACCAGCGCTGTCGCCGCCTGACGCGATGCCGCGCGCACGGTGACGTTGCCGGTGGTGTTGACGCCGCCACCAGCCATGCGCGCGGTTGTCTGCGCGGAAAGGCCGTCCGAGACGACCGGAGCGCCCACGCCGACATTGTTGCTGCCTGCGGCCGCACCGGCAAAGCTGGCGGTATCGATCGCAGTCCCGGCCCGAATGTCGAGCGCCACCGGTTCGGCGACCGGTTTGGCCACGCCGACATTGCCCACGTTGAACTGCACGCCGCTTGCAAGCGCTTGCGTGTTGCCGCCGACATTGCCGACCACCGCGGTGACCGCCGCTGCGAAACCGCTGCCGCTGACAGCGCCGGTTATCGCCAGCGTGCGCGTGGAGTGGGTCGAATTGGCATTGATCGCCACGCCGTGGATCTGCGTGGTGGCAGGTTTGATGTGTTGCAGCGATGCGTTCGAGGCGCCTGTCGTACTCGTGGAATCCGGCACCACATCCGGTAGGCTGAACTGCTGCAGCGCTTCACTTAGATCGCCGGTGCGCACCGCAAACCCATCGCCGCCGCCCAGCGCTGTGACGCTGGCCGCGCCCGTGCCGGTCACGAGCGCCTGCGCCCCGCCGGACACGTCGTTCAGCACCAGCGAGGCTCCTACGGCCGATTTGGAGCCCAGCGCCACCGCACCGGCTGCGGCGTCGATGGAACTGTCGCGCGTTGCCAGCACGCCGACCGAGCCGGTGGCGGTAACGTTGAAACCATTGAGCGTCAGCAGGGCGTCGGCCTCCGCACTCGTCTGGTTGACGGCCATCGAGCCCACACCGTTGAATTTCGCGGCGAGGCCGAGTCCGACCGCGACCAACTGGGTGGTGGCGGCAGATTGGCTCTGCACCAGCAGGTTGCGCACCGAAATCGCACTGGCCGGGGTCAGGCTGGCCAGCACATTGGTGCTGATCCGGTTGGCGGAAATACCCGCCCCAAGGGCATTGCTGCTCGACGAGAGCGCGGCGGTCAGCGCCAGCGAGCGGATCGAGGCACTGTCCGATGCCGTGACTGCCAGATCTCCGGTTACCGCATTGGCATAGGCCAGCCTGTCGGCCCGCGCCGATATTTTCGGGGCTATAGCGTTGGTGGAGGCCGATCCCGCAAGCGAATTGCCCGACGCCAGCGATCCGGCGATGGCGCCGGACAGAATCGTTTCGGTGCTGGCCGCATTCACCGCAAGGCCGGGATTGCCCTTGAGCGTCACGCCGTCGACATTGGCGTCAAGGCCCGCAGCCGGGCCTGACCCATCGCGCGCGATGCTGTTCACACTGACCGCAAGGCCGCCTGCCGCGCTCTTGCCGATGCCGATCGCGCCCGACAGACTGTAGATGCGCCCGTCGGCCAGCGCCGTGACCGAAATCGGGGCAACCGAGCCGCCAGCCGTGCCTGTCTCGATCACCGGGCCCGCAGTCGCTGTTGCCGACCGCGCGAGGCTGGCGCTGGCTGTTCCGCCGATCTGGTTGTAGGCCAGCGAGCCCATGATGCCGGTCTGGTTGGAACTGGTGGAAAGGCCTGCCGCGAGCGAGAGGATCGTCGCGCGGTCGACCGTCCGCAGCGCAAGCGACCCAGCCTTGATTGTCGATCCCGAGGCGGCCGCACCGCCAATAATCGCGGCGGTGCGATCGTTGTTGACAAGGTTGACCGACAGGCCAAGGCCGGTCGCCTTGCCTCTGGCGGACGCAACCGGGATGGCGACCGAAACGACCGCCGCGCCCGATGGCAGATCCTTCGCCTGCACCGGATCGTCGGAGCCGAACGTGGTCGAGGCGATCGCGAAGTTGGCCAGCAAGCTCTCGGCGGCATCGCAATTGATGCTGCAGCTGGTGCGTGAAACCTGCGCGGCCGGGTCGTTTGCGGCATATTCGCCGGCAGCCACGGTCAGCGCGCCGGTGATGTTGACAAGGCCCGTGCCGGTGTCGCCCAGATCGATCAGCGCGCTGGTGCCGAGTGCGACGTCGTTGATCGAAATGCTTGCCGCGAGCGCGCCGTTGTTCTGGTCCGCACTGGCCGAAAGCGCACCGGCGGCAGCTACGCCGACCAATCGCGCTGCGTCGAGCGCCTGGACCGACAAGTTGACGAATCCGGAAACAGGCGTGCGAGCCAGCAGCGCCGTGGTCGGCTTGCCCGATGCGGCCTTGTCGATCAGCAGCGTCAGCGCCGCGCCAAAGCCGCTTTGGGTGCCCCATGACAGGCCACCCGCGCCCGCACCCAGAGTGCGCCCGTCGAATGCGAGGACCGACACGTCACCCTTGCCGGTTCCGGTCACGGCGCCGTCGGTGATCGCTGCGCCGACGCTGTCGTTGGCGACAAGGACCGATGCCGAGGATGCAAAGATGCGGCCATCGGTGGTCTTGGTGGTGTCCGCTGCCAAGGCCAGTCCGGCGCCGATGCGCAAGCCGTTTGCGGCGGCATTGGCCGTAACAGCGTCGAACCCGGCAAGCACGCTCTGGTCGATCGCTACGGCAGTGGCATTGTTGCTGTAGGAAACCCCATAGGCGCCCGCGACCAGCGTTGAACTGCCGCTGTACTGCACTCCGTTGGCCAACGTGGCCCCGCCGGTGATCGCCAGCGTATCCGCGCGCTCGGTCGCCTTTGCCAGAAAAGTCGCCGACGCGGCATTTGCCGCTTTGGTGAACTTGGCTTTGCTGATGTTCACCTTGGTGGCGAGCGAGGTGAGATTCACGCCCGCCGATCCCGCCACGCCCCAGCCGTCGGTGGGCGGCGTCTTGGTCGCTGGGTCGGTGGCGGCGGCATTGCCAGCGCTGGCGGCGTCCTTGCGCGTGGTATAGTTCGCCTTGAGCTGATCGGAGTACTTCTGGAGGCCGATGGCCCCCAGAAACCCGGAGGCAAGGATATTGAGCTCGTCGGTCATGGGCGCAGAAAGCGCGCCCTTGGACGGGTTGAATGTCGCGCTCAGCTTGTCCTTGAGGCCGGGTTTGACCTCGGGATCGCTGCTGTCACGCACTCCAGCGACCGAGACGGCGTTAACCGAACCAGTAGTCTGCGCCGTTACGCTCACGTTGCCCGAAGCAACACCGGCCTTCGTGGCAGCCGCAATTGCCGGGCCCGTGGTATCGAACTCGTCATGCGCCGCCGCAACCGCTGCTTGCGTGTCGAGCGACACGTAGTTGAGCGCACCCGAAACCCCCACCGAGGTATCGGAAGACCCTTGCGTCCCGTCCGCCTTGTTCCACGCCAGCGTGCCTGCCACGGCCCAGAGCTGCAGGTCCGTACTTGCCGCCTCGCGCAGCGCTCCCGCACCGATCGCCAGTTGCGCCGCACTCGAAATGATCGCGTGGGTTGCACCATCCACCTGATTGACCGCAAAAGCGCCGCTCAATGTGGTGCTCTTTCCCTTGCCGGCGACAGGCGACAGCGAAAACGCATCGATCGCGGACTTGGCGATCACCGACAAGTCTCGGTCCGGTGCGATAAAGATCACGCCATCACCAATTCCGGCAGTCGTTACCGGGTGGAGCGCGTTGTAGGTGACAGCGCCGCCGCCCGCTGTCCCGCCACTCTTGCTGCCGAACAGCTTGGGGCCAGCCAGATTCAGCAGCACGATGCTGGTTTCGGCATCGATGACCGATGCACCCGCCTGCGGACCGGCAATGGTGATCTGGCTGCTCGGATCGATCCATGCCCGACTCGTGGAATCGATGCTGTCATAGGCAAACGAGCCGCCAAGCGCGGCCTTGCCCGAGCTGTCGCTATCCGTGCTGGCTCCGGCATAGGAGCCGAACAGGCCCGATTTGGGGGTCAACAGGGGAGATATGGTTGCGAACACATCTTTCGCGAAACCCAGATCGGCGAGGACAGCGTTGAAATTGTCGGGCGCATTCAAGACGTCTGCCTGATCGACCAGTGTCCCCACCGGATCGGCAATCCCGACCGGTCGATCGACCAGCGAGGTTACATTCAGCGAACCGGCATTCACTGTTCCGGCGATGTCCGCCGTGCCGGAATAGACATACGTGCCCCAAGCCGCCGCGCCAGACACCGTGGTAACGACGCCATTTACCGACAGCGCTGCAGCGGCGCTCGCTTGCGCGTTGTTGCGCACTTGCTGATCGCTCACCTGACCGGTGACACTGACCTGACCGGTTGCGGTGATCGTGCCGGTGATCCGCGCGTTCGCCGTCTCGTTGGCCTGAAGCACAGCGACGGCTGCAGTAAGGCGATTGGCGGGATCGGCGCTGGTGCCGATCGTTCCGGGCTTGGGCGTCTTGGGATCGGTAGTAGAGAGTCGGAGCAGACCGCCGATCATCGATGCGAAATTGGTGTTGGCGGTGTTGGGGGTGACAGCCGGGTTGTCGGTCCCCGTCTTGCTGGTGGTCGTTGCCGACGTCTTGTTGTGCGATATGGTCGTGTTGGCCGCGATTGTCACAGTTGCGGTGCGGGCGCTGCCGATCGTGCCGCCAACGTCGACGTGGCTGTGGATCGCCTCCTGCGTGACTGCGGCAACCCCGCCGCCCGGGCTGGTGTCAAAGACCCGGCCTGTCGCGCTGGTGACGATACCGGCGGTCGGGTCTGCCTGCGCGATCGTTGCGGAAACGGCAATCGACTTGCCATCCAGCTTCGACCCGCTGGAAACGGTCACTCCAGCGTCGGCGTTGACTTCATTGTAGGCAATGGCCGCCGCCACCGCGTCGCCGGTCGAACTGGCGATGACGCTGGTCTTGGCGCGGGGATCGCTGCTGGCACCGATCCTGATCGCCCCGTCGGCGATCAGACTGGCGCCTGCTTGCGCGGTTCCCACGGTGATCGTGGCATTGGACGTCGTCTGCGATACCGATGCGGCGATGGCCGCCTGCCCGCTTGCTGTCTTGCCAGCCTTTGCCGAAGCAGAGGCAACGGATGAGGCGGCCGATCCGGCGGCAAGCGTGATATCCTTGCTCGCGGTAAGGCTGGCACCGGCGCCAATGCTGATGGCGGATTTGGCGCTGACGAGCGAGACGAAAGCCCCGATTCCAAGCGTGTTGCCAGTCAACTTGGCGAGGCCGGCAGACCCAAGTGCTCCGGCGAGCTTGTCCAGCGCCACAACCGCCTTGGTGCCGTCGGCGGGGTTCGTCGTGCCGGTTGCGGTCGCACTGGCCGCGATGTTTCCTCCGATCACCGAGCCGTCGATGCTGATGCCCGCCGTCGCCTGAGGCATGCCGTAGAACGGCGAGTTCGGGGCGAATGTGTTGGCGTAGACCTTGCTGTCCGTCGCGGTCAGCGTGATATCGGCGGCAGGGCTTGAGCCGGTGCCATCCCATGTCCTGATCCGTCCGCCGATCGTGATCGACGGGGCCTGCAGGCTCACACCTGCTGGCAGTGTCGGCAAAGCGGAGACGGGCCTTGCATCAAACAAGGCGCCCGGTTGCGCTTCGTTGGCGGCGGTCGCCGGGTTGTCCGCTATCTTGGCAGCAAGCGCTATCGTGCTGCCAGCCACGATAGCTATCCCGCCGCTGGCCGTGGTCACGATTGCCTGACCCGAAGGCAGGCCCTGCGTCGAAACCAAGCTGTTCTGCAGCGCCGCCGTGTTCCCGATCCGGGCGAGCCCCGCAGCGCCGGTCTCGACCACTCCGCTGGCCCCGACGCTGACCGTTGAGGCGTGGATATCAACCCCACCAGGTGCACTGATCCGGCCGTTGATCGTGACGTTGGCAGCGGGCGCGCCGCCAAAGACATCGGCCAGCGACGGGTCACCGCTCCCGGCATTGGCCTGTGTGCCGCGCACGATCAGGCGGCCGGTATTGATGATCCCGGTGGTGCCGATGACAAGTCCGCTGGGCACGACAAGAAAGACGTTGCCGCCGACTTGGCCACCAATCGCGCCCAAGACCGAGCTGACGGTTCCGTTGATCGTCGAGGGATCGCGGATCAGGTTGACGAGATTGTTGGCCCCCGTCGGCACGACCAGCGTTGCGGCCTGCCCAGTGCCGATATTGAAATGGTCGAAGCGGTTGAAGCCGGTTCCGCCCACGACGCGGCTGGTGGTCACGACCGCAGCGTTGCCGCCACTCTGGAGGGCAACCACCGACGCTCCGCCACTGCTTGCGGTAACGTCAACTGCTTGCGCGTGAACACCATTGGCCGCAAGCGCCGCCGCAATCGACGCGGCCCCGACCATCAATCTGGCGCAGGCCTGTCTTACCCTTGGCCGACTCGCCGAACTGGGTTCCATCAATGCCTCCGAGCTTCTCCGGGGCACGCCTAAGAGCCCGATTCAGAAGTTGATCAAATTTGACAGTATCTTGCGGTTCTGCGCGTGAGCATGCGGATTGAGGCGATGAGGGCCCATGCGGTGGATGACGCGATGGACCTTTCCCAATCCTTTGCCAGCC
>NZ_JAIZDA010000023.1 GCF_020404405.1 Novosphingobium sp. FKTRR1 | reverse complement strand
ACCTCAAACTGCGCGCCATCACCTCGGAATGCTGCGCGGATAATTCTCGGAACGCTGCGCGCCATCACCTCGGAATCCCGCGCGCCATCAAATCGGAACACCGCGCGCGATCACCTCGGAATCCGCACTTAATGACTGGCATCCCGAAAAGCGCGCCAAGTTCACGCAGGATCAGTTGATGACGTGGCTCGACTGGATGCGCCGCAGTGGGTTCGTGCCGAACGGGGCAGCGCCGAGAACTGACCATCAGGGGAACTTGTTCGCATGACCCGCGCCACCGGCCGCAGCCTCGAACTCTATTACATCGACGGTCGCCCCGACGGGATGCTGACGGCCGAGATGTTCAACTGGACGGGGCACGTGCTGATGACCCCACGCACCCAGATTGCCACCGCGCTGGCCCGGCCAGAGGCAAGCTATGCCGGCATCTACCTCTTGTTGGGCGAAAATGACGATGGACCGCTGGCCTATATCGGCGAGGGCGAGGACATCTCTGCCCGCATCCGCAGCCACGATGTGAAGAAGGACTGGTGGAACAGCGCCATCCTGATCACGGCAGCGGCCAACAAGCTGAACAAGGCCCATGTGCGCTATCTGGAAGCGCGCCTGATCGCCGAGGCCAAAAGCATCGGCCGCATGCCGCTGGAAAACGGCGTGGCCCCCAGCCTGCCGGGCCTGAGCGAAGCCGATCAGGGCAAGATGGAGGCTTTCCTCGAAAACCTGCTGGTGGTCCTGCCAGCCGTGCGGGTGGACATGTTCATCCAGCGGGCGCGATCTGCGCCCAAACCAGCCGTGGCGGCGCCCGTGATGCCTGCAGCAGAGTCTGAGGTTCGGTTTGTGCTTGAGGCGAAGCGGGCAGGATTGGTAGCCCATGCCACGTTGCAAGGGGGGGAATTCATTGTCGAAAAGGGATCGATGGCCCGCCTGAATTGGGAAGGCGCGTGGGTTACCGGCTATGCCCAGTTGCACGCTGAGTTGAAACGAGGCGGGGTGATAGAGGAAGCAGATGGGCGTTGCATCTTCGCCCAGAGTTATGCCTTTCAAAGCCCGAGCGCAGCCGCAGCGGTCATCTTGGGGCGGCAGGCCAATGGCACCACCGAATGGAAGCATGAGGCCAGCGGTGTGACTTATCGCGATTGGGAGGCCAACCGCATCGAAGCGGCGCAGGTCATGGAGCCTGCCTGATGCCGGTCTATGAACTCGTCGATGGGCGGCTGGCTGCCGCCAACCAAACCTTGTTTCAGGTTGAAGGGCTCAAGGAACGGCAGGACATCCAGCGCATGCTGCGCGAGCAGATCGCAGTGTTGGGTGATGACTTGTTCGTGCTCGCTGAGGAATATGGCGGCTGGGTGGACAGCAATCGCCGCATTGACCTCTTGTGTCTCGACAGCGACGCCAATCTGGTGGTGGTGGAATTGAAGCGCGACGATGCAGGCCATATGGAACTGCAGGCCTTGCGCTATGCCGCGATGGTGGCGCGCATGACCTTTGCCGAGGCTATCGACGCCCATGCCGAGTTCCGCCGCCGCAATGGTCTGGACGCAGAAGGCGCCGAGGCGGCCATCCTCGCTTTCCTGCGATGGGATGAGGCGACAGAGGAAGGCTTCGCCCAATCAGTGCGGATCGCGCTGGCCTCCGCCGATTTCGGCAAGGAATTGACCACCGCCGTCTTGTGGCTGCGTGATCAGGGGATCGACATCACCTGCATCCGTCTCAGCCCTTGCAAACTGTCGGATGGGCGATTGCTGCTTGATGTGCAACAAATCATCCCACTGCCTGAGGCGTCAACATTCCAGACACAGATCGGGCTGAAGCGGCAGGCCGAGCGCAAGGATCTGAGCGAGCGCCATGAGCGTCGGCAAGCTTTCTGGGTTGGATTGATCGCGCATCCCGATGCCGGCAGATACAAGGGCAAGTCTGCTCCTGTCGGCGGCTGGATTGCAGGCAAAACCGCGTATCGCGGCATCAGTGTCAATCTGGCGATCCGCAAGGCTGATTGCCAGGCAGAGGTCTACATCGACAAGGGTCGGGATGCCGAGGCAGAAAACAATGCCATCTTTGATCGGCTATTTGGCCATCGGAACGAAATTGAGGCACGGTTCGGTGCATCGCTGTTGTGGCAGCGGCTTAACGATGCCCGCGCCTGTCGGATTGCGGCGCCGTGTGAGGGTGGTTGGTTGGCACCCGAAAGCCAATGGCCTGCAATGCAACAAACCCTTTTGGCGACCGCACAGCGCCTGCACGACGCAGTCATCCCTTTCCTCGAAGCCCAGAGTTGAACGGTAATCGGCCATGAGCCTGCACAAGGAAATCAGCTTCGAGGACGAGATCTGCGATGATCTTGAGGCAGCTGGCTGGCTTTATGAGGCCGGGTCGGCAGCATGCTATGACCGGGGGCGGGCGCTTTACCCTGAAGACTTGCAACTGTGGCTGGAAGCCAGCCAGCCTGCGGTGTGGCAGGCGCTGACCAAGGCGCATGGCCCGGCCGCCATCGAAGTGCTAGCCGACCGCATCCGCAAATCGCTGAACGATCGCGGCACGCTGGATGTGCTGCGCTATGGCGTGGAGCTGATCGGGGTGCGCGGGCTGGTCAGTCTGGCCCAGTTCGCCCCGGCATCGGGCCTGAACCCCGATATCGTGGCGCGCTATCAGGCCAACCGGCTGCGCGTAGTCCGTCAGGTCCGCTATTCGAAGGCGAACGAGAACTGCATCGATCTGGTGCTGTTCCTCAACGGACTGCCAGTGGCGACGGTGGAACTGAAGACCGACTTCACCCAGTCGATCGCCGATGCCATTGACCAGTACAAGCTGGACCGCAATCCCAAGGGCGAACCGCTGCTCACGTTCCACACCGGCGCGCTGGTGCACTTTGCCGTCAGCAACCACGATGTGATGATGACCACGCGACTGGCGGGCGGTGCCACCCGCTTTTTGCCATTCAACCGGGGCAACAACGGCGGGGCGGGCAATCCGGCCGATGGGGCAGGGCATCCCACCGCCTATCTGTGGCGCGAAGTGTGGCAGCGCGACAGCTGGCTGGAAATTCTGGGCCGCTACATGATCGGCCAGCGGGACAAGAAGAAGCAGGTCAGCGCGCTGATCTTCCCCCGCTATCACCAGCTTGATGCCACGCGCCGCCTGCGTGCGGCTGTGCGCGCCGAAGGGGCTGGCGGGCGCTTTCTGATCCAGCACAGCGCCGGATCGGGCAAGACCAACTCCATCGCCTAGACCGCGCACTTTCTGGCCGATCTGCACGACGATGCCGACGCCAAGATCTTTTCCAGCGTGATCGTGGTGTCTGACCGCAACGTCATCGACGCGCAGTTGCAGGACGCCCTGTTCGCCTTCGAACGCACCAAGGGCGTGGTCGCGACCATCACCACCGATAGCGGCAGCAAAAGCACCGCGCTGGCCGATGCGCTGGATGCGGGCAAGAAGGTGATCGTCTGCACCATGCAGACCTTTCCCTTTGCGCTGGAGGCCGTGCGCGAACGCGCCGCCACGCAGGGCAAGCGCTTTGCCGTGATCGCAGACGAGGCGCACAGCAGCCAGGCCGGCGAAACCGCAGCCAAGCTGAAGGCGGTGCTCAGCCCGGAAGAACTCGCTGAACTTGGCGACGGCGGCGAATATGGCATCGAGGACCAGCTTGCCGCGACGATGACCGCGCGCGCGGCCAAGGACGGGGTCACCTACGTGGCCTTCACTGCCACGCCCAAGACCAAGACGGTCGAACTGTTCGGCCGCCGTCCTCGTCCTGATGAACCGGCGGGCGAGACCAACAAACCCGCGCCCTTCCACGTCTATTCGATGCGGCAGGCGATCGAGGAGGGCTTCATCCTCGACGTGCTGAGGAACTACACCCCCTACAAGCTGGCATTCAGGTTGGCCAATGGCGGCGAAGAGTTCGACGAGCGCGAGGTCGAGAAAAGCGCGGCGATGAAGGGCATCATGCGCTGGGTGCGCCTGCATCCCTACAACATTGCGCAAAAGGTGCAGATCGTGGTCGAGCACTTCCGCGAGAACGTTGCGCCGTTACTGGAGGGCAAGGCCAAGGCGATGGTCGTGCTGGCCAGCCGACTGGAGGCGGTGCGCTGGCAACTGGCGATCGACCGCTACATCAAGTCGCAAGGCTATCGCATGTGCACGCTGGTGGCGTTCTCGGGCGACATCGCCGACCCCGAGGGGGAAGGGGAGCCGCTGACGGAAACCAGCGCCCGGCTTAATCCAACGCTCAAAGGTCGCGATATCCGCGAGGCTTTCACCGACGACGATGCCAAGATCCTGCTGGTGGCCAACAAGTTCCAGACAGGGTTCGATCAGCCGTTGCTCTGCGGCATGTATGTCGATCGGCGGCTGGCGGGCATTCAGGCGGTGCAGACGCTTTCGCGCCTGAACCGTGCGCATCCGGGCAAGGACACGACGTATGTCCTCGACTTCGTAAACAGCTCGGAAGAGGTGCTCCAAGCCTTCCGCACCTATTATGAGACCGCCAAAATCAGCGCTGAGACCAACCCCGACCTGATCTTTGACTTGCGTGCCAAGCTGGACGCATCCGGCCACTACGACACGTTCGAGGTGGAACGGCTGGTGAAGGTGGAGCTTGATCCCCACGCCACGCAAGGCCAACTGATCAGCGCGCTGGAGCCAGTCGCCCAGCGGTTGCTGGTGCTCTACAAACAGGCCTATGCCCGGATGCTCGAAGCGCAGGCGCGCAACGACAAGACCGCCACCGACGATGCGCGCGACGAGGTCAACGCGCTGCTGCTGTTCAAGGGCGACATGCAGGCTTTCGTGCGCATGTACACGTTCCTGTCGCAAATCTTCGACTATGGCAGCACCGATATCGAGAAGCGCTTCCTGTTCTACAAGCGCCTGATCCCGTTGCTGGAGTTCGGCCGCGAGCGCGACGGGGTGGACCTGTCGGGTGTGCGCCTGACTCACCACACGCTCAAGGACGAGGGCAAGCGCACGCTCGATGTGGGGGGTGATCGACCGGCACTGCCGCCGATCGGCGGCGTGGGCACCGGCAGCGTGCAGGACAAGCAAAAGGCTTTGCTGGCCGAGATCATTGCCAAGGTGAACGACCTTTTCGAGGGCGAGCTGACCGACGACGACCAGCTGATCTACGTAAACAACGTCCTCAAGGGGAAGCTGCTCGAGTCCGAGACGCTGCGCGTGCAGGCGCGCAACAATTCCAAGGCGCAATTCGGCACCTCACCGAACCTCGACAACGAACTGGTCAATGCGATCATGGATGCGCTCGTCGCGCATGAGAAGATGAGCAGTCAGGCCCTCAACAGTGCCAAGGTCCGTCAGGGCTTGAAGGACATCCTTCTGGGCCCGGGACAGCTCTATGAAGCGCTTAGGGATAAAAATCCGTCCTGAACCATACGAGCAATCCGGGCGTTTCGGTTCTCAGTGCCTGCGATGATTCGCGCGCAAGGTTGATGATGGCTGATGACAAAGCACCCGAAAAGCCGAGCGATTTTTTTCCATCTGATGCCTATCTGATGCCTGAGACGAAAACGGCCTCCCAAAGGAGGCCTGATCGATCTGCTAAGTTATTGAAAAAACTGGTGCGCTTTTGGGGATGAACCTGCCGCTAACCTCGTCACACGCGAATGGCGGGTTCGCCCCAAACCTCGTCATTCAGATGGCTGTCCCGCGAATTGTCCACGAGCGGTTTGACGCGCTGCCTGGAATAGGCTTCGAACTCCGTCCGCGTCTGGCCTCCCAACAAATCAACGTCGCGCTCATAATCCCAGATCGCGGCGGATCCTGCTGCGCTCCCGGCGTCCACGCGATTTTCACGATAGCGGACTAACCCCTGCACGGCGCGCGGCAATGTCGGCTTCAACATCCTCGTTCGACATGCCAAGTCCATCGGACACAGAGGCGCGGGCGGCCTCGACTTTGCCCTGCACAAAGGCGTCATGCCCGCGCTGTTCGCGCTGTTGACGGACGAATTCGCGCATGAATGTGCGCACTATCTGGCTGGCAGGGCGATGGCTAGCCTTGGCCTCGGCCATGAATTCTGCCCGCAGATCGGGTTCAAGCTTCATAGTGAACACGGCAGCTTTCAAAGCAAAGCTCTCCAACAGGTACTGACGTTGTATATATCCGAGCGTACCCTCTCGCGACCGGAACGCAAACCTGGCATTGGCTGAGACGGCTGCACACAAAGCTGTGCCCCGCTTTACTTCGGCTCGTTCGCCGTTTCCCGCTGATAGGCCTCCACCTTCTTGCGAGCCGCGACACCTGCGCCTATCCCGCTACCCATCACCTGGCCAACCTCGGTCAGCATAGCTTTCAGGGACAGGTCGGGGGTGGGTTCGCCGATGAGGGCGCGGTGGTGGAGTAGGGCGTCCTCTACCTGAGAGATGAGGACGTCCAGCAGAGGGGTGAGGGTTGGGGCGAGGTGGTAGGCTTCCTCTACCTTGCGTAGCAGTACGTCGATCGGGGCGGTGTCGATGCTCTCGGGCAGGGCCAGCATGACCACTGCCGGTATGCGCTTCTTTGCCAATTTGTCGCGAACCCGCTTGATTGTGGACTCTCGACTATGGCCAGGACGCGTCGCGCCTGCGGCATTCGCCATCCGTTGCTGACGACCGTGGGATTTGAGGTCGGCATCATTGCGCCATTCCTCGGCTTCTGCTTCGAGAAGCGGGCGGGCCAGTGTCAGGTCGTCGATTTCGGGGCGACCGGTCTTGGCGGGCAAGCTACTAGCTACCGCGTCTCTTACTACGTTGGCGCCGAAGGTCTTGGCCAACGCTTTGATGGCCTTGACCAGTTTCGGTGGGTGTTTGGGCTGCATTGCCATGGTGGGTTAACCGGCCAGCTTCGTATCGGCGCTAACCTCAGACGTGGCCTTGTGGAAAGGCAGGATGACCGCACCTGCCTTCAACTTGTCGAGGTAGTCGCTCCACCATTGCGCCATCTGGACACGCTCTTCCCAGTGCTGGCCACGGGCATAGGTGCCGCGCACCGCGTTGCTGTGGCCATGCGCTAGGGCGCGCTCGATCGCATCAATTTGCCACAAGCCGCTTTCATTGAGCAGGGTGGAAGCCGTGGCGCGCAATCCGTGCGAGGTGATCTCGTCAGCGCCGAACCCCATGCGGCGGAACGCTGGGTTGAGTGCGTTCTCTGACATGGGACGCAAATGGGTGCGCTGGCCGGGGAACATGTGGCCATCAGACCCGGTGTGCCGTTCCAGTTCGCGCAACAAGGCAATGACCTGTCGCGACAGCGGCACGGTGTGCGGGCGGCGCAGCTTGGTCCGTTCGGCGGGAATGGTCCAGGTTGCCATGTCCCAGTCGACCTCCTCCCATTTGCCGTGCCGCATTTCGCCGGGGCGCAGGAAGATGTGAGGCAGCAGTCGCATGGCGATCTGCACGATCGGGCCGCCGGTGTAGCTTTCAACCGCACGCAGGAACGCCCCCAGCAGGCCGGGGTCGGTAATGGCGGCGTGGTGCTTTACCGCCGGTACGGTCAAGGCGTCGCTCAGCAAGGCGGCGGGGTCGTTCTTGCACAGTGTGGTCGCCACGCCGTGACGGAACACCCGGCTGGCAAAGGCGCGGGCGCGGCGTGCCGAATAATGGGTGCCGCGTGCCTCGATCTGCTTGAGCACCAGCAGCAGTTCGCCCGGTTCGATGTCAGCGATCGGCCTGTTGCCCAATGCCGGTTTGAACTGCGCAAGGTACCAACGGGCCTTTTTGATTGTCGGCGCGGCCTTCTTGGTACCTTCCATCCGCACCTTGATGAAGTCCTCGCCCACGCTCTGGAAGGTGTTGCCCCCGCTGACCTTCGCAGCGATCTTGTCCATCTTGCGCAGATGTAGAGGATCGCTGCCGTCTTGGGCCGTTTTGCGGGCCGCGTCGCGGCGTTCGCGTGCCTCGGCGAGCGACACATCGGGCCATGCGCCAAGTCCGATTCGCTTCTCGGCGCCCTGATGGCGGTATTTGAAAAACCACAGCTTGGACCCGTTTGGGCGGACCTCAAGATAGAGGCCCTTTTCATCGGTTTTGCGGTAGGTCTTTTTGAGGAGAGGAAAAGCCTTAACTTCCATGGCCTTGAGGGGAATTTGGGGGCACCTTGCTGATCGCTGGGCGACCAGTGCCCCCATCAGTGCCCCCAAATCATACGGATTGTGGGGACACGATCTGAGACATCGAGCGCCATGTGGACATAGCAAGCCCTAGCAAATCCTAGGCTTTTTGGAATGTGTGGGAATTTCCTGATACAAGGAAATGGTGCCGCTTAGGTGATTCGAACACCTGACCCCATCATTACGAATGATGTGCTCTACCGACTGAGCTAAAGCGGCGTGTTGCCGAGGCAGGGGTGGCCTCTAGCGGCGGGGCGGGGGGTTGGCAATCCCATATTGCCGGGTTCGATCCAAGTTTACGGGCTTCGGCTCCACATCTCGGTTGCGGGGGGGGGGGGTGGGGGGTGTGGTGGGCGGGCCGGCCTCTGTCCCCCGCCCCCCGGCCCCCCCCCCCACGACACTGCTTATTGAGCCGGGTCGCGGACCTTGAACGGGTCGGTCGGCGTTGGCTGGGTGGGCAGCACGGCGCGCGGCAGTTCCTTGTCGCTGTTGGCAGCCTGCCACAGCATCCCGGCCATGATCACCGCCGCCTGACGCATGTCATCGGCGCGCATGTGGTCGAGAGTGTCGAGATTGCTGTGGTGGACGCGCGTCTCATAATCGAGCGGATCCTGGATGAACTGGTAGCCGGGCAGGCCGATGGCTTGCAGGAACACGTGGTCGGTGCCGCCGGTCTTGCTGGCCACCAGCTTGTTGGCGCCCAGCATGGCAAACGGCGCGAGCCATTCGCCCAGCAGCTTGCCCGCGCCAAGGTTGCCTTCGGTATAAATGCCGCGGAACCGGCCCGAACCGTTGTCCATGTTGAAGTAGGCCTTCAACTGGTTGTATTCGGGCTTGGGTGCGATCGGGAAGGCGTTGCGCCATGCCGCATACGCGTCGATGCCCTTGAGCGCAGGGTCGATCGGGCGGCTGGCAAGGTGTTGTTCGATATAGGCGCGGCTACCCAGCAGGCCCTGTTCCTCGCCGCTCCACAGCGCGAAACGGATGGTGCGCTTCGGCTTGATCCCCAGCTTTGCCAGCAGGCGCGCGGCCTCGATCACGGTGACGCTGCCTGCGCCGTTGTCGTTGGCACCGTCGCCCGCGATCCAGCTGTCGAAGTGCGCCCCGGCCATCACGTAGCCGGCGCCCGGATCGCTGCCGGGGATCTCGGCAATGACGTTTTCGGCGCGCAAGTTGGTGCTGTCGAACCGGGCGGCGATGGAGATCGCCAATTCGGGCGCAGCGCCCGTCCTGGCCAGCCGGACAAGCCGCCGGTAATCTTCCTGCGCGAGTTCGACGGCGGGCACCGCAAGCGTCTGCCCCGGTTGGAAATCATAGCCTTCGCCGTGGATCAGCTTGCCGTCGCGGTAGCTGATCTTGACCAGCGCCAGCGCGCCTTCGGCCTTGAGGAAGGCGGCCAGCTTGCGCTGGAAGCTGCGATTGCGCACCATCAAACCCGGCGCTTCGGGATCGAATGCGGGTTTGGTATAGCTGTCGAGCTCGGCGATCTGGGCATCGCTATAGCGTTCGAATACGCCGTCCTTGCTCTCGCTGGTCTGGCCGGGGAGCGAGACGAGCACGATCTTGCCCGCCAGCTTGCCCTTCCATTCGGCGAAGTGTTCCTCGCGGCTCATCGGTGCGATCACCACCTGCCCGCGCAACTCGCTCGCGGTCGGCGGCGACCATGCGACCGGGATCGCGGTAAGCGCCAGCGGACGCGGCGCGGTCATCGTCACCGCATAGCCATCGAGGTTCCAGCCGAGCCCGAAATCGAACGGTTCGGCGTGGACGTTGACCAGGCCCTGCTTGCGCAACTGCTCCATCGCCCAGCTTTCCGCCTTGCGGTGGTTTTCCGAATTGGTGAGGCGCGGCCCGATGCGATCCATCAGCGCCGAGGCGGTGGTCATCGCCTCGCTGCGGTTCATGCCTTCATCGATGATCCGGGCGATGGCGACGTCGGTCGAGCCGGTGGCTGCGGGCGGGGCGGCGAGCGCAGGTGCAGCGGCAAGCAGGGGAATGGCGGCAAACAGGCAGGTTGAAAGACGCAAGGCAGCGCGAGGCGCAGGTTTGAACGGCATGAAGGGAAGGCTCCTGAAACGAATGCGGTCACAGTTGCAACGGAATGGCCGCTTGCCAAGAGCCTATCTGCGCCTTGTTGGACCGATGTCAGGCCGTTCCCGGGTCAGGTCAGCAGACTGGCCAGTTCCGCCAAACGTTGTGGCTGCACTCCGCGGGTCTGCAACTGGCTGATCAGCACGGTGCCCGGCTGATGGCCGGCGCGGGTGGCACACACGAAGCGGCGGATCGCTTCCAGCCGGGGATTGGCAAGCGCAAGCGGGCGATCGCGCGGCTCGCCGAACAGCCACAGCAGTGTGCGCGCCGAGCGGCTCAATTCGTGGCGCGGCGCAGCCGGTTCGCGGCAATCGCAGGAGCGCGCGTCGTCGGCGCTGATCCGGGCGGCAACGTGATCAAGCGCGGAAAGGTCGGAGAAGGGGGTGGGCGTGGTCATGGCATACCTCTGATGGTTTCAGGCCCCGGCCAGTGCGGTGGCGACATTGCTTCCGGCGACCAGCGTGTTGTGCACCGGGCAGCGGTTGGCGATGCCCAGCAAGGCTTCGCGGGTGGCTTGATCGAGCGTCGGGGACAGCGTGACCGTGCGTTCGAAGCGGTCGGCCGGTGAAAGCGCGGGATCGCGGTGATGGGTGACATGGGTGCTGACCTCACCGATGTCCCACCCCTTGCGATTGGCATAGAACCGCAACGTCATGGTGGTGCAGGTGGCCAGCGCAGCGCACAGCAGGTCATAGGGGTTGGGGCCGGTGTCGAGCCCGCCCAGCGCAAGCGGTTCATCGGCGATCAGCGGGGTACCCGCGATGTCGAGCGCGCTTTGGAACAGGCCTTCGCCAGTGGTGGTGGCGGTGGCGTTAGGGGTGTGCTGGCTGGCCATGGCGGGCGCTTTCCTACTTGAGCTTCACGCCCGGCACGTCGGCGGGCAGGGGGATGAATTCGGACTCGGCGGGAACGTGGGGGAAGCGGTCGGCCCGCCAGTCGTCCTTGGCCTGTTCGATGCGGTCGGCACGGCTGGAAACGAAGTTCCAGTAGATCAGGCGCTTTTCGGGCAGCGGTTCGCCGCCAACCAGCATCAGGCGGGTGGCCTCGTCGCTGGTCAGCACGATTTGCGCGCCCGGCTTGAGCACGACCAGTTGCGACGGACCGAAGGCGCCCTCCTGCCCGACCACCCGCAAGCTGCCGGAAACGACATAGACCGCGCGCTCCACGTGCTCTGCGGCAAAGGCGTAACGCGCGCCCGGTGCGAGCACGAGGTCGCCGTAGATCATGTCCGAGAACGTCTGCACCGGCGAAGTCAGGCCGTCGGCGCTGCCCGCGATCAGCGTCAGTCGCACGCCGGCATCTTCGGCCACGGGGATGGCGTCGGCCTTGTAATGGCTGAACGAGGGGGCGGTTTCCTCGTGCGCGGTAGGCAGCGCCACCCAGGTCTGCAGCCCCGCCAGCCGGTCGCCGATGCCGCGCCTTGCGGTGGGCGTCCGTTCGGAATGGACGATGCCTTCGCCAGCGGTCATCCAGTTGACCTCACCCGGCAGGATCGACTGCACGCTGCCGAGCGAATCGCGGTGCATGATCTCGCCTTCGAGCAGATAAGTCACCGTGGCGAGGCCGATGTGCGGGTGCGGCCGTACGTCGAGCGCCTGATCGCCGGTGAAAGCGGCGGGGCCCATCTGGTCGAAGAAGATGAACGGGCCGACCATCCGGCGCTGCGCGCTGGGCAGGGCGCGGCGGACGGAGAAGCCATCGCCCAGATCGCGCACCGGGGGCAGGATGACGGATTCGACAGGCGTTTCGGCAGATGACTGGGTCATGGCATGGTCCTTTTCAGGAAAGCCGGAGCGGGTGGCCGGATCGACTCGCCCGCCCCGGCAAAGTATCACAGCGTATCGACGAGAACGATTTCGGCGTCTTCCAGCGCGGTTACCGTGATGGTGTCCACATCGGCAATGGCCAGTCCGTCGCGGGCATTGGCGACAACGCCGTTGACCTCGATCCGGCCGGTAGCGGGCACGAGGTAGCCCTTGCGTTCGGCGCCCAGCTGGTAGTCGACGCTTTCGCCGGCGCGGATCGTTCCGCCGACCAGCCGTGCCTCGGTGCGGATCGGCAGCGCGTCCTTGTCCTCGGCATAGCCGCTGGCAAGCACGACGAGCTGGCCCGAACGGTCACCCTTGGGAAACTGCTTGGCGCCCCAGCTTGGCTGCTCGCCGGTGCGGCTCGGCACGATCCAGATCTGGAACAGCGTGGTCGTCTCGTCCTCAAGATTGTATTCGGCGTGGGTCACGCCGGTGCCCGCGCTCATCACCTGTACGTCGCCCGCTTCGGTGCGGCCCTGATTGCCAAGGCTGTCGCGGTGCGTGATCGCGCCGGTGCGGACATACGTGATGATTTCCATGTCGCGGTGCGGGTGCGGCGGAAACCCGTTCTTGGCGGCGATGGTATCATCGTTCCACACGCGCAGGTTGCCCCAGTGCATGCGGGCCGGGTCGTAGTAGTCGGCGAAAGAGAAGTGGTGCGCGGCGTCAAGCCAGCCGTGGTTGGCGCGGCCGATACCGGCAAAGGGGCGAAGTTCGATCATGGCGATTTCTCCGGGGGGATCAGGCGGCGGGATTGGTCCGCCTGTCCGTTGCCGCCAATCTAGGTTTTCTTGGCGCCAAGAAAATGGCAATGATGGAAAAGCATCGGTGAAGGAATTTGATTGATGGCGCTGCCAGACCTTGAGGCATGGGCGATCTTTGCCAAAGTCGTCGATACCGGATCGTTCGCCGCGGCGGCAGACGCACTGGGCTTGTCCAAACCCACCGTGTCCAAGGCGCTGACCCGGCTGGAGGCGCGGCTGGGGGTGCCGTTGCTGCACCGGACATCGCGCAGGCTGGCGCTGACGGAAAGCGGGCGCGGGGTGCTTGAACGGGCGCGCCGCATCCTTGCCGATGGCGAGGCGGCCGAAGCGCAGGCGGGGGCTGAGGGCGATGTCCCGCGCGGGCTGGTCCGGCTGGCCGTGCCGATGAGCTTCGGCCTGCGTCATGTCGCGCCGCTGCTGCCCGATTTCCTGAGGCACTACCCGCAAGTCGGCCTCGATCTCGACCTGTCGGACGCGCTGGTCGATGTGGTCGGCGGCGGGCACGATGTGGTGCTGCGGATCGCCGGGCTTGAGGACAGCAGCCTGCGGGCGCGGCGGTTGTGCACGGTCCGGCGGCCACTGGTGGCGAGCCCGGACTACCTTGCGGCGCACGGCATGCCGCTGCACCCGCGTGACCTTTCGGGCCATGCCGCGCTGCTCTACACCAATCTCGATTCGCCGGGTGTCTGGCGGTTCAGCCATGCGCAGCAGGGCGATTACATCGTTACCGTGACCGGACGGCTGGGGGCCAACAATGCCGACGCGCTGACCCCGGCGCTGCTGGCGGGGCAAGGACTGGCGCTGCAGCCCGACTTCATGGTGTGGGAGCATCTGGCCAGTGGCGCGCTGGTGGAAGTGATGCCCGACTGGCGGCTGCCCGATATCGCGCTGCATCTGGTCACACCGCCCGGATCGCAGCGCCCGGCGCGGGTGCGCGCGCTGATCGATTTTCTGGCCAAGCGGTTGAGCGCGGTGCCATGGGCGCAACAGAATGCGCCCGATCCGGGTTGATGTCATCAGCCAGAACGCCGCGAAGAACACTTACGCAAGACTACGCAAGGCTCGTTCGGTCCTCCCCTAACCGTGATTGGCTAATCAGGCCGTCGTGAATTCACGAAAGGGCCATCAATGTCTCTGCGTACCGTGCTTCTTGCTACCGCTGCCTGCCTCGTCTCCGCTCCGGCATTGGCTGACTCGGCCGAAACCGCAACCAGCGAGAAGCATTCGGCGGCGAAATCCACCCCTGCCGCCAAGCCTGCCGCGTTCAACACCGGTGTCGCCAAGGGCCGCGACCTGCTGGATACCGCGATTTCGGCAAGCACGCTGGACGAGGCCGATCTGGCCAAGCTGGGCACCACCGCGGTCGCCGGCATCATCGGCAACCTGCCGGGCATTCGCGCCGAAACCTCGGGGATCGACGGATTTTCGTCGCTGACCGTGCGCGGGCTGCCGCTGGCCGCCGACGGCTCCAAGTTCATGCAGATCGAGGAAGATGGCCTGCCGGTCATGGAATTCGGCGACATCCACTTCACATCCGCCGATCAGTTCGTGCGTGCCGATATCGGCCTTTCCCAGGTGCAGGCGATCCGGGGCGGTTCGGCCTCGACGTTTGCCTCGAACTCGCCGGGCGGGGTGATCAACCTGATCTCCAAGACCGGCGAAGAGGAAGGTGGCGCGATCCAGCTTGCCGCCGGGCTCGACCACGATCTCAAGCGCGTCGACTTCGAATACGGCGCACCGCTGGGCGGTGGCTGGCGCTTTCATGTCGGCGGGTTCTATCGCGATGGCGAAGGCCCGCGTCATGTCGGCTACAGCGCGTTTCGCGGCGGCCAGTTGAAGTTCAACGTCACCCGCCAGTTCGCCAACGGCTTCGTCCGGATCTATGGCAAGTATCTGGACGACCGCCAGCCGAACTATTCGTTCTTCCCGGTCGCGATCGGCGGCACCAACGCTTCCCCCACCTTTGCCAGCGTGCCGGGTACCGATGTGCTCAAGGATGGCGCGCAGTCGCAATATACCTCGTCCTACCCCGGCGTGGATCAGGCCAACCGTCCCGACCTGGTGAACGGGCGCGAGGGCATTCGCGGTATCGTGAAGTCGATCGGCGTCGAAGCGCAGTTCGATGTGGGTGAGTGGACGATCAGCGACAAGTTCCGCTTTTCCTCGATTGGCGGCGGGTACAACGAGGCCATCCCCTTCATCACGGCTCCGGCTGGCGCCCTGTCGGTCATGATCGGTGGGCCCGGTGCCGTCCTGCGTTATGCCAGCGGCCCCAACACCGGACAGGTCATCACCAGCCCTTCGACCCTGAGCGGAAACGGCCTGCTCAACGTCGGCCTGCACATCAACACCACCGTGAACAACGCCGACAATGTCACCAACGATGCCCGTGCAAGCCGGGTCTGGCCGCTGGGCAATGGCAAGCTGACGACGACCGCCGGTATCTATACCTCGTCGCAGAATCTGGACACGTTCTGGCGCTTCACTCAGGATCTCGAGACGGTGGCCAGCGGCGGTTCGGCCACGCGGGTCGACCTCATCACCGCAGGCGGTGTGCCGGTGACCGACGGCGGGCTGCTGGCCTATGGCTTCGGGATCGCGGTGCCGCTGACCTCGTACCATCGCCGTTATGATCTCCAATACCGGGTCACGGCGCCCTATGCTTCTGCCAACTATCAGGTGGGCAAGCTTTCGATCGGTGGCAGCCTGCGGTTCGATCATGGCAACGTGAAAGGTCAGTTGTTCGGCGTCGATCTGGACGGAGGCCGGGTCGGCACCGGTACGCTTGATCTGAACGGCAACGGGGCGATCAGCCTTGCCGAAACCAAGGTTGCGCTGCTGCCGCTCTCGCAGCCGGGCAACGTCGATTACAGCTACAACTACACCTCGTACTCGGTGGGCGCCAACTATCGCGTGGCCGAACCCTTCTCGGTGTTCGCGCGCTATAGCCGTGGCGGCCGGGCCGGGGCCGAGCGACTGCTGTTCGGACCGGCGCTCAACTCGTCCAGCGGCAAGCTGAATGACCCGTCGGTGGCGTACAGCCCGGTCAAGCAGGCCGAAGTGGGCCTCAAGTTCCGGAGCAACGGTCTGACCGCCTATGTCACCGGGTTCTGGGCCTCGACCAAGGACAAGAACTTCCAGATCGGCGCGGACGCCACCGGACAAGTGATCGTCATCAACGTCGACCGCACTTACAGCGCCAAGGGTGTGGAACTGGAAGCCGACTATCAGCACGGCCCGTTCAGCCTCGCGCTCGGCGCGACTTATGCCAAGTCGAAGATCGACAAGGACACCAACGACCCCACGCTGGACGGCAACACCCCGCGCCACCAGCCGTCGTTGTTCTTCACCGCGCGCCCGCAATACGAACAGGATCTGTTCACGGTTGGCGCCACGATCAACGGCACGACCAGCACTTATGCGCAGGACAGCGATATCCTCAAGCAGCCGGGCTACGTGCTGGTCAGCCCGTACTTGTTCGTGCGGCCGGTGCCGCGTGTGCAGCTTGGGCTCACCGCCTTCAACGTGTTCAACAAGCTGGCGTTCGTGAACCTTTCGTCAGCGGCCATTCCGGCCAGCGGCATCATCAACGCGCAGACGCTGAATGGGCGGACCATCTCCGCCTCGCTGCGCTTCACGTTCTGATGCGCATGGCTTGCGGATTGAAAAACAAGGGTATTGCGTGATGCTTGAACGCTACAGTCTGCCGCGCAAGCTCGGCTTTTCGTTCATGGCTGTGACGTTGTCGGCGGCCGCGATGATGCTGGTTTTCGGGTACAATATCATCGAGATCAGCGCATCGACCGCCAACAACGACTTCAGCCAGTCGATCCATTCCGATGCCCTGGAACTGGAAACCGCGCTGTTGCGGCAGAACAGCCAGATGCGCGGCTATCTGGTCACCAACGATGAATCCTACCTCAAGTCCTATTACGAAGGACGCGATGCCTACGACAAGACTTCGGCAAAGCTGGAAGGCAAGCTGACCGATCCGGCGCTCAAGGATCTGGTGGTCAAGTCGCGCGAGGAAACGCTCGACTGGCGGCGCGACTGGGGTGACAAGGCCATCGCGATGGTCAAGCAGGGGCAGCGCGATGCCGCCCTGACGACGGTGCGCGATGCCGGCAAGGCCGTGCTGGTGACCGATGCGGTTCTGCCGCTGCGCAAGCTGCGCGATGCCGAAAAGGCCCAAATGGCGCGCTTTTCGGCCAATCAGGCGCAGGCCATCCTGATCGCGTGGATCACGCTGGTGCTTGGAGGCGCTGGGTTGATCACGCTGTCGGTGCGGCTGGCGCGCATCCTCAGCCGCTTGATCGCCACCCCGGTGGTCGATCTGACCCGGATCATGAGCCAGCTCGCTGCGGGCAACAACGACGTTACCATCCCCGATGTCGAACGGACCGACGAACTGGGCGACATGGCACGCGCGGTCGAGGTGTTCCGCGATGCGGCGCGGGCGCGGGTGGTGGCGGTGCAGGATCGCGAACGGGCCATGGCCGAAATCGGCGAGGGCTTGCACGCCATCGCGCAGGCCGACCTGTCGGTGCGGCTGCACGATCTTCCGGACGCATTTGCCGGCGTTGCCGAGGACTACAACGTCGCGCTGGAGCGGTTGTGCACGGCGATGAACTCGGTTCAGGGCAGCATCACCGCGATCAACAACACCTCGGTGGAAATTCGCCAGGCCACGCTCGATCTGTCCAAGCGCAGCGAGCATCAGGCCGCCAATCTGCAGTCGTCGGCCAACGCCATGTCGGACATGACCACCAAGGTCGTGGAATATGCCGAAATCGCATCGGGCGCCAACCGCTCGATGGATGAAGCGCGCGAGGAAGCCGAAAAGGGCGGCGCGGTGGTAAGCCGTGCAATCGCCGCGATGCAGGGCGTCGATCAGGCCAGCAGCGAGATCGCCGACATCGTCAGCCTGATCGATGGCATCGCCTTCCAGACCAACCTGCTGGCGCTCAACGCCGGGGTAGAGGCCGCGCGCGCGGGTGAATCGGGCAAGGGCTTTGCGGTCGTCGCCAACGAAGTGCGCGCGCTTGCCCAGCGCGCTGCCGATGCCGCGCGCGATATCCGCACAAGGGTCGATGCGGTCACCACCCACGTGCGCTCTGGCGCCGGGCTGGTCAACGATACCGGCGTGGCGCTGCAGCGGATCATCGAGCGCGTCACCAAAGTCGGCGACGCGGTTGCCAGCATTGCCGAAACGGCATCGCAGCAGTCCATCGGGCTTGGTCAGGTCAACAGCTCGATCGGCGAGATGGACCGGATGACCCAGCAGAACACCGCGATGGTCGAGGAAACCACGGCCGCAACGCAAAGCCTTGCGCGCGAAGTCGAACAATTGGCCAAGGCGTTCTCCAGCTTCAGGATCTCGCAAGGTCAGGGTCAGGGCCAGGGTCACGCCAGCCACCAAAGCCAGGCCAGTTATGCGCCGCAGTCCGCAGCGCCGATCAGGCAGGCATCCCGCCCCGCTCCCATGGCCGCTTCGGCGCCTGCTCCGCTGACCGCTTCGGCTCCGGCCCGGACCGCGGCGCCCCAGCGCGTCGCCAGCGGTGGTCAGGCCGCCGCGGCGCACGATGACTGGAGCGAGTTCTGACCGCCCCTTTGGGGGCGCAACGACTGGTCACCACCACAAGACAGGGCAATTGCCCAAACCAACAGAAAAAGGCCGACAGCAATGTCGGCCTTTTCGCAGGGATGGAACGGTGCGGAAAGGGCTTCAGCCGAGCCAGTCGATCCACTTGCCGTAAGGGTGCGTCTTGGCGAGCACGCGGGGCCGCCCTTGATCGTGGCCATCCCATTGCGTCAGGCGCAGCAATACGTCGCTGCGCTGGGGGTTCCATTCGAACGAGACCCACGCCAGCGGCCGGTTGCGGCTTGCCCCCGCGCCCGCCAGACGCATCAGGGCGCTGATCGCGCGCCGTTCTTCGGCACCGACGTACTGCATGACCATGGAATGCATGATGACCCGGCGCACGCCGTTTGGCTGGGGTTCGCTCAGGCGTTCGGCCAGCCAGATGCCGGCCGCGCCGCGGTCGACCTGCGGCGGGTGATCGTGCGCGATGGCGATGGCCTTTGCCAGCAGCCGCGCGCGCCGGGTTTCCCCGCGCCAGGCATAGGCCATCAGCCGCTCGCATTCGGCAGGGTTGGTCAGCACCACCGGTGCCAGATCGACTCCGCGCGCCGCAATGACGCTGACCGGGACCAGTGGCGGCGCGCCGCCAAGCCAGCGCGGAACGATGCTCAGGCTTGAATCGGACGCGCCGTATTCCTGCCCGCACAAGCGGTAGCGATAGCGGTGCAGGTTGAGGTTCAACCCGGCACTGGCGCCCAGTTCCAGTAGCTCGACCGGCATGTTCTGCCCCGCGCCAAGGTGCGCCAGCGCCGCCATGAAGGCGGCAGCACGGCTGACCTCGTTGGTCTGTGTGGGACGATCGAGCCAGCCGAGCAGGATCGGCTCGCAAAGTGACAAGGCTTCGTGCACCGCCCCGTCGAAATCGCCTTCTCCGGCTTCGTAAAGCGCGCTCAGGCGCGGGCAAGTGCCGCTGCGGGCCAGCGCGTGAAGCCCGGCATTCAGCCGCAGTGCCAGCGCGGACTGGCCCGGATCAAGCGCCCAGCCATCGATCCTTGCGGCCAGCACGGGGGCAGCATCAAGCTGGCGCCACGCCGCTTCGAGCATCTGTTCGACAAAGGCCGAGCCGAGCTGGCGGGCCTTGGCGGCCTGCACCAGCAACGCATCGCGAGGCTTGCCCGAGGTGGGTGAGCCATGCGCACCTTGCGCCGACAGCGCTGCAGCGGCGCCATCGTTCGCCATCGGGAAGCCATGGGTGCGCACTGTCGAGCTGGCCAGCAAGGGAGGCTTTCCAAACGTCCGGAGTTCGTGTCGGCAAACCATTGCACCGACCAGCGGACTCTAGGCCGCGCACCCTTAGCGTGGCATCGCAAGGGCCTATGGAGTTTCCCTTATCTTGCGGGTGAATGCGCGGTTGTGCGCTCGGGCACCGATGCCGGCTCAGTCGCGGTACGAAGGATCGCTGCGGTCGAGTTCGGACTTCAGGTAGGCGAAGTGCTCTTGCGCCATGCCACGATACGGCTCCCAGCCGCGCGCGGTGTTTTCGGCCACTTCGTCGCTCAGCACCGCGATCGGCTTGCCCGACGCATACGCCAGCAACAGCGTCTGCGCCGCCTTTTCGAGGAAGTAGAGATCCTCGAACGCCTCGGCCACCGTGGCCCCGGTGCAGGTGACGCCGTGGTTGCCCATGATCAGCGTCTTGTGTGTGCCCAGCGCAGCGGCCAGCCGACTGCCTTCGGTATCGTTGTCGGAAATGCCGCCAAAGCCGGAGTCCACGCCATAGCGGTTGAAGAAGCGCGCGGTGTTGTTGTCGATCGGCAGCAGGCGCGGGTCGGCAAGGCACGCCAGCGCGGTGGCGTGGATCGGGTGGCAATGCAGCATAACCCGCGCGTGCGGGCAGGCGCGATGGATGCCGCCGTGCACCGCCCAGGCCGAGGCATCGGGCGCATCGGGGCGCTCCATCACGCCCGGATCGTCGGCGTCGAGCAGCAGCAGGTCGCTCGCCCGGATCGAGCCGAAATGCCGCCAGCGCGGGTTCAGCAGGAACCGCTTGCCATCGGCCGAGACGGCGGCGCTGAAATGGTTGCCCACCGATTCATGCCAGCCGAACCGCACCGCCAGCCGAAACGCGGCGGCAAGATCGATGCGCAGCGCGTCGATATCGACCACATCGTTTTCGAGCACATCGCTTTCGGCCACAGCGTTCAGGCCGCTCACTTGAAGCGGCTTTCGCTGACCAGCGCGCGATAGCGGCTGCGCATTTCGCCCCGGTCGGCATAGCAGCCGTGCAAGTGCCGCGCGCCGCTCGCCGCGTCATAGGCGGCGCGGCCGTGCACGACGCGATGGTTGTCGAACACCAGACACTCGCCCGCGTTCATGCGGAACCGCATCACGTACTTGGGGTCTTGCAGCAGTCTGCCGAACGCGCAGAACGCCGGGTAATAGGCATCGAGGAATTGCTGCGGCAGGTCGAACACGTCGGCCATGTGCTGGCTGATGGTCAGCCCGGCCACTTCGCCATGCGCATCCAGTTCGATCACCGTCTGGCGCGAGCGCATGTCGTAATCGTCATGCTCGCAATAGAACGGGATCGCGGTTTCGCTCAGCAGGCGGAACTGTTCGGGGTTGCTGACGCGGAAGTCGTTGGCCACCGCCACGCCGTCGAGGAACAGGCTTTCGCCCCCGGTGGTCGTATTGGCGCGGCAGTGCAGGAACTGGATGCCCGGCGCCAGATCTTCGGCGGGGGTGTCGGTGTGCAGTTCCAGCGCCTTGGCGGTATAGGCAAGGTTGGTCGGCACCGCGTGGGTCAGCACGTCGAAGTACTGGCCGAAGAAGGTCGGCCGCACGTGTCCCATCTTGGCGACGAGTTGCACCAGCGCGTCGTCGTTGTCGGGCATGTCGGTGACGATCGCCATGCCCTCGACGATCAGCGCGCGCAGCCACGCGGCAACCCGTGCGGGATCGTTCATCAGATCGGCGAAGGCGAACCGGCCCAGATCGGCAAAGTGATCGGCGTACCAGGCGTGGCGCGGCAGATCGGCGGGGTCGTGGCGCGGCTTTGGCGCGGCATAGCTGGCCAGCCAGTCCAGCGGATAGCGGCTGGTGTGGTTCTCGCCCGCCCATACCACTTCCAACGCGCCGTCGTGGACATGGGCGCTGGCGGCACGCGGCGCGGCGCTGGCGTGGAAGATGTCGAACACCCGCTCGCGCGTCTGCCGGTCGAACGAGGTCGGGCAATTGTCGCGCAGCCAATAGGCGTTGAAGTAGGCCTCGCGCCCATCGGGCAGGGGCACACAGACGCCTGTCGGGGTTATCCTGGCGGAGTTTGCAGGCACTGGGGTGGCAAGCGCGGCGCTGGTCATGCTGTATCGTCCCGGAAAGTCCTGTGCCAGCATAAGCAATGGCCGCCGGTGCGGAAGGCTGGAAATGCTGCGGTTTGTATAATACCAGCTTATCTTGATATGGACCGCTCGCTGCCCCCCTTGCGCCTTCTGGCGGTGTTCGAAGCCTTTGTGCGGACCGGCAGCGTACAGCGTGCCGCTGCTGACCTGAACGTCACCCAGCCCGCCATCAGTCAGTCGCTGCGGCTGCTTGAAGCGCATCTTGGCACCGTGCTGCTCGATCGCCGCTCGCGCCCGGCCGGGCTGACCGCGGCGGGTGAGATCCTGCGCGGCGGGGTGGATGAAGGGATGGGGCGCATCGCCCGCGCGCTGGCCGATGTGCGCGAGGCTGGCAGGCGGCGCGACAACGCGGTGACGATCGCCTGCACGCTGGGCACCGCGACGTATTGGCTGATGCCGCGCCTTGCCGCCTTCTACGAGGCGCATCCCGCCATCGCGGTCAACGTACAGACCACGGCGGGCCTGCCTGGCTTTCAGCACGGGGTCGATCTGGTGATCCGCTATGGCCACGGTCGCTGGCCCGACGGGATCAGCACGCGCCTGTTTGCCGACTGGGTGCGTCCGGTGTGCAGCCCGGCGGCGCGGGCGCGGCTGCTGGCGGCTGGCGATCTTGCCGCCACGCTGGCCACCACTCTGGCAAGCGCACCGCTGCTGCATGTCGAGAGCGAGGATTCCTCGTGGCTCACCTGGCCGCAATATCTGGGGCAGCATGGCTTTGCGCGCGCCGGAAACGCGCCCGAGCGTCGCTTCCCGAACTATGTGCTGGCAACGCAGGCAGCGCTGGCGGGGCAGGGCCTGCTGCTCGGCTGGGAATCGAACGCGGGCGATCTGATCCGCGAAGGACGGCTTGAAGAACTGGGCGCGCCGCCCTGTCACCCGGCCGAAGCGTTCTTCCTGACGCTGCCGGTCGGCGGTCTGTCCCCGGCGGGCGAGGCGTTCCGCGACTGGCTGGTGGGGCAATTCGGCTGAGGTTGCCTCAGCCCAACCACTCGCCCACTTTCGCCTGCAGCAGCGCCACGGCGCGCTGGCCGTGCTCCATCGGGGCGAAGTGGCTGGCGTCGGCCCAATCCTCGAACACGACGTCTGGCGGGATGACCGGCGGCGGAGTGGTCATGCTGCCCAGCGTGCCGCGCACCGCATGGACCGGGCAGGGGACGCGGGCCAGTTCGTCCCAGTGATCCTGCCCTCCCGCGCACTGGAAGTTCGATGCCTCCCACGCGGGGGCGCAGGTCAGGCGCACGGAGCCGTCGGGATCGTCGGCAAAGCCGTCGTGAACGTAGTCCTCGACCACCGCGCGCGGCCAAGTGGTGAAGGCGCCGCGCCCGAGATAGGCGGCCACCGCATCGGCGCGGGTGGCAAAGGTCGCGCGGCGTCGCTTGGCCCCTTCGACCATCGGCGAAGGTTCTCCTCCGGCGCGGGCCATCAGCGCGGGGCTGAACATGACAGGATCGAACAGCACCAGCCCGGCCAACATCGGCGCGCCCGATGCGGCGGCGATGATCGCGCTCGCCCCGCCCAGCGAATGACCGGCCAGTACCAGCGGACGGGTCGCGACCCGCGTTACCAGCGCGCGCAAGTCGGCGGCATGGTCCCGCCAGTCGCTCCGTCCGTCCGGGTCGGCGGGCAAAGCGGTCAGCCCATGCCCGCGCAGATCGGGCGCGATGACGTGCAGCGTTTCGCCAAGCGCGCTCAGGATCAGGCGATAAGTATGCGCGTTGAAGCCGTTGGCATGGGCGAACACCACGTCGACCGGGCGCGCGGGATCGCCCGCCGCGATTACCGCCATGCCCTTGCCCGAAGGATCGCCGATGTCGATCACCGCCCGGCGCAAAGGCGCCTGTTGCGGGGCCTGTTGCGGGGCCTGCAGGGGGAGTGGAACGGTCAAGCGAAGCCTCCGGAAACAGGGCGTCCGGCCGAGCGGGCCAGCCACAGTTGCAGAACAGCGGCGCAGACCACCGCCATGGCGCCGGCAATGACGAAGGCTGGCAGGTAGCTGCCGCTTTGCTGGCGGACAAGTCCTGCGCCGAAGGCGGCGACGGCGGCGCCTAACTGGTGCCCGGTCTGGACCCAGCCGAACACGATCGGCGCCTCCCGCTCGCCGAACGCGCGCGACGCCAGCTTGACCGTCGGCGGCACCGTGGCGATCCAGTCGAGGCCATAGAACACCGCGAAAATGGCCAGACTGGTGCCCTCGAACGGGATGAACGGCAGCGCCAGCAGCGACAGCCCGCGCAACCCGTAATAGATCACCAGCAGCCGCCTTGGATCATGACGGTCGGTCAGCCAGCCCGAAGCGGTGGTGCCGACCAGATCGAACAGGCCCATCATCGACAGCAGGCCCGCCGCAGCGACCGGGGCCACGCCGTGATCGCCGCAGAACGCGATCATGTGCGTGCCGACAAGGCCGTTGGTGGTCAGCCCGCAGACGAAGAAGCTGCCGAACAGCACCCAGAACACCGGGCGGCGGCTGGCGCGCAGCAGCACTTCGATGGCAAGGCCGATGGTCGCGGCCTGCTTCAGCGGCGGCGCGGGCGGGGTGTCGGGGTTTTCGCCAAAGCGGCGGGTGCCGATGTCCTCGGGCCGTTCGGGCACGAACAGCGCGACCAGCGGCACCAGCGCCAGACAGGCAAGGCTGACCGTCAGCACCACCGGGCGCCACGCACCCTGACTGGAAAGCCATGCAAGGAAGGGCAGGAAGATCAGCGATCCGGTGGCGGTGCTGGCGCTGAGCAGACCCATGACCAGCCCTTGCCGGGTGGCAAACCAGCGGTTGACCACCGCAGCGCCCAGCACCGATGCCACCGCGCCGCTGCCCAGTCCCGACAGCACGCCCCAAGTGAGCACGTATTCCCATGGCGCGCGCATCCACAGGCTGGCGAAAGTGGCCAGCGCCATCAACGCAAGCCCGCCCATCATCGTGCGCCGGATGCCGATCGACAGCATCAGCGCCGCCGCAAATGGTCCGACCAATCCGTACAAGAAAATACCTATCGCAGCCGCGAGCGAGATCGTTGCGCGGTCCCAGCCGAAGTTCATCTGCAACGGCTGCATCAGCACACCCGGCGTCGCCCGCAAGCCCGCCGACACCAGCAGCGCCACGAACGTCACCGCCACCACCAGCAGGACATGGATGCGCGGGGCGATCAACCCGGTGCGGTGGAGCAGGCGGCTCATGCAGTGGTCTCCTTGTTTGGTGCCGCTTGGGTCGCTGCGCCGACCAGCCGGGCCAGCGATGCCTCGATCACAGCCCGGTCGGTGGCCGATGTCGCGCGAACAGGATCGTGGTGCATCGGCATCATCTTACGCATGCGGCCCTGATCGGCAACGCGCTTGTGCGGGGAGCGTGCCCGGCGGGCGGTTCAGCCTTGCCGATCATCATAACCTGTGATGTTTGATGGTCGGCATGATCATAAACCGGACAGGGGTACGCGATGCGGTTCAAGCAGCTTGATCTGAACCTGCTGGTGGTGTTTGCGGCGCTGATGGAGACGCGCAGCGTCACGCGCAGCGCCGAGCGGCTGGGGCTTACCCAGCCCGCCGCCAGTGCGGCCTTGCGCCGGTTGCGCGCCTATTTCGGCGATGAAATGCTGGTGCAGGTGGGCAAGCGGATGCACCCCACGCCCTTTGCCGAGGCGCTCTATCCGCAGATCCAGCGCTCGCTGCAAAGCGTCGAGCAGGCGATCGCGACCCCGGCCGGGTTCGATCCCGCCACCTCGACCCGGCGCTTTCGCATCAATGCGTCGGACTATGTGATGGTCGCGGTGCTGGTCGAACTGGCGCGGCGCGTGGCGGCGGCTGCCCCGCAGATCCAGTTGGAGGTGCAACTGCCGACCGAGCGCAATACCGAGGATCTTGAGGCCGGCCGGATCGACCTGTTGATCACGCCCGAGCAATTGCTGGCGCCCTGGCAACCGTCGGAATTCCTGTACGAGGAAGAGCAGGTCGTGGTCGGCTGGGCAGGCAATCCGCTGTTCGCGCGGGCGCTGACCGCAGACGATTTCTTTGCCGCGGGCCATGTCGGCGTGGCGATGGGCACGCACCGCGCGGCAACCTTTGCCGACACCCAGTTGACCCGGCTCGGGCGCCCCCGCCGGATCGAGATCGAGGTCGCCTCGTTCGCCAGCGTACCGTGGTTCCTGCAAGGCACGGGGCGGCTGGCGGTGCTGCACAAGCGTCTGGTCCGCGCGATGATCCCGCAGTTCGATCTGGCGTTCGCGCCGATGCCGTTCCCGTTTCCGCGCCTGCGCGAGATGGCGCAGTTCCATGAAGCCCGGCGCGATGACGCGGCGCTGCTGTGGCTGCGTGAACAGTTGCGCCTGGCGGCGCAGGACGTTGCATAGATCGTATGAATGCATCTTCATCAGAAGAATGACTTTTACACATCGCGCCCTACCCACCTAAACAGCCGCAAAATTGACCGCTGCCGACCATGGCGGACCCAAGGAGACCGGAATGCCTGCGCCCCTGAACGAACTTGGCATTCTGGTGATCGGCGGCGGCATCGGCGGCCTGACCAGTGCGATCGCCCTGCGCAAGGCCGGGCACACGGTCACCGTGATCGAGCGCGATCCGACCTGGTCGGTCTATGGCGTGGGCATCATCCAGCAATCCAACGTGCTGCGCGCGGCGCAGGAACTGGGCCTTCTGGATGGCTATCTGGCTGCCGGTGTGGGCTTCGACGCGGTCGAGATCTTCCTGCCCTCGGGCCAGAAGGTCGCCCGCATTCCGGGACATCCGGTGGCCGAGGGGCTTCCCGCCAATCTGGGCATCGGACGGCGCGCGCTGCACAAGCTGCTGGGCGATGCCGCGCTGGCCGCGGGAGCCGAAATCCGTCTGGGCGTGACGGCGACGGCGATCGAGGACACTGGCGCTGCGGTTGACGTGACGTTCTCTGATGGCAGCGCGGGCACCTTCGATATCGCGATCGGTGCCGATGGCGTCTATTCGCAGACCCGCGCGATGGTCATGCCCGACGCTGAAAAGCCCGAGTTCACCGGTCAGGCGGTGTGGCGCTACAACTTTCCCCGTCCGGCCGATCTCGATGCCTTGCAGGTCTATAACGGCCCGACCGGCGTGGGGCTGGTGCCGATCAGCGCCGATCTGATGTACATGTACGTGACCACGCCCGAGCCGGACAATCCGCGCTATCCTGTGGCAGGGATCGCGGCGGTCATGCGCGGAAAGCTGGCGGGCACTTCGGCTGCGATCCGCGCGCTGGCCGAGCAGATCACCGACGACGAAGGTGTGGTCTATCGCCCGCTCGAAGGGATGATGCTCTACGGCGACTGGCACAAGGGCCGCGTGGTGCTGCTGGGCGATGCGGTGCACGCCACCACACCGCATCTGGGGCAGGGCGCGGGCATGGCGTTCGAGGACAGCATCGTGCTGGCCGACGAACTGGGCAAGGCCGCCACGCCCGAGGAAGCCTTCGTCGCCTATCGCGCGCGTCGGTTCGAACGCTGCCGTTACATCGTCGAGAAGAGCCTGGCGATCTGCCACGGCCAGATTGGCAAGGGCCCGCCGGTCGACAACGCACAGGCCACTGCCGAGATGTTCGCGGTCGTCTCCCAGCCTATCTGAACCGGGCCAATCTGAACCGGGCCTATCTGACCTCCCCCATCCGATAATCCAAGGACACCCCCCGATGAGCCGAGTGACCGAAATCCGCTATGTGGGCTATGGCGTCGTCGATTATGACGCTGAAGTCGCGTTCTATACCGATACCTGGGGGCTTGTGCGCGTACCCTCGGACGATGGGCTGGCATGGTTCAAGACGCAGGGCCACGATGAGCACCATGTCGTGCGGTTGCGCAAGGCGGAGGAGAACCGCATCGACGTGATCGCACTGGCCGCCGACAGCCGCGCCGATGTCGACGCGCTGGCCGCCAAGGTCGAGGCTGCAGGAGCCCGGATCGTGAATGCACCGCACGATCTGACCACGCCGGGCGGCGGCTATGGCTTCCGCTTCTTCAGCCCCGATGGTCTGGAGTTCGAGATTTCGAGCGATGTGGCGCGCGGCGAAAAGCGCGAACTGGCGCGCTGGGAAGGTGTGCCGGTCAAGATCAGCCACATCGTGCTGCATTCGCCCGACCACAAGGCGCTGGTGGCGTGGTTCACCGACGTGCTGGGCTTCAAGGTTTCGGACTGGCTGGGCGATTTCATGGGCTTCCTGCGCTGCAACAGCGCGCACCATCGCTTTGCCATCCTGCCCGGGCCGCCGTGCCTCAACCACGTCGCCTATGACATGCTGGGTGTCGATGACATGATGCGCGGGATCCACCGGCTCAAGCAGCAGGGCGTCGATATCGGCTGGGGTCCGGGGCGCCACACCGCGGGCAACAACACCTTCAGCTATTTCGTCACGCCGTCGGGCTTTGTCACCGAATATACCAGCGAGCTTGAGGAAGTGGACTTCGCCAGCCACCAGCCGACCGTCCATGTCCCCGCGCCGCTGGTGATGGACCAGTGGGGCATCGGCGTGGGCGGGCCGCAGACGCTGCCGCATCCGCACGTCAATGCCGGTCTGTTCGTGGCGGTCGAGGCATGATGCGCCGGGGCCGGTCAGCCAGCAGGCTGTTTGCAGGCGGCCTGATCGCGCTGGCCTTGCTGGCGGGCGCGGCGCCACTGGCGCAGGCGCGCGCCGCGCCCTCGCAGACCGCGCGCAACCGGGCGATCATCGCCGACTTCGCGCATCGGTTCTATGACTTGCGCGATGTGCGCGGTGCGTTCGAGCGCTATGTCGCCAAGGATTACGTCCAGCACAACCCCGACATCGCCGACGGGCGCGACGCGGCCATCGCGGCGCTCGAACCGCTGTTCAGCCAGCCGGGATCGCGCTTCGTGGTCAAGCGCATTCTGGTCGATGGCGATCAGGCGGTGATCCACCTGCACGGGCGGACCGGCGCTTCGGGCGACGTCGCCAGCGGCAATGGCGGTGCGGTCGCCGATTTCTATCGCCTCAAGAACGGGCGGATCGTCGAGCACTGGGACGTGCTGCAACCGATCGCGTCCAAAACCGCCAATCCCCATCCCTATTTCTGAACACGGACATCCAGCGTGGCGCTCTATTCCCCTTTTCCGAACTATATCTGGAACCTGTCGGTCGCCATCGCGATGGAAAGCGGGGGGCAGATCGGCGAGATCGTCGACATGTGCCAGCCAATCATCGATGCGGCCGCAGGCGGTGGCGACGCCGGCACGCCCGCGTTCATGCGGCAGTGGTCGAACTATGGCGACAAGCTGATCGCGCTCGCCGCCGAGGATGAGGCCGCCGGCCACGGCTTTTCCGCCAGCAACAAGCTTGAGCGGGCATCGCTCTACCTTCTTGTGGCCGAGCGGATGCAGGGCCACGGCGCGCCGGGCCGCAAGGAAACCTATGCCAAGGCGCTCGATGCCTTCGCAAAGTCGGCCAAGCTGGGCCAGATCAACCGCGAACGGGTGGAAATCCCGCTCGAAACCGGGACGATGGCCGCGCTTTACACCCGCGCCACGGGTCCGGGGCCGCACCCGGTGGTGGTCTATTGCAACGGTCTGGATAGCTGCAAGGAGCTGCTGTACTGGAGCCGCCTTCCCGAAGCGCTGGCGCGGCGCGGCATCTCGACCTTGTGCGTCGATCAGCCGGGCAGCGGCGAAGTCTTGCGGCTGCAGGACTTGCCCGTCGATCCGCATAGCGAAAACTGGGCGGGCAAAGCGGTGGACTGGCTGGAAACGCAGCCCGACGTGGACCCCAAGCGGATCGGCATGACCGGCATTTCGCTGGGCGGACATTTTGCCCCGCGCGCCGTCGCCTATGAGCCGCGTTTCGCCAGCGGCGCCTGCTGGGGCGCCAACCACAACTGGCGCGAAGTGCAGGACAAGCGGCTGAAGCGCGAAGGCGAAAACCCCGTGCCGCATTACTGGGCGCACGTGATGTGGGCGTTCGGCGCGACGGACATGGACGAATTCCTCGCCAAGTCCGAAGCGATGAACCTCAACGGCCACATGGGCGGGGTGAAGGTGCCGTTTCTGGTCACCCACGGCGCCAACGACCGCCAGATCAGCGTCGATTATGCCCACGATTGCTATGACCAACTCGTCAACAGCCCGCGCCGCGAACTGAAGATCTTTACCGCGCGCGAAGGCGGGGTCGAGCACGTCGGCGCCGACAACATGGCCTTTGGCCGCGACTATATCGCCGACTGGTTTGCCGACACGCTCGGTGGCCGGGCGGCCTGAGGGAGAGCATCATGGCGCGCCGTTTCATCGACCTGTCGATCACCTTGTGCAACGAGGTGGTCAGCGATCCGCCGTTCATGCGGCCGCACATCACCTATCAGACGCACGGCGAGACCGTGGCCGAGGCGGCGCATTTCTTTCCCGGCCTGACCGCCGAGGCCATCCCCGGCGGCGAAGGATTTGCTGCGGCCGAGACGATCACGCTGACCACGCACAATGGCACGCATCTGGATGCACCCTGGCACTTCCACCCGACGATGGACGGCGGCGAACGCGCCATCACCATCGACGAAGTGCCGCTGGAATGGTGCTTCCAGCGCGGTGTGAAGCTGGACTTCCGCCATTTCCCCGATGGCTATGTCGTGACCGCGCAAGACGTCGAGGATGAACTGGCGCGGATCGGGCACGACTTGCAGCCGCTCGACATCGTGCTGGTCAACACCGCTGCGGGCATGGCGCTGGGGCGGCCCGATTTCGTCAACGTGGGTTGCGGCATGGGCTATGACGCGACCATCTACCTGACCAGCCGGGGCGTGCGGGTGACCGGCACCGATGCGTGGAGCTGGGACGCACCGTTCAGCTATACCGCGCAGAAGGTTGCCGAAACCGGCGATACATCGCTGATCTGGGAAGGCCACAAGGCCGGGCGCGACATCGGCTACTGCCACCTTGAAAAGCTGCACAACCTGGAAAGCCTGCCGCCGCACGGCTTCACCGTCTCGTGCTTCCCGCACAAGATCAAGGGCGCGTCGGCGGGCTGGACCCGCGCGGTGGCGATTATCGAGGACTGAAACCTGCCGGGTCAGCCGCCGTGCTTTTGCGCATAGCGGCGCCCGGCGATCTCGACCCCTTCGTTGAGCAGGGGGCCGAGCAGGCGGTAGTCGTCGAGCTGTCCCGCATCGGCGGGCTCGTTCCAGCCCGAATCCAGCCGGATGCGGCCCAGTTGCCCGGATTCGAGCAAGTGGCGGTGCGGGGGCGCCCAACTGCTTGCCGCATCGGGATTGACCCACAAGGCATCGGCCTCGCACGCCAGTTCGCACAGATAGCAGGTCTGGCAGTCCGCAACGCGCGCCAGCACCGGCGTCTGCTCGCCCGGATCGAACACCAGCGCCGGGCAGGCCTTTACGCAAGCGTTGCAATTGGTGCAGCGCTCGGCAATCAGCGCCCCGATCATGCCGCCAACTCTGCCGAGGCTGCGGCGGTGGCTGCGGCGGTGGCTGTGGCTGTGGCGGTGGCGCGGTCGGGCCGGGTCCACACCGTATCGAGCCCGCCGACCAGCAGCCGGTGCGCCAGCGCCGGGTCGAGCGCTTGCGCATCGTCGCGGAACTGGATGCCGCGCGTTTCGGCACGAACTTGAGCGGCGGCGGTGACCCAGCGCGCGCTGGCGGTCATGGCGGCAACCGCGCGCAGTTCGACCAGATCACGGCCTTGCGCGCGGCCATGGTCGGCCAGCGCCTGCCAGTGGCCTTCCAGCACCGTGGCGGACTGCGCCAGACTGTCGGCGCGGCGCCAGAACGCCTTTTTGTAATCGTGGATTTCGTGCCCGACGCTGGCGGTGATGGTGGCCGTATCGAGCGCCTGCGCAGCCCGTTGCGGGTGCAGCCCGATGCGGCCGAGGCCGGTTCCGGTCTGGCGAGCGAGGGTGGCACGTGCCTGCTGCGCGGCGGCGGCTCCGGCAATCCGACCCGATGACAGCGCCCATGCCGAATTGACCGCGCCGCCGCCGCTGCTGGCGCCGGTGACCAGTTCGCGCGTGGCGGCATCGCCCGCCGCGAACAAGCCCGGCACGCTGGTGCGGCAGTCGGCATCGATGATGCGCAGGCCGCCGACGCCCCGGATCGTGCCTTCGCCGAACAGCTTGACCGGGAAGCGGTCGCGCCACAAGTCGATGCCGCGCCGTTCGAACGCGGCGGCGGTCAGCGGCTGGATGCGCCGCAGCACGCCATGCAGCGCAGGCGGCGCGTCGGACAGGTCGGCCAGCACCGGCCCCTCGCTCATCGCCTTGCCCAGCGCCTGATCGTGCGCGTGCCCTGCGCGCGGCGGCGGAATGTCGAGTTCGCGCCCCCCGCCATCATAGAAGCGCGCGGCGGTATAGGGCAGCGTGCGCGTCGAGGCCCATTCGGGCGAGAGCGAGTAGCTGATCGAGAATTCCATGCCCGACAGGTCGGCCCCGGCTTCTGCCGCCATCAGCAGCCCGTCGCCGGTGTTGGTATGGCTGCCGATCAGGCCAGAGCGGAAGGCGCAACCGCCGGTCGCCACGATCGTTGCACCGGCGCGAACCTCCCATGTCTCTTCGCTGATCAGCGCCACGCCGCGCGCGCCGATGATGGTGCCGTCGGCGTTGGCCAGCAGTTCGACCGCCGGATGGTGATCGAGCACCGTCACCCCGCGCGCCAGGGCAAGCTGGCGCAGCGCGCGCATGTATTCGGGCCCGCGCACACCATTGATGAAGCGGCCGCCCCGGCCATCGCTGCCGAACGGATAGTAGGACGCGATCTGCGGCAGGTAGCGCCAGGTCAGATCGATGATCCGCGCCATCCATTCGGGATCGCCCAGCCCTTGTGCCTTGGCGGTCTGCCGCTCCACCGCGTCGCGGCGCAGCGCGGCATCGTCGGGCACCCACCAGTGGCCGGGCCCGCCGGTCGCGGTGACACCGCTGGTGCCCATCGCGCCCTTGTCGACAACGATCACGCTCGCCCCGGCCTCGGCAGCAGCGATGGCAGCCCACGCGGCTGCCATGCCGCCACCAAGGATCAGGACATCGGCACTCAGGATGACCGAAGCGATCATTCGGCGGGTTCGGCCAGCTCGGCTTCGGCGGAAGCGACGGTTGCCGCATGGCGGTGCGGGGGCACCGGCACGCCCAGATGGCCGCGCAGCGTGTCGGCGGTGTATTCGGTGCGGAACAGCCCGCGCTGTTGCAGGATCGGCACCACGCGTTCGCGGAACAGGGCGAAGTCGGCCGGGCGCGTCACCCGCAGGATGAAGCCATCGGCCGCGCGACCCGTGAACCAGCGCTCGATCTCGTTGGCGATCGTCTCGGGCGAGCCGATGAACGAGGTCCGCCACTGGCCAAGCTGGTACGCCGCCTCGCGCAGGGTGTAGCCCTTTTCCTTGGCGGTGGCGATGATCCGTTCGGCATGGCCCTTGTAGCTGTTGAGCGTGACCCCGGTCAGATCGGGGAACGGCGCGTCAAGGTCGTACTGGCGGAAGTCGTGGTAGTTGAACGCGCGGCCAAGCTGGACCAGCAGCTTGTCTATATCGAGCGCTTCGTGCTGCACCCGCGCGATCCGCTGGGCTTCCTCGTCGGTTTCGGCCAGGATCGGGAACAGGCCGGGCAACACCTTGATGTGATCGGGGTTGCGGCCCAGCGCCGCCGCGCGCGCCTTGAGGTCGGCGTAATAGGCAACGCCGCTGTCGAAATCCTGCGCCGAGGCAAACGTGCCGTCGGCGATCGCGGCGCCCAGATCGCGCCCTTCGGTGCTGTCGCCTGCCTGAAAGATCACCGGCTGGCCCTGCTTCGACCGGGTCAGCGCCAGCGGGCCGCGCACCGAGAAGTGGGTGCCCTTGTGATCGAGACGGTGCTGCTTGGCCTTGTTCAGGAACACGCCGCTCTGCTTGTCGCGCACGAAGGCGTCGTCCTCGTAGCTGTCCCACAGCCCTTGCACCACGCTGACGAATTCGTGGGCGCGTTCATAGCGGTCGGCATGGCGGAAGTGCTCTTCGCGGCCATAGTTCTGCGCTGCGCCTTCAAGGCCGGTGGTCACCACGTTCCAGCCGGCGCGGCCCCGGCTGATGTGGTCGAGCGAGCCGAACTGGCGCGCCACATTGTAGGGCTCCCAGTACGAGGTGGTCAGCGTGCCGACCAGTCCGATGCGGCTGGTGTGGGTCGCCACCGCCGAGAGCAGCGTCAGCGGCTCCAGCCGGTTGAGGAAATGGGGCGCGGTGTCGGGCGTGATGAACGGCGAATCGACGATGAACACCAGATCGAACTTCGCATCCTCGGCCAGCTTGGCGTTGGCGATGTACCAGTCGATATCGACGCTGGCATCGCCGGGCAGATCGGGATCGCGCCACGATTGCTGATCGGTGCCGACGCCTTCGAGAATGGCGCCCAAATGGAGCTGGCGGGCCTGAAGCTGGTGGGCCAGTGGCTGTTGGCTCTGCGTCATGCGGAAATCTCCTTGATTGTCCAATCCGCTAGACCCGCTGAAGGCCGGAAATAAGCGAGGCTTGCTGATAGGCCTATTGAACCTTCTGATGCGGCTCAGGCCGCGACCAGTTCGCGCGCGGGGTGGGTGCGCTCAAGGCTGTTGCGCCCGCCAAGGTGAAGCCGCCATGCAGCCAGCGGCGAGATGTCGAGATCGGGAAAGCGGAACGCGACGTAATCGGCGACGGCGGCAGCGGTGATCCCGGCAAGGCCGAAGTCGCCGGGTGCAAGGTCTGCTGCCAGCGCGGCGGCGCCGCTGGTGATCGCCTCTTTCCAGCGCGCGATCCATGTGGCCGACTGTTGCTCTGCCGGACGGCGCGATTCAAAGGCGATGCTGACCGCGGCATCGAGGATGCCATCGCCCAGCGCATGACGGCGCAACTCGCCGACGCGCGCGAAGCCGTCTGCCGGAATCAGCTTGTTGCGCCCGTCGAGCGTGTTCAGGTAGTCGACGATCACCCCGCTGTCATACAGCACCGACCCATCGTCGAGCACCAGCGCGGGGATCTTGGCCAGCGGGTTGACCGCGCGAAAGTCATCGCTTTCCAGCGGGTTCGTCGGCACCAGCTCCACTTGTTCGGCAAGGCCGAGTTCGATCAACGCAATGCGGACCTTGCGGGCAAATGGCGACGTGGCGCTGGCATAAAGCTTCATGGCTGCGGGGTACTCCGGGTTTGCGTCATCACCTGTGTCTAGCGCGCTGTCGTCGTGCGGAAACTTGAGACGACAGCGCGCCTTATGAGTTTTTGCAATCAGTGGGCGTGCGGCGCGGCACTTGTCGCCTTTGCCCGGATGCGGCCTTCGGCGGCCTGCATGCAGTGGTCCATCAGGCCATAGAACGCGCCGATCCGCTGCGGCCCGATGACGAAGCTGTTGCCGCGCACTGCCGGGTTGCGGGTGGCACGGGCCTTGTCCAGTCGCTCCACCCCGCCGAACGCGAACAAGTGGGTGTTGAGCAGGATGTCGGCCTTGGCCGCGCGGCTCAGCTTGGCAAAGCGGTCGATCGAATCGCGATAGCGCTCAAGCCCCCCGGTGATCGCGGTCGGCTCGACCGTATCGGGCAGCGCGGTGCTGCCGAGCAGCGAGACGATATGCTGGCGGCCGCCCTGCCGGATCGGAAAGATCGCCGACACGGTGCCCGGCGTGTGCCCCGGCGTGATGTACAGCGACACGCTGGTGCTGCCGACCTTGAGCACTTGCCCGTCGGTGATCACGCGGTCGCGCTTGGGGATCGGCCGTCCGTTGAGGACCGGCGTGCCCTCCTGCCGCTCGATCATCTGCCAGTCGTTCTCGCTCAGCCCCACGGGCGTGCCGTATTGCTGCTGGAACCACAGCGCGCCGCCAAAGTGGTCCCAGTGGCCATGCGTGACGACGATGTAGCGGATATCCTTGGGATCGATCCCCAGCTTGCGCAGGCCCGGCGCGATGTGGTTCTCGGCCTCGTCCACCGAAGTGCCCGAATCGAACAGGATCACCCCGCCATCGGTCTCCAGCGCGTAGACCCCGACGAACTGGTTGCCGACATAGGACAAATTGTCGAAGATCCGGGTCGGTTCGATCCATTCGCCGATCCGCTTGAGCGAGGCGAGCACTTTGGCGCGCGGATCGGCCTCGCAGAAGAACAGCGACTGGGCCAGATCCTTGCGCGCCAGCCGGGTGGCGGCATCGACGTGCGCGTCGACCTCGGGCGGGTCGAGCGGATTGTGGGCGAGCGCTCCGCCCGCCATCGCGAACGTCAGCGGAGCGGAAAGGGCGGCCAGCAGGGCAAGGCGCAGTTTCATGGGGTGGAGCCTTTCGTCAAACGGGTCAGAAGTTTTCGACGTGGGGGCGCAGTTCGACCTCCCAGGTCCAGGCGCTGCGGGGCTGGGCGAGCACCGCCAGATACGTCTGCGCGATGGCATCGGGATCGAGCGTGCTGTCGGGCGCGTGCGCGGGATCGGGCCGCGCGGCGCTGCGGACCGCGCCGTCGATGACGAAGTGGGCCACATGGATACCCTTCGGCGCCAGTTCGCGCGCGGCGCTTTGGGCCAGCCCGCGCAACCCGAACTTGCCGATCGCAAAGGCCGACGAGTTGGCGAAGCCTTTGACGCTGGCGGTTGCGCCGGTCAGCAGGATCGCGCCGCGTCCCAGCGGGACCAGCCGCCTGGCCGCCTGCTGCACCACCAGAAAGCCGCCATAGGCCGACACCTCGATCGCGCGCCGCACCAGCACGGGGTCGAGCGATTCGAGCGGGCCGCGCACCCGTCCGGCAGCGTTGAACAGCACCATTTCGGGCACGCCGATGGCGGCTTCCACATCGACGAACAGGCGCGCCACGGCGGCTTCGTCGGTCGCGTCGACCGCGAACGAATGCGCGCCGATGTCGGTGGCAAGGCCCTTGAACTTGTCGGGATTGCGCGCCGCCAGCGCCACCTTGTAGCCCTGCGCCGCCAGCGCGCGGGCGACCGAGGCGCTGATCCCCGGACCGGTGCCGACGATCAGCGCCGACTTGTTGACAATATCGCCCATGGCGCTCTCCCGAATGGTGTCTGTGGGCCACGATGTACGCCGAGCGCGCCGCTTCGGGTTATGACGAGTTCCAATCGGTGCATGATGAAGTCTGCACGAAGCCCGCGCGAACCCTTCACCAAGTTTGCCCATCCGCGGCCAAACCCCAGATTTTCTCAGATGCACTTGAACAATCCTGACTGGACCGCGCAGGCCCATTCGGTGCCTTGTCAGCGCAAATGCCCGACGATCCCGGTCGGGCGGATGGAGATCTTGCGCAATGAGCACCGACGAAGGCAGCCCGGCAGCAGCAGGCCGATCATGGCGCAAGGTAGCGATCGCGGCGGTGGCGGCGGTGGCGCTCGTCGCGGTCGGCGGGCTGGTCTGGCGCGCGCGGGCCCCGGTCGCGTCCGGCCCCGCCGCGCTGGTGGTGGGCGATCAGCGCGGCGGGGCGCAGGCGCTGCTGAAGGCGGCGGGCGAGCTGGACCATGTGCCTTACCGCATCGACTGGGCGATCTTCCCGGCGGCCTCGCCTTTGCTTGAGGCGCTGGCGTCTGGCGCCATCGACACCGGCGGCATCGGCGGCCAGCCCTTTGCCTTTGCCTATGCCAGCGGGGCGAAGATCAAGGTGATCTACGCCGGTCGCTTGCCCGCCGGTCATGGCGGACGGACTTCGGCCATCGTCGTTGCGGGGGACTCCGCGCTCAAGCGGGTGGAGGACTTGCGCGGCAAGAAGATCGCCACGGTGCGCGGCTCGGCCGGTCAGGATCTGGCGCTGCAATTGCTCGAACGCCATGGGCTGGGGGCCAAGGACGTGACCTGGATCTATCTCAACAACAGCGAGGCCAAGGCCGCGCTGGCCGCAGGGTCGATCGACGCATGGTCCACCTGGGGCGCTTACGTCGGCGTGGCGCTGCTCAAGGACAAGGACCGCACCATCGGCGATGCGCGCGAACTGCCCTCGCAAGCCGGTTTCTATGCCGCCAACGAACCGGCCATCGCCACCAAGCGCGCGCAGTTGCAGGATTTCGTCGCGCGGCTGTCGCGGGCGCGGATCTGGCTGCAGAGCCATCCGCACGAATATGCCCGCGTCCTGTCGCGTGAGACCGGGCTTCCCGAAGATGTGGCGCTGCTGACGGTCGAGGATCTGCTGACCACCCCGATCCCGGTCGATGACAACTTGCGCGTCGAGCAGGAGGCGATCCTTGAACGCTATCGCAAGGCCGGGATCATCACCAAGGTTCCCGACCTGAACGGTGCGTTCGACCCAAGCTTCAACAAGCCGGCGGGCTGACCGAACGCCGCGTGGGGATCAGAACGTGTATTTGATCCCCACGCGCAAGGTGCGCGGCTCGATCACCCGGCTCATCCGGCCTTCCGTAGGCGCGCTGTCGAAGCCGGGCAGATAGGATTCGTAGGAATACGTGATGTCCTTGTCGCGGCTGTTCGCGGCGTTGAGCAGTTCGGCGTAAAGTTCCACATGCGGCGGCTTCCATGCCGCGCGGACGTTGATCACGGTGCTGCCCTTGGCGCGTTCCAGCCCGTCTTCGGCCAGCGGGTAGGGGCCAAGATGGCGCAGCCGGACATTGGCCACCCAGCGATCGAACACCACCGAGGCGCCGCCCGAAAACGCGTTCTCGAAGGCGTTGGGGATGCGTGTCCCGTCGTCGTAGCGTGAATGGGTGGCGGTGTAGTTGGCATCGAGCGCCAGCCACGGTGCCGGGCGCCAGAAGCCGACCAGTTCATAACCGCGCCGCCTGCTTGCACCGGTAGGCTCGACCGCGTTGGAATCGCCGACGAAGCGCAACTCGCTGCCGACATCCAGCCAGAAGTACGTTGCGGTCAGGCTCAACGGGCCGCGCTGCCAGCGCGCGCCCAGTTCCTTGCCGGTGCCGCGCACCAGCACCGGTACGGGCGTGTCGCGATTGACCGCGCCGCGCACGTCGTTGGAATGGAACCCGCGCCCCCAGTTGGCATAGAATTCCAGCGCCGCCGACGGGGCATAGGCCAGCGCCAGCTTGGGCGAGACGATGCCGTCCTTGCCGGTGCCTTCGCCCAGCGCGGCCGCCGCTGCATCGCGGGCGCGCACGGCGTACCAGTAATGATCCGCCCGCAACCCCGCGATCACGCGCAAGCCGGGCAGGGGGCGCAACGTCGCCTCGCCATAGCCCGCCACCGAGCCTTCGGCGACGCGATAGGTGCCCAGCGCCGACACGAACTGGCCCGCATCGGTATGGTTGATGCCGACCGTTCCGATCGCGTCATAGCGCCCTTCGCCGCCCAGCGTGATCTCGGCCCGGTCGGACAGGGTCCAGCGGCGGTGCAGGTTGCCGGTGAACACGCCGCGCCGGTCGAACTGTTCGATCTGCGCGCTGCTGCCATCGGCATTGGCGTATGTCGGGTTCGAACTCATCCGCCAGTCATAGAACTGCGCGCCCAGCGTGGCCTTCCAGTCGGTGCCGTCAAGCGTGGCGGCGGCGACCAGCCGGGTGGTACGGCCGCGCGCGGTGGGATCGGGCGAGCAGAACACATCGGGGCACACCGCCGAGCCGATGGCGCGCTCGGGGATCTGCTCGGTCGGATTCCAGGTGGCGTGGTAGGCGTGGAGCGACAGCGTGATATCGCCAAGGCCGCTGGTCGCGCCATACTTGGCAAAGCCCGCATAGTGCCGCAGCCGTTCGGGGCTTTGCCATGGCCCGTCATAAGTCTTGATCTGGCCGATCAGCGTCAGATGGCCATTGTCGCCGGGCGCGGCCACGGTGCCCCCGGCGGCGATGCGGCGCGATCCCCACGATCCGGCTTCCACCGCGGCCCACGGCGCGTCGAACCGGTCGACCGTGCGGAAATAGGCAGCACCCGCCAGCGCGAAGTCGCCACCATCGGCGCGATAGGGGCCCTTGCGATAGTCCTCGCGGTCGACCGCTTCGGGGATCAGCCCGTTGAGGTCGAGGTAGCCTTGCCCGTGGCCGTGGCTGCGAAAATTCATCTGCACGCCATCGACATACGTCGTGAAGTCGCTGCCGTGATCGAGGTTGAAGCCGCGCAGGAAGTACTGGTTGGCCTTGCCGCTGCCCGAATGCTGCGCCGCGATCATGCCGGGCACCGCTTCCAGAAGTTCGGCCACGCGCAGCAGCGGTCGCACCAGCAGGTCGGCGCCCGCAACGCTGCCTTCGCTCGCGGCCCCGGCGATGCCGATCCGCGCTTCGCCCCGGCCGAACACGACGATCTGTTCGGGTGCGGCCTGTTGGGGCGCGTTCGGTTCGGGAGCGTCGGCTGCGGGTGGAGCCGCCAATGCCACGCACGGGACCGCGCCGGAGGCCAGGCAACCAAGCAGAAACGAACGAGCGCGCATCGTGAACCGGCATTCTTTTCGGCAGGCCTGACTGAGCATGGCCCGGCCCGTGGCGACACACAATGTCGATCACCGCCCGGCAAAGGGAACGGACGGTGATCGACGGTTTGCCATGGCAGGAGGGACAACCATTGAGGCCCGCCAGCCATAGCCCAGATCTCTACTGGATGAATTGAGAATAACTCAAGAACGCGTGATCTGCGCTGCTTTGTCAATTGGCGATCATCGCCTTTGTCGCTGCTTTGCGCGCAAGGGTGGCTGAATTGGCGTGACAGCACAGGTCGGCGGGTCATAGGATCGGGGCTTGAGCAAATCGGGGGCAGGGTCTTGCGCAAGGTCATGAAAAAGCGGTTCATCTCGGGTCTGCTGGCGGTGACGGCAGCGCTGCCGCTTGCGGCGACGCCAGCGGCGCAAGCCTCGACGCTGATCGCCGGGGCGGTGGTCTATGACGGCTCGGGCGCGGCGGCGCGCAAGGTGGCGGTGCGCGTCGATGGCGACCGGATCGTCGCCGTCGGCAAGCTGGCGCCGCGCAAGGGTGAAGCGGTGGTGCAAGCCCATGGGCTGGCGCTGGCCCCCGGCTTTATCGACAGCCACAGCCACCACGATCGCGGCGACTATGCCGACCGCACGATGCGCCCGCTGCTGGCCCAAGGGGTGACCACGATCGTGATCGGGCAGGATGGCGAAAGCGACGCCGCCTTTGCCGATGTTGCGGCCAGGTACACCGCCCGGCCAGCCTCGATCAACGTCGCCAGCTATACCGGCCACGGCTGGTTGCGCGACACCGTGCTGGGCAAGGATTTCAAGCGCACCGCCACGCCCGCCGAAGTCAGCGCCATGCAAGGGCTGTTGGCCGCCGACCTGAAGGCGGGCTCGCTCGGGCTGTCGACGGGCCTTGAATACGACCCCGGCATCTATTCCGACCACGGCGAACTGCTTTCGCTGGCGCGGACCACGGCGGCGGGCGGTGGGCGCTACATCAGCCATATCCGCAGCGAAGACGTGGCGTTCGACGCGGCGCTCGACGAACTGCTTGACCTTGGCAAGCAGACCGGCGTGCCGGTGCAAGTGTCGCACATCAAGCTGGGGATCGTCGACCGCTGGGGGCAGGCCAAGGCGGTACTGGCCAAGCTCGACGCCGCCCGCGCGGCTGGCATCAAGGTAACGGCCGACGTCTATCCTTATGAATACTGGCATTCGACGCTGACCGTGCTGTTCCCCAAGCGCGACTTCACCGACATCAACGCCGCGCGCTTTGCCTTGACGCATCTGACCACACCGGCGGGCATGCTGCTGAGCGTCTATGCGCCCGAGCCGCGCTTTGCCGGCAAGACCATCGCCGATATCGCTGCCGAACGGCACGAGGAACCTGCCGCCACGTATCTCTGGCTGATCCAGATGGCCGAAAGCTGGAAGGCCGCGCACCCCGATGGCGGACGCGCCGAGGCGGTGATCGGCACGGCGATGAGCGCGCCGGATGTGGCCGATTTCGTGGCGTGGCCGAACAGCAACTTGTGTTCGGACGGGATGATCGGTTCGCGCCACCCGCGCGGCAGCGGCGCCTTTGCCAAGATGCTGCGTCTGTATGTGCGCGAGCAGCATCGCCTGACGCTGAGCGAGGCGGTGCGCAAGATGACCTCGCTGTCGGCCGAGCATGTCGGAATTGTCGGGCGCGGCCTGATCAAGCCGGGCTATCGCGCCGACCTCGTGCTGTTCGATCCGGCGCGGATCACCGACAAGGCGACGGTCGAAGACCCGGCGGCGCTGGCCGAGGGCGTGTCCGACGTGTGGGTGAACGGCGTGGCGGTGCTGCGCGATGGCCAGCCGACCGCGGCCACGCCGGGCCGCTTCCTCAAGCGCGGGGAATCGTGATGCTGCGGCGCGATTTCCTTGGTGGCGGGGCTGCTGCGCTGGCCGGTCTTGCAGCGACGCAGGCCATGGCCGCGCCGGTGCTGTCGGCCAGCAACGACGGGCTGACGCTGGCCAGCGCGCGCCGCCGCAACGGCTGGATCGAGATCGACGCGCGCGCGTTCGAGGCCAATATCGACACCGTGCGCGGCGTGATCGGCACCGCGCGGTTGTGCGCGGTGATGAAGGCGGACGCCTATGGCAACGGCATCGCGCTGCTGATCCCCTCGATCCTGCGCAAGGGCGTGCGCGATGTGGCGATCACCTCGAACGACGAGGCGCGGGTGGCGCGGGCGCTGGGCTATCGCGGCCGGTTGATGCGCATCCGCACCGCCACGCCCGAGGAGATGGAGGACGGCTTTGCCTATGGGATCGAGGAACTGATCGGCAATCCGGCGGCGGCGGCGCGGTTGCAGCAATTGTGGGGCAAGCGTTTGGGCAAGGGGGCAGGCAAGGGCGCGGCGAAACCGCTGCCGGTGCACATCGCGCTCAACGCCGGGGGCATGTCGCGCAACGGGGTGGAACTGTCGAGCGCCTATGGCAAGGCCGATGCCCGCGCGCTGCTCGCGCTCAAAGGGTTGCACATTCGCGGCGCGATGACCCACTACCCCAGCGAAGAGGCCGACGATATCCTTGGCCAACTGGCGCACTTTCAGGCCGATCTGGCGTGGCTGGCGGGCGAGGGGCTCGACCCGGCGGGGCTGGTCAAGCACACCGCCAACAGCTTTGCCACGCTGATGCACCCGCAGACCCGGCTCGACATGGTGCGCACCGGCGGGCTGCTTTATGGCGATCCCGGCTCGGTCAAGACCGACCGCTATGCGCCGACGATGGCGATCAAGTCGCGCGTGGCGGCGATCAATCACTATCCGGCGGGGCAGACGGTCAACTATGACCGCACCTTCCGGCTCGACCGTGAAAGCTGGCTGGCGAACATTCCGCTGGGCTATTCCGACGGGTTCCGCCGCAGCCTGAGCCATGCGAACCGCCCCGAATTTCCGGCAGAGGCCAAGAACGCCACGCAAGTCCTGATCGGGGGCAAGCGCTATCCGCTGGTCGGGCGGGTGACGATGAACACGCTGATGGTCGACGTGACCGGCGCGCAGGACGCCATCGCGCTCGATGACGAGGTCGTGCTTTATGGCGCGCAAGGTGCCGAGCGGATCACGCAGGCCGAATTCGAAGGCAACAGCAGCGCCTATGCGCCTGAAATGCTGGCGGTACTGGGCACCGGCCTGCCCCGCGTGCTGAAGGCGGGTTAAGCGGGCCCCAGCTATTGCTCTGGCCCCAGCTATTGCTCTGGCCCCAGTTATTGCTCCGGCCCGACTCATTGCTCTGGCCGATAGGTGCCCATCCACCGTTTGGCATGGCCGCTGCGATCCTCGTGGATTAGGGCTGAGCCTGAGAGACCGCGACCACCGCGGCCCATTCGGGAGATCAGGCTTTGCACGGCCAACCGCAGCCCGGTTTCATGACGGGCGTTTCGCTGCTGATCCCGATCACCTTGTCGACGATGGCGATCGTGCTGCTGGCGCCGATCCTGCCCGCGCTGCTGCAGGATTATGCCGCCGTCCCCGGCCATGAATACTGGGTGCCGATGATCCTGACGGTCCCCGCGCTGTGCGTTGCGCTGCTATCGCCGGTGGCGGGCGTGCTGGGCGACCGGTTCGGGCGGCGCAAGCTCTTGCTGTGGGCCTTTGTCGGCTATGCCATTGTCGGCGTGGCGCCGGTGTTCCTGACCGATCTCGTCGCGATCCTGATCAGCCGCGTGGGCGTGGGCGTGGCCGAAGCGCTGATCATGGTGCTGACGACGACGATGATCGGCGACTATTTTCACGGCCCCGCGCGCGACAAGTGGCTGGCCGGACAGACCGCGGCGGCCTCGCTTTCGGCGCTGGTGTTCTTCAACCTTGGCGGGCAGTTGGGCCGGTTCGGATGGCGCGCGCCGTTCTGGGTCTATGGCTCGGCGCTGATCATGCTGGCGCTGGTGCTGCTGTTTACGTGGGAGCCGACTGCCGCCGATGGCCAGGAGCGTTCCGGCGAGGCGGAGCAAGCGGGCGAGCGCGCTGCCTTTCCGTGGGCGCGGCTGCTGGGGATCATGGCGATCACCATCTATGGTTCGGTGCTGTTCTACACCGTGCAGATTCAGGCCGGACGCGGACTGGCCGGGCTGGGCTTGCGCGATCCGGGGCAGATCGGCTTCCTCACCTCGCTCGCCAGCATCGGCGTGCCGCTGGGCACGTTCCTTTATTCGCGGGTCGGTCATGCGCAGGTGGCGCGGCTGTTGCTGGGCGAATTCGCGCTGCTGATGCTGGGCTTTGCGCTGATGAGCGGCGCCGTCACGGCCACGCCGTTCCTGATCGGCTGCTTCATCAACCAGACCGGCGCGGGGCTGCTGCTGCCGACGCTGCTAGTCTGGGCGATGGATGGACTGCCCTTCGGCATCCGCGCGCGTGCTGCGGGCATGTGGACCGGCGCGTTCTCGGTCGGGCAGTTCCTGTGTCCGGTGGTGGTGACGTTTGCCGGTGACCTTACCGGAGGTCTGACCGGCGCGTTCGGGGTGCTGTCGGTTGCGGCGGGCTTGGGCGCGGTGGCGGCCTTGGCTGTCGCCTTGCGCGGGCGTGGCGGGCGCACGCACCTTGTCGGGGCGAAAATGCATGGCTGATCGGCTGGCGGGCAAGATCGCGGTCGTCACCGGCGCGGCCAACGGCATCGGGCAGGGCTGCGCCGCGCACTTCCGCGCGCAGGGGGCGACCGTCATCGGGGTGGACCTGAACGGCGCCGACCGCGCCTGCGACCTGACCGACGAGGCCGAGGTGGCGCGGCTGTTCGCCGCAATTGGCGCCGAGCATGGCCGGATCGACGTGCTGGTCAACGCCGCCGCCTTTGCCACGTTCGCGTGGATCGAGGACTTGAGCCTTGCCGCATGGCGGCGCACGCTGATCGGTGAGCTGGATATCGTGTTCCTGCCCACCCGCGCGGCATGGCGCTTGCTCAAAGCCAGCGGCAGCGCCGCGATCATCAACTTCGCAAGCGCCAATGCGGTGCATGCCTTGGCAGGCTCGCCCGCGCTGGCGCATTGCGCGGGCAAGGGCGGGGTGCTGGCGATGACCCGGCAACTGGCGATGGAGGGCGCGCCCCACGGCATCCGCGCCAATACCATCGCGCCCGGCTTCATCCGCACCGCCGCCACGCAGGCGCACTTGTCCGCCGACCCCGCGTTCGAGGCGCAAGTGCTCGCCAGGAACATGCTCAAGCGGCTGGGCGAGCCATCCGACATTGCCCATGCGGCGGTGTGGCTGGCGAGCGACGAGGCGCGCTATGTCACCGGGGCGAACATCCCCATCGATGCCGGGGCGACAGCCTGGTGAGGGGTCAGGCTCAATCGCCCGCGCGGCTGTCGAAATGCTGGCGGGCGCTGGCGATGTCGGCGGCGCGGGCATTGACCCAATCGATCAGCCCGCGCCCTTCGCGCGCCAGCTCGCGCCCCAGATCGGTGAGGCAATAGGACACGCGCGGCGGCACGTCCGCAGTGGCGTGGCGGGCGACGAAGCCGTCACGCTCCAGCGCGCGCAGTTTCAGCGTCAGCACCCGTTGCGAGATCGTCTGTTCGACCGACAGGCGTGACAGCGCGCGCTTCAGTTCGGCGTGGCGCCATTGTCCGATCACCAGCACTTGCAGGATCAGCGCGGTCCAGCGGTCGCCCAGCATGCCCATCACCGCGCGCGCCGGATCGTCGCGGCGGGTGCCGTGCGCGGCCATGTCCTGCGCCAGCGCGCGCACCCCTTCGCGCAAGTCGGGCGGAAAGTCGCCGAAATCGATCACCACCGCTCCCCGAACCCGAGGGCACAAAAAAGTGCCGTCTTCTGCTTTGTCGCGCGCCGATTATGACCACCGATGACAACACGAAACAAGGGAGAGCATGGCCATGACCAGCGATGCCATCAGGCTCGACGGCAAAGTGGCGATCGTCACCGGCGGCGCGGGCGGCATCGGCGCGGCGACCGCGCGGCTGATGAGCGCGCGCGGCGCAAAGGTGGCAATCGCCGACATCGCCTTCGACCGTGCGCAGGCGCTGGCGGCGCAATTGCCCGAGGCGCTGGCCATCGCGCTGAACCTTGAGGACGAGGCGAGCATCGCGGCGATGGTCGCGCAGACGCTCGATCACTTCGGCCGGGTGGATGTGCTGCACAACAATGCTGCACTGCTCGGCCCCGATATTGCGCAAAATGACGGCGATATCGAGCATATGGACACCGCGCTGTGGGACCGGACGTATGCCGTCAACGTGCGCGGCACGATGGTGGCCTGCCGCGCCGCGCTGCCGCACTTGCGGGCCAGCGGCGGCAATATCGTCAACACCGTCAGCAATCTGGCGCTGCAGGGCCACATGATCCAGGCGGCCTATGGCTCGTCCAAGGCGGCGATCATCCAGATGACCCGCGCCATCGCCGCCAGCCATGGCCCTTCAGGCGTGCGCTGCAACGCGGTGGCGCCGGGCATGACCGCAACCCCGGCGCTGCTGGCGGCCTTCCCCCCGGTGCTGCGGCAGGCGGTGGAGGATGAAACCCTGCGCGACCGGTTGGGCGAGGCCGACGACATTGCCGAGGCGGTTGCCTTCCTTGCCAGCCCGGCGGCGCGCAACATCACCGGGCAAGTGCTGGTCAGCGACGGCGGCTGTTCCAGCCATGTGCCGGGCATCGCGCGGTTTCGCGCCTTTTTCAGCGGAGAGCAGGCATGAGCCAGTATGACATCGTGGTGATGGGCGCGGGGCACAACGGCCTGACCGCCGCCGCCTATATGGCCAAGGCGGGCAAGAAAGTGCTCGTGCTCGAAGCCAAGGGCCACGTCGGCGGCGGGGTTTCGACGCGCGAGCTGATCCGGCCGGGCTTCTGGCACGACGAGCATTCGAACGTGCACATCATGATCCAGGGCAACCCCTTGCTGCGCGAGGATGAGCTGGGGCTGCTCGGCAAGTTCGGGCTGGAATACATCTATCCCGATCTGGTCCACGTCAGCATCTGGGAGGATGGCACCGTCATCCGCAGCTACAAGGATCTCGACCGCACGTGCGAGGAACTGGCCCGCGTCACCTCGGAAAAGGACGCGCAGGCCTATCGCAAGTTCGTGCAGATGAGCCAGACCGCGCTGCCCATGCTGATGAGCGGGATGTACGCCCCGCCGTTTCCGCTGGGCGCGTTCGTGGCGATGATGGACCAGTCGGACGAAGGGCGCTTCCTGCTCGACCTGATGCAGCGCACCGCGCTGGATATCGTCGATGCCTATTTCGACAGCGACCTGCTGAAAGTGCACATCGTGCGCATGGTCACCGAGAACCTGCAGATGCCCGATGAACTGGGCACCGGCATGGGCGCCTTCGTGATGCCGGGCATCATCCACACCTTCGGCTGCTCGATGCCCAGGGGCGGGTCGGGGCAGTTGAGCCACGCGCTGGTCCGCGCGCTCGAACACTTTGGCGGCGAAGTGCGGCTGAACAGTCCGGTCGCGCGGGTGCTGGTGGCATCGGGCAAGGCGGTGGGGGTGGAGCTTGAGGATGGCGAGCGGATTGCCGCGCGCGATGGCGTGATCGGCCAGATCCACCCGCACAAGCTGCGTCAGTTCGTGGGCGAAACGCCCGAGCCTGTGCTGCAACGCGCCGAGCGGGTCACGCAGTCGACGTTCTCGATCAACCTGACGCACCTTGCGCTCAAGGAGCGGCTGCAACTGCGCGTCGGCAACGATTGCAACGCGATGATGACCGAACTGATGGACTTCTACACCGTGCGCGACATGTGCCTTGAATACGACAAGCTGCGCCGGGGCGAAGTCTCTGCGCGGCTGATCGCGGGCGGCGACAACACCATCTTCGACCCCAGCCGCGCGCCTGCGGGAGCGGGCGTGTTCTATGGCGTCAACTTCGGGCCCTATCGCCTGTTCGATGGCGGCGCCGCCGCGTGGGATGCGCAAAAGGAGGAACACGCCGACCGCGCGCTGGCGCAGTTCCGCAAGTTCTACCGGAATCTGGGCGACGACAACATCCTTGGCCGCAAGGTCTGCTCACCGCTCGACCACGAACGCGGCAGTCCCAACAGCATGGTGGAAGGCGATGCGCACGGCTGCGCGCCGTTCTTCTACCAGTCGGCGGGGCACCGTCCGACGCCCGATCTCGGCTCGTTCCGGGTGCCGGGGGTGGAGGGGCTCTATCTTGCCGGGCCGTTCATGCATCCGGGCGGCGGGGTGTTCGGCGCCGGGCGCGCCACCGCGATCCAGATGATGGACGACATGGGGCTCGATTACGACAAAGTCTGCGGGAGGGCGGTGTGATGAACAAGACGGGCAAGCCGGTGGTCGCCAGAATCCTCGACGCCAACGACAAGGAACTGATGGCGATCCGCAAGCTGGAGCGCGACGGCAACACGCTGGTCATCCGGGGCAAGATCTTCGGCGCGATGCCGATGGTCGCCAAGCTGACCCCGGCCGAGGCGCGCGCCGCGCTGAGGCTGCTCGATTGGCGCACCGTGCTGTTCCTGCTGACCATCCTGTTCAGGAAATAGGCGCGTCGATCCGGCTTTCGCCAAACCGATAGCAACGAACCCATGCTTTGCGTTTTTGCCCGACCCTTTGGTCCGCCATAACCGGCGGCCAAGAGGTTGGGAGAATTCCATGACAATTCTGGGTGTCGAAAGCGTCCTGTTCGGCGTCGATGATCTGGCCGAGCACGCGCGGTTCTGGACCGATTTCGGCCTGCCGGTGGAAAGCGTCTCTTCCACCGAAGCGGTGTTCCGCCTCGCTTCGGGCAGCCGCGTGATCGTGGTGGCGCATGGCGACGCCCGTTTGCCCTCGCCCGATCCGTTCGCCGGCAATGGCGTGAAGGAAACCGTGTGGGGCGTCGACACGGCCCGGAACCTTGACCGCATCGCCGCCAGTCTGGCCAGCGAAGTGGCCGTCACCCGCGACGCCGACGGCACCGTGCATTGCGTCTGTCCCGATGGCCAGCCGATCGCCTTGCGCGTGTGGGACAAGCGCCCCGTGGTCAGCGAGGCCAGCCCGGTCAACACCCCCGGCAACCAGCCGCGCTTCAACCAGCACCGCATCTGGCGGCACAAGGCGATCCCCAAGACGATCAACCACGTCGTGTTCTTCTCGCCCGATTACGTCGGCAGTTTCGAGTTCTACGAACGGCACCTGGGCTTCCGCTATGCCGACCATTCCAAGGGCGTGGGCATCTTCGCGCGCGCCGGGGGCACGTTCGAGCACCATTCGATCTTCTGGGTGAACTGCGACCTGCCGTTCGCGCCCGATCACTTCAAGTTCATGCACATCGCCTTTGGCATGGACGATATCGACGAGGTGATGCTCGGCGCCAACCTGATGGAGGCGCGCGGCTGGAAGAACACGAGCATGAACAGTTCGGGCGGCATCTCGCGCCACCGCATTTCCAGCGCGATCTATTACTACTGCGACATTCCGGGCAAGGGCGGCGAGGCCGAGTATCATGCCGACACCGATTACCTTGACGACAACTGGGTGCCGCGCGCGTGGGATTTCCGCTTCGGATCATTGCTGTGGGCCAACAACGCCCCGCCGATCTTCCGCGGCGAAAACATCCCCTGGGACATGACCTTCGACGCCGACCGCAAGAGCTTCGCCGCCTACCGCAAGTCCGCGCCGGGCAAGCAGCCGGTCGCAGGCAAACTCGCCGAAATCACCGAAGAGGACGAACACGCCATCTGAGCGTGAGGCTGGCGAGAGCAGCGTCTCCAACCGTCGCCGCGTGCTTGACACGGGGCGACGGGGGTTTGGAAGAGGAAATGTCCGTTCCCCACCCCGTCCCGCCGTACCACCTGTTGTCGGCTGTCCGCGCGGCCTAGCCTTCGGGTTCCTCGACGAATTCGATCAGGTTGCCCGCGCAGTCGCGGATGAAGCAGCCTTTGCCGAAGGCCTCGCGCACGACGAAGGCCACGTCCGCGCCTTTGTCGGCCATTTCGACAAGGAACGCCTCAAGGTCGGCGACGCGGAAGGCGACGTGCTTGTTGCCGTGGGTTTTCACATCGCGCGGGGGGTGGCGGCGATCTTCGGGCAGGGGGGCGGCGCCTGCGACCTCGAACACCTCGAAGCGCAGCGGCCCTTTGCGCAGCATCGCGGTGTGGCTGCGCGCCGCCTCGATATAGAAGCGCTTTTCCACCGCGAAGCCCAGCACGTGCCCGTACCACGCGATCGCCTCGTCAAGGCTGGGCACCGACACCCCGCCGTGATGGAAGGTGAACTCAGCCACCGCGCCTCAGCCCATTTCGGCAAAGGTTTCGGCGCACCAGTCGGCGATGTAGTCGCGCATGCCGGTGCCATTGTCTGCACCGCAATGCTCGACCTCGAAGTCGGCCTTGGTGAACATGCGCAGCGCGCGCTTGGGGCTGTTGACCGCCTGATCGTACGACAGTTGCGCGTTGAAGGCGGGGATCTGGCGGTCGTTCTCGCCATGGGTGATCAGGAACGGCACGCGGATCTTTTCCACCTGCCCGTCCAGCGTGATCTGGTCGGCATAAGTCAGGAACGCATCGCGGTCTTCGAAGCCGAACACCCACAGCACGTGGTCCCAGTAGTGCGGCACCGGGTTCTCGCCCTCGTTCGTCACCCGCTCGCGCTGGCGCTGGCCCCACACGTGGTTGGCGCCCATCACCGCGCACAGGGCATAGCGCGGATCGTTGGCGGCGATGCGCGGCGCGTGATAGCCGCCGAACGACAGGCCGAAGATGCCGATCTTGGAATGGATCACGTCGCTGCGGGTCAGCAGGTAGTCGAACGCCGGGCTGCCCCAGCGCTCGGCGTCATAGATCGCGGGCAGGTTGCGCAGGCGGATCGCCTCGCCGGTGCCGGGCTGGTCGACGAACAGCGTGTTGATCCCGCGCTCAAGGTTGGCAAGGCCGTGGCCCGCCATGTTGACCTGCTCCTTCATCGAATCGAGCCCGTTGACCGAGACGAGCGTGGGGCGCGGCGTGCCCGATCCGTCGTGGACGAAGATCGCGGTATAGCTGCTGCCCTCATAGGGGATCTCTACTGTGTCGACGTTGAGCCCGCGCAAGGCCGAACCCTTGTGGTACAGCTCCAGCCCGCGCGCATAGGCGGCCCAGCGCGGGGCGTAGTCGCGGCTCTGCATCCGTTCGGCGGCAAGGTAGTATCCGCTGGCGCGCAAGTACTTCGACCCGGCCGACAGCGTGTAACCGGCGGCAAGGTCGGCATCGGCGTTGGCCGCTACCTGATCGGCCACCCTGACCCAGCTGTCGAACAGCACCGCCGACCCGGCGTCGGCTCCGGCCTTGGCGGCTTCGCGCACCGGGCGGCAGGCCTCGTCGATCTCGCCATGGTTGCCACCGGCGACCAGCGCCAGATTGGTGGCAAGGTTCCACACATAGTTTCCGGGAAAGGGTTCGAACATCGCATGTATCCTTTAGTCGGCCGTCCAGCCGCCATCGACGACGAGGCTGGTTCCGGTCATGAGGGCGGAGGCATCGCTGGCGAGGAACAGCACCGCGCCCATCAGGTCTTCCACTTGCCCCAGCCGCCCCAGCTTGATCTTGGCCAGCACGCTGGCCTTGAACGCCGCATCCTCGAAAAAGGGTCTGGTCAGCGGGGTTTCGATGAAGGTGGGGGCGATCGTGTTGCTGCGGATGCCGTGTGGCGCCAGATCGAGCGCGAAGGCCTTGTTCAGCCCCTCGATCGCCCACTTGCTGGCGCAATAAAGGCTGCGGTTGGGTCCGCCGACGTGGCCCATCTGGCTGCCCATGTGGATCAGGCTGCCCGTGATCCCGCCCGCCAGCATCGCCCTGACCGCGTGCTGCGCCACGAAGAACGCCGCTTTGACGTTGAGGTCGAGCACCGCGTCGTAATCGTCGGGGGTCACCTCCCACAAGGGCTTGGGGCGGTTGGTGCCGGCGTTGTTGACCAGCACGTGGAAGGCCGGGCGCGCGGCGAAGAACGCCTCCACCGCCGCCAGATCGCCGACATCGAGCACGGCGGCAGTTGCCATGCCCCCGGCGTCGCGGATGGCCTGCGCGCCCTGCTCGATCTCGCTGGCGGTGCGTGCGGCCAAGGTCACTTCGGCCCCGGCCTGCGCCAGCGCTGCTGCCGCCGCCAGCCCGATGCCGCGCCCCGCGCCGGTCACCAGCGCGCGACGGCCATCGAGCCGGAAGCTGGGGGTCTTGGGCAGGGTCATGCGATCCCCCTCATGCCCGCGTCAGTGCGCTGGGCTCGGCCTGTCCGGCATAGGCCACGTTGCGGCCGCCATAGCGGCGCACGCGGATATTGGCCTGCTCGCCATGCCCGGCAAAGCCTTCGAGCGCGCACAGGCGGCTGCAGTATTCGCCGACCAGTGTGCTCGCCTCGTCGGTCAGGACTTTCTGATAAGTGCAGGTTTTCAGGAACTTGCCCACCCACAGCCCACCGGTATAGCGCGCCGCCTTTTTCGTGGGCAGTGTGTGGTTGGTGCCGATCACTTTGTCCCCGAACGAAACATTGGTGCGCGGCCCGAGGAACAGCGCGCCATAGTTGGTCATGTTCTGCAGGAAGTAATCGGGATCGGCGGTCATCACCTGCACGTGTTCGCTGGCGATCTCGTCGGCGATGCGCACCATTTCTGCGCAGCTTTCGGCCACGATCACTTCGCCGAAGGTCTCCCACGCCTTGCGCGCGTGGTCGGCGGTGGGCAGGATCTGCAACAGGCGCTCGATTTCGGCCATCGTCGCGCGGGCCAGCTTTTCGCTGGTGGTCAGCAGCACGCCGGGGCTGTCCGGCCCGTGCTCGACCTGCCCGAGAATGTCGGTGGCGGCCAGTTCGGGATCGCAGCCGATCTCGTCGGCGATGATCAGCGTTTCGGTCGGCCCGGCGAACAAGTCGATGCCGACCCGGCCGAACAACTGGCGCTTGGCTTCGGCGACAAAGGCGTTGCCCGGCCCGACCAGAATATCGACCGGATCGATCGTCTGCGTGCCGATCGCCATCGCGCCGATCGCCTGAATGCCACCCAGCGCATAGATCGCGTCGGCCCCGGCCATCGCCTGCGCCGCCACGATGGCGCGCGCGGGCTTGCCCTGAAACGGCGGGGCGCAGGTGATCACGCGCGAAACGCCCGCAACCTTGGCGGTGATGACGCTCATGTGCGCGCTGGCCAGCAGCGGGTACTTGCCGCCGGGCACATAGCAACCCGCCGCGTTGATCGGCACGTGCTTGTGGCCAAGGATCACGCCGGGCAGCGTTTCGACTTCGACATCGTGCAGCGAGGCGCGCTGGATCTGCGCGAAGTTGCGCACCTGGGTCTGTGCGAACTCGATGTCCTTGCGCTCTTGCGGGGTCAGGCTGTCGACCGCCTGCTCGATCTCGGACTGGCTCAGGCGATAGTCCTCGCGGTCCCAGCCGTCGAAGGTGTTGCTCATTTCGCGCAGGGCCACGTCGCCGCGCGCCTCGATATCGGCCAGCGCCGCCTCGACGGTATCGCGCACTTTGCGGTCGGTGGCGGCTTTCACGTCCGCTGCGGCACCGCGCTTGAGCCAAATGGCCATCGCCGGAAATCTCCCCATCAAAGGTCTGTTTTGCCGCTGTCTGGCATGTCGTGCCGCGCGCGACCATCGCATGCTATCGATGCAAGCCTATCGACCGTATGCCGTTGCCGGGATGTGCGCGCGCAGGTTAGTTGGGCGCAATTGGATAGTCTGGGAGATTTCTGCGATGCGTCTGGCCACGTTGGATAACGGCAGCAAGGACGGGCGGCTGATCATCGTATCACCGCAAGCCACGCACTATGCGCTGGCGCCGGTCGAGACACTGCAGGCAGCGCTTGAGGATTGGGACGCGGTTGCGCCGCAACTGGCCGCGATCACCGCGTTTCCCGAAAGCCTCGACAGCGCCAGCCTGCTCGCGCCCTTGCCGCGCGCGTGGCAGTGGCTCGACGGGTCGGTCTATCCCAGCCACGGCGCGCTGATGGACAAGGCGCTGGGCCACGAACCGCTCAAGGCCGACTTCCCGCTGATGTATCAGGGGGTGTCGGACACGTTCTATGCCCCCACCGCCAAAGTGCCGATGGCGGACGAGGCGCTGGGCATCGACTTCGAGGGCGAGTTCGGGATCATCGTCAGCGCCGTGCCGCTGGGCACCCCCGCCGCCGAGGCGCACCGCTATATCCGCCTGATCGTGCAGATCAACGACTGGTCGCTGCGCAAGCTGGCCGGTCCCGAGATGAAAACCGGCTTCGGCTGGATTCAGGCCAAGCCGCCGTGCGGAATGGCACCGTTCGCGGTCACGCCCGATGAACTGGGCGATGCCTGGCGCAACTTCCGCCCCGCGCTGAAGCTGGAAGTGCAGTGGAACGGGCAAGTGTTCGGCAACGCCGATGGCGAGCCGATGGCCTATGGCTTCGACGAACTGGTTGCGCACGCCGCGCGCACCCGCGCCTTGGTGGCGGGCACGGTGATCGGATCGGGCACCGTTTCCAACGAGAGCTACCGCGAAGTCGGATCGTCGTGCATCGCCGAGCGGCGCGGGATCGAGATCGTCGACCATGGCGAGGCGCGCACCGGGTTCATGCGGTTCGGCGATACCGTCCGGATGGAGGCGCACTTGCCCGATGGCCGCGCGCCGTTCGGCACGATCGACCAGACGGTGGTGCAGGCATGAGCGAAATCCTGTCCGACAGCGGCTTGCCGCCGGTCCAGCGGGTCGTCACCGGGCATGACGAAAATGGCCGCGCGGTGTTCCGGTCCGAGGATGTCACGCCCACCCGGATGATCCCGTCGGGCGATGCCAGCTTCCTGCTGATCTGGACCACCGAGACGGTCCCGGCCGACAACAACGACGAAACCGACGGGCGGCTGCGCGAGGCCGGGCTGACGCTCAATCAGGGCTCGGTGATCCGCGTGGTCGACATGCTGCCGGGCAAGGAAAGCCCGATGCACCGCACCAACAGCATCGATTACGGCATCGTCCTGAAGGGCGAGATCGAGCTGGAACTGGAGGACGGGCACAAGCGCACCGTGCGCGAAGGCGGCATCATCATCCAGCGCGGCACCAACCACTTGTGGCGCAACACCACCGACCAGCCGACCCGCATCGCCTTCATCCTGATCGAGGCACCGGCCTATCTGCACAACGGACAGCCGCTGCCCGAGGACAAGCCCGACCACAAATGAGCGGCCTGTTCAGCCTGACCGGGCGGCGCGGACTGGTCACCGGATCGACCCGCGGGATCGGTCGCGCCATTGCCGAAGCGATGATCGCGGCAGGCGCGCAAGTGGTCATCTCCAGCGAGGATGCCGCCGATACCGAGCGCGTGGCCCGCGAACTGGGGCAAGTCGGCATCGCCTGCGACGTATCGGACGACGCGGCGCTGGGCGCGCTGGTCACCGGCACGGTAGCGGCGCTCGGCGGGCTGGACATCGTGGTCGGCAATGCCGGGATCACCGGCAGGCCGGGGCCGTTCGCCAGCCTTGACCTTGCCGACTATGCCCGCGTCATGGCGATCAACTTGCGCAGCCAGGTGGTGCTGGCCAACCTTGCGCGGCAGCATCTGGCCAAGCGCGCGGGCAGCGCCATCTTTATCGCCAGCCTGTCGGGCCTGCGCGGCAATGGCGCGATCAACGCCTATGCGCTGGCCAAGGCCGGGGTGGCGCAACTGGCGCGCAACCTTGCGGTCGAATGGGGGCCGCAGGGTGTGCGCGCCAATGCCATCTCGCCCGGCTTCATCGCCACCGAACTGTCGCAACCCTTGCTGGACAACCCGGACTTCATGGCGCGGCGCATGCAGATGACCCCGCTGCGCCGTCCGGGCACCCCTGCCGAAGTCGCGGGCGCGGCGGTGTTCCTTGCCAGCGCGGCGGGCGGCTTTGTCACCGGGCACAATCTGGTGGTCGACGGCGGCACCCTGATCACCGACGCAAGCTGATCCCGGACCGGGCCCCGGACGGACTGTATACAAGTCCCTTTGGCCAAGCGCGTGGCCCTCATGAGCCATTTGGGATTTCCCGATTGATTTCGCCGCGCATCTGTCGGATTCGGAAGCAGCGTCCGATCCGGGGCGGGACCATTCAGGCGGGAAACGGGATACGATGTCGAAAGCTTCGGATCGAGCCTATGCACAGATCCGCAGCCGGATCCTGTCCGGCGAACTCGCACCGGGCGAACAGCTTGCCGAAGAGGCGCTGGCCGAGCTGTGCGGCGTCTCGCGTACGCCGGTGCGCGATGCGCTGCGGCGGCTCGAAGCCGAACTGCTGGTCGCGCGCAACGACACCCAGCGCACCTTCGTGGCCGACTGGTCGCTTGACGACGTGGCCGACGCGTTCGACTTGCGCGCCAGTCTGGAAGGGCGCGCCGCGCGGCTGGCGGCGGCGCGGATGACGCCCGAGGTGATCGCGCGGCTGCGCGCGGCCAACGCGCTGGTCGGACAGGCCATCCAGCAGCCTGTGGCCGATGTCGCCGCGTTTCTCGAAGGCAATCGCCAGTTCCACGCGATCCTGCTGGAAACCGCCAATTCGCGCCGCCTGACCGCGCTGCTCAACACGCTGGTCGAACAGCCGGTGGTCTGGCGCACCGCGCACTTCTACGATCAGGCCTCGCTCGTCCGCAGCCACGGCGAGCACACCGAACTGGTCGCCGCGTTCGAGCGCCGGGATGGCGACTGGGCCGAAGCGATCATGAACAGCCACATCCGCCGCGCCTATTACGCCTATTCCGACGCGCACCGCAGACTGACGATCGCCCCGCCCGGCGCCTGAAGTTGGCGCCTGATCCCGGTTCAAAATGCGCAAGGGGGGTGGTGGGCCCGGCAGGAAGGCCCACTACACGTTTTAGGATCATGTTTTTCAATATGTTATCAATGCAACGGGTTGCACGATAGGACCATGTTTAGGACCGCGCAAGCAGAGCCGTCGTAACCATTATCGCCGCCAAACCTCCACTGCGATGCTTTTGAACTTCGCGACGGCCAACGAGCCGCGTTCGTTCCGGCTCTTGCTGCCGGGTGCTTCCAATGCTGCCAACACAGGAGCGCGCTGCGCCTCCCAAATGACCCACGGCTGGTAGTTGTTGTCCATCATCAAGAGCATCACCGTGTCGAAAACGCTGTTCGCTTTGATTGACCCCATTCGCTGACCAGCGAGCGGCTTTTCCTCGGGATACATCCGAGCCTTAATCTGTATGCGGCGTCCGTCAGGGCCAACGGCATCGTAACCGGGCGTGCGGGCAGAGACCAACGTCAAGCCCAGCAGTTTGGCCGCTTCATATTCGCCGATCTCGCCGGTAATACCGAGCGGCTTGCTTGTAAGCCGGTAATAGGCAGTCGCGGCTTCCCTCGCAGCATCGAGCAGCGGCGCGATCTCCGCAAGGGAAGCGGGCTGGACCATTATCGCTGCCCGGCAAACAGGAGCCGACAGACGTAATCTATCTCGGCCAGACGTGCCGCCCGCCAATCCAGCCGAACTTGCAAAATACGGGCATCCAATGCTGCCGCGCCCTTGTCAGCGTTGCGAGAAGACTTGGCCTTCCCTTCTTCGGTGCGCGGGCCGGTGGACTTACTCCACGGCTGCCATTGCCTTATCGCTTCCGCTTGCTTTGCCCGGCGTTCGGGCGTCCAGCCTGACTTGCGCATGATTGCCTCATTCAATAGTTCGTTTCCACCGTTACAACCTGATTGCGGTGCGCGCCAGAGTGACCTGTTGGCGACGACAAATGCGTCAGAAGGCACAAGGGCGCGCAATCAGGTTCTGTGGCCCCACGGGGCGCATACGGACGAAATGGCCGGGATCGTGGGGAAATTAGCAGTGGATCATTGATCGCTATCAGATGGGCACACAAAGACTGGCGACATGATGCGGGTCATCGCCCCCTGCTTTCGTTGTCAATAAAATCGGTCGGCTGTGCTTCGGCAGTGGCACTCGCACTATGTAGCGCCAGACCAGCCATGACCGCATCCATGAGATGCCGGTATTGAGGAACGAGGGCATAGCGTTTTACGGGGTGCTGGTGATCTCGACGACCTATCACGAACCGGTGCAGGATGCCGACCTTGCACAAATCGTCCAGGAGGGCTTCTGGCAATTCGTCGTGGCCATTTCGGCTAATTCCGCCGTCTTCGAACAGCCGGGCCATGACGCCTTGCACGCCGACCAGATGCGCAGCGCAGAGTTGGGCGATCATTCCGCATAGCCGGGTCAGATCGGTGATCTGCGGCGCAGGCCGCTCGTCGAACATCTCACCAAACCGTGACCAGCGCACAGCGGTCAATAGGTTCAGCCGTTCCATTTCCAAGATCGCGAGCAAGCGGTCTTGCGGTCGCGCCGGGCGGTCAAGCGCCGAGTAATCGCCCTTCTTCAACCGGCGCACTTCAAATCGAAAGCGCGACGGTGATTTTGCATAGACGCCTAGTCGATACTTGTCGGTGAGCGTGAAGCCAATAGACAGGCAGTCATCCTGCCGCTCAACCCAATCGCTGGTTGGCCGGGTGTAGCGATGCACATTCGTCATGTCGGTTTCTGCAAGCGCAACTGCCGCAGCAGCCCGCACGCTTCCTACCGCGCCGCCATGATGACGCTCGAAGTAACATTCGATCTGCGGCACACGAACTTCACCCCACTTGATGCGGATGGTCGCGCCTTGATCCTCCACCACCGCATCTGCCCCTTCTGCCCGGACACGATGGGAAGTGTGGGGCGCTAACAGATGGGCTATCAATCGTTGAAGCTGCAACACGTAGATCGGCAGAAACACGGCATACGGATCGCTTCCGAGGCATCTCAACGTCAGGGCCGGTTCAAAAAGCCAGTTGTCGGCGTCCTTGCCGATTGCGCGAGGGATGGGCGTGTTGGCGATGGCAAAGAACTGATAGGAGCTAAGTTCCGAGATGGTGGCAAGAAAGTCGTCCTCGTCGCCCCATTCGGCGAGAAGGTGGGCAAGCGTCCTTGTCGGATTTGCTCCGGCCAGTTCGGCCTTGAACCAACTCTGCGTAGCGTTCCGGCCATTGACGTTGATCACCAGCGGGCCAAGCGTTGTCGGTGCCTGCGACCTCGTCTCGATGCGCAATCCATTGGTGCGGCGCGCTGGTAGCCGAAACCAACTTACCTCGTCAGAGGCGGTCGCCAGCAAGTCAAAATATTCTTCCGTTGTCAGGGTATCAGGATGCTGCCGCGAAGAGACCCGCCACTCCCCGGCGACCGTCATCTGAAAACGATCAACCCCAACTTCGCCGATAGCCGGGATCAGGTTCCGACTGAACGCCCGCAGGGCGGTGCGGCTTCGTTGCCGCGCTCGCAGGAACACCCTTGGCTGATCCACTCCCATGATGCTGCTATTACGTCCATGTCCATTGGCTTACCTACCCTCTGTAGAGGCGAAGGGTTTCCATCTCGGAAACGAGCAATCGAACAGGGCGGCAATCAAACGACCGGGTGGGGCAGCATGTTACCGGGTAACATCACGGCGATGGCATCGGGCAAAGGCGCAATCGGCGATCTCTCGATGTCGGCAGCACACCAGCCCCATGTGTCGCGCAGGTGTCCGGCGATGTCGATGCTGTGCTGGGGCATCAGCGCAAACCACTCCTGACCCGTGATGGCTGACGCATCGACGATCCTGCGCCACGCATCCCACTGCCAAAACCGAAGATGCAGCGCACGATGACAGGCGCGGCACAGCGCCGGATCGCTGGGCACGTCGTAGTAATTTTCCCCGTGCATCTGCGTTGAGCCCGGACTGGCGCAAATTTCACACCGCTCCGGCAAGGTCAGGCACCCCGCCGCAAGAAGCCAATTCCCAAGCTGACTGGCACGCCTGCGCTCTGTCCCGGTGAAGCCCTGATAATCTTTCAACAGGGCGTAATTCCAAACCCTATAACGTGTCGCTGCATTGGGCCGGGGTGCCGAAAGAGCGCGCCGGGGAAGCGCGGCGATATAGGCGTCAATGTCGAACCGTGCGGCGCAATCAGTCATGCTGATCGCCAAAATCGAACAGGCTGGGTTGAGCTTCTGGCCTCGGTATCGTCGTCGGCGGCGGCAGGCCATTCGGATAGGTTTCGGCGAATGGTCGGAACTGCGACGCCGGGTCGAGGGACAACAACGTGGCCCAATCGCCCGGTCTGCCATGCCGCGCCAGCAAACGCTGCCACCGTTCAGGGTCACGGAAGCGGGCGTGCAAGGCAGCATGACATGCCTTACAGCACGGGTGGATCACAAGCGGGCGCGAATAGTCCTCAAGGTGGAGGAAGCGATAGTCCCGACCCTGCGGCTGCTCGCTGCGGCCATCTCGGCAGATGCTACACACAGTAGGGCGAATGAGCGTGCCATTCCGTAGAGCGGCGTTCTGAATGGGGATCACCGAGTAACCCGCCTCGAAGCGGAAGCCGTTATAGCCGATCTCCGATCCCTGATCTTTCATTGGGCACCTCCGTCCAGAACCTTCGCCACGCCGCGCACGGTGCCGTCGAGCGCGGCAAGGCCAGCGCGCAGGTGGAGCGCCAGCACGGCCTGCATGTCGGGCGCGTTGTCGGCGCGCTGGCCCTCCACGGCGATACTGTGGAGGTCTTCAAGCCGGGCAGTGATTTCGGCGAACAGGTGCGGGATTGTCTTTTTCATGCCGCCTTCACCTCGGCCAACACGCGATAGACGCTTGAGCGCGCCATCCCCAGCCGGGAAGCGATCTCCGAGGCAGCAAAGCCGGACTGGTGAAGTTCTTGCACCTGCGGAGCCTTGCGGCGGGCTGTTGGAGCGCGGCCCTTGTAACGGCCTTCCTGTTTCGCCTTGGCAATGCCGATCTTCTGGCGTTCGAGCATCATGGTGCGTTCTGCTTCCGAGACAGCCGCAAGGACGGTAACGAGCAATCGGCCCGACGCTGATTTGGTATCCAGTTCGCCACCGCCAAAATCGAGCACTTTTACGCCGACATTTTTGGCTTCCAGTTTGGCGACGATATTCAGCAGTTCGACCGTTGACCGAGCGAGGCGGCACATTCGCTTCACTATCAGGGTGTCTCCGTCCCTCGCAAAGTCGATGGCGTTTTGCAGTTCGGGCCGATGGGCCAATGCGGAAACTTGTTCGACGAATAGCCGTTCAGCACCGACTGCCTTCAAATCTGCAATCTGACCGTCAAGACCGGCACGCTGGGAAATTTGGCTTGTTCTCGCATATCCAATGAGCACGAATGTTCTCCCTCGACCCAAGAACAATGACAGAACATCAGCAATTAGTCACGCAAACAATGCCGGAAAAGCCCAGAAAACCGCCATTCCGGGAGCGCGCCCATTCCTTTTTGCTACTGCGTCTAATGTGCAACCAGTTGCAACGACACACAGGCACAGCGCGGATCGCATCGCCCAATTGCGGTCAACGTCGTGTCGTCATGGCTCGCGTGTCGCTAGGGTCCAAACCCTGCGCGACAACGTCCCACATAGATTTTGGCAACGTGTATGGGACGGGTTCAGGCCATTTTCCGAACGGCTGATCATTCTCGCAGAGGCAGGGCCATGTAAGAAAGCTATGGCGCTCCGATGATCGTAAACGAACGGTGGGAAAGCTCCGAGTTGTCCTGCTGTGAGGGTCGATCTGATGCTCTTCATGAGGTAGCGTGTCCGTGCCTTTGGAAGGGCTGCAAGGAGCCTATGAAGAAATATACAGCGATCTCCCTATTTTCGGGAGCAATGGGACTTGATGCCGGGATGGACGCGACCGGACGTTTCCGTTTGCTCGCCACCGTTGAAAAAGAACCATCTTTCTGTGCGTCGATTAGAGCCAACCAAGCGAATGGCCTGTTGGATCAAAACATGGTCGTGTTTGAGGGTGACATTCGAGATGTCGATCCGATGGAAGTGCTTGCTGCGGTTGGCCTAAAACCGGGAGAACTTGACGTTCTTGTCGGCGGGCCACCGTGCCAGTCGTTCAGCACTGCCGGGCGGCGTGGAACAACGCAAGATAGCCGTGGCACGCTTCTCTGGGAGTTTTTGCGTTTCGTTGATGTAATGCGCCCGCGCTTCTTTTTGATGGAAAACGTTCGGGGCCTGCTCTCGGCTGCAACGCAACATCGGCCCATTGCAGATCGTCCAGAGCGAGGTGGTAAGCCTCTTAGCGCCGATGAAGCGGCTGGCTCGGTCGTCAGATTGTTTGCCGACGACCTTCAAAAAATCGGGTCGGGCTATCACATGGACTGCTTTGAGGTGAACGCCGTAAACTACGGAGCGCCCCAACTTCGCGAGCGGGCACTGTTTGTAGGCAATCGTTTTCAGGCCCAGGTCGATTTTCCTGATCCTACGCATGGCAACCCAGATCACCTATCGGCACCTTCGGCAGACCTATTTTTCCCGAAGCCAGATTTGAAGCCATGGGCGACACTGGGCGATGCGATTGGCCGGATGAACGATCCGGGAGAGGTCATTATGGACTTTTCGCCCCGGAAAAAGTCATTTCTAGAAAAAATCACACCGGGCTCGAACTGGCGAAGCCTATCGGTCGAGGATCAACAGGCATCTATGGGGAAGGCTTGGTTTGCCAAAGGAGGGCGGTCTGGGTGGTGGCGGCGGCTATCTTTCGATCTACCATGCCCGACCCTTGTCACGATGCCTAACCACGCAAGCACGTCGCTGTGCCATCCAGTAGAAGTTCGGGCGCTAAGTTTGAAAGAGTATGCAGCAATACAGGAGTTTCCGGAAGGCTGGACCTTTTGCGGAACTGCATCACAGCAATATGCCCAAGTTGGTAATGCTGTTCCGGTGCGATTAGGAAAAATTGCTGGCGAAGTGATTAGTCGTGCTCTGGATGATCTGTCGGATCGAAACTTTCGCCCATACTCCCGGTGCTCCGATCATTTCCGCACAGTTTATATCCAGTCGCATGTTCGCACTCGCCAATGGTTCAAAGGTGGAGAAACCTTTGTTTGGAACGATGGAGGGAACAGTCAAAAATCAACCTATCGGGCAGCGGTCACAGTCAGGAATGTAAAGAGGATGGCGGCGAAATAATGGCAAAAGGTCACCCTGATCTACCGAAAACGGAGCAGCCGCTTCTGCTGTCCAAGCAGGCGATCTACGCAGCGCTGACTGCCATTGATGGCGATGCTGCCGCTCGCGGTCGCGTATTGGCTATGGAGACTGGCTTTCGGAGCAAAATTGCGACCCATCTGCAAGGTCTTCCCACAGCAGAGGCCAAGTTGCGGATTCCGACTTAATGCCGCCCGTCATTCCGAGGAATTCCGGCCCGGGATTCCGGACTGATCCCGCCCACCATTCCGCTTAATTTCCGCCCACCTTTGATGTGGTGTTGAGCCTGATCGTTTGA
>NZ_JAIZDA010000022.1 GCF_020404405.1 Novosphingobium sp. FKTRR1 | reverse complement strand
CCCGCACCTTCCCGCATATGCTTGCGGCGAGCGGTATCAGTCCAGGGCATGTGCTTCCTCCATCGTCTCGACAACGACGCTGAATCACAACCTACTGATATCGCTCAACCACTTTTCGCTCGGGCTCATAGGCCTTTACGTGGAGACCCTGGTCATTACGCAGCTTGTGGACCGCATAGAGCCCTCCGAAGCCTCCGCCGATCACAATTGCGTCAAAGTCCGCGCCAGGGGTCTTTGTCGCGGTCACATTTCTGATCATATTTACCTCCAGCGCGGGATTTCCGCGCAAACCATTGTTGCAAGATGCGTTTTTCCGGCGGTCAAAGTGCGCGATACCACGCTGAGATCCTGAGCAATTCGTCGTCCGCCTCATGCGCGCGCCCGGCAAGGGCCGGAAAGACATGCTGCATTCCGGGGACGACCGAGAGGGTGACGGAAACGCCTGCGTTGCGAGCTTTTTCGCTCAACGACTCGGCATCGCTCAGCAATGCCTCGGCTCCACCGGCATTGATATAAAGCGGCGGGAAGCCCTGAAAGTCATTCTCGAGTGGATTGGCCAGCGGATCCAGCGGGTCCGCAGTGCCGCCAAGAAACATCGAGATCATGCCCTCGAGTATCTGGCGCCCGACAAGAGCGTCCGTCGCCGCGTTGGCTTCGAGTGTCGCGCCACGCAGCGCCATGTCCAGCCAGGGAGAAAAAGCTATGATGCTGCCCGGAAGTTGCCGGCCCAGCTCACGGAGCCGAAACGCAATGGCAATGGCGAGATTGCCGCCCGCACTGTCCCCCGCAGTCGTTATGAATCCAGGGTGGAAACCTCTTTCGATCAAACCGAGATATGCGGCGATCCCGTCTTCGATCTGGGCAGGGAACGGAAATTCGGGGGACCGCCGGTAATCGGGAATGAACGCAGTTACGCCCAGAGCGCTGGCAAGATGCCCTGCGAGCTTGCGATGACTATCTGCCGATCCCACGGCGAAACCTCCGCCGTGGGTGTAGAGAATGACGCGCGCGGAATCGGCGTCTTGCGGAAATGCCCATATTCCCGGGACTCCGCCGACTTCATCTGATTTGTAGCTTACGCCCTCGGGTTCACGTGCTGGTTTGCCCCACTCGTCGAACATACTGCGCAAATCGGCAATCGACATTGCGGGATTGGCGGCCATCCGGCTGCTCCAATCCTCGTACAATTCGCGCAGGAAATCTGCTTCCCGATTGTCCGCCATTTGGCCTCTCCATCCATCTTTTTTTGAACGCCCCAATCGATCGTTGTCCGAAACTTCGGGCGGCCGAGAGCTGATCCAGTGGAGAAGCTATGTCGTGCTTGGCTTCAGGTCTTGAATTTTACTGCGCGTTCCGTTGTCGTTTTTTGCGGCCACCCAGAGGCAGGTCTCCTAGACCCGCTCCAGCAGCAGCGCGCTTCCTTGTCCGACGCCCACGCACATAGACACAATGGCGTAGCGCCCGGTCCCTTGAGCAAGTTCAATCGCTGCGCTGCCCGTAATCCGTGCCCCGGACATGCCCAGCGGATGACCGAGCGCGATCGCTCCGCCGTTGGGATTTACGCGATGATCTTCATCATCCAGACCCAACGACCGCGTGCAGGCCAGCGCCTGGCTGGCAAAGGCTTCGTTCAGTTCGATCACGCCGATGTCGCCCATCGTCAGCGATTGCCGAGCGAGTATCTTTCTGATCGCCGGAACCGGACCGATACCCATGATCCGGGGAGGAACCCCAGCTGCCGCAGCGGTCACCACTCGGGCAAGGGGTGTCAGCCCATATCGACGAACAGCTTCCTTCGACGCCAGCAGCAATGCTGCGGCACCATCGTTCACCCCGGATGCGTTTCCTGCCGTGACGGTCCCGTCGGTACGCACGATTGGTCGTAGTCGAGCGAGGTCATCTATGGTCGTGTTCGGTTTCGGATGCTCGTCAGCGTCAATTATCGCGGCTTGCCCCCGCTTCACTGGGGCGCTGACCGCCACGATTTCCCGCGCCAATCGTCCGTTGCTGCCTGCTCTGGCAGCCTTGGCCTGCGACCGCAGGGCAAAGGCATCCTGATCGGTCCGCCCGATCGAATACTCCATCGCGACGTTTTCGGCGGTCTCGGGCATCGAGTCGACGCCATAGCTCGTCTGCATCGCCGGATTGACGAATCGCCATCCAATGGTCGTATCCTCCATGGCGACAGCGCGTGAGAACGCGGTTTCGGCTTTTAGCTGAACAAACGGGGCTCGACTCATGCTCTCCACGCCGCCAGCGATCACAAGCTGGAGTTCACCGCACCGTATCGACCGGGCACCAGTGATAACCGCCTCAAGACCTGAGGCGCAAAGGCGATTCAGGGTCAGGCCGGGAACTTCCTCGGGTAGGCCCGCGAGCAGGGCAGCCATGCGGGCCACGTTTCGGTTGTCCTCGCCTGCCTGATTTGCGCAGCCAAGCAGGACCTCATCGATCTCGACCAGGTCGATCGACCGATTTCGCTCGATCAGGGATCTGATCGGAACAGCGGCCAGATCGTCGGCGCGTACCCTGGCAAGGGCCCCGCCGTGGCGGCCGATCGGCGTGCGGATGAAATCGCAGATGAACACATCAGCCATGTCTTCAGACCTATCTTCAAGTTCAGGCATCCGCGAACGACCTGGCGTCGCGAACCAGGTTCGTGATCAGTGAAGGGACTCTCCAGCCCAGAGGGTCGGCGGACGAAAACTCGGTGATCCTTGCAACCACGCAAGCCGGAGTCAATGTGTCCGCGTGATACATCAGTCCCCCTCGCCAGCGAGGGAATCCGTAGCCATGAACCAAGACCAGATCGATGTCCTGTGTCGAGGCGGCGATTCCTTCTTCAAGAATAAGGCAGGCTTCGACGATCATGGACGTGATAATTCGATCGACAATCTGCGCCTCACTCAAAGTCCGACGGGCAAAGCCTTCTTTCGCCGAGATCGCCACGATGAGGTCTTCGACCAAGGCGGACGGCCGGAGCCGACCCGCGTCATCGTAATCATACCAGCCAGCCATCGATTTACGGCCAAGTCTACCATGCTCTTCGACCAGGCACTCGAGTATGGGAAGCATTCTTGCGTCGGCGCGGCCGTCCAGGCGTTGTCGCTGGCGATTGGCATATGCAATATCGAGACCCGACATGTCCTGGGCTTCATAGGGGCCCATGGCCATGCCGAATCCCCGCATTGCCGCATCGATGCTCGACGGTGTTGCGCCCTCGGCAAGAAGGATGTCCGCCGTTTGGCGATATCGGGTCAGTATCCGGTTTCCGATGAAGCCATCGCACACACCGGCCACGACCGGCACTTTGCCTAGCATCCTGGCGAGCGCGATGCCCACGCCAAGAGTTTCCGGAGCCGTTCTGCCACCACGCACGATCTCGAGCAGTTTCATCACGTGCGCAGGACTGAAGAAGTGCAATCCCAGGAAGCGCGCGGGCTCGGGAACACTTTCCGCCAGAAGATCGACATCCAGGTACGAGGTATTCGTTGCGAGAATTGTCGAAGGCGGCAGATTGTCACCAAGGGCTGCAAAGATAGCCTTTTTGACAGCGAAATTCTCGAACACGGCTTCGATGGCGATGTCAGCCGCCCCGAGATTTTCGAGCCCCACCACCACGTTCGTCAAACTGCTGATACTGTTAGCCTCTTTCTCGGTCAGGACCCCCTTCTTTGTGCCTTGTTCGACCAGCCCCGAGAATCGCCGCCGGGCATCTGCTGCCCGCTGGGCATCCATCTCGACCAAGGTCACCGTGATTGAGGCTCGGGCAAGGGCGTAGGCTATGCTCGCGCCCATATTCCCCCCGCCTACGACAATCGCCCGTTCGATCGGACGGTCTGGTCTTGGGTAACATGACCGGGTTGAAGCGGCGCGCTCGGCGAAGAAGATGTGGCGCAATGCCTTGGCCTGATCGGATCCGCGAAGTTCGAGGAAGGCCTCCCGCTCGCGATTCATCCCGACATCAAGGTCCCAGTCGGTACTCCCGGCCACCAGTTCCAGCGCGCGCTCGGGGGCCTTCTGCCCTCGGGCGCGGCGGGCAGCATCCCTGGCAATGGCCGACACCGCATCTGGATGTGCCGCTGGCGCGGGACGCCGGTCGGCGACCAGCATGGTATCGAGTTGATTCCGGTCCATGCCGAGAGCGGCGGCGACGGGATCGGATGCAACACTATCGACAAGTCCGATATCATGCGCCTCCCGTGCCGACAGCAGCCTTCCGTGCACAATCATGTCGAGCGCGTGGGGGATGCCCACAATACGGGGCAGACGCTGCGTTCCACCAGCGCCCGGCACTACCCCGAGCGTCACTTCGGGCAGGCCCAGCCGGGCCGAAGGTGCGGCAACCCTGCACCGGCAGGCCAGCGCAATCTCGAGGCCTCCGCCAAGCGCGCTCCCATTGATCGCAGCGATGGTCGGCACGGAGAGTTGCGCGATCTCCCGCAGCACGTCGTTCAAATGCGGCTCTATCGGAGCATCGCCAAATTCCCGGGCATCGGCCCCGGCCACGAACGCCTTGCCTGCCCCGGTTATGACAATTCGCTCGGGATCGCTGGCGGCGGCCGTGCGTATCGCCGCAAGCAGGGCGGCACGTACCGCAGCCTTCAGGAGGTTGAGCGGAGGATTGTCGATGGTCAGAAGCGCAACACGATTTCGCCACTCGATCCGCACCAGTTGCCCATCGCTCACGCACAAACTCCTGCGAAACGCGAAACGAATTTCGTGTTGAGGTAGCCATCGAAAGTCTCGCTGCCGCCTTCGGTGCCATATCCACTGTCACGGACCCCTCCGAACGGGGTTTCGGGCAAGGCCAGTCCAAAATGATTGATGCTGACCATGCCGGCCTGCAGGCATGCCGCAGCGCGGTCCGCGCGTTCAAGCGAGTTGGTGAAGACATAGGACGCCAGGCCGAACGGCAATGCGTTTGCCCGATCGATGGCATCGCTCATGTCGTCAAAGCGCGAAACCACGGCGATGGGGCCAAAAGGTTCATCCCGCATCAGCGCGATACGATCGTCCGCAGTATCGACGATAGTCGGTGCGAAGAAATAGCCCGCATTCCCCTGTCGTGTGCCGCCGGCAAGGATGGCGGCTCCACCGGCGCGCGCGTCGTCGACCAGGCGTTCCATTTCGGCAATCCGCCGGGCGTGACACACTGGCCCCATCTGGATATCGGGCTCAAGGCCGTCACCCACTTTGACCGTCGCAAAGGCATCAACCAGAGCTGCGACAAAGCGTTTGTGAACGCTCGCCTGCACAAAGAACCTGGTCGGCGATATGCAGACCTGTCCTGCGTTGCGCAGCTTGTTGCCGGCCAGCACCCTTGCGGTCGCCTCGGCGTCTGCATCATCGAAAATCAGGACAGGCGCATGACCGCCAAGTTCCATCGTGGCGCGCTTCATGTGACGACCAGCGAGTTCGGCAAGGCTCTTGCCGACTTCGACCGATCCGGTGAAGGTGATCTTGCGAACATCGGGATGGGCCACCAATGTTTCTGAAATCATTGCGGCATTGCCCCAGACGAGATTGAGGCATCCATCAGGCAATCCCGCTTCCTGCAGATAGCGGGCGATGGCCATACACGCAGACGGGGCTTCCGCAGGGCCTTTCAGGATCATTGTGCAACCGCAGGCCAATGCTGCGGCAACCTTTCGCACTGCCTGGCTCAAAGGGAAGTTCCATGGCGTGATTGCCAGGCAGACGCCCACCGGTTCCCGCAGAACCTGCTGCTGTACAGCAGGGGATCGCGATGGGATTATGCGACCGTAGATGCGACGCCCTTCTTCGGCGTGCCAATCGATATGATCGGCCGAAGAACGCACTTCAACAATCGCTTCGGCCAATGGCTTTCCCTCGTCGAGGGTAATGGCGGCTGCAATTGCCTGTTCGTTCTCACGAAGCAGATTGGCAAACCTGCGCAGTATGGCGCTGCGATCAAGCGGCGAAAGCTGCCGCCACCCTTCGAATGCCACGCGGGCCGATCTCACCGAAGCCTCGAGATCATCGGGCGTCGCTTTCGCGATAAGCCCGATCTGCTGGGCGGTCGCCGGGTTGATGACGGGCTGGGTTTCGCGCTCTTCCGGGCCGATCCACGTGCCTGCGATGAACAGTGCGATGTCTGCATAGTCATGTTGAGTCATAACAATCCTCTTCACCGTCGAGTTTTGGCAACCACGCGGAACTGGACAAACCCGATTTTATTCCGCTCTGCGGAAATATATTCCGCAATATTGACAAACCTCTTACTACCAGTGTAGAGACATTTCAAGTCGGCAACGGCCGGGGTGAGAGGAGTATTGCGGTGCGACCGCGCAAGGAGCTTTCAAAACAGGAAGGTACGGACCGCGATTTCGTGGTTGCCCTGGCGCGTGGACTCGAGGTCTTGCGCGCTTTCCGCAGGGAGGGTGAGGCGCTGGGCAACGGCGATTTTGCCGCTCGGACCGGCTTGAGCAAATCGACCATATCGAGATTGACTTATACGCTGCACCGCCTTGGCTACCTCAGCTTCGACCCGGAAACAGCCCGATACCGCCTCGCCCCGCCGGTACTTTCGCTGGGATTCTCATGCCTTGCCGGATTGCCGGTCATAGATCTGGCCAAGCCGTACATGCAGGAACTTGCAGACTATTCGGGCATGCCTGTTGCGCTGGCAGGCAGGGATCGCCTGACGATGATATACTTGGAGCGTTGCCGCGGCTCGAACCCGATCACGCTCGCGATCGACGTGGGAGCCCATATCAAACTGGCGACCACGGCCGTGGGCCGCGCCTTTCTGGCGGGGATATCCGAAGAGCGCAGATCTGAAATTATCGAGGACATCCGCCACCACGAGGGTCAGGCATGGCCGGCAATCGAGAGAGGGATAAATGATGCTCTCGAGACCTACGCCAAACACGGATACTGCCTCTCGATCGGCGAATGGAAGGCGGATGTGAACTCCGTTGCCGTGCCCTTCATCCCTGCAAACGGTGCGCCCGTTCTGGCCTTCAATTGCGGCGGGGCGGCATCTCATCTGACTCGCGACTGGATCGAAACCGACATTGCTGCCCGGCTGATTGAACTTGTCCGCAACGTCAGCGCCATTTCGCCCTGAGCCTTTAGGAAGCCCATTTCATGTCAATGGACAACGAAACTCTTTCACAGTTCCTGGACACGCTGGATCGCTTTGTTCGCGAGCGGCTCATTCCGTGCGAAACCGAGGTGGCCGAGAATGATGCAATTCCCCAGGCTCTTGCCGAGGAAATCCGGAACATGGGTCTTTTCGGCATGTCGATACCCGAGGCGTTTGGTGGCCTCGGCCTGACCATGTCCGAAGAGGTAAAGGCGGCATTTATTCTTGGTCAAGCATCTCCCGCATTCCGATCTCTGTTCGGCACGAACAACGGCATTGGATCGCAGGGTATCATCATTGACGGCACGCCTGAGCAAAGGGAGCACTACCTGCCTCGCCTAGCCACGGGCGAATTGATTTCATCCTTTGCCCTGACAGAGCCCGATGCTGGCTCCGACGCTGGCTCACTTTCCACATCCGCGAAGCGGGACAGCGAGCACTTTGTGATAAATGGCACCAAGCGCTATATTACCAACGCTCCGCTGGCAGGGTTATTTACGGTGTTCGCCCGTACCAAGCCGGGAACCAAAGGTTCCTCCGGGGTCACCGCCTTCCTCGTGGACGGGACTACCCCTGGTATCTCGTTCGGTGCACGCGATCGCAAGATGGGACAGAAGGGATCGCAGACCTGCGATGTGATCTTCCAGGATGTGCGTGTGCATGAATCGTCGATCATCGGCGGGCCTGAATTCGAAAACAAAGGGTTTCGGACAGCGATGAAGGTCCTTGATCGCGGCCGCTTACACATATCAGCTATATGCGTCGGGGCCGCCGAGCGGCTGATCAAGGAAAGCCTCGCTTACGCCCTGGAGCGTAAGCAGTTCGGTGAACCCCTAGCCGAAAAGCAGCTTATTCAGGCCATGCTGGCTGACAGCAAGGCCGAGGCTTTTGCCGCACGATGCATGATCGAGGAAACCGCTCGTCGGCGCGACGCGGGCCAGGACGTGTCAACCGACGCGGCGTGCTGCAAGATGTTCGCCAGCGAGATGGTCGGCCGGGTCGCGGATCGCGCAGTCCAGATTCATGGCGGCGCGGGCTATATGTCTGAATACCCGGTGGAGCGGTTCTACCGCGATGTGCGCCTGTTCCGTATCTACGAAGGCACCACCCAAATTCAACAACTGATAATCGCCCGAAACATGATCAAGGAAGCCGCCTTCTGATCGGAGCAACTTCCTCACCGGAGAAACTTATGGACCTCAACTTCCTGTCTTGTCCGCGCATTATTTGCAAAGCGGGATCGCTGTCCCAAGTCGGTGACCTCGTCTGCGAGCTGGGAGGCAGCCGAGTCCTGCTCGTCACCGATCCTGGCATTGTGGCTTGTGGATTTTCCGAACAGGCCATGTCCAGCCTCGGTGCGGCAGGCATCGCGGTCGAGATTTTTGACCGCGTAGCAGCAGATCCGCCCATGGCAATCGTCTCGGAAGCTGTTGGATTCGCCAAATCGTTCGGAGCCGACGCAATTATCGGCCTAGGTGGAGGAAGCTCCCTCGATACGGCCAAGGTGGTCGCGCTGGCAGCGGCGAGCGGCCAGACTATCGACGGCATGATTGGTGTCGGCAAAGCAATCGGCCAAAGGCTTCCACTCATCCAGATTCCCACAACCGCCGGCACTGGCTCGGAAGTGACGTCGGTTTCCGTCTTGACCAGTGCCAAACAGGAAAAGCTGGCTGTTTACGCGCCGCAACTGCTTCCAGACATTGCGCTGCTGGACGCAGCGCTTACACTCGGCATGCCTCGCAAGATCACGGCAGCGACCGCACTCGATGCCATGGTCCACGCCATCGAGGCTTCGACGAGCAGGACTCGCAAGAATTTGATTTCCGACGGTCTGGCAGACAAGGCCCTTTCGCTCCTGGGGCAAAACTTGCCGCGCGTCCTCGACACCCCATCGGATCTAGCCGCACGCGAAGCAATGTTGCTGGGCGCAACCCTTGCAGGCATGGCATTCATCAACGCCAGCGTGGGTTCGATCCATGCACTATCGTACCCGCTGGGAAGCCATTTTCACGTGCCGCATGGACATGGCAATGCTCTGGTTGCTGCACCAGTGATGCGCTTCAATCTGGTAGTCGCAGAAGCTGAATACGCGCATCTTGCCAAGGTATTCTTGCCGAATCGGACCTTTGCAAGCAACGCGGAGGCTGCCAATAGTCTCATTTCGGCAATGGAGGAAATGTTCGCAGCGAGCGGTCTGGAAACGCGGCTATCGCAGCTGGGCATTTCTGCCGATGCCGTTCCGGCGATGGCGCGCGAAGTCACCACGGGACTTACTCGCCTGATAGCCAACAATCCTTGCGACATGTCTTATGATGATGTCGTGTCACTATACGAAAACGTGCTATGACCTCGGGTCCCCTCACAGGAATCCGTGTCGTTGACCTCAGCCGTGTTCTCGGCGGACCATACTGCACGCAAGTTCTCGCCGACTACGGCGCCGACATCATCAAGATCGAACCACCTCAAGGAGACGAGACGCGAGGATGGGGCCCTCCATTCAAGGATGGTCTCAGCGCCTATTTTTCGGGCGCAAATCGCAACAAGCGATCGATCGGCATCGACGTTGGCAAGCCCGAAGGACGCACGGTCGTGCTCAAGCTGCTGGAGAGCGCGGATGTGCTGGTCCACAACTTCAAGAGCGGGACTTTGGAAAAATGGGGGCTGGGCTACGATCAAGTGCTTCAAGCGCTGTTCCCGAAGCTTGTCCTTTGTCATGTGACGGGCTTCGGCGCTGACGGTCCCCTGGGCGGACATCCGGGTTATGACGCGGTGGTCCAAGCAATGACCGGATTGATGAGCATCAACGGCGACCCCGGAAACGGGCCGGTCCGTATGGGCACTCCGGTGGTTGATATCGGGACCGGCCTTATTGCCTGCAATGCAATCCTTGCCGCATTGATCGAGCGCGGCAGATCGGGGCTTGGCCAGAAAATCGAGGTTCCGCTCTACGACTGTGCGATCAGCATGCTGCATCCTCAGGCCGCCAACGCCCTGATGTCAGGCAAAATTCCGGTAGCAACGGGCAACGGACATCCGAACATCGTGCCTTATGACATGTTTGAGACGCGCACCGGAAAGATCTATCTTGCCGTTGGCAACAATGGCCAGTTCGCCAAACTTTGTGCAGTTTTGAAACGCCCGGATATTGCCGTGGACGCCCGCTTCGTCGATAATGCCGCAAGAATCGCGCATCGCAGGGAACTTGGCGAGTTGCTGACGCAATGCCTTGCCGAGCTTGAGGCCGAAACTCTCGAACATATGCTGCTGAATGCCGGCGTGCCGACAGGCGTTGTGCGCAACGTGAGCGAGGCGCTGGCGCATCCCCATACCATTCACCGAAACATGGTGGTGAAGATGGGCAATTACAGCGGCACGGGAATTCCGGCACTGTTCGGCCGGACGCCCGGGTCTATCCGCAGTGCACCGCCAAGCTTCGGGCAGGACAGCCGGTGCATTCTGCTTGAATCTGGGTACAGCGAAGCTCAAATTGCACAGATGGAAGAGCAAGCCATAGTGTTTGGTGCAGGAGAGAACGAAACTGGCCAGGTTTGAAATGGCCGATCTCGACTGAGATTTTTCCAATCACCATGCGCTCTGGGTTGGGGGGTGAGCCATGAATGATCTAATTCCGCCAGAAGATATCACGAAATGGATTCCTGGACGCAAAACGATCGACAGCACTGCACAAGGCTGGCGCGGATTAACATTAATGGGTTATCGTTACGCTGGCCTCGAAGTCGAGATTCCGCCGATGCGGGATTATATGATCGTGGTCTATCAAGACGCCGATACCAGCATGCGCCGTCGTTGCAATGGCCCTTGGCAAACCGAGAAACTTCGGCCGGGCTCCATTTCCCTGCTCACACGGGGTGAACAATCGACGTGGCAATGGGACGATGCGATCAACGTCAGGCATATCTATCTTGGCCATAGTGCGATCAGCGAAACCGCTGCCCAAATATTTGACCGGGACCTCGCGAGCATCGATATTGCAGACCGTGTTTGTACGACGGATAATATGATCCAATTCTGTCTAAATATGCTTGAACAGGAATACAGTGGTTTTGGAGTAGGCGAGTGCCTCTTCATTGATGCATTACGAACGCAACTTGCAGTCCACCTGATCAGAAACTATGCTGATATTGCAATAAAGGAAACTCATATTGGTACTTTAGGATCAAATTTGCGGAAGGTGGTTTCAGAGTACATCGAGGAATCGCTAGGCGATCGAATTCATCTCGAGGATTTGGCATCGATCGCGGGATTAAGCCCGTTTCATTTTTCCCGAAGGTTCAAGCTCGAATTCGGCGTGACACCACATGCATTCGTAATTCAACGAAAAATTAAGAAAGCAAAGGCATTGCTTCTCAAACGGGATCTGCCTTTGAAAGCGATTGCGGCTGATTGCGGTTTCTCCGATCAAAGCCATATGAACAGAACATTCAGAAAGGTGTTAGGCATTACACCAGCGGAATATCGCCGATCTGCCTAGCACTACTTTGGCAGAAATGTGATTTTGGGGATTCCCCTGACGTCGAATGCGTGATTCATGGAGAGCCAGCTTTGACGGAGGCTGGCGATGGGCGAGAACTGGCAGGCAGACTTGGAGCGGTGGCTTGGAGCGGTGGCTTGGCCCGTATTTGGAGGGGCTGGGGAACAAGACAGGACGTCGGATGTGTCCGGCCTATATCGCCGGCCTGATTGGGCCGGGTGATCGCAAGAGCATTCAGCCCATGGCGGCCCGGTCGGACGCGGTCGCTTATGACCGGCTGCATCATTTCATCGGTGCCGGCCTGTGGGACAGCGCCCCGCTGGAAGCGACCTTGTGGAGCCAGGCGGACGAACTGGTTGGCGGTGACGACGCTTGGCTGATCATCGACGACACCGCCCTGCCGAAGAAGGGCAAGGCGTCAGTGGGTGTCGCACCCCAATACGCCACGGCGCTGGGCAAGAACGCGAACTGCCAGACGCTGGTGTCAGTGACGTTGGCCTCCGGCGAAGTTCCACTCATGCTGAGCTTGCGTTTGTTCCTACCGGAAAGCTGGACGAGCGATGTTGGGCGGATGGACAAGGCCGGCGTGCCTGCTTCCTTGCAGGAATATCGCACGAAGCCAGAGATCGCGATCGAGGAGATCGATCGCGTTATCGCGGCCGGGGTGCGCTTCGGCTGCGTGCTGGCCGATGCCGGTTATGGGTTGTCCGCTCCGTTCCGGCAGGCACTGAGCGAGCGCGGCCTGTGCTGGGCCGTCGGCATCCCCCCGGCACCAGAAGATCTACCCGGCCGACGTGCAACTGATCTTTCCGGTCGCTGGTCGCGGGCGGCCCCGGGTGCGGCACGTGCCGGACGTCAAATCCCGGGCCGCACACACCATGCTCGAAGCCGCGAAGTGGCGTCAGGTTAGTTGGCGCAAGGGAACGAAGGGACGCCTAGCCGCACGCTTTGCCGCCGTGCGTGTGCGCATCGCCGACGGAGCTCCCCAGCGGATCGGCTCCGCCGGAGCCCAGCACATGCCGGGGGAGGAAGCCTGGCTGGTGGGCGAGCATCGCTCGAACGGCGAACGCAAATGCTATCTCTCGAACCTGCCCGCCGGCACCCCGGTCAAGGACCTGGCCGGCGCAATCAAAGCGCGCTGGATATGCGAGCAAGCTCATCAGCAACTCAAGGAAGAGCTCGGCCTGGATCACTTCGAGGGCCGGTCCTGGACCGGACTCCACCGCCACGCTTTAATGACCATGATGGCCTATGCCTACCTCCAAAGCCGCCGGATCGCTCAGGCGGGACGGAAAAAAAAGAGTCCTTGGCCCGCCGCCGCAACCCACACTGCCAGCAGTGCGCCAAGCCATTCTTGACCACCTGTCACGCTCTCCACCGCCCCAATGTCCTCGCTGCGGATGCCTCTTGAACGCAAGGTCAACCAAACTTCTGCCAAAGTAGTGCTAGGGTCTCGGCCTTTGCATACCATTCGTGCCCCGCAGGGAGGTCCCCAAGCTCGATGTGGACAGCGCCCAACAAAGTGCATGGTCTATAGTCGCTTGAGGTCAGTTGATGCGCTTCGCTTGCCAGTGCCTTCGCCTCGTCGAGGCGGCGCAGGTCACGCATTGCTCCGCCACGCGTTGTCGCCAAGGCCGACCTAAGTTTGGGATTTGATCCGACCTTTGCCAAGGCCGCGTCGGTCAGACGCAAAGCTCGCTCCGGTTCACCAGCCTTACGCCAATGCCCGCTCGCATTCACGGCATTCCAGGGATCACCGCTGCTTTCCCATGCTTTGGTCAGGGCTTCGGCTTCCAACGCATGCCAGGCTCTCTGCAGTTCGTCGGTCCAGCAGTAATCGGCCTCGGTCTTGAGCCATGCGAGGTCCTCGACAGTGAGGCGTTGCCCGGTGGCGACCTGCCTGAGTAGCGCCATCACGCGCCGATAATCTTCGCTTTCGATATATCCCACGCCGAAGCGTTGCCGCAGTTCCTTGGCCTCTCGATTTCGACGGAGGGCGGGGTCATTAGCCATGGCGGCGAAGGTTGCCTTGACCGCAGCGGCTCTGGCATCAGCGCGTTCCGCCAATTCTGCCGCATCCTTCACGGCCTTGACCGAAGCCTCTTCAATGCGCGCGGCTTGCTCCTGCTCGGCCGCGGCCTGAAACTCTCCCAGGGTTGCCTTACCGTCCGTCAAGGTGACGAGTGCATGCAGGCCGGTCGTGGCGAGAAACTGCCGCTGTAGCGTGGCCACCTGCTCGCCTGCATCGATCCTCAAGAGAATCCCGTTTAACCGGGCGCCCAGTTGAGTGGCGCCGGGGAGGTCCTCAAGAAAATAGCGTTCCGCTAGGTCCGTGTGGTGAGATCGTGTCATTGCCCTATTTTACGCTCGCGGTCCTGCGCGCCGAGGATATCTTCACTTCCGACATCGTGCGACTTTCTATGTGGCACGCTGGCCTTTTGGATCTCTTAACATCTCAAGGCGAGCTCGTCGTATGGCCGTGAGCCTATTGCCTGCTGTTGACATGATGCTGGAAGAAAAGGAGCTCGGCGCCATGCAAAGTGAATCGACCATCCGCCGCCTGCATGTCCCGGTATTGCGACCCGAAGACGTGATCCATCACCTCGGATCTCCAACGCATTGGCAGCCAGGTCGTTCTGCCAAATCGGTGGCTGATCTCTGGTTTTCTGTGAACGGGCTTCCGCCTTCAGTGAAATCGGCTCTCAATCATGACCCCGCGTTCAAGGGAGCTACATTGGTCGATGCGTTTTTTGAGCGCCCGGTCGACCTTGGTGATGGTCAGCGACCGAGTCAGACCGACCTCATGGCGATCCTTCGTCTTAATAGGCACCTTGGTGTTCTGGCCGTCGAGGCGAAAGTGGACGAGACTTTCGGCCCGACAGTCCAGGAGTGGCTTTCAGAAGCAAAAGGGGATGCGACCGCACGCCCGGCACGCCTGGAGCGGCTATGCCGAAATCTCGATCTCGATCCGGCGACGGTCGGGAAAATTCGATACCAACTCATTCACCGCACGGCCTCCGCAGTCATCGAAGCCCAACGCTATTGCGCGCGCGATGCAGCGATGATCGTTCAGAGCTTTTGCCCGAAACGCTCTTGGTTTGACGACTACCGGGCCTTTGCCGAGGCCATGGGTTTTCCAGATGCGCCAGTCGGCGCAATCACTCCGGCAAAGGTCTGCGACGGCGTTGCGCTGCGGATCGGATGGGTAGCGGAGCCAAACGGAGGGGCGATCAAGCGGCTCGGGACGGCACGAACCGTTCCTGCGCTCACGGAATTGGGCCGGGTACAGCTGTCGAAATCCTTCTTCATGCGTGACATGCTCTATTCGGAAGTGGCCATGGTCCACGGGCTCAACAACGCGCCCGATGACCCGGACCTAGCCATTAAGGCGGGCAAGCGGCTGTGCGAGGACCTGCTCGAGCCACTGCAGGATCAGTGGGGGCGGATCGCGATCCGCTCGGCTTACCGCTCGTGCGAGGTGAACGGCTTCTGCAACGAAATGCAGCGCAAGAAGAAGGCTGGCTACACCTGCGCGTCCAACGAGAGCAACTACGCCGGACACATTTGGGATCGCCTTGACGCCGGAGGCTGCTTGGGGGCGATGGCCTGCGTAGTCGTTCCCAGTTTCTGGGCGAACAATCAGGAGCCAGGTGATTGGCGGATCCTGGCGCGATGGATTCACGAGAATCTGCCTTATTCGACGCTGTATTTCTTTCCGACCTATTGGGCGTTCAACATCGGCTGGCATGAGCGGCCCGAACGGACGATCAAAAGCTATGCGGAGCCGGCAGGCCTATTCACGCCTTAAGATGGAAAAGCGAACAGACGTAATCATGGAGGCAAGGTCGCCTGTCTCGGGTCGACGCCAAGTCAGCAATAGCTCGACCGCACCCTCCCTTGCGCAATCAGCAAGCCTCCGTTAAGGCGTTACCTATTAGGTAACGAAAATGAGCCATTCTCTTGGATATCGATTTTCGAAAGCGCAAGCTCGAGAAGACCTTCAATGCGCAGGCAGAATTGCTCAAAGCCTATGGGACACCCATGGCCAAGGCGATCATGAAGCGCATGACGGTGCTTCGTGCTTCGCGCGACCTGAGTCTGGTGCCGGTTACGCCTCCCGAACGAAGGCATCAGCTGACCGAGCACCGGGACGAGCAGTTTGCAGTCGACTTGGTTCATCCCAAGCGACTGATTTTTGAAGTGAACCATGATCCAATCCCTCGCAACGAAGACGGGGGAATCGATCTAACCAAGGTGACAGCGATAACGATCATCGAAGTGGTCGATTATCACTGATGGAGAATGCAACGATGGCGACCGCAGCCAATCAGTTCCGACCGGACTATGCCGTTCCACCCGGCTGGATCCTCGAAGAACGCCTGGAAGTCCATGGCATGTCACAAGCTGAGTTCGCTCGGCGATGCGGGCGCTCGGCCAAGCTCATCAGCGAGATTATTGCCGGCAAGGCACCACTTGAACCGGAAACTGCAATCCAGTTCGAGAAGGTTCTCGGAGTTGACGCCGATCTGTGGCTCTCGATCGAGTCCGGTTACCAGCTCCATCGAGCCCGTGAGGCTGACGCAGCACGGGCAAAGGACGCTATCGCCTGGTCGAAGACATTCCCCATCAATGACTTGGTAAAGCGCCGCTGCTTCCCAAAGCCCGTCAATCCCGTCGACGCGGTCTCGAAGCTGCTTGCGTTCTTCGGCGTAGGATCGCTCGACGCTTGGAATAGCCAGTACGGCTTGGCGAAGGTTGCCTATCGGCACTCACCGTCGTTCAAAAGCAATGAAGTTGCGCTCGCGACCTGGCTGCGTCTCGGCGAACTCGATGCGGAGCAGCAGGAGTGTGCAGATTATAGCGAAACGCAGTTCAAGCTGGCGTTGAAGCAGATCCGTGCCCTCACGCGTGAACCCGTCGAGCGAGCCGTTCCCCTTGTGCGCGCGCTCTGCAACGAGGCCGGTGTCGCAGTCGCTTTAGTGCCGCCGCTTGCAAAGACCGCGCTTAGTGGCGCCGCATGGTGGATTTCGCCTCGTAAGCCCGTGATCCAGCTCAGTGCACGCCATAAATCAGACGACCATTTGTGGTTCAGCTTCTTTCACGAAGCCGCGCACATTCTGCTCCACAGCAAGAAGAACGTTTTCGTCGATGACAAGTCGCGCGATGGCACCGACGAGGAAAAGGAGGCCGATGCATGGGCCTGCAACACTCTCGTTCCGACTTCCGCGTGGAGACAGTTCGTCGCAACCGAACCGCGCAGCGAACGGGCGGTTCTCGACTTTGCTGACAGCCAGGGTATCGCGCCAGGCATTGTCGTCGGCATGCTTCAACACAGCGGCATCTTGCCTTGGACCCATTTGAATGGCCTGAAGATCCGCCTCAAGTGGTCAACCGGCGCCGAGGATTGAGCGGTCGTGCGCCTCGCTCTGACGGGGCAACGCTCGAGCCGGCGGATTCACGCTAGCTGCATGCCGATCCAGATGACGCGCCCTACGATCTGTATCGCGTTTCTGATTAGTCCATCCCAGTTGGGATAGTTTGGATTGTCAGTCAGTACGGCGATGCGGTTTCGCGCCGGTTCGAGCGCGATCCTTCGTACCAGCAATCCGGTATCGGCTCGGATGACGTAGAGTCCGTCGCGAGGATTTTCGTTGGCGAGATAGCGCTGAATCAGCACCTCATCGCCATCCCGCAATGTCGGATACATCGCGTCGCCTTCGATTCTGACGATCGAAACTCCCGTCGGCTTGTGACTGAGACTGCGCAGCCATGCCTCGTCGACCAGACGGACACGCCCAAGGCTATCGTCAGCATCGGTGGCGCCAAGAACCGGGATCGCAATCGTCGATAGCCCCGCGCTTTCCGGAACCTCGTCTCCGCCAAAGACAGCGGCGGGGACGCCAAAATGAACCGACAGCTGCGCGATGTCGCTGTCGTCGAGATGCGCCGGGCTACCCCGCTTGATGAACTGTTGGATGTAGGCCGCATTCCGGCTCAGCAGGCGCGAGACTGACGAATAAGATTCGCCCCGTTCCTTGATTAGCTCGTCGAGCGCGCGGCGAGGATCGAGCTTGGCCATTCCTACGATTTCCTAGAACATGTTTCGTAATTCGAAGGAGCAATCCCATTCGGCGAATCCATTTCCGATTGCTACCCTCACATTGGTTTGCGGACGTCGGAAGTTTGCAGGGCTCCTGCCGCGAGATTAAATGACGCCGCGCCAAAATGCTATGTTTTCATGGAGGATAGTGTTGGCAGGTCGGAGGTACTGGGTTGGTTTGGATACCGGAGTTGCGGAAACAGCAGTGTGCCTCATCGACGAATTCGGTGAAATCCTGTTCGAAGGAAAACGAGAAACGCATGCTGGCCAGATAAAGGATATCCTGCGCCCATTTGGTGTCGAAGCGGTGCAGCGCATCACCATCGAAGCGGGCGTAGGCACTCACATGGTGCGTGAACTCCAGGCTCAGGGCTTTCCCGTCTATGTCGCTGAGGTTCGTCGTGCCTCCAAGTTCCTCGCTATCCGGCGGCAGAAGACTGACTCCAACGATGCGAGAGGGCTTGCGGAGCTCGGCCGCGTCGGACGCACCATCGGGGCAGAGGTCTTCGTAAAGCCACTCGACTGTCAGAACTTGCGCAGCCTCCTCAATGTCCGCAAGAACCTCATTCAGCAGCGCATGAAGATCGACGCCCTGGTTCAGTCCATCGTCCGTTTGCACGGAGGAAAGCTGAAGACGAGCAGCGGGGTTGGCAGGCTCGCGAGCGGCATCGAAGATCAGCTGGAAATTCTGCGGGCGGACGGGCTCGATGTCGATGCCGACGTCCGGCCGCTCATTTCGATTGCGGAAAACCTTCGTTCGCATATTGCAGGAATGGACAAGCGGCTCCGTGCGGCAGCTCTTGCTCATCCGGTTTGTTCAAACCTCATGACCGTCCCTGGCGTCGGTCCAATCACCGCCTTGTCCTTTTACAGCGCCATCGGCGATCCGTCGCGCTTTCAGCGAACCCGCGATGTTGGCCCCTATTTCGGATTGACCCCAACAATCCATCAGTCGGGCGTTCTCGCCCGGGTCGGCCGGATCAGCAGGTTCGGTAGCAAGCTCACGCGGACTCACCTGGTTTCGGCTGCCACCGTCTTGCTGTGCTCGACAAAGACGGAAAGCGCACTGCAGGCATGGGGGCTGACACTGAGGAAGAAAGTAGGCTTGTCGAAAGCCAGGGTTGCTGTGGCTCGAAAGCTGGCGGTCGTCATGCTTCACATGTGGAAGTCTGGATCCTCCTTTGACCCGGCTCGCACATGACAAGTTCCTCCTGACGGAGGGGCAGGCCTGGACCCCGCATCGTTTTCTGGGGCTCTCACCCCGGCGTAGGTAATTGGGCCAGGCCTGCCGATCACAGCCGCCAGACTATCCATTCCAATCGCGTGTTGGACGAGATCGCCTGAGAGTACGCGGGCCAAGTTGGAACGCTTCATGAACGGTTTTCTGCGGGCCTTTCGGTCCCTACAAGGCTAGATTTTCTGCTTTTGTTCACGGTGCAAAAATGGCGGAAATCCGCCATTTTTTGAAGATTCGAGTCCTAGCAAAAGACTCGAACCTCTAAACCACACCGAAATGCGGGCTTTTGTGCGGGCCTTCGCAAAAACCACATCGTCTATGTTGCTGTTATAACACAGAAAAAATTATTCGATGCGGGTCCTCTTCTGGGCACCACTTGCTCTCCCGGCATCGGCCGGGAGGGTGGTTTCTTCAGCCAGCTTCTGACGATATCGCACGGATGGTGCAGCGCTTTGCCTGAGGCAAAGGGCCTCCGACCCTTGTCATCGCGCTCCGCCCGATCCGGGCCTTCACGCTTCGTGCAGGGCCAGATGCCATTGCGGCGCGGCCTCCAGATCGAGCAGGCGATTCATCTCGCGCGCGATGCTGTCACGCGTCCTTGGCAAGACCGCCTGCCGCTTGACGCTCTGGATATGGAAGTTGACCAGATTGCCGTTGCGGAACGCCTGCTCGGCCCCGGCCAGATAGAACTGCCACATGCGCAGCAGTTCGGCATCATACAGCTTGGTGATCTGCTCGGCGTGCAAGGTGGTGCGGCGATACCATTCGGCCAGCGTCAGCGCATAATGAAAGCGCAGCACCTCGACGTCACCGACCTGCCAGCCGGTGCGCTCGATGGCGCCGACCAGTTCGCTCATCGCCGGGATATAGCCTCCGGGGAAGATGTATTTGCGCGTCCACGCATCGGTGCTGCCCGGCCCGCGCGTGCGCCCGATGGTGTGGGTGAGCATCACCCCGTCATCGGCCAGCAGATCGAAGGTGCGGCCGAAGTATTCGCCGAAATGGCGCGCGCCGACATGCTCGATCATGCCCACGCTGGTGATCCGGTCGAACGATCCGCGCACGTCGCGATAATCGATCAGTTCGAAACGCACTTTGTCGGCCACGCCCGCCGCCTCGGCGCGTTCCTGCGCGAACTTGACCTGATCAGGGGCGAGCGAAACGCCCAGCACCTCGCACCCGTAGTGCCGGTTGAGATAGAGCGCGAGGCCGCCCCACCCGCAGCCGATATCGAGCACGCGGAACCCGTCGGCATCGCGCGGCAGGTTGAGCTTGGCGGCGATCAGCGCCTTCTTTTCCAGTTGCGCGCGCTCCAGCCGCACTTTGTCGTCGGCGAAGTAGGCCATCGTGTATTGCCGGTCCTCGTCGAGGAACAGCTCGTAGAATTCGCGGGTCAGGTCATAGTGGTGGCGGACGTTGCGGCTGGCGCGGGTGCGGTGGTTGAACTGATCCAGCCACCATGCGGCCCGGTCGGCGGTGCGTGACAGCACACCGGGGGCTTCCATGTGCTTGTTGGCCGCATTGGCCTGCGCGCTGACCAGCAGGACCAGATCGCGGATATCGTGCGGCGGTTCCACCACCATCCAACCGCGCATATAGGCCTCACCCGCGCCAAGGGCCGGGTGGCGCGCGATGTGGCCCGCAGCGCGCTTGTCGACAAACCGCAAGTGCACCGGCTCGCCCTGCCCAGTACCGTAGTCGTAAACCCGACCGTCGGTATCGGTAACCCGCAAATGACCGGTGCGAATCGCACCCCGCAAAAAGCGATCAAGCAGCCACATGGTATTGCCCCTTCCACCCGGAAAGGCTTGAAACCACCGGGAACAGTCGAAGTTCCCTACCAATAGGCCAAATCGACTATTTCGGGAAGTGGGGCGTGCAAGGACGGCATTACTGCAAGGTGCGATCAGAACTGCAGGCGAACTCCCGCCTGAAACGAACGTGGCGCACCCGGAGCAACGAACGTCGACGAACGCAGCGGATGTTCGCCAGCGGCATTGGCGGCAAAGGGTTGCGCCACGAAGCGCCCCTGCTGGTCGAAGCCGGTAGCGCCCAGTTGCGCGGCGGTGGCATAGGCCGCGTCGAACAGGTTGCGCACCGTGAAGAACAGTCGTGCACGGCGCTGCACCTGCCATTCACCGCCAAGATTGGCGACCATGTAACCATCGGTCCGCCCTGCGCCGAGGTAATGGACCCCGTCCGGCTGGTGGCGGTTGTTCTCGTTGCCGCGCGCCCACACGCCCGATGCCGCCGTCAGATCAAGCGAGAGAGCCAATGCCGGCGTCGCCTGCCAGCCGAGCTGCACTTTGCCCAGATGGCGCGGCACCAGCGGTATCGCATCGCCGGGCGCGATCGTGATCGACCCGTCGAGCCCCGGTTCTGTGGCATCGTTGCTGCTGTTGCCCGATCCGCCAACGACCTCGCCCGAACGATAGGTGGCGTCGAGCAGGGTATAGCTGGCCGCCAGCGTGAAGGCGCCGCGCGCGACACTGCCGCGCAGTTCCAAGCCTTGCCTGCGGGTCTTGCCGAAGTTGCGGAAATAGCCGTAGCCGGACGGGTTGTCGGTAACGAACAGGATATCGTCGGCAGCATCGGTGCGGAACAGCGTGGCGCCCAGCGACCAGCGCTTGCCATGCAGGCCGGCGCGCAGTTCGACGGTATGCGCGATGACCTGCCGCAGCGGCGGGTCGCCCGCCAGCGCGTTGGGCAGGCGACAAGGGCTGGCCGGATCGGAACAGCCCAGTTCGATGGCCGATGGCGCACGGCTGGCCTGCGACCACGCCAGCGCAAGGTCGATCCCCTCGCCCGGTTGCCAGGAAAGCGCCGCGGACGGATTGAACCGGGCATAGACCGGATCGCTGTCGAGCGAGCCGGTGCCGCCGCCCGGCGTGATGCGGTCGCGGTTGTGAACTTGCGTGCGATCATAGCGCCCGGCCAGATCGAGCCTGAGCGTCCTGGTCAGCGCCGCGCTTTCCAGCGCATAAAGACCGAGACTGGTGGTCCGCGCGTGAAGATCGACCCGCGCGTCGAACGCTTCGTCCGAAGCCTGCGTGCCATCGGCAAAGGCGCCCGGCCCATCGACCGTCGCCACGGTGCGATCGGGCAGCAGATAGCCGAACCGCGATGTCTGGCCAAAGTCGGCGCGGCTGGAAACAAACGCCGCGCCCAGCGTCAGCCGCTGCTCGATCGCGCCGATTTGCCCCGCAACCGCCAGTTCGAGCGATCCGCCCCATTCATCCTGCCGGGTGCGCGAGGCGTTGAGCAAGCCGTTGCACACCTCGTTCGGTTCGGAATTCAACCGGATCGCCGCGATGCAGCGCCACTTGGGGAACGCGGTGTTGCCTTGCGTTTCACCTGCCAGCGGAAACCCGTGATAGCCCGCTGCGGTGAGCGCGGCCTGTTCTTCGTCGTCGGGCTGATAGAGATCCTGCCCCAGCGAATCATCGTTGATGTCGCCGTTCAGCGTGCGCGCCAGACTGCCCCGCCAGAACCCATTGCCGCTGAGCGTCACGCCTTCCGACAGCGTGCGATGCGCGGTGAGCGTGACCATGCCGCTGTCGTTGCGGGTGGTGTCGGGCGCGGTGTAGATGCTCGCCTGGTCGGCGGCGAGCAGTCGCACGTCCTGTAATCCGTTGCCGTTGAGCGTGCTCCGGCCATAGAGCCCGGTCAGCGCCACGTCGCCGCGTGCATCGCTCCAGCCCAATTTGGCAAAGGCCCGCGTCGCGCGCGATGCCGACAACGCGCGCCAGCCGTCCTCGCGGAAGTGATCGACCGCGGCAAACCAGTCGAAGCCACCGGTGGTCACGCCGCCTGCCTGAACGCTGGCGGTGATCCGGCCGAACGATCCGCCCGACGCCTCGGCGCGCAGTCCGGGGTCGCTGCGCCCGTCCTTGGTCGTCAGCACCACCGCGCCGCCCAGCGCGTTGCGGCCGAACTGCGGCGCGGCGCCCGACACCACCGACACCTGCCGCACCGCCGCCAGCGGGATCACGTCCCACGAAACCACATCGCCGAACGGCTGGTTGATGCGCACCCCGTCGAGCCAGACCGACAGCCCTTGCGGCGTGCCCAGCAAGGGCGAGGCGGTGAACCCGCGATAGGCGATGTCCTGTTGCAGCGGATTGCCCTGCACTTCGTTGATGCTGACCCCCGGCGCGGTGCGCGCCAACTGGTCGGCCAGCGACACGGCGTTGGTGCGACGCATTGTGTCGGCATCGGCGACCGGGTCCGCATCGCGCCCCAACGGCGTGGCGACGACAAGGATCTGCGGCGCGGCGTCTCCAGCCTCAGCCCCAGCCTCGGCTGCATGCGCATTGGCGCTCGCGCTCGCTGCTCCGAGCAACGGCAAAATCAACCATGCCGCCCTTGTCCGGGCAGCCAAGCGCAAGACCATGACCTGTCTTTTCCTCTCCAGCACCGTGCAGCGCATCACGCGGCATAGCACGAGCCCGACCGATTGCACCTGCGTTCTGGCACAATTTGACCCAAAGTATTAGAGGGTTAAGCGTAAGGTGCGAAGGCCTGTCCACACGGTCGTTTCACCCGCTGCAACACATCGTTAGGCATGTTCGTCATCGCTGGCCCGGCATCGCTGGCCCGGCATCACGCCCGAGGTCGGCCCTACTTCACCGCTTCGGGGGCCTCATCGTCTCCGATCCACAATTCGTGCGCATCGATCCGCAGGCGGGTGATGGCGCGCTGCGCGTCTGCCCGCGCGACGCTTTCGGTGCGCAGCGCATCCTGCATCTGCCGTTCGGCCAGCAGCACGGCGGCCAGATCGATCTCGCCCAACTGGTGCCCGCGCCGCGCCTTTTGCAAGGCGGCGTCCTGCGCATCGCGCGCCGCCCGCGCCCTGCCCCACGCCGCATAAGCCGCTTCGGCTTCGGCCAGATCGGCGTCGGCGGTCTCGACGATGTCCAGCCGCACCGCCTGCAGATCGGCCTGCGCGGCACTTGCCTGCGCGCTGGCACGCTCGGCCAGCGCCGAGCGATAGCCACCGCCCAGCGGCAGCGAGAACACCAGCCCGCCACCGCGCTCGATCCCGCCCTTTTCGGAAAAGACGCGCAGACCCACCGAGGGATCGGCGGTGCGTTCCTTGCGCGCGCGGTCGGCCTGCGCCTGCGCCTGATTGGCCAGCGCTTCGGCGGCGGCGATCTCGTGGCTGCGGCCAAGGATCTTGTCGTGGAGGAACTGCAAGCCACCCGCCGGAATCTGCGGATCGGGCAAATCTTGCGCGCGGGCGGGCAGCGGCAGGCCGGGAAACTGCGCCGCCAGCCGCGCATGCGCCACCGCCTCGCGCCCGGCGGAGCGTTCGGCCTGCGCAAGCGCCGTGGCCAGCGCCGCCGCCGCCTGATCCGCCTCGATCTGCGCGGCATCGCGCAACTGCACGCGGCGCTGCACGCTCGACAGCAGCGCCTGCAGGTTGACCGCCGCCTGGGCGTCGACCCGGGCCTCCTGCGCACAACCAAGCCAGTCCCACCACGCCTGCGCCAGCCGCAGCGCGGTATGGTGGCGCGCGTCCTCGGCCATGTTGCTGGCATAGGCCAGCCCTTGCGCCCCGATCGTGCGGTCGAGCGCGGCCTTGCCCGGCAGGCGGACGGGGCGCGTCACTTGCGCCTCATACTCGCTGAACTGGCCTTCGTTGCGGACGTTGCGCCGCATGTAGCTGCCGCTCAGCGTCAGTTCGTGGGGGCCGCGCGCCAGAGCATCGGCCTCACCCTGCGCGGCGCGGACCCGCGCCAGCGCCGCGGCCATGCCGGGGTGCGCATCGAGCGCGGCGGTCACGTCGGCAAGCGCGGGCAGTCCCGCTTCGGCGGGTTCACCGGCGGCCAGCCCGACCTGCGGACACAGCGCGCCCAACACCGCCAGCGTGGTGACAAAGGCCTTACGCATCGGCGTTCTCCCGCGCGCCGGCCGCGCGTTCGGCGGCGCTTTCTCCGAACCGTTCATACAGGATCGGCAACAGCACCAGCGTCAGCAGCGTCGAGGTGATCAACCCGCCGATCACCACGATCGCCAGCGGCTTCTGGATTTCCGAGCCCGGCCCGGTGGCAAACAGCAGCGGCACCAGCCCGAAGGCGGCGATCGCGGCGGTCATCAGCACCGGGCGCAGGCGCCGCCGCGCGCCCAGTCGCACCGCTTCGGCCAGCACCATGCCGCCTTCGCGCAACTGGCGGAAATAGCTGACCATGACCAGACCGTTGAGCACCGCGATGCCCAGCAGCGCGATGAACCCGACCGAGGCCGGAACCGACAGATATTCGCCCGAAATCGCCAGCGCGATCATCCCGCCGACCAGCGCGAACGGGATGTTCACCAGGATCAGCGCCGAGGCCCTGACACTGGCCAGCGTGGCGTAAAGCACCACGAAGATCATCGCCAGCGACAGCGGCAGCACCACCATCAACCGGGCCGAGGCGCGCTGCTGGTTCTCGAACTGTCCGCCCCATACCAGCCGGTAGCCGGTGGGCAGCTTGACGTTGGCGGCAATGTCGGCCTTGGCCTGATCGACATAGCCGACCAGATCGCGCCCCGACACGAACGCCTGCACCATGGCGAAGCGCGAGCCGTTTTCGTGCTCCAGCTTGACCGGCCCGGCCACGCGCTGCACCCGCGCCACGTCGCTGGCGCGCACCAGCTGGCCGGTGGGCGAGCGGTACGTCTGGTCGGCGAAGGCGGTGGGCGATTGCCCGGTTTCGGCATCGGCGGAACGGATGACGATGGGCACGCGGCGCAGGCCATCGGCCACCACCCCCGCCCGCACGCCTTCGACCTGGGCGCGCATGGCGTCCTGCAACTGGTCGATGGGCATGCCCGCGCGCCCGGCGGCAACGCGGTCGATATCGACCTGCAGGTAATCGACACGGTCATTGGCCACGCTCAGCGCCTCGCTGGTGCCGGGAATGGCCTTCAGCCGGGTCTGGATCTGCCCGGCAAGGCGCGCCAGTTCGGCGTTGTCCGGCCCGAAGATGCGGATCGCCAGATCGCCGCGCGCGCCGGTCAGCATTTCGGAAATGCGCATCTCGATCGGCTGGGTGAAGCTGGTCTGGATGCCCGGCAGATCGGCCAGTGCAAGGCGGATCTGTTCGACCAGCCAGTCCTTGTCAGCAACCCGCCATTCGGACCGGGGCTTGAGCCGCAGGAACGTGTCGGTCTCGTTCAGGCCCATCGGATCGAGCCCCAGCTCGTCCGACCCGGTCCGCGCGATCACGTCGGTCACTTCGGGCACTTTGGCCAGGATCGCGCGCTGCACTTTCATGTCGCCGTCAAGGCTGTGCGGCAGCGAGATCGACGGCAGCTTCATCAACTGCACGATCACGCTACCTTCATCCATCGTCGGCAGAAAGGTTTTGCCGGTAAGGGAATAGGCGACGCCGGTCAGCACCAGCGACAGCCCCGCGATGGCGAACACCAGCCGCTGACGCACGAATGCCCCCGCCAGCAGCGCGGCATAGCGCGGGTTCAACTGCCGCATCAGCCACGGTTCGTGATGATGACCATCCGCATCGGGCTTCACTTTCAGCACATAGAACGCCAGCACTGGCACGAGCGTCAGCGAAAGCACCAGCGCCGAAAGCAGCGCCAGCACGATCGTTAGCGCAACCGGCGAGAACAGCTTGCCTTCGAGCCCCTGCAACGTCAGCAGCGGCAGGAACACCAGCGCGATGATCGCCATGCCCGAGGCGACAGGCGTTGCGACTTCGGCAGCGGCGGCCAGCACGGCGTGCAGCTTGCCCGCTGCCGCCCGGCGCGGATCGCTCAGCCGCTCGACCACGTTTTCGACCACCACCACCGCGCCATCGACCAGCATGCCGACCGCGATGGCAAGGCCGCCAAGGCTCATCAGGTTGGCGGTGATGCCGATGGCGCGCATGAAGATGAAGGTCAGCAGCGCCGCCATCGGCAGCGCCAGCGCGACGATCACCGAGGCCCGCACATCGCCAAGGAACAGCAGCAGCAGCACGACCACCAGCAGCGTGGCTTCGAGCAGCGCTTCCTCGACGGTGCCCACGGCATGCCCGATCAGGTCCGAACGGTCGTAAAAGATGTCGAGCTTCATGCCCGCAGGCAGGCTGGGCGCGATCTCGTCGAGCCGCGCCTTGACCCCGGCCACGACCTTGGAGGCATCGGCTCCGCGCAGCGCCATGACCAGTCCTTCGACCGCCTCGCCCCGACCGTTGCGGGTGACCGCGCCATAGCGGGTGAGCGCACCGATGCGCACGGCCGCGACATCGCCGACCCGCACGATCCCGGTCGCCCCGGAACGCACCACCACGGCGGCCAGATCGTCGACATTGCGGATCGCCCCGGTGGCGCGCACGATCAGCGCTTCCTCGCCCGTCACCAGCCGCCCGGCGCCATCGTTGCGGTTGCCCGCCTGGATCGCGCTGGCAAGGTCGGCCACGCTCAACCCCGCGCCCGCCAGCGCGGTGGCATCGGGCGCGACCTCGAAGGTTTCGACCATGCCGCCCAGCGCGTTGACATCGGCCACGCCGGGCACCGTGCGCAGCGCCGGACGGATCGTCCAGTCCAGCACGCGGCGCTTTTCGGCAAGGCTTTGCGGCCCTTCGAGCGTGAACATGACCATGTCGGACAGCGGGGTGGAGATCGGCGCCATGCCGCCGCTGACCGTGGCGGGCAGGTTGCCCATCACCCCGGCCAGCCGCTCGGCCACCTGATTGCGCGCCCAGTACACATCGGTGCTGTCATCGAAATTGATGGTGATGTCGGCGATCGCGTACTTGGCGACCGAGCGCACCACGTCCTGATGCGGAATGCCCAGCATTTCGGTCTCGATCGGGGCGATGACCCGGCTCTCGACCTCTTCGGGGGTCATGCCGGGGGCCTTGAGGATGATCTTGACCTGCGTGGACGAGATATCGGGAAAGGCATCGATCGGCAGGCCAACGAATGCCCAGACCCCCGCGCCGGCCAGCGCCAGCGCAATTCCCAGCACCGCCAGCCGCATCGCCAGCGCGCGTTCGACCAGTCTGCGCAGCATCGTTACTGTCCCTGACCGATGGCTTTGAGTTCGGCGATGCCCGCGCTGACCACGCGATCACCCGCGCGCAATCCCGCGCTGGCACCTCCGGGGGCGCCTCCGGTGGCACTCCCTGCCCGCACGATGCTGTGCCCGTCGAGTTCGCCTGCGACCACCACCCTTACCCGGCGCAGGTTGTTGCCGTCATCGACGAACACCACGTCGCCTGCATCGGTATGGGTGACCGCGCTGGTCGGCACGGCGATACCGCTGCCCTTTGCCGGCGCCCCGGCAATCGTCACCTGCACGCCCTTGCCCGGCACGAAGGCGGTTCCCGGCGGCAAGCTCGCTCTGGCGGTCAGAGAGCGCGTCAGCGGGTCGAGCGACCCGGTGACCGCCAAAATCGTTCCGCGCACGCTGTGGCCGTCCTGAACGACGCTGAGAGGCATGCCAGCGCGAACTTGCCCGGCCAGCCGCTCGGGCACTTGCAGATCGAGCCGCAACGCGCTGGTGTTCTCGACGATGAACGGCGCAGGGCCCATGCCCACCGCGCCGCCGGTATCGACGCCGACGCTGGCCACCCGGCCACTGATCGGCGCGCGCAAGGTGATGGTGCCGTTGCTCCCGGCTCCGCCCAGCGCCAGCAGGCGGCGATTTTCGGCGACGGTCGCCTGCGTGGCGCGCAGCACGGCGCGCGCTTCGTCGGCGCGGGCCGGGGCGATGATCCCTTCGCGGGCAAGCTGGCCCAGCCGCGCCGCGCTGGCCGAAGCCACCGGCAATTCGGCCTGAGACCGGGCCAGCGCCGCGCCATATTGCACCGCTTCTGCCGCGCGGACGACGGCCAGCGCCTCGCCCTTGCGCACTGCCTGCCCCTGAATGACCAGCACTTGCACCACCGTTCCGGCAAAGGGCGTGGTCACCGCCACGCGCGCCTCGGGCGGCAAGGACACGACGCCGGGCACCGTGCCCACCGGCACCGCATCGGCCGCTGTCGCCGTCTCCATCCGGATGCCCAGCCGCGCGCGTTGGTCCGCGGTCAGCACGACCCGGTCGGGATCGGCCTTTGCGGCGGGTGCGGAGGCCGCAGCGGACAGGGATGCCGCATCGCTCTGCGCCTTCTGACAGGCCGACAGCGCGGGCACGACGAGCAGCGCACCCAGCAGGCACAACGGGGAAAGACGGTTGTTCATGGTGCTCCATCTGCAAGGCCAGTCTGACAGGAACTTGTCAGTTTCACCGACCAAGGTCATCTGGAACGTGCGTTGTGCGAAAAGGACTCATACTTGCGCCTCCTTCTGGTCGAAGACGATGCCCAACTGGCCATGCGGCTGAGCGGACGGCTGCGCGATGCAGGCTTTGCCGTCGATGTCGCGCGCACCCGCAGCGAGGGCGAGGACTGGCCCGATCTCGACAAGATTGCCGCCATCGTTCTCGATCTCAACTTGCCCGATGGCAGCGGGATGGACGTGTTGCGGCTGTGGCGGACGCGGCGGGTGGCGACGCCGGTGATCATCCTGACCGCGCGCGGCGGCTGGCAGGAAAAAGTGCAGGGCCTGAACGCCGGGGCCGACGATTTCGTGGTCAAGCCGGTGCGGTTCGAGGAACTGCTGGCGCGGCTGCACGCGGTTCTGCGCCGCCGGCAGGGGCCGGGCGAAAGCTGGTTGGAGCGCGGCGGGCTGCGGCTCAATCCGGCGAGCCGCACCGCCGAACTGGATGGCGCGCCGCTGACGCTGACGCGGATGGAGTTCCGCCTGCTGCACTTGTTCCTGCGCCATCCGGGGCAGATCCTGCCGCAAGGCCAGATCATCGAGCACATCTATGACTTGGACAGCGAGCGCCACCAGAACGCGGTCGAAGTGCTGATCAGCCGCCTGCGCCGCAAGGTCGGGATCGACCGGATCGAGACGGTGCGCGGCCTTGGCTACAGGTTTGCCGCATGAGCGGGCCGCACCCTCACCCGGCACCGGGACAGCGCTGGCAGGCGGGCAGTCTGCGCCTGCGTTTCCTGTGCGCGATCCTGCTGTGGGTGGCGATCGGCATCGGCGGCATCTGGTACTCGGCCACCCGCGTCTTTGCCCGCCATATCGAACTGCAATACCATGACGAATTGTACGGCCACGTCCGCGAACTGGCCGATCTGGTCACGGAGACGGGCGATGGGCACCTGCGGTTGATGCGGCCGCTGTCCGACCCGCGCTTTCTTGAGCCGCTGGGCGGGTTCTATTGGCAAGTGACGGTCGACAAGGGCGATACCTTGCGTTCGGGCTCGCTGACCCGTGGCGCGCTGGACGACAACGTTGCGCATTCGCCGCAAGTGTTCCACGCGGTCGACAGCGGCCCGACCGGCCCGGCCATAACCTATGGCTTCACCCGGCTGACGTCCGACCGTCGCGTGATCCATTACGTCATCGCCACCGACAAGCGCTATCTGGATCAGGCGATTGCCGGGTTCACCGTGGAACTGTCGGTGTGGCTGGTGGTGCTGGCGATCGCGCTGATCGGCACCGGCTTGCTTGCCATCGCGTTTGCGCTGCGCCCGCTCGACCGGCTGGTGCTGGCGGTGGCCGCGCTGCGCGACGGCCGGGGCGAGCCGCTGCAAGGACGCTATCCCGACGAGATCGCGCCGCTGGTCAGCGATCTGAACGCCTATGTCGCCGAAAACCGCGCGATCATCGAGCGCAGCCGGGTGCAGGCGGGCAATCTGGCGCACAGCTTGCGCACCCCGCTGGCGGTCATCACCGACGAGGCCGAAACGCTGGCAGGCGATCCGCAGACCCGCGCGCAAGGCAATGTGCTGCTGCAACAGGCCGAAGCGATGGCGCAGCAGATCGATTACCAGCTTGCCCGCGCCCGCTCGGGCGCCGCCGCGCGCACATCGGGACGCAGCAGCCCGTTGCCCGACGTGATCGCCCCGGTGCTGAGCGCGATGGGCCGCCTGCACCGCGACAAGCTGTTCCGCCTGCAGCTTCCGCCCGATTTCACCGCCAAGGTCGCGGTCGATCCGGTCGACCTTGCCGAACTGCTCTCGATCCTGCTCGACAATGCGGGCAAGTGGGCGCGCACGGCGGTGACCGTCACCATCGACCGGCACCCGGCGCAAGTACGGCTGCGCATCGCCGACGACGGTCCGGGCATGACCGCCGAACAGATCGCCACGGCCTGCGCCATCGGCACCCGCTTCGACCCGGCCATGCCCGGATCGGGGCTGGGTCTGGCGATCGCCCGCGACATTGCCGAAGGCTGGGGCATCACGCTGAACCTGACGAGCGCCGATGCGGATGGTGCGCAAATTGGCGGACTGGTGGCGGAACTGCTGATCCCCGCCTGAAACGTCCTGCCTGAAACGTCCTGCCTGAACAGGCCCGCCTGAACAGGCCCGCCTGAAACGTCCCGCCAATTCGAATCAGTCGCCCACGCCGTAATGGTCCGCCAATTCCTTGCCGGTGAAGCCATGGGTATAGCTCTGCGGATCGAGCGGCAGCATCGTGCGGTCCCACGCGCTCCACGCGCTGGCAAGCTCGTGGAAGATGCCCGGTTCGCGCTCTTTCAGGTTGGCGCGCTCCTGCGAGTCGGCGACCACGTCGAACAGGAAGGTGTTGCTGTTGATCTTCAGGTATTTCCACTGGCCGCGCCGCGCCGCCTGCTGATCATGGTTGCGATAGCGCCAGAACAGCGTGCGTTCGGGCAGGGTGCCGCCCGCGATGGCCGGGGCGATGTCGATGCCGTCGCTGGCATGGGCCGCGTCGGGCGCGGCTCCGGCAGCGGCAACGAACGTCGGCAGCCAGTCCATGGTGATGATCTGCGCGTCGCTGGTGGCGCCCGCGCGGGTCAGGCCCGGCCAGCGCACGATGGCTGGAATGCGCAAGCCGCCCTCCAGCAGTTCGGTCTTGCGCCCGGTAAACGGTCCGGTGTCGGAAAAGCGTTCGCCGCCATTGTCGCTGGTGAACACGACGATGGTATCGTCCTCCTGCCCGCTGGCCTTTAGCGCGGCAAGGATGCGGCCGATCTGCAAGTCCAGCCGCTGGACCATCGCGGCATACGTCGCAGCGGTACCACCATCGAAATGCATCAGCGCTTCGGGATCCTTGCGCGCGCCAAGGCGGGCAGATTCGGCCTGATCCTCAGGGGTTTCCCATGGCCAGTGCGGCGCGGTGAAATGCAGGCTGAGGAACCAGGGCCGTCCCTCCTTCGCGCCCGCGCCGATCTCGGCGATCGCGCGATCGCCCAGCATGTCGGTCAGGTAGCCCGCCTGATCGACCGCCGTCGCGCCGTCCCACAAGTCGGGCTTGCCGTCGCTGCCCTTGTGGCTGAAGTAGTCGACCGCGCCGCTGCGGATGCCCCAGAAATGCGCGTACCCGCTTTTAAGCGGATCGAAATCGGGCAGGCTGCCAAGGTGCCACTTGCCGACAAGCGACGTGCGATAGCCCGCCTTGGCCAGCAGCGACGGCAGCGTCGGATGGTCGGTCGGCAGGCCGACGTTGCGGCGTCCGGCCAGCGGCTCTTCCAGCCCGACCGGCAGGCGATACTGATAGCGTCCGGTGATCAGCGCGACCCGCGTCGCCGTGCACACCGCGCTGTTGGCATAGGCGCTGGTGAAGCGCAGCCCTTGCGCCGCCAGAGCATCGATCGCCGGGGTGCGGTATTCGCGCCGTCCATAGCACGACACGTCGGCATAACCCATGTCGTCGGCCATGATGTACAGGATGTTGGGCTGGCGTGCCGGGCGCGGGGTGGCGGCAGCAAAGGCACGGGCTGCCGGAAGGGCGAGCGCCCCGGCCAGAGCACCGGCAACGGTGGCGCGACGGGTGATGCCTGCAACGGGCTTGGGCTTGGTCATGGGCGCAATTCCGGACGATAAAATGATGAAGTCGGGGGCGGCATGACCCGCGCGTGGTCGCGTAGGGAACGTGCGAGCGCCTTCATATCGCCCGGCCCGATGAAGTAAACCGCAAGGTTGCCAGCGCCCCGCGCCATCCTTCTTGCTTGGGGATGCGCCAATTGCATACGAATGCGGTTGCGTCACGATTGGGCAACTGACATGTGCTATCGCGCGAACGGGGCACCTTTGGCCGTGCTCCGATCCTGTTATGGCCGACACTGTCCGGAGACCGCCGCCGATGACCCAACGCCTTACGCTGACCCGATTTCTGATCGAACAACAGCGGCGCGAAAACGCGCTCCCCGCCGAACTGCGCCTGTTGATCGAGACCGTCGCCCGCGCCTGCAAGACCATCGGCCACGCCGTGTCGAAGGGTGCGCTGGGCGAAGTGCTGGGCAGCCTGAGCCAGGAAAACGTGCAGGGCGAAGTGCAGAAGAAGCTCGACGTGATCGCCAACGAACTGCTGCTCGACGCGAACGAATGGGGCGGCCACTTGGCAGCGATGGCCTCGGAAGAGATGGAGACCATCCACCTCATCCCCAACCGCTATCCCAAGGGCGAATACCTGCTGTTGTTCGATCCCATCGACGGTTCCAGCAACATCGACGTGTGCCTGTCGGTCGGCACGATCTTCTCGGTGCTCAAGGCCCCGGCCGAAGCGGCTGGGCGCGAAGTGACCGAGGCTGACTTCCTCCAGCCCGGCGTCGAACAAGTCGCGGCAGGCTATGCGCTGTATGGCCCGCAGACGCTGCTGGTCCTGACCGTCGGCACCGGCGTGTACGAATTCACGCTCGACCGCGAAGTCGGATCGTGGCGGATGACCGACGGGCCGATCCGCCTGCCGCAGGGCACGCGCGAATTCGCGATCAACATGTCCAACCGCCGCCAGTGGAACGACACCGTAACCCGCTTCATCGACGACCGCGTCGCCGGTTCGGACGGTCCGCTGGGCAAGGATTACAACATGCGCTGGCCGGGCTCGATGGTGGCCGACGTGCACCGCGTGCTCAAGCGCGGCGGCACGTTCCTCTATCCCGCCGACGTCCGCACCCCGGGCAAGGCGCGGCTGCGCCTGATGTACGAAGGCAACCCGATGGCGTTCCTGATCGAACAAGCCGGCGGCGCTGCCACCGATGGCGAAATCCGCATCATGGAAGTCGTGCCCACCAGCCTGCACCAGCGCGTCGGCGTGGTGCTGGGTGATGTGGCCGAAGTGGCCGCCGCCACCGCCGAACCGGCGCTCTCTCCCGCCTGAACCATCGCGGGATGACAAAAGGCCCGGTCCGCTGTTTCAACCAGCGGTCCGGGCCTTTTTGTTGCGCCTTTTGCAGCAATGTTTGCGGGGCGATGGCCGCGCGGTTCAGTTGCCGATTGGTGAGGACGAACCTGTCCGGCGGTCTTTGATCATCGCCACCAGCGGGCGGAACGGGAACACCCACTGCTCCACGATCGACAGCCGCTTGCGCTCGTCCTGTCCGACGATCGACGCCTCCCCTTCCTTGTAGGTGCCGAAGATGCGGTCGATCAGGATCAGCGAGTTGCCATAGTTGCAGCGCGTGTCCTCATAGGGGACCGAATGGTGCAGGCTGTGGTGCCGGATCGTGGTGAAGAAGAACGAATAGAACAGCGGCGGGTCCGACCGCACGTTGGCATGGTTGAACGTGGAAATCGCCGCCGTGACGCTGAACGCGCAAAGTTCGGCGCTCAACTGGAAGTCGAAGAAGGCCACCACGCTCAGGCTGATCAGGAACAGCTCGATCGGGTTGCCCACGGCACCCTTCATCGCGTTCAACTGCGTGATGTGGTGGTGCGGCGCATGGGTCAGCCAGAACGGCGTCGAATTGTGCATCAGGCGGTGCATCCAGTACTGGCCGAACTCGACCAGAAAGATCACCATCGCCACTTGCGCCAGAAACGGCATGTGCTCTGCCCAAGGCGTGGCGATGCCCAGCGAATGCTTGGCCGCAAGGATCGGCTCCTCGGCCAGAAAGTGGCTCGCTTGCGAGATCACGGTGGCGTTGAGCACCATGTAGAACAAGTCGGTCAGAAACTCGCGCCGGTCCATGCGCCAGCCGGGATGGCGTTCGAACACCAGTTCCAGCCCCAGCACGAACGCCGTCACCAGCGATGTGACCGCCACCATGGTCCACGGGTTCGTCACCAATGCTGCCGGGGCGAAAGCCCAGAACAGCACGATCACCGCGACCGTGGCAGGGGGCAACAGGTCGACCGCAAGCTTCTTCATGACTTCCCGATCCGTGGCATGACTAGCGGCGCGCAATCCACGCCTTTCGAATCGAAGGCTAAGTCGAATCACGCCGCGCCAACCTACGCTATTTGACGTAGGCGCCGCAGACAAACGGAAATAATTTGTTTTTAATCAGATATTTAACCCCTAGGGGCAACCCCCATTTTTATTACAAAGGCGTCCAATCGTAATAATAGGAAGTGGACAATCGGGAATTCCGCCGTGATGCTGCAGTGCGAAAGGGGACAGACTCGTGCTCAGCATACTGGCCAGATCCATGACACGCAGGACCATCGCAGGCAGGGCCGCAAGGCTCGCGCTGCTGGCACCGGCATTGCTTGCCGCGTCCTGTTCGCCGTCCCCGGACGCCGCTTCGCAAAAGCGGCAGGAATTCAGCATCGGCTGGTCGATCTATGCCGGTTGGATGCCCTGGCCTTATGCCCAGCAGGCCGGCATCGTGAAGAAGTGGGCCGACAAGTACGGCATCAAGATCAACATCGTTCAGGTCAACGATTACGTTGAATCGGTGAACCAGTACACCGCCGGCAAGTTCGACGGCGTGACGGTGGCCAACATGGACGCGCTGACCATCCCCGCCGCCGGTGGCAAGGACACCAGCGCCATCATCATGGGCGATTATTCCAACGGCAACGACGGCGTCCTGCTGAAAGGCGCCAACAGCTTGCAGGCGATCAAGGGCCAGCAGGTCTATCTGGTCGAGCTGTCGGTATCGCACTACCTGCTGGCGCGCGCGCTCAATTCGGCAGGCATGTCGCTGACCGACGTCAAGACGGTGAACACGTCGGACGCCGATATCGTCGGCGCCTTTGCCAGCCCCGACGTGAAGGCCGCTGTCGCGTGGAACCCGCAGCTTTCGGTGATGAAGGCCCAGCCCGGCGTCACGCAAGTGTTCAGTTCCGCCGACATTCCGCGCGAAATCCTTGACCTGCTGGTGGTCGACACCGCCACGCTGAAGGCCAACCCGAACCTGGGCAAGGCGCTGACCGGCATCTGGTACGAAACCGTGGCGCTGATGCAGCGGCAGGACGCCAAGGGCAAGGAAGCGCGCGCGGCAATGGCCAAGCTTGCCGGAGCGAGCGCCGAGACGTTCGACAATCAGCTCAAGACGACGTTCCTCTATGCCGATCCCAAGGCGGCGGTGGCGGCCACGCAAGATCCGTCGCTGATCACCACGATGACGCGGGTGCGCGATTTCAGCTTCTCCAAGGGCCTGTTCAAGGGCGCATCGTCGGCCGACGCGGTGGGCATGTCCTTCCCCGCTGGCAAGACGCTGGGCGATCCGGCGCACGTGACGCTGCGCTTTGACGACAGCTTCATGAAGCTGGCCGCCGACGGGAAGCTTTAAGCGCATGGACGCGTCAGCAACCACCACAAAGGACGCCGCATGCGCTGGGTGAACCGCCAGATCGGCCCCTCGCAACGCTTTGCGCTGGGCGCTGTGCCGATCGCGCTGATCGTGCTGTTCTATCTGTTCATGGCCGCGCAGCGCCATGCGGTGAACCCGGCCGACAAGATCCTGCCGCTGCCCGGCGGCATGGTGCAGGCGGTGTCGGCGCTGATCTTCCAGCCCGATCCGCTTTCGGGCAACCTGCTGTTCTGGGCCGACACGCTGGCCAGCCTGCAACGGCTGGGGCTTGGCCTTGGCATCGCCACGCTGATGGCGCTGGTCGTCGGGCTGGTGCTGGGCGTGCTGCCGCCGATGCGCGCCACGTTCGGCCCGCTGGTGACCGGGATCGCGGTGATCCCGCCGATCGCGCTGCTGCCCATCCTGTTCATCGCGCTGGGGCTGGGCGACACCGCCAAAGTCGCGCTGATCGTGATCGGGATCGCCCCGGTGATGATCCGCGACATCGCCGCCCACGTCACCGCGCTGCCACGCGAACAGATCATCAAGGCGCAGACGCTGGGCGCCAACAGCTGGCAGATCATGATCCGCGTCGCCCTGCCCCAGGCGATGCCGCGCCTGTTGCAGGCGCTGCGGCTGGCGCTTGGCCCGGCGTGGGTGTTCCTGATCTCGGCAGAGGCGGTCGCCTCGGACGTCGGGCTGGGCTACCGCATCTTCCTTGTCCGCCGCTATCTGTCGATGGACGTGATCATCCCCTACGTCGCGTGGATCGCCATACTGGCGATCGTCATGGACGTGACGCTGGCTTTCCTCAGCAAGCGCATGTTCGGCTGGGCACATGGAGCAAACCATTGAGCGCGCTCCTTTCCCTTCGCGACGTGTGGGTCGAATACGGCGACAAGATCGTCCTCGAAAAGGTCGATCTGGACGTGGCCGCGGGATCGTTCGTCTCGATCATCGGGCCATCGGGTGCGGGCAAGAGCAGCCTGCTGCGCCTCATTCTCGGACAGGAAGCGCCGACGCGCGGGCAGATCCTGCTCGATGGCGTGCCGCTGGCGCCCGAATGCGGACCCGACCGGGGGGTGGTGTTCCAGCGCTATTCGGTGTTCCCGCACCTGACCGCACTGGGCAACACCGTGTTCGGACTGGAGTGCGCGCAATCGCCGTTGCTGGCGCGGCTGTTCGGCGGCGCCCGCCGCGCGGCGATGGCCGAGGCGACCGAGATGCTGGCAGCGGTCGGCCTTGCCGACAGCCTGCACTTGTACCCGGCGCAGCTTTCGGGCGGCATGCAACAGCGGCTGGCGATCGCGCAGGCGCTGATCAAGCGGCCGCGCATCCTGCTGCTCGATGAACCGTTCGGCGCGCTCGATCCCGGCATCCGCGCCGACATGCACGCGCTGATCACCCGGTTGTGGCGCGATTATGCGCTGACCATCATCATGGTCACGCACGATATCCGCGAGGCTTTCACGCTCGGCACCCGAGTGCTGGCGCTCGACAAGCGCCGCCATGATCCGCACGCACCGCACCGCTTCGGCGCCACGGCGGTCTACGATCTGCCGCTGCGCGACAAGGCAGCGCAGGCTGCGGCGGATACCCAAAGCGCCAGCGAAACGACCGGCGCAAGCTGAGAGAGGACCGCCGATGAGCACCGAACCAACCAGCCTTGCGCGGCTGAGCATGAGCCTTCCGGCCGACTTGTTCCGCAAGCTCGACATCATGGTCGAAGAGCGCCAGCTCCCCTCGCGCTCGCAACTGATCGCCGAGCTGATCCGCCAGGCGCTGGCCGCGCACGAAGCGCTGACCCGGCCCGACGAGTTGCTCGCGGGAACGATCACGCTGGTCTACCGGGGCGACCGGGGCCGGGTCCGCCAGCAACTGGCGCAGACCCAGACCGATTACCTCAAGGAAGTGATCTCGACCCAGCACGTGTTCCTTGAAGACGACCAGTCGCTCGAAGTGCTGCTGGTGCAAGGGCCCGCGATCCGGCTGAAGCATTTGTCCGATGCGCTGCGCCGGGTGCGCGGCGTCCAGCACCTTGAACTTGTCACCACCACCGCCCTGCTGCCGCCGCTCCACGAACAGGAGCCGGGCCAGGGTTCATCCGAAGGAGCGGCTGCATGACCGAAACGCTCGCAAACAAGCTGGCCAACCCCTTGGCCGCCCGCGACCATGCCCGCGCCATGGGCGGCACCGTGGTCGAGGCGATGCCGCTGCTGCCGCCGGTGGCCAGCGACCTGCCCGCCGATGTCGCCACCGCCGATCTGCTGTGGGAAGAAACCATCGCGGCTGGCGGCTATGCCACGCGGCGTCTGCCGCGCGGGGGGCGGTTGCGGCTGATCGACCTGCACGGCGATGCCTGCGCCTCGCTGCTGATCTTCAACGCCGAGATGCCCACCGAACGGCTCAGCTTTGCCGACACGGTGAAGGTACAGTGGAACGCCTATCTGGGGCAGGGCAAGCTGCTGCTGTCCGACATGGGCCGCGTGCTGATGAGCCTGACCGCGGACGACGCCGGAACGCACGACTGCTTTGCCGGAACCTCGAACGCGGCCACCAACGCCGCAAAATATGGCAATGGCAGCAACAGCGGCCCCTACCCCAACGGGCGCGACCGGTTCCTGCTCGGCACTGCCAAGCATGGGCTGGGGCGGCGCGACGTGCATGCTTGCGTCAACTTGTTCAAGGGCACCCAAATCGAGGCCGATGGCACGATCACCCCGGTGGTAGGCCCCTTCGCGCCGGGCCGCAGCGTGGTGCTGCGCGCCGAGATGGAAGTGATCGTGGTGATCGCCAACTGCCCGCACGTGCTCGATCCCCGGCCCGACTATACCGTCACCCCGCTGCGCGCGACCGCGTGGCGCGGGCCGGTGACCCCGCTCGACGACCCCATCCGCACCGCGACGCCAGAGGGCCTGCGCGCCTTCCTGAACGTCGAAGACTATTTCCGCCGCTGAACAAGGACGGGCCACCATGACCACCGATCCCCATCTGTCCGGCCTTTCGGGCGCCGTGATCCATGACGCCATCGTCCCCGCCCGCGCGCCCTGGCTGCACCACGTTGCCGCCGGGCAGACGCTGCGCATCGTCGATCTGGAAGGCAATCAGGCCGTCGACTTCCTGCTTTATTCCGCAGCCGACGATGCCGAACGCTATAGCGCGCAAGATACCGTTGCGGCGCAGGGCAACCTGTTCTTGCGCACCGGCACGGTCCTGCGCTCGAACGAAGGGCGGCCGATGATGACCATCGCCGACACCTCGGTCGACTATCACGATACGATCGGCGGCGCTTGTTCGTGCGAATCCAATACCTTGCGCTATGGCCATCACACCAAGGCGCAGCACGCCTGCGTCGAGAACTTCCTTGAGGCGAACCTGATCGAAGGGCGCACCAAGCGTGACATCGTGGCCAACATCAACTTCTTCATGAACGTGCCGGTCGAACCCGATGGCGCGCTGGGCATCGTCGATGGCATTTCCGCGCCGGGCCTGACGGTCGACTTGCGCGCCGAGATGGACGTGATCGTGGTCGTGTCGAACTGCCCGCAGATCAACAACCCCTGCAACGGCTTCAACCCGACGCCCGTGCGCATGATCGTGACCGCGTGAACGCTGTGCCCGCATTCGACACGGTCCTGATCGCCAACCGGGGCGCCATCGCCACCCGCATCATCCGCACCTTGCGGACGATGGGCCTGCGCTCGGTCGCGGTCTATTCGGACGCCGACGAAGCCTCGTTGCATGTCTCGCAGGCCGATGAGGCGGTGTGCATCGGCGGCGCGGCGGCCTCGGACAGTTACCTCAACATCGCCGCGATCCTTGACGCCGCGCGCAAAACGGGCGCGGGCGCGATCCATCCGGGCTATGGCTTTCTGGCCGAAAACACCGAATTTGCCGAGGCGTGCGCGGCCGCAGGGATCGTGTTCATCGGCCCGACGCCCGACAACATCCGCACGTTTGGCCTCAAGCACAGCGCGCGCGCGCTGGCCGCAGGGCACGGCGTGCCGCTGGCGCCGGGTTCCAACTTGCTGACCAGTGAAGCCGACGCGGTGCTGGCCGCGCAGCAGATCGGCTATCCGGTAATGCTCAAGGCGACCGCCGGCGGCGGTGGCATCGGCATGCGGGTGTGCGAGGACGAAGCCGCCGTGCGCGATGGCTTTGCCGCCGTCGCCCGGCTGGGCCAGAGCAACTTCGGCGACGCGGGCGTGTTCCTTGAACGCTATGTCCGGCGCGCGCGGCATGTCGAAGTGCAGATCTTCGGCGATGGCGCGGGCCGCATCGTGGCGCTGGGCGAGCGCGACTGCTCGTTGCAACGCCGCAATCAGAAAGTGGTCGAGGAAGCCCCAGCCCCGCTGCTGCCCGAAACGGTGCGGCGCGATCTCTATGCCGCCGCGATCCGGCTGGGTGAGGCAGCGCGCTATCGCTCGGCGGGCACCGTCGAGTTCCTGTACGATGCGGACCGCGCCGAGTTCTTCTTCCTTGAGATGAACACCCGCCTGCAGGTCGAACATGGCGTGACCGAGGCGGTCATGGGCATCGATCTGGTCGAATGGATGGTGCGCGGCGGAGCTGGCGATTTCAGCTTCATGGACGCAGCGCCCGCCCTGCCTCAAGGCCATGCGGTGCAAGTGCGGCTCTATGCCGAAGACCCCGCGCTCGATTATCGCCCCACCTCGGGCACACTGACGGCGGTGGAGTTCCCGGCCGATATCCGCACCGAAACCTGGGTCATGGCTGGCAGCACGGTCAGCGCATGGTACGATCCGATGCTGGCCAAGCTGATCGTCCATGCCCCCAGCCGCGCCGAAGCGATCACCGCGATGCAGACCGCGCTCGGCCAAAGCCGCATCGACGGCATCGAGACGAACTTGCGCTGGCTGCGCGAGGTGGTGCGCTCGGACGCCTTCGTCAGCGGCGAAGTCTCGACCCGCGCGCTCGATGCCATCGCGTTCCGGCCGCACTGCCTGCGGGTGATCAGCGGCGGCACCGCCACGACCGTACAGGACTGGCCGGGACGGCAGAAGCTGTGGGCGGTGGGCGTGCCCCCGTCGGGGCCGATGGACGACCAGTCGTTCCGCCTCGGCAACCGCCTGCTGGGCAATCCCGAGGGCACCGCTGGGCTGGAAATGACCGTGACCGGCCCGACACTGGCCTTCGCCGCGCCCGCCCGCATCTGCCTGACCGGAGCCGATTTCGGCGCCACGCTCGATGGACTGGCCGTGCCGCGCGGACAGGTGATCGAGGTGGCCGCCGGGCAGACGCTGGAGTTGGGCCGCGCCACCGGCGGCGGCATGCGCGGCTACCTGCTGCTGGCTGGTGGGCTCGACATCGCGCCCTACCTTGGCAGCCGCAGCACTTTCGAACTCGGCCAGTTCGGCGGCCATGCCGCGCGTCGGCTGGTGGCGGGCGATGTGCTGCATCTGGCCGGTGCGGCAACGCGCGCGCCGCTGGAGGCAAGCGAACTGCCCGCCCTGCCCACAGAATGGACCGTGCGGGTGCTCTATGGCCCGCATGGCGCACCCGATTTCTTCACCCCCGATGACATCGCCATGATCGTGTCGGCGGACTGGCAGGTCCACTACAACAGCAACCGCACCGGGGTGCGCCTGATCGGCCCCAAGCCGCAATGGGCGCGCAAGGACGGCGGCGAAGCGGGGCTGCACCCCTCGAACATCCACGACAACGCCTATGCCATCGGCGCGGTCGATTTCACCGGCGACATGCCGATCATCCTTGGTCCTGATGGCCCTTCGCTGGGTGGGTTCGTCTGCCCGTTCGTGATCATCGCGGCGGATCGCTGGAAGATCGGCCAGCTTGTGCCGGGCGACCGGCTGCGCTTCGTGCCCGTGACCATCGCCGATGCCGCGCAAGCCGCCGCCGACCAGCACGCGCTGCTCGACAGTGGCACCACCGGGCAACCCGGCCCCGCGCGCGAGATCGCCGCGCTCTCGCCGATTCTCGCTGAAATCGCCGAAGCGCCCGGCCGTCCGCGCACGCTCTATCGCCAGCAGGGCGACCGCAACATCCTGGTCGAATACGGCCCGATCGTGCTTGATATCGAGCTGCGCATCCGCGTCCACGCGCTGATGACCGAGTTGGAGCGGCTGGCAGCGCCCGGCGTGATCGACATCGTTCCCGGCATCCGTTCGCTGCAACTGCATTTCGACGGGGTGCAGATGGATCAGGCCGCCGCGCTGGCGATGCTGATCGCGGCCGAGGAACGGCTGGGCGACCTTGCCGATTTCACGATTCCTTCGCGCGTGGTCCACCTGCCGCTCAGTTGGCGCGATCCGGCCACGCTGGAGACCATCGAGAAGTACATCGGCGCGGTCCGCGATGATGCGCCGTGGTGCCCGGACAACATCGAGTTCATCCGCCGCATCAATGGCTTGCCCGATGTGGCGGCGGTCGAGAACCTGATCTTCGAGGCCAACTATCTGGTCATGGGGCTGGGCGATGTCTATCTGGGCGCGCCAGTTGCAACCCCGGTCGATCCACGCCACCGGCTGGTCACCACCAAGTACAACCCCGCGCGCACCTGGACCCCGCCCAATGTCGTCGGCATCGGCGGCGCCTACATGTGCATCTATGGCATGGAGGGGCCGGGCGGCTACCAGTTGTTCGGCCGGACCCTTCAGGTGTGGAACACCTATCGCCAGACCGACGCCTTCATCGAGGGCAAGCCCTGGCTGCTGCGGTTCTTCGACCAGATCCGCTTCTACCCGGTCAGCGCCGAGGAACTGGTCGAATGGCGCCGCGACTTTCCCAGCGGCCGTCGCTCGATCCGGATCGAGCCATCCGAGTTCCGGCTGGCCGACTACCGCGCCTATCTTGCCGACAACGCGCAAGGCATCGCCACGTTCGAATCCCGCCGGCAGGCTGCCTTCGATGAGGAACGCGCCGATTGGCAGCGGCGCGGCGAATTCGATCGGGTGACCGACCTTGCCGAGGCCGATGCGCCGCCGGTGGGCGAAATCGCGGTTCCCGAAGGCGCCACGCTGGTCGAGGCACCGTTCGGCGGCAGCGTGTGGAAGCTGCTGGTCGATGAGGGCGACACGGTGGCAGCGGGCCAGACGATCGCCATCATCGAGGCGATGAAGATGGAATGCCCCGTGCAAAGCCCGGCCGCGGGCACGATCGCCGCGCTCTACATTGCCGAGCGCCAGTCCCTGCAACCCGGCGCGCCGATGCTCGCGCTCAGGAGTGACGCATGACCGCCCCCGTTCGCCATAGCGCCGTCGCCATCGCGGCGGCGGTCAATTCGGGTCTGACCAGCGCCGTCGCGGTGGCCGAGCAGACGCTCGCCCGCATCGCCGCCTATGACGCCATCCAGCCGCAGATCTGGATCAGCCGGGCCGCGCCCGACGATCTGCTGGCAGCCGCACGCGCCATCGACGCGCGGGTGGCGGCGGGCGAAGTGCTGCCGCTGGCCGGTGTACCCTTTGCGGCCAAGGACAACATCGACGTTGCCGGGTTCGCAACGACAGCCGCCTGCCCGGCCTTCGCCTATTCCCCCGAGGCATCGTCAGGCGTGGCCGAACGGCTGCTGGCAGCGGGCGCGCTGTGCGTGGGCAAGACCAACCTTGACCAGTTCGCCACCGGCCTTGTCGGCACGCGCAGCCCCTATGGCATTCCGCGCAACGCCTCCAACCTTGCCTATGTCAGCGGCGGATCGAGTTCGGGATCGTCGGTCGCGGTGGCGGCGGGGCTGGTGCCGTTCGCGCTGGGGACCGACACCGCAGGCTCTGGCCGCGTGCCCGCTGCGTTCAACCACCTGATCGGGTTCAAGCCGAGCAAGGGCCGCTGGAGCACGCGCGGCGTGGTGCCCGCCTGCCGCACGCTCGATTGCGTCACCGTGTTCACCGACGATACCGCCGATGCCGCGCTGGTGGATCACGTGCTGGCGGGCTTCGACCCCGCCGATCCATGGTCCAAGCCACTGGCCGATGCCCCGCGCGGCCACAAGGTCATCGGCGTGCCACGCCGCAGCCAGCGCGTCTGGTTCGGCGACGCCGAATCCGAATACCTCTATGACCGCGCGCTGGAACATCTGGCGTCGCTTGGCACCATCGTCGAGATCGACCTCGCCCCGCTGCAAGAGGCGGCGCAACTGCTCTATGGCGGGCCATGGGTGGCCGAGCGGACGGCCGCGATTGCCGGTCTGCTCACCACCGACCCCGATGCGGTGGACCCGACCGTGCGCGCGGTCGTCGAACAAGGCTGGGACAAGGGCGCGGTCGAACTGTTCAACGGCATCTACCGCCTCGCCGAGATCAAGCGCCATGCCGACAGCGTGTGGGCCTCGATCGACGTGCTGGCCTTTCCGACCACGGGCACGACCTATCGCGTGGCCGAACTGGCGGCGGCGCCCATCGCCCTCAACAGCAATCTGGGCTTCTACACCAATTTCGTGAACCTGCTCGACATGGCGGCGGTGGCCGTGCCCGCCGGCGCGCGCGCCAATGCCACCGGCTTTGGCATTACCCTGATCGGCCCAGCCGACACCGACCGCGCGCTGCTTGAAACCGCCGATGCCTATCTTGCCGCAGCCGATCTCCCATCTCCACCCCCGCTCGACCTGGAGGGCAAAATGCAGACCGTGAAACTCGCCGTTGTCGGAGCCCACCTGAAAGACATGCCGCTGCACTGGCAGCTGACGTCGCGCAATGCCACGTTCGTCGGCGCGTTCGAGACCGCGCCCACCTACCGGCTCTATGCCATGGCTGACAGCGTGCCGCCCAAGCCCGCGCTGGTGCATGATGAGACCGGTGGCACGATCGCGCTGGAGGTGTACGAACTGGGCGTGGCCGAATTCGGCAGCTTTGTCGTCGAAGTGCCGGCGCCTTTGGCCATCGGCACGGTCACGCTGGCCGATGGCACCAGCGTGAAGGGCTTTGTCGCCGAACCGCGCGCGCTGGCAGGGGCCCAGGACATCACCAGCCTTGGCGGCTGGCGCGCCTACATCGCGCAGCGCGCCTGAAAATACTGGCCTGAAACTTCTGCGCTGACATTGTTGCACGCAAACCAAAGGGAACCGGCATGAAAACGTTGCGGATGATGCTGTTGACGGCACTTGCCGGTTGCGCTTTGCCTTGCACCGCCGCGCAGGCGCAACAGGCGCAAGTCATCACCGTGCCGGGCTTTGCCGACTTCCTGGCGGTCGATGGCAAGACCGTGTGGGCCACCAACAAGGGCCGGGTCGAACACTGGTCGCGCAAGGGCAAGCTGGCCGAAGTGCCGATGGCGCACCCCTGCGGCGCAATGGCGGTGGCGCAAGGATCGCTGTGGGTGGCCGATTGCAAGGACGGCACGCTCAACCGCATCGACCTGCGCTCGGCAAAGATCACCGCGACGATTGCGACCGGCATCGCCAATCCGCAAGGCGAATTGAACGTGGCCGCAGGGGCCGGTTCGATCTGGGTCGCCAGCGATACCAAGGGCGCGGTCGCCCGCGTCGATCCGGTCAGCAACACGGTGACCGCCACGATCGCGGTCGATCCCGACACCTGGTATCTGGCGTTCGGGCTTGATGCGTTGTGGGCAGTCAGCGCCACGCAGCAGTCGCTCCAACGCATCGATCCTGTCACCAACACCGTCACCGGCAAAGTCGCGCTGGGCCGCACGCCGGGCTTTCTGGCAGCGGGTGAAGGCGCCGTCTGGGTTCAGGAACAAGGCGACGGCACGCTGGTGCGCGTCGATCCCGCCAGCGTCACCGTGACCGGCCGGGTCAAAGTGGGCGACAACCTGAAATGGGGCGATATCGACACCGGGGCGGGCAAAGTCTGGCTGCGCACGACCGACGATCAGGTGTTCGCCGTGATCGACGCCAGATCGCTGGCGATCGACGCGCGGATCGGCAAGGCTGCGGGCAGCGGCGCGCTGCGCTATACCCGCTCGGGCGTGTGGACCACCGCGCACGATCAGCACACCCTGTCATGGTGGCCCAAGGCCGCGCTGGCAAAAGCGGGGGCCAAAGCGGGGGCCAAAGCGGGCGGAAAGTAACCCTCGCTTCAAATCCGGCCGGACCACCGCAAGTCCGGCCGGATCGTCGTCAGAACACCAGTCGGCTGGTCAGGCCGATCGTGCGCGGATGCACGGTATAGCCTTCGATCACCGTGTTGATCTGCGGGCTCTGGATGATCGTGCGGTTGTCGAGCAGGTTCTTGACGTAGAGCGAAACCTGTCCGCGCCCGTGAATCAAGCCGATACTGGCGTTGAGCACGCCATAGGCGGGGTTGTAGTAGTTGGGATTGGCTGCCTGATAGCTGCCGTACGAATGGCCGGTATAAGTGAAGTTGACCAGACTGGTGAACCCGATGTCGGCGCTGACCGGCGTGTTGTAGCTGGCGGATGCGGTGGCGGTGACGCCGGGCACGTCGATCAGATGCTGGCCCACGGCAATGTCGGTCGGGTTGTTCGACTTGGTGATCGTGGCGTGATTGACGCTGGCCGTCGCCCCGATCTGCAAATGCGGGGTCAGCTTCAACGATGCTTCCAGTTCGGCGCCATAGATCCGCGCATTGCCGACATTGCTGGTGAAATAGTACCCGCACGTGGGCAGATAGATCTGCTGCTGGATGTTGGTCCAGTCGGTGTAGAAGCCCGAGACGTTGAGGCGCAGGCGGCGGCCCAGAAACTCGTTCTTCGATCCCGCCTCGTAGGTCCACAGGCTGTCCGAGGCGAACTGCGTGGGCTGGGTGGTCTGGCCGATTGCCTCGAAATCGCCATTGCATACCGATGTCGGGCCGAACACGATCGGGCCGGTCGGACCACCCAGACGGAAGCCCTTGGCGGCGGTGGCATAGACCGAACTGCCCGCGCTCAAGTCATGATAGAGCGTCGCCTTGGGCAGGAACGCGTTTGACGATGCCGCCTGCGTATAGGGTGCAGACGCAGGCTGGCCCGCCGTCTGGTAGCCCAGATTGCCGATCTGGTAGAACCCGGTTTCGACCGAGACGAAATCCTCGTGCGCATGGGCAAAACGCCCACCCAGATCAAGCTTCCAGCCAGGCGCGAAAGTGATCCCGACCTGCCCGAAGATCGCGTACTGCTGTTGCTTGTAGGTACGGTCGTCGGACTCGTCGATGTCGTTGGGGAACAGCGGGATCGCCGCACCACCGCCCGGCTGGCCATACGCGGGATTGCCGAAGGTCGTCTCGACCAGCGAATCCTCCATCGCGATGCCGTAAATGCTCTTGAAGGTGGAATTGATGCCCGCAATCTGCTGGAAATTGACGTTGTGCACCTTTTGCGAGCTGAAATAGGCCCCGACTACCCACTTGAGCCAGCTTGCCCCCGGACTGCTTGCGTTCGAAGCCAGTCGCAGTTCCTGATTGAAGCTTTGATACGTGGTGTCGTAGTGAACGTAGGACGGCAGATTGGCGATCACCGTGTCGTTTTGCGTCTGATATTCCGGGTAGATCGCATCAAGGAAGAACTGCGCGAACGCGGTGCTGTTGAAATAGGTGCCGTCCTCGATCCGGCTGGCCTTGCGGTGGAACACGCCGGTCACCGAAGTCAGGTCGGCAAAGCCAAGCCCCTTTTCGATCGTCAGGCTGCCCAGCGTCATCGTGTCGTGGCTGGGTTCGGCCACCAGCTTGTTCTGCTGCCACAGGCCGACACCGGGATAGAACGCCGCGTTATCGGCATTGTTGGCGCGTTGATAGAAGAACGCGGGCGTGATCGTGAGGTCGGGCGCGGGCGTCCATTTGGCGGTGACGTGCGCGGTCAGGCTGTTTTCGCTGTTCACGCCCTTGCCATCGCGCACCCCGGCGGGGGTGAAGTGATCGATCCAGCCGCTGTCGTTGACGTAGTTGACGCTCGCCCGCACCGCCAGCACGTCGCTGACCACCGGCAGGTTGATCATCCCCGACAGCGCATAATTGGTGCCGCCATGCAGCGTCGTCGAAACGTCGCCCGATGCGGCGCCGCCGAACGTGGTCATGTTGGGCGCCATCGTGATGAAGCGGATGGTGCCGCCTTCGGAGCTGTCGCCATAAAGCGTGCCCTGCGGCCCGCGCAGCACCTCGATGCGCTCGATATCGGGCAGGCGCAGGTCGATCGCGCCATCGCGATAGAGGTTGGGGATCGTCACCGACACATCGTCAAGATAGAGCCCGACGGTCGATGCGCCCGAGGTGGAGCTGATCCCGCGGATGATGATGTTGGTGCGCCCTTCCTGACCGGCCACCGCATTGAAGGCAACGCCTGGCACCGCGCGGCTCAGATCATCGTAGCTGGCGATGCGCTGGTCCTTGAGGTCGGCCCCGGACAGAACCGACAGGCTGATCGGTACGGTGCGGATATCCTCGCTGCGCTTTTGCGCGGTCACCACGATCTCGCCGCCAAGATCGGCGCCGGGCAGGGCTTCGGGCGGAGCGGGGGTCTGCGCGCTGTCGGCTGCCACAGCCGCGTGGGCGAGCGAGGGCAGCAGCGCCGGTGCTGCGGCGCACAACATGGCGATCAGCGAGGTCGCGGTTGCCATGCCGCGGCGATCGCTGCGGACGGAAGTGTTATGCTTGGTCATGGCGGAGCCCCTCTGCGCCGAAATGCTGCACATGCGTTGCCGCAGCGCAGGGCATCACGCTAGGCACTGATTTTCGATGATGGTCATAAAACTGATCTATGGCATGAGCGTATTGCAGGGATGCGCCTGCGACACGCCGACTTGGGGGCCTGCTTGCCGGACACACTGCCGCCGATCGATCATGCCCAGCGGATCGACCGCAACTTCGCGACCAAAGTCGACTGGAACCTGCTGCGCCTTTTCGTGGAAATCGTGCGCGCGGGCGGGATCGGCGCGGCCGCGCGCCGTCTCAACCGCCAGCAGCCGACCATCAGCGCCGCGCTCAAGCGACTGGAAACCCACGCCGGGGTCCGGTTGCTGCACCGGTCGGCTGCGGGGGTGGAACTGACCGGGGCCGGCCGCGCGCTGCTGCTGATCTGCGAGGACATGTTCGAGGCCGCGCGCATGGCCCCGCACCAGATCGCCCAGGCCGTGAAGCATGTCGAAGGGCGGGTGCGCATCCACACGATCTCGTCGATCATCTCGACCGAATTCGATGAGGCAATCGCCACCTTCCACCGCCGCCAGCCCGCAATCCAGATCGAACTGCGCGTGTCGCCCTGGCGTGAGGTGCTCAATGCGCTGGAACGCGGCGAGGCCGAGATCGGCGTCGGCTATGACAGCGGCGTGCGCCCCGGCCTCAATTATGAACCGCTGTTCGTCGAGGCGCAGCAACTCTACTGCGCCCGCAACAACCCGCTTTACGGTCGCCGCATTACCCGGCTTGGCGAGCTGCGCGAGGAAGGCTTTGTCCTGACCGGCGAGGATGAACTCGAAACCATCACCCGCCTGCGCCAGCGCTATGGGCTGGGCGCGGTGGTCAACGGCCGGGCTGAGGACATTCACGAGGCGCGGCGGCTGATCGCACTGGGGGTCGGGATCGGCTTTCTGCCGGTTCTGGCGGCGTCCGAACTGGTGGCAAGGGGCACCTTGTGGCCCTTGCTGACGCGCGATGCCGAACCGTCCTACGACATCTATCTGCTCGCCCGCGCCATGCCCGAGCGCGACACGGCGGCGCAACTGTTCCTTGACGAGATGATCCGCCGCCTGCGCGCCAAGCAGCGGACATAGCAAGGCTGGCTCCAGCCCGGCGACCGCACCATGGATGGACAGGCCCGGCGCAATCGCGGATGACCCTTACCGGACGATTTACCGCGATGGCGGGCAGCGGCGATTCGCCGGGGGAGTAGGCTGATGGCGCGCAAGTTCGGGCATGGCCGATCGGTCGGGGGCGGCTGGCGGATGCTGCTGCCGCTGCTGGCGCTGGCGCCCTTGACCGCGCGCGGCGATCTGCCTGCGCAAGTGACGCTGGCCACGCCCGGTTCGACCGGCAGCGGCAGCGGGGCGATCGACCGCTTCACCATCCGTTTTTCGCAAGCCATGGTGGCGCTGGGCGATCCACGCGCCAAGGCACCGGTCACCAACGATTGCAAGGTGGCCTCGACCGGTAACTGGGTCGATCCGCAGACGTACGTGCTCGATTTCGAACGTACTCTGCCCGCTGGCACAAGTTGCAAGGTCACGCTGACAGATGGCGTGGCGACGGCATCGGGCACCCGGCTGATCGGCCAGCGCAGCTTCACCATCGACACCGCCGGGCCGTCGCTGCGCGCGGTGCTGGCGCCGGGTGAGGAGGGCAGCGAGATCGACGAGGATCAGGTGTTCCTCGTCGCCACCAACGACCGCGCCGACCCGGCTTCGGTCGCCGCGCACGCCGCCTGCGCCATCGACGGCGTGGGTGAGACGACCGCCGTCGACGTGCTGCCCGCCGACACCGCGCTCAAGGTGCTGTCGGCGCTTGGCAAGGATGACTGGCGGCGCAACGATTTCCTCAGCCAGGCCGAGATCAGCCCGGATGTGGTTTCCGATCCGCGCCGGGCGCAGGCGGCGCTGGGCAATGTGCTGGCGCTCAAATGCCGCCGCCCGCTGCCGCCCGAAAAGGACATGGCGCTGGTCTGGCCTTCGGCGATCACCGACCTTGCCGGCAAGGCCGCCGGGCGCGATCAGCGGTTCGACTTCACCGTGCGCCACGCCTTCGAGGCGACGTTCGAATGCAGCCGCAGCAATGGCAGCGCCGGATGCAACCCGATCCTGCCGGCACATTTGCGCTTTTCCAGCGCGATCGACCGCAATCAGGCGCTGGCGATCCGGCTGAAGCTGGCCGACGGCAGCGAGCGCACCCCGACTCTGGACGACAACGAGAAGAACAACGCGCAAGTCGGCCAGGTCAGCTTTGCCGGGCCGTTCCCGGCGGACAGCCAGGCACAAGTGGTGTTGCCGCAAGGCATCCGCGACCTGTCGGGCCGCAATCTCGCCAACGCGGCGCGCTTTCCGCTGCCGGTGCGGTTCGATCCCGCGCCGCCGCTGGTCAAGTTTGCCGCCAACTTCGGCATCATCGAGGCGAACGAGGCGCACGACCTGCCCGTCACGGTGCGCGCGGTCGAACCGCAACTGGCCGGCAAGTTCACCTCCGTTGCGGGCATATCGGCCAAGATCGCCGACAACGATGCGCAGATCGCCGACTGGCTGCGCCGTCTGGACAAGGCGGGCGAGGACAACATCGAGCGCATCGAAAAGCCCGATGCCCCGACCGTCTCGATCAACCACACCGGCGAAAAGCCCCTGCTGACGGGCGGTCAGGGCAGCGCGATCAAGCTTGACCTGCCGGGCAAGGGCAAGACGTTCGAGGTGGTCGGCGTACCGCTGGGCGGCAAGGGCTTCCATGTGGTCGAACTGGCCAGCCCGGCGCTGGGCAATGCGCTGCTCGGGCGCAACGTGCCGCGCTATGTCGCTGCTGGCGCATTGGTCACCAACATGGCGGTGCATTTCAAATGGGGGCGCGAAGCCTCGCTGGTGTGGGTGACCGCGCTCGACAGCGCCAAGCCGGTGGCGGGCGCTGCGGTGCGGATCAGCGACAGTTGCGATGGCCGCCAGCTTGTCACCGGGCGCACCGGGGCGGACGGCACGCTGACCATCCGCGCCGGATTGCCCAAGGCCTCGCTCTATACCGGCTGCGACGAAGGCGCGGACCATACCTTGATGGTTTCGGCCCGCGCGGGCGACGACATGAGCTTCACCCTGTCGAACTGGAACAAGGGCATCTCGCCCTATGATTTCGACCTGTCGTTCGGCAGCGACGAGCGCAACGAGATCGTGCACACCGTATTCGACCGCACATTGGTGCGGGTGGGTGAAACGGTCCACTTCAAGCACATCTTGCGCAAGCCGGTGGGGCCGGGCTTTGCCTTCGGGCAAGGCTTTTCGGGCAAGCTGGTATTCCAGCATCAGGGATCGGACACCAGGTTCGAACAGGATGCCACCATCGATGGCATGGGTTCGGGCACCGGTGAGTGGACCGTTCCGACCGGCGCGCCGCTGGGCGACTATGCCTTGAGCTTCACCGTCGGCGATCGCACCATCGACACCGGCCAGACGGTGAAGGTCGACGAATACAAGCTGCCGACGATGCGCGCCACGATCACTGGCCCCAAGGACGCGCTGGTGCAGCCCGCCAGCGTGCCGCTGTCGCTGTTCGTCGGCTATCTGTCGGGCGGGGGCGCCGGGCACATGCCGGTAACGCTGCGCACCGACTTCAGCGCGTGGTTCCCGACCCCGCGCGGCTGGGACGCCTTCAGTTTTGGTGGCGATCCGGTGCAGGAAGGCACCCGCGCTTTGGGCGCCGACGAGGCCGAAACGCCAACCGCCCTGCCCTATGCCCAGACCCTGCCCGCATCGCTGGGCGCGGACGGTACTGCACGCGCCGACATCGCCATCAATCAGGCCATCACCCGCCCGCTGTCGCTGACGGTTGAGATGGACTATCCCGATGCCAACGGCGAGACGATGACCGCCTCGCGCGTGCTGACGCTCTACCCTTCCGCGCTGCAAGTCGGCCTGCGCAGCGACGGCTGGCTGATGCGCGATGACGACTTGCGCTTGCAGATGGTCGTGCTTGACCTGCACGGCAAGCCGGTGAGCGGGCAGGACGTGACCATCGACCTCTACTCGCGCGAGACGATAACGGCGCGCAGGCGGCTGATCGGCGGCTTCTATGCCTATGACAATCAGGAGAAAATCACCAAGCTGTCTGGCGGCTGCACCACGCGCAGCGATGCACTGGGCCGCGCTTCGTGCCAGTTGGCGCCGGGCGTATCGGGCGAGGTGACGGTCGTGGCGCGGGTCAAGGATGCCGAGGGGCGCGAGGCGCGCGCGGTCAAGTCGGTCTGGCTGGCGGGCAAGGACGACTGGTGGTTCGGCGGCGACAACGGCGACCGCATGGACGTGATCCCCGAAGCGACCGAGTACAAGGCGGGCGATGTCGCCAAGTTCCAGGTGCGCATGCCCTTCCGCGAGGCGACCGCGCTGGTCACGGTCGAGCGCGAGGGCGTGCTGTCCAGCTTCGTCACCACGCTGTCGGGCACCGATCCGGTGGTCGAGGTCAAGCTGCCGGGCGACTATGCGCCCAATGTCTATGTCTCGGTCATGGCGGTGCGCGGCCGCGTGGGCGGCTGGGCGCTGTGGTTTGCCGATCTGGCGCGGCGCTGGCACCTGCCGTTCTTCCGGCAGGATGCGGCAAGCCCCACCGCGATGGTCGATCTGGCCAAGCCCAGTTACCGCATCGGCATGGCCAAAGTCGCCGTCGGCGCCGAAGCGCACCGCCTTGCGGTTTCGCTAAAGCCGCAGCGCGAACGCTATGCCGTGCGCGAAACCGCGCAAGTCGCGCTGGCGGTCCACCGGCCCGATGGCAGCCCGGCAAGCGGCGCGGACGTGGCGTTCGTGGCGGTGGACGAGGCGTTGCTGCAACTCAGCCCCAACAAGAGCTGGGACTTGATCGGCGCCATGATGGGCGAGCGCAGCCTTGAGGTGGCGACTTCCACCGCGCAGATGCAGGTGGTCGGCAAACGCCACTATGGCAAGAAGGCCGTGGCTGCGGGCGGCGGCGGCGGCGATGCAAGTGCGGTCAACCGCGAGAACTTCCAGCCGGTGCTGCTGTGGCAGGGCCATGTCGCGCTCGATGCCAAGGGTGAGGCGCTGGTCGCCGTGCCGCTGTCCGATGCGCTGTCGCGCTTCCGTCTGGTCGCGGTCGCCACCGAAGGCGCGCAACTGTTCGGCACGGGCGAAGCGAGCGTGCGCACCGCGCAGGATCTGGCGGCCTATCCCGGCCTGCCCTCGCTGGTGCGCACCGGCGATCATTTCGAGGCGGCATTCACGCTGCGCAACGGGTCGGACCATGCGATGACCGTCACCGCGCAAGCCTCGGTCGAACCGCTGATCGCGCGGCCCGGCCCGCTTACGCTGACGATTCCGGCAGGCGGCGCGGGTCGGGTCCGCTGGGGGGTCTTTGCACCCGATGCCGCAGGGCCGCTGAAATGGACGCTGAAGGTGAAGGCCGACGATGGCCGCGCGCAGGACAGCGTCACCACCACGCAGGATGTGGCCCCCGCCGTGCCCGAGGAAGTGTGGGCGGCCAGCCTGCTGCGGGTCGGCGATCCGGCACCGATGATCGCGGTGCCGCAAGGCGCGCTGCCCGGTGGCCGGGTGACGGTCGATTTGACCGACAGCCTGTCCGCGCCGCTGGCGGGCGTGCGCGCCTACATGGCGGACTACCCCTACACCTGCTTCGAACAGCGGCTGTCGCGCATCGTCGTGACCGGCGATGCGGCGGGCTGGGGCGTGCTGGCGGGCGCCTTGCCGACGTATCTCGATGGTGACGGGCTGGTGCGTTACTGGCCCGAAGCGCAGGCGCAAGGCTCGGCGGAACTGACCGCTTATGTTCTGGCGATGACCAGCGCGGCGGGTCTGCCCTTGCCCGAAGATGGCAAGACCAAGATCACCGCTGCGCTGACCCGCGTGGTGCAAGGACGGCTGACGCGCGACCGACCGCTGCGGGTGGATGAACGACCGGTGCGGATCGCCGCATTGGCCGCGCTCGCCCGCGCCGGGGCCGCCGATCCGGGGCTGGTGGCGCGGATCGACATGGTCCCCGCCGACATGCCGACAGCCACGCTGGCCGACTGGATCGTCGCGCTCGACCGGCTGCCGCGTGCTCCCAATGCAGCAGGTCTGAAAGCGGCGGCAGAGGGTGAACTGCGCCGCCGTCTGGTCTATTCCGGCACCCGGCTCGATCTGGTCGATCAGGCCAATGCGCCCTGGTGGATGATGGTCGGCGCCGACGAAATGGCGATCAAGGCGCTCGACGCGGTGATCGGCAAGCCCGGCTGGTCGGGCGATGTGCCCCGGCTGATGACCGGCGTCGCCGCGCGGCAACAGCGCGGACACTGGGACACCACGCCTGCCAACGCCTGGGGCGTGATCGCCAGCCGCCGTTTTGCCGCGGCCTATCCGGCCAGCGCGATCACCGGCACCACCCGCGTCGCGCTCGGCACACGCGGCCTGACCGTGAACTGGCCGCGCAAGGGTGAGGCGGTGCCGCTGTCGTTCCCGCTTGCCGCCGGACCGCTGACACTGAGCCAGAGCGGCGGCGCCGGGCCGTGGGCCACGGTCACGGTGCGCGCCGCTGTGCCTTTGCGTCAGCCGCTGATGGCGGGCTATCGCCTGTCGCGCAGCGTCACAGTCGTCACCGCCCGCCATCCCGGCCGGTGGAGCGCGGGCGACGTGGTGCGGGTGCACCTGCAGATCGACGCCAATGCCGACCGCTCGCAAGTGGTGCTGTCCGATCCCTTGCTGCCCGGCGCGACAGTGCTGTCCAGTCTGGGCGGCCAGTCGGCGATCCTCCAGCAGGGCGAACAGGCGAGCGGCGCGGCGCCGAGCTATCGCGAGAGCACGCGTGAGGCATGGCGCGCCTATTTCGACTGGTTGCCGCGCGGCACCACGGTGATCGAATATACCGTGCGGCTCAATGCGCCGGGCACGTTCAGCCTGCCGCCCGCGCGGGTTGAAGCGATGTATGCCCCGGCCATCCGCGCGCAATTGCCGATCGGACCGGTCACGGTATGGGGTTCCTGAAGCGCGCTGCAGGCCGCGTGCCGCCGCACCGCCGACGGCAGGCGGGATGGGTTGCGGCCATCGCGCTGCTGCTCGGCCTGCTGGCGCTGGACTGGCGGACCGCGCCGCCTGCCGTGCCCGACTTCGTGGCGATGCGGCAGGACTGGCCATCGAGCGAGGCGTGGCTGCGCGACCGCGATGGGCGCCTGCTCGACGCGGTGCGGGTCAACTTCAGCGTCCGCAGGCTCGGTTGGACCCGGCTTGACGATGTGCCGCGCGATCTGCGCCACATGCTGATCGCGGCCGAGGACCGGCGCTTTGCCTACCACGGCGGGGTCGACTGGCTGGCGCTGCTGGCCAGCGCACGCGACCGGTTGCGTGCCGGCATCCGGGGACACCGCACGCGCGGCGCCTCCACGCTGACAATGCAGACCGCCGCATTCCTGTGGCCAGAGATCGGCCGCCCCGGCAAGCGCGGGCTGCTCGACAAGCTGCGCCAGATGCGCGCGGCGTGGGCGATCGAGGATCGCTGGACCAAGCCGCAAGTGCTCGAAGCCTACCTCAACCTCGCCCCCTTCCGGGGCGAGACGCAAGGCGTGGGTGCGGGCGCGCTGGCACTGTTCGGCAAAGCCCCCGCCGCGCTCGACCGGCGCGAAGATGCCGTGATGATCGCGATGCTGCGCAGCGCCGACGCCCCGCCCGATCGCGTCGCCCGCCGCGCCTGCCGGATGCTGCCCGCCAGCGATTGCCCGGCCTTGCAGGCGCTGGCCGAAGCGGTGAGCGGCAGCGCCAACTTGCGCAGCCTCGATCCCGGCCTTGCCCCGCATCTGGCCGCGCACCTGCTGACCCGGCCGGGCCTGACCGTGACGACCACGCTCGATGCGCGGATTCAGGAAATCGCCGTCACCGCCCTGCGCCATCAGTTGCAGGGGCTTGGCCCCCGGCGCGCGCGCGATGGCGCGGTGGTGGTGGTCGACAACGCCAACGGCGAAGTGCTGGCTTATGTCGGCGGGGTCGGGCTGGATTCGACGGCGGCGCAAGTCGATGGCGCCGCCGCCCCCCGGCAGGCGGGATCGACGCTCAAGCCGCATCTCTATGCGCAACTGATCGAGCGCAAGTGGCTGACCGCAGCCTCGATCCTCGACGATTCGCCGGTGCAACTCGACACTGCATCCGGGCTGTATGTGCCGCGCAATTACGACAATGCCTTCATGGGCCCGGTTTCGGCGCGGCGGGCGCTGGCCAACTCGCTCAACGTGCCAGCGGTGCGCGCGCTGCTGCTTGACGGGGTGCAGCCGTTCCGCGACCGGCTGTGGGATCTGGGCTATGTCGGGCTGGAGAACGATGGCTCGTACTACGGCTTCTCGCTGGCGCTGGGATCGGCGGAGGTCACGCTGCTGCAACAGGCCAACGCCTATCGCACGCTCGCCAATCTGGGCCGCTGGTCGCCGCTGAAGCTGGTGCCCGGTGATCCGGGCGAGCCGGTGCGCCACTTGCTCGACCCGGGCGCGGCGTGGATCGTCGGCGACATCCTGTCCGATGCCAGCGCGCGGGCGAGTACGTTCGGCGTCGATTCCGCGCTGCGCCTGCCGTTCTGGGCGGCGGCCAAGACCGGCACCAGCAAGGCAATGCGCGACAACTGGTGCATCGGCTTTTCCGACCGCTTCACCGTGGCGGTGTGGGTCGGCAATCTGGAAGGCGATCCGATGCGCGCGGTTTCGGGCACCAGCGGCGCGGCCCCGGTCTGGCGCGACGTGATGATCGCGCTGCACCGCGACCGACCGGGTGTGCAACCGGCGCGCCCGGCCAACGTCACCGGCTCGACCGTCCGCTTTGCCGGCGCGCGCGAACCGGCGCGCAGCGAATGGTTCATCGCCGGAACCGCGCAAGGCCTGATGGCGCCCGCTCCCGCCTTTGCCCGCCGCCCGCGCATCACCAACCCGGTCTCGGGCGCGGTCTATGCCTGGGATCCCGACATTCCGCCCGCGCGCCAGTCGATCGGGGTGGCGGTCAGCGGCGCGGCATCGGACTTGCGGCTGGCGCTCGACGGACGCGATTTTGCAGGCGCGCAAGGCTTGCCGCAACTGCCGCTGGTGCCGGGATCGCACCTGCTGGCCTTGCGCGATGTGGGCGGCCGGACGCTCGATCAGGTTCGCTTCACCGTGAAATGAGCCACCGGCGGAAGCTCGTACTCGCGCCGAAACGGGGCGATTCGAATCGGCATCAGGCGCTGTTGTGCACCCGATTGCTGCGCAACCGTTCGTCCCTGCCTGATTGCACCGGTCCCGGTGGCAGCAGTGCCGTAGCGGAAACGCAAAAATGCACACCGGGGCAACGCGCACCATTTGAACAGCCGTGTCAGTAGCGCTAGGAAAAGGACAGAAATCCGGCGCCGCAGGTGGACCGGACGCTCATTTGGAGAGGAATTGGCATGGACCTTTCGTTCAGCCCCGAAGACGAGGCATTCCGCCAGGAAGTGCGCGCCTTCCTCAAGGACAAGCTGCCCAAGCGGCTGGCGGACAAGATCCGCACCGGCAAGCGCCTGACCAAGGCCGACCATGAAGAATGGCACGCCATTCTCAATGAGCGCGGCTGGCTGGCCAGCCACTGGCCCAAGGAATGGGGCGGCACCGGCTGGAGCGTGACGCAGGGATTCATCTTCGATCTGGAAACCTCGATCGCGCATGCGCCGCGCATCCTGCCCTTCGGCACGTCGATGCTGGCCCCGGTGCTGATCAAGTTCGGCACCGAAGAGCAGAAGCAGCACTACCTCCCGCGCATTCTGGATGGCACCGACTGGTGGTGTCAGGGCTATTCCGAGCCGGGCGCAGGGTCCGACCTTGCCAGCCTGAAGACCAGCGCGGTACGCGATGGCGATCACTATGTGGTCAATGGACAAAAGACGTGGACCACACTGGGCCACCACGCCAACTGGATGTTCTGCCTTGTCCGCACCTCGAACGAGGGCAAGCGGCAGGAAGGCATCTCATTCCTGCTGATCGACATGAACACGCCGGGCATCGAAGTGCGCCCGATCTATCTGCTCGATGGCGAGCACGAAGTGAACGAAGTGTTCTTCACCGATGTGCGCGTGCCGGTGACCAATCTGGTCGGCGAGGAGAACAAGGGCTGGACTTACGCCAAGTACCTGCTGACGTATGAACGCACCGGCATTGCCGGGGTCGGCAGTTCGATGGCCGCGCTCGACCACTTGCACCACATCGCCGCCACCCAGAAAAAGGGCGGCCGCCCGCTGGCCGAAGATCCGCTGTTCGCAGCGCGGCTTGCCCGGCTCGAAATCGAGCTGGAGAACATGAAGACCACCAACATGCGCGTGCTGGCAGCGGCCGGGCATGGCGCGGCGCCGACGGCGGAAAGCTCGATGCTGAAAATCCGCGGCACCGAAATCCGGCAGGAAATCAACACCCTCGCCCGCAAGGCCTTGGGCCCTTATGCCCAGCCCTTCGTGCCCGAAGCGTTCATCGAAGGCAGCAATGCCGAGCCGGTGGGCGCCGACTATGCCGCACCGATTTCGGCGGAATACTTCAACAATCGCAAACTTTCGATCTTTGGCGGCTCCAACGAGGTGCAGCGCGAAATCATCACCAAAGCCGTGCTGGAGCTCTGAGAACCATGGATTTCAACCATACCGAAGACCGCCAGATGCTCAGCGATTCGCTGGGCCGTTACCTGCAACAGCGCTATCCCATCGATGTGCGCCACAAGATCGCGGCTTCGGCCGAGGGCTGGTCGGCGGAACATTGGGCGGCGCTGGCCGAACTGGGCGTGATCGGCGCGCTGTTCGGCGAAGAGGCTGGCGGGTTTGGCGGCAAGGGCTTCGACATCGCGGTGGTGTTCGAACAACTTGGCCGTTCGCTGGTGGTCGAACCGTTCCTGGGCACGTTGCTGGCGGGCCGCGTGCTCGAACGCGCTGGCGGACAGGAAGACCTGCTGGGCGAAGTGATCGCCGGTGCCAAAGTGCTGGCCTTCGCGCATGAGGAAGCCGACAGCCGCTATGATCTGGCCGGGATCGCCGCCAAGGCCAGCGAAACCGCCGGTGCATGGACGCTGACCGGGACCAAGGCGGTGGTGCCGCAAGCCGATACCGCCGACGTGCTGATCGTTTCGGCGCGCATTTCCGGTGCGCCTGGCGATGAAGCCGGGATCGGCCTGTTCGCGGTCGACAAGGGCGCGGCGGGTCTGTCGGTGCGCGCCTATGCGCTGATCGATGGCGGACGCGGGGGCGAGATCACGCTGGCGGGCACGCCGGCAACCTTGATCGCCACCGACGGCCTTCCGCTGATCGAAGATGCGGTGGCTGCGGGTCTGGTCGCGTTGAGCTGGGAAGCGGTCGGCGTGGCCGACGTGCTCAAGCAGAGCACGCTCGACTATCTGCGCACGCGCAAGCAGTTCGGCGTGCCGATCGGCAAGTTCCAGGCGCTGCAGCACCGCATGGCAACCGTGGCGCTGGAGATCGAGCAGCAGCGCTCTGCCGCGATCAATGCCGCAGCCGCGCTCGAAGCCGACCGGGTGACGCGCGAACGCGCGGTGTCGGCGGCCAAGGTCACGCTGGGCAAGGCGGGCACGCTGGCCGCCGAAGAGGCGATCCAGATGCACGGCGGCATCGGCATGACCTGGGAACTGCCGTTGTCGCACTATGCCAAGCGGCTGATCATGCTGGGCCATCAACTGGGCGACGATGACCACCATCTCGCGCGCTACATCGCGCTGGGCCGCGCCGCCTGACGATGAACGCAACCGCATGGGGCCAAGGCAACGCCTCGGCCCCATGCGTCCGTCTCAGCAAGTAGCAGGGACTGTCGGCGAGGACGCATAAAGCTGCGTCAGGTCGCGATCGTCGCGCACGTACATGGCCGCTTCCTTGCGGATCACCATGTTGTGAACGAACGTGTCGAAGAACATCGGCCGGTAATTGTAGGCGACTTCCACGAACATGATCGCGCTGCCGGTGTCGGCCACCATCTTGGTCGTCGTCTGGCCCATTCCGGCAAAGGCGGTGCCGGTGATCCCCGTGCCCTCCACCCCGTAACGCGACTTGTAGGCGGTGGTGCCAAAGCACCGCTGCCAGTGAATCCACTGTCCGCCCGAACCGTTCGTTTCCAGACTGGACAGGATCACCCGACCGTTGTTGGTGAAGTCGAGGTCGGCGACAGACAGCGCCGCGCCATTGAACACTTGTGCCACGTCCACCTCACGCATGCGCGGGGCGCCACCGACGATGGCCTGCTTGGCGCGGCTGGCATTGTCGGCGGTGGTGATCGCCAGCTGGTTGAGCCGCATGTGCAGGTGCGCCAGATTGACCGTCTCGGCCCCGGCCAGCGCCAAGCCCAGCATCAGCGGCATCGACACGCCGATCTCCACGATCGTCACCGCGCTGCGATCGCGCCTCAAGCGATGCATGAGGCGCAGGAGGCGTTGGCGAAGGCCGGGCTGCGATACGTGAGTCATGGGCAAACCTGCACGCCCGTCCGCGTCGATTGCGTGGCATAGGGCTGGTTCTTGAGGATGGTCGTGGCGTTGATCGTCTGGCTCAGCGGATAGCCGAAGGCATGGGTGAACCCGAACAGCGCCGGATACGTGACCGAGACGGTGTAGGCCACGACGTCGTCCGCGCCGCCCTGCCCGGTCTTGCCCATGTCATCGTCCCATTGGCCGTTGCCGTTCATGTCGACGAAGCATTCCTTGGGATCGTAAACGCCATTGCCGTTGGTGTCGGTGAAGTCTTCGGGAACGCCGATCTTCGAAAAGTCGGCATAGTTGCGCCGGGTGAAGGTCAGCGTCGCCTTGGGCGCGATCTCGTGGATCACCGTCGAGACCCGCGTGTCGATTGCCGTTTGCGAAGTGGCCGCGCTTTGCAGTGCCGAATTGCGCCCCGCCGCGTTGACGACCGAGGTCAGCACGCTGCGGACATAGAACAAGTGCGCAAATTGCAGCGATGCGCCGATGATCACGAAAAGGATCGGCGCGGTCATGGCGAATTCCACCGCCGCCGCGCCGCGCCTGTCGGTTATCAGCGCCCGCACCTTGCGCAGGGCACGACGGGCCGAGGGCAGCCTCATTTCTTGATGCGCAAGTCGGCGACCTGCCCCGCAATGTACTTGAAGGTATTGGTCAGCTCGGTGGTGTTGCTGGCGTAATAGGCGCGATTGGCGGTGGAGCAGGTCTGCATCGGCGTGGTCAGGCTTTGCCCGAAACCGATCACCCAGATGGTATAGCCCATCGCCTTCAACTTGTCGCACGCCGCCAGAAAGCGGTTGTTGTGATACGTGGCCAGCGTGCCGGTGGAGCCGCTGGTCGCGTTATAGGGCGCGATGCGGTTGTCATACCATTCGGTGCCATAGGCGTTGTAGATCGTGCTTGTCGGCTCCATCGTGCCGTCGGTCATGAAGATCACGTGGCGGCTGACCGACGGAAACTTGGTGGCATCGGCATTCACGTTGCTGGCAAAGATGCCGTTCGGGCTGCCCAGCCGCCCGCCCCAGATCATGCCAAGATCGTGATACGTCGCGCCCGATGCGGACAGGCTGTTGAGGTAAGTCGTCAGCCAGCTTGGCACGGTGGCAGGGTCCGACACGTCGACGGTGGTGTACTGTGCCATCGGCGCCGGACAATAGGCAGCTTGTGGGCTGGTGTACGAAGCCGAGTTGTACTTGGTCGTCAGGTCGCTGTCGGTCACGTCCCAGGTCGTCCAGGTGCTCGTGCCCGTCCCGCGATACCATTCCAGCGGCTCAAGATACATTTTCCATTGCGTTTTTGGGTCGCTGGTCGGTGCGCTGTCGAGATCGAGATCGTACGCGCCGCTGGGCACCGGCGACATCGAGAGTTGCTGCACGGTCGCGCGCTCCTCGATGCAGCCGTTCCAGGTGTAGCTGCTGGTGTTCAGCCCGCTGACATCGGTCTGGCCGACCAGCTTGGCCAGTTCCACGCGATCCTTGGGCCCGGACGTGGGAACGGTAGCGCCCGCATTGAAGCTGGTGAACAGCGAGACCGCGCCCAGCCCCTTGAACGCCGATACATCGATGCTCGATTTCTTGGTGTAGCTCCAGTTGGTGAAGTTGTAGAGCGTCTTGTAGGTTGTCGTGGTGACCGTCTTGGTCCGCTTGCACGTGCCGATGGCCGTCTTGCCGCTGGTGCCGGTCTGCACCCACGACAGCCAGGCATAGGTGGTAACGGTGGTTGCCGCCGGCGATGGCCCACCACCGTTGATCGGCGTACCGCCCGATCCGCTGGGGTAGGTGTTCTTGCCGTAGTTGGTGCAATTGGCCGAACTGATCGCCGACGCATAAGTTTCGGTCACTGGTCCTGGCGACGTCGGGGAATTGCTGACGGTCACCGGCGTGCTGAAATTGGCCAGCCGGGTCTGGAAATCGGCGGAGCTGGCCAGATAGCTGGTCGGCATGGCCCCGCTGCTGACCAACGTCTTGATGTTGACCGTTGAGCTGTAGGGCACGAAGGCAAAGCGGATGCGGGTATTGGTCTTGTCGGTCACCGCTCCGGCCACGGTCTTGTAGAACGAGCTGACCGCGCTGCGCAGGCCGACGATCTTCGAGTCCGACCGATTGCAGCAAGTGGTGTTGGTCACATCGTAGGCCATCGACCCGGTGGTATCGAGCACGAACATCACGTCGGCGCTGGCCATCTGCAGTTCGGCGCTGCACGAAACCGACAGCGTCACGGTCTTGAACCCGAACAGTCCCATCACCGCCATCGGCATCTGGGTCGTCGCCACGCCGTTGACCGCGCCTTGCGTGTCGGCCGATGTCACGAACGTCGTGTTGTTGGCCTCGGTCGGCAGCGGGTTGAAGTTGAAGTTGAACATCTTGTTGGCTTTGGCGGTCTCGGCCGTCGAATAGCTGCCCGACTTGCTCATCGCTTTGCGCCCGGCGAGAACGCCGGAATCGCAGGCGTTCTGCAGCGCGGTGCGGGTCATGTACGAACGCGTCAGATCGGTGCCGCTGCCGGTCAGCGCGATCAGCAGGAAGATGGTCGACGCCGCGATGGCCAGCGCGTTGCCGGCGGTATCGCGCCACAGCCGCGCGCCCCACACCCGCATCGCCTGAACCGTTTGCGACTTCATGCGCCCGATCATGCCCAGCACTTGTCCTTCTTCGTGCCTCTGCACCGGGGAGGCCCCGGTGATTCGCCTAGTCCTTGCACAGGGCCGGGCCAATGCGTTTTAAGCACCGGAACGGGATGACATTCGGTTAACGCGTAGTGGGAATTTCGAGGAGATTGCTCCAATCTGGCACCAAGCGATGGATGGGAACCGCGCGATTGCGCAGTTCAGCGGCCGATCACGGTTACCGCTGGCGATGCAATCACCGAAGCGGTTGCCCCATTGCCTACGCCAAATTCCTAATGCGTTCAGCCATTGCACTTTGATGGCCGCTCGCCGAAGTTGCGCCGCATGAACGATGACAGCCAACGCTCCGGTCCCGCCGATCCGGCCTCCACCGCCCCCGCCGCCCCTGCTTCCGCCGCCCCTGCTTCCGCCGCCCCTGCTTCCGCCAATGCCGCGCCATCCGGCCACGACCTGACGCATCGCCGGTTCTACAAGGCCGAACAGGAAGCGGGCTTTGTCGAAAGTCAGCCCAAGGAAAGCCCGCAACAGCAAGACCCCGCCTATCGGCTGGCGTTCCGCGACACCGACTTTTTGCTGCGCGAGGAATTGCGCCCGGTGCGCTTCCAACTGGAACTGCTCAAGCCCGAAATGCTGCTCGATGAGGCGGCAATCGCCTCGACGCTGGTGGTCTATGGCTCGGCGCGCATCCCGTCACCCGAACAGGCGCAGGCCGGAATCGACGCAGCCTCCGACCCCCGGCAACGCGCCGTGGCAGAGCGGCTTGCGGCCAAGGCCCGATACTATGATCAGGCACGCCGGTTGGCGCAGATTGCCGCCGATGCGGCGATCGTCGAGGATGGCAAGCGGCACTTCGTGGTCTGCTCGGGCGGCGGCCCGTCGATCATGGAGGCGGCCAATCGCGGCGCTGCCGATGCGGGCGCGGAATCGATCGGGCTGAACATCACGCTGCGCCATGAAAACGCGCCCAACGCCTATGTCACCCCGCACTTGTCGTTCCAGTTCCACTACTTCGCGCTGCGCAAGATGCACTTCCTGCTGCGCGCGCGGGCAGTTGCGGTGTTTCCCGGCGGGTTCGGGACGTTCGATGAATTCTTCGAGCTGCTCACCCTCGTCCAGACCGGCAAGATGCGGCCGATCCCGATCCTGCTGTTCGGCGGCGAATTCTGGGACCGCGTGATCGATTTCGCCGCGCTTGCCGACGAAGGCATGATCAATGCCGAAGACCTGACCCTTTTCCACCGCGTGGAAACGGCGGACGAAGCATGGGCGCACATCGCGGCATTCTACGATCTCAAGTCCGCCAACGAGGGCGCGGCAACCTGATTCACCGCACCGCGTGATGGCCCAGCGGTCCGTGCCCTTTACCAAAACCGGGGGCGGCCAGCAGCGCGGCGCGCACGAATTCGCGCGCATCCTCCACCGCTTCATCCAGCGGCAACCCCATGCCCAGCAGCGTGGCGATCGCGCTCGACAGGGTGCAACCGGTGCCATGGGTGTCGCGCGTGACGATGCGCGGGGCGGTCCATTGACGCACGGGCTCGCCGGGCACGGCCAGCCGGTCGGTAATGTCCGGCCCTTCGGCATCGCCGCCCTTGGCCAACCAGGCAACGCCGCGCGCCTGCATGGCTTCATCCCCGCCCAGCACCACCAGTTCGGCAACGTTCGGCGTGGTCAGCGTGGCCAGAGCCATCAGCCGTTCGAACCCGGCGATGGTGGCGGCATCGGCCAGCGCCGCACCGCTGGTGGCGATCATCACCGGATCGAACACCACCGGCACACCCAGCCCTTCCAGCCGGTCGGCGACGATGGCGGCGATTTCGGGCGATCCCAGCATGCCGATCTTGACCGCATCGACCCCGATATCGCCGATGCAGGCGTCGATCTGCGCGGCCACAAGTTCGCCCGCCATCGCCGCAACCGCATGGACCCCGGTGGTGTCCTGCGCGGTGATCGCGGTGATCGCGGTCATGGCATAGCCGCCAAGCATGGTGATGGTCTTGATATCGGCCTGAATGCCGGCCCCGCCGCCGGAATCGGACCCGGCGATGGACAGGATGCGTGGGGGAGTGATCATGCCCCGGTCCTTGGCCGAACTATCGCGGGTCTGACAAGGGCCTTGCCCCTTGTTTGCCCTCGATCAGCGGCCATGTCGCCAAATCGTCGTCAACTGCGCGCTATTTGCTGAGGCAGGTATATCGGATTGAATAAGCGTTCTGGTTGTTCCACAGTAATTGGCGACGAATCCATTGGCGGGGGTAACAGTAATGAAGCGGGTTTTGCATGATATCGGTGCAATCGCAGCCGTTCTGGCCTGCCTTGCCAGCCTGGCTCCCGAAGCCGCCCTTGCCGGACCGCAGCAGGCCAAACCTTCCAACGCCGAAAAGCTGCAGCGTCAGGCGGTCAGCGACGTACCCCACTGCGTGCGCAAGCTGGGCACGATCTCGATTGTCGATGGCGATGATCCCTCGGGCTGGACGCAATACAGCCTTGCCCCGCCGCAAAAGCTGCTCAAGGTGATCGTCCAGCGCTCGGGCTGCTTCAACATCGTCGATCGCGGTACGGGCCTGCAGGCGGCGCAGCGTGAGCGCGACATCGGCGGCGGGCTGGGTCTGCAACGCGGATCAAACGTTGGATTGGGTCAGGTCAAGGCCGCCGACTACGTGCTGCAGGCCGAAGTGCAGGCGGCCAACAGCAATGCGCAAGGGTCGGGCGCGGCAGGCGCCATCGGCGGGTTGATCGGTGGCGCTTTCGGCGGACTGGTCGGCGGGCTCAAGTCGCGCAAGCTTGAAGCCAACACCGTGCTTTCGGTCACCAACGTGCGCACCACCGAAACGCTCGCGACGGTCGAAGGTTATGCTGCCAAGAACGACATCAGCTTCGGCGGCGGTGGCGGCTTTTTCGGCGGGATCGGTGTGGGCGCGGTCGGCGGCGGCTATGACAACACCGACATCGGCCGCATCGTGACGCTCTCGTTCATCGACGCCTATCGGAAGCTGGTCGACCAGCTTGGCGGGGTCGAGGTCGGCTCCACCGGCACCGCCGAAGCTGCTCCGGCCAAGGTATTCGCCGCGATCGCGCCGGTCGTGATGCGCGCCGCTGCGTTGCCAGGGGCCAAGGCGATCCGCAGCCTGAACCCCGGCGACAAGCTGTACCCCACCGGCAAGAAGGACGGCCTGTGGTGGGAAGTGGCCGATGAAAACGATAACGTCGGCTGGGTGCTCAACACCAAGCTCGCCCCGGCCAACTGACCCGCAGAATGACCGGACGCCCCCTCTTGCGCGCAGGAGGGGGCGTTGTCCGGCTCAGGCCCGGCGGAACTTGCGCTCGGTTGATGCCGGGTGCTTGGCCAGCGCGGCGCTGGCCCGCGTCGGCCGATCGACAAGTTCGCCGCTGCAATTGGGGCAGCGGTCATCCAGATCTTCGGCGCATTCGGCGCAAAACGTGCATTCGAACGAACAGATGAAGGCACCGGGCGCTTCGGCCGGTAGATCGGTGCCGCAGCGTTCGCAGTCGGGTCGCATTTCCAGCATCGATTCTCTCCTGCTCACGCCGCGCGGCGCACGGCGTCGCAAATGCGCTCTACCACGTCGGCGACCTGTCGTGCATCGTCGCCTTCGGCCATCACGCGGATAACCGGCTCGGTGCCCGACGGACGGATGACCAGTCGCCCCTTGCCCGCCAGTTCCGCTTCGGCTTCGGCGATCACCGCCTTGACGCTCTCGGCCTCGAGTGGCTTGCCCCCGGCAAAGCGTACGTTCTTGAGCAGTTGCGGCACCGGATCGAACAAGTGCAGAGTCTCGCTGGCGGGTTTGCCGCTGGCGACGAGCGCGGCCAGCACTTGCAGCGCGGCGATCGTTCCATCGCCGGTGGTGGCGTGGTCGATCAGGATCATGTGCCCCGACTGCTCGCCGCCCACATTGTAGCCGTGTTCGCGCATGTGTTCCAACACGTTGCGGTCGCCCACCGCGGTGCGCACCAGTTCAAGTCCGCGCCCGGCCAGAAAGCGTTCCAGCCCCAGGTTCGACATCACCGTGGCGACCACCCCACCGCCACGCAGCGCGCCAAGGTCGGCCATGCGGCTGCCGATCAGCGCCATGATCTGGTCGCCGTCGACGGTCTGGCTGCGTTCATCGACCACGATCAGCCGGTCGGCATCACCATCGAGCGCGATGCCGATATCGGCGCGCACTTCGCGCACTTTGGTCTTGAGCGCGTCAAGGTGGGTCGAGCCGACCCCGGCGTTGATGTTCTTGCCGTTGGGCTCGACGCCGATCGCGATGACCTCTGCGCCCAGTTCCCACAACGCCGACGGGGCGACGTGATAGGCCGCACCATTGGCGCAATCGACCACGATGCGCAGCCCGTCGAGGCGGACGTTGTGCGGCAGGCTGGCCTTGACCGCGTGGATGTAACGGCCGCGCGCGTCCTCGATGCGGCGGGCCCGCCCCACATCCTCGGACGCGGCAAGCGCCAGTTCCTGATCGATCAGCGCCTCGATCGCCAGTTCGTCCTCGTCCGACAGCTTGAACCCGTCGGGACCGAACAGCTTGATGCCGTTATCCTCATAGGGGTTGTGGCTGGCCGAGATCATCACGCCCACGTCGGCGCGCATCTCGCGCGTCAGCAGCGCCACGGCGGGCGTCGGCATCGGACCGACCAGCACCACGTCCATGCCCACGCTGGTGAACCCGGCGGTCATCGCGTTTTCAAGCATGTAGCCCGAAAGGCGCGTGTCCTTGCCGATCACCACGCGATGGCGATGATCGCCCCGCTGGAAGTACGTACCGGCTGCCTGCCCCACTTTCATCGCGGTGGTTGCGGTCATCACGCCTGCATTGGTCCGACCGCGAATCCCGTCGGTGCCGAAATATTTGCGTCCCATCGTGAAAAATCCGGTCCTTTGCCAAGCCCTTGGCGGCCCCTGTGCCGCCCCGATGCGGCCCTGCGCACCTTATGTACGCACGACCGATTGCCAAGCGTCCATAGACCATTAATCTGGCGAAGACATGAACCAACCGCTAACCAATCCTTCACCGGATTTGCCGCCCCGCGCCGCAGCATTGACATTGCCGCCGATCCCGCAGGTTCCGGCAGGCTGGACGCTGTCCGCGCTCGTCGGCGGACTGCTGGGCGGGTTGGCACTGGCATTCTACGCACCGCAGGCGCTGCCGCCGGTATTGGCGATCAGCGGTCCGGTGGGCGACCTGTGGCTGCGCGCGCTGCAGGCCACGATCGTGCCGCTGGTGGCGGCGCTGCTGTTTACCGGTATCGTCCAGACCGTCGCCACGGCCAGCGCGGGCGCACTGGCCCGCCGCGCGGTGGCCACGTTCTTCCTGCTGCTGGCGTTCGGCGCGGTGGTCGGGATGGGGATCACCTCGCTGCTGCTCGACATCTGGCCGATTCCGGGCAGCGCGGGCGAGGCACTGAGATCGAGTCTGGCAGCGCCACCAAGCGGTCCGGTACCGGGACTGGCCGATTACCTGCTCTCGATCGTGCCGACCAACGTGCTCGATGCCGCAGCAAAAGACCGCATGCTGCCGATGATCCTGTTCATGGCGGTGTTCGCCATCGCCAGCACGCGACTGATCGCCAGCCAGCGCGATCTGCTCGCCACGTTTTTTGCCGCGATCGCTTCGGCCATGCTGGTGGTGATCGGCTGGGTGCTGGCGCTGGCGCCGGTCGGCGTGCTGGCGCTCAGCCTCACGGTGGCCGCCAAGAGCGGTCCCGCCGCGATCGGCGCGCTCGCGCATTACGTGGTGGTGGTGACGCTGACCGGCTCGGTCGTGTTCCTTGCGGCTTATGCCGTCGCGGTGGTGGGCGCGCGCAAGCGGTTGGGCGCCTTTGCCCGCGCGATGCTGCCGGTGCAGGCGTTCGCCCTGTCGACGCAAAGTTCGCTCGCTTCGCTGCCGACCATGCTCGGCGCCTGCAAGAACCTGAAGGCGCGCGAGACCACTGCCGAATTCGTGCTGCCGCTGGCGGTTTCGCTGTTCCGCGCCACCAGCCCGGCGATGAACCTTGCGGTCGTCGTCTACGTCGCGCGCTGGTACGCGGTCGACCTCACCCCACAAGTGCTGATTTCGGGCGGGATCATGGCCGTACTGGTGGCGCTCAGTTCGGTCAGCCTGCCCGGAACGATCAGTTTCATCGCCTCGGTCGGACCGATCGCGCTGGCGATGGGCGTGCCGGTGGCGCCGCTGGCGCTGCTCGTTGCGGTCGAGGTTCTGCCCGACCTGATGCGTACGCTGGGCAACGTGACGATGGACGTTGCGGTCACGTGCGCGGTCGATCGGGCGACCTTTGACGCCGATGCGACCGACCGGGCAGAGCACGCGCCGGACCGAGCATAGCTGTCATGATCATATGTCCTTGCGGGTCGTTTTAGAAAAACTTGCTGGCTTTGCCCGGCAAACTTCCTAGTCGAAGGAAAGCCACGCCTCGCGCAGGGCTCACAGGCGTCAACTACAACCAACCGGAGCGACCCATGGCCATCACCCTTTCCCCGCTGCCTTATGCCGATACCGCGCTGGAGCCGACGATTTCGGCCACCACGCTGCAGACCCATCATGGCAAGCACCATCAGACTTACGTCGATCGCACCAACACCGCGGTCGAAGGCACCGATCTTGCCGGCAAGCCGCTGGAAGACATCGTTGCCGCCGCCATCGCACAGGGCAACAAGGGCCTGTTCAACAACAGCGCGCAGACGTGGAACCACGGTTTCTACTGGCACAGCCTGAGCGCTGAAGCCCAGACCCCCGAAGGCGATCTGGCCGCCGCGATCGACACCTCGTTCGGTTCGCTCGCCGGTCTGCTGACCGAACTGGCCGCGCAAGGCGCTGCACACTTCGCGTCGGGCTGGGTGTGGCTGGTGGCCAAGGACGGCAAGCTCAGCGTCGAACAGACGCACGACGCGGCTTCCTATGCCGATCTGTCGGGCAACCCGCTGCTGGTCATCGACCTGTGGGAGCATGCCTATTACCTCGACCACAAGAACCTGCGCCCGGCCTACCTGAAGGCCGTGACCGAAAAGCACCTCAACTGGGGCTTTGCCGCCGAGAACTTCGCGCGCGGCACGCTGTGGACGTATCCGGCCTGATTGGCCTGCCGGTAACGGCATGACATCGCTCCGGCGCTGCATCGGGCAGCGCCGGAGTATATGTTTCAGAGCATCAGGCCGGTTTCAGCTTCGTCGGTCGGCGTGTCCGAGATCGACACATGCGCCAGTCGACCGGGCTCGAACAACGGTTCACCGAACAGGAAACCGACGATGTTCGGGCGGCCGAGGTGGTCGATGAACGCCGATATCGTCAGCAGGATCGGCACCGACAGGATCGCCCCGAGCGGGCCCCAGATCCATGTGAAATAGCCGAACGCGATCAGGATCGACACCGGGTTGAGCGTGAACCGCGCGCCCAGAATCGCCGGTGTCACGACGTTGGCTTCCAACGCGTGAAGCGCTAGAAATGCCAGCGGCGGCACCAGCCCCAGCGGCACCGTGCTGGCCGAGCCCAATCCGACCAGCGCCAGCAGCGACACCATCACCAGCGGGCCCAGATAGGGCAGGAAATTGAGCACGAAGGCCAGCCCGCCCCACATCACCGGCGCGGCCATGCCCCAGCCATAAGCGCCTCCGGCCACGATCGCGCCGACCGCAAGATTGATCTGCGCGACCGTCAGGATGTAGCTGGCCACCCGATCCTGCACATCGCGCAAGACCCGCGCGATGCGTACCGAGGCGGTCGAACTGGCGTGCTGCACCAGCAGGCGGCGGCGCATCCGCACCCGCGCCTCGATCATGAAGAACGTCATCAGGATCGTCAGCAGCGTTTCGAGCACCACGCTGGGCGTGGCAAAGGCCAGTTGTTCGATCACCGAGGGCGAAGCCAGCGACACCTCGCGCGTGGGATGGCCGACCAGCCGTCCCAACTGCCGGTTGAAATCGGTCAGCCAGTCCATCTGGTTGCGCACTTCGGCAAAGCGCCGTGCCACCTCGCGCGCCATGGCGGGAACCTGATCGACCATGTCGAATGCGGGCGCCAGAATCACCGCCAGCACCACCACCACGATCGCCAGCATGAGCAGCAGCGACAATGCCGAGGCAAGCATGTTGGGCACGCCGATCCGCACCAGCCGATCCGCCAGAGGCGAGAGCACGATGGAAAAGATCAAGGCCGTCACCGGCGGCAGGAACACTACCGCACCGATCGACAGCACGAAGGGCAGCGCAAGGAACAGCCCCAGCATCAGCAACAGCACGATCGCCGACTGGGTGCGCGTGCGGTTGTCCTCTGCCGCAAGGGCTGCGGGATCGGCGGTGATCGGAGGGGCGGACGGGTCCGGAAGGCTGGCCATGACCTGCTCAGTCTTGCGCCTTCATGCCTGTGCGATCAAGGCCTTGCCTGCCCTGATCGGAAAGCAAGAGTTGCGAAACCGTGGCCGTGCGCGCCGAATTGATGCCGGTTCGCTCGGACCCGACATTGCCTCCGGTCTTACAACCCCTTCTGGTAGATCTCGTATTCCTTGTTGACGTGGCTGTCGATGGCATCGGCGATGGCGACCATCCCCTGATTGTCCTCAAGGATCCAGCCGATTTCGCCGCGGGTGGCGCCATAGCGCTCCACCGAATTGCGGCGGATGTATTCGATCATCATGAAGGCCAACTGGCTGGCAAGGCGCGACGACTGCAGCTTCTTGCGCACGCCCATCAAGGGCACGCGCATGGTGCGCACGCGCGGCTTGTTGAGCCAGCGCAGCAGCTTGATCCAGTTGAACGGGAACAGCTTGCCGCCCATCGGCTTGATCGCTTCGTTGAGGTCGGGCAGCGTCATCATGAAGGCCACCGGCTCGCCGTCGTATTCGGCCACCATGATCAGGTCTTCGCGCACGATCGGCTTGAACTTCTTGCCGGCGTAGCCGATTTCGGTGTCGGTGAAGGGCACGAAACCCCAGTTGTCCGACCACGCATCGTTGAGAATGTCGAGGATCAGCGCCGCTTCGCTGGCGAACTTGCTGCGGTCGACATTGCGGATGCGGATGCGCTGGTTCTTCTCGCCCGAAGCCACGATGCGCTGGATCAGCGGCGGAAACGGCTTGGTAATGTCCAGTTCAAAGGTCTTGAGCGTCTTGGCCGGCAGATAGCCAAGCGCCTTGATCCAGGTGTTGTAGCGTTCGGGCTGGTGGCCCATCATCACCGTGGGTGCGTGGTCGAAGCCCTTGGTCAGTTGCCCCGGCTCTTCCCAGATCGACATCGACAGCGGGGCCAGCACGCGGTTCATGCCCTTTTCGCGCAGCCAATCCTCGGCACGGGCGATCAAGGCAGTGGCAGTCGCCTGATCCTCAGCCTCAAGCAGGCCCCAGTTGCCGGTGCCCGGTCCCATGCCCTGCACCGGGTCCATGGCAACGGCAAGGTGATCGATATGCGCCGAAATCCGTCCGACCACTTTGCCGTCCCGGCGGGCAAGAAAAAGCTGCACGTCGGCGTGTTCGAAGAACGGGTTCTTGCCCGGCGTGACCAGTTCCATGGCCTCCATCCGCAGTGGCGGAACCCAGGCCGGATCGGCAGCGTTGAGGCGATAGGCCAGATCCACGAAAGCGGCGCGGTCGGCCTTGGTCACCACCGGAGTAATCGAGATTGCGGTCATTGGTCTGGTCTGCTCCCCGGAGGCCGGCACCGACGCCCACCCCGCGGGGGCGTGCGTCAGGCAGCCTTGCTGTCCTGCTCGTTCGCTTCCTTGCCCAGCACGCGGCGGCGCGGGTGTCCAGAGGCGATACCGCCTGAAAGCGCCTTCACCCACGGATATTTCACCGCCACTTCCTCGGTATAGCCAAGGTTGAACACGGTGGGCGAGCGGTGCGGACGATCCTTCTTTTCATAGAACGTGCCCAGCACACGGTCCCAGAAATAGTTGGTGATGCCGAAGTTGCCGTCCTCGTCGAAGTAATGATGCTCGTTATGGCGCTGCTTCATGAATTGCACCCACTTCCAGCGCGGCTTGAACGCCAGATGCTGGATGCAGTGCATGAATTCGTAATAGCAGGTGGTCAGGATGCCGGTGGCAAAGGCTGCGGCGGCCCCGCCGATCCCGCCGATCAGCCAGCCGACCGGGATCGTCGCCAGCGCCACGGTCGGCACCGTTGTATGCAGTGCGCCGAACAGCACGTTGAGGTTGTTGGGATCCTGATGGTGATCATAGTGGATGCGCTTCCACGTCGGCGAGAGCATCTTCCACTTCCACATCCACCGGCTGTGCAGCACATATTGGTGCAGCAGGTGCCAGACCAGCGGATAGACCAGCAAGGCCACCACGATCGACCCGAGCGTGGGGATCAGGCCCGCAGGATGGAACGCGAATACGCCCACGCTGACCGCCGTGATCGCAAGATAGGCCACGATCGTGTAGTGCTGGAAATAGGCGACCGTCAGTTCGCGCAGGGTCATGCGGTCAAGATAGTGGCTGCGCTTCCAGAACGGCAGCTTGGCATTATCGGCGGCGGTTTGCGACACGAGTCGGATCCTTGATCAAAGGCGCACAGCCGATGGCGGCGCGTTGATGACTGTTAAAGCGCAACTTTGCGGCGGTATTGCGGCAATCGCCTTAGAGCCCGAGCGAAAAGTGGTTGAGCGATATCAGTAGGTTGTGATTCAGCGTCGTTGTCGAGACGATGGAGGAAGCACATGCCCTGGACTGATACCGCTCGCCGCAAGCATATGCGGGAAGGTGCGGG
>NZ_JAIZDA010000021.1 GCF_020404405.1 Novosphingobium sp. FKTRR1 | reverse complement strand
CCCGCACCTTCCCGCATATGCTTGCGGCGAGCGGTATCAGTCCAGGGCATGTGCTTCCTCCATCGTCTCGACAACGACGCTGAATCACAACCTACTGATATCGCTCAACCACTTTTCGCTCGGGCTCTTAGGCTTAGTAATTTTGCGCAGTGCAGCATAGTGAGGCCGTCGAGACTCAGGTCTCACAATAAAGCCGTCAGTCGAACCGACACGACGGAACCGTGCATGATGTGATGAGCGGTGCGCAACCGCATGGGGCAAGGCGAGTCATGACGAAGCACATTCCCCTCGGGGATATCGATCGTTCAATGCAACGCAAGCGGGTCACTTTGCCGCTGGCCCCGCCGCTCGAACTGCGCCGTCTGCAGATCTATCTTGCTCTCATGCTGGCCGATGCCGCAGCGATCGTCCTTGCCGCCGCGCTGGGCGGAGCGATTTTCGACAGCGCGTTCACCCAGCAGCACTCGATGCTGCACGCGCAATTGCTGGTCCCGGTCTACTGGACGGCAGCCCTCAGCCTGCAGGTCTACAATCTGGGTGCCTTGCTGCGGCCGAACCTTGCCCGGTTGCGCGCGGCTGGCGCACTCGTCGCGGCAGAAACCGTGCTGCTCTACATCGGCTTCGTCACCAAGCGGACCGAGGACTATTCGCGATCATCCACGCTGGTTTCGCTGCTGCTGTGTCTGATGATCCTGATGGCGGTGCGCTCGCTGTTCAGGCCGCTGATCCAGGCGCGTTGCGGCCGATCCGGGGTGAACCTGCTGGTGATCGATGATGGCGGCAGCGCGGTGCAGGCGCCCAACGCCTATCAGATCAATGCCGCCGAACATCATCTTACGCCGGATTTGTCCAACCCGCACATGATGGACCGCATCGGCCTGTACATGACGAACATGGACCGGGTGCTGGTCACCTGCCCGCCCGAACGGCGCGCGGCATGGGCCCTCGTGCTGAAGAGCGCCAACATCCTTGGCGAGATCGTCGACACCGAAGTGGCCCGGCTGGGCGTGCTTGGGGCGCGGCGCGAACATGGCTATGGCGCGCTGGTGGTGGCCAGCGGCCCGCTCGGCTCGCGCGCCCGTGCGGCCAAGCGCCTGCTCGACATCACCCTTGCCGGAAGCGCGGTGCTGTTCCTTGCGCCGCTGCTGGCCACCGTTGCGGTCCTGATCAAGCTTGAGGACGGCGGACCGGTGTTCTTCGTCCAGCAGCGCACCGGGCGCGGCAACCGCTTCTTTCCGATCTTCAAATTCCGCTCGATGCGGGTGGCCCAGCTTGATTCGACCGGAGCGCGGTCGGCGGCCAAGGACGATGACCGCATTACCCGGATCGGACGCTTCATCCGGTCGACCAGCATCGACGAACTGCCGCAGCTGTTCAACGTGCTGCGCGGCGAAATGAGCATCGTCGGCCCTCGCCCGCACGCCATCGGCTCGCTGGCGGGAGAAAAGCTGTTTTGGGAAGTCGACAACCGCTACTGGCTGCGCCACTCGCTCAAGCCGGGTCTGACCGGTCTTGCCCAGGTCCGCGGCTTGCGCGGCGCGACCGACAGCGAATCGGATCTGGCCCTGCGTCTTCAGGCCGATCTCGAATATCTGGACGGTTGGACGATCTGGCGCGATGTGCTGATCATCATCAACACCCTGCGCGTGGTCGTGCACGATCGGGCGTTCTGACCGGTTTTACCGGACAGATTGGCCGATCACTCGGCTCTCGCGGCCTATTTGACCGGCAACTGGCAAAAGTCACCCGGACCGGCAGAGCGGACACGCTCGGCGCGCGCCTTTGGCGAGCGATGGGTGGGAAGGCGCAGAAACCCCAGCACTTCGCGCCGGGCATAGCGGTCGAAGAAATCCGCCGCCTTGTTGGTGTCGTAGCCTGCGCAGCGCAGCAACTGGGCACCGGCCAGATCGGCCGCATCCTCCATGTCGCGCCGCTGGGCCAAGTCGCGCGCTTTGAGATCGCCATGCAGGACGTGGCCGAGTTCGTGTCCCGCCAGCAACGCCAGCTCATCATCGCTTGCGGTAAAGTCCATCAATCCCGTCGAAACCGCGACATTGTGGCCATCGCTGTGCGCTTCGATGGCATCGTTGGCCACCAGAACGAAGCGCGCCGAACAATGATGGACCGGAACAAGCGTGATGGTCAGCGCCTGACCGCCCCGGCGTAGCGCGATCGTCATCGGCTGATCCGGCTTCTGCCCGGCGACGAAATCGGCCAGCGTATCGGCCGCAAGCGCATCGTCATACGCGGCTGCAATGATCGTTTCGACAGGCCGCCCGGCGATGGCCACGACCTCGTCACCCGGCCGCACATCCGCCCGCTCGGCCGGGCTGCCGGTAGCCACGGCGGCGATGACCGGGGCGCTGCCAAGGCCTACAGCCGCAGCAAGTTCCGGCCAGACCGCCTTGGGATAGGCACGCCGGTCGTCGAACGTCACCCCGACGTCTGCGGCCATCGCCGGGCAGCGATCACCCGCAGCCGCACGCAAGCGCCATTCCATCTGGCCCAGCCGGGCAAGATCCTGCCGCAATTGGGATGGCCAGCCCGGCATCGGCGCCTTGGGTGCCGCTGCCACTTGCGTCGCGCTGGCGAGCAGGAACAGGCCGACCGCAGCGCAGCTTGCGATTTTGCCGAAACGCTTGCCGACCGGGCGCGGAGCGGACGGGGATATGATCATTGGCATCAGCATGTCCCGGCAGCGTATCGAAGATGATCATGGACCGCCAGTGGGCCGCGCGATGGTCCCGATCGGGCCTTACCGCTCAATCCGGCGTGGCGACCGATTGCGCCAGCCCCAGTTCCGCCAGCCCCGGTTCCACTAGCCCCAGTTCCGCTAGCCCCAGTTCCACTAGCCCCAGTTCCGCTAGCCAAGGTTCGACGCGGGCGAAATGGTCGTTCCACGTCGGCCCGCGCCAGGCCGTTGCCCCAGCACGACGCTGCATGGTTTCCGGTCCATCGGTCAACAGCATCTCAAGCGCAGCGGTCCAGCCCGCCACGTCGTGCGGATCGAGGAAGATCGGCACATCACCGGCAATCTCGCGATAGACCGCCAGATCGCTGGCCACCACCGGCACCCCTTGCTGCAGTGCCTCGATCACCGGGATGCCGAAGCCTTCGGTGAAGCTGGGCATCAGTACCGCGCGTGCGCCCTCGATCAGGCCGAGCAGCGTCGCATCGTCGCACCGGCCCAACTCGTGCACCCGGTCGCGCAAGGGGCCCTGCCCATCAAGCCGTTCGAACACCGCATCAGCCCGCCAGCCGCGCTGTCCCACCAGCACCAGGTCCGGCGCGGCGTCACCCAGGCGGGCCAGCAGCGCTTGCCACACATCCAGCAGCAACGCGTGGTTCTTGCGCGCCTCGATCGTGCCGGTCATCAGGAAATACGGGCGCGTCCGAGCGGCGGGTCGGGGCTGCGTGACCGGCAGATCGGTTCCCAGCCAGGCCACCAGACCGGGCGGCACCGGCATCCCCAACGCATTGGCAAACGTCGCAAGTTCGTCGAGAGTCGCCTGGGTATTCCCGATCACCCCATGCGCACTGGCCAGCGCCTGAGCCATGCGCTGGCGATGCCGGTCCGCTTCGCCTTCGCGGCAGAATTGCGGATGCGTCAGCGGGATGAGATCGTGGATCAGGAAGACCGGGCGCAGCCGTTTGCGCGCCAACCACTGCGGCAGGCCAGCCGCATCAAGCCCGGTGTGGCCGACGTTGAGATAGATCAGCCCCGCCAGACCACGTTGGGGCCGGTCGAGCGCCGCGCCCGCCAGCAACCGGACCAGTTCCCGCCGGAAGGTCGGTCCGCCCCGGCGCAGCAACGCATAGAGCGCATCGCTGCGCGCAGGCGACAGCACGACGCGCAAGCCCTTGCGCAGCAGCACTGCGCGTGACCGCGAACCGAAGTGATCCATGTAGGCAAGGCACACCCGGTCGATCCCGGTCGGCAGCCTGCCCGTCCACACCCGCCACACCAGCCGGCTGGCATCGAACAGGAACGGACGGTCGACTGAGCGTGCGAGCAAGGGAGATCCGTCCAAATCAGCAGGAAACGTGCCCTAGCGCGCGGCTGGTCAGCTTGACAAGCCATCACCGCAGCGCAACATCGCGGCGCACAGCGCGAACAGCACACCGAACCCGGAGCTTGAAGTCCAGTGATTGCGGCAAAGGCGCGCCAACACCTGATTCTGGCGGTTTTCACGGTTTCGCTGCTGGTGAATCTGTCGGCGGCCTTGCGCAGTCCGCAATGGCTCGCCATCCCGGCGGCGCTGATCGGCTGGTATCTGGCGGACTTGCTGTCCGGGCTGATCCACATGCTGATGGACTATCGCCCCTGCACCCCGGGCAAGCGGCTGAACGACCTGTTCTTTTACGAAGGATCGCGCGAATCCGACCACTATCAGGCGCTGCTGCGCGAACGCATGGCCACGATCGGCCCGTTCGAGCGGATTTCCTATGACTTCAAGAACCATCACCCGCGCCCGGATGCGTTGGGGCGCAGGCCGGTCTGGCGGCTGATCGGATCGACCGTGATTGTCGCTGCGCTGCCGTTGTCGCTGGTCGGCAACGTGGCGCAGGCGCTGCTGCCGGTACCGGGCTGGATCATGGCGGGCCTGGTCACGTTCCTGATCGGCGGCGGCTTTGCCCAATACTTCCACGGCTCGCTGCACCGGGCGCAGAACCCATGGTTCATAACCGCGCTGCGATGGGCGGGCCTGTTGATGACGCCTGCCGCGCACCAGTTGCACCATGATACGCTGCAGCGTGACTTTGCCACCAACTGCGGCTGGTCGAACCCGGCGATCAACCTGCTGTTCAGAACGCTGCGCGCGCGCGGCTATCTGGCAGATGCCGGGCTGGTGCCCTCGGCCTGACGGGCGGCACGGCGGACCGGCACCTTGCGCATGTCCCGGACCGCGGTCTCGGGATCGGCGAGCAGCCGCTCGACACTGTTACGGACCAGAATTCTGACGCCCGATGCGCTGGCGAGCCCGCCACGCACCAGACAACTTGCGTGGAGCACTTTCTTGAACGCGGCATAAAGCTTGCGGTCGGGAACTTCGGGCGCGGTCCAGAAAAGATCCAGTCCGCCCTGATGGGTCACGCCCGGCAGGTCATAAACCGCATCGCCCAGCACCGCCACCGGCAGTCCGGCCTCCAGCGCGAGCGTGCCCGAGGTGCTGTTGACGCAGACCATGCCTTGTGCGGTCTTGGACAGCGATTGCAGATCGCCACCATCAAGGTGCAGCACCCGGTCGCACACGCCCAACCGGGCGCAACGACGCTCAAGATAGGCGCGCCAATTGCGCTTGCCGCTATCCAGCGGGTGTTCCTTGACCAGCAACAAGGTGTCGGCCGGCGCGAACGCGGCAAAGCTTTCCAGCACATAATCCACCGCGACCGGCATCGAGCCGAACGGTGAATGCGCGCGGATCTGATAGTCGCCGGTCAATTGCAGCGGAAACAGGAAGAACTTGCGCCCTGCGATCTGCGCCAGCGTGGCTTCGGCCTGCCGGGCGCGGCGCTTTCTGCGCGCGAACTTCATCAGCCAGCGGATGCCGTCCATGGTGATCGAGCCCTGACGGTGGCTGGTATAGAACGGAAACCGCAGCTTGCCCGTCACCACGTGGTGATAATGCCAGTAACTGTCCCGCGCGCGCCGCTTGAAGGCCGACGTGATCGGCGGCAGATCGGGAATCGGCGGCAACCAGCGCGCGGCGGCCTCGATCAGCGAAGGGTCGCGCGGCAAGGGCGAATGGCCGTTCACCCCGTCGCGTTCCAGCGTCATCCAGTCGGGACGGATATACCCTTCCTCGAACACGTGGATATGGATGCCGCGCAACTGCGCCATGCGCAGCGCAACTTTGTGCATGGGGCGGCAATCGCCATAGACCACCAGATCGGTTATGCCATTGGAGCGTACGAACCGGTCGAATGCCATCGGCCAGCCGCGCTGCGTTCCGCGATAGTCGGTCGAGCCATGCGGCCAATCATACCGGTCCCCCCCGGATAGATTGATGCGGTGAACCCCCAGCCCGTGCTCACGCAGCGCATCTGCCAGCAAGCGGAAGAACGGCCCCGGCGGCCCTTGCAGGAACAGAAATTCCCGCCGGATCGGAGTAATCGCGTTCATCGCTCCCCTCCTGACACTGCCTGCATCGTTCGGTTTAGCCACCCCTGCCAGCGGCGCAACGCGATCAATGGTGAGGCCACATGCGCCTGCCCCGCCGCCATGCGCCGCACCAGCAGTTCCGGCCCACACGGCAAGCGGGTAAGCGGATCGACATAGCGCGGGTAAGCGAGCAGCGTGGCGGCCACCAATTCATCCAGCGAACGCCGGCGGGAACGGCGCGCGGGCACCGGGGCAAGATCGCGGGTCAGCCCCCAGCCCGCATAGAACGGTGTGCCGTGCGTGGTCACATCCTTGCCCCGCAGCAAAGCCTCGAACCCGGCGAGCGATGTAATGACGTGCAACGCGTCGACCGAATTGATGAGCGGCAGAATCGGGGCTTCCTGTGCGATTTCATCAGCCAGACGCATGACGTCACCGATTGCTACCTGCCCTTTGCGGTGACCAGCCTCGACATCCGGATGCGGCTTGTAGATGATCCAGGCATCGCCCTCAATGGCGCGTGCCCGCTCAAGCAACTCCAGATTGGACATACCGGCCCCTCCGGTCAGGATCGAGCGATCATCCTCGACTTGCCCGGTTACCAGCACATGACGACGGCCATCTCTTGCCCGTCCTGTACTGGCGCCGCCCTGCCCATACTTGCTGACGGCGCCACGCACGATCGCCTCGCGCAATGCCGCCGCACGTTCGCGCGTCGCGGGCGAAACTTCCGTCGACTCCAGAATGCTTTCGAGATCGCTTGGCCCGCTCGCGTCGAAATAGATGCCCGACCGGTCGGCGATGATCGACAGTGGCGGTACGCAGTCGGCCCCCAACCCCGATGACCGGATGAAGCCATCCTCGACCTCGGCAATCGCCACCCCGCGTCGGGTCAGATCATCGAGCACTGCCGGACTGGTGCGCGATCGCCATGCCAGCACCTGCTGATCAGGTCGCAAACCGGCCGGCACCTGCCGGGCATGGCGAACCGCGCCGCTGCCGTCCCACAGCAACGGATCGCACGTCACGCGTTTCCAGCGGGCCACGCCGAACACCGCCGCGACATCGCGGTTGCTGTCGATCAGGCGTCGCCAATCGGCAAGCAAGGCGACGGTCCGTGCCAGATCGGACGGCTCATCGGTGAACGGATCGACCCACTCGCGTTGCGCCAGCGTGCGGGCGGTCAGCCCCACCGCATCGGTGGCGCTGGCAACGAAGGGGCCATCGCCGAACACCCGCAAGGCCGTACCGCACAACCCGGCCACCAGCGCCAGTTCCTGCCCGGCCCCGGCCCAGACCTCGCCTGTATGACGCGCCAGCCACCAGGGATCGCAAGTATAGGCGATGCAGCGATAAAGATCCGGCGCCGCCAGCCCCACCGGTCCGTACAGCACCGCCGGACGGTTGCCGAGCGCCTCGAGCATTTCCGCCAGTTGCGCCTTGTCATCGGGCGCCAGCAGCACGCCTTCGGCCGGGTCGAGCGGTGGCTGCGCGCCCCAGAAGGTGCCACCGACCCGCGCCGCAACCAGCGCTGCGACAGCCCCTGCATCAAGCGTGGCGTTTCCATCCCGGCTGATCGCCTTTGCCCGGTGCCCCGGGAAAGGCGGAATACGCAGAAAATCGGCTGGCACGCGCGGCTCAGCCCGTGACCGGATCGGGCGTGGGATACCCCTTGACCACGGCATCGATCGCCACGAGCTGGCGCAGAAACGGCTCAAGCTCGGCCAACGGCAGCGCGCTTGGCCCATCGCACAAGGCGCTGGCCGGATCGGGGTGCGCCTCGACAAACAGACCCGCGATGCCGACCGCGATCCCGGCACGCGCCAGCGCAGAAGCCTGCTTGCCGCGCCCATCGGCACTGTCGCTGCGCCCGCCCGGTTTTTGCAGGGCATGGGTCACGTCGAACACGACCGGCGCCATCGGTTTCATCAGGTCGATCCCCAGCATGTCGACCACCAGATTGTTGTACCCGAAACTGCTGCCGCGTTCGCACAGCAGTACCCGCTGGTTGCCCGCTTCGGCGCATTTGATCAGGATGTGGCGCATTTCCTCGGGCGCAAGGAACTGCGGTTTCTTGACGTTGATCACCGCGCCTGTGCGCGCGATGGCCACCACCAGATCGGTCTGTCGCGCAAGGAATGCGGGCAATTGCAGGATATCGGCCACTTCGGCCACGGCCGCGGCCTGATAAGGCTCGTGCACATCGGTCAGCACCGGCACCCCGAAGCGATCCTTCACTTCGGCCAGCAAAGCCAGCCCGTGTTCCAGCCCGGGCCCGCGAAACGAGCGGATCGAACTGCGATTGGCCTTGTCGAAGCTGGCCTTGAACACGAACGGCACGCCCAATGCCCGGGTCACGCCGACGAAATGTTCGGCCGCTTGCAGCAGCAAATCGCGGCTTTCGATCACGTTGATCCCGCCGATCAGCACGAACGGCCGATCGTTGGCGAAAGTGACCGCATCGGTCAGGCTGATCGAGCTTGCCGTCATCAGCGGATACCGCGCTGGCGCAAGACCGCTTCGATCGCGGGAATATCTTGCGGATTGTTCAATTCGATGCAGTCCCAATCCAGCGGAGCGAATTCGACCACGCGGATCGGCTGCCCGGTTTCGAGGAAGCGCAACTGCTCCAGACCCTCCAACTCCTCAAGCGGCGAAGGCGGCGTCGCGACATAGGCCGCCAGCGCCGCCGGTCGATAGGCATAGACGCCGAGGTGAAGGTGCACGTGCGCATGGCCATCCGGGCGCTCGGGCGCGACATGCGGCACGACCCGCTTGGAAAAGTACAGCGCCCGGCGCTGCGCGTTGAACACCACGGTCGTCCCGCCGACCCGTCCGACCGCCTGATCGCCGACAAGGTGGGCATAGAGCGAGGGTGAACAGCGCACCGCCGGTGTCGTCATCACGGCCTCGGCGTCGGCCGCCAGCGCTGCGACAAGATCGCGGACCACGAAATCGGGCGTCAGCGGCGCATCGCCCTGCAAGTTGACGACGATCGGCGCGACCGGCCCGAGCGAGTCGATCGCCGCCGCGCACCGCTCGGTGCCATTGCGGCACGCGGCCGGCGTCATCACCACCTGCCCGCCGAACCCGTGAACCGCATCGGCGATACGGTCATCATCGGTCGCCACCCAGACTTTTGCCCGATCGGCGATGGCGCAGGCGGCCATCCAACTGCGCTCGATAAGCGGGCGCGCAGTTCCGTCCGCGCCGCGCAAGGGCGCAAGCGGCTTGCCCGGAAAGCGCTGCGAGGCATGGCGCGCCGGGATCAGAATGGCGAAATCGTGGTTCATTGATCAATCACAGGGCCGAACCGATACAGGCCTTTGCGCTTTGCCCACTGTGCGCCATCGCACAATCAGGCCAGACCGAACCGCAAAAGGTCGTGGATATGAATGATCCCCGCCGGCCTTCCCGCGGCACCATCGTTCGGCTCCACCATGACGAAGGCGGCCGTGATCTGGTTGTCGTTCAGGAACATCAACGCTTCGCCAGCGGTCATGTCCGCCGGCAAGACCTTGGGCATCCGGGTCATGACTTCACCCGCGCGGGCGGATTGAAGCACCGCAAAATGGCGCCGCAGATCGCCGTCGGTGATCACGCCGACCAGCCCTCCGCCCGGATCGGTAACCCCGACCAACCCAAAGCAGCCCCGGGTCATCACCGCCACCGCCTCACACATGTCGGCATCGATCGGTACGAGCGGCAAGCGCTCGGCGGCATGCATCACCTCGGCCAAAGGGGTGAGCGCAAGGCCGATGCTACCGGCCGGGTGAAGCGCCTGCAGCCGCTGGCGCGACACGCCGCGAAGATCCATGACGGTCATCGCCAGCGCATCGCCCAGCGCCAGTTGCATGGTGGTTGACGTGGTTGGCGCGCCGCTGGTGGCGCAGGCTTCCGGCACTTGCGGCAGGATCAGCGGAATGTCGGCATAGCGGATAAGGTGCGATTCGCGCTGTGCGGCCATGCCGATGATGGGAATGCCGCGCTTGCGGGTGTATTCGAGTACCGCGCGCAACTCCGCCGTGTTGCCCGAATTGGACAGCGCCAGCAGCACGTCCCCTTCGACCAGCATTCCCAGATCGCCGTGCGCGGCCTCACCCGGGTGGACGTGAATGGCCGGGGTGCCGGTAGCAGCGAAGGTGGCAGCCAGCTTGCGCGCGATGTGGCCGGACTTGCCCATGCCGGTGATGACAAGTTGCCGCCGCAATCGGGCAATGGCGTGGCAGGCATCGACGAAGTGCGCGTTCAGGCTTTGCTCAAGCAGGCCAAGCGCCGCAGCTTCGGCCCGAATGACCGCCCGTCCGCGTTCCAGAACCGGCTGCACGGCAAGATCCGCATCGTGAGCCAACCGGTCGATCAAGCGAAGCCTCCTTGCAAGATATTTCGCAGATGCGAAGTATCAGACGAGCCGGTTTTTAACCACCATCAGCACGCTTGCAACCACAGATGCCACCAGATTGCCAATTGTTAAGCCGAACTACTTAGGGACTGACGGCAGTCCGACCGTTACGTGCGACGAGCCGTCTTGCGCCGCAGCATCCGCAGCAAGATCACCCGCGCCACCTGCCATTCGCGACGCGCAAAGGCCCAGCGCAGCAGTTCGCGGTGTTCGCTTTTCGCCAGAATCCGGGGTTCGATGCCGGCCAGCAAGCGCGCGGATGCTGCACCATCGATCAGGTCGACCAGATTGAACACGCCATGGAAGCCGAAGGGAGAGCCTGTCTTCGGTTCGCGCTCGAAGGCAAAGCGGCGGGCCAGCGCCTCGGGCGCAAAGCGGATGCCATGGGCGGCTTCCAGCCAGCTGCGGGCGGTGCGGCAGATGAGTTTGTCTTCGGTCGCGCCGGAGTCGGCGAACCTTTCCGGCAAAGCCCGGCACACATCGAGCAACCGGCGAGAGCGCAACGAAAATCCGCCGTTCCCGACTCGGCAATCGTCGTCGAAATGCGGCCAGACAGCGCCGATGTAGTCATGATCGAGAAACGACGGCTCCCATGCAGCCGGATCGAGTACATAGCCGTCCCATTGTACCGACAGGGCGTGGCTTGTGGACACGTGGTCGGCCAGTTCGGACAACATGAACCGGGAGTATGCGTCGCGCGTGGTAAGTGGCGCGATCGCGTGCCAGGCGACTGCATCGGCGATTACCGCAGGTGGCGGCTTATCGCTGCACCATACCGCAGCGCCGAACCGCACCCTTTCGAGCGAGCGGTGCATGGCATGCGCGGTGGCCTCGATCGCCACGCTGGTGACGGCAACCAGCGTGACCTCGGGCAGATGCAGACGTTCATCGCTCACGATGACGGTGCTCAAAAAGCCATCTGGCATTGCTCGCTTTGCCAACGGAACAGCGGGCTGAACCACGGATCGCGGTATCCCACGGTCCCCCACCGCGCGCGCAAGGTTGCCGTTTCGCGATCGAACCGCGCCTGCTGCGTGGCATTTCGCGCGATGCCGCGTGTCTTTGATTCATGATGGATCAGCGTGGCGGCAGGCACGACAAGGTTGATCAGCCCCACCTGCTGCAACCGCAGGCAAAGATCGACATCGTTGAAATCGACAGAAAAGCTCTCTTCATCCATGCCGCCTGCCGCAAGATACTTCTCCCGCTCCACCACTAGGCAGGCCGCAGTCACCGCAGAAACCCGCCGCCTTGCCGCGTGCCAGTTCGCCAGCTCGGGTTCGTCGGGGTGCACGCCCTTCTGGACGTGCCCGGCCGAACCGCCAAGGCCGATGGCGATCCCGACGTGCTGGATCGTGCCATCGGGGTAAAGCAGCCGCGCCCCGACCGCGCCGATCCCCGGCGCGACAGCCTCGCGCACCATGCTGCGCAGCCAACTGCCATCAAGCGGTTCGACGTCGTTGTTGAGCAGGCAGACCAGCCGCCCCCGCGCCATATGCACGCCCAGATTGGTCAGCGCGGCAAAGTTGAACTCCCCCGGACAAGGCACCACCCGCGCCCGCCCACCGCGCACCAGTTCGGCAAACAGGGCGTGGGTTTCGGGCTCGACGCTGTCATTGTCGAGCACCAGCACCTCGACCTCGGCAGGATAGTCGAGGCGGCTTATGCCATCCAGACACGCCTGCAGGATGCCCGCCTGATCGCGCGTTGGCACGATCACGCTCACGCTCGGCCAGGGACTGTCAGGCGTGGCCGGACACCGCAGCCCGAAGTCCGTCAACAATTGCTGGCGCACGCGCTCATCGACCAGTGGTCGACCTTCTGCGAGATGGGTCAGGATCAATGGGAGATGTACAGGTGTCAGCGCGCCAAGGCGCTGCACCAGCGCCAGTTGCAGCGCAACGACGCCGCCACCATCGGCCTGCGCTCCGGCCAGAGTCGGGGATGCCAGCACCGCCTGCGCCGCATCGATCCGCACCAGCGCCGCACTTCCGAGCAGATCCAGTTCTTCCAGCAACAAGCTGTCCCAGTCGGGCTTGACGACGGGATCGGTACGCCTGCCCGCCGCCAGACTGTCGCTGTCCCAATAGAGCAGCGGGGAGGCAGCCACGCCCTCGCCCGCAAACGCGTTCGCCAGAATGCCGCCAAACGCGCGTTCAACGCGGTCACCCGCGCGCAACGCCAGCAGGTGGCTGCACCCGGCCTGATGGGCCAGCCGGACTACGCTTTCCAGATCGGCGGGTGCACCCGATTGGCGGCTGAAGATCACCCCATCGGGAAACGCGTCGATGAACGAGGTCACACTGGCGGACCGTCCGGCGCGATCATCGTCGACCACGAGGCAGGCCACCTTGGGCGCGGTGCGAGGGCGGCCATCGACGCCCTGCGGTACCGGCTGCGACCAGTCGGCAAGCAATGCCGGTTCGGCCCGCGCGATCCAGCCGTCATACCAGTCCGGACAAGCCTTTGCCGCAGCGTTGAGCCGGTTCAGCCCGCGCACGCGCCTGCCGCGCAGCATGTCCCACATGCCGCCAAGCGCCAACCGGGGATCGCCGCGCAAAGCCAGCCCCGCGATGGTGCGCAACGCGCGCCAACCGCGGCCACTGTCGCGCTGCGGCCCCGTCAGGGACACGCGGTTCAGGCCGACGGGTTCAGAACCTTGCGATCCTTCCGCACTCACCGCCTGCGCAACCGGCGCAACAGCAACCAGCTTGCGGCCCGATGGCGTCTCAGCATCGGCGTTCGCGACTTCGGCCTTGTCGCCGATGGCCTGTCCGGTCAGGGTCGCCTCAGTGCGCCGTGCCCCACTGCCAAGAGGATCAGGACGCACCAGCGGGCCGATCAGTTCTTCAGCACCTGGACAGCGCTTGTGACGGTGACCAGTGGCGTGAACAGTTGGCTGATGATCTGGATCAGCTTGCTCGGCTGGTTGGCGCGGGCATTGCCGATATAGAGCACGTCCTTGTCGCGCATCTGGAACCGCTGTGCGAGGAAATAACTGCCCGCCTGCATCATGTTCAGATGGTAGACCACCGGCCGTTCGGCCCCATCGGCACCGGTCTCATAGCGGAACACGAACAAGGCGCGCGGATCGCCGACGTTGGGATTGGTTCCGCCTGCCTGCGCGATGGCTTCGGCGAGCGTCACCACGGGAGCGGCGAACGGGATCAGATCGACCCGCCCCGATGCGCCCATGACCGACCACGAACGCGGCGCCCGGATGACAGTGATTCGATCGCCGGGGTAGACGCGCGGCTGCGCGGGGTCAGCCAGCAGATCGCTGAGCCGGAAGTCGGCTTCCTGTGCGCCCCGGCGGACCCGCACCTTCAGATCCTTGGATTCGCCACGCCACCCGCCAGCGAGCGCGATTGCATCGGGCAGCGTTTCCTGGTTGGTCGTCAGCACCAGCCTGCCTGGCTTGGCGATCTCGCCTCCGACGATCACCGAGTTCGTGACCACCTCGCGCAGCGTGACCAGCACTTGCGGGTTCTGCGACATGCCGTGCAGCGACTGGCGGATCAGGCCGCCGATTTCTGCGGTCGAACGCCCGGCCACATGCAGACGGCCGCCATAGGGCACAAGAATGTCACCCCGGTCATCCACCTTGGTGGGGGGAAGCCGCTCCACCTTGACCGCGCTGTCGAACGCTGCCGCCGCAGCTAGCGATGCGGCGGGAGTCGATCCGAACAAGGTCACCCCGGCTTCATAGACCGCGACATCGAGCACATCGCCGGGCCCGACCACATCGGTTGCAGGCGTTGGCAGATCGGCAAGCGTCGGTCCCTTGGGGGGCTGGGCCGCCTGCACCACGCCGGCGTCCGTCACTTCGACGATCTGAATCTGCGGGCCGGTTTCCGCACGGGCAACCGACGCACGAATCTGCGACCCGGTCGGCCCGCTTTCGGGGAGCGAAGCACAGGCGGTGCAAAGCAAGGCAAGACCAAGAACCAGCGAGCGACGCAGCGATGCCGGCCGGGATCGGTTATCTCTGCAGGAATGCATAAAAAATCGGGAGCCTTGTGGTGAATGCGTTCATGAGTCCGCGCCCTACCACCCGAACACGAGTTGGGACAACGCCTGTTTCCCTCCAAATCTGAGAAGACTTGTTCAGCAAGAGGTGGATTCTTGTCAGGCTTGATGCCAAACCCAAACATGTAAGCTGCTCAGATTCCGAGTCATACCCATTAAAGCGCATACCTGTTTAAACACGGCGGCCAAGCTCGCCGGAATTCGCCATACGACTGCCTCGAGCCGGGGCGCTGAACAGGACTTGTCCGGACAAACCCCGATGCGCCGCGTGTTGCTTTTCCTATTAGTGTGCCTGTTGCGTCCGCGCGCCATGGCAGCAGCAGCTTGGTGGTTCGTGTGCGGCCGTCGGGTCCGGGCACGCAACATCGCAATACGGGCAGCGGGCTCAACGGCACTGAGCTACCAGATCTGGCTGGCCACGAATGAGCAGCCTTGCCCGGCAAACCCGGTTGCGGCGGAACGGACGGCCAGTTTTTCCATTCTGCTGCTGGGAGACGCAGCCGACAAGCGCCTCGTTGCAGTCACCCTGCAGTCCTTGCAGCGCCAGCGTGGACCGTACCGATGGGAATTGCTGGTGCGGTCGGCAGGGGATGAAGCGGTACAGCGTCAGCCGCAAGACCCGCGGATCAGGTTGATAGGGGCGAGCACGGCCAGGGACTGGGTCACTGAAGCCGTAACCTGCGCTACGGGCGAATGGGTGATCCCCCTCCACGCTGGCGACAGGTTGGCAGATGATGCCCTGGCGGCACTGGATTCGGCGGCGGCGCAAGCGCAAGCCTCCGTCATCTATGGAGATTGCGATCTCGTTTCGCGGTGGGGACTGCGCAGCCAGCCATGGTTCAAGCCAGCGTTCGATATCGAACGGTTCCTTGCACAGGATACCATTTCGCAGGCATGCGCGATCGCATTGCCGACAGCCCGGGCGGCCGCCACGGCGGCGCACGGCCATGCCGGCTGCACCGCCTACGCGATGCTGCTCGACGCAGTGATCTGCCAGCAAGCGAGCGTGCTCCACATCCCTCGCATTCTGGTCCATGCGGCAAGGCACAGGCACGAGGATGCCGTGATTGCCCGCCAGACGGCCGTTGCCGCCGCCGCCCGGACCGGCGGACAAACCGCCGCCCTGAACGGTATCGCACACGTCACGCCCGGGCCGTTCGGCACCTTGCAAGTGCACTACCCCTTGCCTGAGCCTGCACCGCACGTGACCATCGTGATCCCCACCAGGGATCGGGCGGATATACTGCGCACCTGCGTCGAAAGCCTGATTGCGCTCACCCGGTATCCGGCGTTCGACGTGTTGATCGCAGACAACGACAGCCGCGAGGCCGCTGCGCTGGCGTACCTAGACCAGCTGACCTCTCGGCTCAACGTGCGTGTCATGCACTGGCCAGGTCCATTCAACTTTTCGGCAATCAACAATTTCGCGGTGGCCCAGACCCGGGCCGACTATGTTTGCCTGCTCAACAACGATACCGAAGTGATCGATGCCGACTGGCTTCACGCCTTGATGTCAATGGCAGTTCGGGACCATGTCGGGGCGGTCGGACCCATGCTGCTTTACCCCGACGGCACGATCCAGCATGCCGGAATAGTCATCGGCATGGGTTCTGCCGCAGGGCACGCGCATCGCCATCAGGCCCCCGAAGAGCGGGGATACTTTGCGCAAGCACATGTCACCGGCCGGGTCAGTGCGGTGACAGCGGCGTGTCTTGTCGTCGCCAAGCACAAGTATGACGCTGTTGGCGGACTTGACGCCACCGATCTTCGCGTCGCCTACAACGACGTCGACTTCTGCCTGAAACTGCAGCAGGCAGGCTGGCAGAATATCTACGTCCCCTATGCCCGGCTCATCCACCATGAATCGAAATCGCGTCCGAGTGATCTGTCGACCGGCCAACTGGATCGATACAGGGCCGAGCTTGCGACTTTGCAGGAACGTTGGGGGACCGCCGACTACATCGACCCCGCGCACCACCCGGTTCTGGATCGTGCCAGCGAAATCTACCAGATCGACCTGTCCGCTCACCTTTCAGGCGCACCGCGATGACCCGATTTTCTGATCTTCTGCCCGGCGTTCCCCCGCTGGAGACACCCTATTTCGAGCAATTGCTACCCGAACTGGATCTTACCGTGTCCGAAGCGGTGACCGCACGCGCGCTGCACGAAAAAGGGTACGCCACCATCGACTTTCCCGACCCCGAAATCGCGCAGCGGATCGATCGGATCAAGTCGCACCTGGCACCACAATTCGGCATCGACCCGGCCAACCCTGCCGGTGTCGGGGCACAGGGCCAGCGGGTCCAGGACGCCTGGCAATTCGACGATGACGTGCGGGCGATCGCCACCAACCCGGCCATCATCGATCTGCTATCGCGGCTATATGCGCGGCCTGCCTTCCCGTTCCAGACGCTGAACTTTCCGGTCGGCACGCAACAACCGCTCCATAGCGATTCGATCCACTTTTCCAGCCAGCCAGAGCGGTTCATGTGCGGCGTATGGCTGGCTTTTGAGGATATTCACCCCGATGCCGGTCCGCTGAACTATTGTCCCGGCTCGCACAAGTGGCCGATCATCACCAACACCATGCTCAATCGACCACGCCATGACGAAAAGGGCCCTGATGCCCAAGGCCCTTACGAAGGCGCCTGGAACGCGATGGTCGATACCAGCGGTCTGCCGGTCGAACGCTTTCTGGCGCGCAAGGGGCAAGCGCTGATCTGGATGGCAAACCTGTTGCACGGTGGCAGCCCGCAAGCCGACCCCAACCGGACCCGGTGGTCTCAGGTGACACATTATTACTTCAAGGACTGCACGTATTACACGCCGGCTTTCTCGACCGAACCGCTCGGCAAGCTCGACTTGCGCAGGATTGTCGACATTAGCACCGGTGAAGTGGTGCCAAGTCGCCTGTTCGGTGAAGAGCTTGCCGTTCCCGCGGTGGGAAAAGGCAGACGCATCTGGCCGCTCAGGCGCAGGGCGACCGCCGCAGCGCCCAAGCCTGCAGCTCCCGAGCGTGCCGAACCAGCGCAGCCACAATTGCCAGCCGACTTCGACAGCGCCACCTATCTCGAACTCCATCCGGATGTGGCCGCCGCTGGCGAGGATGCTGCCTCGCATTATGCGCGCTATGGCAGGCGCGAGGGGCGCAAATATCGTTGAAAGCATGGGTGCCTGCGCCGGTCACAGCCACCGGGGCAAACCAGATTGAGGAAGATGACACGATGGCGATGATGGGTCTTGCGCGCAAACTGGTGGGCGCCAGAAGGCGGCCTTTGGACGCATCCCTGGCCTATCAGGATCATCTCAAAGCGATGCTCCGGCTGCACCCGCATGACCGCGACCTTGCCTTTGCCGAAGGTGTCGGATCAAAGACCGTCGAACTGTTCCGGTCACAAGGCGATGGCCATGTCGCCGTGTTGCGCCATCACGGCCTGACCGATGGCATGGCGGTCTACGATCTGGGCTGCGGCTGCGGCCGAACCGCCCAGGCATTGGTGCGGTCGGGCTGGCAGGGCCGATACATCGGCGCTGACATCGTACCTGGCTTCATCGACGAGTTGCGCCGCAAATGTCCCGGCTATGTCGCGCACGTGCACAAGGCACCGACGCTGTGCGCGGACGACGCCACGCTTGACATCGTGTACCACTGGTCGGTGTTTACCCATCTGCCACCCGAGGAATGCTTCCTGTATCTCGAAGATTCCTGGCGAGCGCTCAAGCCAGGCGGGCGCACGGTGTTCTCGTTTCTCGAAATCGGGGAGCCGCTCCATCAGGACGCCTTCATGGCGCGCGTCCGCCTGCTTCGCGCGGGCAAGCCGACCGGGTTGCTCGACACATTCCTTCACCGCGACTGGATTTGCCATTGGGCCAGGCAGCTTGGATTTTCAGAACCCTCATTCACCAACGGCGCGGACGAAAGCCATCACCCGGCCTTCTGGCAAACCCTGGTCGCAATGCAAAAGCCGGCTGCCTGAATTGACCCGGCTTCAGAACGCGGTCCATTCTGTACCATCGCATTTCACGAACGTCGGGCGGGTGCCGCCTCCGGCCCTGATGGACTTGCGGGCGCCCGTCGTCCGTGGGGCATCGGTCACAAATGCGATCATGCCGCCGCCTGCGTTGCCACCACATCGTGGAAGATCGGCAAACCGGGCCGGTGCCAAGGCAAGCACTTGCGTATTGGTCGCAAGATAGCGCGCTCCTGGCGATCCTATGGATCTGCTCAGATCCGAACCTGGCAAAAGATCGCCGCCGACAAATGCGCCATCGGCTCCGCGAATCTTCGCCACATCGACGCCGGCCGGATCCACCACCTCCAGGTAGTTTTTCCAGGTCGCAGGGCCGATACTGGCAATCCGCAAGCCCGCCGACAGACCATTGCCATCGGCCGCCTGCAAGACCAGCCCATATTCGCCACCATCTCGCGGATTGACGACCCCCAGTTGCGTGCGCACCGCGCGCAACGGGCGCCCCGCCTCGTCGGCGGCGAATGTGTAGGACTCGAGCGTCGTCGCAAAGCCGTTACGCACTCCGACATTGGCGAGCATTGCGGCCGTGTCGCCGTGCGCCTGCCGGATCCAGACGCTCAGGCCATCGGCTTCGCCGGTGATGCCAGAACGCGCCCATTCGGGCCGGACATTGACGAGGGAAAGCGCGTAACTGCCGTTGGCGGCAGTCGAAATGCCAGGACCCGATGGCGGCCCTTTGCCGGCATCCTTGACCTCGATCGTGCGCGCGATCTGTGCGGCGCGGCGGACACCGGAAAGCACCACGCAGGTCCGCTCGCGCGCCGTCGCTCCTGTTCCGTCCGGCGCGATGCCAACCAATCCGCCAGAGCGAGCGGGTTCATGTTCCGGCTCGCAAGGGGTTTCCACGGCATCGGCATTGGGCAGATCAGCAACGGTCGTGGGGGTTGGATGCGCCTGCGAAATCGCACCGCCCGTGGCCATGGCAAATACAATCGCGGCAGCGCGCAGCGTCGTCGGCAAGGTGCCCGGAAAGATCAACATTAGGCTCATCCTGGTGGCATTTCGCTATGGGCAGGCACGGCTTTGACGGGTACTTGCACAGCACCCGCTCCTGCCGGACTACTTGCCCTGCCGGAATGCAATCGACTAGTGGGGGACCGTCGGCGAGAGCCTCGGGCTACCCTTGTGCAGTGCATCATTTGATCATAAAGCTCCGAGCGGGGTCAGCCTGGCTCACGAACAAAGTGTCGGAAAAATGGATATTTCTAGCCCCACCCATTTTGTAAAGAGCTCGCCAGCAATCGGCAGTTCGACCATTGGATTTTTTCGCAAGCGCCGTTGGTTCATCCTGTTCGTGATCATGCCGACCTTGTTCGCAGCGATCTATTACAGCGTTATCGCGTCCGACATGTATGAATCCGAAGCTCGGTTCGTCATCAAGTCACCGGCCGCCAAGCAGCCACAGGTCTCGAGCATCGCCAACCTCATCCAGTCGACCGGCCTGTCGTCGGGGTTGGAGCAGACCAATGAGGTTCTAGACTATATCAAGTCGCGTAACGCGCTGCAGGACCTGGACAAGGAAGCCAACGTGAGGGCGCTCTTCACCCGCCCAGACATAGACTGGTTCAGCCGGTACCCGATGCCCCTGCGCCAGGATCGCTTCGAGAACCTGTTCATCTACTATGGCAAGATGGTCTCGGTCCGGATGGACCATGACACGAATTCTGCCGTGTTGACGGTGAAGGCCTTCACCCCGCAGGACGCGCGCGACCTCAACCAGCGGCTTCTGGGCTTGAGCGAGGCGCTGGTCAACCGGTTGAATTCGCGGGCACAGGCCAAAGCCATCGGAGAAGCCGAGGCGCATGTACGCGACGCCCAGGCGCGCGTCCGCAATGCCCGGCTGGCGCTGCGCACCTACCGGAATTCGCAGGATGTGCTCAATCCAACCGCCGAAGCGACCGGCGTGCTCGAGGTGTCGAACAAGCTGATTGCCGAACAGGCGACGTTGCGCGCTCAACTGGCCACGATGCAGCAAGTGGCGCCGCAGAACCCCGCAATCCCGGCCTTGCGCAGCCGCATCGAATCCATCGGCACCCAGATCGCCGCACAAAAGGGGCGCGCGGTCGGGACTGACTCGGGCCTGGCGTCGAAGCTCACGCAGTACGAGACGCTGCAGGTCGAACAGGAGTTCGCGACGCAGATGTTCACCTTGGCCAGCGCCACGCTGGAACAGGCGCGCACCGAAGCCGTCAAACAGCAATACTATCTCGAGCGCGTGGTTGAACCCGACCAGCCCGACATCGCCATGTATCCCAAGCGTTTGCTGAACATCCTGGTGGTAGCCGGCGCATCCATGGCGCTCTACCTTATCGGCTGGATGCTGATCGTCGGCATTCTCGAACACGCCCCCGAAGACTGAGCGGCCGATGGAAAAAGCCCTTAAGGCCTGGAAAGTTCAGCGCCGTGTCATCGTGGCCCTGATGATCCGTGAGCTGACGACGCGGTTTGGCCGCGAAAACATAGGCTTCCTGTGGGTGATGGCCGAACCGCTGCTGTTCGCCTCGCTAGTGGGATTGCTGTACAGCTTCATGATCGGCGATCAGGAACACGGGGTCGGCGTGATCGCATTCATCGCAAGCGGCTACATTCCGCTGACCGTGATGCGCAATTCGTTCGGTCGATGCGTGAACATCTTCGTTGCCAACAGCGCACTGCTCTATCACCGTCAGGTGCTGGTGCTGGACTTCGTGATCGTGCGCTTCATGATCGAAATGATCGGCGGGATGATGGCCTTCCTGTTGATCGGCACCATTCTGGCGCTGTTCGGCCTGTTTCCCATACCGGCGCATGTCGGCGACCTGCTGGCGGGTTGGTGTCTCTACATGCTGTTCGTCTTTTCGGTATGCTTGGTGATTGCACCTGCGTCTGAGCTTTCCGAAGCGCTTGAAAAGTTGCTGCCGGTGACGGTCTACGTGGCTATCCCGCTGTCAGGCACCTTCAATATGGTTTCCTGGTTGACGCCGGCCGCCCGCGACGTCGTGCTCTGGTCGCCATTCGTGAACGGCATGGAACTCATGCGATATGGCCTGTTCGGTGACGCCGTGCGCCCGTACTTCAACATCTGGGTGCCGCTGGGCGCGTCGGCGGGCGTCGCTGCGGTCGGGCTGGCACTGTGCCGACGGGTGCGCCGTATCATGGTGGTCGAATGATCTCCTGCATCAATCTGCAAAAAAACTATCGGGTTGGGCACAGCCAGAAGCGCGTGCTCAAGGGCATCAATTTTACCATCGCGCCCGGCGACCGGATCGGATTGCTGGGCCGTAACGGAGCCGGCAAATCAACGCTCATCAAGTTGATCGGGGGCGTTGAAGTGCCCACGGCTGGCAAGGTCCGGCGTGAAATGAGCTGCTCGTGGCCACTGGGTTTCCATGGCGGATTTCAGGGCAGCCTGACCGGGTATGACAACGCCCGGTTCATCGCGCGCATCTATGGTCGGGATTATGACTCGATGCGTGAATTCGTCGAGGACTTCACCGAATTGGGACGCCAGTTGCGCATGCCGGTGAAGACATATTCATCGGGCATGCGCGCGCGCCTGGCCTTCGCGTTGTCGCTTGCCATCGAGTTCGACTGCTATCTGATCGACGAAGTCATCATGGTCGGCGACAAGAACTTCCAGGACAAATGCCATGCCGAGCTGTTCGAGAAACGCAAGGATCGCGCCATCCTGCTCGCCTCGCACAGCCCGGACTCCATCCGCGAATTCTGCAATCGGGCTGCGGTGCTTCAGGACGGGCACATGCATGAATATGCCGACGTCGACGAGGGATTGACGATCTACGAGCGACTGTGATCGGCTCCGCGCGTGCCGGGCTGCTCTGCGATCAGAGAAACTTGCTCATGGTGCGGGCGATGCCCTCTTCAATAGAGATTTCGGGCTGCCAGCCGAGTACGGCGGCCGCGCGGTCGATGTTCAGGCAACTGCGCGGTACGTCGAACGCACGGCCCATGTCGAAACGGATCTCCAGCGGGGCACTGCCTGTGCTCGAAACGATATTGCACACATCGATCAACGACATTTCCTGCCCCGAGCCAATGTTTAGCACCGCACTGCTGCCACGATAGCAGGCGGCGGCGGCCAGGGCCGCGCCGACATCGTCGATGAACACGAAATCGCGGGTGGCGCTGCCGTCACCCCAGATCACGATGGGCTGGCGCGTCAGCGATGCCTTGATCGCTGCCGCAATGAACCCCAATCGCCGCGTTCCGCTTTGGCCGGGCCCGTATGGATTGGAGATCCGCAATATGACGACGGTGATGCCGTACTTTCGCCCGACCTCCAGCAAAGCCATCTCGGTCAGAACCTTGACCGATCCATAGATATTGATGGGTGCTGTCGACGCGTCCTCCGTTGTCGGGATCGGAGCGGCAGGTCCGTAGACAGTCCCGCCCGACGATATGAACACGAAGGTCTTCGTGCCGGCTCGGGCTGCTCTTTCTGCAATCTGGACGACCGGGAGGATTTCTTCGGTTATGGCACCGTGGACCGTTGCAAGGGTCGTTGCCGGCCCCAGGCTTCCCGCTGCATAGACGACGCAATCCGTACCCTCGACCGCCGCGCGCGCGGCATTGCTGGAAACATCGCCATACGACCAGACGATCGAATCGCCGCCGATTGGGGGAGGCGCGCGGGTCACCACGGTGACCGCAATGCCCTGCCGCTCCATCGTAAGAGCGCCGGCGGTCGCAATCAGGCCACCGCCGATTATGGTGCACGAACAAGGCTGGTTCACACTTCGACCTTCCGTGGATGGCGCAGAACCAATGATGCCAAGCGCCTGAACTGTGCTTCCGAAAATTGCAGGAGATACAATACCATCAAGCGCTGGTTACGCGGCCACGCAGGCGAACCTACCCTTAATGGCGGCAACCACCTCGTCAATCGCGCCGATCTCGACCTCGATGAGGTCGATTTCACCCGATTCGGCAAGGTCAGCCAGTCCGGTGGCGCCCGCAAAAGCGATCACCGGCAGATCGCGCGACGCAGCATCAAGAGCGACATTGGGCAGCGGGTCCAGTCGCGATGTCACCAGAAACACGTCGGCGGCATCCATCAGCAAAGGATAGAGCGGACCGGCCGGCTCGAAGTGGACGGCCATGGTACCGTCGGCGCCACGACTGCGTTCGATCTGGGCGTGAAGCCACACGCCGTACCCCATATCGTGCGCGCTGACCTGCTCACCGATCCACACAGAGACGAACTTTCCGCTTTCGCGCTGCAACTGGTTCCCGACCTGCAGAAAGATGTCGGTGCCCTTGCGAATCTGCACCTGCCCCGCCCCCAGGACAAGGATGGCGCCATCAAGATCGAGCCCGGTCGCTGCCGACACGGCCGCACGCGCCTCAGCCTTGGGCATGGTTCGTGCGTTGACGGAGGATGCTGGCTGGGGGAGGACCATGACCGTTGCTGGATCACGCCCAAGATCATCAAGCATGTATTGCCATGATTTGAGCAACTGCTTTGACGAAAACACCAACAGGTCGCATATGTAGATCACGCTCACCGCATGGATCATGTACTCAAGAAATTCGTGAACGAGGCACGTAATTCTGCAATTTTTTGAGGCCAGCGTGCGAATGAACGGTATGCAGGCGCTACTCGAAAATATTGCCTCATTGACTGCGTACTTCTGTTCGACATAGTCGGCGAAAAAGCGGTTGTCCTCATCCAGGTGGCTTGCCGTGATGACCACAGGGAACAATGCCCGCGCTGTTTCGATCAACGGGCCATCGCGCAACGACACGAAGATCACGTTGTGTGCGCCCTGCATCTCGCGTGCCAGATCGAGCCCCACGATCGGCGCTCCGGTCTTTGACGCTTCATGAACCCCGACCAGCGTGAACGGCCGCCCCTTGGCCAGCACGGCAGTATTGAAGTGGATGCCCGCCATCAGGCTGACATTGGTCACACGCCCTTCGTGTCGACCATGCTGGAGATAGTGCATGAGCGGATGAACCGGGTGGCCGACCAGATCAGGATATCGTTCCAGGTAGAATTTGGCTGAGAACCAGTCCGGGTCTCGGTCGATGGCCCGCAACGCCAAGGCCAGTGCGGACGGATAGCCCGGATCACGCGGCCCCACGGCCGGTGCAGGTATCAACCCCTCTTCGATCGCAACCTCATCAAGCGACGTCGCGATCAGGTGGCTGGCCAGGCTTGCCTGCCGGCCCTCTTGCCGACCATGCGCAATGTAGTGCGCCAGCGGACTGTCGACATTCACCAGATCGGTATTGATGGCCATGTAATAGGCCGGATCGAACAGCCCGCCGGGTGCATGGCCCGAACGCTCGCCAATCTCGACATAGTGCCGCGCAAGGTCTTCGACAGAAAGTCGCGAAGTGCCCTGCACCAGCCCCCGATAGAAATCTTCATCCAGCAAACCAGAACGAATGAGTGCGCGCGCCAAATTTAGATCTTTTGCGATCACCTGAACCGTATCCTGGCTTTTACGGGTACCCACCGGTGCAACACCGGCCTGCCCCCATGGGCATTGTCCATTTGCGGCAGCAGCATCGGGACAAAAGCATCTCGACGTGCAAATTGGATGGCATCGAACGCCCTGCCGCGCAAGGGGAACGCATCCCATTTTCGAGGTAACTGCACATCACTGCTTGTCCAAGTCAGAAGAGCTAGTGCCGCGCGATGCGTGCACTGCGACACAACCCGGCAATCGCGCGCGACGACGATGATCCAGATCGGTAGCAAAACATCGAACTACATTAAATAATTGTTATAGTTTAATTTTATTGCCAGACACCCGCGTCTTCGAGCAAATTATTGCAGTGCGGTAATAGACACGCTGCGCGGCAGTGCTCTATGCGTTGCCGGTGACGACAAGAACTGCGGGACGACCATTCGACCATGTGCGCACTGTTCCGAAGGCCATCCATCAAGCCCGCCGCCGGTGGCCGGCAACCCTGCCAACAGGCATCGCCTCGCTCCCCGGGTGAACCCTCGTCCATCCTGATCTGCAAGCACAAGGAATAGGGGCACCTCATGCACGATACGGCATATCGGATCGGCGGGCTGGTCATGGAAACCTACCTGCCGGCCACCCCCGCAAGCATTCTCGAAATCGGATCGCAGGATGTGAACGGCAGCCTGCGCGACCATGCACCGCGCAATGCCGCGTATGTCGGCTTGGATTTCGAGGCGGGCAAGGGCGTCGACATCGTGGTGACCGGCCTTGATGACTGGACCGTACCGGACGCTCATTTCGATCTGGTCATGGCCTCATCGGTGTTCGAGCATGACAAGGCGTTCTGGCAGACCTTTCTGGTGATGTGCCAGAAGACCAAGCCCGGAGGCCATATCTACGTCAGCGCGCCATCGAACGGCACGGTTCATCGCTATCCTCAGGATTACTGGCGATTCTATCCCGATTCAGGCCTTGCCCTGCAAGACTGGGCACGGGCTCAGGGGTTCGACATCCAGATGATCGAAAGCTTCATCTGCGAGCGTGAACAGGACGTCTGGAACGATTTCTCGGCAGTTTTCCGGATCGGCGGAAGTAACGCGGAACTCAACCGCGATTTCGTCCATGCAAAGGTCAGCGCGACCAACGTGCTTACCTGGCGGACATCGCAGGTGATCAACCCGGTGGAGGATTCGCAAGACACGCGCCTGCTGCGCGATGCGCGTGAGGAAACGCAGCGCTGGGTGCGCCATAGCGAGCACCTGAACGTTCTGCATGCCGGCGAGGCGCAGGCGTGGCAGGAAGAACGCATCCGCCTGCTGGCCGAACAGGCCAAGGCGCTCGAGGTCGAACAACTGGCCGTCGACCGCGAAAGGCAGGTTGCTGCCGCAAAGGTGGCGCAGCTCGAAGAGCAGATGCGCCAGGCCATCGAGCAGGAACGCCAACAGGCTTTCGAGATCGCCAGCCGGCTTGCCCAGCGCGACGAGGAAGCCGCGCAGGCATGGGCTGCCGCCGAGCGTCATGCGCAAGAGCGTGACCAGCTCGCCAGCGAGCGGGAGAAACTGCAGCGGGAGCTGACGGTGGCCAACGGCTGGGTCGAAAGGCTGGCGTTGACGCGCACGCAGACGGAGCGTCAGGCGGAAATCTTCCGGCGGACCCTGACGAAGCTGACCAAGGAGTTCGAGGAAGCAAAGCGGCAGAACCAGAGTCTGGCCGGGCAACTGGAACGCCTTGCCGCCCGCTCTGCGGCGATTGCGGAGCCGCAAACGCCGCCCGCGGTTTTCCAGCCTGCACCTGTCCTGGCAGAACCGCGTGCTGCCCCAGACATCGCCGGCAGGAAGCCGCAGGTCGCACCGACGGAAGACTCCGAGCTCGCCGGATTGCTGGACGAGTGTCATGACGAGATCGCCGCGCTGGGCGACATGCTGGCAAATGCGCAGGACCGGATCGCAGAACTGGAGGGCCAGAATCAATGGCTGCACCAGGTCGGCTGCTTCCTGCTGCTGCGAGGCAAATGGTGGTGGCGGTTCATGCCGCGCCGCTGGCAATTGGCGAAGCGGGATCGGCGGCTCAAACTGCGCAACCTTTTCGACGGCGAAGCGTATGCCACACGCTATCCCGATGTGTCATCTTCAGGCCAAGATCCATTTCGGCATTATCTGCACCACGGACTTTTCGAGAATCGACGGTACGACTGAGCCTCGAGGAGCGCTGCGATGACCACTATGGCGGACGAGATCCGGATTCTCGATGATTCCGGGTTGTTCGATGAGACATGGTATGCCCGACGATACCCCGACGTGACTCGCTCGGCGCTCGCACCAATCGAGCATTTCGTGCGTATCGGCATGCAACTGGGACGCATGCCGCGCGAAGGGCTGGACGGCATGGAGGCGATGCGCGTTGCGGGCCTGCGGCGCGCGACAAGCGTGCCGCAGGCCCGCATAACGGAGGAATTGCGGGCCCGAATCATGGGGACGCGGCTCTTCGATGCCGATTGGTATCGCGCCACCGTCGCGCCCGGCCTGAGCCCCGACGCGGACCCCCTGACCGACTACCTCGAACGCTCGTCGCTCGATCGCTCGATCGATCCGGGACCGATGTTTTCGACGGCTGGCTATGCCAGGGCCAATCCGCTCAAGGACGAAATGCCTCCCCTGATCCACGCCTGCCTGCATGGTATCGAAGAAGGCAGGTCGGTGTTCGATCCGCACAAGGTCGATGACTTTCTTGCCAGTGCAAACCAGACGATAGATCGCAATTTCGCTGCCGTTCTCGACCGCGATCGGCCGGTAGCGATCACGTACTGGAGCACTGGCAATTTCTTTTTTACCGAGATCGCCCAATACCTTGCGGTCGTACTCGGTAGGGCCGGATACGACACGGCCTGTCGGGCCGATCTCCCGCAAAGCGCGGTTCATGACGGACAGGTCGTCATCGTCGCTCCGCACGAATTCTGCGTTCACGGGATCGGCAACACCTGGGAATCGCACCTGCTGCGCGATGCGACCTATCTGAACACCGAGCAATGGCACACGACCTGGTTCACGCTGGCCTACAAGCACATCCTGCTGTCGAACAAGGTCATCGATATCAATCCGGCCTCCGCGGCCGGTCTGAAGAGGCTTGGGGCCGATACGGTGTTCCTGCCGATGGTGCCACTCGAAGGCACGCCGTTCGATGTGCCCGACACGCCGATCAGCTCGGCATTCGGCCGGTCGCGTTTTGTGCTGCCGCTGGGCTATCCGGACGCCTTGACCGATCGGCCGTATGATGTGCTTTTCGTTGGTGCGGCCAATCCGCGTCGCGAGAGCGCGCTTGCGCAACTGGCACCGGTTCTGGCCGACCACACAGCCTTTGTGCATTGCCCTCGGTTCAACGGCCCGGTCGGGCCCGACGACCCGGATATCATGCGCACATCGGACGTTGCGCAGATCGCGCGGAATGCAAAGATTCTGCTGAACATTCATCAGGGGGAGAGCCGTTATTTCGAATGGCACCGCCTGTTTCTTTTCGGATTGATGGAAGGGTGCGTGGTCCTCACCGAACCGAGCCTGCCCAACGCCTTTGTCGAGGCGGGCACACATTTTCTCGAATGCGAGATTGAGGAAATGCCGGGCATGCTCCGCTGGCTGCTGGAAAGCCCGGAAGGAAACGGCGAACTGCAACGAATCCATGGCAACAACGCACGCCTGCGCCAGTCTGCGCTTGAATGGGTCCGGGGGCAGGCATGAAGACCCAGACGGCCAATGTCGTGTTCAGCACTGGGGACCTTGCCCGAAAGGTCTCGGACATCGTGCCTTTGTACAACTACGCCAACTACATCGCCGAAACGCTCAACTCGGTCGCCGGCCAGTCGCTCGATGATCTGGCGCTGATCGTGATCGACGACGCCAGCACCGATGATTCAAGACAGGTTGTCGAAGCGTGGATGCACGCCAAGCGCGCATCCGGCATGGCGATGAGTCTGCTGGCCAATGATGGCAACGCGGGGTTGGCGGTCACCCGCAACACCGGGGTGGCGCACGCCCAATCCGATTACTGCTTCTTCCTTGACGCCGACAACCTGCTGTTTCCCCGCTGCCTGGAAAAGCATGCAAGGGCGCTTGATGCCAGGCCGGATTGCGCCGGAGCCTACGCAATCATCGAGGAATTCGGCAATGCCACCTCCCTGATCGGCGCAAATTCCTTCAACAAGGAGCGGCTGAAGCGAGGCAACTACATCGATGCGATGACGATGCTTCGTCGCGATACGGTGGAGGCATTGGGTGGGTTCCATCCGATCCGCCACGGCTGGGAAGATTATGACCTTTGGCTCAGGCTTTGCGAAGCGGGAGAGGAACTGCTGCTCGTTCCCGAAGTGCTGTCGCGCTACCGCAATCACGCATCGTCCATGCTGCGCCAGCAGACAAACATCGATGAGTCGATTGGGGAGTTGACGCAGGATATGCGGCGACGCCACCCCTGGGTGCAGTTGGAAACACCGATACCGCGGCCGCGTTGGCGTGACCCGTCAAGGCACCGCCGCCAGCGTGCCCTTGGCAGAGCGCCGGAGCGCGCACCGGCGAACCCCATCGCCTCCGGGGCTGCCGTCCCGGCGGCCAAGCCCACACCATACAAGCTTTACGAGCAAAAGATCTTCGCGAAGCTGTCGTCCCTGGATACTCGCCAACCGCTGCCGATCGACGTCGCGATCGATACCGATTTCACGGGTCCGATACATGGCACCCCGTTCGACAGCTTCGTCTCGGCGCGGCAGCGCGAGGACTCGGAACGCCAGACCTTGCGCATGCTGGCCAGCGGCATCGTGGCGATCAATCCCGCACCCGGCGTACATGCATCACGGCGGGCTGATGGCACCCTCATCCGCTTCAGGAGTCTTGCCGCACGGGAAAGCACCATTGTACGGATGCCTTCCGACCTGCTGATCCACATCCATGCCTTCTACCCCGACGTGGTCGCCGAAATGCTCGCGTGTTTCGAGGGCAGAGCCCGCGGTGGCCGCTTCCTGGTGACAACGACGACGCAGAACAACCAATCCGTCATCAGCCGCATGCTCGATGATCATGGATTTTCGTCGAGCAAGACAATCCTGATCGAAAACAAGGGGCGCGACATTGGTCCGTTTCTGGATCACGTCATCGATCAGGCATCGGACAACGACGTTATCTGCCACATCCACACCAAAAAAAGTCCCGATGTTGGCGGCACGTATGGCGAGAAGTGGCGCAAGGCGCTCTATGGCGCGCTACTGAACCAGACGGCTGTCGATGCCTTCCGCGATCCCCGTCTGGGGTTGCTGTTTCCCGATACCCCACGGAGCGTGGGCTGGGGCAAAAATCGCGCATTCTGCGAACAGATCGGCGCAGCGCTTGGACGATCGCTGCCGCCCCACCCGGGGCCGATGCCCGTAGGCAACATGTTCTACGTCAGAAAAGCGGTCGCACTCTCCATGCAACACGCCACGCAAGGGGCAGTTTGGCCCCGTGAGCCGGTTCCCTACGACGGCACGGTTCTCCATGCCATCGAAAGGATGTGGTCCATGGCTTGTGAACATGCCGGGTATGACTGGGCGGCGGTCAGAGCGTTGTAAACCATGCGAACCCACCCCTTTCCAGTCCGGCCTGTTTCATGCTGATCAGCAGCGCCTTGCGCCTGATCATCATGATGCCCTGGAAATGTGCCAGTTCGACATTGCATGCGACCCTGGAACCTTACAACGACAGCAGGTACGATCGCTTCTTCAACTTCAACCCCGTGTTGCAACGGGTCACTCATCAGCACCTGACACTCGCAGACGCCATGATGCTGCCGGAAAGCAAACTTGGCTTTCGCATCGCGACCTTCGTCCGCAACCCCTATGATCGGGCCTATTCGGGCTTTCTGCAGTTGCAGCGTGATTTTCGCGACCAACCCCAGCTTACCTTTCAGACAGAATGGATCGGGGAACTTGTACGGCAGCAGATCGCTGACAACATGGAACTGATCATCCGGGCGGGGTTCGATTTCGACAACTGGCTGCAGCTGCTGCCGGAATGCTGTGTGCTGGATATTGGCCGCAACACCAACATGCCGCTGCACCCGGCCAACTACTGGACCCATCTCGATGGCAAGCAGGTAGCCGGATTCATCGGAAAAGTGGAAAATTTCCCGTTCGACTTCAGGCGCTTGTGCCAATTTGCCGGCATCGACGAGCCGCACACCCGATCCCAAAATGTCACGAGCGGCGAAGTCTTTGATCATGAATACAAATACGCATCCCGTATGAGCAAATATTCGCGATCACGCATAAACGCTTTGTTCAAAGAATATTTTGAATTGTTTGAATACCGAATGCTTGACTGATTGAAAAAGATAATATCTCCTCCATTGATTTTCACTCAAGATTGGGCGGTCACTTTCGACAATCGCGATCTTGTGTCATTTCACTCGGCCCTGCGCGCTCCTGCAGAATCGACCCTACTTGCTCTTGGCACCATGGTGCTTTGCGATCGGGTCATGAACATGAAGCGTTCGCTCGCTCGTTCGCGGCGATGCTGATGTTACGTTTGTGCATCTCTATATTTAAAAAGCGAATACCACGTCGACCGGAAGGCTGAGACCGGCGCGGTGCGGCTTGGCTGCATTGGGCAGAATTGGTGGCATCCAGACTTGACTCGAAAGTTTTATTTGCGAGGTAGCTTTCTCACTCAACTGTTTTTGCCATGAGGTGGCCTTGATGCTGGGAGCTCAAATCGATCGCTGGGACGACAGCGAAATCTGCGGCCGGATTGTGAAAGGCACGCCACGCCGTCTGATCATCGAATTGGCTGGCCGTCGCCTTGCGTCGCTTGAAACCGGTACGGGTGTGGTTGAATTTGATCATGAGCGCTTTCGGATCGACACTGCGTATTTTCCTGCGGCTTGCCTGCAGGACTTGCGCATCACGATCGAGAGCGATGGCGCAGCCCTGACGTTTTCGCCCAATGGCTCTGCACAGCAGACCAACCTTGTGCCGCACAGCCCCTTCGGCGGCATGTGGATCGACCTGCCAAACTGGGACGAGCGTCTGGCCGAGAAGATGGCAAGCGGGGAAATCGACGCGGATACCGCAGCGCAGATCAGGACATTTGTCCGTGATGGCTACATCGTGATCCCTGGCGCAGTCGCGCCAGAGACAGTTTCCCGGCTGAACCGGGATATCGACGATGCCTGGGATCAGAAATACGCAGGCATCGATATCGAGATATTCACACCCCAGAGCATCGTCCCCATCGATCGGGCCTATTACAATCAGAACACGAAGCTGCTTGACGCGTACTTTCACCTGCAATCCGCACGGGAAGCCGCGACAGCACCGAAGGTCGTCGCATTCCTGACTGCAGTTTTTGAAGATCGACCCAAGGCATTTCAGCAACTGTCGTTCATCTGGGGATCGCAGCAGCCGATCCACAAGGATACCGCTTACGTCAAGGTCGATGGCAACCCCATGTCGATGCTGGCGACCTGGACCGCACTGGAAGATATTGCAGAAGGTACCGGCGAGCTGGAATACTTTGTCGGCAGCCATCGTTCGGCCGACTATGTCTTTGGTTCGTTGAGCAAATGGATGGAGGCCAATCCAAGCCAGCACGAGGCCTTCCTGACATCGCTGCACGAAGATGCCGCCAAACTGGGGCAGGCAAAAAGCAGTTTCCTTGCCAAAGCGGGCGATGTGCTCGTCTGGCATGCCGATCTTGCCCACGGCGGATCGGCTGTGACCCGCCCCGGCCACACGCGCAAAAGCATCGTGACCCATTTCACGGCGGAAAAATACAACCCCTATTACAACAGACAATCGCAATCGCGGCCGCACATCCACAATGGCGTGGTGTTTGTTTCCGGGAAGGGCGAGATCAAGGCTTGAGGGCAGAACCCTAGCACGACGGGTCCGAGGCGACCTGAAAGAGCTTGGCTGCCACAGAACCCGATGATGGCGTCACGGTAAGCATGAATTTTGCAACGCCCGAGAGCGTGCACTTTGCAAGCCGTGATGCCACCGGCCCTGCCCCCCCACGGCGTGTGGATTGGGGCCCGGCTTACCCGACAAACCGCCCGACCAGCGCGGCGAGCGGCACGCGGGCCTTCATGCGGACCGACAGGAGGGCGATGCCGCTGATCTTGCGTTGCACGAACAGCATTTCGGCAGGCGGGATGTGCCAGCTGGCGCGATCGGCGGCGACCGGCTGCACGTTGTTGCGGATTTCCTCGACGAAGCTGCGGTCGGAGAAGTCGAAGTCCTGCGCGCGCTGCACCTGCCGCAGAATCACCGCGATCATGGCATCGAGCGCAGGCCCATGGCGCTCGAACTGCGCGGTCGAGGCGAAACCTGCGTTCTGCACCGCCGCCCTGACCCCGGCGTGATCGCCCGCAAGGCCCGCTGTCAGCAGCGCGCGATAGCCTTGCGCAACGTGATCGGGCACCGCCCGCGCTGCGCCGAAATCGAGCAGCACGATCCGGCCCGCTGCGCCCCCCTCACCGGGCAGCCAGCGGTAGTTGGCGAAGTTGGGGTCGGTCTGCATGAAGCCGAACTCGAACAATTCGCGCAAGGTCAGCGTCAGCAGTGCCGCGATCGCCGCGTTGCGCGCCTCGGGCGTGGCGTCGGCCAGTTCGTCGATCGGGCGGGCCGCGATGTAGTCCATCGCCAGCACGGTGGGTCCGGTGAGGTCCGCCAGGGGCCGGGGCACAAGGAACTGCGGATCGTCGGCGAGCAGATCGGCGTAGCGGGTCATCTGCGCCGCCTCACGCAGGTAGTCGGCTTCCTCGTGCAACTGCCGCTTGGCCTCGGTCAGCAGCGGCGCGACGTCGAGCGTCGATGGCAGCAGGCCCGACACTTTGAGCAAAGTGGCGACGTTGTCGACATCGGAATCGATGCTGCGGGCGACGCCGGGGTACTGCACCTTGATCGCCAGCACGCGCCCGTCGCGCAGTTCGGCGCGGTGGACCTGCCCGATCGAGGCGGCGGCAACCGGCCGCGCATCGAACCGGGCAAAGCGCCGCCGCCAATCCTTGCCCCAGTGCTGGGCCAGCACGCTTTCAAGCTGGGCTGGCGGCATGGTGTGCGCAGAATCGCGCAGCCGCGAGAGGATGGCGGTCAGTTCGGGCGGAAGCATGTCGCCCGCATCGAGCGAGATCATCTGTCCCAGCTTCATCGCCGCGCCGCGCAGCCGCGATAGCTGCTCGGTCACGCGGGTGGCGTTGGCCGGGGTGAGCAACAGGTCGGCCATGCGCGGCCGCTCGCCCTGCGCCAGCCGCCGCGCGCCTTCGGCAGCGACCCCGCCCGCCAGGCCAGCCGCCAGTTGCCCGAAGGCGGAGAGCCGCGCGATGCGGCCAGCGGGAACTTTGCGCGAAGATCCGGTCATCGGGCCGACATGGCTATGCGCAGGTGGGCCCGCAAGGTGACCTTGCGGGCCGCAGCCGGTTTGCGCCCGATTTAAGCCGATCAGATCGGGAAATGACCCGGCTGGGTTTCGATGGTGATCCAGCGCAGTTCGGTGAAGCTGTCGATCCCGGCCTTGCCGCCAAAGCGGCCATAGCCCGATGCGCCGACGCCGCCGAACGGCATCTGTGCCTCGTCATGCACGGTCGGTCCGTTGACGTGGCAGATGCCCGATTTGATCTGCCGCGCAACCCTCAGCCCGCGCGCGGTGTCGCGGGTGAAGACCGCAGCGGACAGGCCGTATTCGCTGTCGTTGGCCAGCGCGATGGCGTGCGCCTCGTCGCGCGCATGGATCACGCCGACCACCGGGCCGAAGCTTTCGTCGCGGAACAGCTTCATCTCGGCCGTCACGCCATCGACCACGTGCGCGGGCATCAGCACGTTGTGCGTGGTGGTTCCGCCGGTGAGCAGTTCGGCGCCATGGGCCAGCGCGTCATCGACCAGCGCCTGACAGTGCGCGACCGTCCTGGCATCGACCACCGCGCCCAGCGGCGTGGTGCCTTCGCGCGGGTCGCCGACCGCGAGCGTCTGTACTTTGGCCTTGAACCTGGCGGCAAATTCATCGGCCACGGCATCGACCACGATGATCCGCTCGGTGCTCATGCAGATCTGGCCCTGATTCATGAAGGCGCCGAACGCGGCGGCCTTGACCGCTTCGTCCAGATCGGCGTCCTCAAGCACGATCAGCGGCGCCTTGCCGCCCAGTTCCAACAGGCAGGGCTTGAGGTGCCCGGCTGCACGCGTGGCGATGATGCGGCCGACGGCGGTGCTGCCGGTAAAGTTGATGCGCTTGACCTCGGGCGCGTCGATCAGCGCGCCGACCACATCGGCGGCATCGGCGGGCGCGTTGGTGACGACATTGACGACGCCTTCGGGAAAGCCCGCTTCGGCGAAGGCTTCGATGATCAGGGCGTGGGTGCGCGGGCACTGCTCGCTGGCCTTGAGGATGACCGCATTGCCGCACGCCAAGGGCACGGCGATGGCGCGCACGCCAAGGATGATCGGCGCGTTCCACGGCGCGATGCCAAGGATCACGCCAACCGGTTCGCGCAGTGCCATGGCCAGACAGCCCGGCTTGTCCGAGGGGATCACTTCGCCCGCAATCTGGGTGGTCAGCGCGGCGGCTTCGCGCACCATGCTGGCGGCAAGGCCAAGGTTGAACAGCGCCCAGCCGCGCGTCGCGCCGATCTCGCCCATCATCGCCGCAACAAAGTCCTCGGCCCGCGCTTCAAGCGCGGCGGCGGCCTTCATCAGCACGGCGCGGCGGGCATTGGGGCCAAGCGCGCCCCATGCCGGTTGCGCGGCGGCAGCGCGCGCGGCGATGGCGGGAATGGCGTCGGCCTGCAAAGCGGGCGCGGTCGACGCTACGTCACCGGTGAGCGGATTGATGCGCTGAAATTCGGCCATGGGTCTCTCCCGCATGATTGCTATTTCTTATAGCATTAAGCCGCTCGGCGCGTTCTGGCAAGCCGGTTGCTGCGCGCCCTTATCGGTCCTTGGCGAAGAACGGCAAGGGCGCCCCCGCGCCCGCATCGAACGCGCGCCAGTCCTGACCGAGCGCGACCAGCGCGCTGGCGGCAATCTGGTTCTGGTGCAGGCACGGGCTGCCCACCGGCTGTGCCGCGCGCACTGCTGGGCCCAGCGCGGCCAGCCAGATCTGTTCGGAGCCCGGAAAACCGGCCTTGTCGGGAATGGTGAAGCCCGCCGGGTCGATCTCGACCGAGCGGGCGCTGCCGTGTTCGGTCCACGCCGCGCCGCCAGCCGCGCCGCGCCCGTGGTCGGTCGTGACGATCAGCGTGGTGCGCCCGCGATAGGCGGGGTCGGCCTGCGCCATCCGCCACAGTTCGGCGATGAAATCGTCATCGCGGTTCATCGCGGTCAGATACTGATCGTAGTCGCCGATGTGGGCGAGTTCGTCGGTATCGCCCAACCCGACATAGAGCACGCGCGGTTTGACCGTGCGCAAGGTGTCGAACGCCGCGCGCATCGTCAGCGTGTCGGTGGGGAAGCGCCCGCCAAACGCCGCATTGACCGCGATGCCGCTGCGCTTGTCATTGATGATATAGGGAAAAACGTCCCATGTGCCGATCGCCGCGACCTTTCCGGCAAAGCCGGGACGGCGGTTCAGCCATTCGAGGAAGGTGACGTTGGGGTTGTAGATCTTGTCGTTGCTGGTGATGTGCGCGTCATCGGCGCGACCGGTCAGGATCTCGTTGTAGCCGGGGTAGGAGAACCACATGCCGTTGGCCACTTGCAGGCACTGGCCCGCATCGCGGTTGCCATAGAGCACGCCGCGATGGGCCATGGTGCCGTGCAGGAACGGCATCAGCGCCGCACCGTGATCGGGGCCGGTGGCCCAGGCCTTTTCCACCGCGTCCTTCATGTCGGGATCGGTGAAGCGCTTGTCGGCCAGCAGCGCCGCGTCGGGTCCGCGAAACAGGTCGTGCCAGCGCGTGCCGTCCATCGTCACGAGGATCAGCCGCTGGCCGCCGTCGGCAGGGGCGACAGCATGCGGGGCCGACCTTGCGATCCCGAAAACCGGCAAGGCCAATGCGAGCGCGGCACAAACCTTAAGCAGCAAACGCATGGCATCAACTCCGGTGGCGAAGAGCGATCAGAACTTGCGGCCGACCCGCAGCGAAACCAGACGCGGCCGCAACGGATAGACCACGATCGATTCCGGCCCGCACAGCGCGATCGCGCACGTGGCGGTGCGGGTCTGCTGGGCGCGCACATCGAACAGGTTGTCTGCGCTCAGCGACACCGACCAGGGCCCCGTCGTCACCCCCATCGAGGCATCGATCGTGGTGTAGCCCGGCTGCACCCCGATCAGCGCCGCCTCGGTCACATCGAGCGAGGAACTGACCGAACTGAGGTGCGAGACAGAGGCCTGCACGAACGCGTCCGCGCCGCCTTCGACCGCAAAGTCGTAGCGCGCGCTGGCGCTGGTCTTGAACTTCGGCGCGCCCGAAAAGCGGGTTCCGGCAGGCGCGCGCAAGGCGTTGGGACTGCCGCTGGCGCTGGGGATCGTGCAATCGAACGCGGCATTGGTGTACTTGCACAAGTCGGTGGTGATCTTGGCCTCGGCATACGTCGCCGAAGCCTGCAAGGTCAGCCCGCGCAAGGGCACCAGCGTTACGTCGCCTTCCACGCCCTTGGACTGGGCGCGCCCGGCGTTGACGATATCGGTGATGCCGTTCTGGTCGCTGGTGACGGCGAACTGCGCCTGATCGAGCTTTTCGAGGAACAGCGCCCCGTTGACGCGCAACTTGCCGCCCAGCCAGGTGGTTTTCCAGCCGATTTCGTAGTTGCTCAGCTTTTCCGCCTGATAGGGCGCTGCCGCGGGTCGGCGGTTGATCCCGCCCGGACGGAATCCGGTCGACCAGGTGGCGTAAAGCAGCTTGTCGCGGTCGATCTTCCAGCTGAGATCGAGCTTGTGCCGCACGCCCGATCCGGTCGCCTTGGCATTGATGTTGTCGCACGGCCGCTGCGTGCCATAGCGGCCGACGGTGCCCGGCAGGCACAGCGCCTCGCCCACCGACGAGCGGGTGGCGTTGAACCCGAAGAAGCCGACCACGGTGTTGTCATAGCGATAGCCGCGCAAGCCGCCGGTCAGCGTCAGGCCGGGCACGATGTCGAACGCGGCTTGCGCAAAGGCGGCGTAATCGCGGTCCACGCGGTACTGTATATTGGCGTAGTTCACGCCCGGCAGACCGGTGACCGATTGCGACGCCGCCAACCCCGGCACGATGTACAGGTTGGTCCAGTCGTTGGTCTGGCGCTGGTAGAACACCCCCGCGACCAGCCGCAGCCGGTCCTTTGCCGGGGTGGCGATGCGCAGTTCCTGACTAAGCTTGGTGAAATGTTCGTGCTGGGTGGTGTTCTGCGCCGGATTGATCAGCGTTCCCTGATCGTTGTAGAAATTGTTGCCGAAGTATTCGGGTGTCGCCGCATAATAGCTGTCGTAAAAAAAGGCGTAGTCCGAATAGTCCGAGTTATATTGCGCGGTCCGCTCGAAATAGGCTCCGGCATAGGTCACCGCCAGATTGCTGATCTTGCCCTCGATCGTCAGCGCGGCCTGCCCCCAGCGATCCTTCTGCGATTCGGGGAAATAGCGCGTGGTCCGCAAGTCTCCGACCGAAGGCTTGAAGCCGAAGGTGCCGCGCGATTTCTCGTCCTGCCCCATCACCGTGGCGGTCGCGGTCCAGTTGTCGTCCAGATCGACGCCCAGCGCGGCGCGCCCGCCATACGTATCGATCGGGTTGAAGGCGTGCTCGACCAGCGCCTTGTTGTCGCGCACCGCGCCCGAGGTCGGATAGACCGCCGGGCGACCGCGTACGTTGTCGATATAGCCGCCGTCGTGCTGAACCCAGCCGACCAGCCGCAGCGCCGCCCAGCTTGACAGCGGCAGGTTGACATACCCCTCGCCGATCGCGCCGAGCTTGCCGTTGGCCACCGACGTTCCGGTCAGGTCGATCGAGCCGGAGAAGGCCTTGGGATCGGGCTTGTTGGTGATGATCCGCAGCGTGCCCGCTTCGGAACTGGCGCCGAACAGCGTGCCTTGCGGCCCCGACAGGGCCTCTACCCGCGCGATGTCATAGATGTGGACGTCGACCGTCTCGCCGATCGTGGTGACCGGCTGTTCGTCGATATAGACGCCGACGGTCGGCTGCGATCCGGTCGACAGGCGGTTGCCGTTCGACAGCCCGCGGAAATAGACTTCGGCATTGCCGGGACCATAGCTGGTGAACGACAACGAGGGCAGGAACTTGGCGTAGTCGTTGAAGTTGCGCACGTTCTTGTTGGAAAGTGCTGCGGTATCAAGCACTTGCAGCGAGATCGGGACGTCCTGCAGCTTTTCGACCCGCTTTTGCGCGGTCACCACGATTTCGCCGGGAACCGCGGTCGGTGCATCGGCGGCCGGTGCTTCGGCGGAAGGTGCATCGGCGGCCACCTGAGCCATGGCAGCGGGGGCAAGCGCCAGAAGACTGGTGCCAGCCGCCAGTTCAGCCGCCCGCAATGCCCAACCGGTGCCCTTGAAACCCTGCATGATGCGCCCCTTCGTTGCCACGGTTTCGGTCGCCCGCGTGACATCGTCATGACATGCGCGGCATTCGCGGCAATCGCAAGATGGCACCTGCCCCCGACAAGCAACGGCGACGCCACCGGAACCGGCGAAAAATTAGCGGGCGGTCTGCCGCCTTGCCGTAGGGGAAAGGTCCACTCCGGCAATTTCGCGGCGTTTTCCGCCGAAATGCGGGCCTTGCCAAGCGCTGCATTCGTGCGCAACGATACCGAAAACGACGACCTGTCACGGCCGGAATCGCCCCCGGCGCAGACCGGCGACACCTGCGAACGCGCAGAAGGATTGGGAGCAACGATGGCCGAAGCTGGCACGACTATTCCTGCTGAACAGGCGCCGGACGTAGCGCTTGCCGCGCTGGCGCAGGGGCTTGAGCCTTTGGGCGAAGGGCGCTTCCGGTTGAGCGGCGCGGCGGGGTGGATGCAGGGTCGCACGATGTACGGCGGCGCCTCCTCGTTCATCGGCTATGCGGCGGCGAGCGCCACCTTTCCCGACCTGCCCCCGTTGCGCGCCGGGCAAGTCGGCTTCATCGGGCCGGTCGGCGATGAGGTCGAGGCGCGGGTGACGATGCTGCGCACCGGGCGCAGCGTCAGCCATGTCGAGACGACGCTGCACGATCCGACCGGCGCGCTGGTCCATCGTGCCACCTGGCTGTTCGGCAGCGCGCGGCCCTCCAATGGCGAAATCCCGCCGTCGCGGCTTGACGCGTTCGTTCCGCCCGAGGAATCCGAGACTTATCCGCTGCACAGCATGGCCCCCAGCTTCATCCGCCAGTTCGAGCTGCGCCGCTCGCTGCCGCGTCCCGCACCGCATCCCGGCACCTTGCGCCGCTGGGTCCGGCTGAACGAGCGCGCCGGGCTGGACCCGTTCGGCGAACTGGTCGGCATCGGCGATACCTTGCCCCCCGGCTCGCTGCGGGCGACCGAACGGCGCGGCCCGATCAGTTCGATCAACTGGTCGTTCACCCTGCTGACCGATGCGCCTGCCACGCGCGATGGCTGGTGGCTGCTGGAAACCGCGTCGAACGGGATGGCGCATGGCTTCAGCAGCGAAACGCTGCGGCTGTGGAACGCCGATGGTGTCGAACAGATGCGCGGCCTGCAATCGGTGGCCCTGTTCGGGTGAAAGGAAACGACGCCATGACCATCGCCGACCCTGCCGCGCTGGGCTTCGCTGCCGACCGTCTCGACCGGATCGCCCCGTTTCTGGCCGAACGCTATGTCACCCCCGGCAAGCTGCCCGGAACCGACGTGCTGGTCGCCCGCGACGGCGTGCCGGTCTATCGGGCCACGCAAGGCATCGCGCGGGCCGACGGCACCCCGCTGGCCGCCGACACGATCTATCGCATCGCCTCGATGACCAAGCCGCTGACCTCGATCGCATTCATGATGCTGGTCGAAGAAGGCAAAGTCGCGCTCGACGATCCGATCACCCGCGTGCTGCCCGAATTCGCCCAGGTCGGCGTCTATACCGGCGGCGGCGGTGAAGCGCCGTTCATGCCGGCACGGCCTGCGGGCACGATCCGCATGGTCGATCTGCTGTCGCACCAGTCGGGCCTGACATACGGCATCCAGAACCGCACCAACGTCGATGCCGCCTACCGCAAGGCCAAGCTTGACGGCCACGCCAGCCTGCCGGGCAACGACCACTTCATCGCCGAACTGGCAAAGCTGCCGCTCGAATTCGAGCCCGGCACGGCGTGGAACTATTCGGTCGGCACCGACGTGCTGGGCGTGGTGGTCGCCCGGCTTTCGGGGATGAGCCTTGGCGCGTTCTTTGCCAGCCGCATCTTCGACCCGCTGGGGATGGTCGATACCGGCTTTCACTGCCCGCCCGACAAAGCGCACCGGCTGGCCGATGCGTGGAACTATGCGCCGGGCAAGGCGCCGCAACTGCTCGACAAGGCGGAAAGCTCCAACACGCTGCGCCCGCCCCGCTTCGAAAGCGGCGGCGGCGGCTTGCTCTCGACCACGGCGGACTATCACCGCTTCTGTCAGGCGCTGATCGGTGGCGGTGCGGTGGATGGCGTGCGGCTGATCGGCCCGCGCACGCTGGCGCTGATGACCGCCAACCACTTGCCCGACGGCAAGGATCTGACGCAAGTGTCCAAGGCGCTGTTCAGCGAAGCCAACAATGCCGGGGCCGGGTTCGGGCTGGGCTTTGGCATCACGCTCGATCCGGCGCGCGCACTGGTGCCGGGCAACGCGGGCGAGTATTACTGGGGCGGCATCTTCTCGACCGCGTTCTTCATCGATCCGGTGGAAAAGCTGCACATGGTGTTCATGACGCAACTGATGCCGTCCTCGGCCTATCCGATCCGCCGCCAGCTCAAGACCCTGATCTACGCCGCGCTGACGCAAAGCCGCGCCTGACCGGCGACAAGACCGACACGACAAGACAAGACAAGACAAGACATAAAAGGAGAGGCTCATCATGTCCGACCCCATCCCCGGCGCCAAGGCGCACATCGACGCCGCGCGCGCACAGGCCGCCGTGATCGACGACATTCCTGCCGATACCGCACTGCTGCCGATCGACCGGGTCGGCGTGATCGGCGCGGGCACGATGGGCGGCGGCATCACCATGAACTTCCTGACCGCGGGCATCCCGGTGACGATCGTGGAGATGACGCAGGAAGCGCTCGACCGCGGCGTGGCGACGATGCGCCGCAACTACGAAAACACCGTCAAGCGCGGCAAACTGGACGCGGCCCTTGCCGAAGCGGCGATGGCCCGGCTGACCCCGACGCTCGACTTCGCTGCGCTGGGCGACGCCGATCTGGTGATCGAGGCGGTCTATGAATCGATGGACGTGAAGAAAGAGGTGTTCGGGCGGCTCGACAAAGTGGCCAAGCCCGGCGCCATCCTGGCCAGCAACACCAGCTATCTCGATATCGACGCGATCGGCGCCTGCACCAGCCGCCCCGAAGCGGTGCTGGGTACGCACTTCTTTTCGCCCGCCAACGTCATGAAATTGCTGGAAGTCGTACGCGGCAAGGCGACCGGCAAGGCGCAACTGGCCACGGTCATGGCCTTGTCGGTGAAGATCGGCAAAGTCCCGGTGGTGTCGGGCGTGTGCCACGGCTTCATCGGCAACCGCATGCTGTCGCCCCGGCAGGCGCAGGCCCACGCGCTGATCATGGAAGGCGCGAACTATTGGGACGTGGACGAGGCGCTGCTGGAGTTCGGCTTCCCGATGGGCCCCTGGCAGATGGCGGACCTTGCCGGGGTGGACATCGGCTGGCACCGCGATCCCACCCGGATCGAGACGCTGCGCGATGCGCTGTGCGCGGTCGGTCGCTGGGGGCAAAAGACCAAGAAGGGCTTCTACGACTACGACGACAGCCGCAACCGCACCCCGTCCGAGGAAGTGAAGGCGATCATCGCCGAATTCGCCGCGAAGGAAGGCAAACTGCAGCGCGTCATCGGCAAAGACGAAATCCGCGAGCGACTGCTCTATCCGATGATCAACGAAGGCGCGCTGATCCTTGACGAAGGCATCGCCCAGCGCGCCGGTGACATCGATACCGTCTGGCTCAACGGCTATGGCTGGCCCGCGTGGACCGGCGGTCCGATGTTCTGGGCCGATCACGTCGGGCTGAAGGTGATCGCCGATGCGCTCGCCGGCTATGGCCTGCCGGTGGCCCCGCTGCTGCAGCGCAAGGCGGATGCCGGCGAAACTTTCGCCTGACCTGAAGGAGGGGCGTGACGATGCTGGTCGAGGATATCGCCGAATCCGACTTCCTGCCGCTCAGCGCCATCTTGCGCGCCCATGCCGCAAGGCGGGGCGCGGCGGTGGCGCTGGCCGACGAGAACCGGCGGGTCGGTTGGGCCGAGCTTGACGCGCTGCTCGATCGCGTCGCGGTGGCGCTGCACGGCGAAGGGGTTGCGGCCGATGAACCGGTCGCCATCGCCGCGCTGAATGCGGTGCCGACCGCGCTGGCGTTTCTGGGCGCGATCCGGGCGGGCGCGGTGGCCGCTCCGCTGACCTCCACCGCCACGCCCGAAACGGTGCTGGCCATGCTCGCCGACAGCGGCAGCCGGGTGCTGCTGCTCGATGCCGAGATGGCCGGACGGCTCGCGGGCCTGCCCTTTCCGGCGCATGTCAAACGCATCGCCCTCGACGACAGCGACGCCGGGCTGCCGTTCTCGCAGTGGCTCGCGCCCGAGGGGGCACGGCCGCCCGAACCAGCGCCGCAACCGGGCGATCCGTTCAACATCATCTATTCCTCGGGCACCACCGGCTCGCCCAAGGGCATCGTGCAAAGCCACAAGATGCGCCACGAATATGCCCGGCGCACGATCCGTGGCGGCTATGACGACGATACCTGCGTGATCTGCTCGACCCCGCTCTATTCCAACACCACGCTGGTCAGCTTCCTGCCCGCACTGACGGCAGGCGGCAAAGTGGTGCTGATGAAGAAGTTCGACGCGCGCGGCTTCCTCGAACTCTCGCAGCGCGAGCGGGTGACCCACGCCATGCTGGTGCCGGTGCAGTACCGCCGCATCATGGAGCAGCCCGATTTCGACAGCTTTGACCTGTCCTCCTACCGGCTGAAATCGTGCACATCGGCGCCGTTTGCCGCGTGGTTGAAGGCCGACGTGCTCAAGCGCTGGCCGGGCGGTCTGGTCGAAGGCTATGGCATGACCGAAGGCGGCGCAACCACGCTGCTGGTGGCGCACGAACACCCCGACAAGCTGCACACCGTCGGCCGCGTCACCCCCGGCCATGTGATGAAGATCATCGACGAGGACGGCAACGAACTGCCCGAAGGCGCCATGGGCGAGATCGTCGGCCATTCGCCGCTGATGATGAACGGCTACCACGGCAAGCCCGACAAGACGCGCGAAGTCGAATGGTACGACGCCGAAGGGCGCCGCTATATCCGCCACGGCGATATCGGCCGGTTCGACGAGGACGGCTTCCTGATCCTGATGGACCGCGCCAAGGACATGATCATTTCGGGCGGGTTCAACATCTATCCCACCGATCTTGAGGCCGAACTCGTGCGCCAGAGCGCGGTGCGCGAGGCGGCCGTGGTCGGCGTGCCGTCGGACAAGTGGGGCGAAACCCCGCTGGCCGTGGTCGTGCTGGCCGATCCCGCCGCCGATCCGCCCGCCGATCCTCAGGCCATCCTTGCCGAAGCCAACGCCCGTCTGGGCAAGACCCAGCGGATCAGCGCGATCGAAGTGGTCGATGAATTGCCGCGCAGCCCGATCGGCAAAGTGCTGAAACGCGAACTGCGCGACCGCTTTGGCGGTAACCCCATTCTTGCCGCCTCGACCGGGCAAGACAACCGATAACAGGAGAGAATGCCATGCGTGATGCCGTCATCGTATCCGTTGCCCGCACCCCCATCGGGCGGGCCTACAAGGGCGCGTTCAACGCCACCGCCGGGGCCACGCTGGGCGCGCTGTCGCTGCGCGCGGCGGTCGAGCGCGCGGGGATCGACCCTGCCGAAGTCGACGATGTGGTGTGGGGCTCGGCCCTGCAGCAGGGTACGCAAGGCGGCAACCTTGGCCGTCAGGTGGCTTTGCGCGCAGGGCTGCCAATCACCACTTCGGGCATGACCATCGACCGGCAGTGCTCGTCGGGCCTGATGACCATCGCCACCGCCAGCAAGCAGGTGGTGTTCGACCGCATGGACGTGGTCGCCGCCGGTGGGCAGGAATCGATCAGCCTTGTCCAGACCAAGGACATGCGCGTTTCTCCCGACCGCGCGCTGATCGAGATGCACAAGGCCATCTACATGCCGATGCTGCAAACCGCCGAGATCGTCGGCCAGCGCTATGGCATCAGCCGCGAGGCGTGCGACGTCTATGCCCTGCAATCGCAGCAGCGCACCGCCGCCGCACAGGCCGCGGGCAAGTTCGATGACGAGATCGTCGCCACCGACAGCTCGTCCGCCGTGGTCGACAAGGAAACCGGCGCGGTCACGCACCACGACGTTCACCTGACCAAGGACGAAGGCAACCGCCCCTCGACCACGCTGGAAAACCTGTCCGCGCTCAAGCCGGTGATCGAAGGCGGGATCGTGACTGCGGGCAACGCCAGCCAGTTGTCCGACGGCTCGGCCGCGGTGATCATCATGGAGGCCGCCGTCGCTGCGGCGAAGGGCCTGGCCCCGCTTGGCCGCTACCTCGGCATGGCGGTTGCGGGCACCGAGCCTGACGAAATGGGCATCGGCCCGGTCTTTGCCATCCCCAAGCTGCTCAGCCGCTTTGGCCTGACCATCGCCGACATCGGCCTGTGGGAACTGAACGAGGCGTTCGCGGTGCAAGTGCTCTATTGCCGCGACAAGCTGGGCATCCCCGACGACTTGCTCAACGTCAACGGCGGCTCGATCTCGATCGGCCACCCTTACGGCATGACCGGCGCGCGCTGCACCGCGCACGCGCTGATCGAAGGCAAGCGCCGGGGCGCGAAGTACGTCGTCGTGACGATGTGCGTCGGCGGCGGCATGGGCGCGGCCGGCCTGTTCGAGGTACTGTAACGGCGTTGCGGCCCGGCGGAGCCCCTCTCCCGCCGGGCCGCACTTGCCGCTTGAGCGCGCCGCCCGCCGGGCATACCCTTGAGCCGACCAAGGGAGACGACCATGACCGCCAGCCCCGATCGAGCAGCAGCCGACGTCGACCGCCCCTGGCCACAGGCGGCCCGCGAACGGATGATCTACCCCTCGCCGGTGGGGTGGAAGGGCACCGATTTCGTCGACAACGAGGAAGAACTGCTGGCCCGGCTGAACCCCCGGACGGTGTTCATGATGGGCGACAACCCCGCGCTGCCGCGCATGCCCGAGCGCCCGCAACTGCTCGACTTCTTCGACTTGCGCTTCGGCGGGTTGACCGCGCGGCACTTGCTGGTCAGCGCCAAGCGCGCGCTGGATGACGGGATGAGCGAGCCGGTGGTCATGGCCTGCCTGCTGCACGACATCTCGAACGGCTGCCTGATCCGTTGCGATCACGGCTACTGGAGCGCGCAACTGGTCGCCCCCTATGTCAGCGAGGAAGTGGCTTTCGCGGTCAAGTACCATCAGGCGCTGCGCTATCTGCCCGACCCGGCGGTGGGGTACGAGTACCCGGCCAGCTACGACCGCTTCTTCGGCCCCGATTTCCAGCCGCCCGCCTATATCGCGCGCGACGCCGACTACGCGCGCAACCACAAGTGGTACATGTCGGCCCGGCAAGTGACGCTCTACGACACCTATTTCTTCGACGATTTCCCCGAAGTCGACCCCGCCGAATTCACCGACGTGATCGGCCGCCACTTCCGCCAACCCGCCGAAGGCCTCGGCCACGACGACACCCCCACCTCGCACATGTGGCGCACCATGATCTGGCCGAACAACTTCTTGTGAGGGGGAGGGTGCAGCGCCCCGTCAAATCCGGGCAGCGACAGGCGAAGGCACCGCCCTTGCCCGGCACGGAGCGCTTAGCTATATAGTTAGCCAAGGAGGCGTGCATGGCCCAGTTTTCGGTTCACGATGCCAAGACCAACCTGTCGCGCCTGATCGCCGAAGCGCTCGCGGGGGGTGATGTGGTGATTGCGCGCGGCAATGTGCCGGTGGTGCGACTGGTGCCGGTGGCCCCGCGCGGGCGGCGGCAGTTCGGCGCGCTCAAGGGCAAGATCGCGATGGATGCACGGTTCGATGAGCCACTGCCCGACGACGAACTGGGCGGGTGGCATCTGGCTTGAGGCTGCTGCTCGATACCCATGCGCTGATCTGGTGGCTGGCGGGGGACGAGGCGCTGAGCCCCCGCGCCCGCGAAGCCATCACCAACGAGGATAACCCTGTCGCGGTCAGCGCCGCCTCGGCCATGGAAGTCGCCACCAAGTTCCGTATCGGCAAGTTGCCTGACGCCGCGTTGCTGGCACAAGACTTCGCGGCCGTGGTCGCCGGGCAAGGTTTCGACGAACTGGCGATCAGCGTTCATCACGCCCGGCTGGCCGGGGAAATGAACATCCCCCACAAAGACCCGTTCGACCGCCTGCTGATCGCGCAAGCGCAGGCCGAGGACATGGTACTGGTATCGAACAAAGCCTTGTTCGACGGGTTTGCGGTGAAGCGCCTGTGGTAGCGCCCGCGAGCGCACACTTACCCTTGACAAAACGAACCATATGGGTTATATGCCGCGCCGTGACGGGAGCTGGGGCGTGAGCGCTTCGCCTTTGCGACCCGGCGCGCGGTCGGCGCTTTCCAAGGACGGAGGCGTCCGCATTCGCGGCACGAACGGCGGGGCCTGTTACCCTCGCCGTGGGATCGGGCCCCAAGCCCGCAAGGTAGTCCGGCAAGAGCGCGAGCCCGCCCCGGTGCCTGCGTGCCCGTCAGGGTCGAGCAGTTCAGGTTCCTCAACGCGCCTGTACCGCCATTCGCACAAACCCGCGTCGAGAACCCAAACCAGCGCCGACCGCACCCGTCCGCGTCTGCTTGCTTCCCCCTATCGGCGTTAACCGGACTCGCCACCCGGCCCAGACCCGTGCGCGAATTCCGCGTGCGGGTTTTTTTGTGCTTGCCGGTGAGGCCGGTTACCCCCACCCAACCCTCCCCCGCGCGGGGGAGGGCTTTTTTGTGGGCGGAGGGGAGAAGCCTGCGCGATGGGTTTGCTCCCCTCCCCGGTGGGGAGGGGTTGGGGGTGGGGGTTGGGCGCTTCAGGAACGGCGCGGGGGTCAGCCCCCGGCTTCGACCTTGCCCGGCCTTGCGGCGAAGCCGTGCATGCCCAGCCACCATTGCAGGGCGATGATCGCGCCCTTGGCGGGTTGCAGCATGCCGATCAGCATGACCACCGCCAGTGCGAGCACCCCGGTCATCACTTCCCAGCCCGGCGCTTCGGTATTGCCCGCCAGCACGATGATGATCGGAGCCATCAGGTGGCCGGTGATCAGAATCGAGACATAGGGCGGGAAATCGTCCGCCGCGTGCAATGTCCAGTCCTGCGCGCAGGCGGGGCAGCGCTCCACCGGCTTGAGGAAGCGGCCGAACAGCCGCGCCATGCCGCAGCGCGGGCAACGGCCGCGCAAACCCCGCAGCATCGCCGCCCCCAAAGTGCGCGGCAGAAAGCCGGGCGCTCCGGTCAGTGCGGCGTCGCGCTCGCTCACTTGGGCGCGAACGGGTTTCGGGCGCTGCGCAGCGTCAGGCGGATCGGCACCGCCTCAAAGCCCAGTTCGCGGCGGATGCCGTTGACCAGATAGCGGCGATAGCTTTCGGGCAACTGGTCGAGCCGGGTGCCGAACATGACGAAGCTGGGCGGACGCGTCTTGGCCTGCGTGATGTAGCGCAGCTTGATCCGGCGGCCACCGGGGGCGGGCGGCGGATTGGCTGCCAGCGCATCGTCGAACCAGCGGTTGAGCGCGGCAGTGGGCACCCGGCGGCTCCACGCATCGCGCAAGTCGAATGCGGCGCCGAGCAATTGCTCAAGCCCCTTGCCGGTGCGGGCCGAGACCGCCAGCAGCGGCAGCCCGCGCACTTGCGCCAAGCCATCGTCCAGCGCGGCGCGCACGCCGTTGAACAGGCCGCTGGCGTCTTCGGCAACGTCCCACTTGTTGATCGCGATGATCAGCGCGCGACCTTCTTCCAGCACCAGACTGGCGATCTTGAGATCCTGATGCTCCAGCCCGCGCGTGGCATCGAGCAACAGCACGACCACTTCGGCAAAGTCGATGGCATGGCGCGCATCGGCGACCGAGAGCTTTTCCAGCTTGTCGACCACCAGCGCCTTCTTGCGCATGCCGGCGGTGTCGATCAGGCGGATCGGGCGCACTTCGCCGTTGCGCGGGTCTTTCCACGGCCAGTCGACCGCGATCGAATCGCGCGTGATCCCCGCTTCCGGCCCGGTCAGCAGCCGGTCTTCGCCCAGAAAGCGGTTGATGAGCGTGGACTTGCCCGCATTGGGACGGCCGACGATGGCCAGCTTCAACACCGACTTGGGGTCGTATTCGCCTTCATCCTCGGCGGTGGCGAGGTCGTCGGGATCGGGCTGCTTGTCTTCGAGCAGGGGCAGCAGCGCCTCGAACAGATCGCCCATGCCTTCGCCGTGTTCAGCCGACAGCGGCACCGGATCGCCAAAGCCCAGCGCGAAGGATTCGAACAGGCCATGGTCGCCCGCGCGGCCCTCGGCCTTGTTGGCGACGAGCACGACGGGCAGGTCGTGCCCGCGCAAGTACCGGCCGATCTCTTCGTCCAGCGGGGTGATCCCCGCGCGCGCATCGATCACGAACATCGCAACGTCGGCCCCATCGAGCGACGCTTCGGTCTGCATCCGCATGCGGCCGGGCAGGCTTTCGGGATCGGTGTCTTCCCAACCGGCGGTATCGACGATCGTGAAATCCAGCCCCAGCAGGCTCGCCTGACCAAAGCGGCGGTCGCGCGTCACGCCCGGCTGGTCATCGACCAGCGCCAGCCGCTTGCCGATAAGCCGGTTGAACAGCGTGGACTTGCCGACATTGGGACGGCCGATGATGATGACGGTGGGCAGATTGGGCGCGGACATGGCTTTCCCGTGGCCCTTCGGCGCGCGAAACGCAAGCCGGATGGTGGCGGGGGGCCTGCAATGGTTTCGGCAATCGTTTCACAAGATACGGTTTAAGTGCGATTAACTATAGGCAATTTGCTGCACTTAACCAACTGCAGGGCACAAGCGCTGCATGCAGGGATGGAATCAGCGAATCCTCCTCGGAGGACCGAAACGGTTAAGCGAAGGCCTCAGCCTCGGGTTGAGTCTGGCTGCGGGCACGCTCGCCTCGGCGCTTTGCGCCAGTCCGGCGGTTGCGCGGCCCGCCCCCGTCGATCTGCTCGACGGCGGATTCTACGACAGCAGCCCGGCTGTCCACGGCGCCCCCAATGCCGCCCTTTCCGGCCTGCCCTACCTTGAATGCGTGCCTTATGCCCGCAAGGTTTCGGGCATCGACATTCGCGGCGACGCGCTGACCTGGTGGGATCAGGCCGCCGGTCGCTATGCCCGCGGCTATCGCCCGCGCGTCGGCGCGGTGATGAGCTTTCGCCCCTATGGTCCGATGCAACTGGGCCATGTCGCGGCGGTCAGCCGAGTCGTCGATTCGCGCACGGTGCTGTTGCGCCATGCCAACTGGTCGCCGATCGACGGACGGCGCGGCCAGATCGAAGATGACGTGCGCGCGGTCGATGTATCGCCCGACAACGACTGGAGCGCGGTGCGCGTGTGGTATGCGCCGCTAGGCGACCTTGGCACCACGCACTGGCCGGTCAACGGCTTCATCTACAACCGCCCGCCCGAGCGCGAGGACCGGCTGGCCGCGATCTCGCGCCCAGCGCCTGCACCGATGCGCGCCCAGGCGCAGGAAGCGCGCCCGGTGCGAACGGTTCTTGCGGCAAGCTATCAGGCCGCGCCGTCACGGATCGGCGCCGACTTCCTTCGTGGCATCGTGCTCGAAACGCCGGTCGCGCCCGTTCAGCCGCCAAGACTGACTGTGGCGCGGGTGGGCAAACCGGCCGTCGGCTCAGCCAGCGCGGCCAGCCGACTCCCCGCCAGCCAACTCGCTCCCAGCCAACTGCCGGGCCGCATCGCCACCGCCACCCCTTTGCGCGATGACCCGATCGGCCGGATCATCGCTTCACGGGTGGCGATCGCCAACCGCTGATGCGGCTTATTTCAGGGTGCCGATGATCGCGGAAAAGTCGATCCCGCCGTTCCCGGCCTCGGCAAAGGCGGCGTAGAGTTCTTCGGCGCGCGCGCCCATCGGCACGGTCGCTCCGGCATCCTTGGCCGCCGCCATCGCCAGCCGCAGATCCTTGAGCATCAGCGCGGTGGCAAAGCCGCCCTGATAGCCGTTGTCGGCAGGCGTGACCGGACCGACGCCGGGCACCGGGCAATAGCTCGTCATCGACCAGCACTGGCCCGAGGCCTTGGACGAAATGTCGAAGAAGGTCTGCAAGTCCAGCCCCAGCTTTTCGGCCATGGCGAAGGTTTCGCAGGTGGCGACCATCGATGCGCCAAGCAGCATGTTGTTGCAGATCTTGGCCGCCTGTCCGGCGCCGCTGCAACCGGCGTGGATCACCGCCTTGCCCATGGCCGACAGGATCGGCTCGGCGCGGGCGAAAGCCTCGTCGCTGCCGCCGACCATGAAGGTCAGCGTGCCGCCGTTGGCCGCCGCGATCCCGCCCGAAACCGGCGCGTCGACCATGGCATAGCCCGCATCGCTCGCCAGCGTCGCAACCTCGCGCGCGGTGGTCACGTCGATGGTCGAACAGTCGAGCAGCAGCGCGCTGACAGGGGCATGGCCGATAACGTCAGCGGTGAACACCGCCTTCACGATGGCGCCGTTGGGCAGCATCGCGACGACCGCTTCGGCCCCCTGCACCGCTTCGCGCACCGAGGTATAGGTGGTGCAACCACTTTCGGCAGCCCGCGCCAGCGCCGCTTCGGCAAGGTCGAACGCGTGGACATCATGCCCCGCCTTGACCAGATTTGCGGCCATGCCGCCGCCCATGTTGCCAAGGCCGATGAATGCGATCTTCATAGCAATTCTCCTAGCCCTCTCCCCCGAAGGGAGGAGGGCGTGACGATTTACTTGCCCGTCCAAACGCCCGCGCGTTTTTCGATGAAGGCGGCCATCCCTTCGGCCTTGTCCTGCGTGGCGGTGAGGATCTGGAAGCTGCGGCGTTCGAACAACAGGCCCTGATCGAGCGTTGTCTCGAACGCTGCGTTCACCATTTCCTTGTTCACCTTCACCGCCATCGGCGGCATCGCGGCGATGGCGGCGGCCGTCTTGAGCGCGTCGGCGAGCAAGTCGGCCAGCGGCACCACGCGGGAGACGAGGCCCGAGCGCTCGGCTTCGGCCGCGTCCATCATCCGGCCGGTCAGGCACATGTCCATCGCCTTGGCCTTGCCCACCGCGCGGGTCAGGCGCTGGCTGCCGCCCATGCCCGGCGCCACGCCCAGCTTGATTTCGGGCTGGCCGAACTTGGCGTTTTCGGACGCAATGATGAAGTCGGCCATCATCGCCAGTTCGCAGCCGCCACCCAGCGCAAAGCCGTTGACCGCCGCGATCCATGGCTTGCGCGTGGTCTTGACCAGATGGCTGGTCCACTTGGCGAAGAAGTCCTCGTTGAAGAAATCGGATGCCGGTTTGTCGGCCATTTCCTTGATATCGGCGCCGGCGGCAAAGGCCTTTTCGCCCGATCCGGTCAGCACGGCGCAGCCTTGGCTGGCATCGGCCTCGAACGCGGCGAACGCCCCGATCAGATCGTCGAGCACTTGCGAATTGAGCGCGTTGAGCGACTTGGGCCGGTTGAGCGTGATCAGCGTGACGGCGCCGTGGCGTTCGACCAGAATCGTTTCGTAGACGGGCTCGGTGCTCATAGCGGGGTCCATTCCTCGTTGGCCGGCAGCGCGGCGAAGATGCTGTCAAGCAAGGCCTCGGTCACGCCCTCGGGCGTTGCCGGGTGCCATTGCGGCGCGTTGTCCTTGTCGACGATCACCGCGCGCACGCCCTCGGCAAAGTCGGGCAGGGTCAGCACGCGGCTGGCGATGCGGTACTCCATCACCATGTTGGCGGCAAAATCGGGCAAAGTCAGGCTGGTCGCCAGTTGGCGCAGGGCAACCTTGCAGGTCTGCGGGCTCTTTGTGGCGAGCGTGGCCAGCGTCGCCTGCGCGAAATCGCTGCCGTCGGCCGCAAGCGCGGCCAGAATGTCCTCATAGCTGTCCGAGGCGAACAGCCGGGCGATAGCGTCGGCATGGGCGGCGATCCTGGCGGGCGGCGGCACCGCCGATGCTTCGTGCAGGATCGCAAGGAGTTCGTGCGGTTCGGCGGCAATCCGCGCCTTGGCCCCGGCCACCGCCGCGCCGGGCAGATAGTGCGTGGCAAGCCCCGCCCACAGGCATTCCGCGCCATCGAGCCGCGCGCCGGTCAGCGCCAGATACTGGCCCAGCCGCCCCTTCAGCCGCGACAGATACCAGCCGCCGCCCACATCGGGAAACAGGCCGATGCCGGTTTCGGGCATCGCCAGCCGGGTCGCCTCGGTCGCCACGCGATAGCTGGCAGGGCCCGAAATGCCCACGCCGCCGCCCATCGTGATCCCGTCCATGAACGCGACGACCGGCTTGGGATAGGCCGCGATCAGGTGGTTGAGGCGGTATTCATCGTGGAAGAACTTGCGCCCCGACACGCCTGCGTCGTTCAGCGCCGAGTTGCGCAGGAACGCGATGTCGCCGCCCGCGCAGAACCCGCGCGACAGCTTGGGATCGCCGCCCGGATCGACCGCGTGATCGATGATCACCAGGTCGACCGCGGGATCGTTGCGCCAGCCCAGCAGCGCCTCGGCCATCGCATCGACCATCGGCAGCGTCAGCGCATGGATCGCCTTGGGCCGGTTGAGCGAGATCACGCCCGCAGCGCCGTCGATACGGGTCAGCACATCGTCGGTCATTTCAGCAAGTCCCGTCCCACGATCAGGCGCATCACTTCGTTGGTGCCTTCAAGGATGCGGTGCACCCGCAGATCGCGCCAGAAGCGCTCGATCGGATAGTCGCGCAAGTAGCCATAGCCGCCGAACATCTGCAGCGCACGGTCGACCACCGACGATCCGGTGTCGGTCGCCAGCTTCTTGGCCATGGCGGAAAAGCGGGTCTTGTCGGGCGCGCCCGACGATACTTTGGCCGCGGCAAGATAGAGCAACGCGCGCGCCGCTTCGAGGTCGGTCGCCATGTCGGCCAGCACGAACTGGGTGTTCTGGAATTCGGCGATGGCCTTGCCGAACTGCTTGCGATCCTTGACGTAGCCGATCGCCTCATCAAGGCAGCGCTGCGCACCGCCCAGCGAGCACGCGCCGATGTTGAGCCGCCCGCCATCGAGCCCGGCCATCGCGAAGCGGAAGCCATCGCCTTCGGCACCGACGCGATTGGCCACCGGCACCTGTGCGTTGTCGAACACGACTTGCGCGGTGGGCGAGGCATTCCAGCCCAGCTTGCGCTCGGGCGCGCCGAAGCTGACGCCGGGGGTATCCTTGTCCACGACCAGGCAGGAAATGCCCTTGGCGCTGGCATCGCCGGTGCGGACCATCACGACATAGACATCGTTGACCCCGGCGCCCGAGATGAACTGCTTGGTGCCGTTGAGCACATAGTGGTCACCATCGAGCCGCGCCGTGGTCTTGAGCGCGGCGGCATCCGAACCCGAGCCCGGCTCGGTCAGGCAGTAGCTGGCGATCAGGTCCATCGACACCAGCGAGGGCAGATAGCGCGCCTTGAGCTCGTCACCGCCGAAAGTGTCGATCATCCACGCGGCCATGTTGTGGATCGAGATGAACGCGCTGGTCGCCGGACAGCCATACGACATGGCCTCCATGATCAGCGCCGCTTCCAGCCGCCCAAGGCCGATGCCGCCCGATTCCTCGCTGACATAGATCGCGCCGAAACCAAGCTCGGCGGCGGCCTTGATCGTCTCACGCGGGAACGTGTGATCCTCGTCCCATTGCGCGGCGAACGGTGTGATGGCGTCGGCGGTGAACCGTTGCGCCATCTCCTGGATTGCCAGTTGATCGTCGGTGAGCTGGAACTGGTCGGTCATGATGCCCCTCTCGCAAAACACTTAATCGCGCGATTAAGCCGAGATGGCCGCGTGGAGCAAGATGGCCCCGCGGGTCAACCCCGGTCTGCCCGGCACGATCAGCCGAGGCAAAAACAGGCGGCAGATTCGTGAAAAGTCCGCCTTCCCGATCGCCTCGGCATTTCATGCTGCCATCATCACCCCATGGTCGGGATGACGAAGGCGTTGCCCAGTTCCGCCGAACCGTCGGGCCAGCGCTGCGTCACGGTCTTGACCTTGGTCCAGAACTTGACGCCTTCCATGCCGTGCTGGTTGGTGTCGCCGAATGCCGAGCGCTTCCACCCGCCGAAGGTGTGATAGGCCACCGGCACCGGGATCGGCACGTTGATGCCGACCATGCCGACGTTGACCCGCGCGGCGAATTCGCGCGCGGCGCGGCCGTTGCGGGTGAACAGCGCCACGCCGTTGCCGTACTGGTGCTTGCTCGCCAGCGACAGCGCCTCTTCAAAGCCGTCCGCGCGGACGATCTGCAGCACCGGGCCGAAGATCTCGTTGTGGTAGCTGTCCATGTCGGGCGTGACGTGGTCGATCAGCGTCGGGCCGACAAAGAAGCCGTCCTCATGGCCTTGCAGCTTGAAACCGCGGCCATCGATGATCAGTTCGCCGCCTTCTTCGACGCACTTGGCGATCCAGCCTTCGATCTTTTCCTTGTGCGCCTGCGTCACCACCGGACCGTAATGCGCTTCGGGATCGGTCGAGATGCCGACCTTCAACGCCTCGATCGCGGGGATCAGCTTGGCCTTCAGCCGCTCGGCAGTATCCGCCCCGACGGGCACGACCACCGGCAGCGCCATGCAGCGCTCGCCCGCCGAACCGAACGCGGCCCCGGCCAGATCGTTGACCACCTGATCGAGATCGGCGTCGGGCATGACGATGCCGTGGTTCTTGGCACCGCCCATGGCCTGCACGCGCTTGCCCGCCGCAACGCCGCGATTGTAGACATAGTGCGCGATATCGGACGAGCCGACGAAGCTGACCGCGCCGATCGCCGGGTGATCAAGGATCGCGTCGACCATTTCCTTGTCGCCATGGACGACCTGGCAGATGCCTTCGGGCAGGCCCGCTTCGATGAACAATTCGGCCAGCCGCACCGGCACCGAAGGATCGCGCTCGCTGGGCTTGATGATGAAGGCGTTGCCGGTGGCGATGGCGATCGCGCTCATCCACAAGGGGATCATGCCGGGGAAGTTGAACGGGGTGATGCCCGCACCGATGCCGATCGGCTGGCGGAACGAATAAACGTCGATGCCGGGCCCCGCGCCCTGCGTGAACTCGCCCTTCAGCACGTGCGGGATGCCGCAGGCGAATTCGACGACTTCAAGCCCGCGCTGAATGTCGCCCTTGGAATCGGCGATGACCTTGCCATGCTCGGCCGAGAGCAGCCGGGCCAGCTCGTCCATGTTGGCCTCGACCAGTTCCTTGAAGCGGAACATCACGCGGGCGCGGCGCTGCGGGTTGGTCGCGGCCCAGGCGGGCTGGGCGGCCAGCGCGGCGTCGACCGCGCGCTGCAGCACAGCGGCATCCCCCAGCACGACTTGCGCCTGAACGCCGCCGTTGTTGGGATCAAAGACATCGCCCTTGCGCGGCGAGACAAGGCCGCCGGTACCGCCGGCGATGAAATGGTCGATCAGACGCATCGGAATTCCTCTTGTGGCAAAGGCCGTGCCGCAGCAGGTGCACCAACCATTTGTTGCAAGCAACAGACGAAAATGCGATGCCAACCTGCATAAATGCAGCCACCTGACTGGAACGACTACCAGACCTTCCTAGCGGTCGCGCGCGCCGGCCAGATGGCGCGTGCGGCGGTCACACTGGGCGTCGATGCCACCACCGTGGGCCGCCGCCTGCGCCGACTGGAAGCGCGCGCCGGGGCCACCTTGTTCGAGCAGACCCGCGAGGGTCAGGTGCTGACCGAAGCGGGCGAGGTGATGCTCGCCGATGTCGAGGCGATGGAGCAGGCCGCCAGCCGCATCGCCGAGCACGCCGACGGCGGCGGACCGGCCGGGTTGCTGCGGGTCAGCCTGTCCGAAGGATTTGCCAGCTGGATCGTCGCGCCGGCCTTGCGCGGCTTTGTCGAGGCGCACCCCCGCCTGACGGTCGATCTGGTCGCGTCGTCCGGCTTCCTCAGTCCGTCCAAGCGCGAGGCCGACCTTGCCGTCAGCCTGTCACGGCCGCGCGCCGGGCCGGTCATCGCGGGCAAGCTGTCGGACTATGCTTTGCGGCTCTATGCCACGCGCGGCTATCTGGCGCGCTATGGCCACCCCGCGGGGCCGGGCGATCTGTCGCAAGGGCACCGCCTTGTCGGCTATGTGCCCGACCTGCTCTATGCGCCCGAATTGCGGTATCTTGACGAGATCGAGCCGGGCCTTGTCGCGACGCTGCGCTCGCCCTCGATCATCGTGCAGCATCGCCTGATCGCGGCCGGTTCGGGCATCGGCGTGCTGCCGTGCTTCATCGGCGATGCCGACAAATGGCTGGTCCCAGTCCTGCCAGCGCAAACCATCCAGCGCAGTTTCTGGCTGGTGACGCACAAGGACACGCACAACCTTGCGCGCGTGCGTGCATTCAAGGACTGGCTGACCGCGCTGGTTGCGCGCGAACGGACCAGGCTGTTGCCGCGATAAGTCGGGCTTGCTGGCGCGACGCTCAAGCCCCCCCCCCAAGCCCCCGCCCCCGCACAGCGTTGGGGCCCGCGC
>NZ_JAIZDA010000020.1 GCF_020404405.1 Novosphingobium sp. FKTRR1 | reverse complement strand
GCCCCCGCCCCTGGCGGTGCCGTGCTACCGGGGGGTGGGCGCCCCCCCCCCCCCCCCCCCCCCCCCCCCCCCGCGCCCGATCACAGCTTGGCGACAGGCGCGCCTTCGCCAATATCCTGATACCATGCCTCGACCGGCCCGCTCAGCTTGAGCGTCAGCGGATTGCCCTTGCGGTCGAGCGTCTTGCCCGCCTGCACGCGCACCCAGCCTTCCGAGATGCAATATTCCTCGACGCTGGTCCGCTCGACGCCCTTGAACCGGATGCCGATGCCCCGGCCCAGCTTGTCGGCATCGAAATGCGGGCTGCGCGGGTTGATGGCAAGCCGATCGGGCGGCACGTCGGCACCGGTGGCGGCCGGAGCGATGGCGGAGTCGGTTTCGGGCAGGATGGGTTCATCGGTCATGGACAGCGCAAATATCTTGATACCCCCACTTGTCAATCGCGCGCTGGCATCGTAGAGGCGCGCCCCTGCCCTGACCCCGCAGCCACTTGGCGCAAGGTCACCGGCGGGCGCGTAGCTCAGTGGTAGAGCACACCCTTCACACGGGTGGGGTCGCAGGTTCAATCCCTGCCGCGCCCACCATGAAATCCTCTGAGAAAGGGGATTTTATGAGACCCATTCCGCCGGCGAAAATTTTCAAAACGGAAAATTGCGGGAGCAAGCGGCTCATTTCGCCCCGAGCCCGTGCAAAACCCGTACACGGCCATCATGCCCTCCCCCTCTTTTTGGCCTCGATCGGCTTGAACAGCGTCAGCTTGGTTTTCTCCTCGGCGGCGCGAAGTCCGCGTATTTGGGCCTCGTGAATATTTTCCACCGTTTTCTCGGCGTGGGTTTAAGTTCTGCGCATCAAGCTGGTGTCGGACCATCCGCCGAAATCACCGGCGGCCTTTTCATCGATACCCTGCCGGACGTTCATTTCCTGGCCGAGGCCATGACGCCCAGCGGCATGGAACGGCAGCAAGTCGATCCCGGCCAGTTTGCAAGCCTTTGCCCCGCCGCGTTCGGTGTGCTGTCAATCAGGAACTTTTGAGGCATCCAACAAGGCTGGGCGATTTCGAAGAAAACGGCATTGAAACGGGTATTTGTGGCGCATCCTCACCCGATAGGGGTGCTCGATAATGCGCCCCTGCAGACCTTAGGTTCGTTCCTTGTTCCATTTTGGGGACCAAATAGCCATCAAAAGGGCAGTGCATGATGGAAGCTTCGTCAATGCACAGGATAGCATTCCAGCCTTCGAATCAGTCGAAAGAATTCCAGCTCGATTCACATCCATCAGGTGGGCTCAGAATGGGGAGGTTTGGGACGAAGCCGCCGTTCTTCCATCAGAGTTTGAGTGACAGCATTCCACCCGAAAGCTGTCGAATTAAAGAGCATGTCGGTTAGGCGCCAGGCGGGAAAAGGCACGCAACGTCTCTAAAACACTGGTCAGCATGCCGGCCCACACAGCAAAACGCTGTGCTGACCTTTCCTGCGATCGTTTGTTTCAGGTGACGCATAGCAATTCGGTCTTGCGCGCGTAAGGCGTTCACTGCAATCGTTTGTGAAACGAGAAGGCGGAGGTTTGCCAACCATGATAAGCAGACGGGGAGCCTTGGCGGGGATGGCTGCAATGACCATAGCATCGAGTTCATCACAGGCCGGCATCATTCAGCGCGATTCCGCCTGGTGGCAGTCGGCGGTTGGCTACCAGATCTATCCGGCCAGTTTTGCCGACAGCAACGGCGACGGCATTGGCGATATTCCCGGCATCATAGCCAAGCTCGATCATCTCGCAGACCTTGGCATCGGCTTCATCTGGCTCTCTCCGGTCTATGCCTCGCCGATGGTCGACAATGGCTACGACATTTCCGACTACCGCGCGATCAATCCGATCTTCGGAACGATGGCCGACATGGACCGCCTGATCACCGAGGCGCGGGCGCGCAGGATCGGCATCGTCATGGACCTGGTGGTCAATCACACCTCGGACCAGCATCCATGGTTTCGCGCGGCCCGGGCCGATCGCGGTTCGCCGTATCGCGATTACTACATTTGGCGCGACCAGCCCCCGGGCAAGGGCACGCCGGCCGACATCGAGGCATCGTTCGGCGGCTCGGCGTGGAGCCGGGACAGCAAGAGCGGCGACTGGTACTTCCACCTGTTCGCGCCGCAACAGCCCGATCTCAACTGGACCAACCCGGCGTTGCGCGCCGAGGTTCACGCGATGATGAACTGGTGGCTGGACAAGGGCGTGTCTGGCTTCCGCATGGACGTGATCGACCTGATCGGCAAACAGCCCGAAAACGGTATTGTTGCGGATGGCCCCGAACTGCATCGCTACCTGCGCGAGATGCACGAGGCGACGCTGGCGGGACGCGATGCGGTCACGGTGGGCGAAGCATGGAGCGCCACGCCGCAGAATGCACCGCTCTACAGTGCACCGGATCGCCACGAGGTCTCGATGGTGTTCCAGTTTGGGCATGTCACCCAGTTCTGGGACGAAAAGCTCGGAAAGTGGAAACCCAAGCCGATCGACTGGCCCCGGCTGAAATCGACCTTTGCGACCTGGCAGGGAGCGCTCCATGGCACGGGGTGGAATTCGCTGTTCTGGGGCAACCATGATCTGCCGCGCGCGGTTTCGCGCTACGGCGACGAAGGCAAGCATCGCGTCGCCTCGGCCAAGGCGCTGGCCACAATTCTGCATCTGATGGAAGGCACGCCCTATATCTACCAGGGCGAAGAGATCGGCATGACGAACGCCGGCTTCACCCGCATCGATCAATATCGCGATGTCGAAACGCTGAACTTCCATCGCATCCAGTTGGCCGAAGGCGTGGATGAGGCGGCGTTTCTTGCCGGCGCTCGTGCCAACAGCCGCGATAACGCGCGCACCCCGATGCAATGGTCGGGGGCAGCCAATGCCGGCTTCACCCAAGGCACCCCTTGGATTTCGGTCAACGCCAACTATCCGTCACTCAATGTCGAACGCGACCGCGCCGATCCCGACGGCGTATTTCAGCTTTACCGCCGCCTGATCGCCTTGCGGCGCGACCATGCTGTCATCCGCCATGGTGATTTCCGCTTGCTGCTTCCCGATCATCCCGCGCTGGTCGCCTATCAGCGGAGGTTGGGCTCCGAGACCCTGCTGGTTATTGCCAACATGTCGCGGCAAGCGGTCAACCTTCCCCCGTCCGGTATTTCCGCAATTCACGGGCGCGACATCTTGACCGGCAGACGGGTTTCGATGCAACCCGGCGGCAAATTCGAACCCTACGAGACAGTAGCCATCTGGCTCTGACGAGCAATCTGCAAGCAATCATCCCTAAGCTTTGGTGAAAACAGGGCCGCGCAAGCGCGCTTGAAGTGAGTCCTGCAAAGGACGCCTTTTGCTTCGTTGCTTTAATGTGGTTTGCGACGGCATTTTTTGGATTCTGCCGTTCGCTTGGTCAAAGGCAATGTCGCGAACTGGTCGGGAGCAGCCGGATCGGCCACTTCGCACCAATGCTTGATATCGGACCATGCGGCCTCGAAGGCGACGTTATCCTGTAGCGGAGGTTTCCGAGCGGCAAGCCATCCCTGGCGGTCGACAATACTCTGGACCGGCAGTTTGACGTCGCTGGCCCCGACAGGGCCTGGGTGAGCGACATCACCTACATCCGCACCCTGGAAGGCTTTGCCTATCTGGCTGTCGTGATCGATCTCTATTCCCGCCGCGTGGTGGGCTGGTCGATGCAGAGCCGGCAGACCACCGATGTGGTGCTGCAGGCGCTGCACATGGCGGTATGGCGGCGCAAGCCGAAGCAGCCGGTGCTGATCCATTCGGATCAGGGCTCACAATCTTGAGCATTCGATGAGCCGGCGTGGCAACTGCCATGACAACGCGGTAGCCGAGAGCTTCTTCTCCTCGCTCAAGCGAGAGCGCATCCGGCGCCGGACCTACAAAACGCGCGACGAAGCCCGACAAGACGTATTCGATTACATCGAGATGTTCTACAATCCGGTCCGCAAGCAGGTCAGGAACGGGATGCTGTCACCCGCACAGTTCGAACGGCAGCAGATTTTGAACGCAGAAGGCGTCTAGAAAACTAGGGGCTATTCAAAGCCCCATATACCTTTCGAAGAAAGCGAAAGACGAGCTATCAAGCCGGTGTTTGAAGTATTGGGGCGAAGGGCTGCTCTTCGAGCATCCGTTGCAATGAAATTTCGGCGGCACTCAACATATCAGTATGCTTCGGCGACCAACCGAACTCTTGACGGGTGCGTGGAGAACGGCTGCGACTTGAAACGCCGAAAACCACCAGCGCGGCAAATTTGCCCCAAAGTTCGATGCCCTCATCGATCGTGATGCTACGTGGGGGGACGCCGGCGATCCTCGCGACGGTTTCGGCAATCCAGCGGTTGGGCACTTCGCCCGCAACCGCATGGTAGACAGCGCCGTCTTGCCCGCGCTCGACAACGTGACGGAATACCTCTCCAAGATCCTCGGCGTGAATGTGCGTATACATGTTGAGGCCGTCGCCAATATAGCAAGCAGAACCGGTCTTTCTCGCGGAATCAAGGACGCCTTTGATCAGCGCATGGGGCTCGGCATGGGTCCAGACTGCTGGTGGGCGTATTACGATCCCCCGGTTCAAACCTTGGGCGCTGGCTGCACGGACACGCTTTTCGAGTTGAACGCGGCCAGCGAGGGTCCGTGAGGGAACAAATTCGTCACCTTCCGCAAAGGTGTTCTCGCTCCACGACCCCAAGGTCCGCTCGCCAAGTACCCCAGTTCCAGAACAGAAGATCAGGCTTTTGCCAGAATTCGCCATGTGCTCGATCATCCAATCGACGACCGCAGTTTCCGCCTCGCCTATTGCCGCGGTAAACACGACTGTATCAGCAGCAGCGATGCCATGGGCGATGACGTCGCGGTCGTGGGCACCGCCTCTGATCGACCGGATCCCCCAATCAGCCAGTTTTGATTCTGCATCAGGTGAGCGCGCGAGGGCAATGACTTCGTGCCCTGCGGCGGAGATTGCCCTTGTTGCGTGACTGCCAATGAGCCCGGTGCCCCCGATCACGAAAACGGTCATAAAGTTTTTCCTTCAGCGCCGGAGCGCAAGTTTATCGATGCCGCCGGCACCTTTGATCATGTCGTGGTATTCGGCCCGATAGGCGATCTTCTCACCGTCGAATTTGCGGATCGCGACATATTCGTTCTCGTAAGGCAGCGGCCCTTTGACGCGGACACCAGTGCTTTTGAACTGTGCGATCCATGCATTTTCATCAGGACAAAAGTAGAACTTGGAAAAGGCAAATCTGATCGACCTGAAAAGCTTCGGCACTACGGCAGATAGGCGGGACCGAACGGCATCGCGACCTTGCACGTGTGTCTTTCCAACTGCGAAAGGAAACACAACGTCAACGTCATCCACCAAAAGACTACACGCCCCATCAATATCCAGAGTGCCGATGCGATCATATAGGCTCCTGATGGCCGAAATCATGGGATCCTTCATTGGCGCATCTCCTCTTCCAGTTTGGCTTGCAGTGCCGGTCGCAATAGAGTGTTCACACTCCCCTTCACTGCAATGTCGGACTCCTGCGGATCCGACTGCCTTCCTCTCGTTCCGCTTAAGTCCGACGGATTCGCGGCTCGATATCCAGCTTCACATAACAGACTGGACTGATTGGTCCAGTGGTTCTAGACTCGCCAAATAAGGCGATCTTTGGAGAGTGATTCTGATGGCTGACCTCGACATCACGGGCGGATACGATCCCGATCTCGACTATTTCCTGCCCACCCTGCCTGAAAATCCGGACATGCGGGATAGTGCGTCGATCTGGTTTTCCGATTCGAAGGGGCGGATTGGCTTGCCCCGTTTCTGCATCGAAGCGGTGGCCAGCGAATGGGATAATCGCGGAGTAGAAGCCAATATCGCGTTTCCAAATGGCCGCGTCCTGATCGGGGCTGGCGGCTACGCGCCTTCACCGGCAAAGTTTGTCGACGGCAAGGCAGTCACGCTCAACGCCGGCCCACTGACATTCGAATTGGTAGAACCGCTTCGCCGCTGGCGGATGACGTTTGACGGCAAGGCCTATGAAACGACGGTGCAGCGCCAGATCGCGGGCGAGGTCGGCGGTCCGGAGCGGCACGTCAGGATCACGCTGGATGCGACCATGGCGGTGCCGCCGTGGTCACCGGGCGAGAGCGCAAAGCTGGCCGCCGACAAAACGACTTCAGCTGCGTTTGGCGGCGTTGGCGGCCAACGCTATGAACAATTGTTCCGTTGCACCGGCACGTTCGAAATTGTCGGCGAGGAAGTGATCGAATTCGACGGACCGGGGCTGTTCATTCGTCGTCATGGCGAACGCCACATGGGCGAGTTTCCTGGCCATTGCTGGCAATCCGCCCTGTTCCCTAGCGGCAAGGCGTTTGGGACATCGGGCTTCCCGCCGCGCGCCGATGGAACGCCAGCATACAATGATGCCTTCCTGTGGGATGGCGAGAAGAAGATCTATGCCAAATTGATCGAGGGCCCCTGGATGACCAAGATTGTCCCGCACGATGGGCCAGTCGACCTCGTGTTCGAAACCGAGCACGGTGAAAGGGTAGCCATCAAGGGGCGGACCTATAACTCAACCTTTATCGCCAAGGGTAACCCGATGTTTGGCGATTGGACCCAAGACGGCGAACATCAGGTGGTCAATCTTCCCTTTCATCAGGGCGATGCGATCTACGAATGGGATGGCGAAACCACTTTCGGGATGATCGAGCGCTCTTATCCTGCCGACAAGATGGAACGCTGATCGCAGGTCAACGGGGTAACAGGACTCGCGTGGGCGATCTGCCTTGTGGGGTGGGCCGCCCACGCCAAATTCACATCGATATAAACCACACCGCACGAGCGACTGGTCCAAATCGTCCCATACCGCTTGGAAAGGGAAGGATTAGAACTGCCATGCGAATTCATCTGCTCATCACTCTCGCATTGGCGGGCAGCGATGCCACTGAGCTGCTCGCCAACAGCGCGGCGCCTTCGGCGCTGGATACGCCAGCACAAATCGCTGCCGAAAAACGGGCACTCCAATTTCTCGCTGACCCGCAGGTTAAGGCCGAGCAGGCCAAGCTGCGGGCCGAACTGGCCGCCACCCCTGTTGGCCAGACGCAAGAAGGCGCGGCCCAACTGGACCGTGCTATTGCCGAATGGACCAGTTCTTATGTGATCGGCGAGATTGCCGGAGATCCGGCCAAACCCCAGATCTTGTGGAATATAGATGACACGCCGCACAGTTGGCATGGCCACAGCCTCGCCATGGCTGTTGCAGGCGATAACCCCGACCACATCTATCGCATCACATCGATTGACGGCGCCGGGCGCTATGAGATCATCGGACAGATAGACACTGCCCGTCGTCCCGCCCAGTTCAGCTTCGAATCCATCCGCAAGAAGGCGGACCTGCGGCAGACCGCCAGCAGCCCCGACATGGGTGGACAGGTTCAGATGCTGACCGACCGCGAGATCGAGGTAAAGCCGGATGGCAGTTTTCGGCTGACCGTCGGTGGCCCAGGCGACGAACCCAATCACTTGCGCACCGAAGCGGTCGCGACCACGATTGCCTTTCGCGATGTGCTGTCGGATTGGAACCAGCATCCCAACCGGCTTAGTATCCGCAGACTTGACGTGCCGACCGCGCACCGAACCGATGCTGCAGCATTGCGTCAGCATCTCCTCGACGGCCTTCCGGATTATGTCCGCTTCTGGGCCCATTTCACTGACAAGTGGTTTGGCGGACTCAAGCCCAATGTGCCGGTAGGCCCGGTCGCGCGTGACGGTAATTGGGGCTATCTGGCGGCAGCCCGCTACGTGCTCAGGTCCGACGAAGCAGTCGTTATCACTACGACCAGGGGTGGTGCCCGGTACACCGGCATCCAGGTTACGGATGCATGGGCGATCGCGCCCGACAGTTCAAAGCACCAGGCCAGCCTCAACGTATCCCAAGCGGTTGCCAATCCCGATGGCAGCTATAGTTATGTTCTCGCCCCGCAGGATCCCGGGATCGCCAATTGGATTGACACAGCGGGAATTCATGACGGTTATGTCCTCATGCGCTGGCAAGGGTTTGAAGCAGGTTCGGCGGGGACGGCCCTGCTGCGCGATTACCGCGTCGTCAAATTCAGCGACCTGAAGGCGGTTCTGCCAGTCACGACCCGATTTGTATCCCGCGCGGCGCGGGCCCGAGCGATCGCTGCACGCGCTGCCGCTTACAAAAAGCGCATCGAATGACCTTGTGCCTGAAGCAAATAGATCGAAGAGAAAAGCCAATGGGGTCGGCGCGGAACATTGGCATAACCCTTCCGGCAAGCGCGCGGTGATCATTTGTCAGCATGATCAGGCCGTTTGCCCCAGCTCCTGCGCCTCCATGAGGGCGGTGACGATGCGCGATGGTGTCAGCGGGAGCTGTTCAAGGGTGACGTTGAACGGAGCGAGCGCGTCCAGGACGGCGTTGTAGATGGCGGGCGGCCCGGCAATAGCGCCGCCTTCGCCGACACCCTTGGCCCCTGTTGGGCTGTCGGACGGCGTGCAAAGGTGCAGATACTCAATGACCGGTGTGTCTGTGGCAAGCGGCATTGCATAGTCCTTGAAGGTGCTCGCGCTGGGGTTGCCGTCGGCGTCGTAGTGCTGCTCCTCCCAGAGGATATTGCCCATCGCCTGAATCACGCCTCCGGCGATCTGGCCTTCGACCACCGCCGGGTTAAGCATCACCCCACAATCCTCAGCCACGACATAGCGCAGGAACTTCACCAGACCGGTGGCGACATCGACCTCGACCGTCACGGCATGGGCCGCGTTGGAATAGCTGAACAAGGGCGGGACGAAGCGGTACTGGACTTCAAGACCAGCGCCTGATCCTTCGGGGAGGCTGCCCGGATTGAGGTAGGCCGCTTGCCCCAATTCGCGCAAGGTTATCGATGCTCCGTTGGCTGTGACGGTGACAACCTTGCCACCTTCCATGCGCAACTGGTCGGCTGGGCTTTGGAGGAAGTGGCTGGCGATCTGCAGGATCTTGTCGCGCAACATGCCGGAGGCGACCTTGGCCGCGCCGCCACTGACCAGCGCCTGACGGCTGCCTCCTGCACCGGCACCAAAGCCAATGGCGTTGGTGTCTCCAAACACGATCGTTACATCTTCGACATCGATGCCCAGTTCATCGGCAATGACCTGCGCCATTGTCGTCTCGACACTGTGCCCTTGCGAGTGACAGGTCATTGTTGCGGTGACCCGACCTGATGGTTCGAGCCTTATGGCAGCCGTGTCGCTTGAATTGCCGCCCGACGATATGGCGCAGGGTTCGATACAGACGCTGGTGCCAATGCCGATGAAACGTCCTTGCGCACGGGCTTTGACCTGCTCGTCGCGGAACGCATCATAGCCGATTGCTTCGACCGCCATGTCGAGGCATTCGCGCGGAGTCACGCCGTTGATCACCGGACCCAATGGCAAAGTGTGGGGCTGCGGCGTGAAGATGTTACGGCGGCGAAGTTCTACCGGATCGATACCCATTTCGCGCGCAGCCTTGTCGATGGTGATCTCGCGGATCAACGTCTCGCCACCCCATGGCCCGCGATAGGGTAAGATCCCACAGGTGTTGCTGAAGAACACCTCGACGTCAGCTTTCACAGTCGGCACAGCATAAGCGCCGGTGTGAAACAACATCGCCAGTTGACCATTGCCCCCCGGATTGGTCATCGGGTCGGCACCGATGACATCTTCAAAACGAAGCCCTGTTGCCAAGATTTTGCCCGAACTGTCTAAGGCCATTTCAAGCGACAGCGTCTCAGTGCGGCTATGACCCCCGGCGAGCAAGGCCTCGGCGCGATCCTCGATCCATTTGACCGGCCGGCGCAGCAGGCGCGAGGCCCCAACCGTGGCCAACAAGTCGCGCCCAAAACAGTATTTCTGGCCAAAAGCGCCGCCAATATCGGGCGAAATGATCCGCACATGATTTTCAGGCATGCCAAGCATATCGGCGATATAGGCTTTTGCCTGATGCGGGTTTTGCGAGGTCATCCGGATTTCGAGCCGCCCATCCATGCGCTGGTCGGCAATAATGCCGCGCGCTTCGATTGGCGTGGGAACGACACGGCCCTGCGCAATATGGCCTGTGGCGACATGTGCCGCGCTGGCGAAGGCTTCTTCAGAACCGGGCAAGGCTATGTGGAGGTCTACCGCGACATTGTTGGTATGACCGGGCAACGCCGGGCCCATGTTGCGCGCATTGGCAAGCGTAACGACCGGGATGATCGGCTCGTAATCGACATCGATCAGTTCTGCGGCATCTTCAGCAATATAGCGGTCCTCGGCGATCACAATTGCAATGGGGTCGCCGACGTAAGTCACCTCATCTCTTGTAAGAACATAGTCCAGGCCGATCGGATCGCTCCCGCCGAAAATGTATTTGAGTGGCACAAACTGGCCATTCATTTCCTTCGCGGTATACACGGCATAGACGCCTGGCAGCGCACGGGCCGCTGCCGCATCAATCGCTAGGATCTTTGCACGCGCCAACGGGCTGCGCAGAAATGCGGCGTGCAGCATGCCCGGAACGATGTGATCGTCGATATATTGACCGCGGCCAGTCAGGAAGCGTCGGTTTTCCTTGCGGCCGATCCGCTGGCCGACAAAGCGCGGGGCGCTGAGCGTGGCATCAGCCATGTGTTATTCTCCTCGCCCGGAAAGCAGATCGACAGCCTTGAGAATGCCCTGATAGCCGGTGCAGCGACAGATATGGCCGGAAAGCGCTGCTGCCATTTCGTCCCGGCTGGCAGATTTGCCGGCCTCGGTCATGGATTTCAGCGTCATGACTATCCCTGGCGTACAAAACCCGCATTGCAGACCGTGGTTATCGTGCATGGCCTGCTGCACAGGGTGCAGTGTGCCATCTTCGTTAGCGACGCCTTCGATTGTGCTGACTTTCGCCGCGTCGGCCTGCACCGCAAACATCAGGCAGGATCGCACCGCCAGCCCGTCGACCAGTACGGTGCAGGCGCCGCAGACGCCGTGCTCGCATCCAGCATGGGTGCCGGTCAAACCAAGATCGGACCGCAAAAAGTCTAGCAGTGTTCGCCGTGCGGGGACACGCCGCGCAATCGTCGTTCCGTTAACCGAAAGGGTGATATCGTGATCGCTCATGCCACGGGGCTCCTTTCGGCAAGCAGTCGGCCAAGCAGTCGGGTAAGTATCGTGCGCCCCGCCTGGCAGCGATAAGCGATGCTGGCATGGGAATCTTCAAGCGGGTCGGTATCGCCAAGCGCCAGCTCCGCCACTTCCTCGAGGTCCAATGTCGCAATGTCTGCCCCACACAGGGCTGCCTCGGCGGATGGCGCTCGCAACGGAGTCGAGCCCATGCCCAGCCAGGCAAGGCTTGCTTTCGCGATCCGGTGGCCATCGATCTCTAGATTGGCGACCAGTCCTGACAGCGCAAAGTCTCCCTGCCGCTGCGCAATTTCCTCGATGCCAATTCGCGCCCAGTTTGCAGGGCAATAGCGGATAGCGGTGAGCAGTTCGTCGTCGGCCCGCGCGGTCGAGTAGGGGCCGGTATAGAATTGGGTGGCGTTGATGATGCGAGTGCCGCGAACCGAGCATAGCTCGAGGTCTGCCTCGAGCGCGAGGGCGAAGGCGGGATTTTCCGCTGCGGGCTCGCCCAGAGATATCGAGCCGCCGATCGTACCGCGATTGCGTGTCTGGAAATGGCCAACCAAATGGAGGGCATCGCACAAGCCGGGTAGCGCTTGGGCCACCTGTTGACTGGCCAGTGCTTCGGCCTGCGTTGTCATGGCGCCAAGTCTTAGCCCCGTCCCATCCATCGCAATGCCACGCAGCTCGTTCAAATGGCGCAGGTCAATGAGCACCGCTGGCCGCGACATACGCAAGGCCAGCATTGGTACCAGGCTCTGCCCTCCTGCAAGGGGCTGGGCCTCGTCACCATACTCGGCAAGCAGGCTCAGGGCTTCTTCAAGCGTCTCTGGCGCAAAATAGTCAAACGGGGGTGGTTTCATGACAGCCTCTCCACCCGAAATGTCCTGACCATCTACGCGGATAGCCATATCAAAATTCGAGTGGACCGATCGGTACAGTTATGCGAAAGAGTAAGCAAGCGGGCAATTCAAGTTTGATCACCGCGCGCCGCCTGAATCGGTACGAAAGATACCGTTGGGGTTGATGCACCGGCGATCCCGAGGTCGCTCGCAAGGAAGAGGACAGATCGTTTGGGTATCGAACTCGAAAACAGCTTCACGCTCAATATGGCGGCCGACGCTGCCTGGGCCATGTTGAATGATATCGAGCGTATTGCTCCCTGTGTCCCCGGTGCGCAGCTAACAGCCGTTGAGGGCGATGCCTATCGCGGCAAGGTCAAGGTGAAGTTGGGACCGATTACCGCCGAGTATTCTGGCACCGCGACAATCAAAGAGCGCGATCCTGTCGCGCGACGGCTGGTGGTTGAGGGCAAGGGTAAGGATATCAGGGGGCAAGGCACCGCAGGTGCCGATATCGTGATGACCATTACCCCGGCGGAGCATGGGTCCGAGGTCTCGGTCAACACTGACGTCCAGCTGTCGGGCAAAGTTGCGCAATTGGGCCGCGGGGTGATGCATGACGTATCGGCGCGGTTGATTGACCAATTCGTTGCCAACTTGCAGGCGTTGAACAATCAGGAAGCGGCGGATGCTGTGCCGGATTCATCTGCCGCGCCATCCCTTCCCAAGGTCGAGAAGGAGGCTGTTGCCGGCGTGCGGATGATCGCTTCGCCCGAGCCGCAGGCGATCGACCTCGTTCAACTAGGCGGCGCCAGCCTGCCAATCAAAAGCATTATGGTGGGTAGCTGGATGGTCGCGGTCTTAGTGCTGCTGGTGCTGATCTGGCTCAAATAACCGGCACAATGCGGCTTTGATGGCTGAGATCGTCGCAACACCCGCCATGCCAACCACGACCGAACAGTGGCACCGGGCTTTGAGCGTCAATCTGCTTGGCGCGCTTAACTGCGCCAAAGCCGTAGTTCCATTGATGGAGGCCCGCGGAGGTGGCCGTATCATCGATCGGGCACTGCTGGTGCCTTTCCCGCAAAGACTGTCTATGGCGTCACCAAGATTACGCTGCATAGCCTGACGACTACGCTGGCCGCTGCTTATGCTCGTATCCGACGCTGGCGGATGGATGTCGGGTCAGACGCTCAATGTCGATGGCGGTTTTGTTTTGAGAAACTGACAAAGAGCGCTGTGTAAGCCGGTCTCATTGCCAAGCCGTGGCGTCCCTATTCAAAATCGACGGCAAACTGAAGGTATCTATGCGAAGCTTAGGCTCGGCCAAAGCAACGCATCAAGTCTTCGCCAATTCGATCAGTTCAAAGATCGTATCGGTTAGAGAAAACAGCGAGGCAACGTCGTTCCGGGAACGGGCCTTGATGGTAGCGCCTGTCATAACGTCGCTGGCCACATCGGAAAGCCAGCGTGCGCGCGGGCTTTCGGGATCGAGTGCGGCAACTGCGGCGATCGTCTTGGTCAGCAGGGCTGTGTGCTCGCGTTGGTGATCGACCATTTCGGTGGCGACTTCCACGGGTATTGCCGTCCCCAGCGCCATGTCGAATGTACCAAGAAACATCCCGTAAGTTTCGCGTATCTTCAGTTGCGAACTCACAACCCACTGAAGGTGTCGCTCGAGGTGCTCCCTGTCCGAACCAGGGGTTTCGTAAATTCTCGATATTTCTTCCCAATTGCGCGTCCAAACACTGTCAAGGCACGCTCCCAGAATCGCAGCCTTGGATTCGAATGCGTGATAGAGACTGCTCTTTGCAACACCGGCCTTTTTGCAAATCTGTTCAGTTGAGACGGCATGATAGCCGTCGCACCAAAACAGCATCGTCGCTGCATCGATGATCCGGTCACGCGTGGGGATCTTTTCCCGCATTGCGGCTGCTTCCATCGCTCTAAGAGAATTTGAATCGCCCATGCCGCAGATGGCGGCAGGACAAAAGAAGAAATAAGTGGACCGATCAGTCCACATCTGCCACTAGTCTAGAAACAGCTAGAATCGATGGGCAGAGACAAATGACGGACCTGGGCGGGAAAACCTCGCAGACCATTTTGACCCACCTGCAGCGCCTTGAGGCCGAGGCGATCCATATCATGCGCGAGGTCGTGGCCGAGGCGACCAATCCGGTGATGCTCTATTCGGTGGGCAAGGACAGCGCGGTGATGCTGCATCTTGCGCGCAAGGCCTTCTACCCAAGCCCGCCGCCCTTCCCGCTTCTCCATGTGGATACCACGTGGAAATTCAAAGATATGTATGCGCTGCGCGAACGCATGGCGGCTGAGAGCGGGATGGAACTGCTCGTCTATCAGAACCCTGAGGCGCAGGAGCGCGGGATCAACCCGTTCGACCACGGCGCGCTCCACACTGATATGTGGAAGACCGAGGGCCTCAAGCAGGCGCTCGACAAATATGGCTTCGATGCGGCCTTCGGCGGCGCTCGGCGTGACGAGGAGAAAAGCCGGGCGAAGGAGCGCATCTTCTCGTTCCGCACCGCCTCGCACGGCTGGGACCCGAAGAACCAGCGACCCGAGTTGTGGAACATCTACAATGCGCGGAAAAACAAGGGCGAAAGCATCCGCGTGTTCCCGATCTCGAACTGGACCGAGCTCGACATCTGGCAGTACATCCACCTGAACGACGTGCCGATCGTGCCGCTCTATTTCGCGGCGGTGCGGCCGACGTTCGAGTGGGAAGGTGGCCTGTTCATGGCCGATGACCTGCCGCGCCTCGAGAAGGTGCTGGGCTATCGCCCCGAGATTACCGACCGCTCCATCCGCTTCCGCACGCTCGGGTGTTTCCCGCTGACCGGTGCAGTGGAAAGCACAGCCGCAACCTTGACTGACGTGATCCAGGAGACGCTGCTGACGACGACGAGCGAGCGGCAGGGCCGCGTGATCGACAAGGACGCGGGCGGCGCAGGCATGGAAGTCAAAAAGCAGCAGGGGTATTTTTAATGCCAAATTCGAACGATGCTGCCAGCACGGTCATTGATCCGGTTTATGTCACTGAAAGCCTGATCGCGGAGAACATTGACGCCTATCTTGATCAGCATCAGCACAAGACGATGCTCCGCTTCATCACCTGCGGCAGCGTGGATGATGGCAAGAGCACGCTGATCGGGCGACTGCTCTATGACAGCAAGATGATATTCGAGGACCAACTCGATGCTCTGGCCGCAGACAGCAAGAAGTCTGGCACGCAAGGGCAAGAGATCGACTTCGCATTGCTCGTCGATGGGCTTGCGGCGGAGCGCGAGCAGGGCATCACCATTGATGTCGCCTACCGCTTCTTCAACACTGAAAAACGCAAGTTCATTGTCGCAGATACGCCAGGGCATGAGCAATATACCCGAAACATGGTGACCGGTGCCTCGACCGCTGACCTTGCCGTGATTCTGATCGATGCGCGCAAGGGGGTGCTGACACAGACCAAGCGGCACTCCTATCTCGCTCATCTTATCGGCATTACCAATCTGGTACTGGCGGTCAACAAAATGGACCTGGTCGATTACAGCCAGGACGTGTTCGACAGGATTGTCACGGAATATACCGGCTTTGCAAAAAGCATCGGAATCGAGGCCTTCGTGGCTATGCCGATTTCGGGCTTCAAAGGCGACAATATCATCTCGGCCTCGCCTAACACGCCTTGGTATACTGGGCCGAATTTGATCGAGCATCTCGAAACGGTCGAGGTTAATTCAGCGATCGATGCGGGGCGCCCATTTCGCATGCCTGTGCAATGGGTAAACCGGCCCAATCTCGATTTCCGAGGCTTTTCCGGGTTGGTCGCGACAGGCTCGGTCAAAACGGGAGATGCCATTCGCGTGCTCCCCTCGGGCAAAACCAGCACGGTCAGCCGCATTACGACCCTTGATGGCGATCTCGACCTCGCACAGGCCGGGCAATCGGTCACCATCTGCTTCGATACCGAGATCGACTGCTCACGCGGCGATATCATTGCGCTGGCAGAAAATCCGCCGCAGGTCGCCGATCAGTTTGAAACGACGCTTGTGTGGATGGCCGACGAGCCGCTGCATGTGGGGCGCGCCTATTGGCTCAAGCTTGGCACGCAAACGGTGTCAGCAACGGTCCACGCGCCCAAATATGCAGTCAGCGTCAACACCATGGAGCATATCGCGGTAAAAACGCTCGAGCTCAACGCGATTGGCGTGGCGCAGATTGTCACCGACAAGCCAATTGTATTCGAGGCCTATTCCGACAGTCGGACGCTGGGCGGCTTCATCTTGATCGACAAGATCACCAACGCCACGGTTGCGGCTGGAATGCTGAACTTCTCGCTGCGTCGCGCCCAGAACGTTCATTGGCAGGCGACCGACATTGGCCGCGAGGCGCACGCCGGGCTCAAGAATCAGAAGGCGGCCGTGCTTTGGTTCACCGGGCTTTCGGGTTCGGGCAAATCGACCATTGCCAATCTGGTGGAAAAAAAGCTGCACCGGATGAACCGGCACACCTTCCTGCTTGACGGCGACAACGTGCGGCACGGGCTCAACAAGGATCTGGGCTTTACCGAGGCTGACCGTATCGAAAACATCCGCCGTGTGGGCGAGGTTGCGAAACTGATGGCCGATGCGGGACTGATCGTCATCACCGCTTTCATCAGCCCCTTCCAAGCCGATCGCGACATGGTACGCAGCATGCTGCCGGGCGGTGAGTTCATCGAGGTGTTCGTCGACACGCCGCTTGCGGTAGCTGAAAGCCGTGATGTGAAGGGTCTCTACAAGAAGGCCAGGTCAGGTGAACTCAAAAACTTCACCGGCATCGACAGCCCCTATGAAGTCCCGGTGCATCCGGAAATCCGCATCGATACCACCAACCTGACCCCGGAAGCGGCGGCAGCGCTGATTGTCGATACCTTGCTGGGAGATGCGTGATGGCCCTGGATTTGACCAGCGATAGCGAACTGGCCGCGCATCTCGCCGATGTGGCTGGCCGGTTGCTTATCACTGTTCGTGAGAGTGGTGTTCTTTCGTTGAAGGCGCTGGGCAAGGCAGGTGATGCCACGGCAAATCAATTTCTGGTCCATGCAGTGCGCGAACAGCGGCCCGACGATGGACTGCTTTCCGAAGAGGAAAAGGACAATGCCGAACGTCTGGGCAAGGATCGCGTGTGGATTGTCGATCCAGTCGACGGTACTCGCGAGTACGGAGAGGCGCGGACTGACTGGGCCGTGCATGTGGCTCTGGCGGTGGATGGGATAGCCAAGGTCGGCGCTGTGGCCTTGCCGGGTCTGGGTGAGGTTTTGCGCACCGACCGCCCGCAAACGGTGCCTCCCGCACCTCCAACCCTGCGCATGGTCGTCAGCCGCACCCGCCCCGCCGCCGAAGCGGTCGCGGTTGCCAAGGCGCTTGGCGCCGAGCTTGTCCCGATGGGCTCGGCAGGTGCCAAGGCCATGGCCATTATTCGAGGCGAGGCCGATATCTACCTCCACTCCGGCGGCCAATACGAATGGGACAGTTGCGCGCCCGTCGCGGTGGCGCTCGCGCATGGTCTCCATTGCAGCCGCATCGACGGCAGTTCGCTGGTCTACAACCAGAGCGAAACCTACATGCCAGACCTGCTGATCTGCAGGAAGGAACACGCCGCCCGGGTGCTGACCGAGGTTGCCGAGCTATCGCTCGCAGAGCGCTGTTGATTTTGGACTTATGTATCTTTGCCAACTCTAAAAAACAAAATGGAGGATTGGATGACTGAGTTGCGACTTGACGGCAAAGTCGCCGTCGTCACCGGTGGTGCAAAAGGGATTGGCTATGGCATCAGCCACAAACTTGCACAGCGGGGGGCAAAGGTTGTCGTGAATGGCAACTATCGGGCTTCCGGTGCCGGTGAGGAGGTTGAGGTAGTTGAGGAAATCCGTGCACTGGGCGGTGAGGCCACCCCAGTTAACGGCGCAGTTCACGACCCAGAGTCGGCGAAGCGAATCATCGCCAAGGCAATCGAAGCCTATGGACGCGTAGATATTGTCGTGAACAACGCCGGGACTTCTGCCGGCCCAAGCGTGCCGAAGGGGCCCGACGATGCATTTCAGGAGCAGGTTGCAGTCCATATTTATGGCTCGATGCTTACAGTTGAGGCTGCTTGGCCGCATATGGTCGCGCAGGGCGGCGGGTCGATCCTCAATGTCGGTTCGATGGCTTCCGTGGGTGTTTCATTTCCAGAAGTAGCCGGCTCGGGTTGGAACTCAGCCTATCCCACGGTAAAAGCCGGCGTGTTTGGCTTGACCCGTCAGATGGCAGGTGCCGGCCGTCAGCATGGAATCAAAGCCAATCTCCTGCTGCCGCGCGCGATCACGCCGCTCAAACTGGCGCGGATTTCTGGCTCGAAACTGCTCGAATGGCAGGCCGAACACCTGCACATGGAGCCCCTGGCGGCGAGCGTCGTCTATATGGTGCATCCCGACTTCCCCGCGACAGGGCAGTATTTCTCGTCCGCCGGTGGGCGCGTGGCGCGCGTGGTGATTGCGACGGCGGACGGTTACTTCAACCCCAACCTTACTCCTGAAGATGTTCGCGATAACTGGGCGCAAGTATGGGGCGGTCAGGATCCGGATGGCCATATTCATGGCTTCTACGAATTGCTCGATCAAGATAGCGAGCATCAGCAGCTTGTGCGCCTCCATGCCGCACTGAAAGGCCATGAAGCATGAGCACGACAGCAGCGGCCTCGCGCCTGAACCCGGACAAGCTTAAAGCAAATGCAATCGCCACGACCGGCTTTTCCGATTGGGGCGAAGGGGATTTTTCCGAAGCGCTCGAACGGCTTTGCCGGTCGGCCGTCGACGAGGCAGGCTTTGGCGAGCATGGACTCGCAAGCTTTGCCGGACGGATTGACAAGGCACTCACCACCCGTCTTCAGCTTATTGCTGATCGCTCCCGCTATCCCGAAATTGCGCAGCAGCAAATCAATGCGCCACTGATTGTGGCAGGACTGCCGCGCAGTGGCACGACGATTTTGCACGCTTTGCTCGCGCAGGATCCAGCGGTCCGCAGTCCTCAAAAGTGGGAAGTGGATGAACCATCGCCTCCGCCGCGGAAAGAAAGCTATACCACTGACCCGCGCATCGCCGAATCGCAGGCTGGGATTGATGCGCTGCCAGACAAATTCAAGGCAATGCACGCGATGGGCGCGACTCTGCCCGATGAATGCAACAGCATCATGATGATGGCGTTCCTGTCGCCTAATTATGGGGCTACGGCGTCCATACCTTCCTATATGCGCTGGCTGGTTGGAGAGGCGGACATGGCTCCGGCTTTCGCAATCCATCGCGCAATGCTGCAAAATCTGCAGGCCTTCGCACCCGGTCGTAACTGGGTGTTGAAGGCACCGCCCTACCTTTGGTGGATCGACGATCTCTTCCGGGCCTACCCGGATGCGAAACTTGTTATCACGCATCGTGATCCGTCCGAAGTCATGCCCTCGAACTCCAGCCTCATTGCATTCTTGCAGAGCCTGAACGCACCTGTTGATCTGTTGGCGGTAGGTCAGGAACAAACCGACATCTGGGGTCTTGGCATTGACCGCTTGCTCGCCGTGCGCGCATCAGGACGCCATGCTGACCGTATCATGGATTCCCAATACCAGGACTTTATCACTGATCCGATGCAGGTCGTTCGCGCAGTTTATGCAAGGTTCGGCATGTCGCTGAGCAATGAAGCAATTGCAGCAATGGCGGCCTTCATGGCTGAAAACCAGCAAGGCAAGCACGGAAAGCACGAATATGAAGCCGAAGACTATGGGCTGGATCGTGCCACTCTACGCGAGCGATTTGCCAAATATATTCAGACGTTCTCGATCCCAGTCCGGGGATAACGAGGCATTTGCGGAGTTGTAAGGCCTCCAGTGACATGACCGGGCATGGGCGCAGAAAATCTGGGCAAGAATGCGCCGTCCCGGGATTGTCGGAGGCTCCTTGGTCTTAATCGCGCGGCTGAGATGCCGACAATGCGCGGCAACCGCTGCGTCCCGACTGCCCCTGGCAACAGGCCAAGCGCCACTTCGGGCAAAATCACCTTGGCCGAAGGCACCGCGATCCGATGATGGCGTGTCAGCGCGGGTCCATAGCCTCTGCCCAGTGCAGCGCCATGGATCGCGGCGATGACCGGCTTGTTCGTAAGCGGTGTTTTCAGACCACGGGCGTCCAGGGCACGAGCTCGCCAACAACGTTGGCTGGGTGACCGCCGGCTAACTTCGTGAGCGTGTCGGTCAACCAGACGTGTGGGTTGATGCCGGTCAGCT
>NZ_JAIZDA010000001.1 GCF_020404405.1 Novosphingobium sp. FKTRR1 | reverse complement strand
GCTTGACCAACGCCAAACCATAGTGCGAATAGATACCAACGATCAGGTGCTTTACCTGCGCGCGATCAAATCGGAACGCTGCGCGGCATCAGATCGCAATACATGCGCGCGATCGTCGGAATCCGCATGATCGCCCGCGATTGGGGGCAGTCCGTAACGATTTCTCCGGGGGTGGAGGCCTTTGTCGTGCCCGCGCTGCATTGGTCATCGCGGTCCCCAAGCGACCGCCGGATGGCGCTTTGGGGTGGTTTCATGCTGCGGGCTGCGGGGCGCCTGATCTATTTTGCGGGCGATACCGGCTATGGCACCGGCGCCATCTTCGACCGGTTGCGGCAGGAGTTCGGCCCGGTCGATATCGCGCTGCTGCCGATCGGCGCTTATGATCCGCGCTGGTTCATGGCGGCGCAGCACACCAATCCGACCGAAGCGATCGCGATCATGGAGCAACTGGACGCGCGACAGGCGCTGGGCATCCATTGGGGCACGTTCAAGCTAACCGACGAACCGCGCGAAGATCCGCTGGAGCAACTGGCGCAAGGACTGGCCGAACGCGGCATCGATCCGCAGCGTTTCATCGCCATGCATGCAGGGCAGGTATTCGACTGCGCGCAGTGATGCCGCGCTGCCTGCTCAGCCTGCCACCGCCAAGCCTTCGGGCACCGCTTCGCGCACCCGCACCAGATCGGCCAGCATGCGGTTGAGCGGGGTCGGCACGCCATGTGCTTCGCCGCGCTCGGCCACAGCACCGTTGATGAAGGCGATCTCGGTGGCGCGGCGGGCGAGAACATCCTGCAACATCGATGGCTTGTGCAAGGTATGCGTGCGCAAGGCGTGATCGATGCGTGCGTCGATCTGCGCGCGGTCGGGGGCGATGCCCAGCTTGGCCGCAACGGCGCAGACTTCATCGACCACGCGCGCGGCAAGGCTGCGCGCTTCGGGTGTGTTCAGCCCGCCGACGGGAACCCCCAGCAGCGCGGCAAGCGGGTTGAGCGCGGCGTTGAACGCCAGCTTCTCCCACACGCGCGCCTGCGTTTGCGGATCGATGGTGGCGGCGAAACCGGCAAGGGTAAGTGCAGCGTGCGCTCGTTCGACCGCCGGGGTGGCTGCATCGATCATGCTCCACAACGCGATCTTGCCAGCGCCGTGCGAACTCACCCGGTTTGGCGCGTGGAAATCGGCCGGCAGGTCGGTGACGCCGAACACGATCTGGCGAGGCAAGGCGTGGTGCGCGATGACTTCGGCATTGCCCAGCCCGTTTTGCAGCGTCACGACGGCGGTGTCCGGGCCGATGGCAGCGGATGCGGCGGCGATCGCGCTGGCGGTGTGCATGCCCTTGGTGAACACGATCAGCAGATCGGCGGGGCCAGACAACTGCGCGGCGGTGATCGCGCCGACATGCACGGTGCGTGCGCCGCCATCGTCTTCCAGCGCCAGCCCTTGGCCGGCGATGGCCGCCAGCCGCGCAGCATCGACATCGACCACACTGACGCGATGGCCGGTTTCGGCCAGTCTGGCGGCAAAGAAGCAGCCCATCGCGCCCGCGCCGATCACCACTACGCCCAGATTCGTGTTCATGGTTCGCGCTTTCGGCTCAGAGCGAATGGAAGTCGATCACCGTCGGGATCACGTCGTTGAGCAAGTGGACGGTCTTGGCCGCGATCCGCCATGCGCCATCGTGTTCCACCAGCACATGGCGATAGCGGCCAAAGAACGCGTGCGTCCGCTCGGCGCGCGGATCGTGCAAATGAACGGTGAAGGCGCTGCCGACAACACCTGTCCCCGCCTCCACCTGCGCATCCTCGACCACGACGTTGGCGATCAGATGGACCACCCGCGGCAGCGGGCTTGAGGCAAGCGACAGGCCAGAGCGCGCGCGCCAGACCCGGTCCTCAAGATTGGCCCGCCCCTTGTACCACACCAGCGACAGTTCGGTTTCGGGGTCTTGGGTCTGGCTGGTTTCGTCGCGCCAAGCCGGGACGTGGAAGGTGGCATCGGGCAGATAGAGTGCCAGCCATTCGTCCCAGCGGCGGGTGTCGAGGTACAGTGCTTCGCGGTAAAGCAGGTCTTCGGCGGCGGCGCGGGTAAGCGACAGGCTCATGCCGGGCCCCCCTCGACAGCGCTCATCCGCCGGGCCCATTCGCGGTAATAGCTGTGGTAGAGCGTTTCATCGCAAGTCTGCGCGTCGGCCAGCACCGAGCGTTGCGCGGTCATGTCGATGGCATCGGACAGCGTGTTGCCTCCTGCCGCTGATCGTGCGGTGCCGCGCATGTACCCTTGCAGCCACGGCTCCACCCGGCTGGCAAAGCCGCGCTGGCAGGCTTCGTAGGCGACGGTATCGTCGGGCGTGGCCATGCCGCTGGGGTTGAAGAAATCCTCGTACTGCCGGATGCGGTGGCTGCGCGCGGGGGCGCTTTCGCCCTTTGGCGCGATGCACCAGGTGCGCATCTCGGTCCGGTTGGCGGCGATGGGGCGGATCACCCGCAACTGGCTGCTGGCGTTTTCGGCGATTTGCAGGTTGGGGAATATGGTGAGGTTGCGCATGTTGAACATCCACGCCATCTGCGCCGGGCCAACGCGCGCAAGCAGTTCTTCGTGGCGGTCGAACAACGGATGTGCCGGCGTGATGCCGAAGCGGCCCCAGTTGAGCACATGGCCATTGGCAAAGCTGTAACTGCCGCCCTGAATTTCGGAACCGCCATACTCGCCGGTCCAGTAGTCGGTTTCCTCCCAGATCGACTTGACCGCATCGGTGTTGCCGCCCTCGCGCCGGTTTTCGAGGATGCGGATGTACGACGGATGCGCCGAGGTGAAGTGATAGGCGTCCGAGCAGTTTTCCAACTGCAGCTTCCAGTTGGCGTCATAGGTGAACGTCACCGAGCCCGGCACCAGTTCAAAGCCGTCGGCGCTCTGGTCGGCAACGAGGTCAAGCAAACGCGCGGCACCGCCAAGATGATCCTCGATCGGCGGGACGGCGGCGGTCAGGCTGCCGAACAGAAAGCCGCGATAGTCGCCAAAGGCGGGCAACGCGGGCAGATCCTGTCCCAGCGCGGCAAACCCCTGCGGATAGCAGCCGCCCGACTTCCACTTGATCGCCTTGTTCCGCCCGGCGGAATCGAAGCTCCAGCTATGATAGGGACAGACGTGCAGCCGACTGTTGCCGCTGCGCAATTGCGCCACGCGCGCGCCTTTGTGCGGGCAACTGTTGACCAGTCCGTGCAGGCGGCCGTCACCATCGCGCGTCACCAGCACCGGCACCCGGCCGATCATCGTGGTGAAGAAGTCGTGCGGGGCCGGCGCCTGACAGGACAGGCCCAGAAACACCCAGCCACCGGCAAAGATGCGCTGCATTTCCAGATCGAACACGCCCGGATCGTCAAACACGGCGCGGTGCACGCGGAACAGGCCTTCGTCGGGGCGGTCGTCGATCAGCCGTTGCAGCGCGCGATAATCAACCGCTCCGGTCATTCCACCCTCACGTCGATCAGAGTGGGGCCTTCGGCCACGAACGCGCCAGCCAGCGCGGCATCGAGTTCGCCGACTTCGCTCACCGTCGTGGCGGCAAGGCCCTGTGCGCGGGCGATGTCGGCAAAGTCGATGCCCGACAAGTCGGTGCCTTCGAGCCGCTGCATCCCGAACTGGCGACCGAAGTGGTGCAACGCTTCGTACCGACCGTTGTTGATGATGATGAAGGTAATCGACAGCCCCAGCCGCGCCGCCGTCCACAAGCCCTGAATGGCGTACATGCTCGACCCGTCGCCCAGCACCGCGATGATCTTGTCGTCGGGCCGCGCCAGTGCGACGCCGATCGCGGCGGGCAAGCCGTGGCCAAGGCCGCCGCTGGCGCATGTGTAGAACGTGTCGCGCGCGGTGATCGGCAGGTAGTCGTGCATCGGCCCACGGCTCGACGGCGCTTCCTCGACGATCACCGAGCCGTGCGGACGCAGGCGCGCAATCTGTTGCAGCAGGTAGGCATCGGAAAAAGGCGCGCCGGTCAGCGCCGGGGCTGGCGTGCGCGGCGGCGGGGCTGCGCGCTCGGCGGGAGCGGGTCCGTCGAGCAGCGTTTGCGCCGCCAGACGCGTGTCTGCCACGATGGCCAGATCACATGGCGCCCACGCGGCCTGGCTCGGATTGTCGGCGATGAATACCGCGCGCGCGGTCTCGGGCAAGTGCGGGCCCGCGCCTTCGACATGGTAGAGCGAGACAGGCCCGCCGAACGCCACGATCAGGTCGTGCCCGGCAAGGTCGGCAACAATCCGCTCGCGCATCGCGGTAAGGAACCCGGCGAACAGCGGGTGATCTTCGGGGAAGGCGTTGCGTGCCGCCATCGGCGCGACCCAAACCGCCGCGCGGTGGCGTTCGGCCAAGGCGATCAGCGCGTCCCATGCGCCATCGCGCGCGGCTCCGGCACCGACCACGAAAGCGGGGCGTTCGGCCTGCGCCAGCCATTGCGCGGCTTCGGTCAGCGCTGCCGGATCGCCGGGATTGGCGCTGGCCATGCGGTGTGGCCGGAACGGCGGGCAAGGCTTGTCCCAATCGTCGATGGGGATCGACACGAACGTCGGCCCTTGCGGGGCCTGCATCGCGATGTGCCAGGCGCGGGCGATGGCGGCGGGCACGTCTTCGGCCCGGGCCGGTTCGATCGCCCATTTGACGAAAGGCTGCGGAAATTCGGTCGCGCGCTCGGCGTAGAGGAACGGATCGTAGGGCAGGATCGCGCGGGCCTGTTGCCCAGCGGTGACCACCAGCGGGGTCTGGTTCTTGAACGCGGTGAACAGATTGCCCAAGGCGTGGCCGGTGCCTGCGGAGGAATGGAGGTTGACCAGCGCGGCGGTGCCGCTGGCTTGCGCATAGCCATCGGCCATGCCCAGCACGACCGATTCCTGAAGGCCCAGCACATAGCTGAAATCATCGGGGAAATCGCGGAACAGCGGCAATTCGGTCGAACCCGGATTGCCGAAGATGCGGGTCATGTTCAAGTCGCGCAACAGCGCAATGGTCACGTCACGGACTGTTTGCACTGTTCAGGTTCCTCCCTCGCGCGACTCATGCCAGAACGTCGAGCAATGGCGCAAGCCCATCGAGCAACACGGCTGGCCGGTCGCGTTCGGGCAGCACGGCATCGGCTTTCATGATGCCGGTGCGCAGGCCGACCGACAGCGCGCCGACCGCATTGGCCATGCGCATTTCCAGCGCCGGATCGTCGCCCACCACCACCATTGCGCGCGCCGCCGAACGCGGCAGGCCCATCACCCGCAGCGCGGCGTCGAAGGCCACGCGCGACGGCTTGCCCAGAATGCGCGCGCGCTTGCCGGTCATCGACGTGAGCATTGCGTTGATCGCATAGCTCGATCCGATTGCGCGGCCCGTAGCGGTGGCGAAGAACGGCACGTGGCTTGCGGTCAGCAGCCGCGCGCCGTTCCACAGCGAATGGCACCCGGCCTCCAGCGCATCGAAATCGAACTCGCGGAACCAGCCGGTATAGACCGCCTCCACCCCGTCTGCCGGTTCGGACGGGCCGACCACGTCAAGCCCCGCATCTCGCAAGGGCGCGGCGCAACCGGCGTTGCCCAGCACGCGGATCTTGCCCACGCCTTCGCGCAAGGCCCAGCTTGCCGCCGCCGACGAAGGTGTCAGCATCTGCGCGTCATCGACCGCAAAACCGGCCGCGCGCAATGACGCGGCATAGGCGGCGGGCGGCTTGGCGGTGCCGTTGGTGAACACGACATAGGGCACGCCGCGCGCCTTTAACGCAGCGAGCACCGCAATGGCATGGGGCAGGGCGTTGTGCCCGCCGCTCTGTGCGTCGCCCAGCGCGATCGTGCCATCCATGTCGAAGATGAACCCTGCGGCATCGCGCAAGGCGGCGGCGTGGTCTGGCGTGATCAAAGACCGGCTCCGGCATGAAGGGCAAGGCGGAACGAGCCGCGCTCCACCACAAGGTCGCGCGCCGTGGGCGCAGCGGCCAGCTTGCGCAGCAGGGCAAGGACGGGTGCGGCCTCGGGCGTGTAGCCGGACCGCGACGGACCGGCGGCCAGCATGGCGTCCACCTGATCGCCCGGCATGACCGCGCGCAGCAGGAACTCCTCGTCGGGCAAGTGCGCGCCGAACTGGCGGCGCAAGTCGGCCAGCGTCGGGAAGTCGGCCTCGTTGGCAAGTTCGCGCGCGCGCGGCCGGTCCATGATCGCGGCCAGCACCGCCGGATCGACCGGCGATGTCGGCTTGCCGAACTTGCCCATGCAATAGCGGATCACCTGATCGGACACTTGCGCATAGCGGCGCGTGCCGATCACGTTGAACAGCGCCTGGCTCATGACCATCTGCGGGAACGGCGTGACCATGATCGGATAGCCCAGTTCCGCCCGGACTTGCTCGGTTTCGGCGATGACCGCGCCCAGCCGGTCGGCCAGCCCCAGCTCTTCAAGCTGCCGCGCGGTGGTGGTCATCACCCCGCCCGCGATCTGGTGGCGCAGGAAGCTGGCGTCGAAGTTCTGCGGCGTTCCTGCAGGCAATCCCTCGGCCATGGCCAGACGCGTCCAGTACGATGTCAGGCGGGCGAGCGCGGCCTTGTCGATGGCGACGGTGTGGCCCGCCTCCTCAAGATTGGCCAACATGCGGTTGGCTTCGGGCAGCGAGGAACCGTCTCCGCCCGGCCCGACGCCGACATGAATCGCGCTGATGCCCAGCTTTGCCGCCTCAAGGCTCGACAGCATGCCCTGACCGATGGTGGTGTGGGCATGGATTTCCAGCGGCTTGGTGCCGATCGCGGCTTTCACCGCCGGGGCCAGCGTGCGCACCCGATCGATCGAGAGCAGGCCCGAGGGGTCTTTGACATAGAACAGGTCGATGTCGGGGCTTTGTGCCAGCGTGCGGGCAAAGTCGGCATAGAACGCATCGGTGTGCACGTCCGACAGGGTGAAGGTCAGCGCGGCCATGACCTCTGCGCTGCCTTCCTGCTTCACCAGCCGCGCCGCTTCGATCACGGCGGGAATCTCGTGCATCGGGTCGAGCAGCACGAAGCGGCCCACGCCGTTGGCCTGCAGCGTGCGATAGACCAGCCGCATGAACTCCGGGTCCGCCTGTTGCCAGGCGATGAAGCGCAAGCCCGTGGTGATGAACTGCAACGGCGTGGTCGGCATCGCTGCCGCCATGCGCCGCAGCCGCTCCCACGGGTCGTTGCGGAAATAGCGGACGGCCACCGCCATGTGGCTGGACGAGGTGAAGTCGATGGCGCGAAAGCCGCAGGCTTCGGTCAGTGCGGCGGCTTGCAGCATGTGCGCGGTGTTAAGGCCGGTGGCGCCCCACAGGCTCTGGTTGCCGTCGCGCATGGTGACATCGACAAGGCGAAGCTCGGTCATGGCCGCAGCCCTCCCAGAAAGCCGGTATCGACCCCGCCCGCGATGAAGCGCGGGTCGGCGGCGATGCGGCGGTGCAACGATGCGGTAGTTGCCACGCCTTCGATGGCCAGCGAGCCGAGCGCGCGCGCCAGCAGGGTCACGGCATCGGCACGCGTTGCGCCATGGACGATGAGCTTGCCCATCAGCGAGTCATAGAACGGCGGGATCTGCCCGCCCTGCGCGATATGTGTGTCGATGCGGATGCCGGGGCCTGCCGGCCACGCAGCGCGGGTGACGGTGCCGGGCGCGGGACGGAAATCGGCGTCGGGGTCTTCGGCGTTGATGCGCATTTCGATGGCATGGCCGCGCGGGCGGATCATGGTCTGCGTCAGCGTCAGCGGCTTGCCCATGGCGACGAGCAACTGTTGCTCGACCAGATCGACCCCGGTGATCGCTTCGGTAACCGGATGTTCCACCTGAATACGCGCGTTCAGTTCAAGGAAATAGAACGCGAAATCGGTCGCATCGACCAGAAACTCAGCCGTCCCCGCACCGCGATAGCCGATGTGCCGCGCCAGCCGCACGGCGGCTTGCTCGATGGCGCCGCGCGCCGCGTCGGGGAGCGCCGGGGCCGGGGCTTCCTCGACCAGTTTCTGAAAGCGCCGCTGGATCGAACAGTCGCGCGTCCCCAGATGGAGCGCGGCGGTGCCATCGCCCAGCAACTGCACTTCGACATGCCGCCCCAGCGCGACGAAGCGCTCGACATAGACGGCCGCGTTGCCGAACGAGGCTTGCGCTTCTGCGCGGGCCATGGCCAGCGCGGCGTCGAGATCCTCGGGCCGGTCGACCCGGCGCATGCCCTTGCCGCCGCCACCCGCCACGGCCTTGAGCAGCAGGGGGTAGCCGGTTTCGGCGGCGCGGGCCTGCACGGCCTCGGGCGTCTCGGCCTCACCCCCCGGCAACACGGGCAGCCCGGCGGCGAGCGCCAGACGGCGCGCGGCCAGCTTGTCGCCCATGCCCTCAAGCGTGGCAATGTCCGGCCCGACAAAGCGCATTCCCGCAGCGCCGACCGCGCGGGCAAACGCGGCGTTTTCGGACAGGAAACCGTATCCCGGATGCACCGCGTCGCAGCCTGCCGCGCTGGCGGCGGCCACGACCCGCTCGATCGAAAGGTAGCTTTGCGAAGATGGCGCTGGGCCGACCAGCGCGATCTCGTCGGCCTGTTCCGCGGGAAGCGAAGCCTTGTCCGCCTCGCTGACCCCGAGCACGGTGGTGATCCCCATGCGCCTTGCCGTGCGGATCACGCGCAAGGCGATCTCGCCCCGGTTGGCGATGAACAGGCGCCGGATCATGCCGCTGGCCCGGCAAGGCGGATCAGGGGATCGCCGCGCGCCACCATCGTGCCATCGGGCACCAGCACTTGCGCCACTATGCCGCTGCGCCCGGCATGGACCGGGTTCATCAGCTTCATCGTCTCGACAATGCCGACCACGCTGTCGGGGCCGACCTCATCACCCACCGCGACGAACGGCGGCGCGCCGGGCTGGGGGGCGTGATAGAACGTGCCGGGCAAGGGCGCGCCGATTGCCAGCGGATCGTCGGCCGCAACCACGCCAGCGGCGGCGGTATCGGACACCGCGCCCGCACCAGCCCACTGCCATTCCTGCGTGAAACCGGCGTCCTGTCCTTCGCCGCGTGTGACGCGCAGCCGGAACCGGCGTGTAGCCAGATCCAGATCCCGGTAGGGTGACCGTTCAAGAATGGCGACGATCTCGGCAACGTCCTCGGCGGTCAACGGCAGGTCTTCGGCCATGGTATCAAGTCCTGTCGGCAAGCAGTTGGCGCGATGCGGCGATGATCGCGTCGGAAAAGGCGGTGTCGTTGAAGTGCGCGTCGATGGCGGTCACCGGCACGTGCTCGGGCATGACCTTGCGCAAGTACGCAGCGAAAGGCGGCGGCACCGACCGGTCGAGCAAATGGCCTTGCGGACTGTCGTGGCTGGAAAGGCCGTGCAACGGGACGAACACCTGCACCGGGCCCTGCGCCAGCGCGACGTTGGCGGCAAGGTGGTCAGCCAGCCGTTCCAGATCGGCATTGGTGGTGCGCACGGCGGTAAGCTGCGGGTTGTGTTCGTGATAACGGCGGCCGGGGAACTGCGCGCGCGCGGCATCGATCGGTCCGCCGATGATGAAGTCCGAATTGCCCGGCGCAAGGATCGTGGGAATGCCCTTGCGCAAGGCGGGGCGCCCGCGCTCCGGGCCGGAATCGGCGAGGCCGCCGAACAAGTGGTCGAGGATTTCGGTCTGCGACAGGTCGAGCACCAGCGCCACGTCCTTGTCGAGCGCCAGTGCGTCGAGCGTCGGCCCGCCCGCGCCCGAGGAGTGAAAGACCATGACCTCGCAGCCGTCAGTTTCCAGCGCCTCGCGGATGCGCCGCACCGACATCTCGGTGGTGCCCAGCGTCGTGATCAGGACCAGCGGGCGGTCGGCGGCGCGGCTGCGGTCATAGCCGCGCGCCATTCCGGCCACGGCATGCGCGGCATTGCGGAATACATCGCGGCTGATGGTGTTGAGCCCGGAGATATCGGTCACCGCGTTCATCATCGCGATGTCCTTGACCCCCATGTAAGGCTTGGTGAAGCCCGAGGCCATGGTCGAAACGATCAGCTTGGGCAGGCCATAGGGAAAGGTCTGCATCACCGCCCCGGCCAGCGCCGAGCCCATCGAGCCACCGATGGCAAGGATGCCCGATAGCGGCTCCTGCGCATGCCACGCGTGTGCGGCGACGATGGCGCCACGGATCATGGCATCCTGACAGCGCCCTTCGTGACCGAGCGCGCGCACGTGTTCGATCGTGGTGCCAGCGGCCAGCGCCACGTCCTCGGGCGCGATCTCGGCCCCGCCGATGGTGCGGCGCACGCTGGGATCGAGGTGCACGACGCGCACGCCCGCGTCTTCCAGTGCGGCGCGGACGAACCGCGCTTCCTCCAACTTGGTGTCCTGCGTGATGATCAGCAGCACGCTGGCCAAATCATTACAGGCCAAATCATTACTGGCCAGATCAGCACTGGCCAGATCACCACTGGGTTCTTCCTGCACGCTATCAGCCTGCGCGCCGTTATGACGGTCGCCGTTCTGGTCGGTCATGTTTTATCCCTCTCCGGTGCAACGCTTGTGCGCCTGCCGGTTTGACTTTGCCAACCGCTATGCAACGATCATGTTGCATGAGGTGAAACGTTGGTGTCGGGGTGGATGAATGCTGGAACGCAAGGTCAAGGCGGTGCGCTCGCTTGAGCGGGGACTGGCGGTGCTGCTGGAAGTGCAGGCCCGGCGCGGGGCGAGCCTGCACGAACTGCATCTCGCGCTGGGCTTGCCCAAGGCCACTTTGCTGCGGATGCTGCTGACGCTTTCGCGCATGGGCTTCGTCTGGCAACGGCTGGCCGATGGCGCCTATCTGCCGCACATCGATGCCGCCGCGCATTCGCCCACCGCGATGGTCGAACGGCTTGCCGAAATCGCCTCGCCGCACATGAAGGCGCTGTCGACGAAGGCGGCGTGGCCGTCGGTGCTGGCGGTGCCCCGGCTCGATCACATGGAGATCGTGGAGACCAACAGCCCGTTGTTCCGGCTCGATTCGGCAATCCTCGGGCCGGTCGGGGTGAAGTTGTCCTATATCCACACCGCCACCGGCCGCGCCTATCTGTCCGCCTGCGCCGAGCATGAACGTGATGCCATCATTGCGCGGCTGCGGCCCAACGATCCGCCCGCAGGATCGGAAGAAGCGCTGCGCGATCTGCTGCGCGACATCCGCCGCAACGGCTATGCCACGCGCGAGCCGCTGCATCCCTGGCCCGATCGGTCGCGGCAATTGGTGCTGCATGATGGCCGCCGTTCGCTGGCGGTGCCGATCCTGCTGGGCGGCGCGCCGGTGGCCACGATCAACCTGACCTGGCCCGCGCGGCGCGGCGCCGATGAAGCGGTAGTGCTGCGCCATCTTGCCCTGCTGCAGCAGACGGCGCGCGGCATCGGCGAGGCGATGGACCTTGCCCGCCGCGAGGCCTGAGCAAACCCTACCATCCAACCAATTCCGTCAGGTGAAATTCGCTGCCGAGAATTTTGTTTGTGTTGCTGATTAAATCGGGCATTTCTTGAGGGATAAGCACTGCTCGGGGAGGGCATGAGGCAATGCAGCAATGGCTCGTCCGCAAGGGGGCAACCTCGCTTGACGACCTGCAACTGGTCGAGGCAGCGCAACCGGTGCCGGGGCCGGGCGAAGTGCTGGTGCGGGTTCGGGCCTGCTCGCTCAACTTCCGTGACCAGTTGATCCCGCTTGGCCGCTACATGGGCGGCACGGTCGATCGTGACACGGTGCCGCTGTCGGACGGCGCGGGAGAGGTCGTGGCGGTCGGTGCGGATGTCGCGGGGTTTGCGCCGGGCGACCGCGTGGCAGGTGCTTTCTTCCAGAACTGGAGCGACGGGCCGGCCCACCCCGGCGCAGGCCCCGCGCTGGGCGCTCCACCGGCAACGGGGATGTTGCAGGAATTCGTCGTGCTTCCCGAAACCGGGCTGGTGCGTGTTGCGCAGAGCCTTTCTTACGAAGAAGCCGCCTGTCTGCCGTGTGCCGGGGTGACCGCATGGAATGCGCTGATGGAGGGCCCCCGACCGGTGCGCGCGGGCGAAAGCGTGCTGGTACTGGGCACCGGTGGCGTTTCGGTGCTGGCCGCGCAGATCGCACTGGCCGCAGGAGCGCGGGTGATCGCCACGTCATCGTCGGATGACAAGCTTGAGCGTATGCGCGCATTGGGCGTCACCGACCTGATCAATTACCGCTCGGTGCCCGATTGGGGCAGCGCGGCGGCGCAACTGGCAGGCGGCGGGATCGACCACGTGGTCGAAGTGGGCGGAGCTGGCACGCTGGCGCAAAGCATCGCCGCAGTCGGATTTGCCGGAGAGATCGCGCTGATCGGTGTGCTGACGCGCGAGGGCGATACCAGCCCGCACGGACTGATGTTCAAAGGGGCGAGCATTCGCGGCATCTTCGTCGGCTCGGTCGGCATGGCCAACCGGTTGAACGCATTTATCGATACGCACGCGATCAGGCCGGTGATCGACCGCACGTTCGCATTTGCCGATGCGCTTGAGGCGTGGCGCTATCAGGCCTCGGCCGGATTGTTCGGGAAGGTCGTCATAGCACTGTAAAATAGAGTTTTTTCCGCAAAGCACCCGCAAGAGGCGCTTGGCGGTCGGGAATGGAGAGAGAATGCATCTGGAACCGGGCGCTCGCCTTATGGGCGGCGCGCAGGCCCCGGTGCGTCGCGCTGGAGCAAGGCAATGGCACGCACTTTGGGATTTGGTCAGACGGTCGGCGGGATCTGCCAGACGGCGTTCGTCGTTGCCGATATTCACGCCAGTATCGACCATTTCATTCGCGATCAGGGTGCAGGGCCGTTCTTCCTGCTCGATCATTTTCTGAGCGAGGGGCAGGTCTATCGGGGCGCGCCATCCACCGCCGATGTGGCGATCGCGATGGGCTTTGCCGGGCACATGCAGATCGAACTGATCCAGTCGCTCGACACCAATCCGTCGGTCTATCGCGAGACGATCGAGCGCACCGGATACGGTTTCCATCACTTCGGGGTGGCGGTGAACGACGTGGACGCCGCGCTGCCCGACTACCTGGAACGCGGCTACAGGCTGGCGTTCCGCGCCCCGGTGCCGACGGGCGGTGCGGTCGCCTATCTTGAGGGCGGGCATCCTGCAGTCCCCGGCTTTGTCGAGCTGATCCCGGTCACGCCCGCAATGGACGCGCACTTCACCCAGCAATGGCAGGCCGCACGCGATTGGGACGGGCGCGATCCGATCCGGCCGTTCCTGTGAGCCGGACACCCGCAAGCCAGAACAGCCGCCGCGCGCGGAAGGAGACATGATGGACGCTGCCACACTTGCGACGGATCATGCCGAGGGGCTGGCCAACGGACAGGCCAGCGGGCGGGCCAGCGTGCGCTATCAGGTGTGGGCGACCGGGCTGCTCAGCCTGAACTTCGGCATCCTGTTCTTCGATCGCAATGCGCTCAACTTCCTGATGCCCTTCGTGCAGCCCGATCTGAACTTGTCCAACACCCAGGTAGGCCTGTTCAGTTCGGCGCTGTCGCTGACCTGGGCGCTGTCGGGCCTTGCGGTGGGCCGCCTGTCCGACAGGATGGGCGCGCGCAAGCCGGTGATCGTGGCGGCAACGCTGGCCTTTTGCGTCTGCTCGTTTCTGTCGGGGCTTGCCGGATCGTTTCTGGTGCTGCTGGCGGCGCGGCTGCTGATGGGCGCGGCTGAGGGCGGGGTCATGCCGGTCAGCCATGCGCTGATCGTGGGCGAGGTGGCGCCCGAGCGGCGCGGGCTGGCGATGGGGGTTGGCCAGAACCTTGGCTCGAACTTGTTGGGATCGGGCCTTGCGCCCTTGCTGCTGGTGCCGGTGGCGCTGGCGGCGGGATGGCGCAGCGGGTTCTATCTGGCCGCGCTGCCGGGGGTGGTAACGGCGTTGCTGATCGCCTTCACCTTGCGCGAACCGCCAGTGGCAAAGCACGAGGCCAGCGGCGCCCCGCGCATTTCCGCGATGCAGGCGCTGGCGCATCGCAACGTGCTGCTGTGTGCGCTGATCGCCATCGCGCTGGTATCGTATCTGGTGGTGTGCTGGGCGTTCATGCCGCTGTTCCTGACCAAGGGACGCGGCTTTGCCCCCACCACGATGAGCTGGCTGATGGCCACGCTGGGCTTTTCGGCGGCGATCGGCAGCGTGGTGGTGCCCGCCATTTCGGACGCCATCGGCCGTCGCCCGGTGATGATCGGGTTTGCCTTCCTTGGCCTGATCCTGCCGCTGGGCGCGATGTTCTTCACCGGCTCTGCATGGTTGCTGGCGGCGATCTTCTTCGTCGGCTGGGGCCTGAACGGGCTGTTCCCGATGTTCATGGCGACAATCCCGGCAGAGTCGGTCGATCCACGGCTGACCGCGACACTGACCGGGCTGGTCATGGGCATCGGCGAGGTCGTGGGCGGAGTGCTCAGCCCGTTCCTCGCAGGTGCGCTGGCGGACCGCTTCGGGCTGGCGGCGCCGATGTGGCTGATGGTCGGGTTGACCATCGTGGCCGGGCTGTGCGCGCTGGGCCTGATCGAATCTGCGCCACGGGTGGTCCAGCGGCGCAGCAAGACCGCGCTGGCGGCGGCATGATGCAGCAACGGAGGGCACGGCGATGACCGCTATCCGCAAGTTCGCAACTTCGGCCATCGCGCCGCCCGAGCGGCTACGCTTCTGGAACGATCTGGTCGACCGCATCTACACCGGCACGTATGTCAATTCGGCCAGCCCCGCTTTTTCGGGCGAGATGCTGGCTTGGAACCTTGGCGATCTGGCGATGATCCGTCCGCGCTCGACCGCGTCGGCGGTTGGACGCCTGGCCGATACCTCGGGCGAGGAGCGGGTTATCCTGCACCTGCAGTGCCGGGGCAGCAGCCTGCACCGGCAAGGCACCGCGGAAAGCCTGCTGGAGCCGGGCGATTTCGTGTTCGGTACGCCACACACGCCTTATGCGCTGGAACTGACCGCGCATGAACTGTTGGTGGTCGAATTTCCGCGCGCGCCCCTGCTCGATCGGTTTCCGGGGCTCGACGATGCGATGAGCCGTCGGCTGAGCGGTGCCAGTCCGGGCGGACGGGTGTTTCACGATTTCCTGCTGTCGCTTTGGCGGCAAGGCGACCAGAGCGACGCCGACCCGGACTGGCAGGATGGGGTCAGCGGCGTGTTCTACGACCTCGTCGCGATGGCCTTGCGCGGGGCCGGGGGCGCGAGCCGTGGCGCCGGAAATCCCCATGCTCTTGCGGCGGAAACCGCGCTGCGCGAACGCGTTCTGGCGCAAGTGGCCGCCAACTTGTGCGATCCCGCTTTGCGCACGGTCACGCTGGCGCAGGCCTGCAACACCTCGGTGCGGACGATCCAGAACCTGTTTGCCACGCTGGGCACAACCCCCAGCGCCTACATCCTTGAACAGCGGCTGCGGCTGGCGGCCGACCGCCTGAGTGTGGGCGGGTTCGGGTCGATCACCGAACTGGCGTTCGAACTGGGCTTCAACGACAGCGCCTATTTCACGCGCTGTTTCCGCCAGCGGTATGGGCAGGCGCCGCGTGACTGGCGGCGCGGTGTGGCTGACGAAGGGGCTGCGCCTCAGTCCTGATCGGCTTGCGCACCAGTGCAAGCGTCCAACGGTGCTGATGGGTACGAAGAAGTCAACAATACCACGGGTGTGTTCACGCCCGGAACCCAGAATGACAAATCGGGAGAGAGACATGAGACAAGTTGCCGTATCGCTGGCGGTCATGGCCGTTGCTTTGGCCAACCCCGCGTATGCTGCCGATCAGGGCGCGCCGCAGGCCGATCAGGCCAGCAATGGCGGGATCGCGGAAATCGTCGTCACCGCACAAAAGCGCGTCGAAAACGTGCAGGACGTGCCGATCTCGATTTCGGCCTTCACGTCGACCGCCTTGCAGGAGCGCGCGGTCACCAGCGTGGCGTCGCTGTCCAACATCTCGCCCAACGTGACGCTGGACGCCGGCACCCCGTTCTCCGGGTCGAGCCAGGTGCTTTCGGCCTATATCCGCGGCATCGGCGCCAACGACTTTGCGTTCAACATCGATCCGGGCGTCGGCATCTATCTGGATGGCGTCTATCTGGCGCGCTCGGTCGGCGCCAATCAGGATCTGCCCGACGTCGAGCGCGTCGAAGTGCTCAAGGGCCCGCAGGGCACGCTGTTCGGCCGCAACACCATCGGCGGCGCGATCTCGATCGTCACGCACGATCCGGGCGACAAGTTCCGTTTCGTCGGCAGCGCGATGACCGGCAGCTTCGGGCTGTTCTCGGCCAAGGGCACCGTCGATGTGCCGCTGACCGATGGCCTGTCCTCGTCGTTCAGCTTCTCGACCATCCGGCGCGATGGCTACATGCACCGCATCGCCTATCCCGGCGCGCTGAACTATGCGTCGGACCCGATCACCTCGATGAAGGCGGCCGGCTATTACAACGCGGGGCAAGGCACCGAAGGCGGCGACAACACCTACAACTTGCGCGGCAAGATCCGCTTCAACAACGGCGGCTCGTTCCGCGCGACGCTGAGCGGCGATTACAGCAAGACCGACACCTCGCAGATCGCCAACAAGGTCATCACCACGTTCCCGGCGGTATTTGCCGGGACGTACAATTGCGCGATCGCGGGCAATCCCACGACGACTGTGGGCGGCGTTACCGGACCGTGCGACAGCTTCATCGGCGGGCCGCCTTCGGTTGCCTATGTCGGGCGTCGCGGCGGGCTGAACTCGGTGGTCGATCTGCCGCCGCTGTTCGGCGTCAATGCCGACAACAACCCGAACAACAACCGCCTGCCGTATGACAACCGCTTCATCACCAACAGCATCGATACAACGTACGCCAACGGCAACAACTTCTCGAAGTTGCGGCAGGGCGGGGCGTCGCTGAATGCCGATTACGATCTGACCGACAATGTGTCGATCAAGTCGATCACCGCCTATCGCGAACTGCACTGGGCGGCGGGCATGGATCTGGACGGATCGCCGCTCAACTTCCTGCACACCAGCTTCACCATGAACCAGAAGCAGTTCAGCCAGGAACTGCAGCTGACCGGCCACGCCTTGGACAAGAAGCTCAACTATGTGCTGGGCGCCTATTACTTCAAGGAATCGGGCAATCTGCACGATTACGTGACCTTTGCCGAAGGGCTGCTGCAGGTTGACGGGCCGAACAACCTGGCGACCAAGAACTATGCGTTTTACGGTCAGGTGGACTACAAGTTCAGCGACCAGTTCGGTATCACCATCGGCGGGCGTTACACGCACGAGGACAAGACCTTCGAGGGCTTCCAGTCCGACGCCAACGGCTTGAACTACAAGCTGGCGCAAGTGTTCGGCGATCCCAACTGCGCCTCGCTTACGCCGATCAGCGAGCAGTGCCGTATCGACAACAACTTCCCCAATCCGGGCCAGCCGCTGCGCTATTACATCGCGGGCGAACAGAAGAAGGTGTTCAACAACTTCTCGCCCAAGGTCGGCATCCAGTACCACCCCACCGACGACGTGATGATCTATGCCAGCTTCTCGAAGGGCTACAAGACCGGCGGCTGGACCACGCGCCTGTCCAATCCGCTGCCTTATGCCCCCGGCTTCGGTCCGGAAAAGGCGACGACGTATGAAGGCGGTGTGAAGTCCGAACTGCTCGATCGCCACCTGCAGATCAACGCGGCGGTGTTCCTGACCGAGTACAAGGGCATCCAGCTCAACTTCCAGCAGGGCGTTTCACCGACCATCCAGAATGCGGGCGATGCGCGGATCAAGGGCTTCGAGGTCGAAGTGACGGCGGCTCCGGCCACCGGCTTCACGGTAACCGGCTCGGTCGGCTTCACCGATGCCAAGTACACCAGCGTGCTGGCTCCGGCGCAAGTCGCGCCATCGGGCCTGCAGGAAGGCGTGCTCGTCGGCTCGGCGCTGCCCAAGACGCCGAAGTGGAAGTTCAACATCAGCCCGCGCTACGAACTGAGCCTGGGCAAGCACGGCAAGCTGATCTTCCTCGGCGATCTGACGCGCACCAGCAGCATGCGCAACGATACCGAAGGCACTTTCCTGCTCGACCGTCCGTCGACCACGGTGATCAACGCCAGCGTGACCTATCGCGAACCCGACAGCCGCTGGGATCTGGCCGTGGGCGGCACCAACCTGACCAACGAACGGTACCTGACCACGGGGCAGGCCCAGCTTGCCGGTGGCCAGATCTACGGCACCTACAGCCGTCCGGCCGAATGGTACGCCCGCATCGGCGTGAAGTTCTGATCCGATCGCAACCCCTCGCAGGCGGGGTGTCCCTCCATCCCGTCTGCACATTTCCGCTGGAGTCCCACCATGCCCGAAGCTGCGCACAGCGAATTCTGGAAAGACCTCAAGCCGGTCGAGAACGTGTTCCGCGAAGGCGGACTGCCCGAAGTCTATCACGCCAAGATCGCCGAGGGCGACGAACGCTATTGGGTGCCGATCAGCGAGACGGTGTTTTCCAAGCCGGTCTGGATCAGCCCGTCCAAGAACATGTGGGCCGACGTGCTGATGAGCAAGCAGGCCGGTCTTGTGAACCGCCATTATCATCCGCACCCGATCTGGGCCTACACCATCAGCGGCAAGTGGGCCTATCTGGAGCATACTTGGACCGCGACCGCCGGGGACTTCGTCTATGAGACTCCGGGCGAGAGCCACACGCTGGTCTGCTATGAGCATGAAGACCCGATGAAGGTGTTCTTCGTCGTGTCCGGCCCGCTGATGTGGCTGGACGAGGATGGCAACACCACCGGCCATTACGACGTGTTCGACTACATGAAAGCCGCGCGCGAGCACTACGCCAGCAATGGCATCGGCGCCGACTATGTCGATACCTTGATCCGCTGACAGGAACCGGAACCATGAACGCAATGACCGCTCCGCCTTCGAGCAAGGCCGAAATCGTCGACGTTTCGTTTGCGCACCGCGATCTGGTGGCGCGGCTCAGCCCCGGCGGCCGCTACATCGATGCCCAGACCGACGTCGACAGCCCGTGGGTGCCGTTCGGTGACAACGCCGCGATCAAGCATCTGGCGTTCGACGTCCGCCAGAACCTGTTTTCGAACATCCTGTGGGTCAAAAGCCCCGGCGTGATCGGCACGCACCTGCATCGCGGCACCATCGTGATGGTCTGCCTTGAAGGCAGCGTTCGCTATCTGGAATACGACTGGACCGCCAGTCCCGGCGGGCTGATCCTGGAAGTGCCGGGCGAAAGCCACACCCTCGTCACAGAGCATCCCGACGGGGTCAAGCTGTTCGGCTGGATGCAGGGGCCGATCGAGTTCTACGACGATGAAGGCAACTTCGTCGAAACCACCGACGTGTGGTGGTTCATCCAGCACTACGAAAACCACTGCCGCGAACACGGCATCGCCATCAACCCCAAGCTTTACCTGTAACAAGAGGACACGCAACGTGGCCACGATGAAGGCGCCCCCGTCGGGGGCATACAAGATCGTCGACGTTCCCGAGCTTTATGGCGACATCATCCGCGCCAAGGGGGTCGAGGGCACGTATGTCGGCGGCAGCGACGTCGAAAGCCCGTGGGTGCCGTTCGGCGATAACGCCGCGATCCGCCATCTGGCGTTCGACGTGCGCGACAACGTCTACGTCAACATCCTGTGGATCAAGGGGCCGGGCGTGATCGGCACGCACAAGCACCGGGGCCGCGTCTGGGCGGTCGGGCTGGAAGGATCGTTCCGTTATCTGGAATACGACTGGGTGTGCCGCGCTGGCGAATTCATCACCGAAACGCCGGGCACCGCGCATACGCTGGTGACCGACGATCCCAACGGAATGAAGGCGCTGTTCCACATGCAGGGCGCCAACGAGTTCTTCGACGATCAGGGCAACCATGTCGAAACGCTCGATGTGTGGTGGTTCATCAACCACTACGAAAGCCACTGCCGCGAACACGGCATCCCGATCAACAAACAACTCTATCTTTGAGGGCGCGGATGGACGGGGAACGACAGGCGGTCCCGGTCCTCGGGCGCGAACCGGCGGGCACGTATTTGCGCAATTGCTGGTACGTGGCCGGTTGGGCCGACGATCTGGCGCAAGCGCCGGTGGCGCGGGTGTTTCTGGAAGAGCCGGTGGCGCTGTTCCGCGATGCCGCTGGCGTGGCGCATGCGGTGGAGGGGCGCTGTCCGCATCGCTTTGCGCCGCTGGGCCTTGGAGCGGTGGTCGATGGTGCGCTGATGTGCCCCTACCATGGGCTGCGCTTTGACGGCACCGGCGCCTGCGTCCAAAATCCGCACCCCGGCGGACAACTGCCCGAGCGGCGCTTGCGCGTCTATCCGCTGCTCGAACGCCACGCGCTGCTGTGGATCTGGATGGGCGAAGCCGATCAGGCCGATCCCGCGCTGATCCCCGATTTCGGCTGGCTGACCGATCCCCGGTGGGAAGCGGTGCGCGGCGCAACGCTGGCCGAGGGGCATTACGAGCTTTACAGCGACAACATCCTTGACCTCAGCCACGCCAACTTCGTCCATCCGGCGCTGGTCGCCAATGCCTTTACCCAAGGCGAGCGGCGGTTCTGGCAAGAAGGCGGGCGGGTCCATGTCGAATACATCCGGCATGACGATTTCCTGTCCGAAGGGATCGGCGCGATGCTGGGCCGCAGCGGGGTGAAGCAGGACTTCCATGGCGAAGTCGTGTGGCATGCGCCGGCAGTGCTCTATTTCGACTTCCGCGCGGGGCCTCCGGGCACGCCGCGTCAGGATTGCACGCTGCTGCCCTCGCTCCACGCCTTCACGCCCGAGACCCCCGACACCACCCATTACGTGTGGGCGACAGCGCGGGATTTCGCTGTGGGAAACGCTGAGGCCTCGTCAGCCATGCACGCGGCGCTCGAATATGCTTTCGTCAACGAGGACATGCCGCTCATTCGTGACAGCCACCGGCTGATGCGAGGCCACCAATTCAAGGACTTGCACCCGCTTGTCCTGCACGGTGACGGCGGCGGCATCCGCGCCCGGCGTCAATTGCAGCGGCTGATCGAGCGCGAACAGAACAGCGGCGCGGCCTGACCGATCATTCGGCCCGACCGGCGAGCGCAGGAGAGGATGACAATGGGAATACGCGACCGCTTTGCGGTGGACGGGCGAACTGCGCTCGTCACCGGTGCCGCTTCCGGGCTTGGCCTGGCTTATGCCGAAGCGATGGCTGAATCCGGCGCGGCGGTGACGCTGGCCGACATCGACGCCGACGGAGCCGAGCGCGAGGCCGCCCGCCTGCGCGCCGAGGGGTATGAGGCGCGCGCCGCTTCCTGCGACGTCTCCAGCTTTGCCGATGTCGCCGCCGCGTTCGATGGCCACGTCGCGGCCTATGGCGGGCTCGACATCTGCTTTGCCAATGCCGGGATCGATACCGGAGCGGGGTTCTGGAACCCCGGCGGCTTCCGCAATCCCGAGGGCCAGGTCGATACCTATGATCCCGAGCGCTGGAACCGCTCGATCGCGGTCAACCTGAACGGAGTGTTCTACACCGTGTCGAACGCGGTGCGGGTGATGAAGCAGGAAGGCCGCGCCAATGGTCGCAGCGGCGGGTCGATCATCTGCACCGCGTCGAACGCCGGGTTCGTGACCGAACCGATCGTGGGCCTGCCCTACATGCCCGCCAAGGCTGGCGTGCTGCACATGGTGCGCGCGCTGGGGCTGGAACTGGCCGAGTTCCGCATCCGCATCAACGCCATCGCGCCGGGACCGTTCGTCACCAACATCGGCGGTGGCTGGCTGAAGAAAGACCCCAGCGCGCGCGCCGCATGGGACGCCATCGTGCCGCTGGGCAAGCTGGCCGAGCCCGAGCAGATCAAGCCGCTGGCGCTGCTGCTGGCGTCCGATGCGTCGGACTACATGACCGGATCGCACGTCGTGATCGATGGCGGCATGATGCTGGGGAAGTACAAATGAGGGGGCCGTTGTTCCTTGCGCCGCTTGCGCTGGTTGCGGGTGGAACCGCGCTGGCCACCGCCCCCATCGCGCAAAAGCTGGGCGAGCCGCTGCCCCCGCGCACGCCCGAGCAGGTCTATTCCAGCACGTGCGCCTATTGCCACGGCGCCAACGTCGGGCCGGTGATCCGGGGCCGCGCGCTGCCTGCGGCGATGGTCGAGATGACCGTGCGGCAAGGGCGCAACGCCATGCCCGCCTTCCGCCCAAGCGAGATCAGCCCGGCCGAACTGCATGGCCTGGCGCAATGGATCGAAGCCGGCCCCGCCGATCTGAAGGAGAAAGGCCAATGACCGTCACCCTCGATCGCCGCGGACTGCTGGGTGCAGGCGTTGCCGGGGCGGCTTCGGTCGGTCTGAGCGGTGTTGCCGGGGCCAAGCCCGTCCTCGCCAAAGGCATGCGCAAGGCCGACTTCAAGGGCGCCATCGCCGCCATGCGCGCCGTCGTCGGGCCCGAATGGGTCTTTGCCGACGAGGACGCGGTGCGGCCCTGGCGCAAGACCTATGTGCCCGACCCATCGGGCCGCCATGCCCCGGTCGGTGCGGTCTGCCCCGGCACGGTCGAGGAAGTGCAGGCGCTGGTAAAGATCGCCAACCAGTTCCGCCAGCCACTGTGGCCGGTCTCCACCGGCAAGAACATGGGCTATGGCATGACCAGCACCGCCGCGCCGGGGCAGGTGGTGCTCGACCTCAAGCGGATGAACCGGATCATCTCGGTCGATCCCGAGCTGTGCACCGCGCTGGTCGAACCGGGCGTGACCTATCGCCAGCTCAAGGACTATCTGGTCGAACACAACCTGCCGCTGTGGATCGACGTGCCCACGGTCGGCCCGGTCGCCAGCCCGGTGGGCAACACGCTCGATCGCGGGGTCGGTTACACCCCCTATGGCGAACACTTCATGGTCCAGTGCGGCATGGAAGTGGTGCTGCCCAATGGCGAGATCTTGCGCACGGGCATGGGCTCCACCCGCAATCCATCGGCATGGCAGGCGTTCAAGTGGGGTTACGGGCCTTATCTGGACGGGTTGTTCACCCAGTCCAACTTCGGCGTGGTGACCAAGATGGGGATGTGGCTGATGCCTGCCCCGCCGGTCTACAAACCCTTCGTCGTGCGGCACAAGCGGGTCGAGGACGTGGCGAAGATCGTCGAGGCGATGCGCCCGCTGCGTATCTCGAACATCATTCCCAACGTCGTGCTGATGATGTCGGCCGGGTACCAGTTGGCCATGTTTCAGCGGCGCGGCGAGATCTGGGACCACCCCGAGCCGGTCACCGACGAGGCGCTGATGGCGGCGGGCGCCAAAGTCGGGCTGGGGTACTGGAACACCTACTTCGCGCTGTACGGCACGCCCGAGATGATCGCCGCGAACGAGGCGATCGTGCGCGCCGCCTTTGCCGCGATCGATGGCGAAGTGCTGACCGAGGCGGAAATGCAGGGCAACCCCTATTTCCACCACCACGCCACGCTGATGCAGGGCGGATTGAGCCTTGAGGAAGTGGGTATCGTGCGCTGGAAGGGCGCGGGCGGCGGCCTTGCGTGGTTTGCGCCGGTGGCCCCGGCCAAGGGCAACGAGACTACCGGCCAGATCGCGCTGGCCAAGCAGATCCTCGGGCGCCACGGCTTCGATTACACTTCGGCCTTCGCCATCGGCAGCCGTGAACTGCACCACATCATCGCGCTGTTGTACGACAAGTCCGACCCCGAGGAGGAGAAGCGCGCCGACGCCTGCTACCGCGAACTGGTCGCTGGTTTTGGTGAGCGCGGCTGGGCCAGTTACCGCACCGGGGTTCACGCGATGGATCTGGTCGCGCAGCAATATGGCGCGGTCAATCGCGCCTTCAACGCCACGCTGAAACACGCGATCGATCCCAACCATATCCTTGCGCCCGGCAAGTCGGGGATAGCCTGATGAAAAGACTGCTGCTTTCGCTCGCCGCGCTGGCCATTCCGTTTGGCGCGCAGGCGCAGGACAAGCCGCTGACGGTCGAGGTGCTGCGCACCAGCGCCGGTTCGCTTTATGCCAACGTCGCGCTGATCGAGGGGGAAAAGGACGCGGTGCTGGTCGATGCGCCGTTCACGCGGGCCGATGCGCACCGGGTCGTGGCCATGGTGCTCGACAGCGGCAAGCACCTGACCACCGTGTTCGTCACGCACGACCATCCCGACCACTTCTTCGCAATGGAAGTCATCAAGGATGCCTTTCCCGACGTAAAGATCGTGGCGCATCCGGTGGTGGTGGCTGATATCTGGCGCTCGCTGCCGTTCAAGGTCAAGCGCTGGGGCCCGCTGTTGGGCAGCAATGGCCCGCTTCACCCCTCGGCGCCTGCTTCGCTCGATGGCGACACGATCCTGCTGGAAGGCAAGGAGTTGAAGGTGATCGGGCCGATGCCGGGCGATCATCTCCATGCCACCGCGCTGTGGGCACCGTCGATCAAGGCGCTGTTTCCGGGCGATCTGGTCTACAACCAGATGTACTTGTGGTTCGGCGAACATGACGCCGCCGGGATTGCCGCATGGGGCCGCTCGCTCGACACGCTGGCCGCGCTGGGCCCGGTCATGGTTGTGCCGGGGCATTCCAAGCCGGGCCTGCCCAACGACGTTTCGGGCCTTGCGTTCAGCCGCAAATATATCGCCGACTGGCCCAAACTGGTCGCCGCTTCGAAAGACAGCGCCGACCTGCGCGCGCGGGTGAGCGCGGCCTATCCGCAAGCCGTCGACGTGCTGGGCGACTTCCTGCTCGGCAATTCGTCCAAGGTCGCCAAGGGGGAGCAACCAGCGTGGCAGGAGTAACCGGGGCAGGAGTAACCGGGGCAGGAGTAACCGGGGCAGGAAGGACGTTCGCAGGCAAAGCGGTGCTGGTGACCGGCGGCGCCACCGGCATCGGCCGCGCGACGTCGGTGGCGCTGGCTGGCAGCGGCGCGCAAGTGCTGATCGGTGATATCGACCCGCGCGCCGAAGAGACCGTCTCGATCATCCGGCAGGCTGGCGGCGAGGCCGACTTCGTGCCGACCGACGTGACCGATCCGGCGGCGGTCGAGGCGCTCGTGCGTGGCTGCATCGCGCGCTTTGGCCGGATGGACGGGGCGTTCAACAATGCGGGCGTGCTGCCACCGCAGCGGCCGATCCACGAAGTGCTGCCCGAGGAAATGGACCTTGCCATCAATGTCGATTTCAAGGGCGTGTTCTATGCCATGCAGTCCGAAATCCGCCATTTCCTGAGCGTCGGCGGCGGTGCCATCGTCAACACCGCATCGGTCGGCGCGCTGATCGCGGACCCGAACATGAGCGTCTATTGCGCGATGAAGCACGCGGTATCGGGCCTGACCAAGGCGGCGGCGGTGGAATATGCCCAACGCGGAATACGGGTGAACGCCATTGCGCCGGGCTTCGTTGTCACCCCGATGACCCAGCACTGGGCCGACAGCGCCGATTTCCGCGCGGCGTTCTTTGCGGGCAACGTTTCGGGCCGCGCCGCGCTGCCCGAAGAGATTTCGGGCACGGTGCTGCACTTGCTGTCCGATGCCGCAAGCTTCATCAACGGCGCCACTTTCGTGATCGACGGCGGGCAGACCGCGCACTGAGCGCCATCAGGGGACCAACACCATGCGCGCAGCCGTGATGCAGGGGCTTCATCGCCCGCTGACCATCGAAACTCTGCCCGATCCGACCCCGGCCGAAGGCGAACTGGTTGTGCAGGTGGGGCGCTGCGGCATCTGCGGATCGGACCTGCACATGACCGAGGACGCGGCCTATGGTCAGGGTGCGGGCTCGGTACTGGGGCACGAGTTTGCGGGTGAGGTCGTCGCGCTGGGGCGGGGCGTCGAAGGCCTTGCGCTCGGCGACCGGGTGGCGGTGAGCCCGCTGGTCAGTTGCGGCCATTGCCCCGCTTGCCGCGCCGGCAACGTGTCATGGTGCGACACGTTCGGCCTGCAAGGCGGCGGCTATGCCGAATATGCGCTGACCCGTCCCAACCAGTGCGTGCGCCTGCCCGGCAGCGCCAGTCTGGCCGACGGTGCGATCATCGAGCCGCTGGCGGTCGCGCTGCACGGTGTGGCGATGAGCGGGCTTACCATCGGTGACAAAGTGCTGGTCCTTGGCGCGGGGCCGATCGGGCTGGCGGTGGCGTTCTGGGCGCGGCGGCGCGGGGCGGGGCGCGTGGTGGTGCAGGATCTGGCCGAATGGCAGCGTGACCGCGCGCTGGCGATGGGCGCGCACGACTTCGTGGTCGATGCGCAAGACCCGGTCGGCGCTGCCGGGCGCGCGCTGGGCGGCAAGGCCGACGTGGTGTTCGAATGCGTCGGCGTGCCGGGTCTGATCGAACAGGCCGTGCAGCAAGTGCGCGCGCGCGGCAGCATCGTGCTGCTGGGCCTGTGCACCCGGCCCGACACCTTCAACAGCTTTGCCATGCTGTCAAAGGAGGTCCGGCTGATCACCTCGGCGTTCTTCACCGCGCAGGAGTTCGTCGCCGCGCTCGATGCGCTGGACCGCGGCGCGGTAGAGCCAAGGTTGCTGGTGACCGAGACCATCGCCTTGGCAGCGACACCCGACGTGTTCGAAAGCCTGCGCCGCCGGACCCATCAGTGCAAGGTGCTGATCGATCCGCAGGGATGATCGGGCGGCAAGCACCGGCCTTGCGGCTCAGTGCCCGCCCATCGGTGCAGAGGCCCCCTTCTTGGGCGCAGGTGCCAGCCAGACCACCGCCGCCGCAAAGATGAAGATGGCCGCGCAGATCAGGAACACCGTGTTGGTGGCGAGCGTGGTGCTCTCGACATCGACCAGCCGTTCGAGCGTGGCGCGCGCCTGATCCGCGATCGATCCCGTACCCAGCGCATTGGCAGGCGGATGGATCACGCCGACCAGTTCGGTGCGCGCGATCTTGCTTTCACGCTCCCAGAAGGTCGTCGTCAGCGAGGTGGCCATGGCGCCCGCAAGGGTGCGCAGGAAGTTCTGCAAACCGGCTGCCGAAGCGGTCTGGTTCGGGTTCACCGCACCCAGCGCCAGCGTGGTCGTGCCGATGAAGAAGAACGGCATGCCGATGCCTTGCATGAACTGGGGCAGGGCGATGGTCCAATAGTCCATCGACGTCACCCAGCCGGTGCGCAGCAGGGTCATCACGCCAAGCCACACCACACCGAACGTCACCAGTCGGCGCACGTCGGTCTTGGCGACCAATCCTGCCGCGATCGGTGACACGATCACCGCCATGATCCCCATCGGCGCAACCGCATAGCCCGCCCAGGTGGCGGTGTAGCCAAGGTTCGACTGCAGGAACAACGGCACCAGCACCACTTGCGCGAAGAACGCGGCATAGGTCGTGCTTTGCGCGATGACCCCGATCGTGAAGCCCCGGAAACGGAACACCGACAAGTCGACGATCGGATTGCGCTCGGTCAGTTCCCAGATCAGGAAGGCGATGAAGCCGAGTACCGCAACGATGGCCAGCGTCACGATCAGCGAACTGGAAAACCAGTCCTCCTCGCGCCCCTTGTCGAGCAGGATCTGCAACGCGCCGACCCACACGACCAGCAGGGCCAGCCCGACGAAATCGATCGGCCTGCGCTCGGTCGGCGTTTCATAGCGGCGCACCAGAATCCACGCCAGCGTGCCGCACAGCGCCACCACCGGCAGGTTGATGAAAAAGATCCAGTGCCAGCTCAGGTTGTCCGAGATCAGCCCGCCCAGAATTGGCCCGGCAATCGGCGCGGTGACCGTGGTCATCGCCCAGATGCCCATCGCCTGACCCGCTTTGGCCGGAGGAAACAGCCGCAGCATCAGCGTTTGCGACATCGGCATGATCGGCCCGCCGCACAGCCCCTGCATCACGCGGAACAGGACCAGCGATTCCAGATTGCCCGACACGCCGCACAAAAACGAGAACAGGCCGAAGCCGAGCAGCGAGAGCATGAACACCCGCACCGCGCCAAAGCGACTGGCGAGCCACCCGGTCAGCGGCACGCAGATCGCCTCTGCCACCGCGTACGATGTGATCACCCACGTCCCTTGCGAGGGCGAGACCGCGAGACTGCCCGCGATGTGCGAAACCGAGACGTTGGCGATGGTGATGTCGAGCACCACCACGAAGTTGGACAAGGCCAGCGCGAATGCGGCGAGTGCGATGGCGCCGCCGCGCAGCGGAGCCTGTTTGGCGGGGGCGGGGGACATGGTCCGGGCGCCCCGCTCAGTTGCTGCGCGTGTCGACGGAGGCGGTCATCGACAGACCGATGCGCAACGGGTGCGCGGCCAGTTCCTTGGGATCGAGCGTCACCCGCACCGGCAGGCGCTGCACCACCTTGATCCAGTTGCCGGTGGCGTTCTGCGCGGGGATGACCGCCAGCGCCGATCCGGTGCCACCCGAGAACCCGACAACCCGTCCGTGATAGACCACGTCCCCGCCATAGAGGTCCGAGGTCAGCGTAACCGGCTGGCCGGGTTGCACGTGGCGCAGTTGGCTTTCCTTGAAGTTGGCATCGACATAGGCCGCGCCGATCGGCACCACCGTCAGCATCAGCGCGCCGGGGGCGACGCGCTGGCCGACTTGCACGGTGCGCTGGGTGACCACGCCATCGACCGGCGCGCGCACGACGGTGCGGCCAAGGTCGATGCGCGCCTGATCGAGCTTGGCGCGCGCGGCCAGCACGTCGGGGTTGTTCTCGACGCTCACGCCGCTGACCAGCGCGGCGTTGGCCGCCTGCTGTCCGCTGGCCGCGCCGCGCACGGCCTGGGCCTGCGCCAGTCCGGCGCGCGCGGCGGCGAGGCTGCCCTGCGCGCTGGCAAAGGCGCTGCGTGCGCTGGTCAATTCCTCGCCCGAAACGCCGCCGCCCGTGGCCAGCGCTTCACGCCGGTCAAGATCGACGCGGGCGCGCGCCAGTTCGGCCTGCGCGATGGTCACTTGCGCCGCCATCCGGGCGATGTCGGCCTGCCGCGCGCCGACTTCGTCCGCCAGCGACGATCCGGTCGCAACAGTCTGGCGCACCCGGCGAATGGCTTGCTGATACCCGGCCTCTGCCGCGGCCAGCGCGATCCGCGCATCGGTCTGGTCAAGTTCGACCAGCACGTCGCCCTTGTGCACGACTTGCGTGTTGCCCACGTTGACGCGCAGCACCGGGCCGCCGACTTGCGGGGTCACTTGCGCGACTTCGGCGTTGACATAGGCATTGTCGGTTTCGACATAGCGCCCGCCGTACAGCCATTCGTAACCGCCGACGCCGACAGCCACGAGCGCGACCGCGCCACCGAACAGCAGGAAAGCACGCTTGCGGGTCTGCCCGGCCGAACCCGCAACGGCGGCGGTGTCCTGCGCGGTATCGACGGGGATGCGGGGATCGATGTCTGCCATGGGATTGTCCTGTGAGGGAATGGGGTCAGATCTGGTGGAAGCCGCCGCCAAGGGCGCGGATCAGCGCGATATCGACCGACAGCGCGCGCGCCTGCAGATCGGCCTGCAACTGGCGGTTGCGCAGCAGCGCATCTTCGGCGGAAAGCACGGTCAGATAAGGCGAAAGGCCGCCGTCATAGCGGGCGCGGGCAATGCGGAAGGCCTCTTGCGACCGGTCCACCGCATCGCCCAGCGCGGTCAGTTGCGCGTGGACCGAGGTGCGGCTGGCGCTGGCGTCGGCCACTTCGCGCACCGCCCGGATCAGGGTGTCGTCGTATTGCGCCACGGCGGCGGCATAGTCGGCGCGCGCGGCGGTATAGTTGCCCGCCAGTCGCCCGCCCTGGAACAGCGGCAGGCTGATTGCGGCACCGGCCTGTCCGATCTGTGAGCCGCTGCGGGTCAGCAGGTCAAGCCCGAGCGACTGGAAGCCGACCAGCGCGGTCAGGTTGACATTGGGATAGAACGCAGCCCGCGCGACGCCGATGCGGGCGGCGGCCGCTTCGGTCTGCGCCCGCGCGGCGGCGATATCCGAGCGGCGGCCGACCAGATCGAGCGCCAGTTGCGAGGGCACGCCCAGCGCGGGCAGGGTCTTGATGGCGGGAACGCTGATCGAAGCGCCGCGATCGGGTCCGGCGCCCAGCAGCGCGGCCAGCCGGTTGCGGCCAAGTTGCACGGCTTCTTCGGCGGCGACCAGATCGGCCTGCGCCACCGGCACAGCCGCTTCGGCCTGACGCTGCTCACCGCGATTGGCAAGGCCGTTGGCGGTCTTGCGCGTGACCAGCGCGGCAGTTTCCTGACGGATGCGCAAGGCTTCGACCCGCACATCGCGCAGCGCGGCGGCACGGCCCAGATCGGCGTAGGCATCGGCCACCGCGGTCGCCAGCACCAGCCGGGCGGCCTTGGCCTCGATCTCGGCGGCCTGCCGTTCGGACGTGGCGGCGCGCAAGGCGGCACGGTTGCGCCCGAAGAAATCGATCTCGTACGACAGGTCGAGGCTGGCCCGGCCGACATCGTTCCAACCGTGGGGCACGAATTGGGGCGGAATGCCGTTGTTGTAGCTCTGGCGGTTTTCGCCCGCGCTGCCCGAAGCCGATGCTGCGGGCAGCAAGGCCGCGCCGCTGGCCCGCGCAACGCCGCGCGCGCGCTCAAGCCGGGCATCGGCGGCGGCGAGCGAGGGCGATCCGGCAAGGGCTTCTGTGATCAGCGCCGACAGTTGCGGATCGCCAAGGCCGCTCCACCAATCCTCGTCCGGCCAACGTGTCGCAGGATCAGTCGGCAGGCTGGTGGCAGCGACGCTTTGCAACGACTTCACGGTCGGAACGGGACCGCTGGATGGAATGGCCGCGCAGCCTGCCAACAGGGTCGATGCGCCGAGCATCAGCCCAAGCAGCGCCGTTCGGATGTGGTTTTGGCGGGCAAGTCGGGGGATCATGCGGCAACCTTTACTGTACCGTTCGGTCACTAACGCAAAAGTCCTCTTGAACGAGTCGAGTCAAGCGCTAAGTGTACGGAATGGTCACCAAGCCCGAAGCCCTAACGTGCAGCCCTCCCAAATGCCGACTTGGCCGGGCCAGCCCCGATGAACGCCGCGAGCATATCCTGGCGGTGGCTGCCCGCGTCTTTGCCGAGGACGGCTATGGCGCCACCTCGATGTCGACGATCGCGGCCCGGCTCGGTGGGTCGAAAGCCACGCTTTACAAATACTTCCCGTCCAAGGAACTGCTGTTCGAGGCGGTCATCCAGCAGCGTTGCGGCGAGGTTGTGGCGCCCTTGCAGGCCATCGCCGAAGCCGACGGCGATGATCTTGAGGCGCTGCTGGTGTCGTTCGGGCTGCAATTCATGACCGCGCTGTTCCAGCCCGAAGCGATCGAGCTGTACCGCACCGTCCATGCCGAGAGTCGGCGCTTTCCCGAAATCGCGGCCATGTTCATGCGTTCCGGCCCCGAAATCCTGTTTGAGGCGCTGACCCAGACCCTGCAACGCTTTGCCGAGCGCGGCCAAATCGTGTCGACCGACCAGCGTCTGGCGGCGGGGCAGTTTCTGGGGATGGTCAAGGCCGACCTGCACATGCGGGTCGCGATCGGCCTTGAAGCCACACCCGACGCCGCCACGATCGAGCGCGAAGTGCGCCATGCCGCCCGCATCCTTGTGCGGGGGCTGGCGCCGCGCTGAACGGGGTTTACTCTGCGGCAGCGGCGATCCGTCCCGCGATTTCGTGCACCACCGGCAGCAACTGCGAGATGTCCTCGATCACATAGTCGGCCCCGGCGGCGCGCAGCCGCGCTTCGGCCTGGCCCACGCGCTCGGCGCGTTCGGCTTCGGGCAGGGCGCGGTAGGTCGCCAGATCGACGCCCACTTCGTTGCCCGACGCCGACAGGCCGATGGTCCATGCGCCAGCCGACTTGCCTTCGGCGATACCGACCGGCGCGTCATCCACCTTGATGCAGCGGTTGGCGGGCCATGCATCCAACTGGATCAGCGCGGCCCAGGTCATCAGCGGGGCAGGGCGGCCGCTGGGGGTCTCACCGGCGCAGATCACCACGTCGGGGGCATAGCCCTGTTCCTGTGCGGCGGGCAGGATGCCGGCCATCATCTCGCGGGTATAGCCGGTGCCCGAGCCGATCTTGACGCCCAGTGCGCGCAGGCTGTCGACCGTTTCGACCGCGCCCGGAATCAGCACCGCCGCGCGCGTGGCCGCTTCGAGCATCGCCGGTTCGAGCAGGGCATAGAGCCGCGTCACGTCGTCCTCGGTCGAGGGGGCGCCCTTGGCCGCCAGCCAGCGAGCGGCGACGCCCGGCTCGGCCAGGATCGCGCGCAAGTGGTCAAGCTTGGCCTTGCCCATGTCGGCGCGGGCTTCGGCCTCGCTGATCGGCAGGCCATCGGCCGCGAACACGCCCATCAGCGCATGGATCGGGGCCATGCAGCCGAAATCGATGACGGTGCCGGCCCAGTCGAACACGACGGCCTGTACCGGGAAGGAAGCGAGGGGGCTGGTCATGCTGCAACTCCTGCGGGAATGTTCAAAAGGTCGCCAAGCACGCGCTCGGCAATGCCGAATCCGGTCGATGCGCCGGTGCCGCTGGTGACGATCACCAGCCGCACGTTGTCCGACGGGGTGTCGACCAGGAACGTGCGGTCATCGGCCACGGCATAGACGCCGGTCCAGCGCTCCAGCACGGTGGGCGCAGGCTGGCCGAAGGCGCGGTGGTATTCATCGAGGATATCGTCCTCGGCGCTTGCGGGGGCAAACGGGCCGGGCAGTTCGTCGTAGTGGTGGCTGTCACCGACCACCAGACTGCCATCGCCGCTTTGCACCACGATCAAGTGGACGCCGTTGTCGAAATGGCGCGGCTGTTCGGCGCGCAATTTGGCTTCGAGCGCGCGCGCTTCCGGCAGGGCGCCATAGCCGCGATAGCGCACCAGGCCGAGGTCGCTCATCAGCGCGCCGGGCAGGCGGTGCCCCGGATCGGCCAGCCGCAGCATCGACAGGCGGCAGCGCTTGATCCCGTAATCGGCGATGCGATCGGCGTGCAAGGTGCTGAAGTCGTCGCCCGGACAGATCACCGCCGCACCCGCTTCGACCACCCCGCGCGAGGTCAGGATGCGCGGGCAGGTCACGTCAAAGGCGACCGTGCGGTTCATGAACGTGACGCCACAGCGCGCTTCCAGCCAGGCGGCCAGACGCGGGATGGCATCGCGCGATTCCACGCGCAGTTCGTGGCTGGAATGCAGCGCGCCCTTGAGGTCGGGGCCACCAAGGCCCGAAGCGGCGGCGCGAAACGCATCGGGCTCGATCAGGCGGCAGCCTTCGCCCATTTCGGTCTGCAGAAAGGCCTCGATCACCGCCATCGCTTCGTCCGAGCGCGCGGTCATGTAGAGCCCGCGATGTTCGACCGCGATGCCCGCGGGCTCTGCGATTTCGGCCCAGATGTCGCGCGTGCGGCGGGCCAGTTGCCAGCTCAACCCGCGTTCCTGTCCGGTCACGGTGACGAAGCCGAAGTTGCGGATCGAGGCGCCGTTGGCACGCGAGTCGCGCTCGATCACGACCACACGCTTGCCCGCCCGCGCCGCGACAAGGGCATGGGCAAGGCCGATTACCCCGCCGCCGATTACTGCAAGATCAAATGGTTGGGTCACCGGTCCTCAATCCTCCATCAGGTCCGCCAGGTGGTCAGCGCATCACCCAGCGCCAACTCCAGCGGTTCCAGCCACGCTTCATAGCTTCGCCATTGGTCTAGTCCAGTTCGAAATAGCGGCTGACGCACTTGTTCCGAGCTGGGGGTGCGGACCGAACGGCGGTTTTCGTGAAAGGCAAGGCAGGCCGGGTCGAACGGCACGCCGCAGGCATCGAGCATCCGCCGGACCTGCCCTTCCAGATCGTCGATCACATCCTCATGGATCACGCGCAGCACCCGGCCGGGCAGCGCGGTGTCCCAGTGGCGCATCAGGTTCAGATAGGTGCGATAATAGCGCGCGATATCGTCGACCGCGTAAGTGAACTCCTGCCCTTGCGCGAACAGTTGCTTGAGGTTGGAAAAGCAGCAGGCCATCGGCTCGCGCCGGGCATCGATGATCGTCGCATTTGGCAGGATCAGGTGGATCAGCCCGATATGGCGGAAGTTGTTGGGCATCTTGTCGATGAACAGCGGCCGCCCCTCGCTGCGATGGACGCGGGTGTCGGCAAGGTAGCGCTCGCCCAGCGCGCGCGCCTGATCCGCCGTCAGGTCGGCCATCGTGCCGGGATAGCGCGGATGGTCGAGATCGGGCTCGCGGCCCTGCAGTTCGAGCACGATGCGCTGGATATCGGGCAGCTCCTGCGTACCCTCGATCTGCGGATGGCTGGCGAGGATCTGTTCGAGCAGGGTCGAGCCAGCGCGCGGCAGGCCCAGCACGAAGATGGGATCGCGCGCGGCGCAGCCCCAGCCCGCGCGCTCGGCAAAGAAGGCGCCGGTGCACACGCGGATCTGCTCGGCGGTGTTGGTTTCGATGACTTCGGGGCGATAGCGGCTTTCGGCGCGGCGGTGGCCGTTGCCGCGCGCGTAATAGTCCCACGAGGCGGCGTGATCGCGCTTGTCCTCCAGCGCCTTGCCCAGCGCAAAGGCAAGATGGACGCGATCGACCGGGGCGGTGGCCTCGCTCGCTTCGCCCGCCTGCATCACCGCGATATCGGCGTCGGTGAAGCGGAAGGTCTTGAGGTTGGCAAGGCTCCACCAGGCATCGCCGAATTCGGGGCGGATGGCGGCGGCTTCGCGGTAGGCGGCGATGGCGGCATCGCGTTGGCCGATGGTCTTGAGCGCGTGGCCCATCCACAAGTTGAGGTCGGCGCGGGTCGCGCGGTTGACCGGATCGTCGGGCAGGACCGGCAGGTCGGCCAGCAGCGAACGGTAATGCGCGATGGCATCGTCATGGCGGCCAAGCCCGACGCAGATCGTGCCGGCCTGCGTGCGCAGCCGCTGGTCGTGCGGGGTTGCGGCCAGCAGCGGGGCCAGTTCGCGGTCGGCTTCGGCATACTTGTGGCGGGCGATCAGCACGTCGATGTAGTCGATGCGGGCGGGCCGGTGGTCGGGCGCGATCGTCAGTGCAGCGGCGAGCAAGGCCTCGGCATCGTCGAGCACTTCGCGCGCCAGACCGATCCGGGCGAGCAGGCGCATCGCTTCGGGATGATCGCCGAACCCGATCAGGAACTGGCGGATGATGGCCTCTGCCGGAACCAGATCGCCATCGGAAAACAGCGCGGTGGCGTGGACCACCTCGGGCGGCAAGGCCTTGAGCGCGGCGCCTTGGGCGGCGGCGTGCGCGGCGTTGGCGGTGTCGCCGACCAGCCGATAGACGCCTTCCAGCATGCGCCAAGCCATCGGCAGCGCGGGGTTGATCGCCACCGCGCGCACCAGCGCGGCGATGGCCAGCGGCGCATCGCGTTGCGCGATGTGGACAAGTCCGCGCTCCTGCCAGCCAAGGCTGTAGCCCGGTTGCCGGTCCATCAGCACGTCAAGCCGCGCCAGGCAATCGTCGAAGCGATGCAGATGGCGCAGGCTGATCGCCTCGATCAGGGCAAGATCGCGGTTCAGCGGATGGGCGGCCAGCAGCGGTTGCACCGCCTGCAGCGCGGCATCGTGCCGGTTGGCGCGTTGCAGGTCGCGCAGCCGGGTCACGGCTTGCTCGATTGTGCCCGCGCTGGAAGTCATTTCAGTCATGTTATGGTCACAGAGTCCCTGCGCCGACGAAAAAGGGTGGCGCTTGCGACGCCACCCTTCTCCTGTCTCAAGCTGGTTGCAAGTCTGTCGCCGGAGTGGCGATCAGAACTGCACGCCAACCTTGACACCGTAGATGCGCGGACGAACCGGCACTTCGGCCTTGATGAACTGGGCCGAGGTGGTGAACGTCGAAGCGGCGGTGTTGGCGAGGTTTTCGCCGAACACGGTAACGGTGTACTTGTCCTTCTTGAAGCCGAACGATGCGTCGACGATGGCATAACCGTCCATCTTGTAGCGCAGCAGCGTGGTGCCCGGAACAACCACACCATCACCCGACGGATAGGTGCTGGGCTGGTTGTACATCGACCCGGTGTAGGTCAGGCCGGCGTTGGCGAACCAGTTGATGTCGGCCTTGCCGTTCCAGTCATAGCGCACGCGGATGTTGCCCTGGAATTCGGGGCTGAACGGCGTGACCGTACCCTTGGCACCGAACGGGCTCTGCACCGGCACGGCGACCCCACCCTTGATGTAGGTGGTGATGCACTTGCCGAAGTTGTTCGACGCCGGGTTGTTGGCGATCAGGCAAGGTTCGTTGGCCTGCTCGCTCTTGTTGTAGGTGGCCGAACCCATCACCGTCAGGCCGGTTACCGGACGCGCGGTGAACTGCGCTTCCACGCCCTTGATGTGATAGTCGGGGCCGTTGGTGACGAAGCTGGTGTTGCCGAAGCCGCCAGCCGGGTTGAAGAAGCCGAACTGAACGCTCTGCCACTTCATGTAATAGGCCGACAGGTTCAGCGTGACCTTGCGGTCGAACAGGTCGGTCTTGAAGCCGGCTTCCCAGTTGGTCAGCGTATCGGGAGCCCAGCCGCCCGGACGCAGCAACTGTGCGTTGCCGTCGCTGCCCGGAAGCACCGGAACCACGCGACGGTTCGAGCCGCCCGGACGGAAGCCCTGGCTGAACAGCGCGTAGACCATGGTGCCGTCCTTGGGCTTCCAGGTGATCACGCCCTTGCTCTTGAAGCCCGTGTAGCGCGGGCTGGTGTCGGTGCGCAGGTCGATGTTGGCGTTGCCGCCACCGGCCACGGCGCAGACCACCACCTGATAGCAGTTGCCAGCATAGGTCTGGTACTGCGAACCGGTCTCGAACGCCTTGTAGTTGTAGTAGCGCGTGCCGCCGGTGATCGTCAGGTTGGGCAGGATGTCGAAATCGACCGAACCGAAGAACGCCAGCTGGTTGTAACCGCGCTGCAGATCTTCACCGAACGCGGTGTTGGTGTCGCGCAGACCCGGACGCGTGGCCGTCGAACCCGGAACCGTCTGGACCACGCCCGAGCAAGCCGCGTTCGCTGCGATCAGCGAGGTCGTGCAAGCCGGGATGGTCTTGTAGTCGAAGTTCATCACGTCATAGATCTTGAACGATTCCCAGTACGCACCGACGATGGCGCGGATGCGCTTGTCATCGGGGGTGGCGACGCGGAATTCGTGGCTCTGGTGCGTGCTGCGGACGGTGTCTTCCCAATACGCGACCGGCGAGTAGCAGTACGGCGCGCCGTTGCCCCAGCCGGTGCCGCCGCCGGTGCACTGATAGTACATGCCGCCGCCGGTGCGCGAATAGTTGGTGTAGTCCTGCTGTTCCGACATGTGCCGGGTCATGTAGGCGCCGGTGTAGGTCAGCTTGAAGCCGCCGACGTTGCCGTTGATCGTCCACGCGGTGTTCCAGAACTTGTCGCGGTTCCACGACGGGCTGAACGTGGTGGTCTGCAGCTTGCCCAGCTTCTGGAAGTCCGAACCGATCGGGTACGTCGAGAACGTGCCCTCGGCATCGACGTCCTGGAAGGTTTCGGTGACCAGCAGGTTCCAGTCGGGGTTGATGTCCCACTGTGCCGCGATCCGGCCGCCGACATAGTCGATCGGGTTGTAGTCGCGCTTGACCAGCGGGTAGTTGTTGTACTGGCCGCTGTTCGACTGCTGGCTGGCGGGCAGCGCCTTGTTGCCGTTGTTGAAATAGAAGTTGCCGGTATCGGCGTCCGAACGGTGGAACGTGCTCTGGACGTTGTCGATGTAGCCGCCGTGGTGATCGTCATAGACCACCGCGCGGATCGCCAGCTTGTCCTGGATCAGCGGGATGTTGATCGCGGCGTTGAACGCTGCGTTGGCCGCGCCGTTGGAGGTGCCGCCGAAGCTGCCTTCGATCTTGCCTTCCCAGACGTTCTGCTTGGGCTTGTTGGTGATGTAGCGGACCACACCGGCCTGCGCGCCACCGCCGAACAGGGTACCCTGCGGCCCTTCGAGCACTTCGACGCGCTCAAGGTCGGCGACATAGACGTCGGCGTTGCGCGCCGGGAACTGCATCGACTGGTCGTCGAGGTACAGCGCGACGTTGGGGAACGGCGCGATCGAGGCCGACGACTGGTTGCCGGCAAAGCCTGCCGACAGGCCGCGCATGAAGATGGCGCCCTGGCCGGGGCCGTTGCTGCCGAAAGTCACGTTGGGCGTGAACTTGAGCAGGTCATTGAAAGTGGTGACGTTGAGCTTGGACAGCGTGTCGGCGCTGAACGCCTGCAGCGTCATCGGCACGTCCTGGATCGATTCGTTGCGGCGCTGCGCCGTCACGATGATGACCGAGCTGTCGGTGGGCGCATCGGCGGCCGCCGCATCGGCCGGAGCAGGTGCAGCATCGGCGGCAAAGGCCGGGTTGCTGGCCAGGCCAAAGCCGATGGCGCACGACAGCAGCAAGCCTGTCTTGAACACGGTGTTCGTGGTCTTCATGGTAACCCCCTGAACGGAAATGTTTTTGTACACTCATGGAAAGCCCTTCGCCGCGTGTCGCAGCGATTGACTGTCCCCAGAGCGCCATTGGCAAAGTTCGCCGGAACAACCCAATTCAAAGTCGGAAACTAGACTATAGAAGAAATCTATCGTTCAATAGGGGCGAAACGGTATGGACATCTCGCAGCCGCGCCATCGCACCTGCGAGATTCGATCCGGCGGACGGGGAAATTTGGGTACATGTCGGTCAACCATCAGCATTTGCGGGCATTTCTGGCGGTCGCCAGCGAGGGCAGCTTCTCGCGCGCGGCGCGGCGGCTCAACATCTCGCAGCCAACATTGTCTCAACAAATCAAGGCTTTGGAAAGTCGTCACGGCCAGATGCTGTTCGAAGGACGGCGGCGGCCCCTGCAACTGACCCCGGTCGGGCGCGATCTGTTGGCGCTCACCCAGCGGATGTTCGCGACATCGCAGGAAATCGACGATCTGCTCGACGAGCGCAAGCCGAGCGATACCGCGTTCGTGCGGCTGGCGGCGGATTCGCCGACCCATGCGGTGCGCTTGGTGGCCGAATTGTTACGAACCGAGCCGGGTCTGGATGTGGAGATCCACATCGACAACTCGCACGCCACGCTGGTGCAATTGCTGGAAGCGCGCGCCGATGTGGCGATCGTCAGCGATCCGCAGATCGATCCCCGGCTGGTCTACAAGCCGCTGTTCATCGATCATCTGATGGCCGTGGTACCCACGAACCATGCGCTGGCGGCGCTCGATTGCATTCCGTTGCAGGCGCTGGGCAACGAATGCCTGCTTCTGCGTGAGGCGACGTCAAAGACCCGCGCGGCGATCATGACGGTCCTGCGCACGCACGAAGTGACCCCGCGCCGCACGATCGAACTGCACAGCCGCGAGGCAATCCGCGAGGCGGTGGCCTGCAACATCGGCGTCAGCCTGTTCTTTTCGTCCGAATGCCCGCCCGACGTGCGGCTGGCCGTCCGCCCGATCGAGCACCAACCCGACCGCGCGCTGCTGACCGGCTATATAGTTTGCAGCTTCGAGCAGCGCCGCACGCCGCTTATCCGCACCGTGTTGCAGGCCGCAACCCGCATCGAACAGCTTTGAATCGCCTGGCCGTTCCGACTGCGATCACAAGCTGGTCAGGCCGCGCTTGCCCGCAGCGCGGCGCCTAGCGCTGCGAAGAACCAGCGCGACTGCGGGTTCGTTTCGGCGTCCCATTCGGGGTGCCATTGCACCGCCAGCACCTGCGCGGGGCCGACTTGCGCGGAAAACGCCTCAACCAGCCCGTCCGGCGCGGTGGCCTCGATGGTCAGCCCGTCGCCGAGCCGGTCGACGCCCTGAAAGTGCACGGTGTTGACACAGATCGCCTCGGCACCAAGCCCCTGCGCGATCACGCCACCCGGCGCCAGCGCCACATCATGACAGTGCGCGAACATCGCGTCGAGCGTGACCCCGGCGGGGGCATGATGTTCGACGGAACTGGGCGCGAGTTGCTGCAACGTGCCGCCAAACACCACGTTCAGTTCCTGAAACCCGCGACAAATGCCGAAAACGGGCTTGCCCGCCGCGATCATCGCCTTGGCCAGCCCGAGCGCGGTGTCATCGCGCTGCGGATCGAACGGGCCATCGCCTTGCGTTCCGCCATAGCGCGCAGGTTCAAGGTTCGAGGTGCTGCCGGTCAGCAACAGGCCGTCGAGCCGATGGGCCATGCCGTCGTGATCGGTCAGCGCGCCGAGCGCTGGCACCAGCACCACGTCAACGTCGCTGAAACGGGCGGGTGCGCGCAGATAGCGGTCGATCACGCGGTGGATCGGCTCACCCTCGAACGTGCGGATGCAGCAGACGATGCCAAGCAGCGGGCGGGCGGGCGAACGGTTCATCACAAGGGGTCTCGGTTACGGCAGCAGGCGGAAAGGCGGGGGGCGGGCTTGGCGGCGACCACCGGCCGGATGCCCGCCAAATCCCTTTTAAAAGTCCCACCATTCTGGCGATAGATTAGTCATTTTTCTGTAAGATAGCAGTCATCATTGCCGGGCGGGTCAGGCCATCAGGTCGTTGACCGCGCGATAGGCCTGATCGATCGCGGAATCGGTATAGGCGGCGCGGCCCGAATCCGAATTGGCGATGGCGATCGCGCCAAAGCGCTTGCGCCCGACCAGATGCGGCGCGTCCGGTTCGTCATCGCGCTTGGCATCCCACAACGCGTTGTATTCGGGCGCATAGCCGTGCGGCCAGCGGTTCACGGTCACCCCGACGATGTCCTTGCCCGCATCGAAGCCATAAGCCCCCATCGCGCGGGTCAGCAGGTCGGCGATATGGCTTTCGAACGTGGCAAGGTCGGTGCCCAGCAGTTCGGCGCGACCGGCGCGGCTCTGGTCATGTTCGGGCAGGCCGGGGGCGTGGGGAATGTGGCTGAGCCGCATCAGGATCGGATCGTCGGGGCTTGCCGGGCCGGTATAGCCGCCGATCTCGGTCGCGCGGTCGAGGCCGAAGCTTTGGTACCAGTTGGTCGGGCAGGTGACTTGCCCCACGCCCGCCTTGGCAAAAGCGCGCCAGTTGTCGAGCGCGACGCTGACATAGACCAGCGGTTCCTTGACCAGTTCGTGCAGGGCGGCCTTCTGCGCATCGCCCAGCGTCGGGATCAGGTGCGGGATGATCATGTTCCAGCAGGCCATGACCACGTGGCGCGCGGCAACCTTGCGCACTTGTCCGCCCTTGGAATAGACCACGTCCGCCCCGGCAGAGGCGCGGTTTTCCACGCGGACAACCGTGCTGGACAGGCGCAGGCGCACCGGCTGACCTTCGCGATCAAGCGTTTCGTAATGGCAGGGCGCCAGGATCGCGCTTTCCGCCGTCACGCCGCCACCCATGAACGCCGGGATCAGTTGCGCCACCAGCAGGCGCGCCACCGAGCCGTTGCCATCGGGGAAATGGAAGGCATAGCTGCCCCCGGTATTGGCAAAGCCGCGCGGGGTATAGCCCATGCGGAAGGTGCCGCCCTTGTCGAGCTTCACCGCCTTGAACCCCGGAAAGAACCCGGTGCCCCACGCATCGAGCGCGCTGATCCCGTCGGCACCCACGCACCACCAGCCCAGCGGCCGGTTCTGGTACAAGGCAACCGCCTCGTCCCCCAGACCGCCGTGCTTTTGCAGATAGGCGCGGTAGCTGATGCGCGAGAGGTAATCCTTGCGCTGCTCCATCGGCATCGTGCCCAGCGGGTCGCTGGTCGCGGCTTCGAACGCCGCGATCTGGGCCAGCGCCGCTGCCGAAAGCGGCGCGGACTTGAGCGCCTCGGCATAGGACTGGCCGCGCGGGGTCTTGACCAGCGCATCGCGGCCGAACGTTTCCCGGTCGAAGAACGTGGCCGCTTGCAGGCCCGCCTTGTCGAGCGCGCCGGGCTTGGCCTCGCCGTACTTTTCGGAAAGGGTCGGCACGTCGATGCCGATGCGGCGCAGCAGCCCATCGGCCACGGTGCTGTAGGGCGTCGGGCTGTCGATGCCGAGCGTGCCGCCGTTGGCGATCAGGGTGTGGCCGCGCACGTGAAACTCGTTGCGCTTGGCATGGCCGCCGAAGTCGTCGTGGTTTTCAAGGATCAGGATGCGGGCCGACGGGTTGCGGTCGCGATAGAACAGCGCCGCCGACAGTCCGCTGATCCCGCCACCGACGACGACAAGATCGTAATCCTCATGCGCCGGACCGGCCAGCGCCTGACCGACAACCTGGCCATCGCGCAAGGCGTGGGCCACTTCGAACGATCCGGGATGCGATCCGCGCATGCCGGTGCGCACCGGGGGGTAATAGCCGCCCGGTTCTCCGGCCACTGGGGCTGATGGGGATGAAGGGGCGGGCGTGGCACTTGTTGCCGCGGCGGCCACCAGCGGCGCGCCTGCCAAAGCGGCCGCCGTCGACCCGGCTGCGGTGTTTCGCACGAAATCGCGTCGGGTCACGCCGATGCCATTTGCGCCGTCCTTGCTCATCACTCTCGCTCCGCCCGAAGTAGGTTATGCGCCACTGTGATCACATTCCGCGATCACTGGCAAGTCCGTTGCAAGCGTGCCCCCGCGCAAGCGCGATTGCGACCACCGCGCCCAAGTGGTGCATGGCAGGCACCACCCTTACGCCCTTTTGCGCCTTTCGCGACGGGGCGGTGAGGGGCTATCCAAGCTTTCGGCGTACCGGCTTCGGTATGACCGGATTCGACGTGCGAAGAACGGAGCAGTTTGGATGGCCAGCCTTGGTGACGTGGTGATGCAGGCAGATGGCACGGGCGCGGCAGCCCCGCTGGATCTTGACCACTTCTGGATGCCGTTCACCAACAACCGCTTTTTCAAGGCCAATCCGCGCCTGTTCGCCGCCGCGCAGGACATGCACTATACCACCACCACCGGGGCGCAGGTGCTCGATGCCACGTCGGGGCTGTGGTGCGTCAACGCCGGGCACGGCCGCGCGCCGATCACCGAGGCGATCCGCGAGGCGGCAGGCGTGCTCGATTTCGCGCCGACGTTCCAGTTGGGCCATCCGCTGCCGTTCCGGCTGGCGAGCGAGCTGACCAGGATCCTGCCCGCCGGGATGGACCGCGTGTTCTTCACCAATTCGGGTTCGGAAAGCGTCGAGACCGCGCTCAAGATGGCGCTCGCCTATCACCATGCGCGCGGCGATTCCGGGCGATTCCGGCTGATCGGTCGGCAGCGCGGCTATCACGGCACCAACTTTGGCGGCGTGTCGGTCGGCGGCATCGGCGGCAACCGGCGGCGCTATGTCTCGCAAGTGTGGGGCGTCGATCACCTGTCGCACACCCACACCGACGCCGTCCGTTTCCAGAAGGGGCTGCAACCGGGCAACGGCAATCTGGCCGAAGAGCTTGAGGAACTGGTCGCGCTGCATGGGGGCGAGACGATCGCGGCGGTGATCGTCGAGCCGGTCGCGGGCTCCACCGGCGTGCTGGTGCCGCCGCAGGGCTATCTCCAGCGGCTGCGCGAGATCACGGCCAAGCACGGCATTCTGCTGATCTTCGACGAGGTGATCACCGGCTTCGGACGGCTGGGCACGGCAACCGGCGCGGAATTCTTCGGCGTGACGCCCGATATCCTCACGCTGGCCAAGGGACTGACCAACGCCACCGTGCCGATGGGCGCGGTCGCCGCCACCCGCGCGGTGCATGACACCGTGGTCGATGGCTCGCCCGAGGGGATCGAGTTCTACCACGGCTATACTTATTCGGGCCACCCGCTGGCGGCGGCGGCGGGCATCGCCACGCTCGGCGTCTATCGCGACGAAGGCCTGTTCGCACGCGCGGCGCAACTGGCCCCGACATGGGAAGCGGCGATGCACGGGCTGCGCGATTGCCCCAACGTGATCGACATCCGCAACCTCGGCCTTGTCGCCGGGATCGAGCTGGCCCCGCGCGATGGCAAAGTCGGCGCGCGCGCGATGGAAGCGTTCCACCGCGCCTTCGATGCCGGACTGCTGATCCGCGTGACCGGAGACATCATCGCGCTGTCGCCGCCGCTGATCGTCAGCGAGGCGCAGATCGGTGAAATCGCCGACAAGCTGCGCAAGGTACTGCAAGAAACTGCATGACGCGCTATGGCGCGACCGATGCGCAATGTCGTTGAAAGGATTGAACATGGTTGATCAGGCTCGGGCCGCTGCGCCCGTACGGCCCACGCTGGCGCGCCCCGATCTGTGGCGCGAGGCGGCTTTCGTCGGCGGCGCATGGATCAGCACCGACAAGACCATCGCCGTGGACAACCCGGCCACCGGACAGGTGATCGGCCATGTGCCCGACCTTGGCGCGACCGAGGCCGATACCGCCGTCACCGCCGCCAGCGCGGCCTTCGTCACATGGCGCAAGGCCCCGGCCAAGGAACGCGGCGCGGTGTTGAAGCGCTGGGCCGCGCTGATGCACGCCCATGCCGACGATCTGGCGCTGATCCTCACCGCCGAACAGGGCAAGCCGCTGGCCGAGGCCAAGGGCGAGGTGGCCTATGCCGCCAGCTTCCTCGAATGGTTCGGCGAAGAAGCGCGGCGCGTGCGCGGCGAAGTGCTGACCCCGCACATGGCCGAGCGGCGGCTGGTCGTCACCCGCCAGCCGGTGGGCGTGGTCGGCGCGATCACCCCGTGGAACTTCCCGCTGGCGATGATCACCCGCAAGGCCGGCCCGGCGCTGGCGGTCGGCTGCACGTTCGTGGTCAAGCCTTCGGAGCTCACCCCGTTTTCCGCGCTGGCGCTGGCCGTGCTGGCCGAAGAAGCGGGCGTTCCGGCAGGCGTGCTCAGCGTGCTGACGGGTGAGGCCAAGGGCATCGGCGGTGTGCTGACCGGCGATCCGCGCGTGGCCAAGTTCACTTTCACCGGATCGACCCCGGTGGGCAAGCTGCTCGCCGCGCAATGCGCCGGTACGGTCAAGCGGGTCAGTCTGGAACTGGGCGGCAACGCGCCGTTCATCGTGTTCGAGGACGCCGATCTGGATGCCGCGGTCGAAGGCGCGCTGATGTCGAAGTTCCGCAACACCGGCCAGACTTGCGTGTGCGCCAACCGCCTGTTCGTGCACGAAGCGGTGCACGATGCCTTTGCCAAGAAGCTGGCGGCGCGGGTGGCGGCCTATCGCGTCGGGCCGGGGCTGGATGGCCCGACCGATCAGGGCCCGCTGATCGACGCGCGCGCCGTGGCCAAAGTCGCCGCGCACGTGGCCGACGCACTGGCGGGCGGGGCGCGGCTGCTGACCGGCGGCAAGCAGTTGCCGATCGGCGAACGCTTCTATGCCCCCACCGTGCTGGCCGATGTGCGGTCCGATGCGCTGCTGTGCCGCGAGGAAACCTTCGGTCCGGTCGCGGGCCTCGTCAAGTTCAGCACCGAGGCTGAGGCCGTTCGCATGGCCAACGACACGCGCGCGGGGCTGGCGTCCTATGCCTATACCCGCGACGGCGCGCGCCAGTGGCGGCTGACGGAATCGCTGGAATACGGCATGGTCGGCATCAACACCGGCCTGATCTCCACCGAAGTCGCCCCGTTCGGCGGCGTCAAGGAATCCGGCCTGGGCCGCGAAGGCTCGCACCTCGGCGTCGACGACTACCTCGAAATCAAACTGGCCTGCATCGCGGTCGCCGAGATCTGAGGGACACCGGGGGCGGTGCGCTGCGCCGAAGCCACCGCCCCCCGGATTTCGCGCGGCCTAACACCCCGCTAGCATCGGCGCCCCTCGGCTTGCGGCGATTGGGGTTTTGGCAAAGTGGTGCTGTAGTTTCAAATTCGAACAAAATGTGAACTTTATGCACAGCAGGGCCTTGTCTCGCTGGCAAGATCGCGACACTATATCGTGATATTACCCAGAGGTACCATGCTCAACGAACTTGCCGCTCTTCGCATTCGCGCCGGTCTGTCGGTCGAGGATTTTGCACTCATGACCGGATGCAGCATCCTGCAAGTCCGATGCTGGGAAGCCGGAGAAGGCAAACCGCGTCAGGCCGCAATAAATCTGCTGCGCTCAATGGCTGCCGTAGCGCCCGCCCCGGCCCCCGGTGGATTCACCTTTATTGATCTGTTTGCGGGGATCGGGGGTATCCGCAAGGGGTTCGATGCCATCGGCGGGCATTGTGTCTTCACCTCAGAATGGAACAAGTACGCCCAGCAGACTTACGCCGACAACTTCCGGGACAATCACCCGCTGCACGGCGACATCACCACCATTGCTACCGATGAAATCCCCGATTTTGATGTGCTGTTGGCGGGCTTTCCTTGCCAACCGTTCTCGATTGCCGGGGTTTCCAAAAAGAACTCGCTGGGTCGGCAGCACGGTTTTCTTGATGAAACGCAAGGTACGCTGTTCTTCGATGTTGCCCGTATCCTCAAGACACACCGACCAGCCGCCTTCCTGCTGGAAAATGTCAAGAACCTGACCTCCCATGACAGGGGGCGCACCTTCCAGGTCATCCTTAAAACACTGACTGATGAACTGGGGTACAAGGTCTGGAGTAAGGTTATAGACGCCCAGCACTTCGTCCCGCAGCACCGCGAGCGGATTGTCATCGTCGGTTTCCGCGAAGACGTGCCTTTCACTTGGGATGATCTCGTTCTTCCGCCCAAGGGCAGCGTGCGGCTCAGGAGCATTCTCCATCCTGAAAACGGCTCCGAGAAGGCAGAAGCGCATTACACGCTGGGGGCCAATGCCGTCGTGAACGGTAAGTACACACTGACGGATAAACTATGGCAGTATCTTCAGGGCTATGCCGACAAGCACAAGGCGGCAGGCAATGGCTTCGGCTTCGGCTTGGTTACGCCGGACGATATCGCCCGCACGCTTTCTGCCCGTTATTACAAGGACGGTTCGGAAATCCTCGTCAGTCAGGGCAGAAGCGCCAACCCTCGGCGCCTGACCCCCCGCGAATGTGCGCGTCTGATGGGCTATGGCGATGACTTCCGCATTCCAGTGTCGGATACACAGGCCTACAAACAGTTCGGCAACTCGGTTGCAGTTCCGGTATTCGGTGCGGTTGCCCGGCTTATGCAGCCGCATATTGAGGCCCTCGTCCGTCCAACGCGACGGCGCGAGGCCGCCTGAACGGGATCCCATGGCCAAGATCAGGGGCGGGTAATTGGTTGCATCGCTAGGACACCTGTTAGAACTGATGCGGCATTACGGCGCATCGCGCATCTATGCCAAGAAGCTAGCGCCTAATGATAACTCTAAGAACCAAGTCTATCTCGGCGGTGATTTCTCGGCGCTCAACATCATCCCACATGGCGAGATTCGCCCCGACGATGCCGCTGTGGCCGGCGCCGTCCGCGACCGCGCAAAGGCTGCAGTAGACTTCTGCTGGATCGATGAAGCGGGCCGACACCTTGCGCCGAATACCGGCCTCATTCTCTACCCGCGCTATCCCGAAGTGCGCATGTCCGGGTTCTTGTCAGGTTGCAAGCATGCGCCGTCGTCTATCATGCGTGTGCGCGATGAGGGACGCCTGTTGGTTCTTGGTATCACGCAGCAAGGCGGGGTGCTGGGTTATGCTGCAAACGCTGCCGATCCCATTACCGCCGAACTGACTGCGCGCGAATGGCCCACAATCGGAGTGTTTCTGGAACTGCCGCTAACGCTGAGGCAAACTACAAGCCCGAAGCAGCAGTTGCTGGATGAGTTGCGCCGCATTTACCGGCTACAATGGATCGCATCGCAAAAGCTAGCCCCTAGTGGCATCAAGGCTCCCTATGCTGCCCGCAATGGTGGCGGCTATACTCTGGAAGCCGAACTGGGCATCAGCCCCAATGGCTATGCCGAACCCGACTTCATGGGCTGGGAAGTTAAGCAGTACGGCGTAAGTGACCTACTGTCGTACCGACCTAAATCACCAGTCACCCTGATGACACCTGAGCCGACAGGTGGTCTCTATCGCACTGGTGGCGTTGCGAGCTTCCTGACGCGGTTCGGCTATCCCGATCAAGCTGGCAAGCCCGACCGCATCAACTTTGGGGGGCGCTATGACTGTACGCGCGGGGCTCACGCGCTGACCGGCCTGCGCATGACGATGACCGGTTTTGACGCGACAACTGGCAAAATTACTGATTTCGATGGTGGATTCTCCCTGCTCGACGCAGCAGACACTGTTGCCGCCTCATGGTCGTTCCGGGGCATGATGGCGCACTGGAACCGCAAGCATGCCCAGGCCGCCTATGTGCCTTCGCTCTTCCGCACGCCGCCGCCCGAATACTGCTACGGTGCCCACATCCTATTGTGCGAACAGACTGATTTTCTTTTATTTCTCAAAGCCTTCGCTACCGGCACCATTTGGTACGACCCCGCCATCAAGGTCGAACAAGCGTCTTCGGCAAAGCCTGAAATTAAACGGCGCAGTCAGTTCCGCGTTGCCCATGCCGACCTTACTCGGCTCTATCAACGACATGAGATCGTGCAGCTTTAACGGATTGACCCTAATACTTCCGTATCGCCCTTGACAAAACGAACCATATGGGTTATATGCCGCGCCGTGACGGGAGCTGGGGCGTGAGCGCTTCGCCTTTGCGACCCGGCGCGCGGTCGGCGCTTTCCAAGGACGGAGGCGTCCGCATTCGCGGCACGAACGGCGGGGCCTGTTACCTCCGCCGTGGGATCGGGCCCCAAGCCCGCAAGGTAGTCCGGCAAGAGCGCGAGCCCACCCCGGTGCCTGCGTGCCCGTCAGGGTCGAGCGAATTTGGTCCCTCAACGCGCCACTTTCGCCATTCGCTAACACCCGCGTCGAGAACCCAAACCAGCGCCGACCGCACCCGTCCGCGCCTTCCCCACCTGCCAGCGGCGTTAACCGGACTCGCCACCCGGCCCAGACCCGTGCGCGAATTCCGCGTGCGGGTTTTTTTGTGCTTGCCGGTGAGGTGGAGCCCCCACCCCCTATCCCTCCCTGCCGGAAGGGGAGGTAACCAAATCGGATCGCAATCGAGCGCCAGGCTAACCCGCCGGGCTGAGGGCGTAGCCGATGCGCGGCAGGTGGACGTGGATTGTGCCCAATTGCGCGTCCTGCCGGGCGAGGCTGAACAGTTGTGCCGAGGCGCCGACCAGTTGCCCAGCAACGGGATCGCGGCCGTAATCGGTGGCGCTGGCGATGACGGACTGGCCCAGCAGCGGGTGCTCGCCGCTGGCGGCCAGCAGCGCCGGGTCGGGCGCGTGCGCGGCGGCGATGGCCAGCGCCTCGTCCGGGGTGGCGGCGCTGCGGGTGCCGTGACCCAGCGCGGCAACGCGGTCGAGCCAGTCGCCAAGGTGCGGCAGATCGGCGAACAGCGCGGCGGCGGGCGGAAACGCGGCGCGCACGAACCACAAGTTGTAATAGGCGGTGGCGTCGGCAAGGCCGGGCGCGGCCCCTTCCAGAAAGGCGCGACCGTCGGCCAACTGCGCCGAGAGCAGCGCGGCATGGGCGCGGAACTGGTCGGACAGGTACGGCACCGCCCCGGCCATCGCCTGCGGGTCGAACGGCCGACCCGACAGCGCCTCCCGATCCTTGATGAAGGCGGGGTCCACTTTGTCGCCAAGGCCGCCGAAGATCACGCCGACAGCGGCCTGAAACACCTCGCGGTCGGTCCAGTATTGCAGCGCGGTGGCAAGGCCTCCCGTTCCTGCGGGAAACAGCGAGGGGGCAGGGTGGCGCCGCTCCAGTTCGGCGACGATGGCCACGCTGTCGAGCCAGACGTCCGCGCCGATCTGCATCACCGGGATGCGCCGGTACCCGCCGGTCAGCGGCAGCAGCGCGGGCTTGGGCATGATGACGGGCTGTTCGACCGCCAGCCATTCCAGCCGCTTGATCCCAAGACAGACCCGCACTTTTTCCGAAAACGGCGAACTGTCGTAGTGATGCAGGATGATCTTGGCCAAGCTCGCTCTCCCCCATGGCGCACAGGGTCCGCGGTCGGACCTGCGTCGTTTGGCGGCATGATGCGATTTCCGTGGCGCTTTGCAACCGGTGTTTGCAAAGGGGCGGGCGAGTGGCTGCGGCGGCCAAAGAAAATGGCAGGCCCCTTTGTCAGAGGCCTGCCATCGGTCGGTCCTGCGCGATCAGACGCGTGCGATCAGAAGCGCTGGGACGCCTTGATGCCGAACAGTTGCGGCTTGATCGGATAGAAGCGCGCATTCGAACGGCACTCGGCAAGGCCGCAAGCCGAAGCCTTTGACAGGATGCCGCGCTTGTCGAAGGCGTTCTGGATATAGGCTTCCAGCTTGATGTCGCCAAAGCTCAACCCGGCCGAAAAATCGAACGTGGTGAATGCCTTGGTGAAGCCGAACTGGCTGACCGTCTGCCCCAGATAGTTGACCGTGTCATAGACGAAGCTGTCCAGCAGCGCGGCGCGGGTGCCGCTCTGGTGGTTGGCCGATGCCTGAATGAACGGCTTCCACGACACGTCGTTCCACGCATAGCGCGCGGTGACGTTGCCCTTGAACTTCGGCGTGGCGGGAAGCTGCGTGCCCTTGGGCGTGCAGCCGCGCGCGTTGCAGAAGTCATCGGCCAGCTTGGCGTCGATATAGGCGGCCGATCCGGTCAGCGAGAAGCCGCCGTTGTAATAGGCAATGTCGCTTTCCACGCCGTTCACTTCGGCACCGCCGGGCGCGTTGAGCAGATAGTTCTGTCCGTTGGCGCCGGGCAGGGTGAACTGGATCTTCTGCCACTTTTCATGGAACACCGCGCCGTTGAAGCGGATGGAGTTGCCCAGCCACGAGGTTTTCCAGCCCAGTTCGTAGTTGGTCAGCGTATCGGCCAGGAACGACGGGGTGCCCGGTCGCCGGTCGTTGCCGCCGGGGCGGAAGCCGGTTGAATACGTGGCATAGATCATCCGCGATGGATCGATCTTCCACGACAGGCTGATCTTGTGGGTCTCACCCTGCTCCTTGTATTGCTTGTTCACGCTGATGCAGGGGTAGAAGCTGTCGCTGGTCGCCACGCAACGCGATGGCCTGCGCCCCAGCCCGGCGATGCCCGAGAACCCGTAGAGCGTGTTGTCGACACTGAAGAAGCGGATGCCGCCGGTCAGCGTCAACGACGAGGTGATGTCGATGTTCTCTTCGGCAAACACGGCATAGTCGCGGTCGACGCGATCGAGCCGCTTGAGGAACACGGCGTCGGGGAAACCGGGCAACGGATACAGGCCCTGATTGGGGAAGTCCGTGATCGGCACGCCCGAAGCGGTGATGCCTGCGGTCGCAAAATCGGTGGCGATCTTGTTCTGCTGGCGCTGCATGAAGGCGCCGAAGGTCAACCGCACCGGCGCGTCGGCGGGCGAACTGAAGCGCAACTCGTGCGTCTGCTTGGTGAAGTGCATGTTCTGGTATTCGAACTGGTTCGGGTTGAGGTAGCCGCCCTTGCCGTCCGGATACTTTGTGTAGAAATAGTAGTCGCCAGCCGCCGCATAGCCGCCGGCCAGCGAGTAGTGGTCATAGGCAACGGTGTAATACGAATAGTCGATGGCCGATTTCTTGTGCCGGTCGAAGTACGAACCGGCATAGGTGACATCCCAGTTGCCGATCTTGCCCTGAATGGTCAGCGATGCCTGCGCCAGTTCGTCGCGGTTGAACGAATCGAGGAAGTCGTGGACCTTCAGGTCGCCCGCTGCCGGGTCGAACAGCCATGACCCGTGCGAGATCTGCTTTTGATAGATCAGTTGCGGCGTCACCGACCAGTCGCTGTCGAGGTCGACCTTCAACGCGGCGCGACCGCCATAAGTGTCGACGGTGTTCTGATCTTTGCCGACGAACTTGGCGTTGTCGATGGTGACGTTGGTGTTCGGATCGGGATCGTCGAGCGAATACGTCCGCTGCTTGTAGGTGTTGTCGATGAAGCCGCCTTCGCGCTTGTAATAGCCGACGAGACGGATCGCGGCATTGGCGCTGATCGGCACGTTGACGAACGCTTCGGCGGTGCCGCCCGCGCCACCCTTGCCGTACTTGTTGACCTGCAGATCGTACCCGGCTTCGAACTTGCCGGTGGAGGGCTTGTTGGTGATGATGCGCAGCGTGCCCGCCAGCGAACTGGCGCCGAACAGCGTACCCTGCGGCCCGGCCAGCGCCTCGATGCGCTGGATGTCGTACAAGTGGATGTCGACCGAGTTGCCGACGGTGGTCACCGGGATTTCGTCGATGTAGCTGCCGACGGTGGGCAGCGAGCCCACGTCAAGCCCGTCACCGCCCGAGTTGATGCCGCGGAAATAGACCTGGCTCTGCCCCGGACCGAACGAGTTGAACGACACGCTGGGCAGCATCTTGGCGTAATCGTCGAAGCTTTGCACCTGACGCTGTTCGAGCGTGGCGGTGCTGAGCGCCTGAATGCTGATCGGCACCTTCTGCAGGCTTTCCGAACGGCGGGTGGCGGTGACGACGATTTCCCCTGCGGCGAGCGGCGCGGCGGCGGCTTCGGCCGGTGCCGGTGCTTCCTGCGCCAGCGCGGGAATTGCCACCGACGACAGCATCGTGCCGACGATCGCCGCCTGCGACAGACGCCAGCGGTCCTTCGAGATCATGCGCATCGTGTTCCCCTGTTGAGCGGCCGACACCCTCATGCCGCCGCGCAAGAACAGGGTAACCGAGCAGGCGGCCTTGCCGCAATCGGCAAGGACCACCCTTTTAAGCGGTCAGATCACGCTTCGAGATAGGGGTATTCGGTCAACGCCGGTCCCAATGCTTCACGCAAGGGGCCAAGAAATGGTGCAAAATTATACCATTGCTCCATACCGTCGCGATTGATCGGACGGCGCACCTGTTCGGAACTGGCGGTACGGACCGGGCGGCTGTTTTCATGGAAGCGCAAGCATGCCGGATCGAATTCGACTCCGACATAGTCGAGCAGCGCGCGCACTTCGGCCTCGGTATCGGTGACCATCCTTTCGTAGAACACGCGGTGGACCCGCCCCGGCAGCACGCGGTCGACATGGTCCATCAGCCGCACATAGTCGGCATAGTACCGACCCATCGTGACCAGATCATAGGCGAAACCCTGACCGCGCGCGAAGTGCTGCTTGAAGTTGGAAAAGCAGCAGCCCAGCGGATGGCGCCGGGCATCGATGATCCGCGCATTGGGCAGCGCAAGGTGGATCAGCGCGACATGCTGCCAGTTGTTGGGCATCTTGTCGATGTAGCGCGCCCGGCCCAGCTTGCGCTGGATGCGCGTTTCCTCGATATATTCGCGGCCCAGCGCGGCCAGCTTCTCGCCCGCAGGGATCGTTGCCGGATAGGCCGACCCCGGCTTCTCGGCGCCCAGCCTGCGCGCGATCACCATCATTTCGGGCAGCTCCTGCGTACCCTCGATCAGGGGGTGGCTGGCAAGGATCTGTTCGACCAGCGTCGACCCGGCGCGCGGCATGCCGATGATGAAGATCGGGTCGAGGGCAGGGTGCCCGCCGCCCTCCAGCCCCGCCAGAAACGCCGGGGTCACCGTGGCGATCGAGCGATCGACCAGCGCGGTCACCACATCGGCGTCATAATCCAGCTCGGTGCGGCGCAGGGCGTTGGCGGTAGCATAGGCGGCAAAGGCGCGCTCGGCCTCACCCATGTCCTCCAGCGCCTTGCCGATGGCGAAGTGCAGGTGATAGCGGTCCTCGTTGCCCAGTTCCGCCACCGTCGCCAGCGCGTGTTCCATCGCCGCGACATCATCGGGGCCGAGCGAGACGGTCTTGAGGTTGGCAAGGCTCCACCACGCTTCGCCAAAACCGGGTTCGAGCGCGATGCAGCGGCGATAGGCGGCAATGCTGTCGGCCTGCCGCCCCACGGTCTTGAGCGAGTGGCCATAGCTGAGCCAGATCTTCGAGGCCCCGGGATGGCGCTTGACGAGGAAGTCGTAGTGCTCGATCGCCTTGTCGACCTCACCGATGCGGCCCAGCGCCGCGGCGGCCAAATTGCGATAGGCGCTGTTGTGCGGGGCAATTGCCAGCAGCGCCTCAAGCTGTTCGAGCGCTTGGCCTGATTCGCCCATGCGGTACAGCACGGTGGCTAGATTGAACCGTGCTGGCTCAAAGCTGGGCGCCAGTTCGACCGCGCGGCTCAACAGCGAAATCGCATCGCGATTGCGGCCGATGCGTCCGGCCACTTCGGCCAGCATGCGGATGGCGGCGATGTCGGTGGGGTGCTGCTTGAGGTATTGCTTGAGCGCGCGTTCGGCGAACGGGATCTCGTTGCGGCACAGCGCCAGCGCGCCGGCCTGCAGCACCGGATCGGTCGCCTGACAGCGCAACTGCTGGGCAAAGGCGAAGTCGGCCCCGGCGTTGTCGCCGGTCAGCACAAGCTGGTCGGCCAGCGCGCGCCATGTCTCATAGCTTTCGGGGTTGCGCCTTGCCGCTTCGCGCAAGGGCGGCACCGCTTCCTCGATCCGGCCCAGCGCGGCGAGCGCAAGGCCCAGCAGCAGCAGCGCCTCGGCACTGGCGGGGACGACGCGCAGGATCTCGCGCGCCTGTTCGGCGGCCAGTGCGGGGGCGCGTTCAAGCAGACCGCGACCGTGCGCGATCGCGCGCTCCAGCGTACCGGTAGGGGCAGCGCCCGCCACCGTTGTGGCGGGCTTGCGCCCGATGGTGGTTGGTCCGGTTCCTGCCATGCTCAAGCGCGCTAGTCCGTGATCGTGCGGGTGCGTGAACCATGGGTCCACCTGTGCCCCGAACGATGGCAGCGAACCGCCGCGCCTGTCAAAGCAATCCGCCGCCCTTTTGCCCAAAGGAGGCAAGGGCGGCGGGAATGCGGGATCGGCCGGGGCCGCCTGTCAGCCGGTCAGCCTGTCAGCCGGTCAGCCTGTCCGGCCCAGTTCGCGGTTGAGCCACAGCGCAAGCAGCGTCGCCAGCGCGCCCGACAGCAAATAGCCGCCCGAGGCGATCAGGCCGAAGCTGGCCGACAGCCACAACGCCACCAGCGGGGCGAACCCGGCACCGAACAGCCACGCAAGGTCGCTGGTCAGCGCCGAGCCGGTATAGCGCCGGTGGATCGGGAAGCTGCTGGAAACCGAGCCTGAAGCCTGTCCGAAGCCAAGGCCGAGCAGGATGAAGCCGGTGGTCATGAACGCGATCTGGCCTGCTTCGCCAAGACCCAGAAACTGCGGGGCAAACCCGCTGAACGCGGCAATCGCGGCGGCCGATCCGGCCAGCACCGTGCGGCGGCCGAAGCGGTCAGCCAACAGCCCCGAGGCGACGATCGCCGCGACGCCCAGCGCGCCGCTGGCCGCCTCGATCACCAGAAAGCGGGTCGGCTCTTCGGACGTGAACAGGAACACCCACGAGAGCGGGAACACGGTGACCATGTGGAACAGCGCAAAGCTGGCGAGCGGGGCGAAAGCGCCGATCACGACGGTGCGCCATTCCGCGCGCAAGGTCGCCAGCACCGGTTCGGGCTGCAAGGCGGTGCTGGCAAACAGTTCCTCGACATCGTGCGAGCCGACCATCTGCAGCCGCGCGAACAGCGCCACCACGTTGATCGCAAAGGCGACGAAGAACGGGAAGCGCCAGCCCCATTCAAGGAAGTCGGCGGCGGGCAGCGATGCGGTGAAGAACGCGAACAGCAAGCTGGCGACGATCAGGCCAAGCGGCGCGCCCAGTTGCGGGATCATCGCATACCAGCCGCGCCGGTTTTCAGGCGCGCCCAATGCCAGGAGCGAGGGCAGGCCTTCCCACGTGCCGCCCTGGGCAAAGCCTTGGCCCAGCCGCAACAGCGCCAGCAGCCACACCGCATCGTTGCCCAGCGTGGCGTGGCCGGGCAGGAAGGCAATGGCCGCGGTCGATCCGCCAAGCAGGAACAGCGCGACCGTCAGCTTGGTGGTGCGGCCATAAAGCCGGTCGAGCGCGGTGAACGCCACCGTGCCGAACGGGCGGGCAAGGAAGGCCAGCGCAAAGATCGCAAACGACCACAAGGTGCCGGTCAGCGGATCGAATTCGGGGAAGAAGAACTTCGGAAACACCAGCACCGAGGCGATGGCATAGACGAAGAAGTCGAAGAACTCCGACGTGCGACCGATGATGACACCGATGGCCAGCTCGCCCGAGGTGACCGGGCCGTGAGCGCCGCCATGGGGAGCGCCTCCATGGGCATCTTGCGCAGAAGCGGTTTGGGGCGCGATGGGAAGGGCGGTCATCGTGGGATCAAGCTCCGTGGCCTTGCAGGTATGCGAATCGGGCGGACGGGCAAAGGCCGCCGGTTATCAAGGGCTGCCTTATCGTCCTTGATCCAGCGCAAAGGGATTGGACAAAATGTCCAATCGATTGCACCCCGCAACAGGCATAGGGGCTCGGGTCATGTCCCAGAAACCTGCCCGCTTCGCCCTGCTTGCGTCCATGCACCGTTTCCGCCCGCGCTTGGCCGTGGTGCGCACAGGGCTTGTCGGGTCCGCTGCGGCGCTGCTGGGCGGGTGCAAGCTCGAAGTGCTCAACCCCTCGGGCGACGTGGCCTGGCAACAGGCGCACATGGTCGAGATCGCCACCGCGCTGATGCTGCTGATCATCGTGCCGGTCATGGCGCTGACGGTGTGGTTCGCGTGGAAGTACCGCGCGGGCAATACCGAGGCCCGCTATGAGCCCGAATGGAGCCACTCGACCCAGCTCGAACTGGTGATCTGGTCGGCGCCGCTGCTGATCATCATCGCGCTGGGCGCGGTCACCTGGGTCGGCACCCATCTGCAAGATCCCTATCGCGCGCTGGCCCGGATCGACAAGGACAAGCCGCTCGACGCCCGGATCGCGCCGCTCGACATCGAGGTGGTCGCGCTCGACTGGAAGTGGCTGTTCATCTACCCCGGCCAGAAAGTGGCCACCGTCAATGAACTGGTCCTGCCGGTTGATCGCCAAGTGCGCTTCCACATCACTTCGGCCACGGTGATGAACTCGTTCTACGTGCCCGCGATGGCCGGGCAGATCTATGCGATGCCGGGCATGGAGACGACGCTCCACGCCGTGCTCAACAAGCAGGGCGATTACACCGGCTTTTCGGCCAATTACAGCGGTGCCGGGTTCTCGCACATGCGCTTTGCCACGCATGGCGTTTCGGCAGCGGCGTTCGAGAGCTGGGCCGCCGGATTGCGCGACAGCAAGGGTGCGGCCTTGACCCGCGAGGCTTATCTGCAGCTTGAAAAGCCGAGCGAGAAGGAGCCGGTGCGCCGCTTCGCCAGCGTCGCCCCCGACTTGTTCGATGCGGTGGTCAACTTGTGCGTCCGCCCCGGCAAGATGTGCGCCAGCGAGATGATGGCGCTCGACGCGCGCGGCGGTACGGGTTCGGCCGGACGCTTCAACATGGCCGCGCTGACGTATGACAAGAACGGCCGCGAGCAAGTTGCCAGCGCCGTTCCCGGTGGAATGACCGCCGCCGACCGCCTGTTCGTCAAGGCATGGTGCGCGCCGACCAAGCCACTGCGCGCCGCCTCTGCCGAAGTCGCCTCACCCGCCAACAGCGCGCCCTTGCGCGGCGCCGCCATCGCCTGGCCGGGGTCAGTGACCAAACCCGCCGGCCCCTTGCTCAGCCTTGCGCGCACCACGCGCGCACCCCGTTCTTGATCCCCCATCTCCCCTTTTCAGGCCAAGTGTCATGACTTCATCCGATCAAACCTGGTCGTTCCTGATGGGACGGCTCTCGCTCGACGCGCTGCCGCTGCACGAGCCGATCATTCTGGCGACTTTCGCCATGGTGGCGCTGGGCGGGCTTACGCTGGTGGCTGCGCTTACCTGGTTCCGCCTGTGGACATATTTATGGAAGGAATGGTTCACCAGCGTCGATCACAAGAAGATCGGCGTGATGTACATGGTGCTGGGGCTGGTGATGTTCCTGCGCGGCTTTGCCGATGCCATCATGATGCGCATCCAGCAGGCCATCGCGTTCAACGGTTCGGAAGGCTATCTGACCGCGCACCACTACGATCAGGTGTTCACCGCGCACGGGGTGATCATGATCTTCTTCGTGGCGATGCCGTTCGTCACCGGCCTGATGAACTTCGTGGTGCCGCTGCAGATCGGCGCGCGCGACGTGTCGTTCCCGTTCCTCAACAACTTCAGCTTCTGGATGACGACGGCGGGTGCGGTGCTGGTCATGGCCTCGCTGTTCATCGGTGAGTTCGCGGCGACCGGCTGGCTGGCCTATCCGCCGCTGTCGGGGCTGGCCTATAGTCCGGGCGTGGGCGTCGACTATTACATCTGGGCGCTGCAGATCGCGGGGGTGGGCACGACGCTTTCGGGGATCAACCTGATCGCCACCATCGTCAAGATGCGCGCGCCGGGCATGTCGCTGATGAAGATGCCGATCTTCACCTGGACCTCGCTGTGCACCAACGTGCTGATCGTCGCCTCGTTCCCGGTGCTGACCGCGGTGCTCGTGCTGCTCAGCCTTGACCGCTATGTCGGCACCAACTTCTTCACCAACGATCTGGGCGGCAGCCCGATGATGTACGTCAACCTGATCTGGATCTGGGGCCACCCCGAGGTCTACATTCTGGTGCTGCCGATCTTTGGCGTGTTTTCCGAAGTCACCGCCACGTTCTGCGGCAAGCGCCTGTTCGGCTACAGCTCGATGGTCTATGCCACGGTGGTCATCACCATCCTGTCCTATGTCGTGTGGCTGCACCACTTCTTCACGATGGGTTCGGGCGCCAGCGTCAACAGCTTCTTCGGCATCACCACGATGGTGATCTCGATCCCCACCGGGGCCAAGCTGTTCAACTGGATGTTCACGATGTACCGCGCGCGCATCCGCTATGACCTGCCGATGATGTGGACGGTGGCGTTCATGCTGACGTTCGTGATCGGCGGGATGACCGGGGTTCTGCTGGCGGTGCCGCCTGCCGACTTCGTGTTGCACAATTCGCTGTTCCTGATCGCGCACTTCCACAACGTGATCATCGGCGGGGTGGTGTTCGGGGTGTTTGCCGCGATCAACTACTGGTGGCCCAAGGCGTTCGGCTTCAAGCTGGAACCGTTCTGGGGCAAAGTCAGCTTCTGGCTGTGGGTGCCCGGCTTCTGGCTGGCGTTCAGCCCGCTCTATGTGATGGGCCTGATGGGCGTGACGCGGCGGATGCGGGTGTTCGACGATCCCAGCTTGCAGATCTGGTTCGTGATCGCCGCCATCGGTGCGTTCATGATCGCAGGCGGGATCGCGGCGATGCTGGTGCAGTACGGCGTGTCGATCATGCGGCGCGACCAGAACCGCGACGAGACCGGCGATCCGTGGAACGCGCGCACGCTGGAATGGGCGACCAGCTCGCCGCCGCCCGCCTACAACTTCGCGTTCACGCCGATCGCCCACGATCTTGACGCCTGGGCCGACATGAAGCGGCTGGGCGTGGTGCGTCCGCTCGATGGCTTCCGGCCGATCCACATGCCGCGCAACACCGGAGCGGGCGTGATCCTGTCGGGCATCAGCCTGATCTTCGGGTTCGCGATGATCTGGCACATCTGGTGGCTGGCCATCGTCGGCTTTGCCGGGCTGCTGATCACCGCGATCGCGCATACCTTCAACTATGACCGCGCCTATCACATCCCGGCCGAGACCGTCGCCGCGACCGAGGCGCAGCGCACCCGCCAACTCGCCGCGCATCAGGGAGCCAGCGCATGAGCACTCCGCAGCAACCGCTTCCCGCCTCGCTCAGCGGCGCGACCTTGACGGCCGGCTACTATGACCTGAACGAACACGACCATCCCGAAGGCGGCAGCACGCTGCTGGGCTTCTGGATCTACCTGATGAGCGACTGCCTCATCTTCGCGATGCTGTTTGCCGCGTTCGGCGTGCTGGGCGGCAACTTTGCCGCAGGGCCGGGGCCGAAGGATCTGTTCGACCTGCCGCTGGTCGCGCTAAACACCGCGATGCTGCTGTTCTCGTCGATGACCTATGGCTTTGCGATGCTGGCGATGCAGCGCGGCACCAAGGGCCCGGTCATCGGCTGGCTGATTGCGACCGCGCTGTTCGGCGCAGCGTTCCTGTCGATCGAACTGTACGAGTTCTCGCACCTCATCGCCGAGGGCGCCACCCCGCAACGCAGCGCCTTCCTGTCGGCGTTCTTCACGCTGGTTGGGACGCACGGGCTGCATGTGACGTTCGGGCTGGTCTGGCTGGCGGTGCTGCTGGTGCAGATCGGCCAGCGCGGCCTGTGCGATGCCAACCGCCGCCGCATCCTGTGCCTGTCGATGTTCTGGCACTTCCTCGACGTGATCTGGATCGGCGTGTTCACCTTTGTCTACCTGATGGGAATGGTGCGATGAGCGCTGCACACGAAGCACACGACCTGCATCACGACACCGGCCACGGCATCGACGCGCCGCATGTGTCGTTGCGCGAATATGCCACCGGCTTCATCGCCTCGGTGGTGCTGACCGCGATCCCGTTCTGGCTGGTGATGACCGGCGCACTGGGCGACAAGACCCTGACCGCGCTGACCATCGCGCTGTTCGCGGTGGCGCAAGTGATCGTCCACATGATCTTCTTCCTGCACATGAACGCCAAGGCCGAAGGCGGCTGGAACCTGCTGGCGCTGATCTTCACGATCATCGTCATCGTGATCGCGCTGACCGGGTCGCTGTGGGTGATGTACCACCTCAACCACAACATGATGCCGCAGATGACCGCGCATCAGGCGGACGCGCTGCCTTGACCATGAACGGGGAGCGCGCGCTCCCCGCTCGGCGCGCCAGCCTGCCCATCGCTCTGCTGGCGCTGCTGGTGCCGGTGTTCGTGGCGCTGGGCGTGTGGCAGGTGCAGCGGCTGGCATGGAAAGAGGCGCTGATCGCCCGCGTCGACGCCGCCACGCAGGCCGCCCCGCTGCCGGTGAGCCGCCTGCCGTCCGGCTCGCTCGATGCGCTGGCCTATCGCCGGGTCACGCTGCAAGGGCGGTTCGATCCGGCAGGGACGACGCTCGTCACCGGCACGTCGGCGCTGGGCAGCGGATACTGGGTGCTGGTTCCGCTGCGCACCGAACAGGGCAGGGCCTATTTCGTCAATCGCGGCTTCGTGCCGGTGGGCAGCAAAGTGGCCGACCAGCGCCGCCGCGTGGGCCTCAGCCAAGGCCAGGGCCAGGGCCAGGGCCAGGGCCAGGGACAGGGACAGGTCACGGTCATCGGCCTGCTGCGCCTGACCGAGCCGCACGGCACCTTGCTGCGCGCCAACCGGCCCGCGCTCGACCGCTGGTATGCGCGCGACATCGCCGCCATTGCCGCCAAACGCGGGGTTCAGGCCGATCCGCGCCTGTTCATCGATGCGCAGGGCCTTGTGCCGCCGTCCAGCGATCCGGCCGAGCCGGTGCCCGGCCTGACCGTGATCGCCTTCCCGAACAACCACCTTGGCTATGCGCTGACGTGGTTCACCATGGCGCTGCTGTGCGCGGGGCTGGCAGTCGTGCTATGGCGCCGTCGATCATGAACAAGCCCGGCTCCCGTCTGCTCTATCCGCCTGCCAGCGCGCGCAACATGGTGCTGCTGGTGCAGTTGCGCTGGATGGCGGTGGTCGGACAGTTGCTGACGATCTGGATCGCCGCGCGCTTCATGGGCATCGGCCTGCCGCTGGCGCAGCTCGTTTCGGTGCCGGTGCTGCTGGCCATCGTCAATTTGTCCACGCAAGTGATGGGGCGCGAGCGGCAGGGCTATACTTATGTCGAATTGCTTGGCGCGCTGATGCTCGACGTATTGGCGCTGACCTGGCAACTCCATTTCAGCGGGGGCGTGACCAATCCGTTCACCTTCCTGTTCCTGCTGCAGATCGTCATCGGCGCGATCCTGCTGCCGCCCGACTGGAGCTGGATCGTGGCGGCCATCGCGGTGCTGTGCGTGGTGCTGTTGAGCTTCGACTACCAGCCGCTGGCGCTGCCGCCGGTGCATGCCGGTGCGCCGCTCGATCTCTATCTGACCGGCAGCTTCGTGTGCTTCCTGCTGATCGCGGTGCTGCTGGTGTTCTTCGTCATCCGCATCGACCGCAACCGGCGGCAAAGCGATACGGCCTTGGCCAAGCTGCGCCAGCAGGCGGCCGAAGAGGACCACATCGTGCGCATGGGCCTGCTCGCGTCGGGCGCGGCACATGAACTGGGCACGCCCTTGTCGACGATGTCGGTGCTGGTGCGCGACTGGTTGCGCCATCCCGCCATCGCCGCCGATACCGACATGGCCGCCGAACTGGCCGACATGGAAACCGAACTGCAGCGCTGCAAGTCGATCGTCTCGGGCATCCTGTTGTCGGCGGGCGAGGCGCGGGGCGAGAACCCGACGATTACCCGGCTCGACACTTTCGTGCGCGATATCGCCCGCGAATGGGCCGCGCGCAGCAATGGCGCGGTAGCCTTGCGCAACCGCATCGACAGCGACCTGTCGATCGTCTCCGATCCGGCGCTGCGGCAGGTGATCGGCAACGTCGTGGACAACGCGCTCGAAGTCTCGCCCGCCGAAGTGTGGATCGAGGCCAGTCTGGCCGACAGCGAACTGGTGATCGAGGTGACCGATCGCGGACCCGGCTTCACGGCCGAGATGCTCGATACGTTCGGGCGGCCCTATGCTTCGACCAAAGGACGGCCCGGCGGCGGGCTGGGGCTGTTTCTGGTGGTCAACGTGTTGCGCAAGCTGGGCGGCCGGGTCACGGTCGCCAACCGTCCGCACGGCGGCGCGCTGGTGCGGCTGACGATCCCGCTGGCCGCGCTGGCCGTGCCCGAACGCAAGCGGGAAGGTACGTCCTGATGGAACCAGACCATATCGATCCAGATAGGCCGCAACTCGTCATCGTCGAGGATGACCCGGCGTTTGCCCGGACTTTGGCGCGCAGCTTTGAAAAGCGCGGCTATGCGGTGCGGCAGGCGGCCAGCCCCGAGGCATTGGAAGCGCTGCTGGCGGCGCAGGATTTCGCCTATGCCGTGGTCGATCTGAAGCTTGGCACCGCTTCGGGCCTCACGTGCGTGCACATGCTGCACGAGCGCGATCCCGACACGCGGATCGTGGTGCTGACGGGCTTTGCCAGCATCGCCACCGCGGTCGAGGCGATCAAGCTGGGCGCGGCCCACTACCTCGCCAAACCGGCCAATACCGACGATATCGAGGAAGCCTTCGGCCGCCACGCGGGCGATCCCACCGTCCCGCTGGAGGGGCGCAAAAGCTCGATCAAGACGGTGGAGTGGGAATATATCCACACCACGCTGGCCGAATGCGACTTCAACATATCGGAAGCCGCGCGCCGACTGGGCATGCACCGCCGCACACTGGCGCGCAAACTCGAGAAGCGGCAATTGAACTGAAGCGCCTGAACCGGGGCGCCTGAACTGGGGGCGCCTGAACCGGCATCTGTGGCCTCACTCGTGCCGCAGCGCCTCGATCGGGTCGAGCGAGGCGGCGCGGCGGGCGGGGAAATAGCCGAACACCACCCCGATCAGCGCCGAGATGCCGAACGCGAACACGTTGATCTCGGTATCAAAGATATAGGGCACCTGCATCAGCGGGGTGGCGATGGCGATCACCAGTTGCGCCAGCACCAGCCCGATCACCCCGCCAAGGCACGACAGCACGATCGCCTCGACCAGAAACTGCAGCAGCACTTCGCTGGCGACCGCGCCGATGGCAAGGCGGATGCCGATCTCGCGCGTCCGCTCGGTCACCGAGACGAGCATGATGTTCATGATGCCGATCCCGCCGACGACCAGACTGATCCCCGCCACCGCCGCCACGATCCGCGTCAGCAGCGTGGTGGTGCCGGTCAGCGTGTCGGAAATCTGCTTGGTGTCGAAGATGTTGAAATCGTCGTCCTTGCCCACGGTGATCTTGCGGCGTTCGCGCAGCAGGCGGATGATCGCGTTCTGCACTTGCGTGGTCGACCAGTCGGTATCGACCCCGACCATGATCGAGCGCAAGTCGGTGCTTCCGGTAAAGCGGCGCTGCACGGTCTTGAGCGGCATGATCACCACGTCATCCTGATCGCCGCCAAAGCCTGCCTGCCCTTTGGTCGAGAGCACGCCGATCACGTCACAACTGACGCTGCCGACGCGAAAGCGCAGGCCCACCGGGTCGCGCTCGCGGAACAGGCGGGTTCGCACGGTGTTGCCGATCAGGCAGACCGCCTTGCCCGCGCCTTCCTCGGTCGGGGTGAACAGCCGTCCCGAAGCCAGCGGCCAGGGCTGGACCTGAAAATAGCTGTTGGTGGTGCCGTTGATCGTGGTCGACCAGTTGGCGCCTTCGTAGATCGCGGTGGCGCTCGATTGCGCTTGCGCTGCCACGGCCTTGACCCCGCCGATCTGGTCGCGGATGGCGATCAGGTCATCGGGCTTGAAGTCCTGCGGCCGCTCGCCGCCGCCGCCGCGCCCGAAGCCTTGCCCCGGACGGACCAGCAGCACGTTGGTGCCCAGCGCCGAGATCTGCTTGCTGATGGCAGCGGTCGTCGCCTCGCCCAGCGTGACCATGGCGACCACCGCAGCCACCCCGATGACGATGCCCAGCGTCGTCAGGAACGAGCGCAGCAGGTGCCGCGTGATCGAGCGCATCGCCAGCAGGATGGTGGTCCCGAGCATTCAGGTGGTCTCCGGCGCGGTCGCGTGGGCAGCGGCATTCACTTCGGCATCGGCCGCCGCGATCGTGGCGGTGGGATCGTGCCGCTCGATGCTTGCGACCAGCCCGTCGCGGAAGTGCACGATGGTGCGGGCAAAGGCGGCCATTTCCGGCTCGTGCGTGACCATGACCACGGTGATGCCAAGATCGCGGTTCAGCCCGTTGAGCAGTTCCATGATCTCGATCGAGCGTTCGGTGTCGAGGTTGCCGGTCGGCTCATCGGCCAGCAGCACCGCCGGATTGGTGACCAGCGCGCGGGCGATCGCCACGCGCTGCTGCTGGCCGCCCGACAGTTCGGACGGGGTGTGGTTCCACCATTGCGCCAGCCCGACTTTGTCCAGCGCGGCCATGGCATCGCGCCGCCGCGTCTTCTTTTCATCGCCGCGATAGATCAGCGGCAGCTCGACGTTTTCCAGCGCGCTCGTCCGCGCCAGCAGGTTGAACCCCTGAAACACGAAGCCAAGGTAGCGCCGCCGCAGCAACGCGCGCTGGTCGCGGCCAAGCGCCTGCACTTCATGCCCCTTGAACAGGAAGCGGCCGGTGGTCGGTGTATCCAGACAGCCAAGGATGTTCATCGTCGTCGACTTGCCCGATCCCGACGGGCCCATGACCGCCACGAAATCGCGCTCGGCAATGGCAAGGTCGATGCCCTTGAGCGCGGAAAACGCGGTCGGGCCGGTGCCATAGGTCTTGGTCACGCCTTGCAGTTCAATGATCGGCTGAAGCGGCAGCGGGCTGGAGGGCGGTTGCAGGGCCATGGCTCACCCGGCCGGCGGGGTTGGGGTCTTGCGCGGGCTGGCGGCGGTGCTGGCAAGCTCGCCGGTGACCACTTGCATGCCCGGCTTCAACCCGCCGCCGATGACTTCGGTCTTGGTGCCGTTGCTGTCGCCGGTGGTGATCTGGACAGCCTGCAAGGCGCCGTCCGCGTTCTGGACATAGACCGTCTGTTGCGCGCCATGGCGGACGGTGGCGGTGCGCTGGGCGCTGCCACCCGACAGGCGCGGCGGCCCGAACTTGAGCGCACCGGCAACGCCGCTGGCCTTGCCCGAGCCGACAGACGGGGTGAAGCGCAAGGCGGCATTGGGCACCATCAGCACGTTGTCGCGGTCGGACGTGACGATATCGGCGGTTGCGGTCATCCCCGGACGCAGCCGCAAGTCGGTGTTGTCCACGCTGAGGTCGGCGGCATAGGAGACCACTTGCCCGCTGGTGGTCGAGGTCGTCGTGCTCGATGACGACGACGACGAGGAGGCCGACGATACCGTCAGGTTAGAGCCGATATCGACGCGGGTGATGCGGGCCGGGAAGCGCTCGCCGACAAAGGCATCGACGCCGAAGCTGGCCTTCTGGCCGACCTTGACCGCGCCGACATCGGCCTCGTCGATCGAGACTTCCAGCTTCATCTTGGCCAGATCCTCGGCGATCACGAACAGCGTCGGCGTGTTGAACGATGCCGCCACGGTCTGGCCGGGGTCGATCTGGCGGGCCAGCACCACGCCCGAAACCGGCGAGCGGATGATCGCGCGGGCGCGCTGCACTTTGGCTTGCGACAGCACGGCCTGCTGCGCCTTGACGTTGGCCTGCGCCACCGCCAGCGCCGCGACCGCGCGTTGTACGTCGGCCCGTCCGCTTTGCAGTTCGGTGCCCGAGGGCACTTTGCCGCCCGACAGGCGATAGACGTCCTCAAGCCGCGCCAGTTGTGCCTGCGATTGGGCCAGCGTCGCGCGCGCCTGCTGCACTTGCGCGGCGTTGGCACCCAGTGTCGCTTCGGCCTGGCGGATCTGGTCATCAAGCTGCGAGGGGTCGATCTCGGCCAGCGCCTGACCCGCCACGACCCGGTCGTTGACATCGACCAGCACGGTCGTCACCAACCCGGAAAGCTGCGAGCCGACGGTCACCTGATTGGTCGGCGCCAGACGGCCGGTGGCTGAAACCGTCGTCATCAGCTTGCCCTGTTCGACCGGCGCGGTCGCATAGCCACCGGTCTTGGCCGGGCTGAGCCAGTACCACAGGCCGAGCAGCACCAGCACCACCGCCAGCGCGATGCCGCCGAGCCGCAGCCAGCGGTGCCACGCCGGGGTTTTGGTCTCGCCAAGAAACGCGTCGAGATCCTTGGGCTCATCCACGGCGGGCGTGACAGCTTCGGGGGTCGTGGTGGGAGCTGGCATGGTGCGATCCGGTCAGCGAGGGGATGATGAGGGCGTAGCCGCAGCGGCGGGCGCAAGGTCCGCTCCGCTCCAGCCACCGCCCAGTGCGACAAACAGCGTCACCAGCGCCTGCGCCTTGTCCGCGCGGGCTTGCAGCAGGCTGGTGCGCGCGTTGACCAGCGCGGATTCCTGCGTGTTGAGCGTGGTGAAATCGGTCAGCCCGGCGCGGTACTGGCTGCGCGCAAGAATGGCCGAGTTCTGCGCGGCCGTTGCCGCAAGCGCAAACTGGACCTCGCGCGCTTCGGCGCTGTCGAGCGCGCCTGCGGCATTCTCGGTGTCCTCGATCGCGCGCAGCACGCTGCTTTTATAGGCGGCAAAGGCAAGGTCGGCACCGGCGCGGGCAGAGCGGGTCTGGGCGCGCCGCGATCCGCCGTCGAACAGCGTCTGCGCCAGATTGGCAAACAGGCTGCCGGTGATCGTATCGAACAAGGTGCGCACCGCTCCGGCGCTGCTTGCCAGCGATCCGGTGAACGACAGCGCCGGATAGAGCCGGGCCTGCGCCACGCCGATCCGCGCGCTGGCCGCCGCAAGGTTGCGCTCGGCAGACAGCACGTCGGGTCGGCGGCGCAGCAGGTCGGCAGGAATGCCCAGCGCGATGTTGGCCGGGCCGGTGGGGATCGGCGCGGGGGTGGCCAGCAGCGGCCGCAAGGCGCCGGGTGCCTCTCCGGTCAGCACCGCGATCCGCGCGACGGCTGCGGCAAAGGACTGCTCCACTTGCGGAATGACAGCCGCCGCCTGCGCGCGGGAAGCGCGGGCGCTTTCGACATCGACCGAGGTGACAAGCCCCGCCTGCACGCGGAATTGCGCGATCGACAGGTTGTCGTCCTGAATTGCCAGAGTGGCGCGGGCCAGATCGAGCTGCTGCTGAAAGCCGCGCGCCTGCATGTAGTTGCGGGCAAGTTCGCTTTCCATCGACAACTGGGTGGCCGCCAGCGTGAAGCCGCTTGCCGCCAGATCGGCGCTGCTTGCCTCGACCGAGCGCCGCACGCCGCCGAACACATCGGCCTGATAGCTGGCATCGAGCCCGAGCGAGAGGCTGGTGGCCCCGCTGCCGGTGGGCGATAGGGTGCCCGCCAGCGCTTCGTTCCGGCCGCCGCTACCGCTGGCCGACAGCGTGGGGAACAAGCCGCTGCGCGACTGGACGAGCGCCTCGCGCGCCTGCCGCAGCCGCGCCTGCGCCTGTGCGATATCGAGGTTTCCGGCCATGGCCTTGTCGATCAGCGCCGACAGCACCGGGTCATCGAAACGGCGCCACCATGCCGCCAGATCCTCGCGGCTGGCGGTGGCGGGCACCGACCATGCAGCGGGCACTCCCAGCGTGGGCGCGGTGGGCGCCAGATAGGTCGGCCCGACGGCGCAACCGGCCAGCAGCATGGCGAACGGGGTGGTCAGGGCAACGGTGGTCAGACTGCGCATGGGCGCTATCCCCATCCCTTCGGACGGCGAAGGGCAAGTCTCAAAGTGTATCACCTTTGGTTCGCCAGATGCCCAAATGGGCCAGTTTCCGAGAAAATCGGGCCTTATCAGAACGGCTTGTCCGCTAGTTGCAGTCGCTTCGGTGGATCGTCGCTTGCCAAGTGGGGCAAGGCTGTGCATTGTTTAATCGATCGACTAAACAATGGTCGGGCAAGCACACGACACGCGCATCCGCAGCCGGGCCACACCCGGTCGGCCCGGATGGCACAACGCGGACACGCAAGAGGGAGTGCCAGGGATGTCCATCCTTCACGATGAAGGGCAGCAGGCGATCGCGACCGAATCGCGCCGCGTGCTCGATGCCCGAACCAGCAAGGCGCGGCTGCTCAAGCTGCTTGAGGTCGTCGGCGAATACGACGCGCCGTTCTGGGAAACCGCCGTCGAGCAAGGCTGGACCGCGCTCGCCATTCCCGAAGCGCATGGCGGGCTGGGGCTCGGCCTGATCGAGCTGGGTCTGGTCGCGCAGGCCAGCGGCGCCGCAACCGCAGGCGCGCCGTTCCTGACCGTCGGCTATGGCGCCGCGCAGGCTCTGGTGCTGGCAGGAAGCGATGCGGTGAAGGCTGCATGGCTGCCCCGGCTGGCCAGCGGTGAAGTGCTGGCGACGGTCGCCTTTGCCGAAGGCAACGCGCCGCTGCCGCCGGTGCCCGCGGTCACGTTCGACAAGGGCGTGCTCAACGGCACCAAGCATGGCATTCCCGCCGCGATCACTGCCGATGTCGCGGTGGTCTGGGCCAGCCACGCGGGCCGCCCCGCGCTGGTGCTCGCCGAACTCGATAGCGTGGTGCGCAAGCCGATCCGCAGCTTCGACAACAGCCGCCTTTATGCCGATCTGGTCTTTGCCCAGACCCCGGCAACGCTGCTGGCCGAAGGAGAGGACGCGCGGGCGCTGGCGCTCGATCTGCTGGGCCGCATGGCCGTGATCACCGCGCACGAACAAGTCGGCGGGGCCGAGGCGCTGCTGCTGATCGCGCGCGACTATGCCAATACGCGCAAGGCGTTCGGTCAGCCGATCGGCGCGTTCCAGTCGGTCAAGCACCGCATTGCCGAGCTTTACGGGCTGGTCGAGATCGCGCGGGCCAATGCTATCCATGCAGCGGCAGCGGAAGGTTCGGACGACTTCCTGATGGCTGCGGCCGACGCGCGGATTTCGGCGACCGAAGCCTATGACACCGCCGCGCGCGATTGCGTGCAGGTGCATGGCGGCATCGGCGTGACGTGGGAGCAGGGCCTGCACCTGCACATGCGGCGCGCCCGCAGCCTCGCCATCGAACAAGGTAACCTGTTGTTCTGGGAAGACCTGCTGGTCGACCAGCTGACCGGAGAAACGGCATGAGCAGCACCAACTACGAAGCGTACAGCGCCCGCGCGCGCAACTGGCTGGAATCGGTTGCCGGCGAATTCGCCCGCCCTGCGCGCAAGGGGTTGAGCGTCGAACAGGACATCGAGGTTGGCCGCAAGTACCTTGCCGCGCGCTATGATGCCGGGTTCGGCGGGATCAACTGGCCCAAGGAATACGGCGGGCAGGGGCTGACCCACCTTGAAAAGATGCTGTTCGAGACCGAGGAAATGGCCTTTGGCATGCCCAACGGCTACTTCGGCATCTCGCTCGGCATGCCGGTGCCGATCCTGATGATGCACGGTCAGGACAAGGCCTTTGTCAAGGAGCGCGTGATCAAGGCGCTGCGCGGCGAGGAAATCTGGTGCCAGTTGTTCTCCGAACCCGCTGGCGGCTCCGACCTTGCCGGCCTGCGCAGCCGCGCCGAAGTGGACGGCAACGGCTGGAAGCTCAACGGCCAGAAGCTGTGGACCAGTTGGGCGCAGTATTGCGATTATGGCGTGATCGTCGTGCGCACCGACCCCACCGCGCCCAAGCACAAGGGCCTGACTTATTTCTGGGTGGACATGAAGGCGCCGGGCGTTGACGTGCGCCCGATCAAGCTGGCGGGCGGCGACAGCCACGTCAACGAGGTGTTCTTCGACGACGTGCGGCTTGAGGACAGCCAGCGGATGAGCCTGGTTGGCGGCGGCTTCGGCGTGGCGATGACCACGCTGATGATCGAGCGCTATATCGCTACCGACAGCGGTGGCTTCGGCCCGCACCTCGACTTGTTCGTCGATGTCGCGCGCGAGGCCGAAGTGAATGGCCGTCCCGCGATCGAGGATGGGCGCATCCGTTCACAGATCGCGCGCAATCACGCGATGCGCGCGGGGCTCGATTCGATCACCCGCCGCGCGATGCTGATGATGCAGGCGGGCATGCAGCCGGGTCCGGAAGGGTCGCTCAACAAGCTGGTGTCGGTGCGCAGCCGGCAAAAGCTGTCGGAACTGGCGCTCGATCTGCGCGGCAATCTGGGCTTTTCGTTCGATGAGCATGCCCACCAGAAGGAAGACTGGGCAAGCAGCTGGATCAATGCGCCGACCGGCCGCATCGCCGGGGGCGCCGACGAGATGCTGCTCAACACGATCGCCGAAAAGATCCTTGGCCTGCCGCAGGATCACCGCCCCGACAAGGGCGTGCCGTTCAACCAGATCCCGGCGTGACGCCAGCGCAAGTTTGACAGGACCAACACGATGAAGATCGACAGCAATCTGGCCGCCGTGGTGACCGGCGGCGCGTCGGGCCTTGGCCGCGCCACGGCCGAGGCGCTGGCCGCGCAGGGCGTGAAAGTGGCCATCTTCGACCTGAACGAGGAACTGGGCGCCGAAGTGGCGGCGGCCATCGGCGGCTTGTTCGTCAAGGTCGATATCCTGTCGGAAGAGTCGGTGATCGCAGGGTTCGCCACCGCGCGCGCCGCACATGGTCAGGAGCGGGTGCTGGTCCACTGCGCGATGGCCAACCGCAAGGGCAAGACCGTGGGCCGCAACAAGGAAACCGGCGAGTTCATCCGCTTTCCCACAGCGGACTACGCGTTTGCGATCGAAGGCATTCTGGTGGCCAGCTACCGCGTGGCCTCGCTGTCGGCGCTGGGCATGGCAAGCCTTGAGCCGCTGGAGGACGGCGAGCGCGGGGTGATCACGCTGACCGCTTCGGTCGCGGCGCAGGACGCGCAGATCGGCCAGATCGCCTATGGTTCGGCCAAGGCCGGGGTCAACGGGCTGGTCCTGCCGATGGCGCGCGACCTGATGGATCTGGGCATCCGTGTGAACGCGATCATGCCGGGCATCTTCGGCACGCCGCTGCTTGGCCGCTTGCCCGAAAAGGTGCTCGACGGGCTCAACGCCTCGGTGCCGTTCCCCAAGCGGCTGGGCAAGCCCGACGAGTTCGCCAGTCTGGCGCTGGAATTCGTGCGCAACAGCTATTTCAACGGGCAGGCCGTCCGGCTCGATGGGGCGATCCGCATGGCGCCGCGCTGATCGGCGCACTGTTCCTGGCACCTGAAGCGCTCTGTTTTTTGCAACGATCCGTTTCGATCATTGCGTTGGATCGCTAGGGGGCTTGCGGGCATAGCGGCGATGACATGTCGCAAGATGATACCCCAAGCCCCATCCCGGCCAACCGCGCCGCTCTGGTCGCGCAAATCGCGCTGACCGAGGAGCGGGCACGCGCGCGGGCCGAAGCGTTGGGCCTGACCATTCCGGCTGGGTGTTTGCCGGGGGTTCTGGCCAACCTCGCCCTGTTGCAAGGTCATGCGGCAAACCTGCTCGGGCCGACCGGATGACCGGCGTCATCGCCACCGCGGCGGCCATACGCGCAGGTCGGTTCACCGCCAGCGCGCTGCTTGAACGGACCTTGCGGCGGCTCGCCGACGAGGCGCCTGCGTTGGTGGCGGTCACCCGCATCCTGGCCGACCGCGCGCGGGCCGAGGCGGCTGCCGTCGATGCCGTGATCGCCGCCGGGCAAGACCCCGGTCCGCTGGCCGGCGTTCCTTATGGGGTCAAGGATCTGTTCGATGTGGCGGGCCTGCCGACCACCGCCGGTTCGGCGATCCATGCCAATGCCGCGCCAGCCGCGGCCGATGCCGAAGCGATCCGGCGCTTGTCGGCCGCAGGCGCGGTGCTGGTGGCGACGCTCAACATGGACGAGTTCGCCTATGGCTTCGCCACGATCAACGCCACCCACGGCACCACCCGCAATCCGCACGATCTTGCGCGGCTCGCCGGTGGTTCCTCGGGCGGTTCGGCGGCGATTGTCGCGGCGGGATTGCTGCCGTTCTCGCTGGGGTCGGACACCAACGGGTCGATCCGCGTACCCGCCAGCCTGACCGGCCTCTATGGCCTCAAGCCCAGCCATGCCGACTTGCCGCTGGAGGGCACCTTTCCCTTCGCGCACAGCTTCGACGATATCGGACCTTTCGCCACCAGCGCGGCAGACATGGAACTGGTGTGGCGCGTGCTGTCGGGTCGCGGGGGCGGAGATGATGCGGCAAAGCCGCTGCGCGTCGCCCGGCTGGGTGGCCGGTTCCGCCAGAATGCCGACCCCGACCAACTCGCCGCGATCGATGCCATCGCGCCCGACGCGCCGCTGCTCGAACTGCCCGACGTCGCGCGCGCGCGTTCGGCCGCGTTCCTGATCACCGCGGCAGAGGGCGGGGCGCTGCACCGCGCCGACCTTGCCCGCGATGCGCTGGCGTTCGATCCGCAAGTGCGCGACCGCTTGCTCGCCGGGGCGCTGCTGCCGCCCGAGCTGATCGCGCAGGCGCGGGCTTTCCGCGCCGACTACAAGGCGCGCGTGGCCGAACTGGTCGCGCCGTTCGACGTGCTGCTGGCGCCCGCTGCGCCTTGCGTCGCGCCATTGGTGGATGATCCGCGCATCCCGATCGACGGCGAACTGCGCCCGGCGCGCGCCGACCTTGGCATCCACACCCAGCCGGTCAGCTTCCTTGGCCTGCCGTCGCTGGCGGTGCCGCTGAACCGACCGGGGCGCCTGCCGCTGGGGCTGCAACTGATAGGGCGTGCAAAAGGTGAACCTGCGCTGTTGCGTCTGGCCGCGATGCTGGAGAAAAGTGGCGTGATCGCAGCATCCGCGCCGCAACCGGCGCCGACAGGGGAACGGGCATGACGGGGAAACCGAGATGAGCGGGCAAGACGCAGCGCCGACGGCGGGCGGGCGGTTGGACCGATACTTCCGCCTTGGCGAGCGGGGCACCAGCGTGCGCACCGAAGCGCTGGCCGGGGCAACCACGTTTCTGACAATGGCCTACATCGTGCTGGTCAACCCGGCAATTCTGGGACAAGCCGGTCTGCCGGTGGCCTCGGTCGCGGCGGCGACCTGCTTTGCCGCCGCGTTCGCCTCGATCCTGATGGGGCTGGTCGCCAACGTGCCGCTTGCTCTTGCGCCGGGCATGGGCCTCAACGCCTATTTCAGTTTCACCGTGGTTCAGCAGATGCACGTGCCATGGCCGGTGGCGCTGGGCTGCGTGTTCCTGTCGGGCGTGGTGTTCCTGATCCTGACGCTGACCGGCGTGCGCCAGTTGATCGTCAGCGCCATTCCGCAGCACCTGTTTGCCGCGGTGGCCGGGGGCATCGGCCTGTTCATCGGCTTCATCGGGCTGAAGGATGCCGGGATCGTCGTGGCCAATCCGGCCACCTTCGTGGCGCTGGGCAACTTGCGCGAGCCGGGCGCGGCGCTCGCCCTGCTTGGCCTGTTCATCATCGGCGCGCTGAGCGTGTGGAACCTGCGCGGGGCGATGCTGGTGGGCATCGTCGTCACCACGCTGGTCGCGGTGCTGACCGGTTTTGCCCGGATGACGCCCGAACCCTACAGCCTGACCGCGCTGACCCAGACCGCGTTCAAGCTCGACCTTGCCGGCGTGTTCCGGCTGTCGGGCGGGCTGGCCGAGATCCTGTTCGTGTTCCTGTTCGTCGACTTGTTCGACAACATCGGCACGCTGGTCGCCGTGACCAAGCGCGCCGGGTTGATGGACAAGGCGGGCCGCATCCCCGGCCTCAACCGCATCCTGATAACCGATGCGGTGGCAACCATCGTCGGCGCCATGGCGGGCACCAGCACGGTCACCAGCTATGTCGAGAGCGCGGCCGGGGTGCAGGCGGGCGGACGCACGGGCCTTACCGCCGTGGTCACCGGACTGCTGTTCTTGGCAACCATGTTCGTCGCGCCTTACGCGCAACTCGTGCCGCTGGCCGCCACCGCGCCCGCGCTGATCATCGTCGGCGGGCTGATGCTGCTGCCGTTGAGCGAGGTCGATTGGGAAGACCCGATGGCCGCCATCCCGGCGTTCCTGACGGTCGCAATGATCCCGCTGACGTTCTCGATCGCCAACGGACTGGCGTTCGGCATTACCGCGCACGCCGGGTTGAAGTTGCTGCGCGGCAAGGCCGAGCGCGCCGACTGGTTCCTGTTTCTTCTTGCCGGGCTGTTCGTGGTCCGCTTCGTGTGGATGTCCGCAGCATGATCCGCCAATTCGCTTATGCTTTCGCCGCGCTGGCGCTGCCCTGTGTGGCCCAGGCCCAGAAGCTCGACGATGCCCCGCGCACCGTGGTCATGACCGCCTTCAAGCCCGAGTGGGACGCGCTCGAAGGGGCGATCACGGGGCCCAAGAGCCATACGATCAACGGGCTGACCTTTCTCACCGGGACGCTTGAGGGCAAGCCGGTGATCCTGATGCAAAGCGGGGTCAGCGTCGTCAACGCGGCGATGAACACCCAGCTCGTGCTCGACCGCTTTACCGTCAAGCGCATCGTCTTTTCGGGGATCGCCGGGGGGGTGGACCCCTCGCTGTCGATCGGTGATGTCGTCGTGCCCGAGGACTGGGGCCAGTATCTCGAAGCCTCGTTCGCGCGCAAGACCGCGCAAGGCTGGCAGCCGCCCGAACACATCGCGGGAGCGCCTGCCAACTGGAATTTCATCTTTCCGCGCGGGACCACCGTCAGCAATGCGGCCGAGGCCAACAAGCGCTTCTTCGCCATTCCGATGGATGCGGGGTTGCTCGCGCTGGCGCGCAAGGTCGTGCCCACGATCAAGCTCGAACGCTGCGTTGCGCCAAGCGACAAGGCGCGCGCCGGGTCGGAACTGTGCCTGCCGCGCGAACCCAAAGTGCAGGTCGGCGGCACCGGGGTGACCGCCGGGATCTATGCCGACAACGCCGAATTCCGCGAATACCTGTTCGGCGCATGGAAGGCCCGCGTGCTCGACATGGAAAGCGCCGCCGTGGCGCAAGTGGCATGGGCCAACACCGTGCCCACGATCATCTTCCGCAGCCTGTCCGACCTTGCCGGTGGCGATGCCGACAAGAACATGGAGTACACGTTCGAGCACCTTGCCTCGGCCAACTCGGCGCATGTCGTGCGCGCCTATGTCGCCGCGCTGCCGGACTGATCCGATGACCGGGGGGCTCCACACCGTCAGCGACCGCACCGTTCATGGCCAAGGGGGCATGGTCACCGCGCCGCATCACCTTGCGGCGCAGGCGGGGCTTGGCGTGTTGCAGGATGGCGGCAACGCGGTGGAGGCGACGATCGCCGTCGCCGCGACGCTGGCGGTGGTCTACCCGCACATGACCGCGATCGGCGGCGATGGCTTCTGGCTGGTCGCCGAACCCGACGGGCAGGTTCATGCGATCCACGGCGTCGGCGGCGCGGCGCAGGCGGCGAACCTCGATCTGTATGCCGGACATCATTCGGTGCCGACACGCGGGCCCTTGGCCGCCAATACCGTCGCGGGCACGCTGTCGGCATGGGAGGCTTTGCTGGCCGGGTCGGGCGGTTCCCTGCCGCTCGAACGCCTGCCACTCGAACGGCTGCTGCGCGATGCGATCGCCCATGCCGAAGCGGGCGTGCCGGTAACCGCAGGCGGCGCGGCGCTCGCGCTGGCCAAGGGCGATGAATTGCGCCACCAGCCCGGCCTTTATGCGCGCGTGTTCGAACCGCAAGGCCGTCCGCTTGAAGTTGGCGACAGCCTGCGCCAGCCTCTGCTGGCTGAAACGCTGCGGCGGATCGCGGCGGAGGGGCCGGGCAGCTTCTATACCGGCGCGCTGGCAAGCGACGTAGCCGCCGATCTGGCCGAGCTGGGCAGTCCGGTCAGCGCTGCCGATCTTGCCGCCCATCGCGCCACCCGGCCCGCGCCGTTGAGCGTGATGGTGCGCGAAGGTCGCTTGTTCAACACCGCCCCGCCGACGCAGGGCTTCGCCTCGCTGCTGATCCTCGCTCTGTTTGACAGGTTCTCGCCAGAGGTCGTTGATTCGTTTGATCATGTCCACGCCTTGGTCGAAGCCACCAAGCAGGCGTTCCTGCTGCGTGACCAGCATGTGGGCGATCCGGCCTGGCACGATTTCGACCATCAACGGCTGCTCGATGACCCTGCCGCGCTGGACGAATTGGCCGCGCGGATCGATCCCGCACAGGCCCTGGCCTGGCCGCAGCCGCCGCAATGGGGCGATACCTGCTGGTTCGGCGCGGCCGATGGCGAAGGCCGGGTGGTCAGTGCGATCCAGTCGACCTATTTCGAGTTCGGATCGGGGCTGGTTCTGCCGCGCACCGGCATTGTCTGGCAGAACCGGGGCAGCAGTTTCCGGTTGGCGGAGAGTGGCTGGAACGCGCTCAAACCGGGGCGCAAGCCGTTCCACACGCTCAACCCCGCGCTGGCGAAGTTCGCTGATGGCCGGGTCATGGCCTATGGCACGATGGGCGGTGAAGGCCAGCCGCAGACCCAGGCCGCGCTGTTCACCCGCTATGCCCGCTTCGGGGTGGACCTGCAGGCAGCGATCTCGGCGCCGCGCTGGCTGCTGGGTCGGACATGGGGCGACCAGACCACCACGTTGAAGGTTGAGGACGGCTTTGACCCGACGCTCTACGCGGCGCTGGCCGCTGCCGGGCACGACGTGGAGCGGGCAGGGCCGCTGACCGCGACGATGGGCCATGCCGGGGCCATCGTCCGCCACCCTGACGGTCGGCTGGACGGCGCAACCGACCCGCGCAGCGATGGCGCGGTGGCCGCATGGTAGCCGGCGGGCCAGTCGGTGCCGGGGTCGGGGGCGCGCGTGCGGTCGCCCGCTGCGATGCGCTTGGCCTCGCGCCTTATACCGACATGGCCGATGGCCTGTTCCGCGCCTATCTCTCGCCCGCCTATCGCGCCGCGCAAGCCACGCTGGCCGAATGGATGGCACAGGCGGGCATGGCCGTGCGGCAGGACGCTGCGGCCAACCTGATCGGCCGCTACGAAGGCACCACGCCTGCGGCCCCTGCGCTGATCATCGGCAGTCACCTCGACAGCGTGCGCGATGGCGGCCGCTACGATGGGCCGCTGGGTATCATGCTGGGGATCGAGGCGGTGGCCGCGCTGAACGATGCCGGCCGTCGGATGCCGTTTCCGGTCGAGGTCTATGCCTTTGGCGACGAGGAAGGCTCGCGCTTTCCGGCCGCCATGCTGACCAGCCGGGCCGTGGCCGGAACGCTCGATGCGGCGGCGCTGGCGGTGGTCGATGCCGACGGGGTGGCGCTGGCCGACGCCGGGGTCGATATCGGCGCATACCTGTCGGCAGCGCGCCGCTCCGGCGAAGTGCTGGCCTACCTCGAAGCGCATATCGAACAGGGCCCGGTGCTTGAGGCTGAGGGCCTTGCCGTCGGCACCGTCACCGGCATCGCCGCGCAAGTGCGCTATCGCGTGCAGGTGACCGGGCAGGCGGGGCACGCGGGCACCGCGACGATGCCCTTGCGCCGCGATGCCCTTGCCGGCGCGGCGGAGATGATCCTTGCGGTCGAGCGCATCGCGGCCAGCGCCGCCTCGGATCTTGTCGCCACCGTCGGCCGGATCGAGGCGCAGCCCGGTGCTGCCAACGTGATCCCCGGCGCGGTGACCTTCAGCCTTGACGTGCGCGCGGGCGAACAGGCCCGGCGCGACCTTGCGGCAAGTGAAATATGCGCGCAATTGCAAGAAATTGCACGGCGTCGTTCGCTCGGTGTCGAAGTCGCACTGGTCCATGATTTGCCCGCCAGTCCGTGCGATCCGGCGCTTGTCGATGTGATGGACGCCGCGTTGGCCGCAGCCGAACAGCCATCACGCAGGCTGGTGTCCGGCGCCGGGCATGATGCCATGGTCATGGCGGCACTGTGCCCGACGGCGATGCTGTTCATCCGCTGCCGCGGCGGGGTCAGCCACAATCCGGCCGAGCACGTCGATCCCGCCGACGCGCAGATCGCGCTGGCGGTGATGTCCGGTTTCATCGATCGCCTTGGAGGTTCCGTGTGAACACGCTTGATCCCTTGCTGTTCGGTGAGATCGACCCGCCGCAGCGTCTGTTGATGGGGCCGGGTCCGGTCAACGCCCACCCGCGCGTGCTGCGCGCGATGGCGGCAGACCTGCTCGGCCAGTTCGACCCCGAAATGACCGGTTACATGAACCAGGTCATGGCGCTCTATCGGCCGGTGTTCGGCACGCAGAACCAGTGGACCATGCTGATCGACGGCACCGCGCGCGCGGCGATCGAGGCCAGTCTGGTCAGTCTGGTGCAGCCGGGCGACACCGTGCTGGTGGTCAACTTCGGGCGGTTCGGCCTGCTGCTGACCGAGATCCTTACCCGTATCGGCGCGACCATCGCCACGGTCGAGGCGCCGTGGGGCGAGGTCGTGCCGCTCGATGCCATTGCGCAGGCGCTGGCGCGGTCGGGGGCAAAGGTTATCGCCACGGTCCACGGCGACACCTCGACCACGATGGCGCAACCGCTGGAAGGCTTGGGCGATCTTGCGCGGGCGCACGGCGCGTTCAGCTATGTCGATGCCACCGCAACGCTTGGCGGCATGGAGATCGCGGCCGACCGCTGGGGCGTCGACGTGGTGACCGGGGGCTTGCAGAAGTGCCTTGGCGGTCCGTCCGGTTCGGCCCCGATCACCATTTCCGAGCGCGCTGCCGAGCGGATCTTTGCCCGTCGCCATGTCGAACAGGGCATCCGCCGCGCCGACATCGTTGATGGGCAGGGGCCGCGCATCGGCTCCAACTACTTCGATCTGGCGATGATCATGGATTACTGGTCGGACAAGCGGCTCAACCACCATACCGAAGCGACGAGCATGCTCTATGCCGCGCGCGAATGCGCCCGGGTGGCGCTGGCCGAGGGGCTGGAGGCGCGCTTTGCCCGCCATCGCCGCGCCGGGGCCGCGATGGCGGCGGGCCTGCGCGCGCTGGGCTTGCGGATTTTCGGCGACGATGCCCATCGCATGACCAATGTGACCGGCGCGTGGATTCCCGACGGCATCGACGGCGAGCGCGTGCGCGCGGCCATGCGCGACCACTTCGAGATCGAGATCGGCACCGCGTTCGGGCCGCTGCAGGGGCGCGTCTGGCGCTTTGGCGCGATGGGCTACAACGCGATGAAGCACAAAGTGCTGCTGACCCTTGGCGCGCTCGAAGCCTGTTTGAAGGCCGAAGGGCTGGCCGTTCCGGTGGGCGAGGCGGTACCCGCCGCGCTGGCCGCGTGGGAGGCCGTCGCATGAGCGAGCCCGCACTGCCACGCGATCTGGTCGGCTATGGCCGCACCCCGCCCGATCCGCATTGGCCGGACGGCGCGCGCGTGGCGGTGCAGTTCGTCATCAACTACGAGGAAGGGGCCGAAAACTCGGTCCTCAATGGCGACAAGGGCTCGGAAAGCTTCCTGTCGGAAATGGTCGGCGCAGCCAGCCATCCGGCGCGCGCGATGGCGATGGAAAGCCTGTACGAATACGGCAGCCGCGCCGGGTTCTGGCGACTGCACCGGCTGTTCACCGAACGGCAATTGCCGGTAACCGTGTTCGGCGTCGCCAAGGCGCTGGAGGCCAACCCGCAGGCGGTCGAGGCGATGCTTGAGGCGGGGTGGGAGATCGCCAGCCACGGTTATCGCTGGATCGACTACCAGTATCTGCCCGAAGCGGTCGAGCGCGACCACATCGCGCAGGCAATCGCGCTGCACACCCGGCTGACCGGCAGTCGGCCGTTGGGCTGGTATCAGGGGCGGACCTCGCCCAATACCGCGCGGCTCGTCGTCGAGGAGGGCGGTTTCGTTTATGATGCCGACAGCTATGCCGACGATCTGCCGTACTGGGACAGGCGCTTTGGCAAGTCTCAACTGATCGTGCCCTATTCGCTCGATGCCAACGACATGAAGATCGTGGCGCTGAACGGATTCACCGAGGGCGAGCAGTTTTTCAGATACTTGCGCGATACATTTGACCAGCTTTGTGAAGAAGGCGGGCGGATGATGTCGGTCGGGCTGCATGGCCGCATCGCCGGGCGACCGGGGCGGGCGCGGGCGCTGGCGCGGTTCTGCGACCATGTGATTGCCAGCGGGCAGGCCTGGGTGGCGACGCGGCTCGCCATCGCGCAGCACTGGCAGGCGGAGTACCCGGCATGACGATCAACGATCCGGTTGCGCTGGCCGAGGTGATGGCGGCTTTCGCGGCTTACGAGGCGGCGCTGATGGCCGATGATATCGCAACGATGGACGCGCTGTTCCACGATGCGCCGACCACCAACCGGTTCGGCGTCGGCGAAGTGCTGTGGGGGATCGAGGCGATCCGCGCATTCCGCAAGGGGCGCGGTGGATCGCCGCAGCGGCGGCTGGGGCAGGTCGCGATCACGACCTATGGCGACAGCTTTGCCACCGCCGACGCCGAGTTCTTTCGCGAAGGTGCCCAGCGCCGGGGCCGCCAGTCGCAGTCATGGGTGAAGTTCGCCGATGGCTGGAAGGTGGTGTCGGCGCATGTCAGTCTGGAAGGAGCGTCGCATTGACCGCGCTGTTCGAACACAGTCCGTGGATCGAGGCGCGCGCCGATGCGTTGCCTTCGTCCGGCGATCGTTGGGCCGATCTGATGGCGGTGGTCCATGCCGCCAGCGATGCAGAACGGCTCGCCCTGATCCGTGCGCACCCCGAACTGGCGGGAAAGGCGGCACTCGACCGTACGCTGACGCAGGCTTCTGCGGCCGAGCAGGCCTCTGCCGGGCTGGACCGGCTGAGCGAGGATGAGTTCGCCAAATTCCATGAATTGAACGCGGCTTATCGTGAGAAGTTCGGATTTCCCTTCATCGTCTGCGTGCGTCTGACCGACAAGGCCGGCATCCTGCGCGCGATGGCTGAACGGCTTGGCCATGATCGCGAGGTCGAAATTGCCACCGCCATCGGCCAGATCGGCGAAATCGTGCGGCTCAGACTGGCCGATTCGGGGTTGCAGGATCAGGCGAAGGAGGCGCAGGCGTGACCATTGCCCTGAACATCGACATCGCCGAATGGCTCAATCTGGCGATCCGCTGGCTGCATCTGACCGCCGGGATCGCGTGGATCGGATCATCCTTCTACTTCGTCTGGCTCGACAACCACCTCAAGCCCCCGCGCGAAGGATCGGCTTCGGGCGAGGTCTGGTCGGTCCATGGTGGCGGGTTCTATCACAAGCAGAAGTACGTCGTGGCGCCAGGCACCCTGCCCGACGACCTGCACTGGTTCAAATGGGAAGCCTATTTCACCTGGCTGAGCGGCTTTGCCCTGCTGGTGCTGGTCTATTACGTCGGCGCCAAAAGCTTTCTGATCGATCGTGCGCGCGCGGACTTGAGCCAGATTGACGCGATCGGCATCGGACTTTCGGCGCTGGTGGCGGGCTGGCTGGTCTATGACGGACTGTGCCGATCGCCGCTGGGTCGGAACAATCGCGCGCTGGGCGTGGTCTGGTTCGCGTTTCTGGTCGGCGCGGCATGGGGCTTGTGCGCGGTGTTCAATCCGCGCGGCGCCTATCTGCATGTAGGAGCGATGCTGGGCACGGTGATGGTGGCCAACGTGTTCATGGTCATCATCCCCAACCAGCGCAAGGTGGTGGCCGCGCTGAAAGCGGGCAAAGTGCCCGATCCGGCGCTTGGCAAGGCGGGCAAGCAACGCTCGGTGCACAACAATTACATGACCTTGCCGGTGCTGTTCATCATGATCAGCCACCATTACCCGATGACCTTCGGTGCGCAGCGGCCCTGGCTGGTGCTGGCGCTGCTGGGGGCGACCGGCGTGGCGGTGCGCCATGTCTTCAACTTGCGCCATACCGCCGCGCCGACCGGGCGGGCGATGCTGGTGGCAGCGGTGCTGGCCCTGATCAGCGTGACCTACGTTTCGGCGGAAAAGGGCGCGAACGCCGCGCCTGCTGCGCCCGCAGCGGATGGCCCGCCGACATTCGCCACTGTGCAGCCGATCCTGCAAAAGCATTGTTCCGGCTGCCACGCCCTACGTCCGACCCATGACGGTATCACCGATCCGCCGCTCGGGATCGTGCTCGATAGCGCCGATCATGTCGCCGCCGTGGCGCCACGGATCAAGGCGGTGGCGGTGGATGCCGAGATCATGCCGCTGGGCAACGAGACCGGCATGACCCGCGCCGAGCGCGACACGCTGGGCCGCTGGATCGCGGCGGGAGCCAAGCCATGACCACGCTATCCACCCACGTACTCGACACCGCGCACGGCTGTCCGGCTGTGGCGGTGGCGCTCACCCTGAGCGATGCGGAGGGGGACGTCGTGTTCCTTGGCGAGACCAACGCCGATGGCCGGTGCCCCGGCATTCCGCCGGTGGTGCCGGGGCGCTACCGCCTGTCGTTCGAGGTTGCCGCCTATTTCCGCGCACGAGGGGTGGACCTGCCCGATCCGCCATTCCTCGATGTGGTGACCATCGACTTCGGCATCGCGGCGGGCGGAGGGCATTATCATGTGCCCCTGCTGGTCGCGCCTTATGCCTACTCGACGTATCGGGGGAGCTGAGGTGGGCGTGCGCTTCGTGCTCGATGGTGCGGTGATCGACCTGCCAGCGGTCGATCCGACCGGCACTTTGCTCGATTTCCTGCGCTATCGGCTGGGGCGCACGGGTACCAAGGAAGGCTGCGCCGAGGGCGATTGCGGGGCCTGCACGGTGCTGGTCGGCGAACCCGATGCCGAGGCCACGGGGCTCGACTGGCGCGCGGTCAACGCCTGCATCACCTTTCTGCCGATGGTGCACGGCAAGGCGCTGATGACGGTGGAGAGCCTGAGCGGAGCCAGCGGGCTCAACCCGTTGCAAGCCTGCATGGCGGCCAACGGCAGTTCGCAATGCGGATTTTGCACTCCCGGCTTCGTGATGAGCCTGCACGGCCGCGCCATCGGTGCGGCAGGGGCGGACTTGCCGGTAGAGGATGTGCTCGCCGGAAACTTGTGCCGCTGCACCGGCTATGGCCCGATCCTCGATGCCGCGCGCGCGGTGCCGCAACTGGCGCAGGACGACACCGCCGCGCTGGCGGCGCTTGCCGGACTGGACTGCGCCAAGGGGGCGAGCGGCGAATGGCAGGGACGGCGCTGGTTCCGCCCGGCTTCGGCCAGCGCACTTGCCGAAGTGCTGGCCGAACACCCCGACGCGCGGATCGTCGCCGGGGCGACCGACGTCGGCCTGTGGGTGACCAAGGGGCTGCGCTCGCTCGATACGCTGGTATTTGTCGGCGACATCGCGGACTTGCGGGCCATCAGCGAGACGCCAGAGGGTGTCATGCTGGGCGGGGCGGTCCGCTATGCCGAGGCGCATGGCGCATTTGCCCGGCTGCACCCCGATCTGGGCGAGCTGGTGCGGCGCATCGGCGGCCTGCAAGTGCGCAATGCGGGCACCGTAGGCGGCAATATCGCCAATGGCTCACCGATCGGAGACGGCCCGCCAGCACTGATCGCGCTGGGTGCCAGCCTCACCCTGCGCAGCGCCGGGGGGCGGCGCACTGTGGCGCTGGAGGACTATTTCCTCGATTACGGCAAGCAGGACCGGCAGCCGGGGGAGTTCGTCGAGAGCTTGTTCGTGCCGCGTCCGGGACCGCATGACCTGATCCACATCGGCAAGCTGTCGCGCCGGTTCGATTCCGACATTTCGGCGGTGTGCGGGGCTTTTTGCCTGACCGTTGTCGAGGGTGTGATCACCGCTGCGCGCGTGGCTTTCGGGGGGATGGCGGCCACGCCGCGCCGCGCGCCCGCGTGTGAGGCGGCGCTGATCGGCCAGCCTTTCGCCGAAGCGACCATTGCGGCGGCAGCGGAGGCGCTTCAGATCGATTTCACCCCGCTCACCGACGTGCGTGGGAGTGCGGCCTATCGCAGCGAGGGCGCTGCCGCGCTGCTGTGGCGGCTGTGGCACAAGGCGCAGGGCGTGCCGGTGTCGGTCCTCGATATCGAGGCCGCCGATGCCTGATCGCGTCCTCCACCGGCCGGCGAACCCCCACGACAGCGCGCACCTGCATGTCAGCGGACAGGCGCGCTATGTCGATGACGAGCCGCAAGTGCCCGGCCTGTTGCATCTGGCGTTCGGACTTTCGACACAGGCGCATGCGCGGCTGCTGGCAATCGACCTGAGCGCGGTGCACGCGGCGCCGGGCGTGGTTGCGGTCTATACGGCTGCCGACATTCCCGGCGCCAACGACGTCAGCCCGATCGCGCACGACGACCGCTTGCTCGCCGATGGTGAGGTGATCTGGCACGGTCAGCCGCTGTTCCTGGTCGCTGCGACCAGTCGCGATGCCGCACGCAAGGCGGCGCGGCTGGGGCAGGTGACGTACGATCCCTTGCCGCCGCTGGTGACGGTTGAGGATGCCCGCGCGGCCAATTCGCAAGTCGAGCCGACGCAGCGCATGGCGCAAGGCGATGCCGCCACCGCGCTGGCGGGCGCTGCGAACCGGGTATCGGGCACGTTCAGCATGGGCGGGCAGGATCACTTCTATCTCGAAGGGCAAGTGTCGCTGGCCCGACCGGGCGAGGACGGGCAAGTCCATGTGCTGTGCTCCACCCAGCATCCCAGCGAGGTGCAGCATCTGGTCGCCCATGTGCTGGGCGTGTCGTCGGCCGATGTGACGGTCGAAGTGCGGCGCATGGGCGGGGCGTTCGGCGGCAAGGAATCGCAGGCCGCGCTGTTTGCGGCGGCGGCCGCGCTGGTCACCGCCAAGACCGGGCGTCCTGCGAGCTTCCGCTGCGATCGCGATGACGACATGGTCATCACCGGCAAGCGCCACGATTTCGATGTCGGCTTCGACGTGGGGTTCGACGCGCAAGGGCGGATCGAAGGACTGGCGCTGCGCCTGTCGGCGCGCTGCGGGGCGACGCTCGATCTGTCGCCCGGCATCAACGATCGCGCGATGTTCCACAGCGATAACACGTACTTCCTGCCCAATGTCGTGATCGTTTCCGAACGGCTCAAGACCCATACCGTATCGAACACCGCGTTCCGTGGGTTTGGCGGGCCGCAAGGCATGCTGGCGATCGAGCGGGTCATGGATGGCATCGCCGCGCATCTCGGGCTCGATCCGCTGGCGGTGCGGATGGCCAACCTTTACGGTCCGGGGCGGGACGTCACGCCCTATGGCATGACCGTGTCCGACAATATCGCGACCGAACTGATTGCCCGGCTGCGGAGCGACTCGCGCTACGACGAGCGGGCCAAGGCGATTGCTGCGTTCAATGCCACCAGTCCGGTGCTCAAGCGGGGCATCGCGCTGACCCCGGTCAAGTTCGGGATCAGCTTTACCGCCATCCACCTGAATCAGGCGGGCGCGCTGGTGCATGTCTATGCCGACGGGTCGATCCAGTTGAACCATGGCGGCACCGAGATGGGGCAAGGCTTGTACATCAAGATCGCGCAAGTGGTCGCCGATGTCTTTGCGGTGCCGGTGGCGATGGTCAGGATCACCGCGACGCGGACCGACAAAGTGCCCAATACCTCGGCCACGGCGGCCAGTTCGGGCGCGGACCTGAACGGCATGGCCGCGCAGGATGCGGCCTTGAAGATCCGCGAACGGATGGTTGCCTTCCTTGCCCGCACGCATGGTTGCGCGGCAGACGACGTGGCGTTTACGCCCGATGGCGTGCGCGTCGGTGGTGAACTGCTGCGGTTTGCCGATGCCTGCCGCAAGGTGTGGATGGGCCGGGTGTCGCTGTCTGCCACCGGCTTTTACGCGACGCCCGATATCCATTACGACCGGGCCACGCACAAAGGGCACCCGTTCTATTACTTCGCTTATGGTGCGGCGGTCGCCGAAGTGGTGGTCGACACGCTGACCGGCGAACACAAAGTGCTGGCGGTCGATATCCTGCACGACGTGGGCCGGTCGCTGAACCCTGCCATCGACCTTGGCCAGATCGAGGGCGCGTTCGTTCAGGGGCAGGGCTGGCTGACCACCGAGGAGCTGGTGTTCGACGGCAAAGGGCGGCTGCTGACCCACTCGCCCGCCACCTACAAGATCCCGACCGCGTCTGACCGGCCAAAGCGCCTGTCCATCGCGCTGTGGGACGGCGCCAATCGCCAGCCCACGATCCACCGGTCGAAGGCGGTGGGCGAGCCGCCGTTCATGCTGGCGATTTCCGTCTTTTCGGCGCTGACCCGCGCGATTGCCGCCACCGCTCCCGACAAGCGCGCGCTGCCGCCGCTCGATGCCCCGGCCACGCCCGAGGCGATCCTGCGCGCCATAGCCGGGCACCGCAGCGCATGAGCGCTTGGCTGGACCATCTGCGTGCGCTCGCCGGTCAAAAGCCGGTAGCCATGGCCCCGGTTGCGATGATCAGCGTGCTGGCGAGCGAGGGTTCCGCCCCGCGCGGCGCGGGCACGCGGATGCTGGTGACGGCCGAGACGCCGTTCGGTACGATCGGCGGTGGCCAGTTGGAGTTCCGCGCCATAGAGCAGGCGCGCGCCATCCTGAGCCAACCGGCGGGCGCATGGCGGGTGCAGGATTATCCGCTGGGGCCGCTGCTGGGCCAGTGCTGCGGCGGGCGGGTGCGGCTGCTGGTCGAGCACCTCGATCCAGCGAGGCTGGGCTGGCTTGCTCATGCTGCCGAAGGTCGGGTGCTGGTCAGCGCTTTGCGTCCCGGCACGATAGAGCGCCGCGTGGTGGCCGATGCGGCCGCACCGCCCCTGTCTGCACGCGGCGATCGCCCGCGCGAGGGTGACGTATTGGCCGAACGGATCGGGCAGTACCGCCGTCCGCTCTATCTGTTTGGCGCAGGACACGTCGGGCAGGCGATCGCCCGCCATGCCACCGGCCTGCCGCTGCGCCTGTGCTGGTTCGACAGTCGTCCCTTGTTCGAGACTATCGAAGGCGTTGCGACGGTGGCGGAAGATGCCATCGAGGCCTGCCTTGCCGATGCTGCGGACGATGCAGCGGTGGTGATCCTGACCCACGATCACGGGCTTGATTACCGGCTGGTGCGCGCCGCGCTGGCAAGGCCCGCGCTGGCGTTGGTCGGGGTCATCGGATCGCAGACCAAGCGCGCGCGCTTTCTGGCCCGGCTGCATCGCGAAGGCGTGGACGGGCCAACCTGTGCCCGCCTGACCTGCCCGATCGGCCAGCCCGGCATCGCGGGCAAGGAGCCCGACGTGATCGCCATTGCAACGCTGGCCCAGTTGCTCGCCCTGCCTGCGCCGGGAGAACAGGTGGCCCCGCAGATCGAGCCCGCCATGTCCTGCGAAACAAGGCTGATCGGGAGCGCAGGCGCATGACGGTAAAGGCCTTTCGCGGCGAACTGCTGTCGGTGGCGCACGATCCGGCAAGCCACTCGGAGGCGGTCTCGCATCAGCCTGACGGCCTGCTGGTGATCGAGGACGGGATCATCGTGGCGCGCGGGCCTTACGCCGAACTGGCGCCGCGCGTTCCCGCCGTTGCGGTCGAGCGCCTTGCCGGGCTGATCGTTCCGGGGTTTGTCGACGCGCATGTCCACTACCCGCAGACCGATCGCATCGCCAGCCATGGCGAGCAGTTGCTCGACTGGCTGGAGCGGCACATCTTCCCGGCCGAACAGGCCTTTGCCGACCGCGCCCATGCCGATGAAGTGGCAGCGGTGTTCCTGAACGAACTGCTGCGCAACGGCACCACCAGCGCGCTGGTGTTCCCGACCGTTCATCCGCAATCGGTCGATGCGCTGTTCTCGGCCGCGCTCGAGCGCAATTTGCGCATCGTCAGCGGCAAAGTGCTGATGGATCTGGGGCCCGAGGGCTTGCGCGACACACCCCAAAGCGCGCGCGCCGACAGCGAGGCGCTGATCCGGGCCTGGCACGGGCGCGGGCGGCTGGGCTATGCTGTCACCCCGCGCTTTGCGCTCACGTCGAGCGACGCCCAGTTGCAGGTGGCGGGCGACCTGCTGGCGGCGCATCCCGAGGTGTTGATGCACACCCATCTGGCTGAAAACACGCGCGAGGTGGCCGAAGTGGCGGCGCGGTTCCCCGCTGCCGCCGATTACCTCGATGCCTATGACCGGTTCGGACTGGTCAGCGCGCGCTCGGTGTTTGCGCATGGCATCCACTTGCCCGATCGCTCGTGCCGCCGCCTGCGTGGCAGCGGTGCGGGGATCGCGGTGTGCCCCAGTTCGAACTTTTTCCTGGGGTCGGGCTGCTTCGACTTCACGCAGGCCGAAGCGCATGGCGTGCGGATCGGTCTTGGCAGCGACATTGGCGCGGGGACGACGTTCTCGCTGCTGCATACTTGCGGGCTTGCCTATCAGGCGGGGCTGGCCAAGGGCTACCGGCTCGATCCGTTCCGCGCGCTTTGGCTGGCTACGGCGGGCAGCGCCGCGCTGCTGCACATCGCCGACCGGGTGGGCGCGCTGGCAGTAGGGCAGGAGGCCGATTTCGTAGAGCTCGATCAGCACGCAACCCCGCTGCTGGCGCGGCGTACCGCGCATCTCGAAGGGGCGGCGAACGATCTGGCCGAGCGGCTGTTCGCCTTGCAGGTACTGGGCGATGATCGCGCGATTGCGCGCACTTACGTGATGGGGCACTGCGCGTGGGACCGCGACAGCAACCGCTTCAGCCCTGCCGGGAGCCTGACATGACCGATTTCGACCGCTTCATCACCGGCCTGCCCAAGGCCGAACTGCACCTGCATATCGAAGGCAGTCTTGAGCCGGAACTGATGTTCGCGCTGGCCGAGCGCAACGGCATCGCGATACCGTATGCCTCGGTCGAGGATGTGCGCGCGGCCTATGCCTTTTCCAACCTGCAGGACTTTCTCGACATCTATTACGCCGGGGCAGGCGTGCTGCAGACCCGCGCCGATTTCCGCGATCTGGCGCTGGCCTATTTCGAACGCGCCCATGCCGATGGCGTGGTCCATGCCGAATTGATGTTCGATCCGCAGACCCACACCGCGCGGGGCATCGCCTTTGCCACGGTGATCGAGGGGCTGCTCGACGGCATGGCCGAGGCGGAACGGCGCTTTGGCCTGACCAGCCTGCTGATCCTCAGCTTCCTGCGCCATTTGAGCGAGGAGGAGGCCTTTGCCACGCTGGCCGAAGCCGAGCCGTGGCTTGACCGGATCGCCGCGGTCGGCCTCGACAGTTCCGAACTGGGCCATCCCCCGGCCAAGTTTGCGCGGGTCTTTGCCGCCGCGCGGGCCAAGGGCCTGAAGCTGACTGCCCATGCCGGTGAGGAAGGCCCGCCCGAGTACGTGCTCGAAGCGCTTGATCTGCTGCACGTCGAACGGATCGACCACGGCAACCGCGCACTTGAGGCGCCCGCACTGGTGGCACGGCTGGCCGATGAGGGCATGACGCTGACGGTCTGTCCGCTGTCGAACCTCAAGCTGTGCGTGGTGGCTGATCTGGCCGACCATCCGCTCGACCGGATGCTGGCCGCCGGGCTGAAGGCGACCGTGAACTCCGACGATCCGGCCTATTTCGGCGGCTACATCGCGGACAACTACCGGGCCGTGGCAAAGGCAAGGGGGCTCTCGCGCGCCGCTCTGGTGCAACTGGCGCGCAACAGCTTTACCGGATCGTTCTTGCCCGCCGATCAAATCGCTGCGCACCTCGAACGGCTGGAGGCCTATGCTGCGTCTGCTTGAACGGTTGCTGGCCAGCGTGTTGCTGGCCATCGCGTTGCTGGTCCTGCTGGCGACGGTGCCGGTGCGTGCCGATGAAGCGGCGCGGCGCAAGGTCATCATCGACGACGACGGCTTTGGCCTGATGCATCTGCTGCTGCTGGAAGCGCCCGATGTCGATGTGCTGGGGATGACCACGGTTTCGGGTGATGTCTGGGCCAATCGCGTCACCGCCATGGCCTTGCGCGGGCTTGAGATCGCCGGACGCAGCGATGTGCCCGTGATACCGGGTGCGACCTACCCCTTGCTCAACAGCGAAGCGCTGACCGACCGCTGGGAAGCGTTGTACGGCAAGCTGACATGGCGCGGGGCGTGGATGAAGCAGTGGGTCGAGCCGACCGCGCAAAGCACGCCGCCCTACCACGGCCCCAACGATCCGGTGGAGCTGCCATGGGGCAACCCCACGCACAAGCCATCGGCCGAGATTGCGGCGCTCTATCTGCTGCGCATGGTCCACCAGTATCCCGGTCAGGTGACGATCATCGCCTGCGGGCCGCTGACCAATCTGGCGCTGGCGCAGCGGCTTGACCCGCAATTTGCGGCGCTGGCCAAGGGGCTTGTGGTGATGGGCGGCAGCTTCAACCCGCATCAGGTTCTGGCCGATCAAGCCGCCGCCGACTTCGCGCGCGAGTTTGCCAACACGCCCCGCCGCGAATTCAACATCCGCTTCGATCCCGAAGCGGCCAGCATCGTCTGGCGCAGTCCTTGGCGGCAGGTGACGGTGGTTCCGGTCGATCCGTCGACCGCCACCCAGCGCCGTCCCGATCTGCTCAAGCGGTTGGCAGGGGTGGCGAGCCCGGCGCTGGGCAAGTTGATCGCAGCCATGGAGCCGGGCTTTCCGCTGTGGGATGAAACCGCCGCCGGGGTGTTCCTCGATCCCGCCATGGTGACCGGCAACGAGACGCTCTACATCGACACCAACACCCAGTTCGGCCCCGGCTATGGCGACATGCTGTCATGGCGCGAACACTACCAGCCCGGCCTTGGCGAGCGCCCGGCCGAGGTCATCCACAGCATCGACCCGGCAAAGCTGGAAGCGCTGATGGTGCGGACCATTGCCGAAAGCGCCAAAGCGGGGCGCTAGGCCCGCCAGCTACCCCGCCAGCTACCCCGCCAGTTAGCCCGCCCGTTAGCCCGCCAGCGCCGCCGGATAGCCCAGTTGCGCGAACCCGGCCTCGATCTCGCCCAGCACCAGCGCGGCGGCGTGGCTGGGGGTGCGGGCCGAGGCGGTGCACAGCGCAAGGGTCATCGGACGCAGGATCGGGTCGGTGATGCGGGTGAAGCGCAACAGCCCGCGCCGCACTTCGGTCATCACGTCCAGACTGGTCAGCATGCCGATGCCGATGCCCTGCATCACCAGCGATGTAAGCATCTGGATGTTGTCCGAAGTCACCTTCTTGTCGAGCGCGATACCGCTGGTGCCTTCAAGGATCGCCACTTGCTCGGCCACCGCCAGCGGGCGGGCAGGCACCACCACGGGCGATCCGGCGCAGGCGGAAAAGCGCGCTTCCCCGCGCTCGCCGAACGGGTGCCCGGCAGGGGTAATGAAGCCCAGCACCACGTCGACGAACGCGCGCACGGTCAGATCGCGATACGATTCGGGCTCGAACATGATGCCGAAGTCGACCTCGCCGGTGATGATGGCCTGCCGCACCCCGGCATTTCCGGTCACTTTCACGCCGATACTGATCCCCGGATAGCGGCCTTGCAGCGACTGGATCAGCGCCGGAACGTGGCCTTTGGTCAGCGCATCGATGATCGCGATGTCGACATGTCCGCGCTTCAATCCGCGCAAATCCTCGATCTGCGCGCGCACGTCGCCGAGGTTCTTCTGCCAGCGCCCCCCGGCCGCCATAAGGATTTCACCCGCAGCGCTCAGCCGCAGCCCGGTTGGCAGGCGTTCGAACAGCGGCATGCCCAACTCGGCTTCGGCATTGAGGATCTGCCGGTCGATGGCCGACGCCGAGACGTTCAACTCCTCCGCAGCACGGCGGATCGAGCCAAGGCGCCCCACGGTCATGAAGTAGCGCAGGAAACGGGAAAATGCCGGCATGAACCTGCTCTCTTTTTTGCAACAGCCTGTCGGAATCATTGCGTTTGATCGCTTGCCGTCAAGTCCTTAGGCGAAGGGTCCGAAAGAGCGGGGCGCAAACGGGCGGCGCCCGACGCGATTGCCGCGCCCGATTCCGGTGGAGTTGTTCCCACCCTTTTTACGTTTGCGCAGTTTGGCGCATTGCCGCGCTGCGCTGCACCATGCTTGAGAAGTCAGTGAGGGACTCCGGGGAGGGGGCCGACCAAAGGATCACAGCCGTCGCTCGTCAGGTCAGCAGACCGGCGTCGCGACCGCAACAGGGGGGTTTTAACCATGAAACGACTGCATTCTCGAACTGCGTCCGCAACCCGCGTCGCGCTCGCCCTGCTCGCCGGAACCGCGCTGAGCGTGCCCGCGCTGGCGCAGGAAGCCCCGGCCGACGCTCCGCCCAAGCCCGAGGAAATCGTCGTCACCGGCTCGCTCGGGGCCTTGCCGCTCAAGGACGTCGGCTCGGTGTTCGGCTTCGACAAGACGCTGGCTGAAACGCCGCGTTCGGCCTCGTCGGTCAGCGCCGAACAGCTTGAACGCTTCGGTATCACCCAGATCTATGACCTTGTCAGCCAGGTTCCGGGCACGTTCACCAGCTCGTTCTTCGGCACCGGCGGCGCGCTCGACATTCGCGGCACCCCCGGCGAAGTCTATTTCCGCGGCATGCTGCGGCTGGAAAACCCCGGCAACTACCCGACCCCGATCGGTGCGGCCGACCGCATCGACATCGTGCGCGGTCCCGCCTCGCCGATCTATGGCCCGTCCAAGACCGGCGGCTACATGAACTTCGTGCCCAAGACGGCGCGTGCCGCCAACGGCACGTATGCGACCGAGGCCAAGGGCTTCGTCAGCTATGACGGCGGCAGCTGGGGCCGCAATGTGCTCAAGGGCAGCGTCACCGGTCCGGGCAAGATCGGCGACCACGAATTCGGCTACAGTCTCTATGGCGAGTTCGAGGATTCGGGCAGCTATTACCGCAACATCTTCACCAAGAACACGCTGCTTTCGGCCGCGTTCGACACCGATATCACTCCGAACCTGCGGGTTGAATTCGGCGGCATGTACCAGAAGTTCCGTGGCACGCAGAACGGCGGCTGGAACCGTCTGACGCAAGACCTGATCGACAACGGCAACTACATCACCGGCAACGCCAGCACGTCGCTCGACAAGAACAACGACGGCAAGCTGTCGCGTGAGGAAGTCTATGCGGCCAATGGCGGCCGGGGCCTGACCAACTTCGGCTCGTTCGGCTGCGGCGTGTTCAATGCAGGGCCGACCGGCTGGACCGATGCCTGCCTCAAGGCGAATTACAAGGATCTGGCGCTGGTCAATCCCGGCAAGACCAAGTTGAGCGGCCGCGACACGCTGACCGGCGTTGGCGACAAGCTGAACAACGACCAGAAGACCGCCTACTTCGACCTGATCTGGACCGGCGCGGGCAAGCTGGAGATCAAGAATCAGGTCTTCTATGACGGCACCAAGAACCTGAACGAGAACCTCTACGGCTTCTCGCAGATGATCGATTCCTACGTGCTGGAAGACAAGATCGTCATTTCGGACCAGTTCCAGACCTCGGCGGCCAAGATCTCGGTGCAGGCAGCGCCTTCGCTGCGGTACACGCACTTCAAGTTTGCCGACGACTTCGGTGCTGAATTCTGGAACCGCCCCGACATCACCACCGGCTACACGGCAGCATCGACCCGCCTGTTGTCGACCCAGTGCGATTGCGATTACTCGGACTACCTGCGGGGTCACTACCTTGATGCGGGTCTGGCCGGGCTGGTCGATCTCGACTTCAACTTCGGGCTCGACATCATCGGCGGCGTGCGTTGGGATCACGTGAAGGTCAAGTCGTCCGCGATCGTCGAAAAGTACGATCCGACCGGCCGCCCCACGGGCCCCAACGTCAGCGCCAGCGGCAGCAAGAGCGCGCTGTCGTGGAACGGCAGCATTTCGTACAAGACCGAACTGGGCATCGTCCCGTACTTCACGGCCTCGCGTCAGACCACGGTCGTCGCCGGTGAAGGCGCCGAGGTCCAGCCGGGCGCGATCGCCGGGGGCAGCTTCCTTTCGGCCTCGCGTCTGTACGAAGCCGGGCTGAAGGGTGAGTTCCTCAACAAGCGGCTCTATACCTCGATCTCGGTCTACAAGCAGGAACGCACCGACGTGGTGTCGGACAGCCCGCTGACCAACCAGGTGATCAAGACCAAGGGTGTCGAGGCCGAACTGCGCTGGTCGGTCGATCGTCATCTGCTGGTGTCGGCCAACTATACCTACATCGACGTGGTCAACGCGGCAGCGCTCGACGGCGGGCTGACCGGGAATGGCTACTTCAACTACTTCGGCATCGGCGATCTGGTGAACGTCACCACGCCGTCGCTGTTCCTTGGCGGTAGCCAGATCGGCAACGTCTATCCGACGACCAATTCGCAGGCACGTCGTCCGGGCATTCCGCACAACGTGGTGTCGGCAACGGCCACGTATGCGTTCGACAACGGCATCGCGCTCAACGGCGATATCAGCCACGTCGATGCGGTTTTCACAGGCTACAACCAGAAAGTCCGGTTGCCCGCGTACACCCTGCTCAACCTGGGCGGTTCGTACACCAAGGGGCCGTGGCTGTTCCGCGCGGTTGTCAAGAACGTCAACAATGCCCGGTACTTCCGTGCAGGTGGTCAGGATCTGTTCGGGGCCGATATCGCCCTGCCGCAGCTTCCGCGCAGCTTCCAGGCGACCGTTCAGTACAAGTTCTGATGCAAAGGGGGCCGGGGGCAGCGATTGCCGCTCCCGGCCCACTTCCAAATGCAGGAAAGCGCATGATCCGTCCGTTCCTGATTGCGCTCCTTGCAGGTTTGCTGATTTCCCCGGCCGCGCAGGCCAGACCGACGTCCGCGCTGGCCACCGCGCTCGCCTGCAAGCCCGCCGCGCCGTGCCCGGTGGCGCTGCCGGTCAAGGTCGTGATCGTCACGATGTTCGAGATCGGCAAGGACAGCGGCGATGCGCCGGGCGAATTCCAGTTGTGGAACGAGCGGCGCAATCTGTCGGTGCGCTTCGCCAATCCGCAGGCCTATCACGACATTCGCTACAACCCGGCCACGCAAGTGCTGGGCATCGTCACCGGCATGGGCTCGATCCGTTCGGCCACATCCACGCTGGCGCTGGGGCTCGACAGCCGCTTCGATCTGCGCAAGGCCTATTGGCTGGTCGCCGGGATAGCGGGGGTCGATCCGGCCGATGCTTCGGTCGGTTCCACCGCCTGGGCGCACTATCTGGTCGATGGCGATCTGGCGCACGAGATCGACCCGCGAGAGACGCCACCCGACTGGAAATACGGCTATTTCGCCTTGCACAGCAAAGGCCCGCAAGACCCGACCCCGCTCGACCCTTCGATCAATGGCGAAGCCTTCGAACTCAATGGAGCCTTGGCGGACTGGGCCTTTGCGCTGACCAAGGACATTGCGCTACCCGATGACGCGGGACTTGCCGCCGCGCGCGCCGGTTACACCGCCACACCGCAAGGGCAGCGCCCGCCGTTCGTGCTCAAGGGCGACAATCTGGCAGCGATGACGTTCTGGCACGGCGCCAAAATGAACGCATGGGCCAATGACTGGGTCAAGTTCTGGACCCATGGCAAAGGTGAATTTGTCACCTCCGCGATGGAAGAAACCGGCACATTTCAATCGATCGAGTTCTTGGCGCGCGCCGGACGGGTCGATCGCAACCGGGTATTGGTGTTGCGCGGTGCAAGTAATTATACCATGCCTCCTGCTGGAGAGGACGCGGCTGCTTATCTGCTGCGCGAAAATCAGGGGTATGCCGGGATGAAAGCCGCGCTTGAAAACCTGTACACCGTCGGATCGAAAGTGATCGACGAACTGCTGGCGCATTGGCCGCAGTATAAAGCGGTGCCACCCAAATGACGCTGACGCTTGTCACCGGGGCAAGCGCGCTCGTGACGATGGACAATGCCGACCGCGAGTATGTGGACGGCGCGCTTGCCTTTCGCGACGGGGTACTGCTGGCGGTCGGCAGTCAGGCTGAACTTGCCGCACTGCGCGATGTCGCCGATACGGTGATCGACGCGCGCGGCGGAGTGATCACGCCCGGCCTGGTCAACACGCATCACCACCTGTATCAGTCGCTGACCCGCGCCTTGCCCGGTGCGATCAACACTTCGCTGTTCGGGTGGCTCAAACGGCTCTACCCGATCTGGGCGCGCTATCGGCCCGAGGATGTCTTTGCGGCCACGCAGTTGGGGCTGGCCGAACTGGCGCTGTCGGGCTGCACGTTGTCGAGCGACCACTTCTACATCTACCCCGACGGCGTGCGGCTTGAGGATACGATCGCCGCCGCGCAAGGGCTGGGCATCCGCTTCCACGCCACGCGCGGCAGCATGAGCGTGGGCGAGAGCGCAGGCGGCCTGCCGCCTGACAGCGTGGTCGAGCGCGAGGACGCGATCCTCAACGACTGCATCCGCGTGATCGATGCGTTTCATGATCCTGCCGACGGGGCGATGGTGCGGATCGGGGTGGCGCCGTGTTCGCCGTTCTCGGTCAGCCGCGAACTGATGCGCGATGCGGCGCTGCTGGCGCGCGACAAGGGGGTGATGCTGCACACCCATCTGGCCGAGGATGCCGACGATGTGGCGTTCAGCCTTGAACGGTTCGGGTGTCGTCCCGGCCAGTATGCGCAGGAACTGGGGTGGGTCGGACCCGATGTGTGGCATGCCCACTGCGTCCAGCTTGACGCGGCAGAGATCGAACTTTTCGCGCAGACCCGCACCGGCGTGGCGCATTGTCCCTGCTCGAACTGCCGGTTGGGCTCGGGCATTGCGCCGGTGCGGCAGATGCTGGCGGCCGGGGTGCCGGTGGGGCTCGGTGTCGATGGATCGGCATCGAACGACAGTGGCCACCTGCTCAACGAAGCGCGGCAGGCGATGCTGTTGCAGCGCGTGATCGGCGGGGCGGAGGCATTCGATCCACGCGCGGCCTTGCGCATGGCCACGCGCGGTGGCGCGGAACTGCTTGGTCGGCAGGATTGCGGCGTGCTCGAACGTGGGCGCCGCGCCGACTTCGTGATCTGGCCGGTCGACGAAGTTGCCACGCTGGGCAGTTGGGATCCGGTCGCCGCGCTGGTGCTGGCGCCGCCTGCTGGCCCGCGCGACGTCTATGTCGAGGGCCGCGCGATCGTGCGCGATGGCGAACTGGTGCAAGTGCCCCGCGCCGAGGTCAAACACGCCGCCCGCGCCTCGCTCGCCTACCTCATGGAGAGCGCCTGATGGAGCGCGCCTGAACCCCGCCAAGCCCCGCCGGAGATGCCGATGACCGCCGTTGCCGCTGCCGTTGCCGATCCAGTCGCCGATCCAGTCGCCGTTCCGGTTGCCGACGCGCCCGCGATCCGGCGCGGATTGATGACGCCCGAACAGGCGCGCGATCCGGATTACTTTCCGGGTTTTGCCACGGCGATCCCGCTGGGCATCCAGCATGTGCTGGCGATGTTCGTGTCCAACCTTGCCCCGCCGATCATCGTCGCGGGGGCCGCGGGCTTTGGCTATGGCTCGGCCGATCCTTCGCCGATGATCTACATGATCCAGATGGCGATGCTGTTCGCCGGCATCGCCACGCTGTTGCAGACGGTCGGGTTGGGGCCGATTGGCGCGCGGCTGCCGCTGGTGCAGGGCACGAGCTTTGCCTACATTCCGATCATGATCCCGATCGTGGCGGGCAAGGGTGTGGAAGCGATGGCGGCGCTGGCCACGGCGGCGCTGATCTGCGGGCTGGTTCACGCCACGCTCAGCACTTTCGTCGGGCGGATACGCTTTGCGCTGCCGCCGCTGATCACCGGGTCGGTCGTGCTGATGATCGGGCTGTCGCTGATGAAGATCGGCATCCAGTATTCGGCAGGCGGCGTCACCGCCATCGGCACGCCTGCCTTCGGATCGGGGACGAGCTGGCTGCTGGCGGGCACGGTGGTGGTGGCGACGCTGGGGCTCAAGTTCTTTGCGCGCGGCATCTGGTCGACCGCATCGGTCCTGCTCGGCCTGTTGGCGGGGTACGGCGTGGCGCTGGCGATGGGCCGGGTGTCGTTTGCCGCCGTTTCCGGCGCAGGCTGGGTGGTGGTGCCGCAGCCCTTCCACTTCGGCTTTGCGCTGTCGGTCTCGGCGGTGCTGGGCTTTGTGCTGACCGGCTTCGTCTCGTCGATCGAATCGATCGGCGACGTTGAAGCGATCTGCGAAGGGACGGCCGGCCGCCGCGCGACGGACCGCGAACTGACCGGCGCGGTCGGCGCCGATGGCGTCGGCACCGCGCTTTCAGCCATCTTCGGGGCGCTACCCAACACGACTTTCAGCCAGAACGTCGGGCTGATCGCGATCACCGGAGTGATGAGCCGCCATGTCGTGACGCTGGGCGCGTTGCTGCTGGTGCTGTGCGGCTTCGTGCCCAAGGTCGGGGCGGCCGTGACGACGATCCCCATCGAGGTGCTGGGCGGCGGGGTCATCGTGATGTTCGGCATGGTCGCGTCGGCTGCCGTGGCGATGCTTTCGGGCGTCGAGTGGAACCAGCGCAACATGCTGATCTTCGGTGTATCGCTGTCGGTCGCGCTGGGTTTGCAGCTTGAACCCGCCGCGGTCGGCCATCTGCCCGAGACCGCGCGCATCCTGATGACCTCGGGCGTGCTGCCGGTGGCGTTCATCGCGGTGCTGCTCAACCTGATCCTCCCGCGTGAGACGGCGGCCGCGGGTTGATCGCCATGACCTGCAACCAAGGCGTTGGGTTTCTGCGTCACCCCTGCTAGGGGGCCGCCATGCTGACAATTTCGGACATCACCGTGCGCCTTGGCGGGCGCGACATTCTGGCGGGCGCAACTGCGGCCATTCCTCCCCGCGGCAAGGTCGGGCTGATCGGCCGTAACGGCGCGGGCAAGTCGACGCTGGTCAAGGCGATCATCGGCGAGCTTGAGCCCGACCTTGGCAGCATCGACATGCCGCGCGGGCTGCGTCTGGGCTATATCGCGCAGGAAGCGCCCAGCGGCACCGCGACCCCGTTCGAAACCGTGCTGGCCGCCGACACCGAGCGGACCGCGCTGATGGAAGAATCCGAGACTTGCGTCGATCCGAACCGACTGGGCGATCTGCATGACCGCCTGATCGCCATCGACGCCTATACCGCACCGGCGCGCGCGGCGCGCATTCTGGTCGGTCTGGGCTTCGATGAAGAAGCGCAGGCCCGCCCGCTCGACAGCTTTTCGGGTGGCTGGAAGATGCGCGTGGCGCTGGCCGCGCTGCTGTTTTCCGCGCCCGACGTGCTGCTGCTCGACGAACCGTCGAACCACCTCGACCTTGAAGCGGTGCTGTGGCTGGAAAACTTCCTCAAGGGCTATCCCGCCACACTGATCATCATCAGCCACGAACGCGACCTGCTCAACAACGTGGTCGATCACATCCTGCACCTGCAGGGCGGCAAGCTGACGCTCTATCCCGGCAACTATGACCGGTTCGAGCGCCAGCGGGCAGAACGCGCGGCGCAAGTTGCCGCCGCCAAGGCCGCGCAGGAAACGCAGATGGCCAAGCTCAAGGACTATGTCGCGCGCAACAGCGCCCGTGCTTCCACCGCCAAGCAGGCGCAATCGCGCGCCAAGATGCTGGCGCGGATGCAGCCGGTGGTGGGCATGCTCGAAGATCCGACGCTCAGCTTCGACTTCCCCAACCCGGAAGAACTGCGCCCGCCGCTGATCACGCTTGACCTTGCCAGCGTCGGCTATGGCGATACGCCGATCCTCAAGCGGCTGAACTTGCGCATCGATCCCGATGACCGGATCGCGTTGCTGGGCCGCAACGGCAACGGCAAGACCACGCTGGCCCGGCTGTTGGCGGCGCAATTGCCCGCGATGGCTGGCGCGATGTCGGCATCGGGCAAGCTCAACGTCGGCTACTTCACCCAGTATCAGGTTGAGGAACTGGCGGGCGATGACAGCCCGCTGGAACACATGACCCGCGCCATGCAGGGCAAGACCCCCGGCGCGGTGCGCGCGCAACTGGGCCGCTTCGGCTTTTCGGGCAACCGCGCGACCGCGCAAGTCGGCACGCTTTCGGGCGGTGAGCGGGCGCGGCTGGCGCTGGCGCTGGTCACCCGCGACGCGCCGCACCTGCTGATCCTCGACGAGCCGACCAACCACCTTGACGTCGACGCGCGTGAGGCGCTGGTGCAGGCGCTCAACGCCTATAGCGGCGCGGTGATCCTGATCAGCCACGACCGGCACATGGTGGAATTGACCGCCGACCGGCTGGTGCTGGTCGATGATGGTACCGCGCAGCCCTATGACGGGTCGATGGAGGATTACATCGACTTCGTGCTCGGTCGCAACCAGCCGAAGGACGCGGGCCAGTCAGGCTCTGGCGACACCGATACCAAGGGCAAGGGCGGCAATGGCAAGTTGGACCGCAAGGCAAGCGCCGCCCTGCGCGAACAGCTCAAAGGCCAGAAGAAAAAGGTGATCGACGCCGAGGGCAAGATCGTGAAGCTGACCGCGCAGATCAAGGACCACGATATCGCCATGGCCGAACCGGCACGGGCCAAGCCTGACCTCGCCAAGCTGAACATGGGCGAACTGGCGCGGCGGCGCGGCCAGTTGGCCAGTGAACTGGAAGCGCTCGAAGCGACCTGGATGGAACTGAGCGAAGCCTATGACACGGCGTTTGCGGCGGGTAGTGCTGCAAACTGACGAAAAAATGGCGGCCGGGGTCTAGCCACCCCGGCCGCCAATCTTGCTGTCGCTCTGCTCGTCTCGTCAGGCAAGCACGTCGGCAAGCGGGGTGTAGGCGTAACCGAGCTCGGTGGCCACAGCTTCATACGTGACCTTGCCGGCGTGCACGTTCAGCCCGTTGGCGAGGTGGGCATCGGCCTTCAGCGCGGCCTTCCAGCCCAGATCGGCAATGCGCAGCGCATAAGGCAGCGTCACGTTGTTGAACGCATAGGTGCTGGTGCGGGCGACGCCGCCCGGCATGTTGGCAACGCAGTAGTGGACCACGCCATCGACCACGAAGGTGGGTTCGGCATGGGTCGTGGCATGGCTCGTTTCAAAGCAACCGCCCTGATCGATCGCAACGTCGACCAGTACCGCGCCGGGGCGCATCGTCGAGAGCATCGCGCGGGTGACCAGCTTGGGGGCGGCCGCGCCGGGGATCAGCACCGCGCCGATCACGAGGTCGGCGTCGGCAACCTGTTCGGCCAGCGTGGCGCGGCCCGAATAGAGCGTGCGCGCGCGGCCTTCGAAGTGCGCGTCAAGCCGTTCGAGCACGGCCGGGTCGCGGTCGAGAATGGTCACGTCGGCGCCAAGGCCGACCGCCATCTGCGCCGCGTTGAAGCCGACGACACCGCCGCCGATCACCACGACCTTGCCCGGCGCAACGCCCGGCACGCCGCCCAGCAGCACGCCGCGCCCGCCGTGGGCCTTTTCCAGTGCGGTGGCACCGGCCTGGATCGCCATGCGTCCGGCGACCTGGCTCATCGGCTTGAGCAGCGGCAGGGCATTGCCCGCCCCCGTCACGGTTTCATAAGCGATCGCGGTCACGCCCGACTTGACGAGATCGGCGGTCTGTTCCGGATCGGGCGCCAGGTGCAGGTAAGTATAGAGCACCTGACCTTCGCGCAGTTGCGCGCGCTCGACCGCCTGCGGCTCCTTGACCTTCACGATCATCTCGGCACCGGCAAAGATCGTCGCCGCATCGGGCTTGATCACCGCGCCTGCGGCCTCGTAAGCGCTGTCGGCCGCGCCGATGCCAAGGCCAGCGCCGGTCTGGACCCACACTTCATGGCCATGCGCGACAAGTTCACGCGCGCTCTCGGGCGTGAGGCCGACGCGATATTCGTGGTTCTTGATTTCGGTGACGGTGCCGACGCGCATGATCTGTCTCCTGAACTGTTTGTGATCACAGGATAGGCCCGGGCGGTTGCAATGTCTTACCGATTTTTGTCCTTGTAGGCACGTGTGTGACAAGTTTATCCTGAATTTTGCATCATTGTCAGGAAATAATCCCATGGATCGCACCGATCGCAACCTGCTTGCCGCGCTGCAGCGCGATTCGTCGCGCCCCATCGCCGAACTCGCCGAGGCGGTATCGCTGTCAACCTCGGCCTGTCACCGCCGGGTCAAGGCGCTGGAGGAGCAGGGGGCGATTGCCGGATATGCCGCCCGGCTTGATCCGCGTCGGCTGGGTCTGGCGATGGAAGTCTTCGTCGAGATCACGCTCAACAGCCAAAGCCGTGAGGCCATGGACCGGTTCGAACGCGCAGTCGGCGATTTCGACGACATTCTGGAATGCCACCTGATGAGCGGCAGCGCTGACTATCTGTTGCGCGTCGCAGCCGCCGATCTCGTCCATTACGACAGCATCCATCGCGATTGTCTGGCGCGGTTGCCGGGGGTTTCGGCCATGCGCTCAAGCTTTTCGCTCCGGCAGATCAAGCGGATGACCGGCTACCCGGTGCACCAGGCGCGCTGAGCGGTTCGTGCGCGGCCTTGCTGATTTTAATCGATCGACTAAATTGGTTGGACGTCGCGTCCGCTTGGCGATATGGCCTTTCCCTAGGGGCGGCGGCGACCGCTTTTGAGGATTGTTGGCAAGAAGGCTCCGATGATGACCCCGACCACCACCGCTGCCGTTGCCCGAAGCGCCAACGCCCCCTTTACCATCGAGCAGGTGACCGTCGATGGTCCGCGCGCTGGTGAAGTGCTGGTGCGGATTGCCGGTGTCGGCGTGTGCCATACCGATCTGGTGTTTCGGGATCAGTTCGATGCCTTTGCCAAGCCCGCTGTGCTCGGCCACGAAGGCGCCGGGGTGATCGAGGCGATCGGCGAGGGTGTAGAAGGTCTGGCGGTCGGCGATCAGGTCGTGCTCGGGTTTTCCAGTTGCGGCGGCTGCCCCCGCTGCGACGAGCACTTGCCCAGCTACTGCGTCAACTTCGTGCCCCTGAACTATGCGGGCTTCCGGCTTGAGGATGGGACGAGCGGGCACACGGTTGATGGTGCGCGGCTGTCGTCGCATTTCTTCGGCCAGTCCTCGTTTGCGACACTGGCGGTCACCCGCGCGCGCAATGTCGTGAAGGTTGGCGACACCGCGCTGCCGCTGGCCTTGCTCGGACCGCTGGGCTGCGGGTTCCAGACCGGCGCGGGCGCGGTGCTGAAATCGATGGCGGTCAAGGCGGGGTCGGCGCTGATCGTGTTCGGTGGCGGCCCTGTCGGTCTTGCCGCAGTGATGGCGGGCCGGATTGCGCAGGCCGCGCAGGTCATTCTTGTGGAACCTGTGGCCGCGCGGCGCGAAATCGCGCTCGAGATCGGCGCGACCCATGTGATCGATCCGGCAGCCGGCGATGTCGGCACCGCAATCCGTGCGATCGTGCCACTGGGCGTCGATGCCGCGCTTGACACCACCGGCAACGTCGGCGTGATCGAGACTGGGCTGGCCAATCTGGCCGCGCATGGCGTGATCGGCCTTGTCGGCGTGCCCAAGGACATGACCGCATCGTTCAGCGTGAACATCGCCGCGCTGATGACGCCGGGGCACCGCATTCTGGGCATCATCGAAGGCGACAGCGAGCCGCAGACGTTCATTCCCGAACTGCTGGCCTATCAGGCGGCCGGGCTGTTCCCCTTCGATAAGCTGATCAGGACGTATCCGCTGGCCGAGATCAACGCCGCGATCGAGGCGCAAGCGCGTGGCGAGGTGATCAAGGTCGTGCTGGTTCCCTGAAGGTCAGCGCCGGGCCCGTTCCGGCTCCCGCACGTTCAGATCAATTCGCCGACAATCCAATACCAACCGGAGAGTGACCATGGTTTTTGATGGACCCTATCGCATGTTGATCGGCGGCGAACTCGTCGCTGGCAGCGCTACGTTCGATGTTCTCAATCCCGCTACCGAAGAAGTGATTGCGCAGGCTCCCGATGCCACCCCGGCCGACCTCGATGCGGCGGTTGCCGCCGCGCGCGATGCATTTCCGGGCTGGGCTGCCACTCCGATTGCCGATCGCAAGGCCAAGCTTGTCGCGCTGGCCAATGCGGTGTGGGGCAATGCCGATGCTTTTGCCCGCCTGTTGACCAGCGAGCAGGGCAAGCCGCATAGCGAAGCCACCGGTGAAGTGATGGGTGCGGGCTATTGGCTGCAGGCCAACACCACGCTCGATCTGCCCGAAACGGTCAACGAGGACAGCGACGACCGGATCAGCATCACCCGCCATGTGCCGCTCGGCGTGGTCGGTGCCATCGCGCCGTGGAACTTCCCGATGATTCTGGCGATGTTCAAGGTCGCGCCGGCCTTGCTGGCGGGCAACACCATGGTGCTCAAGCCTTCGCCGTTCACGCCGCTGACCACTTTGCGCTTTGCCGAACTGGCCAAGGACATTCTGCCCGCCGGCGTGCTCAACGTGGTTACCGGCGGCGATGCGCTGGGGCCGTGGATGACCGCGCATCCGGGCTTCGACAAGATCAGCTTCACCGGGTCGACCCAAACCGGCCGCCGCGTGATGGCCTCGGCCGCGCCCACGCTCAAGCGCGTGACGCTGGAACTGGGCGGCAACGATCCGGCGATCGTCCTGCCCGACGTGAATGTCGAAAAGATCGCCGAGCAATTGTTCTGGGCGGCTTTTACCAACAACGGCCAGATCTGCATCGCGACCAAGCGCATGTATATCCACAAGGACATCTACGAGCCGCTGCGCGATGCCATCGTCGCCTATGCCAGGACGGTGAAGGTCGGCGACGGTGCCGAGCAGGGCACGCAGATTGGCCCAATCAACAACAAGCCGCAGTACGAACGCGTGCTCGGACTGATCGAGGACGCCCGCGAAAAGGGCTACAAGTTCCTGCTTGGCGGCGAAAAGGCAGACGTGCCGGGCTATTTCGTGCCGATCACCATCCTCGACAACCCGCCCGAGGACAGCCGCATCGTGCAGGAAGAACAGTTCGGCCCGGTGCTGCCGCTGATCAAGTTCGACGATCTCGACGACGTTATCACCAAGGCCAACGCCACCGACTATGGCCTCGGCGCGTCGATCTGGTCGGCTGACGAGGATCGCGCCTATGACCTTGCGCAGCGCATCCAGTCGGGCACGGTCTGGGTGAACGAGACGCAGCACCTCTCGCCGCTGGCCGCGTTCGGCGGGGTCAAGCAGTCGGGCGTCGGCGTCGAAGGCGGGCTGGAAGGTCTGCTTGAATACACCAATGCCCAGACGCTGGTGCGCAAGAAGAAGCCTGCCTTCGCGTAATCGCCGTTCAAGTTTCGGGAAATCCGAACGCCGGCCTGCACATTGGTGGCAGGCCGACGTTTCCTTGTATCAGGCGGCGTATCAGGCGGCAAAGTTGAACAGGTTGCGCTTGCCGTCAAATCGCACCGAGACGGTTGCTCCAAGCGGGTCGGTCTCGGCCGCTTGGGCAAGGGTTTCGGGGTCGGCGGCATTGGCGACAAAGCGCGAACCGTCGGCAAGGTGGCCAATCGCGATGGCCGACGCCGGAACGCCTTTGGCGCGCCAGACGGTGTAAGTCTCGATCGTGCCGTTCCCATTGGCTTCGGCCACCGGTGCGATATCGGCCACCGTATCGAGCGCTTGCTGGATCGGGTCTGCCACCAGCGGCCGCCATGGCGCGGGCGTTCCCGACAGCACCAGCGCCGCGTATTTCGACTGGAACCCGCCATTGGCGCCGACCAGACCGAAACTGCCGCGCGCCTCGGTGCGCAGCCGGTCGACCATGCTGGCGATGGCATGCATCGAATAGTTGTTCCCCGCCCCGCCGAAGTACGGCAGGCCGCCGGTCACGGTCAGCCCGCGCGGATCATCGGCGGCAAGGCCCAGCCCCTCGATGGCGGCGTTGAACACCGGGATCGGAAAGCAGCTGTAGAAATCGAATGCGGCAAACGCGTCGATCCGCTTGCCCGAAATCGCCAGCGCTTCGGCAATCGCGGCGTTGGCGGCGGGATAGGCATCGAGCGCCGGGCGGGCCAGCACTTCCTTTTCCTGCGCGTGGGTTGCGGCGTGCACGAAGGTCCAGCGGTCCTCGGGAATGCCCGCTGCGCGCGCCGCGCCGACGCTCATCAGCAACACGGCCGCGCCCTGATTGACCTGATCGCGTGAGACAAGCTTGATCGTGTAGGGATCGGTTACCAGACGGTTGCGCTCGCCGGGGGTGGCGATTTCGTCGGCGCTCAATGCCTGGCTGGCGGCGCTGCTGTAGGGATTAGCTGCCGCAACCGCAGAGAACGGCGCAAACAGCGCACCCATGGCCAACGCATAGCTGGCTTTGTCGAGCCCCAATCGCGCGCGGCGGGCGTTTTCCATCAGGGCATAGGCGATCGGCGGGGCGGTGATGCCGTGCGCGATGGCGAGCGGCGAGAGCAGGCCCTTCATGCCAAAGCCGTGGTCGTCAATCTCGCCGTCGAGTGCTTCGGCCCAGTCGCGCACTTCGCCCTTGCCCGACAGATAGCGGGTGCTGGAGATGGCCTCGGCACCAAACACGAGCGCGGCCTCGCTTTCGCCTGCCAGAATGCGGTCGCCCATCTCGGCAAGGATCGTCACCGGCGATTGCCCGCCGACTTTTTCCAGCACCGCGCGCGATGGTGTGATGCCAAGCCGACGGGCTATGGCGAGCGGGAACTTGTCGGGTTTGCCGAAAGGGGAGGGGGCGGCGTTCGAATCCTCGAACGTGCGCACCGCGCCGACAATCTTGACCAACCCGCGCGCGATTTCGGCCACGCCGCTGTCGGCCAGCGCCGCATCAGCGGCCCGCGCGGCCAGTTCGGCCGCCGAAACGCCCTGATAATCAGCCGCTTCAATGCGTTCGACCGACTGGCCGACGCCGACGATTACCGGAGTCCTGTCGCTGATGGTCATGGCCTTGCTTGTCCTCTGCCAGTTGCCGGAGCGCGCGGTCCTGCGACACGCCTTTCCCCCTTTCAAAGCGGCAAGCGGACGGTCTGGCAAGTGATTTTAAGCAGGCGATTAAACCCTGCGGCGCAGTGCCGTATCTGCTCAGGCCACCCGCGCTAGCAAACCCGCCAGCGCGATCCGTTCGGCATCGTCAAGACGCTGTTCAAGCGTGCCGTGGATCGCCGTTGCATAAGCCGGCCACATCGCCTGGCGGGCGGCGCGACCGGCGTCGCTCAACTGCACGATCTGTCCGCGGGCGTCGCCGGGGCAGGTCATGGTGTGGACCAGCCCGGCGCGCTCCATGCGCGTGAGCAGGCGCGACAGGTTGTATTGCTCGATCCCCAGCCAGCGCTGCAGATCGCGCGGACGGCTGGGTCCGCGCCGTTCCACCTCAAGCAGCACATCGTACCATTCGAGCGGGGGGAGCCCGGCGCGGCGCAATTCGCGGCGGACGGCGCGGGTCGCCTCGCGCCCGGCGGTGAGCAGGCGATCCCAGGCAAGGACCGTGATGGCGGCTGGTTTGATCATGCGCAACAGGGTAGCGGCGGTGCGCAAGGGGGCAATTCCGGTTGATGCCGGTGCATGCGTTAACCAAATGGTGGCAGGCCAACAATGCACCTGCATCGAAGCGCCGATGCACCTGCATGGGAATGTCCATGCATCAGCATCAAGCCTGGGTCAGCCGGGCTCGGCCGTCTCGACGGGAACGGCTTCGGTGATGATGCGGTCGCGCGCGGTGCGGATGTCACCGCTCTCGATTTGCAGATCCAGCCTTTCACGATCGCGCGCGCGGAACAGCGTTTCGGCGCGGTTGATCGCCTCCTGGCTGACCCCCGCACCGGCGAGGGCTCCGCGAGCAAGGGCGATTGCCGATTCCATGGTTTCGCGCACGACCAGCGTGGCGGGCCCGGTTTCCAGCTTGATCATCCCGCGCCGGTCGAACACCCGCACATAGATCGAGGCTTGGGGAAATGCCTCGTGCACCGCGTCGAGCAGGGCGGGTTCGACCTGATCGCCATCGATGCAGAACAGGATCATCTCGGCCTCGGCAGCACCGGCTTGACGCAGCATGTCGAGCCGGGTGCCATCGCCGAAATAGACCTTTGAGCCGAAGGTAGCGGCTGCGTCGATCATTTCGACATCGCGGTCGATCAGCGTCACCGCGATGCCGCTGGCCAGCAGCATCTGACCCGCCGCCTGCCCGAAACGGCCGTAGCCTACGATCAGTGCGTTGGCACAGTCACCGCCGGGAGCCTCGCGCTCCTCGCCCGGACGCTGCGGTTCTTCGCGGAAACGGCGCGTGGCGGTCATCAGGAACGGCGTGGTCGCCATCGACAGCGTGACGACCGCGCCGAACAGACTTGCGGCCTGCGGGGCGATCAACAAGGCGTGTGCCGCCTGCGCAAAGAGCACGAAGCCGAACTCGCCGCCCTGACTCAGCAGCAAGCCAAGTGCCATCGCGGCGCGCCAGCCCATCCCCGAAAGCCGGGCAATGCCGAACATCACCAGCGCCTTTACCGTGATCAGCAGCGCGGCCATGCCGACCACGAACAGCGGATCGCGCGCGATCGCGCCCAGATCGAGCATCATGCCCACGGTCAGGAAGAACAGGCCGAGCAGGATCGAACGGAACGGTTCCACGTCGGCTTCGAGTTCGTGGCGATAGGGCGTGTCGGCCAGCATGACCCCGGCCACGAATGCGCCAAGGGCCGTCGACAGCCCCAGCGCCTCCATCAATCCGGCCGAGGCCATCACGGTGAACAGCGCGGCGACCACGAACATCTCGCGCTCGCCCAAGTTGCCGATCAGGCGGAACAGCGGCCGGATCACGAAGCGTCCCGCCAGTACCAACCCCAGCACCGCGCCCAGCGTTTCCAGCGCCAACAACCAGCCCGGCGGGCCTCCGGCGTCAGCCGGGTTGCGGCTGAGCGCGGTGGTGATCGTGATCAGCGGGATGATCGACAAGTCCTGAAACAGCAGGATGGCAAAGGCGCGCTCGCCAAAGCGGGTCCGCATCCGCCCCGAAGATTGCAGCATCGGCAGCACCTGCGCGGTCGAGGACAGCGCCAGCGGCAAGCCCAGCACGATCGCGGCAGCTACGGTGAACCCGGTGGTCAGCCAGACCGCGCCGGCCACCGCCAATCCGCACAGCGTCACCTGCAACAGGCCAAGGCCGAGGATGTCCTTCTTCATTCGCCATAGCCGCGACGGATCAAGTTCCAGCCCGACAAGGAACAGCAGCAGCGTGATGCCGATCTCGCCCACGCCCATTTTCTGCTCGGCCTCGCCGACCAGACCCAGCACATGCGGCCCGACGACAGCGCCCGCCAGCAAGTAGCCAAGCGTGGCGCCAAGGCCCAGCCGACGGAACACCAGCACGAAGATCAGCGCAAATCCCAGCAAGAGGAAGCCATCATGCAGGATCGAGACCGAGTCGCCTGAATTCATCCGCGTAGTGCTCCATCGGATAGGTGTCGCTGTCGGACCATCAGCGGCTTGTCGGCCGGGCTTGTCGCAGCGTCAAGCCAAGTCGGATCCGTAACGCTATTGACATCAATGTAGGCAATCCAGAGGATGCAGACCGGAAACATCATGGGAGAGTGAAATGTCCGTATCAGGTACTTACGAAGTCGTGGCGAAAACCCCGATGGGCGATCAGAAGTCGACCCTTACGGTCGTTGCTGACGGGGCAACCTTTACCGGCAGCAATGCCGGGCCGATGGGCACGCAGGCGATCAGCGACGGCACCGTCGATGGCAACACCATCGCGTGGAGCGTGCAGGTCACCGTGCCGCTGCCGATGAAGCTGGATGGCAAGGCCACGATCGATGGCGATACCATCAGCGGTACCATCACCGCCGGCGCTTTCGGCAGCTTTCCGCTCAACGGAACGCGGGTCGGCTGATTCGACTGCCGGGCGCGGGCGATGTCCGCCCGCGCTCCGGTTGGCGCTTGTGCTCATCCACGCTCGGAAAAGCGCTTCAGCGTGCCCGAGAAGGCGAGTACCGAAACACCCGATTCGGTCGTTATCGTCCCGCGCGCGAAAACAACGCTGCGTCCGCCGCGTACCAGATCGCCGCGCGCCAGCAAAAGCTCGCCCGCCTGAGCCGGGCCGACGAATTCGCAATTCATCGTCACGGTCACGCCGTGCATTTCGGTGCCGCCCGAGCCTGCGATCATGAACAGGCTGAAATCGGCAAAGGTCATCAGGCTGCCGCCGTGGATCATGCCATGGCCGTTGCGATTATTGGGGCCGGGCCGAAAACCGCAGACGATGCCTTGTTCATCGCGCCGGACGTAATAGGGTCCGGTGGCGTCCTCGAACGGGTCGGTGCCGTTCCACTTCCACCATCCGGTCCATTCGCCCTCGGCAATCTGGCGCAAGTTTCCGGCAAAGGGTGGTTGGTCGGCAAGTGGCAACGGCGCGGTCACATCGGTCAAGAGGCCAGCTTTCAGGTCAGGGCCCAGTTTCAGGGGCAGGTGCGGTGGCAGGAAGGTGGCGCGCCCTGCAGGACTTGAACCTGCGACCACCCGCTTAGAAGGCGGGTGCTCTATCCAGCTGAGCTAAGGGCGCGCAACCGAAAATCCCCATAAGGCGGCTTTGCGCGGCATGCAAATCGCGTTAGCAAGTGTCATGACCGAACCGACCCCAGACCACATCCATACCCTGTCGCGCATTGCCGGCTCAGATGGTGCGCGGCGGCATTTCCGCTATTTCGACTACATGATGGCAGCGTTCGTCGGCATCCTGTTGCTGTCGAACCTGATCGGTGCGTCCAAGCTGACCAGTGTCGGTGGATACACCTTTGGCGCGGGCATCCTGTTCTTTCCGGTGTCCTATGTACTGGGCGACGTGCTGACCGAGGTCTATGGCTATGCCCACGCGCGCCGTTGCGTGTGGGTCGGCTTCTTTGCCCTGCTGTTCATGGCGTTCATGAGCTTTGTGGTCGTGGCGATGCCGCCGTCGGCGACCTGGGGCTGCGCATCAAGCGGCGACCCATTGTTCGCCGACGTGGTCAAGGCGACATCGCCGGGCGCCGTTTGCCAGACGACCTACGTCTCGGTGTTCGGCAGCACCTGGCGGATCGTGCTCGCGTCGGTCATCGCGTTCTGGGCGGGCGAGTTCGTCAACAGCTTCGTGCTGGCGCGGCTCAAAATCCTGACACAGGGCAAGTACCTGTGGACCCGCACGGTCGGCTCGACGGTGTTCGGTCAGGCGGTCGACAGCGCCCTGTTCTACCCCATCGCGTTCCTTGGCACCTGGACCACCCACTCGGTCCTGACCGTCATGGTCACCAACTGGGGGTTCAAGGTGCTGTGGGAGGTGGTACTGACTCCGGTGACCTACGCCGTGGTCGGCTTCCTCAAGCGCCGCGAAGGGGTCGACGTGTTCGACACCGACACCAACTTCTCCCCCTTCGCCAAGACCGGCCCCGCCTGATCGGCCAGTTGGCGAAAGGGGACATTTGGGGGAACAGCGCGATCAGTTGACGGCGCGATCCAGTCCGCCCCAGAACTCTGCGCGCATCGTCTTCTTGTCGAACTTGCCGACGGCAGTGCGGGGCAGGGCGTCCTTTATGAACACGTGCTTGGGTGCCTTCACGCTGCCCAGACGCTCCTTGGCATGGGCGATGATCGCTTCGACCGAAGGCGCGGTGGCCGGATCGATCACCACCAGCGCGGTGACTGCTTCACCCCACTTTTCATCCGGGATGCCGATGGCCGCGCATTCCAGAATGCCGGGCAATTCGGTCACCGCGGCTTCCACTTCGGTGCAGAACACGTTGAACCCGCCGGTGACGATCATGTCCTTCTTGCGGTCGACGATGTAGTAAAAGCCGTGTTCGTCGCGTCGGCCGACGTCGCCGGTGTGGTGCCAGCCATGCGCCCATGTCTCCTCGCTGATTTCGGGCAGCTCGAAGTAGCCGCCGCCAACGATACCGCCACGCCCGACGATCTCGCCCACTTCGCCGGTGGGCAGGATGTTACCGTCGTCGTCCATCAATTCGACCCGGCACGAGTACGATTGCTGTCCGCAACTGGCGAGGCGTTCGGGATGATCGCCCGCCGCAGCGGCCGCCACGACTTCGGGCGACAGCCAGGTGGCGACGAGGTGGAACTCGGTCTGGCCATAGCTTTGGCACATGCACGGCCCGAACACCTCGACCATCTGGCGCAGCTTTTCAGGCGCGCAGGCCGACCCTGCCAGCAGGAAATAGCGCAGCGAGGAATAGTCGCAGTCGCGCACGCGCGGATGGGCGAGCATGGTGTAGACCGCCGTAGGCGGCAGGAACGTGTGCGTGACCTTGTACTTGACGATGGCCTCCATCACCTCGTCGGCGTCAAACGCGGGCAGCACGACCACGGTACCACCCATCGCGATCCCGGCCATGGTGAACGGACCTGCGGCATGGGTCAGCGGTGCGGTCGCCAGAAACACTGGCGTGCCCTCGACCGCCATGACGTTGCCGATCGTTTCCAGCATCGTGCCCCAGCTCCGGTTGAGCACGCGCACACCCTTGGCCGGGCCGGTGGTGCCGCCGGTGGCGATGATCGCGGCCAGCTCCTCGCCATTGCCGGTGGGGTCGCCAAGGTCGGGGACCAGCGGAGAGCCTTCGGGCAGCATGAACTCATCGAGCGAAGGGTTGCCGGCATCGCTCTGGTCAAGGCAGATCAGCGTGTGGATCGTCGGCACCTGTCGCGCGACTTCAAGCGCATCGGCGCTGTAGTGCGAATGATAGAACAGCCAACTCGCCCTCACGTACGTCAGATAGGCGATGTTGTCGGGCAGAGCGTTGCGGGTGTTGACAGGAATCCATGCCGCGTTGGCGCGCCACAGCGAAAGCATGGCTGTCAGTACCGCGGGATGGTTGGGGCTCATCACCGCAACCGCTTCCTGATGCGCAAGGCCCTGTGCCAGCATCGCCCCGGCGACGCGGTGGGTCAGTCCCTGCATTTCCGCGTAACTGATGTCGCGCCCATCGGCCACCAGCACGGTGCGGTCAGGGTAAAGCGTGGCCGAACGGTCGAAATAGTCGATGTTACGCATTGGTCTTGCCTGTGATGTGTGCGGTTTCGGCGGCGGTGGAAGCGGGGCCGGTGTTGCGCTTGACCAGTCCGGCAACAAGTGCGGGGCCCTTGGCGAACGGTTCGGGATCGCCCTCGCGCCGTTTCAACCCGAACAGCGGGCTCATGCCCGGAATGCGGCCAAGCCCGCCATAAAGGTCGAAACCGCGATCGACCCAATCGCGCAGCGGATCGTCCTCGGCCAGTGGCGGCGTGTCTGCAACACTGGCGCACCACAGGAAGACAGCGAGCGCGCGATAGTCGGCATAGCTCGGGGTTTCGCCACCAAGCCAAGGCGTTTCGCGCAGCACGCCGCGCAGCAGTTCGAGTTCGGGTGAGACTTGCGCCAGCTTGTCCTCGCGCCCGACGATCAGGTCTTCCATCGGTGCACCCCACATCCGGCGGCGCGATTCGACGATGTAGGGGATGTCGTGGGCAAAGCAGCGGTCACGGTACTGCACGGCAAAGGCGCGCGCCCACACGCTGACCGCTGTCTTCCATAGCCACGATTCAAGGAAGTGGGCGAGGTGCTTGACCGATGGGTCGCCGATCAGCGTCGGCCGATCTGGATACTTCTCGTCAAGGTATTCGGCGATCAGCCACGAATCGAGCACCCAGTGCCCATCATCGACGATGACCGGCAGGCGTTCCGACCGGCCGCCGGTCCGTTCCAGGATGCCGATGAACCCGCCATCGACCACGTCGAGGTCAAAGCCCTTGTGCTTGAGCGCGTACTTGGTTGCCCAGACGAACGGGCTGGTCGTGCAGCCGCTGGCGTGCTGCAAGTCAAAGAACGTGATCGTGTTGTTGATTGCCACAGGCTCAACTCCTCTTCCCCGCCGCAGGCCTTCCCGGCTCTGGCCCTGCGCGATGGCACGCGGGCTAACGACTTGAGCCATTCCTAAATATTGTTAGCAAGACATACAAATGGTATTTCGGGAAAAGTGAAACCTTGGGGCGATTCCGTGGCTCGGATCGGATGGAGGCGGTGGTTCAATCCTCAACCCACAGTCCGGTCAGCGCCGGAACCAGATGGTCGCGATGCGCAGCCGGAATGCGGGCAAGCAGATCGTCCTCGAAGGCGGTGGTGATGGCGTCGGCCTCGGCGCGGCGGATCGCGCCAAGCGCGGTGAGCAGCACGGCCTGCGACTTGCCGTCGATCGGGCGGCGTTCGATCAGGCCCGCCGTTTCAAGCCGGGTAAGCAACGGCACCATGTTGGCGCGCTGGATGTCGAGCGTCCGGCCGATCTCGCTTGCGGTTGCATCGGTGCGTTTGTCCAGCAGCAGCAGGACTGAGGCTTCGGCAATGCGCAAGTCGATGGTGGCAAGGCGGCGGGTCAGGTCGGCCATCATCGCGTTGGCGGCCCGGCGCAAGGCGTAACCCGGACGGTCGCGCAGCGGATCGGACGAAATGCCGCGAAGCGAGGCGGTTTCGGTTCCGGCGCTGGTATCGTTCATCCGGTCTTGCCCTTTGAGGTGTGCAGAGTGATTGTTATTGACAATAGCATTCTTGTCCTTATCTCCCATAACATATTTCAGCCCTGATGCCAGATTTGAGCGAAGAGGACGCCATGACCGAACAGAAGATCGAGCGCGCGGAAGAAGATACCGTTGCTTTCACCGTCGCCGACGGGATCGCTTGGGTGAAGTTCAACCGCCCCGAAAAGCGCAACTGCATGAGCCCCAAGCTCAACCGCCAGATGAAGAAGGTGCTTGAGGAACTGGAATTCCGCGAGGACGTGAAGGTTCTGGTGCTGACCGGCGAAGGCGAAGCCTGGACGGCGGGCATGGATCTCAAGGAATACTTCCGCGAAACCGAAGCGCAGGGCCTGTGGGCGATCCGCAAGTCACAGCGCGAATCCTACGGCTGGTTCGAGCGGTTGCGCTGGTATGAAAAGCCCACGATCGCGATGATCAATGGCTGGTGCTTCGGCGGCGGCTATGGTCCACTGTTCGGTTGCGACATCGCCATCGCTGCCGAAGATGCCCAGTTCGGCCTGTCCGAAATCAACTGGGGCATCCTGCCCGGCGGCGGTGCGTCGAAGGTGGCGCAGGAACTGATGCCGTTCCGCAAGGCGATGTACCACGCGATGATGGGCGAAAACCTGTCGGGCAAGCAGGCCGAAGCACAAGGGCTTGTGACCGAGGCGGTCCCGGCCGACAAGCTGGAAGAGCGCGTGCTCGAAATCGCCAACGCGCTCAAGAAGAAGGACGGCAACGCCCTTCGCGCGACCAAGTGGACGATGCGCCGCGTCGTCGACATGACCTACGACAACGCGCTCGATTACCAGATTCGCGCGCAGGAAGCGCTGCACAGCTTTGGTGGGGCCGCCGCGCGCAAGGAAGCGACCAAGCAGTTCCTTGACGACAAGACCTTCAAGCCGGGCCTTGGCACCTTCGATGCCAGCAAGGTCAACACGAGCGGCGACCAGCACTGATCGCGCGACGGCAACGATAACGGGAGAGACGGGCATGACGGTCGAGGCGGGGCGCTATTCGCGCGAGCAACTTTCGCGGCTGCTGCGGCCGCGTTCGGTGGCGGTTGTCGGTGCCAGCGACAAACCCGGTGCGCTGGGTTCGACGCTGATCACCAACCTCGACCGGGCCGGGTTTTCCGGGCCCGTCTATCCCATCAATCCCAAGCGTGAGGCGATCGGCGAGCGGCGTTGCCTCGCATCGGTCGCCGACCTGCCCGACGGTGTGGACGTGGCCGTGCTGGCGATCCCGCGTCCGGCAGTGCTCGATACCGTGCGGGGCCTTGCCGTGCGCGGCGTAGGCGCGGCGATCGTGTTTTCGGCAGGCTTTGCCGAAGATGGCGAGGAAGGCCTTGCCGAACAGGCCGAGATCGGCCGCATTGCCCACGAAACCGGCATGGTGGTCGAAGGACCGAACTGTTTGGGGCTGGTCAACCACGTCGACCGTATTCCGCTGACATTCGTGGAAAGCTTCACCGAGCCACCAGCGGGGCGTCGCGCGGTGGGCGTCGTCTCGCAATCGGGCGCGATGGCGGCGGTGTTGGGCACGACGCTGATCGCGCGCGCGGTGCCGACCAGCTTCTCGGTCTCTACCGGGAATGAGGCCGCGAGCGGGGTCGAAGACTATGTCGACTGGTTGATCGACGATCCCGATACCCACGTCATCGCCATGATCGTGGAGCAGTTTCGCAAGCCAGCGCGGTTCCTGGCTGCGGCCAAAGCCGCGCGCAAGGCAGGCAAGCCAGTGGTGCTGCTGCATCCCGGAAAGTCTTCTGCCGCGCGCGAATCCGCTGCCACCCATACCGGGGCAATGGCGGGCGATTACAAGCTGATGCGCACCAAGGTGGCGCGCGCCGGAGTGGTCTTTGCCGAAAGCCTGCAGGAACTGGCGGACATTGCCGAACTGCTGGTGCGCTGCCCGCCGCTGCCGCGCCCCGAAGTGGCCGTGCTAGGCGAATCCGGCGCGTTCAAGGCGCTGACGCTCGATCTGGCCGAAGGGCTGGGCTTGCCGCTGGCGCACCTGACCAACGACAATGCGCCCGCCTTGCGCGCCGCGCTGCCGCCGTTCGTGCCGGTCAGCAATCCGCTGGACATCACCGCGCAAGGGCTCAGCCAGCCATCGATCTACACCGAAGTGCTGGGCTCGTTGCTCGATGACGACCGCGTTGGCGGCGTTGTCGCTGGGATCATCCAGTCCGATCCGATCACCGCCGATATCAAGGTGCCCGCGATCCTCAAGGCGCTGGAAGGTCGCACGCTGACAAAGCCGCTGGTCTTTGCCGGTCTGGACGAAGGTGCGCTGATGCCCGACCACTACATCGCCGCATTGCGTGAGGCCGGAGTGCCGTGGTTTCCCACCACTGAGCGGGTGTTCGCCGCGCTGGCCCGGATCGGCGCGCAGGATGCGCCGGCCGACGCCGCGTCAGCCACTCCGCTTGGGTTACCGGCGCTGGCAGACCATGTCGGTGTGATCCCCGAATATCGGGCCAAGGACTTGCTCGCCCCGCTCGGCGTTCCGTTCCCCAAAGGTGCCTTCGCTGCCAGCGCAGGGCAGGCTGCGACCGCTGCGGCGCAAGTCGGCTTCCCGGTGGCGATGAAGGCGCAGGCCGCCGCGCTCAGCCACAAGAGCGATGCAGGCGGGGTCATCCTCAACCTCGGCGATGCCGATGCCGTACGCGCCGCATGGGACAGGATGCACGCCAGCGTCGCAGCCTATGATGCCGCCATCGCACTCGACGGCGTACTGATCGAGGCGATGGGCCCGCGCGGAGTTGAAATGATCGTCGGCGGCAAGAACGACGCCGATTGGGGCGCGGTGGTCCTCGCCGGGTTCGGCGGGGTGACCGCCGAAATTCTGCAGGACGTACGGCTGATCACGCCGGACATGAGCCACGCCGAAGTCGTCGCTGAACTGGGCAAGCTCAAGAGTGCCGCGCTGCTGGCCGGGTATCGCGGTGCACCCGCGCTGGACGTTGCGGCGCTGGCCGACCTGATCGTCACCGTTGGGCGCGTGCTGGAAGGCAACCCGACGCTGGCCGAACTCGACCTCAATCCGGTCATCCTTTACCCGCAAGGGCAGGGCGTGATCGCGCTGGATGCGCTGATCTACACCGGGTGAACAGGAAAAGGCGCGGGTTGGCAGAGCGAGCGCAATTGGCATAGTCGGGGATAAGGAGATCGCCATGCCCCGACTGATTACCATTGCAGCCATTGCGCTCGCCGCTTTCTTTCCGGCAACCCTGGTGGCCAGACCTTTAGCCGGGACGGATGCGAGCCAGAATGCATACGTCGCGATGGGCAGTTCCTTCGCCGCCGGCCCGTGGGTGGCGCGGGATGCAGACACTCCGCCCAACCGCTGTGCACGCTCGGCGGCCAACTATGCGCACCTGCTGGCGGCTCGTCTCAAGATGCCGTTGGTGGATGTCTCATGCTCAGGCGCCAAGGCTGTTCACATCCTGTCGCCTTGGACCGAACTGCCAGCGCAAATCAACGCCGTAACGGCCAGGACACGGCTGGTGACGATCACGGCGGGCGGTAACGATCTGAACTACATCGGCAGTATTGCCGCGTTGAATTGCGGGCGGATGACCCCCGAACAGATCAATCAGGCGTTTCAGGGCAAGGGTTGCCCGGCGGTCGCTTTGCCGACGGCGGCAGACGAGGCGGCACTCGCCAGCACCTTGCGCAACGCCGTATCGCGCATCCGCGCGGCAGCCCCTCGCGCGCGCATCGTGCTGGTCCAGTATTTCAACTTGTTTTCAGGTGCCCCGAACTGTGCCGCAACCGGCCTTGTCGCCAAGGATCTGGTGACGCTGCAAGGCATAGCCGGACGCCTTGCCATGATCACGGCTTCGGTAGCACACGAGACCGGGGCAGAACTGCTGCCGCTCGATCGGTTGTCGCGCGAACATGGCGTATGTTCGGCGGCACCATGGGTCAACGGCAACTCAGCCGATCGGGCCAAAGGCGATGGGGTATTCTATCATCCCAACCGTGCCGGCATGGCTGCCGCCGCCGATGCGCTGGCGCAACTGATCGCGCGGTAAGCGGTCCGCGCGGCTCAGGTTTTACTCGTCATAGACCAGTGGACCAAGCCGCCTGACCGTGGCCGGCTTTCGCTGGCCACGCGATAGCCTTGTCGCTCCAGCTCGCCACGAATGGCCACCCAATCGCTCCAGCGGGTCAGTCCGTCGATCCTGCGCGCGCTGCCGTCGTGTCCGCGCAACGCCTGCCAGCGGGTGTGGCGTTCGCGGGCTATGTCGATGCACTGTGCCAGCGGGTGTTGCGCGGTGAGTGCAGCGGTTGTCGGAACAGCGCTGTCATGCACCAACAGGTCGGGCTCGCTGGCCAAGGCGCGCGCGCTACTGCCAAGACCCAGCGCGCCGCCTGCCAGCGCCGCGCCCTGCAACAGTCGTCGCCGGTCGGTGCGGATCATTTGCCCCTCCCGAGGTAAGCGGCAACGCTGGCCAGTTCGGCATCGGTCAGATCCACGCGGGTTTGCTGCGGCATCGCGCCTTTGCCCATGCGCACGACCCCCTTCACGTAATCTGCGGTCAGGTCATCGCGGTTGGCGAGCAGCGCACTTTGCGGTGGCGCACCGATGGCCAGCCTTTGCTTCATCAGCAGGTTGGTGCCCATGCCGAAAGTCAGGTGGCAATAACCGCAATGGTTTTCGAACAAGGCCTTGCCATCGCGACCCACTGCCAGTCGGTCACCCGCAGGGGCAGACGCACGCATCTGGTAGGGCGGCAGCGGCGGCGGATCGGCCAGAACGACCGCTGCGGGCACGAGCGTCAGCGCGACGCCAAGGATCAGGCGCTTCATGCCCGGCCCTCCTTGGCATGCGCGCGATAGGCCGATGGCCATACGCCCTGCTTGCCCGGCGCGATCACCCCGTTGGGATCCAGCGCGTCCTTGATCTTCTCGTTGAGGCGGCGCAGCGCGTGGCCGTTGAAGTCGTACGTATCCATCACCGTGTCCATCCAGCCAAGGTGTGTGCGGTATTCGCCGTAACCGGCCTGCGCCGTGCCCGCGATCAGCGCGTTGAACAGCTTCTTGATGTTGTCGATCTGTGCCGGTTGGTCACGATCGTACATCAGCATGTTGATGTTGGTGGCAAAGCGCCCACCGATGGTGAAGCTGGCGTAGAAGTCGACATCGTGATCGGCGATGATCTTGCGGCTGCGCTTCAACTGCCCCAGCACGTGCTCCGAGGTGGCGGGCACCACCGGCGAAAAGCCCATGTGTGCGCCGCGTCCACCGACCCAGTCGCTCATCTGCAAGGGCACCGCCGAGGGTACGCCCATGGTGGTGTCGATGGCGTTCATCGGCTCGCCCTCGTGCCACCAGTGCTCGGCGGGCGGCGCTGCCAGATGGCGGGCCATCGCTGCCTTGACGATATCGGCCTTGGCCTTGACCACGGTTTCGTCGCCATACAAGCGCAGTGCCACCTGCCAGTAGCCCAGCTTGTACTGCTTGAGCAGTTCGGCAACGCGCCATTCGGGGATGGCGCTGGGCTTGTCCCAGAAGTCCGCGCGCTGCCCTTTCAGCACCATCTTGCCCAGCCAACTGGGGATGAACACATTCTGGTCGACCAACCCGGAAATCTTGAGCGGGGCGATGGTGTCGATCACCCAGCCGATATCGTCCTCGTTGGGAATGTCGAACACCAGTTCGAGCGAGCTTGGCGGCGCCGGTTGCAACCACAGCCCGGCGCGGGTGACGACGCCAAGGCTCGACTGGGTGAAGGCAAGGTCGAGCGTCGGGCCATAGCTGAGCGGGTGGAGGTGCCAGGCATGGTTGCCCGCCATCGCACCCATGCCGGTGCGCACCAGATCGCCATCGGGCATCACCACCTCGAACCCGCACAGATTGCGCGCGTGCAGGCCATAAGGGGTGTAGCCGATACCGTGCTCGAAGGCATTGCCCAGCACCGAACCCCAGGCGTTGCCCGGAACCGACAGCCACAGCGGCAATTTCTGGCGCTGGATCTCCTCATAAAGGTCGAAAAAGCTGACGCCCGGCTCCAGCACGGCATAGGCCAGCCTGGCATCAAGCTCGATGATCTTGTTCATCCGGCCAAGATCGAGCACGACCGATCCCGCCATGCGCGGCGCGGCGGTGCCATAGCCAAGGTTCTTGCCGCGTGAGACAGGCCAGAGCGGCACTTTGTGCTCGTTGGCCAACCGGACGATCGCACGCACTTCGTCAACCGAGGCGGGCGCGACTGCGGCGGATGAGGCCCAAGGCTCGGCCGAACCGGGGGCATAGATGTCGGAATAGGCGTCGCGATCGGCGTCGCTGGCCAGAACCCAGTCCTTGCCGACCACGCGTGCAAACGCGGCAAGCGCGGCGTCGAACTGCTTCGGACTGGTGCGGGGCGGCAGTTTCAACTGCATGGCGCAGGCTCTCCCATGGCGGTGTCTTTCTGGTTCGTGTCGGGTTGGATCAATAGTTCGACAGGATCGTCAGGCTCGGCCCATCGAGCGGCAGACCCTTGGCGCGTTTGGCCAGTTCGTCGGTCCGGGTCTTGGTCTGCTGGTCGATCAGATAGGCGTGGATGGCGTCGGCATCTTCGGGTGAAAGGATATCGTTCCAGCGCGGCATTCCGCCACTTACCAGCGCGCCGCCGAGTACGATCTCGCGGAAAAGCGCGTGCGTATCCGGCTGCATCCGGCGCAAGTCCGGGGTGATCGAGCGCGGCTGGTTGGCATGGCAGATGGCGCAGTTACCGAAGAACAGGCCCTGACCACGCGCTATCGTGGCGGGGGTGACGCTGGCGGCTTGTGCGGGTGGGGCAGGGGCCACGTCGAGCGCAGGCAGCAGCGGCGGAACGCGGACCGCGCTGCCGCCCAGTCGGAACACCAGCAGCCGGTTCATGTTGCCGCGCGCATATGTCGCCGAATAGCGCGGTACGAAAGGATAACCGCCGCCACCCCAGCCAGCCATCACCGCGATGTATTGCACGCCGTTGACGGTATAAGTCATCGGTGCGGCCATGATCGCGGTGCCGGTTTCAATCTGCTTGAGCACCCGTCCGCTGCTTGTCTCGCGCACGACCAGCCTGCCGCCGACGTCGCCGTGGATGGTCAGGCCGCTGGCGGTGGTCAGCACGCCGCCCCGGTCCTGCCAGCCCGCCGTATCGGCAGCCCACACGGTCTTGCCGGTCAACGGGTCGAGCGCGCGGATCTGCGCCTTGCCCGGATCGCGCAGCGTTTCGGCGTAAGCGGGCAGCTTGCGCACTGCATCGGCCATCGCAGGGGGCAACGTATCGAGCGCGGCTTTGACGTCGGGGGTGAAGATCAACGCCGCATCGTTGTTCAGGCCGCGTGCCTTGTGCGGCTTTTGCCCCGGCGACATGAAGATCAGGTTGCCGATATCAAGCACGGCGGCGACATAAAGCCCGCTGGCCGGGTCGTACGATGCCGGGTGCCAGTTGCGCGCGCCGGTGGTGGCGGGGAACACGATTTTCGGACCGTTGGTATAGTCGGTTTCGGCCGGGTTGAGCCGAGGCCTGCCGGTGGTCATGTCGATGCCGGTGGCCCAGTTGGTGCGCACGATCGGATTGGCGCGCAGCAACTTGCCATCGCGGCGGTCCAGTACATAGAGATAGCCGTTCTTGGGCGCGTGCAGCAGCACCGGCCGCTCCTGACCATCGACATTCAGATGCGTCAGGATCATCGGCTGGGTCGAGGTGAAGTCCCAGTTATCGCTTGGCGTTTCCTGATAGTGCCACACCATCCGCCCGGTTCTGGGATCGAGCGCCACCAGCGAGCCGATGTAGAGGTTGTCACCGCCAGCGGGCGAGCGCTTCGACGTGGCGTAAGGCCCGCCGTTGCCGGTGCCGACCAGCACATAGCCGGTTTCCGGGTCGAAGGTAATCGCATCCCACGGTGCGCCACCGCCGCCGATGTCCCAGCGGCTGGCCGGATCCCAGGTCTTGAGCGCGGCTTCGAGCTCGGGCGATTCCTGCGGTCCCAGTTTCGGATCGCTTGGCACCACGTGCCAGCGCCAGCGCAGCTTGCCGGTCTTGAGATCGAGCGCGCTGACATAGCCACGCACGTCGTATTCGGCGCCGCTCATGCCGATGACCACCACGTCGCCCGCGATCTCGGGCGCGCCGGTCGACGTGTCGCCCTTGTGGCGATCCTCGATGAAGTCGGTTTTCCACACCACCGCGCCGGTCTTGGCGTTAAGGGCATAGAGCCAGCCATCCAGCGTGGCGACGAACACTTTGCCATCGGCCACGGCAACGCCACGGTTGACCATGTCGCAACAGACCGTGCGATTGACCTGCAGGTCAACTTCTGGCTCAAAGGTCCACAGCGGCTTGCCTGTGGCCGCGTTGAAGGCATAGGCGCGGCCCGCGACGCCCGAGGTATAGAGCACCCCGTCGATCACCACCGGGGTGGCTTCCTGCCCTCGCATGGTGCCAAGTTCAGCCTGCCACGCCAGCCCCAGCGTGCCGACGTTGGCAGGCGTGATCAGGCTCAACGTCGAATGATGGGTCTTGCCCGCATCGCCGCCGGGGCTGGGCCAGTTGGTCCCGGCCCCGGTGGTAAGGCCTGTGCCGGGCGCGGGGGCCGCCGCCACGATGCTCGTTGCGCACAGGACCGCGAGGCCAAGCCTTGCCAGCGCTTTCATGCCAGCGCATCCCAAGGGCAGGGCATGCGATAGGGCACGGTGATGAAGTTCGCCTCGATCTGGCAGATCATGCCGTGGTCGATCTTGAACAGTTCGCTGATGTAGAAGCTGTGCGGTCGCCGCACCGGGCTTTTCACCGTGCGGCCATCGGTCAACTGATAGGTGTCGAGCCGCCCCGAATGATCGATGAACCCGAAGGCCAGCACCAGCCCGCGCTCCTCGTCCACCAAGGGAAAGCGGCGGGCACGCAGTTCGTCGTCATAGCGATAGTTGCCCATGCGGAACTGCTCTTCGCAACCGAGCGCCGAAACCGGGACGATCTTGCCGAAGTCCGGGTTGTTGGTGGTCTGGACGCCGTTCTCCACGCGCTGGCAATCGGGGTGAAAGCGGGTGTGGATGGTTCCGTCGTTCAGTTGCAGGGTGTCGAAATAGCCGTTCGACAGGCGGATCATCTCGGCGCGATCGACCGGTGCCGTCGCGTTGGCCTCAAGGATCGGCTTGGTCCAATAGGCGGGGTTCTCGAACTTGATGCCGCTGTCTGACTGACGGACGACGCAGGCTTCGGCCTCAACCACCGCGCCGCTGTCATCCAGTTTCAGACGCAAGGTAAAGGCCGATTCCTCGATCGGTTCGTGCACTGTGCCGAAGTAGCCGACCTGGTTGGTGGCAGGGTCCGCAAAGCGCAGCGCATAGCTGCCGATGTCCTCGATCGTGCCCCATAGCCCGTCGCCGATGGCCAGCATCACGTTGTTTTCCGAAGTCAGCGCTCCATCGGCCCAGCGCACCGCCGCAGCGTCGCGCTGGGCCAGTGCGGCCAGGTAGCCGTCGAGCACGGCATAAAGCGCCGAGCGGTCCATTCTCTCTCCCGAATCTGTCTTTGCAGTCGCGGTTCCGACTGATACACACCTTATCAAATGTTACAATGCTCCGCGTCAAGGGGGCATGAATGGGAGAAGCGACGATGGCGCGAGAGGCGCAAGAACTGGCCAATCTGGCGCACGTGCTGGCGATGTACGAACACGTCCTGATTGCGCTCGACAGCAGCCGGGTCGATGAGTTCATCGCGCCCGGCTATATCCAGCACAGTTCGCTCGCCGAGCCGGGGGTGCAGGCGCTCAAGGACTGGCTCGATGCACGGCGGCTCGATTCACCCGACGCGCGCCAGACCATCCATCGCAGCTTTGCCGATGGCGACCATGTGGTCGTGCATGTCCATGTCGTGCGGTTTCCGGGCGATCCCGGCATCGCGGTAGTGGATATATTTCGTCTGGCAGATGGCATGATTGTCGAGCATTGGGATGTGCTCCAGGAAATCCCTGCCGACCCGGTCAATCCCAACTCGATGTTCTGAAAGGAAATCAGCGATGCGTCTTGTCGTTCTTGCCGTGCTGGCCGCGCTGCTGCCGGCAACTGCCCAAGCAGCACCCTGCAAGCTCACGCCAAAGCAGGTCGTCACCCAATTCATGCACGAATTCTACATCGAGAAGAAAGTGCGCTCTGCGTTCGAGCGCTGGGTCGATCCGAGCTATATCCAGCACAACCCCTATGCCAAGACCGGGCGCGACGCGGCGATCGGCTTCCTCGAAGGGTTCGTGAACGCCAATCCCGGCCAGAAAACCGATATTCGCAGGATCATCGCCGACGGCAATCTGGTGTCGGTTCACAGCCATGGCTGGGACGAAGCCGGTGATGCGGCGGCAAAGCGTGGCTTTGCGGTGGTCGACATCTTCCGCGTGCAAGGGTGCAAGGTCATGGAGCATTGGGACGTACTGCAGCCGGTGCCCGAAACCAGCGCCAACACCAACACCATGTTCTGAAGGATCGGGCGCCATGCGCTTTGCGGGCAAGATCGTCGTCGTTCTGGGCGGCAATGCGGGTATCGGACTGGCGGCGGCGCGGGGTTTCGTGGCCGAAGGCGCGAAGGTGGCATTGACCGGACGCAACGCCGCCACTCTGGCACAGGCGGCGCGCGAAACCGGCGCGCTGGCCCTGCAAAGCGACATGGGCGATCTTGCCGCCACCTGCGACACGCTGGCACGGGTGGCGGCCGAACTTGGGCCGATCGACGTGCTGTTCGTCAACGCCGGCGTCGGCGGGTTCGCACCGGTGGCGGACGTGACCGAGCCGTTCTGGGATGGCATCCACGACGTGAACCTGAAAGGGGCGTTCTTTGCCATGCAGGCGGCCCTGCCGCACATGGCCGATGGCGGGGCGATCGTCGTCACCGGATCGATTGGCTCCGTCGCGGCGGTGCCCGGCAATGTCGCTTATGCGGCTGCCAAGGCGGGCCTGCGCGCGGTGGTGCGCATCCTCGCCAAGGAACTGCTGCCCCGGCGCATCCGCGTCAACATGATCAGCCCCGGCCCCACCGACACCGAAATCTTCAAACGCGATTCAAGCGCCGAGGAAATCAGCGGCTTGCAGGATTTCTTTGCCACCGTCGTTCCGATGGGACGGATGGGCACGTCCGATGAAGTGGCCAATGCGGCGCTGTTTCTGGCGAGCAACGAGGCCAGTTTCATCAACGGAGTCGATCTTTACGTCGATGGTGGGTCGCTGGAGTTGCGGTGATCGGGGCGTAAACGCGACGGATGCTCAGGCGCGTTCGTCCTTGGGTGAGCCCATGACGATATAGGATGTGATGGTCGCCACTTGATCGAGCGCTCCCAGCACTTCGGTATGGAAGTGCTTGTAACTGGCTAGATCCGCTGCCTCTACCCGCAGCAGGTATTCCACGGTGCCAGTTACGTTATGGCATTCGCGCACCTCGGGCGCGCGTTGCATCGCTTGTTCGAATGCGGCCTGTTCGGCGCGGGTGTGGCGCGACAGCCCGACGGTCATGTACGCCAAAAAAGCCACGCCTCGCGCCTGCGGGCTGATGACCGCGCGGTATCCCGCAATCGCGCCCGAGCGCTCCAGTGCCTGTACCCGGCGAAGGCACGCTGACGGCGATAGTCCGACCACGGCCGCCAGTTCGACATTGCTGAGACGGCCATCGCCGGAAAGCGTGCGCAATATCTTGCGGTCAAATTGATCCAGATCGCTCATATGTTGCAAATCATGGAGCATATGCACGATCTTTGCAAGGATCGGTCCTCACGATCGCGCTAATATTGCGTGGTCATGAACGAACACCTTCTGCTGGCGCTAACCGCCTTTGCCTTTGTATCCTCGGTCACGCCTGGGCCGAACAACCTGATGTTGATGGCATCAGGGACCAATTTCGGCTTTGGACGCACGATCCCGCACATGCTGGGTGTGTCCATCGGCTTCACGCTGATGATCGTGCTGGTTGGCGCCGGACTTCGCCAGCTCTTTGCCGCGTTTCCGGTGTTCTACACGGGGCTCAAGTGGGGCAGCGTGGCCTATCTTGCCTATCTCGCGGTGAAGGTCGCCACCGCCGCTCCACCCGCCGTGCGCGCCGCCGCAGGCACCACGGCCCGGCCGCTGACGTTCACGCAGGCAGCGCTGTTCCAATGGGTCAACCCCAAGGCGTGGACGATGGCGCTGACCGCCTGCTCTGCCTATGTCGGGCAGGATAACCCGCTGCGCAATCTGCTGATCGTGGCTGGGGTATTCGGCGCGATCAACCTGCCCACGGTCAGCGCCTGGGCCTATCTCGGCGTGCAGATGCGGCGGTTTCTCGATGACCAGCTCCGTTTGCGAATCTTCAATGTGACCGCCGCACTGCTTTTGCTGGGTTCGCTCTATCCGGTCGTTTTCGGTCAGGCCTAATGGTTGCTCATCAAAGCGCTTCTGGCACCCCGTCGAGCAGCATTGTCTTGCTTTCGAGATAAGGCAGCAGTCCCTCGGGGCCGCCTTCGCGTCCGATGCCCGATTGCTTGAACCCGCCGAAAGGCAGGCCGAAGTCCATCCGCAAGCCGTTCTGGCCAAAGCCGCCGGTGCGGATGCGCCGACCGATGCGATAGGCGGCCTGCGCATCGTGGGTCAGCACCGAGCCGTTGAGGCCATAAGCGCTGGAATTGGCGAGGCGGATCGCGTCCTCTTCGTCATCGGCGGGGATCAGGCTTAGCACCGGGCCGAAGATCTCCTCCTGCGCGATACGGCTGCTGTTATCGACGTTGGCGAACAGCGTCGGCTCGATGAAGTACCCGACATTCAGATGCGATGGCCGTTGCCCGCCGCTAACGAGCGTTGCCGTTCGCCGACCTTCCTCGATATAACCCTCGATACGCTCCAACTGGCGCTTCATCGCCACCGGACCGAGTTGTGCGGTGGGATCATCGCTGTGGCCGATGCGTACTTGCTTCATCTCGGTGGCGATGGCGGCGGCCAGTTCATCGTGGCGGTGGCGCGGCACGATCACCCGGCTGAGCATGGCGCAGACTTGTCCGCTCATCAGCGTGATCGTGCCGGTCAGCAGCTTGGCGGCATGGTCGATGGCAAAGTCATCGCGCAGGATGGCGGCGGACTTGCCGCCCAATTCCAGCGTGCAGCGCGCCATCCGTCCGGCGCAGACCGTAGCGATGCGCTTGCCGGCCAGCGTCGATCCGGTGAAGCTGACCTTGTCGATGCCCTCGTTGCAGACAAGGTGGTCGCTTGCCTCGCGGTGGCCGGTGACCAGATTGACCACGCCCGCCGGAATGCCCGCAGCCTCCGCCGCTTCGGCGATGATGTAGGCTTCGAGCGGCGTTTCGGGTGAGGGCTTCATGATTACGGTGCAGCCGGTCAGCAGTGCATAGGCGACCTTGTTGGCCATGATTCCGAAGGGCCCGTTCCACGGCGCGATCGCGGCGACAACGCCGACCGGCTCGTGCGCGATCAGGGCGGCGGCGGCAGCATGGGTCGGGCGCTGTTCGACAAAGGCGAAGGCTTCGGCAAAGCCGGCGATCTGGTGCAGCGCGGCTACTCCGCCAGCGTGCATTGGCCCAGCAAAGCTGGCAAGACCGCCCATCTGTGCGCTCCACGCGCGCGCCAGTTCGGGCACCCGGCCTTCCAGATGTGTCACCATGCGGCGGAAGGTGGCGATCCGTTCAGCCGGGGGCGTGGTCTGCCAGGGGCCGTTGTCAAAGGCATCGCGCGCAGCGGCAACTGCTGCGTCCATGTCGGCCTCGTCGGCTTCTGCTACGCGCGCGACGACTTGCTCGGTATCGGGCGAGACCAGTTCGATCAGGCGGCCACTGTGCGCTCGAACCCAGCGCCCGCCGATGAACAGGCTTTCAGGATTGGCGATGGTAACGCCTTGGGGCAGCAGGGGCATCGGCTTGTTCTCCCATCGATGGCCGGATTCGGCTCTGGCTCCATCTTAACAAATGATAGCGTTTGGGCAAGCGCTCCGGCGCCGGGGGATCATGATCCTGTCGGTACAACGCAACGGGGGCAGCCCGGTTAGGACTGCCCCCATCCATTGCATGAAGTCGTTTCGGCCGTTCAGCCGAGATCAGAACTTCTTGCTGACGGTGATCCCCCATTCGCGCGGCTTGCCCACCTGACTGTAGATCGTGCCAGTGAACGCATAAACGGCGGCGAAACGATAGGGATTGTAATACTTGTCGAACAGGTTCTGCACCTCCAGCGAGACCGACAGATCCTCGGGCTTGTTGCGCCAGGTCAGGCGGGCGTTGGCGATGGTGTAGGATTGAAAATACTGGATCGGCCCACCGCCGACCAGACGCCCGGCGCTGGTCTTGCCGGTGAAGCTGGCGTCGAGACGAGGGGTCAGCGAACCGGAGTTGCCCAGTTCGGCGCGGTATTGCACCCCGGCACTCCACTTCCACTTCGGCGTCACGATCGGATCAGACAGCAAATAGGCATTGCCGACGCGAGGATCGATCTTGTTCCAGTCGCCGGTCAGGTAGCTGACCGAACCGTCGAAATCGAGGCCCTCGACAGGCCGCGCATTCACTTCAAGTTCGACGCCCTTGATCTTGCCGCTGCCCGCATTCTGGCGGGCACCGCATGGTGCGTTCGACCCGAGCGATGCGCACGTGATCAGCGGAAGCTGGACGTCCTTGTAGTCGTTGATGAAGCCCGACAGGTTCATCCGCAAGCGGCGATCGAACAAGTCGGTCTTGACGCCCACTTCATAGGCGACGACCGTTTCCGGGCCAAAGCTGCCGTTGAGCGCTTGCGCGGCGTCAAACGGGCGAGCGGTGACGCCGCCGCCCTTGAACCCGGTGCCGACTGTCACATAGGCCAGCACCTCGGGCGAGAAGCGATAGTCGGCCGACAGGCGCCAGTCGAGGCGATCGCCATCGTACTTTGCGGTCACGCCGTCGAGCGCGCCGAGGAAGTACGATGGGGTGCCGTCGAAGTTCTTGCGCACGAAGGTATAGTCCTTGTGCTCCTTGGTGTAGCGCAAGCCGCCGGTCAGGGTCAGGCCTTCGATTGGGCGGACGAACACCGTGCCGAAAGCGGCCTTGCTGTTGGCGTTGACCGGATCGTTGCCGAGGAACTGGAAGTTCAGCCCCGGTGCGATGTAGTGGATGTCCTGCCGGGTGAAATAGGTCGAGCGCTGGTCGGAATAGAAGCCGCCCAACGTGAAATCGATCATGTCACCGATCTTGCCGTTGAAGCGCAGTTCCTGGCTGAAGAACCAGAACTTCAGATCGTTGAAGCCTTGGCCAAGAATATTCTTGTCGGGGGTGAAATCGTCGTCGGTGCCCCATTCCTGACGGTATTCGCGATAGGCCGTGATCGACTGGATGTTGAAGGTGTCGCTCAGCTTGAACGTGCCGTTGCCCGAAACGCCCCATCCGGTGAACTTGGTGTGGTTCGGCATCGAATAGCCGTCCTTGACCTGACCCCATGGTCCGGGGATCGACAGGCCCGGGGGCGGGGTGTTGCCGGCGGCATAGAAGTTGGCGAACGTGCAGAACCGGCCGCACAGGTACGTCGGGCTGACCTTCGTCGGGTCCGCCGTCGTCAGTACTTCCGCCGCATTCGTGCGGTTTTCGTAAGTGTAGTCGCCAGTGACGGTGTAGTCGACGGAATCACTTGGGTTGTAGCGCAGCGCTGCCCGGACGCCGGCGTAGTTTTTCTCGCCAAGCTTGTCGATCAGGCAGCCCTGACCGGTGCTGGGACGCGCGCCTATGCCTTGTGTGTTGTTGGGATAGACGCAACCATAGTCGAGTTGGTCGACATAGCCATTCTGGTGCTTGTACACGCCCGAAACACGGCCATACAGGCCGTCTGCCAGCACGAAGTTGGCGCTGGCGCGCAGGTCGGTCCGCTGGCGGCTGCCATAGACGAGATCGATCGAGCCTGAATTGCTGTCGGTCGGCTTTTTCGAGAAAAGCTTGATAGCGCCGCCGATGGCGTTGCGGCCGGTCAGCGTGCCTTGCGGCCCGCGCAGCACTTCGACGCGGTCGAGATCGAGCAAGTCGAAGATACCGCCGGTCAGCGTCGCATAATAGACATCGTCGACGTACATGCCCACGCCCGGCTCATAGGCCGGGTTGAAGTCGAACTGGCCGATGCCACGGATCGATGCGCCGAGCGAAGAACCATAAGCGCCGCCCATGGCGTTCAGCGTCACGTTGGGGGCCTGCGCGGCGATTTGCGACAGGTCGGTCTGGTTGCGCGAGGTGAGCAGCGCGGAATCGACCGCCGTGATCGACAGCGGCGTGTCCTGCACCTTCTGGTTGCGGAACTGCGCGGTGACGATGATTTCCTGAATGGTGTTGTTGCCAGTGTCGGCATCGGTGGCCGATGCCTCTTCGGCGGGCGCAGCCAGTGCGGGTGTTGCGGCAAGCGCGGCACATGCCGACACACCCGCGAACAGCGCGCGGCGCACACGCCGCGTCGTGGTGAACCTGATCATAGCAATCCCCTCTCAAGCCGCCGGAACTTCGAGGTTCCAGCTTGCGACCGTTAGTAATGCATACAGATTCGCGGTTTGCAAGCGTGCTCGAACGGACTCGAAAAACGTCCGGTGAGTGCGGCAAATAAATCACATATGTTAGGATGGAGCGGCCATTCGTTCGCTGCATTGCAGCATCGCAAGGTGCGGCGCCGACCCGGCAGGGTTGCCCGCATGGGCAGCGCGATTGCGGGAGGGGGAACGTTTTTGCCAACCGGTTTCCGGTTGCAAGCGTCCGGATTTTTTGTAAGTAAGACCTACAAATAGAACTTTGGCGTTACTCGGGGCGAGCCTCGGGACAAAGCAAAGCGGTGCTACGGCATCAACCCTGCGGAAAAGGATGACCCATGAACGAACTGGCTTCCATCAGCTACCAGCAGCTTGCCTACTCGCCTGCCGCGCAAAAGGCGCTGGCCCGCAAGCCGCAGCTTTTCATCAACAACCAGTGGGTCGATTCGACGCACGGCGAGGTGATCGAGGTCGAAGATCCGTCGAGCGGCAAGATCGTCAGCCATGTTGCCGATGCTTCGCCTGCCGACGTTGACCGGGCGGTCGCCGCCGCGCGCGCCGCGTTCGACGATGGTCGCTGGTCTGGCCTGCCGCCGATGGCGCGCGAACGTATCATCAACCGTCTGGCCGACCTGCTCGAAGCCCACGCCGATGAGTTCGCCGAGCTGGAAGCGATCGACAATGGCAAGCCCAAGACGATGGCGGCCGCCGTCGACATTCCGGGTGCCATCAGCCAGTTGCGCTTCATGGCCGGCTGGGCCAGCAAGACCGGCGGCGAGACGACGGCGCCCTATACGATCCCGGCAGGCGCGTTCTTCACCTACACCCTGAAGGAGCCGGTGGGCGTCTGCGGCCAGATCGTGCCGTGGAACTTCCCGCTGCTGATGGCCACGCTCAAGGTCGCGCCAGCGTTGTCGGCAGGCTGCACACTGGTGCTCAAGCCGGCCGAGCAGACTTCATTGACTGCACTGCGTCTGGCCGATCTGATCGTCGAGGCAGGCTTTCCGGCCGGCGTGTTCAACGTGATCACCGGCTATGGCCACATCTCGGGCGATCATCTGGTCAAGCATCCCGATGTCGACAAGATTGCCTTCACCGGCTCGACCGAGATCGGCAAGCTGATCAATCGCAACGCCACTGCAACGCTCAAGCACGTGACGCTTGAACTGGGCGGCAAGTCGCCGGTGGTGGTCATGCCCGATGTCGATGTGGCGGTGGCTGCGCCGGGTGCTGCCGGTGCGATCTTCTTCAATTCGGGCCAGGTTTGCGTGGCGGGATCGCGCCTGTTCGCGCACCGCTCGATCTTCGACCAGGTGATCGAAGGCGTGGCCGAGGCATCAAGCTTCTGGGCGCCGCGTCCGTCGCTCGACCCGACCGGCCACACCGGTCCACTGGTGTCGAAGGAGCAGTACGACCGCGTGCTCGGCTATATCGAGGCCGGCAAGCGCGATGGCGCCAGTGTGGCAATCGGTGGCGATGCCCCGAGCGCGGATGGCTACTACGTCAACCCCACCGTGCTGGTGAACGTGAACCCGCAAATGAGCGTGGTTCGCGAGGAAATCTTCGGGCCCGTGGTCGTTGCACAGCGCTTCGACGATCTCGATGAAGTTGCCAAGATGGCCAACGACACCGCCTTCGGCCTTGGCGCCGGGGTGTGGACGCGCGACGTCGCCGCGCTGCACAAGCTCGCATCGAAGATCAAGGCGGGCACTGTCTGGGGTAACTGCCACGCGGTGATCGATGCCGCGCTGCCGTTCGGCGGCTACAAGGAATCGGGTATCGGGCGCGAACAGGGCCGCGCCGGGATCGAGGCCTACCTCGAGACCAAGACCGTCATCGTCCAGCTGTGACAGGGGGGAAGGGGGATTGACTTCGGTCCCCCTTCTTCGCTCGAACACTGTGGAACGATAGCGAACCAGACGGAGTGACCCCGCATGCCCATCGACCTGACCCGCATTTCTGCCATCGACGTCCATGTGCACGCCGAAGTGTCGTGCCACGACCCCGAAGATCCGGTGATGGGCAAGTTCTTCGATGCCGCCTCGGCCTATTTCAAGGCGCCGCGTGAACGCCCAAAGATGCCCGAGATCGTCGAGATCTACCGCGAACAACAGATTGCGTTCTGCCTTTTCACCGTCGATTGCGAAAGCGGGATTGGCGCCAAGCGGCTGTCGAACTATGAAATCGCCGAATTTGCGGCAAAGCATGACGATATCTGCATCCCCTTTGCCTCGATCGATCCGCACAAGGGCAAGCTTGGTGCGCGCGAGGCCCGAGATCTGGTCGAGAACCACGGGGTGCGCGGGTTCAAGTTCCATCATATCATGCAGAACATCGAACCGGCCGCCCAAGTCGGCTACCCGATCTATGAGGTGATCAACGAATACAAGTTGCCCGCGATCTTTCACACCGGCCATTCGGGTATGGGTACGGGCATGCGCGGCGGCGGCGGGGTGCGGTTGAAGTACGGTCAGCCGATGCTGGTCGACGATGTCGCGGTCGATTTTCCCGACATGAAGATCATCCTGGCGCATCCAAGCTGGCCATGGGTCGACGAAAGCCTGTCGATGGCGCTGCACAAGGACAACGTGTTCATCGACCTGTCGGGCTGGAGTCCCAAATACTTCGCGCCCCAGATCATCCAGTATGCCAACACGCAACTGCGCAAGAAGATGCTGTTCGGCAGCGACTTTCCGCTGATCCACCCGCAAAAGTGGATCGACGCGGCCAAGCAGGTCGGATTTCGCGACGATGTGTTGCCCGGCATCATGAAGGATAATGCCGTCCGCGTGCTCGGTCTGGGCTGATGGACTTTACTGGCGCCCACGTATTGGTGACAGGCGCTTCGACCGGGATCGGGCTGGCCACGGCACAACGGCTTGCCGGGTATGGCGCGCATGTTTCGCTGGTGGCGCGCAATGCGAGCAAGCTGGCCGAGGCGGTTGACACGATCGAGGCAGCAGGGGGCAAGGCGCATGCCTTCGCCGCCGATGTCGGTGATCCAGCGGCGTTCGATGCTGCGGTCGATGCGGCCGAAGCCATCTATGGCAGGGTCACCCACGCCTTTGCCAACGCTGGAACCGGCGGCACGTTCGGGCCGCTGGTCGATTGCCCGGACGACGTGTTCGAGGCGGTTATGCGCACAAATGTAACGGCAGTGTTCCGCCTGCTGCGGCGGGTTCTGCCGGGCATGATCGCGGCGCGGCAAGGCAGCGTTCTGGTCACTGGAAGCCTTGCCAGCGAGCGTGGCTTGCCGATGAACCCGGCCTATGTCGCGTCGAAGCATGCAGTGCTCGGCCTTGCGCGGGCTGCGGCGGTGGAGGCCGCGCCACACAATGTGCGCGTCAACTGCCTGCTGCCCGGCTTCATTGAAACGCCGATGCTGCACCAGTTGGGCGATGACCCGGCACACATTGCCGCGCGGATGGGGGCGACGGTGCCGATGGGGCGGATCGGTTCGGCAGACGAGGCGGCGTCGGTTGCCGCCTTCCTGCTGTCGGATCTTGCTGCCCATGTCACCGCGCAAGCGGTCGCGGTCGATGGCGGCCTGCTGGGCACGATGATTCCACGCTGACATCACACAACAAAGGGGGATGCCATGGCCTTGCGCTATTTTCATGCCGAACCGGTGGCCAATTCGCTCAAGTCGATGATTCCACTGAAGGAAAAGGGACTTGAGTACGAAAGCGTCTATGTCGATCTGCACAAGTTCGAGCAGCACCAGCCGTGGTTCGTGGCGATCAATCCCGAGGGGCAGGTGCCCGTGCTCGACCACGACGGCACCATCATCACGCACACCACCGTGATCAACGAATACTTGGAAGATGCCTTTCCCGACGCCCAACCTGCTGACGGGCCGTTGCGTTCGCGCGATCCATTGGGCGCATCACGAATGCGCTACTGGAACAAGTTCATCGACGAGCATGTTATGAACTTCGTGTCGATGCACGGCTGGCACCGGATGGTCGGGGTGATCGCGCGCAATGTCGAGAGCGGCGAGTTCGAGAAGCTGCTCGAAAACATCCCGCTGCCCGATCAGCGCAAGAAGTGGGCGACGGCGCGCTCGGGCTTTTCCGAGGCCGATCTGGCCAACGCCACCGCCAAGATCGAATATGCTGTCGACAAGGTCGAGCGCCAGCTTGGCGATACCGCATGGCTGGCGGGTGACGGCTACACGCTCGCCGACATCAACTTTTATTCGCATTGCGGCATGATGGTCGAACGCATGTTTCCCGAACTGGAGATCGCTGTCCGCGCGCCGCGACTGGTCGAATGGCGCGATCGGATGTCGGCGCGACCGGGCGTTGCGGCCGCGCTGAAGGGCGAGGATCGCACAGCACCGGGCCTGCGCACCTGGACCGGACACGTGCGCTGATGGCAGGCTTCGTGCTGATCCATGGGTCTTGGCACGGCGGCTGGTGCTTTGACCGGCTGTCCGCGATCCTTTCTGCGCGCGGACATACCGTGCGTGCGCCGAGTTTGCCGGGAATGGGGGGGACGGCCGAGGAACTGGCGGCGGTCACGCTGGACGGCTGGGGTGAATTTGCTGCGCAGCATTGCCGGGAACTGAAGGCGGAACTCGGTGGCGCGCCGGTCGTGCTGGCGGGGCACAGCCGGGGCGGGCTGGTCATCAGTACCGCTGCCGAACGCGACCCGCAGGCGATGGACGCGCTGGTCTACATTTGCGCGATGATGCTGCCCGACGGCATGTCACGCGCGCAATTCAAGGAACAGGAAGGCCCGAACCCCGCCTTCGACGCCATCATTCACAAGATCCACGATGGCGTCGCCACGGTCGTCGATCCGGCGGGAGCAGCGCCGGTATTCGCGCAACTGTCTCCGGCCGATGAAGTGGCTGCGATCCTGCCCCGGCTGCTGGCCGAGCCGCATGGAGTGCGCTCCACCCCGTTGCGGCTGACGGACGAGCGGTTCGGGTCAGTGCCGCGCACCTATATCGAGTGCACCGAGGACCGGACCATCCCGATCACCAGCCAGCGGCGGATGCAACAAGCGCTTCCGGGTGCGCGGATCGTATCCTTGTGGGCCGATCACAGCCCCTATCTGTCGCGGCCCGAATCGCTGGCGAGTGCCTTGATCGACGCGATCCCCTGATTGTCCGGCTCCGGACGAGCGTTCGTCCGGAGCCGGAAAATCGCCGCGTCAGTCGCGGAACACCACGGTCTTGCTGCCATTGCGCAGCACGCGGTCGGCCAGATGCAGTCGCACCGCCTCGGCCAGTACCCGGCGTTCGATGTCGCGGCCCTTGCGCACCAGTTCGTCGGGCCGGTCGGCGTGGCTGATGGCTTCGACGTCCTGGTGGATGATCGGACCTTCATCGAGATCGGCGGTCACATAGTGCGCGGTCGCGCCGATCATCTTCACCCCGCGCGCATGGGCCTGATGATAGGGCTTGGCGCCCTTGAAGCCGGGCAGGAAGCTGTGGTGGATATTGATGCAGCGGCCCGTCAGGAACCCGGCCAGATCGTCCGACAGAATCTGCATGTAGCGGGCCAGCACGATCAGTTCGGCGCCGGTATCGTCGACCACCTGCTTGATGCGCGCTTCCTGTTCGGGCTTGGTGTCCCTGGTGATCGGGAAGTGGTGATAGGGAATATCGCCCATCAGGCTGATCGCCAGCGCCTCCTTGGGGTGGTTTCCGACGATTCCGACGACGTCCATCGGCAGTTCACCGATTCGGTGGCGATAGAGCAGATCGCCAAGGCAGTGGTCGAACTTGCTGACCAGCAGCAGCACTTTGCGCTTTGCACCCTTGGCACGGAGCGTCCATTCGATGCCGAATTGCTGCGCCACTGCTGCAAAGTCAGCGCGCAATTGTGCAGGATCGCCATCGCGCGGATCGAACTCCACACGCATGAAAAAAGTGCCTTCTTCCTGATCGTTGAACTGCTTGGCCTCAACGATGTTGGCGCCCGCACGCGACAGGAATCCGGTCACGGCGGCGGTGATTCCGGGCTGATCGCGGCATGACAGCGCGAGGATCTGGTAATCGGTGGGGTTTTTCACGTCTGGCACAGACAGCTCTCCTGTTTGCCGGATGGCAGGGCACCCGGTCACTTTTCGTTTGCGCTTGCCCCAATTCATAGTATGTGTTGCATACAAATTGCAACGCTGCCGGAGAGGGAAAAATGTCCGCCGCCAATCTTGACCAGCTTCTTGCCCAACAAGGCAACATCGTCGAATTGCTGCGCAACTCGCAGCTCGGCGCCTATGTGTATCCGGTGGTCGCGCCGGAGTTCTCGAACTGGCGGTCGGAGCAGTGGGCATGGCAACACAGCGCCGTGCTGTTCGACCAGTCACACCACATGGTGAACCTGTACATTCGCGGCAAGGACGCGGCCAAGCTGCTATCCGACACGATGATCAACAGCTCGAAGGGCTGGACGGTCAACAAGGCCAAGCAATACGTGCCGACCACGCCCTATGGCCATGTCATCGGTGACGGCATCATCTTCTGGGAAGAAGAGCAGTCGTTCACCTACGTCGGCCGCGCGCCCGCATCGAACTGGCTGCGCTATCACGCGGCAACCGGCGGCTATGACGTGGAGATCGAGCTGGACGATCGTTCGCCGATGCGGCCGATGGGCAAGCCTGTCACCCGCAAGGAATGGCGCTTCCAGATTCAGGGCCCCAACGCGTGGGCGGTGATCGAAAAGCTCCACGGCGGGCCGCTGGAGCAGCTCAAGTTCTTCAACATGAGCACGATGAACATTGCCGGCAAGACCGTGCGCACGCTGCGCCATGGCATGTCGGGCGCGCCGGGCCTTGAAATCTGGGGGCCTTACGCCGAACAGGAAGAAATCCGCGCCGCCATTCTGGAAGCAGGCAAGGAATTCGGCCTGATTGCTTGCGGCAGCCGCGCTTACCCGTCGAACACGCTGGAATCGGGTTGGATTCCCTCGCCGCTGCCCGCCATCTATACCGGTGAAAAGCTCAAGGGCTTCCGCGAATGGCTTGGTGCCGACAGCTACGAAGCGACCGGTTCGATCGGCGGCTCGTTCGTGTCGGACAACATCGAGGACTACTACCTCAACCCGTGGGAACTGGGCTATGGCTCGTTCGTCAAGTTCGACCATGACTTCCACGGACGCGAGGCGCTTGAAGCACTTAACCCAGCCGAGCAGCGCAAGAAGGTGACGCTGGCGTGGAACCCCGAGGACATGGCCAAGATCACGGCTTCGCTGTTCAACCCCGATGGCGAACAGTACAAGTTCTTCGACGTGCCCTTGGCCAACTATGCGTCGTCCAACTATGACCGCGTCGTCGATGCGGGCGGAAAGACGGTCGGCCTGTCGATGTTCACCGGCTATTCCTACAACGAAAAGCAGGCGCTCAGCCTCGCCACGGTCGACCCGGAAATCCCGGTCGGCACCGAAGTGCGCGTGGTCTGGGGCGAAGAGAACGGCGGCACGCGCAAGACCACGGTGGAGCCGCACAAGCAGATCGAGGTCCGCGCCATCGTCTCGTCGGTGCCCTATAGCCGCGTCGCGCGTGAGGCTTATGCCGAAGGCTGGCGCACGGGTCGCTGAAGCAAGATCACCCCTCCCCGAGCAGGCGGGCCCGGATCGAACGGGCCCGGATCGAACGGGCCCGAATCGAACGGGCCCGAATCGAACGGGGAGGGGGTTTTCCGGGGAGAGGAGAGCCGCAATGGCCATACCGCAGATCCATCCCAACTGGGACAAGGAACCGGCCGGAATCACCGACGGCTTCTCGCTTGAAATGACCGCCAAGGATGAGGCGAGCCTGCGCGATGCGGCTCCGCTCATTCCGGCTGAAACCCCCGTCGCCGTCACGTTCCTGCCCGGCGAGGATGTTGCCGCACGCGTGGCCGCGACCATTGCCGTGCGCGAGCTTGGTTTTGAGCCGATGCCGCATTTTTCGGCGCGACGCATCACGTCCGAGGACGACTTTGAAGGCTATCTGCGCGCGGTGGTCGAGCAGGCTGGGGTGCGGCGCTGCTTCATCGTGGCGGGCGATCCGCCCGAGCCGGTCGGTCCCTATTTCGACACTTCGGCCCTGATCGCCACCGGCGCGTTCGAACGTGCGGGAATTCAGGCCATCGGCGTCGGTGGCCACCCGGAAGGGCATCCCAACATGTCCGTGGCCGAATGCTGGGCCGTGCTGGAAAAGAAGGTTGCCGATATCTCGGCGCGCGGCATGGCGCCGCTGATCGTCACCCAGTTCGGGTTCGATCCCGATGCCTTCCTCGCCTGGCTCAAGGAATTGCGCGCGCGCGGGATCGATGCGCCGGTGCGGATCGGTGTGCCGGGGCCAGCCGGGATCAAGCGGTTGCTGGCGTTTGCGGCGCGCTGCGGCGTGGGCGCCTCAACTTCGGTGCTGCGCAAGTACGGCATATCGGTGACCAACCTGCTCGGCAGCGCCGGACCCGACAAGTTGGTCGATGCTTTTGCGCAGGGTCTTGGCGCCGAGCATGGCCGGGTGCGGTTGCATTTCTATCCGTTCGGGGGCCTGCGCAAGACGGTCGAATGGATCGGCGATTACAACCGCAAGCACGGGATAAACGCATGACCGATTACGTGCTGGTTCATGGCGCATGGGGCGGTGGCTGGGCCTTTGACCGCTTGTCCGCCGACTTGCGCGCCGCCGGGCACCGCGTGGTTGTGGCCGACCTGACCGGCCTTGGCGCGCGCAAGGATGCGTTCCATCCCGGCATCACGCTGGCCACGCATGTCGACGACGTTGTGGCGCAGATCGAGGCGGCCGGGTTCGATCGCTTCGTGCTGGCCGGGCACAGTTATGGCGGCATGGTGGTGACCGGTGTTGCCACGCGGCTTGGCGCGCGGATCGACGCGTTGGTCTATATCGATGCGTTCCTGCCGGGCGATGGCCAGTCGCTATGGGATCTGACGGGCGCATTCGAGCACGATCACTACATCGGCAGCCAGAAGTTCAGCCCCGGCGCGGTTGCCCCGCTTCCGGGGCTTGAGGCGCCGATCCTGACACCGCATCCGCTGCTGACCCTGCTCGAAGCCGTGCGCTTCACCGGGGAGGAAGCGAAAGTCGCACGGCGCGTCTATATTTTCGCCAACGCATGGGAGCCCACGCCGTTCCGGCAGTTCCGTGACCGCGTGTCGGTGGAAGCTGGCTGGGACTACCACGAGGCCGCAGCCAGCCACGACGTGATGGGCGACCAGCCCGAGCAGACTCTTGCCATCCTGCTGGGCTTCGCCTGAGCGCCTGAGCGCCTGAGCGCTTAGAAGTCCGCCTCGCGCGATTTCTGACGGGCCGCTGCAAAAGCATCGTGGCGGTACTTCTCGAAGGCCACCCGCTGATCGAATCCCGGGTCTTTGGGGTAGTCCTGATATTCGTCGATGATCTCGGCGAAGATCTGGCGCAGTTCTTCCTTGTGGTCCGGATGGCTGAAGATGTGCAGTCGGTTGGCGCGCATCGCCTCGATCACGCGGGCGCCGATCACATCGGGCTCCATGCCGAATTCGTGCACGCCCGCAAGGCGCTCCACCGCAGCAGTATCGACCGGCTTCATTGCGCCTTTCAGCGCATCGGGGCGGATGTCGTCGCTGGCGTAGATGTAGCTTTTGACCAGCCCCGGACACAGCACCGACACGCCTATGCCGTATTGCAGCAACGAATAGTGCAGCGATTCCGACAGCCCGCGCACCGCGAACTTGGTGGTGTTGTAGATGCCGGGCGTTCCGGCGGCAAGAAAGGCGGCCATCGAGGCGGTATTGACCACGTGGCCGCCCTTCTGCTCGCCCGCCTTCACCCGCGCCACCATGCGCGGCACGAAAGTCATTACCCCGTTGATCACGCCATTGAGGTTGACGCCCATCAACCAGTCCCAATCGTCGAAGGTGCTTTCCTCGATCGGCTGGAATAAGTTGACCCCGGCGTTGTTGCACAGGATCGAAACGGGGCCGAATTTGGCCTCCACCTCATCGGCGGCGGCCTTGAACCCGTCGCGGCTTGCAACGTCAAGCTGCACGCCCATGACTTCGCGGTTGTCGAGGCTGGCCAGCGCCTTGTCGATCGAGTCCTGCCGGATATCGGCAATCGCGACCTTGCAGCCTTCGTTGAGCAACTGGCGGACCAGCCCGATGCCGACGCCATTGGCGCCACCAGTGACGAAGGCGGTGCGTCCTGCAAAGTCCTTCATGCGGCCTCTCCTGCAAGGCGGGCGGCCTTGAGCGCGTTCTGACGGTCGATCTCGGCGGTGATCGAGGGGTTGCGGAACAGCATGGCGAAGGTCGCCTTGTAGTCGGGGTTTTCGGGCAAGTGGGTCTGCACCGCTGCGGTCGTCGCTTCGCCCCGCTCGCGCACTCCGTCGAGGAATTCGGAATGGGTCAGGATGTACAACTCGTCGTTGAGCACGCCCTGCAGCACACGTTCGCCCACTTCCTCCTTGGTCTGGTACAAGTGGAACAAGTTGCCGCCCGCCTGACGGCGCTTGTCCGCCTCGGCATAGCCGGTTTCGGCAAGGTCGGCGGGGCGGGTCTTGCCGGCATCGGCGATGTTCGATTGCACCGCGCCGGGGCAGAAGGCCGAGCAGATCACGCCGCGCGGCTCCAGTTCGGGGCGCATGCATTCGATCATTGCGGTGACCGCGGCCTTGCCCGACGAATAGATCGCGGTGCCGCCCACCGGCACCAGCGCTGACATCGACGCGGTGTTGACGATATGGCCGCCTTGCCCGTGCGCCAGAATGCGCGGCAGGATCGTGACCACACCGTTGACCGTGCCGCCAAGGTTCACGCCCATGACCCAGTCCCAGTCGGCAAAGGTCGCAAGTTCGGTCGGGCCGACCACGGCCACCCCGGCGTTGTTGACCAGCAGGTGGATCGCCCCGAAGCGGGCCTCTGCCGCATCGGCTGCGGCGGCATAGTCGGCGCGGTTGGTGACGTCGAGTTGCAGGGCGAGCACGCGCGCGCCGCCATCCAGTTCGGCGCTGGCGGAATCGAGGTGATCCTGGCGGATATCGGCGATGACAACGTTCATTCCGGCGCGCAGCGCGGCCTTGGCGATTCCCAGCCCGATTCCGCTGGCACCACCGGTTATGAACGCCGTTTTGCCCGGCAAATTCTGCATGTTCCCTCTCCGTTATGAGCGCTTTGACGCCAACCGAAGCGGGCGCTGCGCGGACTTGTGCTTTATCTATTCACCAACCGGGATTTGTATGCAAGACTGACAATCGTCTGGAGGCAAGGTTGGTCCGATTCAAGCAGGGCCCCACCCCGGTGAGAGGAGTTTGCATGGCGATTGCAGCGACGCCCGCGGCATCGGGGGTGCCCGAAACGGAAGGCGCAGAGCGGCCTTGGCCCGCACAGGGCGCGGCGTGGTACGCGCTGGCGGTGATCGTGCTGGCCACGTTCCTCAACTTCTTCGACCAGACCGTGTTCGGCATGCTGGCGCAGCGGATCAAGACCGACTTCAGCCTGACCGATGAGCAACTGGGCTTTCTGGGTGGTCCGGCCAGCGTGGTCTTCTTCGTGTTCTTCGGCATCCCGATGGCGCGTCTGGCCGACATCTATCCGCGCCGCATCGTGCTGGCTGCCGGGATGGCTGCGACAGGTCTGGTGATGGGGCTGGGCGGACTGGCGCAGGGGTTCACCCAGTTCATCGCCAGCCGGATGTTTCTGGGCGCGGGTGGATCGGCGCACGCTCCGGCCGCTTATTCGCTGCTGGCTGATTTCTTTCCGCCGACCCGCATCACCCGCGCGTTCTCGGTGCTGCAACTGGGCTTCATCGGCGGGACCACCGTGGGCGTACTGGCGGGTGGTCCGCTGGTGGTGTGGGCGGCCGGTATCCACGATCCGGTGGTGCTGGGGCTGCATCTGCATGGCTGGCAACTGATCATGCTGGGGCAGGCGGTGGCCGGGCTGGTCGCGGCGGGACTGCTGCTGACCATCCGCGAACCGGCGCGTCGCCTTGCTGCGGTGAACGAGCACCCGCAAGAGCCGGTGCAGAATGCGTGGCAAGGCTTGCTACGCCTGACCGGATGGGATGCCGCGCGCGCCATCCACGCGCGGGGGCGGGTCTATTATCCGCTGTTCCTCGGCCTTGCGTTGAGCGCGATCGAGACGTTCGGGCTGGCGTTCTGGCGCGTGCCGTTCCTTGTGCGCACGTTCGGCTGGGACGAGGCGCGGATCGGCATGGTGATGGGCCCGATGCTGCTGGTTTCGCAGCTGGCGGGCGTATTTCTGGGTGGCGTGTTCGTCGAGTGGCTGGCGCGGCGGCACACGGATGCCAACGTTCGCGCTGCTGCGATCCTGTTCGGCCTGACCACGATTTGCGCGGTCGCCGCTCCGCTGATGCCGACGGGTGAGGCATCGCTCGCGCTGTTTTCGCTGGGCGGCATGTTCGGCCTTGCCGGAGCGGTGCCGCAGAACGCCGCGATCCAGCGCATCGCGCCGCCATCGATGCGCGGGCAGGTGACGGCGATCTATCTGTTCATGTTTACCTTCTTCGGCGCGATGGGCAGCCTTGTGGTGGGCGTGGTGGTGCAGCGGGTGATCGGCGCGGAGGCCGGTCTGTGGAAGGCGCTGGCGTTGACTGCCGGTGTCCTGCTGCCGCTGGCCACGCTCTCGATGGTGCTGGCGATCCGCCCCTACCGCCATGAAGTGCAACGGCTGGAAGCTGCCGGTCTTTGAAATTCGCCCCAGTTGGAGCCCCTTTGCATGACGACGTACCCTGAACTTGCCATGATCATCGCCGGTGAGCGCGTCAGCGGTGGTGGCCGCCGCACCCACGCTGTGGTCAACCCTGCCACTGGCGAGGTGATCGGCCAGTTGCCGCTCGCCGATCCCGCCGACCTCGACCGTGCGCTGGAGGCGGCGCAGAACGGCTTTCGGGTGTGGCGCAAGTCCACCCCGCAGCAGCGCGCCGCCGTGCTGACGGGCGCCGCCCGGCTGATGCTTGAGCGGCAGGAGGACATCGCCCGGATCGCGACGCAAGAGCAGGGCAAGACCTTGCCCGAGGCGCGGATCGAAGTGCTGATGAACGTCGGCCTGTTCAACTTCTATGCCGGCGAATGCCAGCGGATCTATGGCCGCGCGCTGGTCCGGCCCGAAGGACAGCGCTCGACCGTGACGTACGAGCCGGTCGGCCCGGTCGCAGCGTTTGCGCCGTGGAACTTCCCTATCGGCAATCCGGGTCGCAAGCTGGGCGCACCGATCGCGGCGGGCTGTTCGGTGATCCTGAAATCGGCCGAGGAAACACCTGCCTCGGCGCTCGCGGTGCTGCAATGCCTGCTCGATGCCGGATTGCCCGGCGATGTCGCGCAAGCGGTGTTCGGCGTGCCCGACGAGGTCAGCCGCCACTTGCTGGGCTCTCCGGTAATCCGCAAACTGAGCTTCACCGGATCGACCGTGATCGGCAAGCATCTGGTCAAGCTGGCCGCCGACAATGCACTGCGCACGACGATGGAACTGGGCGGGCACGGGCCGGTGCTGGTGTTCGACGATGCCGATGTCACCCGCGCGCTCGATACCGTGGTGCCGCACAAGTACCGTAATGCCGGGCAGGTCTGCGTCAGCCCGACCCGTTTCATCGTGCACCAGGACGTGTTCGAGCGCTTTCGCGACGGCTTTGTCGAGCGGGCCAAAGCGGTGACGGTGGGCGATGGCCTCGATCCCGCCAGTCGCATGGGGCCGATGGCCAACGCGCGCCGGACCGAGGCGATGGACCGGCTGATCGGTGACGCTCGGACCCATGGCGCGAACGTCCTGACCGGGGGCGAGCGCGTTGGCAATCGCGGGTTCTTCTATGCGCCCACGGTGCTGACCGAGGTGCCGCTCGATGCTGCGATCATGAACGAGGAGCCGTTCGGCCCGGTAGCCATCCTCAACCCCTATGCCGACGAGGAAGCGATGATCGCCGAGGCCAACCGGCTGCCTTATGGCCTTGCCGCCTATGTCTGGAGCGAGGGCGCCCGCCGTCAGCAGCGCGTCGCGCGTGAGGTCGAGGCCGGGATGGTCGGCATCAACACAACGATGATCGGTGGCGCCGATGCGCCGTTCGGCGGGGTCAAGTGGTCGGGCCACGGCTCGGAAGACGGCCCCGAGGGATTGCACGCCTGCCTTGTCATCAAAGCCATTCATGAAGGATGATGCCATGACGCACGAACTCAAAACCGGCGGCGACCGGGGCTACTTGCGTATCGCCACCGAAGAGGCTTTTGCCACGCGCGAACAGGTCGACGCGTTCCTGCGGATGATCCGCGATGGCACGGCGGACAAGGGCATGGTCAGCCTGTGGGGCTTTTATGCACAAAGCCCGTCGGAACGCGCCGTCCAGATCATGGAACGGCTGATCGATCTTGGCGAGATGCGTATCGCCGCGATGGATGCCACCGGTATCGACAAGGCGATTCTGGCGCTCACTTCTCCGGGGGTGCAGCCCTTGCTCGACGTGGCCGAGGCGCGGGGCATTGCTGCCCGTGCCAACGACCATCTGGCGCAGGCTTGTGCGAAGTATCCCGACCGCTTCATCGGCCTGACCGCTGTCGCCCCGCAAGACCCCGAATGGTCGGCCGCCGAAATCCGGCGCGGCGCCAACGAACTGGGCTTCAAGGGCGTGCAGATCAACAGCCACACCCAGGGCCGTTACCTTGACGATCCGGCGTTCGATCCGATCTTCCGCGCGCTGGTCGAGGTCGATCAGCCGCTCTACATCCATCCGGCGACACCGCCCGATGCGATGATCGGGCCGATGCTGGAAGCAGGCCTTGATGGAGCGGTGTTCGGCTTCGGCGTGGAAACCGGCATGCACCTGCTGCGCCTGATCACCATCGGCATCTTCGACCGCTTCCCAAGCTTGCAGATCATGGTCGGCCACATGGGCGAAGCGCTGCCCTATTGGCTCTATCGGCTTGATTACATGCATCAGGCCGGGGTCCGTTCGAAACGGTATGAGCGGATGAAGCCGCTGAACAAGACCATCGCCGAATACTTCCGCTCGAACGTGCTGGTCACCAACAGCGGCATGGCGTGGGAACCGGCGGTACGGTTCTGTCAGCAAGTGATGGGCGAGGACCGCGTGATGTACGCGATGGACTATCCCTATCAGTACGAAGCGGCCGAAGTGCGGGCGATGGACAGCATGGATCTGCCGCCCGAAACCTTGCGCAAGTTCTTCCAGACCAACGCCGAGCGCTGGTTCAAACTCTGACACGAAAGGCGGTCATCATGTACGCAATTGCAGGAGCTTCGGGCCAGCTTGGCCGATTGGCGCTGGCTTCGTTGATCGACAAGGTCGGTGCGGCGCAAGTCGTGGCACTGGTGCGCGATCCGGCCAAACTGGCGGATGTGGCAGCGCAAGGGGTGAGCGTGCGCGCGGCCGACTATGACCAGCCCGAAACGCTGGTAACGGCGCTGGCAGGGGTGTCCCGGCTGCTGCTGATTTCGGGCAATGCCATCGGCCAGCGCGCGCGCCAGCATGGGGCGGTGATCGATGCAGCCAAGGCCGCGGGGGTCGGCTTCATCGCCTATACCTCGATCCTCCACGCCGATGTCTCGACCATCGGGCTGGCGGGAGAACACCGCGCGACCGAGGCGCTGTTGGCCGCGAGCGGCCTGCCGTTCGCGCTGTTGCGCAACGGCTGGTACAACGAGAACTACACCGGCGCGCTTGCTCCGGTGGTGGCCGGCGGTGTGCTGATCGGCGCTTCGGGGGCGGGGCGGATTGCCTCCGCCGCGCGCGCCGATCTGGCCGAAGCGGCGGCAGTTGTGCTGGCTGGCGGGGATGAAACGGCGGGCAAAGTCTACGAACTGGCGGGCGACGCCGCCTTCACCATGGCCGATTTTGCCTCTGAACTCAGCCGCATAGCAGGCAAGCCGGTGGTCTATCAGGACATGGCCGAGGCCGACTATGCCAAGGCGCTGGAAAGCGTCGGCCTGCCCGATTTCATCGCCGCGATGATCGCCAACTCCAGCTTTCAGGCGAGCAGCAGCGCGCTGTTCGATGACAGTGGCACGCTGGGGGCGCTGATCGGCCGTCCGACAACGCCGATCGCGCAGACCATCGCCACGGCGCTTGGGGTGGCAGCGGCATGAGCGGCGCGCCCGCCGCATCGGTCTTTCCCGACAAGATTGCCAAAGGCGGGCGCTATGCGCTGCTGCTGGTGGCGCTCGCCAACGCGATGAGCCTGCTCGACCGGCAGATTCTGGCGATCTTGGCGCCGGCCATCAAGAAGGATCTGGCCATCGGCGATGCCGAGATGGGGCTGCTGTATGGCACCGTCTTTGCGTTGTTTTATGCGCTGTTTTCCTTGCCGGTGGGGCGGCTGGCCGATGGTTGGCTGCGCACGCGATTGCTGGCGATCAGCATCTTCGTGTGGTCATTGGCGACCGGACTGGGCGCGCTGGCCTCGACCTTTGCCCTGCTGGCGCTGTCGCGGCTGGGCGTCGGCATTGGTGAGGCGGCGACCCAGCCTGCGGGCACCTCGCTGGTCTATGACTTCTGGCCACGCCAGCGCCGGGGGTTCGTGATGGCGGTGCTGGCATCGGCGATCGCGCTCGGGCTGGGCGGATCGCTGGTGCTGGGGGGCGTTGCCGCGCATGCCTGGGACGCGCGCTATGCTGGCGGAGCCGCGCCGTTCGGGCTCAAGGGCTGGCAGTTCGCCTTTGCCGTGGCGGCGCTGCCGGGGCTGGTGCTGTCGGCGTTCCTGTGGCGCCTGCCCGAACCCCGGCGCGGGCTGATGGATGGGGTGGAAACGCCGCCCGATCCGCACCCTTTCCGCGCCAGCGGAGCGGTGCTGGGCTCGGTCCTGCCGGGCCTGAACTGGCTGTCCTTGCGGCGGCAGGGGGCGAGCGCGGCGAGCTTTGCGTTCAACCTTGGCGCTCTCGGGCTGATCGTTGTGGCTGCGGTGGGGCTGGCGCATTTCGGCAAGCTGCTTTCGCCCCGGCCGCCGCTGGTGCTGGGCGGAGTGACGATCGATGCCCATGCGCTGCAATGGCTGGTGATCGGCTTTGGCGTCTATGTGCTGGTCAACCTGTTGCAAGGGCTCAAGATTTCCGACAAGCAAGCCTGGCGCGTGATCGCCGGAGCCCCGACGGTGCCGCTGTGCATGGCGGTAGGAACGCTGCAATCGGCGCTGAATTACGGGATGATGGCGTTCAACCCCAGCTTCCTGATCCGCACCTATGGCTTGACGATGCAGCAGACCGCGCTGGGTTTCGGCCTGTTGTCGGCGGGGATGGGCATCGTCGGCCCACTGATCTGGGGCCCGCTTTCGGACCGGTTACAACGCCGTTTTCCCGGTGCAGGACGCGCCTGGGTGGCGCTGTTTGCCATGGGTTTGTCGCCGATCCTGTCGTTCTGGGTCTATTTCGCACCCGATCCGATGTCGTTTTACATGCGTTTTGCCCTGTATAGCATGGTGCTTACGGGGTGGATGCCGCCACTTTACGCGATCCTGTACGATCAGGTGCTGCCCCGTTTGCGGGGTATTACCGCCAGTCTGTACCTTCTGGCGATGACGATCCTGGGCATGGGCATAGGGCCATATGCAGTTGGCTTTATATCCGATCTGACTGGTGACTTGCGCACCGGCATGCTGTCGATCAACGTGGTCGCGGCGCCGATCGTGGTGCTGATGCTGGTGATCGTGCGGCGCGCGTCACGCGATGAAATGACGCTCGCCGCGCGGGCAGCAGGGTAGGCGGTCGGGGCTGTGGGAGTGGCAGGGATTTAAAGCACGCGCCACACCCACAGCCGGATGCCCAGCGGATAGCGCGCGCCGGCGCAGATGAAGATCGACTTGTTGAGCCAGTCGTAAGGCCCTTCTGGGGCGATGAATTCGGGGACGGTGCGGAAATAGTATTCCGCCGGATCGACCGGTTCGCCCGCCGCCAGCCGCGCCATCACCTCTGGCGGGCCGTGGCGCAGGCCGCGGTTGCGGATCTGGATCAGCACGCCGTCAAAGGTTTCGATGGCATAGATCGCGTCGGCCACGGTCACGCCATCGCTGCGGGTCAGTTGCCAGTCGGCCGCATTGCCGACGAGTTTGCCCTTGATGAGCGGCCCTTCGACCCGCCCCCCGCCGACGATCGGGATGATCCGGCGGGTGCCGTCATAGGTCGTGCCGATCTGGCGCGGCGGTTCAAGATCGCCGTGCGCCTCATAGACGAATTCAAGCTCGGGCCGGATCATCGCGCCATCTGCCTCCGTTCAGGCCGCAAGGCCGATGGCTGCGGCATCGGCCCAGTTGCCGTGCAGGCCAAAACGCAGCCGGATGGGGATGTGTACCGTCGCCAGCGGGCCTTGGGCGATGGCTTGCGCGTCGAAGATCAGCAGATCGCTGCGCTGTTCCTCAAGCCGGTTGCAGACTTGCACGATCCAGCCGTCGCCTTCGGTTGCATCGGCATTGCGGGGGATGAAGCACGGCTCCTGCAGGCTGCTGACCGGGCCGCACCACCAGTGTTGTTCGGCGCCCGTGGCGAAGTCCTTGTGGAACAGGCAGTTCATCAGCAAGCCGCCGGCGCTGCCGCCGCGCAGTTCGACCGGCCGGGCCATGTCCATTTCCAGGAACCAGCCGTGGCGCGTCTTTTGCCCGACAAAGCGATCATCGATGCGCGGGAACTCTGCCGCCGTGTCCGACAGGCGCACCACCGCATCGAAGGCATCGCCGTTGCTCGCCATGTCGACCACCCAGTCGGTCGGATGGCTCATCGCCTCGCGCCCGTTGAACGGCGCGCCGTGCACGTCGGGGAAGAACGGGAACATGTTGTTCTTCGCCTCGCACGTGATGAAGTGCACCTTGGTGCCTTCCTGCCAGGCGTTGAGCACGTGGCTGGCAAAGCAGTTGTCGCGGGTGAACCAGCGGATATCCTGCTGCGTCACCCCATCGCGGCGCGGGATCACGCCCAGATGAACCGGCATGGTCGTGTCGAATCCGAAGTGCGGCAAGCCCTGCTCCAGCCGTTCCCACGATCCGATCGAGGGCACGATGTGCAGCACGAGGTAATCCTCGGTGATGCCGAAGTCGTGCATCATGCAGTAGTACGGCACCTTGAACCAAACTTCGCGGACCAGTTCGCCGTCGGGGCTGACCTCCATATAGGTCACATCGTCGGTGCACAGTCCGCTGGCGGCATACCCGATGGCCACCATGTTGCCGGTGCGCGGGTCGATCTTGGGATGGGCGGTAAAGGTCTGGCCGGTCATCTTGCCGCCGAACTTCTCGAAGCCCGCAGTCTCCATCGTCGCCGGGTCCATGACCAGCGCGGGGCTGTCCTCTTTCAAGGCCCACAACTTGCCGCCAAAGATGAAGGCGTTGGTGTTGGCGGTGGAGCGGATGGCGCCCTTGACGCTGTCGTCATCGGTCAAGGGGTTGCGGTATGTCCCGAAAAGGCCCTTGCCAGCGGCGTGTTCCAGCTTCCATTTGTCGGTTTTTGCCCAGCGCTGGCGGAAATCGACCTGTCCGTCGTGGATATGGAAGCGGGTGATCATGCCATCGCCGTTGAAGGCGATGTCATCGCCCAGACGCGGCGGGAATTGCGGATCGGGCTGGACGCGATAGAACGCGCCGTTCAGTTCGGGCGGAATGGTGCCTTCGTGCGACAGGTCGGCAATGTCGGCCTCGATGCGCGACGGCGTGTTGAACCCGGTGAAACTCGGGGTCTGGGGGAAGTGGCTCACGGTCACCCTCTCGATTCTATTTGTATGTTACGCTGACAATCCTTTAGGATGCGAAAGATGGCAAGACCCAAAGAAACGCTGGTACCGACAACCCCACACGTGGCCGGGGATGAGGATATCGGCGAAATCCGTTCGATCGTCGGGTTTCACATCCGGCTGGCGCATGGTGCGGTCTATCGCCACTTCACCGAGACGTTCACCGACATCGAGCTGACGCAAAAGCAGGTGTCCGTGCTGTGGTTGATCGACGATCACCCCGACATCGCGCAGACCGATCTGGCGCAGCGCATGCGGATGGATCGAGCGACGACGATGGCGATCGTCAACCGCTTGCAGGAGCGCGGCTATCTTGTGCGGGGCGCGTCGCTGACCGACCGGCGCAAGCAGACGCTCAACCTGACCGACGGCGGTCGTGCCGCGCTGGCGCGGGCCAAGGACGCCATCGGCGAGCACGAGCGCTGGCTGAAGTCGCGGTTTACCGATCAGGAAATCGAAACCCTGATCGAGATGCTGACACGTATTCACGAATAAGGCCGCAATGGCCCGGACCGCTGCCGACAAGGCCGTGGCCGGGGGGAGAGGAAGCAGAACCATGAATCGCAACGACCCGGCCTCGATCATCGAGCAGTCGGCAATGAGCGTCCGGCAATGGCTGGCCGTGGGGCTGACCATCATGCTCAACGCGCTCGACGGGTTCGACGTGTTGTCGAGCGCCTTTGCCGGTCCGGGGATCAAGCAGGAATGGCACCTTGGGCCCGATGGGCTGGGGGCGATCCTGTCGATGGAATTGATCGGCATGGGGGTCGGTTCGGTGCTGTTCGGCGGCTGGGCCGACAAGTACGGACGCCGACCGACGACGCTGGGCTGCCTGCTGCTGATGGCGGCGGGCATGTTGCTGGCGGCACGGGCCGGATCGCCGCAGGAACTGTCGGCGTGGCGCGTGCTGACCGGGCTTGGCATCGGCGGGATGCTGGCCGCGATCAACGCCATTGCCTTTGAACTTTCCAGCTTGCGCCACCGCAGTCTGGCGATGGCGCTGATGGTGATCGGCTATCCGGTCGGCGCGTTCCTAGGCGGGCTGGTGGCGGCGCATCTGCTGCAAAGCTATGGCTGGCGGTCGGTGTTCCTGCTGGGCGGCGGGATGACCGTGGTGTGCATTCCGCTGCTGCTGGCTTTCGTGCCCGAACCGCCGCCATGGCTGGCGCGGGTGCGGCCGCCTCGCGCGCTCGACCGGATCAACCGCACGCTGGCCAGTTTCGGCCATGCCACTGTCGAGCGACTGGCCGTGATCGCCGAAGGCACGCCCAAGGCGCGCTTTACCGACATCTTCTCGCCCGCGCATCGCCGGACAACCGTGCTGATCGCCGCAGCCTATGCCGCGCATGCGCTCAGCTTCTATTTCATCCTGAAAATGGTGCCGGCGATCATGTCGGACCCGCAATTTGCCGGGCAGCACTTCACCAAGTCGCAAGGGGCGGGCGTGCTGGCATATGCCAACCTTGGTGGCGCCATCGGCGGCGCGGTGTTCGGCGTGGTGATGCACAAGTTCGGCATCCGCCGTGCCACGCTGGGCGCGTTGGCGCTGTCGACCGTGATGGTCGCCTCGATCGGCATCGGCCAGACGACGCTGGCGGGCTGGACCTGGCAGGTGGCAGCGATCGCGCTTTGCACGAATTCCGCAATCGTCGGCTTCTATGCGATGTTTGCGTTCGTCTATCCGACCCAGCTCAAGGCGACGGGCACCGGCTTTGCGCTGACCGTCGGGCGCGGCGGCGCGGCGCTTGCCCCGTATCTGGGCGGTGTGCTGTTTGCCGGGCACATGAGCCTTGCCGGTGTGGCGGGGATCATGGCGATGGGTTCGCTGGTGGCACTGGTGCTGTTCCGGCAACTGCCCGACGATCATGGCCAGCTAGCCAACAGTTGATCTTGCCCACCGTTGATTTCCGGGTGGGCGCACCCATGTTCCAGACCGATGCCGGGGCTACGGTTGCAAAGCCCCGCGCGGTTCCTTTTCAGGAGATGTAGCGATGGCCGATGGTGATCCCGCGAACAACTTTCCCGCAGGCTATGTGCCGCCCAAGGTGTGGACCTGGGATCAGCCTTCGGGCGGGGCCTTTGCCAACATCAACCGGCCGGTTTCGGGCGCTACGCATGACAAGGTGCTGCCGGTGGGCAAGCACCCGCACCAGCTTTACTCGCTGGGCACGCCCAACGGGGTGAAGGTCACCATCCTGCTTGAGGAACTGCTTGAACTGGGCATTTCCGAAGCAGAATACGACGCCTGGCTCATCAACATCGGATCGGGCGACCAGTTCGCCAGCGGCTTCGTCGACATCAACCCCAATTCCAAGATTCCGGCGATGCTCGACGTGTCGATCGACCCGGCGGTGCGCCTGTTCGAATCCGGCTCGATCCTGTTCTACCTTGCCGAAAAGTTCGGGCATTTCCTCCCCACCGAAACCCACAAGCGCGCCGAGACGATGAACTGGCTGATGTGGCAGATGGGCAGCGCGCCCTACATCGGCGGCGGTCTGGGGCATTTCTATGCCTATGCGCCGATCAAGATCGAATATGCCATCAACCGTTTCACGATGGAGGCCAAGCGCCTGCTCCACGTGCTCGACACCCAGTTGGGCAAGACCGAGTACGTGGCGGGCGATGACTACACTATCGCCGATATCGCCAACTTCACCTGGTACGGCAACATCGTGCGCGAAGCCTACAACGTGCAGGAATTCATCGGCGCGGGCGAATACACGAATGTCAGCCGCTGGGTCGATCAGTTGCTTGAGCGCCCGGCGGTGCTGCGCGGGCGCATGGTCAATCGCGGCTTCGGCACGCCCGACACGCAACTGCGCGAACGCCACGATGCGCGCGACTTCGAGGTCAACCGCGAGGATCTGGTGATCGCGCGCGGTGGTGAACGCATCACGTTCGACTGACCTGCGGCAGGCCCGGATCGGGGTCAGGTCAGGTCGCTGATCCCGATCCGGCTGCCTGCTGCTGCCGCGCGGTTCGCTTCGCGGCGCAACCGTTCGATTTCGGCGCGGCCCGGCGGGATCGGCTCGTCGGGCAGGGCGGCCATCAGTTCGGCGTGAATCTCCTCGAAATCCTCGCGATGATCGGGATGGGTCAGGATCAGGAAGCGGTTCTCGCTGATCCCGCGCAGGGTTTTTTCGCCGACTTCGAGCGGGTCCATGCCCAGCTCGAACGCCTGTCCGAAGGCCTCCAGTTCGGCGCGGTCGACCGGGGCGAAGCCCGATCCGGCAAAGCCCTCGGGCCGCTTCAGCGCCGATCCCCACGCATTCGTGCGGGTCAGCCCCGGACACATCAGCGACACGCCGATGCCATAGGGCGCCAGATTGTAGCGCAGGCTTTCCGATAGCCCACGCACCGCAAACTTGCTGGCGGTGTAGATGCCCGCCTGCGGCCCGGCGCAAAACGCCGCCATCGAGGCAACGTTGACCACATGGCCGCCTTGACCATGCGCTTTCATCCCCGGCAGCATCGCCACCAGCGCGTTGGCGATCCCGCCGAAGTTGACGCCCATGATCCAGTCGTAGTCGTCATGGCTCGCCTCGTCGGTCGGGCCGAACACGCTGACGCCGGCATTGTTGACCAGAACGTGGACCGGGCCGACCTCCGCGGCCAGCGCCGCCCATCCCGCGCGGTCGGTCACGTCAAGCCGGGCAAAGCGCGGGGCGGCATAGCCGTTGGCGACGAACCACGCGGCAGCCTCATCCCGGTGCGCCTGATTGCGGTAGGTCAGGACAAGGTCCATGCCTTGCGCCGCAAAGGCGCGCGCGATGCCCAAGCCGATGCCGGTCACTCCGCCGGTGATGAGCGCGGTCTTGCCCTGCCAGTTCGAACCGTGGCCGTTCATGCTGTTTCCTCTCGCCATGCTTTGTAGCATTTGTTAGCAATGCATACAGTCTGGCGGTGCCTCGGATCAACCGTTCAAGCCCGCCAGAACACAAAAACATGGGAGAGTGGCCGATGTCCGAAGTGGAGGCGCGCCTTGCGGCGCTGGAAGGCCGCGTGGCCGAGCTTGAAGACCTGAACGCCATCCGCCGCCTGCAGATGGCCTATGGCTATTACATCGATTACAACCGGCCCGAGGAAGTGGCCGGACTGTTCGCGCGCGATGGCGCGGTGGTGTTCCTTTCGGGCGAATATCGCGGGTACGAAGGCGTGATCCGGCTGTACGGCACGTGGTTCCAGAACTTGTTCACCGGCGGGCGGCGCGGGCCGGTCAAGGGGCTGCTGCTCGACCATTTCCAGTTGCAGGACGTCATCACCGTCGCGCCCGACCGAAAGACCGCCAAGGGGCGCTTCCGGGGCATTCTTGCGGGCGGCTGGCACGATGCCGTGCTCGACGCCAAGCCCGAAGGGATGCCGCAGCAATTCTGGGAGGCGGGCATTTATGAGAACGATTACGTTCGCGAAGATGGCGTGTGGAAGATCAAGCGGCTCGACTACATGATGCAGTGGCAGGCCGACTATGAAACCGGCTGGGCCAAGACGATCGCGCACTTGCAACCGGCGCAAGTGTGCTTCCCCGAAAACCCGATCGGCCCGGACGTGATCCTGCCCGAAAAGGACGTGCGCGAAACCTGGCCGCACCGGCAGGAAGTGCCGATGAGCTTTGCCCATCCGGTGCTGGGTGCCGCCTTCGTGCGCGACGCTTTCACCGCGATGCAGGGCAAGTGGCCCTAATCCGACAGTTGCACGTCCTGATGGTGGCTGCGGATCCAGTTGACGAGATTGCTGTTGATCCGGTCGGTCAGCTTGGCGAGCGTTTCGCGCTGACGTCGGGTTAGCCCGTCAAGCACGGCCTGCGCCACCACCTCGAAATGGGGCGCGGTCTGGTCCAGCCCGACGCGGCCGGTCGCGCTCAACCTGACCGGACGACGGCGGCGGTTGACCGGGTCGTGCGCGTCCTCCACCCAGCCGCGTTCGCGCAAGGCGGCGATTGCGCGGCTGACGTTCATTGCGGTCAGCCCGGTGATCTCGACCAGATCGTGCCCGGCCAGATCGCCTTCGCCCGCCAGCGCCATCGCCACGCGCAGTTCCGGCGGTGCGATCCCTACCTGATCGCACACCCCGTCGCGCATCGGCGCGGTGATGAAGCTGCCGACCTTGAGCAAGCGAACCAGCAGGTCCGCGGCAGCGATATCGTTATCGGGTGTTACGGTTTGGTCGTCCATGCGCCAATTCCTTGACGAATAGGTGGACGGTGCGCAAGGGGCCACAAGCGCCGTTGTGGTCCCACTTGCACGGCGCCTTGGCCTTGCGCAACCGCACTTGGCCGCTATAATGTACGTAACACATACGAATTTGGGGGATTGCATGACGGCCCGGATCATCGACGGCGTGGCATTGGCGCGAAGCTTGCGCATCGGTATCGCCGACCGCGTGGCGGCTTTGGCCGACAAGGGCGTTACGCCCGGCCTTGCGGTCATTCTGGTGGGTGAGGACGCGGCATCGGCGGTCTATGTCGGCCGCAAGATCAAGGCATGCGCAGCAGTCGGCATCCGTTCGCACACCGATCGCTTTGCCGCCGACATCAGCAACGAGGCGTTGTTGGCGCGGATTGCGGAATTGAACGCCGATCCCGCCATTCACGGCATTCTGGTGCAACTGCCGCTGCCAGCGCACATCGACATGGCGCGCGTGCTCGAAACGATCGCGGTGGACAAGGACGTCGACGGCTTTCACCTTTACAACATTGGCGGGCTGGTCACCGGCAACACCGTGTTTTCGCCGTGCACCCCCTATGGCGTGGTCAAGCTGCTGGAGAGCGAGGGCGTGGACCTTGTCGGGCAGAACGTGGTCGTGGTGGGCGCGAGCAACATCGTCGGCAAGCCGACCGCGCTGATGCTGATGGCCGAAGGGGCGACCGTGTCGATCTGCCACGTCCATACCCGCGATCTGGCGCAGTACACGATCATGGCCGACATTCTGGTGGTCGCCGCCGGCGTGCCGGGGCTGATCGTGCCGCAGATGGTCAAACGCGGCGCGGTGGTGATCGATGTCGGCATCAACCGGCTGCCCGATGGCCGGATCGTGGGCGACGTCGACTTCGCGGGTGTTTCGCGCAAGGCGGCAGCGATCACCCCGGTTCCGGGCGGGGTCGGGCCGCTGACCGTCACCATGCTGCTGGAAAACACCGTCCAATCGGCCGAACGGGCGAATGCCATCGCGGCCTGATCGGCGGATCTGTGGACAAGGAAATGGCCGCCCGGACACGATCCGGGCGGCCTTTTTCTATTCAGCGCGTGCGACCGCGAAGGATATTCAGAAGGTACGCTTGATCGTCACCGCCCAGGTGCGCGGCAGGCCGGGCGAGCCGGTGATCGTGCCGAATGCGGCCTTGGTATCCTCGACCGTGACATAGTAGTACTTGTTGAACACGTTCTGGACTTCGAGCGCGACCTGCCAGTCCTTGTCGTTGGTGGTGTAGCTCAACCGCGCGTTGCCAAGGAAGCGTCCGTCGATCTGGTTCGACCGGTCGTTGAACGCATCGGTGTAGATCGTCGATTGGTAGCTGCCGTCGAACCGCACACCGATCGTGCCCGGCTTGATCGTCCAGTCATACTGCACGCCGAAGCTGTAGTTCCACTTTGGCGTATAGGGCGTGACATTGGCCAGCGGCACGCCCGAGGCACCGGTGTCCTTGTACTTGAAGTGCAGATAGCTGAGCGAGCCGTCGAGCGTCAGCCCCTCGACCGGGCGCAGCGTGGTCTCGAACTCCAGACCCCAGACATTGGCCTTGCCGACGTTGGCCGGCATCAGGCACGGCGAACCGGGGCAGCGCGTCAGCGTCAGGATGATGTCGTTGTACTTGTTGACGAACAGCGACCCGTTCAGGCGCAAGCGGCGGTCGAACAGGTCGGCCTTGAAGCCCGCTTCATAGGTGGTCAGCGATTCCGGCTTGAACGCCTTGACCTGATTGCAAGGCGCTGCCACGCCCGGCGGCAGGGCCGAGCATTCGCCCGATGAAGGCCCGAAGAACGGACGCGGGTTGACGCCGCCGCCCTTGTAGCCGGTCGCTGCCGAGGCATAGACGAACAGTTCGGGGCTGAAGCGGTAGTCGGTCTCGATGCGCCAGTCGGTGCGCTTGCCTTCGAACGTGCCCTGAATGTTGTACAGGCCGATCAGCAGGCAGTTGGGCGAATTGCCGATACCCGTCGGCCCGGCGGTCGGCTTGCCGAGGAAGAATTCGCACGGCAACGGGCCGGGGACGGTGCCATCCGGGTTGGACCGGAAGTAGGTGTAGACCTTCTTGTCCCAGCTTTCGCGGATGCCGCCGGTGATGCCCCATGCGTCGGTGACGTGGAAGGTGCCGTTGAAGAACAGCGCCTTCGACGTCGATGGGGTGGTGTCCGGCCCGTGCACGAAGTCGATCCCGGCATAGTTGAGATCGACGCGCGCGTTATAGGTGCCGTTCTGGTCGAAATAGAACCCGCCAAGCGTATATTCGAAGCGCTTGTCCATGAAGTTGCCGTTCAGACGCAGTTCCTGGCTCCATGCATGGTGGCGCAGCACGTTGTCGAGCTGCGACACAGGGATCGGCGATCCGTCCTGATCGTAGCCGAACTGCATCTTGTACTTGCGGTACGACGTGATCGACACGAGCTTCAGGTTGTCGGCCAGCGAGGCGGTGATGTTGCCCATCAGGCCCCAGCCGTCGAAGGTCTGGTGGTTGGTGGCCGAATAGGGCTTGAACGGCGCCTGCGAAGTCGGCGTGCGCGCATCGGTGAACGTGGCGTAGTTGATGAAGCGCCGGTCATACCCGGCGGGGGGCGTGTCGCAGCTTGTCGAAAACGCGGTGGTGTTGGGCACGAACGCGCAGTTGTAAGGCACCGCCGCGCCGTTCTTGCCAGCGAGCCAGGGGATGCCTTCGGGCGTTGTCGCGGCATTGTTGGCATAGAGCAGCACTTGCGCGCCGGCATCGTTGCGCTCGCGCGTGTAGTCGCCCGACAGGTTGACCTCGATATCGGGCGTTGCCAGCCAGCGCAGCGCCAGCTTGCCCGCCGAGAACGAACGCCCGCCCAGAGTGCCGCGCTCCACGCCGTTGCCGATCGATCCGTTGGCCGGAACGTTCGAGCCCGGATGGGTCAGCGCATAGTCGAGCAGCTTGACATAGCCGTCCTGGTTCTTGGTGGCACCCGACAGGCGCGCAAAGAAGTTGTCGGTGATCTTGAAGTCGGCAACGCCGCGCACGTCCAACCGGTTGTAACTGCCGTAGGTCGCCTGCAGCGAACCGCCGCCGTTGCCGTCGGGCTTCTTGCTGAACAGCTTGATCGCGCCACCGATCGAGTTCTTGCCCGCCAGCGTCCCTTGCGGACCGCGCAGCACTTCGACGCGATCAAGGTCCATCAGGTCGAGCAGCGAGCTGGACAGGGTGGGGATGTACACGTCATCGACATAGATGCCGACGCCCGGTTCGAGCGCGTAGTTGAAGTCTGTCTGACCAATGCCGCGGATGAACGCGATCAGCCCGACGCCCCCGGTCTGGCCCATCGGCTTGAGCGTGACATTGGGCGCCTGATTGGCGATCTGGGCGATGTCGGTCTGGCCGCGCGCTTCAAGGATCGCCGCGTTGACTGCGGTGATCGCCAGAGGTGTGTCCTGCAACTTTTGCGCGCGGAACTGCGCGGTGACGACGATTTCGGGCGTTGTCGCCGGAGCGCTGGCCGTTGCGTCTGCCTCGGCCGCGAAGGCTGGTGCAGCAGCGCAGCCAAGTGCCAGCGCGGTTGAACAATAAAGAAAATGCCGTCCCATCGACTTGGTCATCATACCCTCCACATTTTGTTATTTTGTAAAACTTTTTAGCAAGTGCCGGGCCGAACCGCGTGAATGAGCGCGCAAGCTGATCGGACAATCGCGCAAGGACTGGTCTCATTTGGCAATCGGAACGCTGTTCGCAGATCCACGCCGCTTAGTGTCGGCGGCGGTATTCGGTCGGGGTCATTCCAAAGCGGTCCTGAAAGCGGCGGGCGAAGTGACCGCTATCGGTAAAGCCGCAGTCGAACGCGATTTCGGTGATCGGCACGTTGCGGCGGATCGCCAGATCCTCGGCGGCAAGGCTCATCCGGCGCTGGGTGATGGCGTGGCGCGGCGTGGTTCCGGCTCCGGCGGCGGCGGCCTGCAAGGTGCGCAGCGGAACGCCAATGGCCGAGGCGAGGCTGGCCGGGGTCAGCGCCGGATCATGCGCATGGACGGCAATGGCCGCGTGCATCCGGTCGAGCACGCCGCTGCAATCCAGCCCATCATCGCGCGCGCCGCACAAGCTGGCGACGATCATCGTGGTCAGGCTGTCGGCATAGGCCGCCGCCGAGGCCGGATCGAGATCTTGCCCGCCTTCGCGCCACAGCGACAGCACGAAGCGGTGCAACAGGCGACTGGTCGGCAATTCGCGCGGGATTGACCGGGCGATGCAATCGTCAAGCCCGGCGATGCGGTCGCCCAGCCTGTCGCGGTCGATCTCGACCACCAGCATCTGGTGTTGCGAGGCGACGTCCCAGCAATACGCATCCTCAGCCGCGCACAGCACCAGATCGCCAGTGCGCAAGGTCACTTCGCGGCCGCGTTCGGTCAGGGTGGGGGCGGTTTCCTGCGCGATATGCAGCACGACCCGCTGCCGATCCATGTGGCGCACGGCTTCGGGGCGGCGGCGCACCGTGACGCCGCAACTGCGCGGCCAGATCATCGTCAGGTCGCCCAGCCGCCAGCGCAGCATTTCGGCGGCAAAATCCTGCCGCATCGTGTCGACGACCAACCCGTCATAGGTTTCGCCGACGATGCGGTTCCAGAAATCGAGCCGTCTGCCCGGCGCTTCTGCTTGTGTCGAGAACCGTTCGATCACACCCCTCGCTCCTCTCCCAAAGCCGGTCCCAAAGCCGGTCCCAAAGCCGGTTTTACCGCGCGTTCGCCCGTTGTTCGGGTCTTGCGCGCGGACCGTCGCAATTTCAGCCCGCGCGCGCGGCGGCGATGTCGGCCCCCTCGCGCAGCGCGCGCAACTTCTTCCAGGTCACCGCCGGATCGATCTTGCCGTAACCGGCAAACGTGCCGAACCCGCAATCGGTCGAGGCGACGACCCGGTCGGTCCCGACGATGGCGATGAACCGCTCTAGCCGCTGCGCGATCAGTTCGGGGTGTTCGACATAGTTCGAGCAGGTGTCGATCACGCCGGGCGCGAGCACTTTGTCATCGGGAAGGTCGGCTTGCGCCCAGACCTTCCATTCGTGTTCATGGCGGGGGTTGGCCGCCTCGAACAGAATGGTCGATGGCCTTGCGCCGAGCACGATGCCGATCACCCGCTCAAGCGGAATGTCGTGATCGTGCGGGCCTTCGTAATTGCCCCAGCACACGTGCATCCGCAGGCGGTCGGGGGCGATCCCGGCGGTTGCCGCGTTCAGCGCCTCGACATTGGCGGCGGCGATCTTGAGGAATTCGGCCTCGGACAAGTCCTGATACCCGGTGTGCCGTGACATGGCGAGGTCCGGGCAATCGAGCTGCAACTGGAACCCGGCGGCCACGATCGCCTCGTATTCCGGCCGCATGGCATCGACCAGATCGGCCAGATAAGCCTCATGGCTGGGATAGAACTGGTTGGGCTGGAACGCGGTGATCAGGCCCGGCGAGGCGGCATTCATGAAGCCTTGCGCGGGCTTGCCGTCCATTGCCGCGCTAAAACGGCGGATGTCGTCGAGCGCGGGCTGCAGGTTGACCAGCTTTACTTCGCCGATGCACGCAGCGCGGACGAATTCCTGATCGCCCATCACTGCGGCCAGTTTGCGCCGGAAATCGGGCAGGGGGGCAAGGTCGAGCGCGGGCTTGCGCGGAACGTCACCGCCAAAGCCGGAAAGCCGCTCGGTCATGTACGTGGAATAGCCGACCTTGCCCAGTTCGCCGTCGCTGACGACACTGACACCGGCGGCGATCTGCGCATCGACGGCCGCGGATACGGCGGCGCCCACCGCTGCGTCGAACGCGGCCTCGTCATAAGCCTCGCCATGGTCGCGCGCGAGCAACAGCGGCACCAGTTCGTCACCGCGCGGCAGGCTTCCGACATGCGTCGTTGCGATCTGCACCATCGATCCGCTCCCAAACTTTTGCAGCCGGACTTTTTGCGGCTTGCAATTTGTATGCTTTACTAACAAATATTCGGCGAGGCGCAAGCGCGCAGAATCACAAGCAGGAGAGGTTTTTCATGTCCCAGACGCTCGAGTCGATCCTTGCGGATGCCGGCGATATCGTCACCTTGTTGCGCAACCAGCAAGTTGGTCCGAACGTCTATCCGGGTGTTCCGGCGGAATTTTCCAACTGGCGTGACGAGCAGCGGGCATGGGCTGAAACCTGCGTTCTGTTCAACCAGAGCTATCACATGGCCGAACTGATGGTCGAGGGGCCGGGCGCGTTCGATTTTCTCAATGGACTGGGTATCAACAGCTTCAAGGGCTTCGTCCCCGATCGCGCCAAGCAGTACGTGCCGGTTACGCCCTATGGCCATGTCATCGGCGACGTGATCCTGTTCTACCTCGCGCCCGAAAAGTTCAATCTGGTCGGCCGCGCGCCGACGTTGAACTGGCTGTTGTTTCAGGGTGAGGGCCGCAGTGACGTGACCCTGACTTATGACGAGCGCACGGCTGCGCGGCCCGACCCGGAAAACCGCCGCCACTATCGCTATCAGGTGCAGGGCCCGAATTCGGCCAAGGTGATCGAGGCGGCGACCGGCGCCCTCGCGCCCGACCTCAAGTTCTTCAACATGACCTGGCTGACCATCGGCGGCAAGCAGGTGCACGCGCTGCGTCACGGCATGGCGGGGCAGCCGGGCTATGAACTGATGGGCCCGTGGGAGGATCGCGATGCGGTCCACGCCGCGCTGGTGGAAGCGGGCAAGCCGTTCGGGCTGACGCTCGTCGGCGGCCGGACCTATTCGTCCAACACGCTGGAATCGGGCTGGATTCCTTCTCCGCTGCCGGGAATCTACACTGGCGATCTGCTCAAGCCCTATCGCGAATGGCTCTCGGCGGGGCATTACGAATCGCGCTGCTCGGTCGGTGGCAGCTATGTGCCCGACAGCGTCGAAGGCTATTACCTGACGCCGTGGGATCTGGGCTATGGACCCTTCGTCAAGTTCGACCATGACTTCGTTGGGCGTGAGGCGCTCGAAAAGATCGCGGCCGGTCCGCACCGCCAGAAGGTGACGCTGGCGCTTGACGACGAAGCGGTGTCCGAGGCGATCTATGGGCAGTTCGGCAAGGGCAGCCTGCGCCCCAAGTACATGGAATTCCCCAGCGCGGTCTATGCCATGCACCCGTTCGACCGGGTGGAAAAGGACGGCAAGCTGATCGGTCTGTCGACCTGGATCGGCTATACCGCCAACGAAGGCAAGATGCTGACGCTGGCGATGGTCGAGCCTGAATTCGCAACGCCCGGCACCGAGATCGAACTGGTCTGGGGCGAGCCCGATGGCGGCACCAGCAAGCCCACCGTCGAAAAGCACCGCCAGATCACCATCAAGGGCGTGGTCGCGGCGGTGCCGTACTCGGAAGTCGCCCGTACCAGCTATGCCCCCAGCTGGCGCAGCAAGACGGCCTGAAATCACCTGGCCGGGCGCCATCCCCAACGGAGCGCCCGGCACCCGGTTGCCAAGACAAGAAACATGGAGAGGATATCATGACCGAACTTGCCGCGCTTGAAGCGCGCATCGTCAAGCTGGAGCACGATCTGGCCGTCCAGCAGGACATCGACCAGATCCGCCGCGTGCAGTACACGTATGGCTATCTGATCGACAAATCGCAGTACAACGAGGTCGTCGATCTGTTTTCCGAGGATGGCGAGGTCTGGTTCCTTGGCGGGATCTATCGCGGCAAGGCCGGGGTCCGCCGCCTGTACATCGAGCGCTTCCAGAAGCAGTTCACGCAAGGCCACAACGGGCCGCGCTATGGCTGGCTACTTGATCACCCGCAGTTGCAGATGGTCATCGACGTTGCGCCCGACCGCAAGACCGCAACCGTGCGCGGACGCTCGATGATGCAGGCGGGTCTGCACGAAAGCGCCGAGGGCAACCAGCGCGCCTGGTGGGAAGGCGGCATCTACGACAACCGCTATGTCCGCGAAGACGGCGTATGGAAGCTGCAGCGGCTGGGCTATTTCCCGTTCTGGCATGGCACGTTCGCCGATGGCTGGGCCAAGACGCCAATCGACTACATCCCGTTCACCAAAGTGCTTTACCCCGAAGATCCGCTGGGCCCCGACGCCTTTGTCGAACCTCGCACCCGGCTGTGGCCGGCCACCGATATCGTGCCGTTCCCCTATCCCCACCCGGTGACGGGTGAGCCGATCGTGTGCGACAACAGCCGCGCACGCGAAGGTTTCAAGGACTGACACAACGATGAGCGAGGCCCTGTCCCTGCTGCTCGACGAACGGGCAATCGAGCGATTGCTGATCGACTATGTCGCGCACAACGATGCCGGTGAATGGGAGGCGCTGGCCGCGCTCTATGTGCCCGATGGGCGTATGAGCCGGCCGACCGCGCCCGATGCCTTCATCGAAGGGGCAGGGGCCATCCTCGCCGCGTTTCAGGCGCGCCCTCCGCGCACGACGCGGCATATCGTGGCCAATGTGCGGGTCAGCGTGGCGGGGGATGAGGCGATGGCGAGTAGCCAGATCCTGCTGTTCACCGCTGCCGGCCAGCCCCCGCTGGTCGGCACCTATCAAGACCGCCTGCTTCGCACCGCTGCCGGTTGGCGCTTTGTCGAACGGCGCGGCAGTCTGGACTTTGCAGCATGACTTTTTCCACGCTCGACCAGCCGGTGCTTGAATTCGCGTTCGAGTGCCGCCTGTTGTTCACCCGCGTCTTTGCCATTCCCAACGTGCACAACGGCGGCTTCCGTTCTGCCGTGCTGGTGGACGAAGGCCGCTTCGAAGGGCCTCGCCTGCGCGGGCGCGCGGTTCCCAATTCGGGCGGCGATTATGCCCATTTCCGCGATGACGACACCGCCGTGTTCGATGCACGCTATCTGTTGGAAGTGGATGACGGCACGATCATCTACATGCAGAACCGAGGCTATCTGTGGGGGCGCAAGCCCGATGCCATGGCCCGCTTGCGCGCCTGGGCCTTTGAAGGCGGGCCACCGGTGGCGCACGAGGACTATTACCTGCGCGCCCAGCCGATCTTCGAGACGCCCAAGGGCCCGCACGACTGGATGACCCGCCACGTGTTCGTCGGCGTGGGCGAGCGCAAGCCAGACGGCAATCTTGTGCGCTATTACGCGCTGACCTGAGCGATCAGCCTGCTGGTCGAGCGGCAGCGCGGAGGAATTCCACGTTGTCCTCGATCATCTCGCGCGTCGAACGTGGCGGGCGACCGAGCAGGCGTTCGACATCATTGCCGCAGATCGCAAGGAAGCCTTCGCGGATTGCCCGGCCAAACGTGACCATGTCGTCGCTGTTCCAAGGGATTCCGCCAACGAACTGGTCGTCAACCGGTCGGCGCGGGATGCCCATGGCGTCGAACATCGCGTATTGCGTGGCATCGTCCACGGACCGGTAGGTCAGCGGAATGCCGGTCACTTCGGCCATCGTGGCGGTCACTTGCGCAAAACTTTCCAACGCCGGGCCGGTAATGTCATAGACTTGGCCTTCGTGGCCATCGCCGGTCAGCGCCGCCACGGCGCACAGCGCGCAGTCCTCGCGCCAGACCATCGCCTCCAGCCCCTCGCCCGCGTTGGTGACCCATGCGCCGCTGGCCATCACGCCCGGACCTGCCATCAGGATCATCGAGTCCGCATAATGCGCATCGCGCAGCATGGTGAAGCCAAGTCCCGAGGCGCGGATCAGCCGCTCGGTCTCGATGTGGTCATGGCGCACTTCGGCGGGGTTTGCCGGATCGTCGATGCCGATGAAGCTGGTGTACAGGACATGCCCGACGCCTGCGGCGACTGCGCCATCGACGGCGGCGCGATGCTGCACCACCCGCGCGCCGACCCGCGTGCCCGATATCAGCAGCAGCTTGTCAGCCCCGGCCAGTGCCGTGACCAGCGTTTCGGGCTTGTCATAGTCGCCATATCGCACCGCGCAGCCCTGCGCCGCGCGGTCGGCCAGCTTGGCCGGGCTGCGGGTGATCAGGATCAGGTCCGCCGCCCGCCCTTGCGCGACCAGAGCGTCGGCCACGATGCTGCCGTACTGGCCCGATGCCCCGGTGATCGCTATCCGCGCACCCATCAGGCCGCTTCCGCCTTGGCCGCAGCGATCTGCGCGGCGCTGACCCACCAGCCATGGACTTGCGGACGGGTGCGGTGGGGCAGCGTGACTTTGGCCACCGGGCCTGCCTCGGGCTGGGCGGCGGCGATGATCCAGCATTCGTGGACGAAGCTGTCCGGTCCCGTCTGGTGATCGACGACGGTCAGCAGCCAGCCTTCGTGGCCGCTTTGCGCCGAAGGCACATGCACCGGCTCGTTGAAGCAACTGCCCATCGGCAAGGCGAGCGCGCGGGGCTGGGCGCCGGTGAAGTCGAGCCGCAGCAGCACGTCGAACATGGCGCCGACCGGCCCGCCGAACACCGGTGGACCGCGCCGTTCGGGGTTCATCGTCAGCATCCACGCATGGGTGTAGGGGCGCCCCTGAACCGCAGCAGGGATCACCGGAAAGTCGCCCGGAGGTCCGATCACCGTTTCGGCAATGGTGTCGGCGCTGCCCTTGGGATCGACCGTCCAGCGCGCCAGCCTGCCGTTAAGCTCCCACTGCTCCAGCGCGATGCCCGATGCGGCGCGGATGAACGGAAACGCGTTCGAGTCGGACAGGCACTGGTCGAAGTGGATCAGCCCGTCGGCATCCTCGAACGCGTTCATCATGTGGTAGCACGAGACCCCCGCAGGCCCCCGGAACCAGCGGATTTCAGAGACATCGCCATAGCGCGGCAGCACGCCCAGCCAGCTGTCGACCGATTGGTCGTGCAGCCAGTGCTCGCCGCCCGCCTTCAGCCGGTCAAGTTCGCAGGTCGTCGGGTAGATCGGGAACAGCGCGTAATTCTGCGTGATGGTGAAGTCATGCATCATCGCGCAGTAGGGTGCTTCGAACCACTGCTCGCTCGTCAGCGCGCCGTCGCGGTCGATGATGAAATAGGCGATGGTGCGCGTGGCAAGGCCCGCCGCCTCGTATCCGAACACGAACATCTCGCCAGTATCCGGGTCGATGCGGACGTGCGCGGTCATCGTTTCGGACCTCAGCAATCCGCCGAAGTCGTAGCGACCCAGCGTTTCCAGCGTGGTTGGATCGACGCGATAGGGGCGACCATCCTCCTTGGTCATCAACAACTTGCCCGCGTGCCACACCGGCGTGGTGTTGGCGACGGTGCGGTCGAGCCCGGTGGCCTCGGGCTTGTCGGTGAAGGGGTTGCGATACTTGCCGAACAGGGCGTGGCCTGCCGCCACTTCGGCCTGATGGCGCTGCGTGGCGACATAGCGTGCGGCGGCGCTTGCCGTGCCATCGCCAAAGCGGATGGCCGAGACCATCCCGTCGGCCGACAGGATCGCGGCGGCATCTTCCATGAACGGGGCAAACGCCGGATCGGGCACCGCGCGGAAAAAGGTTCCGGTGACCTCCGGCGGGATCGTGCCTTCGACAGGCAGCGCGGTGAAGTCGAATTCGGTACCCAGCGGGGTGTTGAGCCCGATGTAGTTCGGGTCTTGCGGGAAGCCGGTCATTGCCCTCTCCATTTATAACATTTGTTATGATATTTGCCCGCAGGACACGCACTTGGCAAGAGGGTTTCAGGCAAACCAGAAGGCAACGGCGCGCATTTCGAGCGAAGCGCGCGGCGTGCAGCCGGCCGGCGCCAAGGGGTTGTCGAAGGCCACGTGCGGCGCCGGGTTGCCGCGCACACTGTCGCTGCTCTTGAAGATCAGTGCCTCGTCGCGGGTCATGTCGGGAAACCACACCCAGCGGTGCGCCGGATTGGCTGTCATGACCCACGAATCGAAGCGCCATTCGGGGCCGCCGGGCGGATCAAAGATGGCATCGGCCACGATCAGGTCATCCGGGCCGACGCTGCGCGCATCGCACACCGCCAACGGCACATCCTGCGGCGGCCCGCTGAACGTGCGCCAGACGTTGTAGTGGGCATAGCGGGCCGCAACCTTGCCCTCCGGGCAGGATCTTGCGGCGAAACCGGCCGAAGTCTGCGCGGTGGCGTCAACATGGACGAAACGTGCCGGGTGCGAGTTGTCGCGGCTGCCCGCCCGGCCTGACGCTTCGCTGAAGCGCACGATGCCGGGCGAGGTCACGATCACCTGATCGGCCCCGGTCTGCGCAAGTAACAGTGCAACGATCTCGGCCGAATGGATCGCGGCCACCTGCGCGGCATCGGTGAAGTCCTCCACCGCGCTGACATGCGGCACCAGCGCAAAGCCTTCGCGGTCGAGCAAGCCGGGTTGCGCGCGCCCATCGGTCAGCGGCATCGGCTGCGGGTTCAGCGGCACCCGGTCGTCATGATGCGCGTTGGCGTAGTAGTATGGGCGCTCTGGCCCGCTTGCGACATAGTTGATCGTCGCCACCACCGGCTGTGCTGCCATGGCCAGTCCTCCTTTGTCCCATGCCGCCGACCTGTCCCGGTCGTGCGATCGACAAACTGTGCCCGCCGCGATTGCCATTGTCGAGAATTATAGTAAGTCAGACATACAATTCTGCCCCATCGGGGCGGGCAAGGGATGGGGAGAGTGGTGTTGACCGGCAAGCCTGCGCGCCTTGTTGCGACAGAGCGGGAGAGCGCGCCCATCGTCGCGCCCGTTGCAGCGTATTGTCAGGTCATGCTCGATGACATTCCGGTGCATGCCGACATCGGTGTGCTGAGCGCGGAGATCGGCGTGCAACAGCCGCTGTTCGTCCATGTCACGCTCGACGTCACCCCGCCCGAGGCCGACGAACTAGACCAGACCTTTGACTATCGCGGCATCCATGCAGCGACGCAGGCGCTGGGGCAGGAGCGCATTGCCCTGATCGAGACGTTCGCCCGCCGCCTTGCCGAACACTGTCTTGCGGATCGGCGGGTGATGGTGGCCGAGGTCCGGGTGGACAAGCCTCGCGCCATTCCAGGCAGCATGGCGCGCACCCGGATACGCCTCACGCGATCAGCCTGAATGCCATCAATCAGGACAAATCCGCGCTTCGTCATGATTGCGTAACACGGAAAGGGTTGGGGCAGGGAAGATGTCTTCGGGCAAAGGTCCGCTGGCGTCCCGGTCATTTTGCCCCGAACACCTTTCAAGGCGCCGATCCGTATGCATACCGCTGACGTCTCCATTCTCGCCAATGCGCTCGACGGAACCCTGCCCGATGCCGTGCTGGCGGTGCCATCGATGATGAGCCTGAAGGAACGCCTGCTGCTTCAGGCACTGGCGCAGCACGAATATCGCGGCGATGGCGTTATCGTCGATGCCGGGGTGTTCTGTGGTGGTTCGACGTTGTGCCTTGGCACGGGGATCGAAGGCAACCCGGCGCGCGATGCCATCCTGGCGCGCTGGCCGCAACCGATCCGCACGTACGAGTATGGCATCGTCAACCCCGGCATGATCCCGTTCTTCGAGCGCCACAATGTGGCGGGCGACTGGCAGGTGGGCGAAAGCTTCGAGGCCTATCTGCGCGGCAACATCGCGCCGGTGGCCGACAAGGTCGAGCTGACCATGGGCGACATCTCGCTGGCGACGTGGGACGGCGCTCCGATCGAGATCATGTTCCTTGACGTGGTGAAAAGCCACGCGATCCAGATGGCGGTGCTGCGCACTTTCATGCCGCACCTTCTGGTCGGCGGTATCCTGTTGCAGCAGGACTATTTCATCGATGGCTTGCCGTTCCTGAAGATCATGCAGGAGCATTTCGCGGACCATTTCGAGTATCTGGGCGAAGTCTGGTCGCTGGGCATGTTCCGCCTGATCAAGCCGTTCGCGCCCGAAGCCTTCGCGACCGATCCGATCCCGGCGATGACGCTCGAATACAAGCTGGAACTGCTCGACCGCACGCGCGATCGCAGCATCGATCCGTTCCGCCGCCTGTTGTGTGATCTGGGCAAAGTGCGGTTCCTTGCCTCGATCGGCGAGAATGCCCAGGCGGTCGCGTTGCTGGATACGCTGCCCGAAGCCTACCCGGCGCAATTTGGCGATGACCAGTTGCCACGCATCCGCAATGCCGTACGCGCGGCCACCAATCGCGCGCATGGCAAGGCAACCACGCCGCCGCGCCTTGTCCGTCCGGCGTTTCCGGTGGAAGCTGCCGCGCCGGTGCTTGCAGAGCCGGTGGCGGCTCCCGTCATTGGCGAGCCGCTGAACACATCAGCCGTGCTGGAAAAGCCGGAGCCTGCGCGCCCCGGCTTCTTCGCGCGTTATTTCCCCTTCTTGCCGCGCAGTTCGACCGCGCAGGTTCCCTGATAAAGCGCCTTTTCATCGAAGTGCGTCAGCTCGCTGGCGCGCAGCATGAACAGGTTGGCGGTGCCATGCGCTTCGTCGATCGGATTGATCACGATCACGTTCATCTGCGGATCGCGGATCATGCCGGTCAGTTCCACCCGGTCGGGCCACATGTCGATCACCCGGTCGAACACCGGCTTCACCTGCGGCGCGATATGATCGGGATCGCTGAGGATGCGCGTGCGCGGATCGACCTTTTCCGGCGGATCGACGGCCTCGGGCGGGGGCGTGGTCCGGCGCGGGATCGCGGGCAATTCCAGCGCAAAGGCGTGGGTGCTGTCGAACTTCAGCTCCGAAGCCTTCTGCTCGCGGCTCGGATCGAAATTGGTGATGTGGCCAAGGCGGCAGGTCAGGATGCGGTGTGGCAAAAGGTTGGGCGCTGGCGCTGGCTTGGCGAGGCCGGAGAGTGGTGCACAGCCGATCAGCAGCGCGGCGATGACAGCGATCTTGCGGTGGGGCATCGTGGACTTTCCGATAGGCCCGCGCACGAGTTGGCGCGGGAAAAATGCTTCGCGCCCCCATTGCGCGCCAATGTGTCAATCAAATGAAACATTGCTGCCCCAAGGGCGAGGCATGACGGGGGTTTCCGATATGCTGCGCACACGCCAGCCGGGTTTGCTGTGGGCACTGCTTGCAGCGGCCTTGGTGGCGTTGCTGCCGATGGCGGTGCAGGCGCAAGGGCTGGCCGTTGCGGGCCTTCCGGTGGTGCCCGCAGGCGCCAACCCTGTCGGCGCTGCAAACCCTGTCGCTGCCGCCAACCTTGCCGTGATCGACCGCGCCGATCCCTCGCTGGCGGGGACCATCGCCACGGCGCCGGCCTTGTTCACCGGCTCGAGCGATCGCCAGCGGGCGGTCGACTGCATGACCGCAGCCATCGCCTATGAAGCGGGCAACCAGCCGGTTCAGGGGCAGGAGGCGGTCGCGCAGGTTATCCTCAACCGTATGCGCCATCCGCGCTTTCCCAAGACGGTCTGCGGGGTCGTATTCTCTGGCTCGGACCGGACGACCGGTTGCCAGTTCACCTTTACCTGCGACGGCTCGCTTTACCGGCGGTTGCGCGCGGAAACTTTTGCCACGGCGCGTGCGGTGGCCCTGTCTGTGATCGACGGGATTTCGCCCGACCGGGTCCATGGCGCCACGCACTACCACGCCGACTATGTACTGCCGTACTGGGCTGCGACAGGCACGGCGGTTGCCAAGATCGGCGCACACATCTTCTATCGCATGCCGGGCGACGGCGGGCCGGGCGCGGGCGATCCCGTGCTCACCAGCGGCGAGCCGTCGGTGGCCCTGCTAAGCCGGGTCGTGTCAAGGCAACCGCGCCGCCCGGTTCAAGCAGTGGTGCGCAGTGCCGCGCCCGTCGCGCGGTCGCTGTTCGCCCCGTGGGGCCTGCCGGTCAACGGTCTGGCGGCCAATGCCAGCAATCCCGGGGGCGGTCTTGCCACGGCCGGTTTGCGGCCAGCGGGACTTGGCCTGCACCCCTGAGGGTTCGTTTCGGCTAATGCCAGGCGCGGATCAGGAACGGATGTGCGGCATTGGCGGTGATGATCACTTGCGCCTCACGATGCGCGCGGCCACCGCCCGATAACACCGCATCCACCGCGATCGTCAGCGGGCGACCGACCAACGCCTTGGCATCGCCGAAGCCCAGCGCGGTGCGCTGTCCCGCCTGTTCGCGCGCAGCCGCGATGGCGGCGACCGAATCCGCGCCGCCTTCGGTCATCACCGCGATCGCGCGCGGATCGGCGTGCGCGGGATCGAACGACAGCGCATCGGGATCGACGCTGACGAACGGCGCCATCCGTGCCGCCAGCACCGGCCCGATGCCCCGGATGCGCGCGAGTTCGCCGAGCGATTGCAACCCGCTGTTGCGTGGCGCTATCCCGAATGGCGCGTAATAGGCCGTTTCGGCGCCTATCGGCCGGACATCCTCATCGTCGTCGATCCAGTCGAGCAACGAATCGCGCGCGGTTTCCAAAGCTTCGCCTTGCAGACCGAGTTGTTCGAACAGGCGGGTGACCGTGGCGTCATCGATCGCATTGAGCGGGATCTTGCCCTTCTCATCGACGATCCGCGCGCTCAGTTCCGCCGCTTCATAGGACAAGACGCGGGTTCGGCCATCCAGCGCGTCGATCGCCGCCGGGTCGCGCGAAACGAGATCGTGCAGCGTGATCGCGATGCCCGCATCGGCGGCCGCCAAAGCCTTGGCGCGCAGGATCTCGCCGCGTCCGGTTTCGATCTGGGCGCGGGTGGCGGTCAGCGCCGTGACCGCAATCCCCGCGAACAAGGCCAGCCCGACCACCGCCGCCACCAGCGCATAACCGGCTTCCGGTTCTTCGACCGGCCGATCTTCGTCAGGCGGCGGTGCGCGCATCAGGGAATCCGGCCGGTGGAGCGGAAGGGTTCAAGCGTGCGCAGCTTGGCGCGCAGTTCCTCGGTCACCGCGCGGCCATCGTCGGGGGTGTGCAGCACGTGCGGCTTGAGCAGCACGACCAGTTCGGTACGCTTCTGCACCTTTTGCTGGGTGCCGAACAGCCCGCCCAGCACGGGGATCCGCGACAAGAACGGAATGCCGTTGCGGATCAGCTGGTTGTTGTCGCGAAACAGGCCGCCCAGCGCGATCACCTGATTGTCGGGAACCGCGACCGTGGTGGCGATCCGCCGGGTGGAGATCGTCGGCGTCTGCTGCTGGGTCTGGCTGCTGGAACTGGCGGTGCTGACGTCGCTGACTTCCTGGCTGACGTCCAACTGGATCACGCCGCTGGCGTTGACGCGCGGAGTGATCTTGAGGATCACGCCGGTATCGCGGTATTCGATGGTGTTGACGATCGAGGTCGTGCCGGTCAGGTTGGTCGCCGAACCGGTCGAGATCGGCACCTGATCACCCACTTGCAGCGCTGCGGTCTGGTTGTTGAGCACCAGCAGCTTGGGCGCCGAGACGACCTTGACGCTGGTGCGTTGTTCCAGCGCCTTCAACGAAGCGGCGATGCTGCTTCCGGTGTACGAATAGCTGAACGTCGTGGCGCCGCCCGGCGCTGCGCTGGCCGTGCCAACGCCAAGCGTGTTGCCGTTGCTGGCAAAGTTCCACTGCACACCATAGCCGAGATCGTCGTTGAGGCCGACTTCGGTGATCGCGGCTTCGATCATGACCTGCGTGGGCGGCAGGTCGAGCTTGCGCAGCGCATCCTCGACAACCGCGTACTCGCGCGGGGTGGCATAGATGATGACCGCGTTGTTGACCTCGTCCGAGGTGACGTGCGTGCCAGAGTTGCCCGGTCCGCCGCCATTGCTGTTGTTGCTGCCGAAGCCCTGACTGTTCTGACGTTGTCCGCTGCCTGACTGCCCACCACCCGATGCACCGTTGACCGAAGGCGGCGGGGCCGGTTGCTGGCCAAAGCCGTTGGCAGCGGATGCGGGGTTGTCGCCTTCGCTGCCCCCCGAACCGCCTCCGGAGCCATAGCCCGCGCCGCCACCGCTCGATCCGAAGGCGGCGTTGATCGTCCGCGTCAGGTCGCGCGCGCGGCCGTTCTGGACGCGGTAGACATAGATCCGGGGCTCGGTGCTCTGGCCTTCGCGGTCAAGGATCTCGATCCAGCGGCGCACGTCCTGCAAGTATTGCGGGTTCGTGCTGATCGCCAGAATGCCGTTGATCTGATCCATCGCCAGCAAGCGTACCAGCCCCCGCGTCGGCGAATCCGGGGCGTTGATCAGCTTGTCGAGCGAGGGGACGATCAGCCGGGAATCGGTCTTTTGCGGCACATAGAGCGCAAAGCTGGTGTTGCGCAGCCAGTCGACGTCGAACTGGCGCAGCAAGTCGCGCGCGCTGCCGCGCTGGCCGGTGGTGCCGCTGATGGTGATCGTGCCGGTGCCGGTATCGGTCGAGGTAACGACGCCGGGCAACAGCGAATCCAGCACCTTGCGTACTTCGTCGGCGTTGATGAAGCGCAGCGAGATCACTTCGCTGCCGAAACCCGCCACATCCTGCGCGATCGGCGCGCGGGTGGAGGCGGATGCCTGAATCGCATAGCCACCGCCCTGCGGCACCAGCGCCATGTTCGAAGCGCGCAGCGCGTCTTCGAGCAGGCCGATCAGCGCACCGCGCGATACCGGATAGGGTGTGACGAACGACACCGGCCCGCTCAGCCCCGGAGCAATGGTGAAGTTCTTGTGCAGCAGATCGCCCAGCACGGTGGCGGCGACCACGCTGACATCGGCCTGCGGCAGGTTGAGCGAGATGTCGCCCCTTGCCGGGGGGGTGGTGACCGGGCGCGTGACCACCGGCATGGTGGTTTCACCGGTCAGGATGGTCGAACGGACATGTTCGTCGCGCCCGGCATCGAGCGCGGCCTGCGCCAGTGCGGGCACCGCGATGACCGGCGGAGTAGCGGCTTCGTGGACCCTGTCGTCGGTGATGTGGCCGAACTGGGGCACCGGCAGGACCGGCGTCGCGAGTGCCGGTGCGGTCAGCAGCGACGTAATCAACGGGCGCGAGATCATCATTGTTCTTCTTCCGCAGAGGAATTGGGGCTTTGGCCACCGGCTGCGACCGCGCGGGTGCCATAGGGAACGGTAAGGGTTTCGCCCGAGGGACGGGCAAGGCGGGCACCACCGTGGTCGAGCCCGACGATGCGCCAATCGGCCACGGTTCCGCCACGCGCGACATAGCGGACGGAACGATCGGGCATCTGCACGACCGCAAGCATTGCCCCGCGCCGCCGCAGTGTCCCGGCAATGATCGCGCCGCCAAGCGGATCGGGCGGCGCAGTCGTGGTGGAGCCGGCCCCCGCCCCCGCGGTGGGCGCGAACAGCAGACGCTGCGCCAGTTGCGGCGGAACCGATACGGTTCCGGGCTCTCCGGGCAGCGCAGGCATGGCGAGGCGTGCAGGCGCGCCTGCCGGTGGCAGCGAGATGCCGCCCGGCAACAGCAGTTGCACGACAGCAAGGCCGCCGAGCAGCGGCACGAGCAACGCCGGAAGGCGCGCCGGGCTACCGTGCGGGGGCAGCGAGAACGGGAATCGAGGCGTCAAGCTGGACATCCAGGGTTACGGCGTGGGCGACGATCAGCGCGTCATCTGCACCGACCACGAGCGAGGGTATGACAAGCGCAGGCCGTGCGTTTTGCGCCAGCGCCAGCAGGCGGAACAGTTGCTCGGAACTCAGCCGGGCGCGGATGCGGCAGGCGGCGGTTCCTTCGGCGGCGGGCAAGTCCTCCGCCCCGCGAAAGTCGCCGCCGACCGCCGCGACCTGGGCCTGAAGCCGTTCGCGCAACTGTTCGGTGGCGGTCGCCTGGTCGGGTGCGCGCAAGGCAAAGCCGGCCAGCGCGCGCTGGCGGCTCTCGGCCTGGCGGCGCAGGCGCGGGATCGCCGCGATCATCCGGTCGTTGGCAGCATAGCGCAAGGCAAGATCGGCGCGCTCGGCGGCGCGACCGGTGAAGCCTGCCACGACCGGCCCGATCACCAGCCATTGCACGGCGACGAACAGTGCGATCAGGATCATGACCGCGACAAGGCGGGATTCGCGGGGCGATAGCGCGCGCATGTTCACTGTCTTTCCGTCTTGGCGACCGGTCTGGCCGGGTCGGTACGGACGATGATCTCGAACGGCTGACCCAGCGGCGTGGCGGTGGTGGCGCTCGACGATGACGCGCCGTCGCCATAGCGCACGGTGACGAACCCGGCATGGCGCAATGCGCCCGAGACGTCGGCATTGGGCGGACGGAATCCGGTCAGGCGCAGCGAGCCATCGCTCCACGCCATGCGCTGAAGCCAAGCGCCGGGGGGCAGAGCTGACTGCAGCCGCGCCATCAGCGCCAGCGGCTCGGCCCGTTCGCGACTGGCGAGCGCGGCGGCGGCAAGCTGGTCTGCGCGGTGCATGCGGCCGGTGATCTGGCGCACCGCCATCATGCCGGGCTGTTGCGCGGCGACCGCTTCGGCCATGGCATCGCGTGCGGCAACATCGCGCCAGACAAGCAGCGCGATGTTGAGCGCAAACAGAAAGGCGACAGCCGCCCACCACCGCAGCGCCGCGCCGCTGCGGTCGGGCAACAGGCCCGCCCGGCGCAACGCGGGCAGCAGATCGATCGGCAAGCCGCGCTCCACCTTGACGAGCAGGCGAGCCGGTTCGCGTGGTGCAGCCTTGATTGCGGCGGCAATTGCGGTGGCAAGCCCGGTTGGCAGGCCTGCCACGGCAAGGTCGGCAGCTTGGGCTTCTGCGCTGTCGGGCGCTGCGGAACCGGGCTGGGCCTGTCCGGCTACGATCATCGCCCCGCCGCCGAACGGCATCAGCCGGTCGGCATCAAGCTCGATCAGGCGTTGCAGTTCGCGCCCGCGCACTGGCGGCAACGGCACCCGCCGCAACAGCGCAACGCCCTCGGGCAGCACCGCAACCCACGCCCCGCGCGGTTCATCGGCGAACGTCTGCTGGTCGGGATCGAAGCGAATTTCGGCAAGGCTGGGAGAAAGCCGTGCGCGCAGACCTTGCGGCACCATCGCGCGCAATTCGTCGGTCCACCAGTGTACCGCGTCAGCGATCCAGCCGCCAAGGGTCTGCATGTCGGCATCGAGCAACCCGCGCGAACTCATGACTTTGCTCCGCACCGATCGGCGCGGGCGACGGCCGGGCAGGGCGAGGTGGTTGCCCCGCGCGGATGGATCACCAGATCGGGCCATGTGCGCCGGTCGTCATCGGCAAAGCGCACGTCGATCTGCACCAGCAGCGGCAATTGCGGCCGACTGCCCCAAGTGCGCTGCCATGCCGGGCCATCGGCTGCCGCTGGTTGCGGGCCGTAATAGCGCAGCTCGAACGCTTCGGTTCCCGCGAGCAGACGGGTAGCCTGCCAACCTTGCGTTTCGGGTGCGCGGGGATCGATCATGGCATCAAGGCGGTTGAGCGTGTAGAGCATCAGGTCTCCGGCAGTGTTGCGGACAAGCCGATAGCGCCAGGGCGCATCGGGGCTGGCGCGGTCTGGCGCGTTGGCGACGAAATCGAGCCGGATATCGTTGCCGCGAAAATCGATGCCCGTTCCGCCGGTCTGGCCATCGCCGAGCGGTGTTGCACTTTCGAGAAGGGTGCGCAGGCGAAACTGCACGCGTTGCACTTCGTCGATGCGGTTGTCGGCCTGTTGGGTGCGGGCGACGGTCTGTCCGATCCGCGCGATCCCCGCCGCAAGCAACGTCGCTGCCACGCCGGTTATCGCCAGCGCCACCAGCATCTCGACAAGCGAGAAGCCGTTGCCGGTCGGCTGTCGGACGATTGCGGGCCGGTTCATGGCTTGATCCGCACGGTCGCAAGCGTCAGCAGCGGCCGCTGCCCGGCGTCGGCGACCGTTACCGTCAGTTGTTCCAGCGGCGCCGGGTCGAGCGGATCAGCCGTGCCATAGGGCTCACGCGCGATGCGCCAGTCCAGACCCTGCGAGCGTCCCTCGGTCGCTCCATCGTCCGCCGCCGCCCGATCGAGCGCGGATTGCGCAACAAGCACCGCCACGCGCCGTTCGGCAACCGCGTGGCGCGTGCGGGCATCCTGTCCGATGGTGGTGAACAGCATCGCGGTGGTGGCCGCGATGATGGCGAGCGCGATCAGCGCTTCGACCAGCGAGAAGCCAAGCTCTTCCGTCTCCGCGTGGCAGTTGCCGAGCGTCATGGCAGCGCCGGGTCGGCCGTGATGATCACCCGGCTGTCGTCGGGGTCAAGAGTGATCCGGCGTGCCCGCACACCCTGATCGATCGTCGCGCGACCGCCACGGGCAGAGCCGTCGGGATTGAACGTGAAACCATCGCGAGGCCAGTCGATCGCCGGACGGCTCTCGGGCAGGGGCAGCGGGGCACGGCCGTTGCCGAAAGCCAGCAGCGTTCCGTCGCCGGCAAGCGTAAGCGTCACCGGGGCGTCCGATGCCAGCGCATCGCCGCGCGCCTGCGCCAAGGCCAACCGCACGGTCGCGGCAACTTCCTCTGCGCCGCGCGCTGCCAGCCGGTGTTGCAAGACCGGAAAGGCGATGCCCGCGACAAGCGCCATGATCCCCACGGCCACCAGCAATTCCAGCAGCGTGAACCCGGCCTCCGACCGATCGGCAATGGGGTGGCCCGAATGCCTACCAGTTGCCGACATCTTTGGCCTCGCCGGTGCCACCCGCAGCGCTGTCCGAACCATAGCTGTAGACGTCGATCTCGCCGTGATCGCCCGGCACCTTGAACAGGTAAGGCTTGCCCCAGGGGTCGTTGAGCGCGCCGGCATCGCCGATGTAGGGACCGTTCCAGGCAGGGTTGCCGCCCGGTGCCTTGACCAGCGCGGGCAAGCCCTCTTCCGCGGTCGGGTAGCGCCCGGCGTCAAGCCGATAGAGTTCGAGCGCGGCGGCGATGTTCTTGGCCTGAACATGCGCGGTCTGCGTGCGCGAGGAGCCGAGGTAGCGGATCACCTGCGGGCCGACGATGGCCGCCAGCAAGCCGAGGATCGCCAGTACGACGAGCAGTTCGAGCAAGGTGAAACCGGCCTCGCCGGGGGTGCCGCCAGTCGTCGGGCGGCGCGTTGCGGAAAGCTTGGACATCAAGGTTGTGCCACTGCCAGATCGTTGAAACCGAGGATTGCGGAAAGAATTGAGGCGATGATGCCGGCCACGGCGGCGCCCAGAATGACGGTGATCGCGGGCGTCAGCAGCGCCACCAGCCGTTCCAGCCGGGTGCGCACGTCGCGGTCGAGCACCATGGCAAGGCGCGAGAGCATCAGCGCCAGTTGCGAGGTTTCCTCACCCGTGCGCAGGAACGACACCGCCATGCGCGGCAGCACGCCGGTTGCGGCGAGCGGCTGCGCCAGACCGCCGCCTTCGCGCACGCCATCTGCTACGCGGCCGACGGCATCGCCGATCACGCTGTTGGCGATCGTGCGGCGGGCAAGCGACAGCGCGTGGGGCAGGGGCACGCCGCCTTCGAGCAGCGCGCCGAGCGTGTGGGCAAACCGGGCGGTGTCGATCCGCCGCGCCAGTTCGCCCAGCTGCGGCACGCCCAGGATCACGCGGTCAAGCACCAGCCGCGCGCCGGGGCGGGCCAGCGCCTGTGCCAGCACGATCCCGCCAAGGCCAAGCCCCAGCAGCAGCCACAGTCCCCACGCGCGCAGGAACCGGCTTGCCCCGATCACCGCCATGCTGGCTGCGGGTAGCTGGCCGTGAAAGGTGTCGAGCAAGTGCTCGAACTGCGGCACCACGAACAGCAGCATCATCGCGATCACGCCGACCGCGATGACCAGCAGCGCAACCGGATAGATCATTGAGGTGACGATGATCCGGCGCAGATCGGCGGCCTGTTCAAGCATCGTCGAAAGCCGCTCCAGCGCTTCGCCCAGACGGCCGTTGGCTTCGCCGGCTTCGGCCATGGCAGCATGGGCCGGGCTGAACAGCGCCGGATTGTCGGCCATTGCGCGCGACAGCGGAGCCCCCTCGCGCACGGCTTTGAGCAGATCGGCCATCGTGGTGGCGGTGCGCGTGTCCTCGATATTGTCGATCGCCAGCGCCAGCGCGCGGTCGAGCGGCAGTCCGGCCTTGAGCAGCACCGCCAGTTCGGCAACCAGCACCCGCGCTGCTTCGGATTGCGCGCGCGAAGGACCGCGCGCACGCCCGGTGCCGGGCCGATCGACCCGCGTCAGCGCGACCGGGCGCGCGCCTTCGCGGCGGATGCGCAGGACCGCATCGGCGTCGCTGGCGGCCACGACATCGCCGTTGACGAGCGTGCCGTCGGCACGGACCGCGCGATAGCGAAAGGTGGCAAGCTCGCTCATTCGCCCGACCCAACCCGCAGCACTTCGGCCACGCTGGTCAGGCCAGCTGCGACTTTGGCATAGCCATCGTGCACCAGACTGCGGTGACCGGCTTCGTGCGCGGCATCCTCGATCTGGTGGGTGTTGGCGTTCTTGACGATCAGGCGCGCGATCTCGTCGGTCACCGGCAGGTATTCGAACACCGCGACCCGGCCCGCATAGCCGGTTCCACTGCACGACGGACAGCCGCGCGGACGATAGATGGTGTCGACCTTGATGCCGGTCGCCTTGCGCAGGGGCTTGTCGGTGGCGACGGGTTCACGGCACACCATACACAGGCGGCGCACCAGTCGCTGCGCCAGTACGCCGGTCAGTACCGAACCCAGCAGAAATGGCTCCGTTCCCATGTCGAGCAGGCGGGTGACCGCGCCAGCCGCTGTGTTGGTGTGCAGCGTCGAAAGGATCATGTGTCCGGTCAACGCGGCCTGTACCGCGATGCGCGCCGTCTCGCTGTCGCGGATTTCGCCGACCATGATCACGTCCGGATCCTGGCGCAGGAACGAACGCAGCGCCGAGGCGAACGTGAACCCGATTGCCGGATGCACCTGAGTCTGGATCACGCCGGACAGCCGGTATTCGATCGGATCCTCTACCGTCAGCAGCTTGCGTTCGACCCGGTTCAGCTCGGCGAGCGCGGCATACAATGTCGTCGTCTTGCCGCTGCCGGTCGGGCCGGTGACGAGCACGATGCCGTGCGGCTTGTGTATGGCCTCGCGCAATTGCCCTGCCAGCGCATCGTCGAACCCCAGCGCGGTCAGATCAAGCGCCAGACCGGCGCGGTCGAGGATGCGCAGCACCACGCTTTCGCCCTCGATCGACGGGGCGGTGGCAACGCGCAAGTCGATGTCGTGTCCGCGCACGGCAAGCCGCAGACGGCCGTCCTGTGGCAAGCGTCGCTCGGCAATGTCTAGCCCGGCCATCACCTTGATGCGCGCGATCACCGAAGTCTTTAGCGCGGCGGGCAGGCGCTGGGTCTCGCGCAACATGCCATCGACCCGCAGACGGACGAGCAAGGCATCCTCGCCCGGCTCAAGGTGGATGTCCGACGCGCGCTGGTCCACCGCATCGGCGATCAGGCGGTTGACCGCGCGAATGGCGGGCGCATCGCTGACCAGATCGCGCAGGCGCTCGATATCGTCGCTGTCCAGCCCGCTTTCGACGACATCGGGCTCGTCGGCGTCCTGCGCGGAAATGCGCTCGATCGCCGCATCGATGTCGCTGGCGCGCGCGACCACACGGTCGACGCGGCGGCCATAGCTGAAGCGGAAGGCCTGCGCCACGAACGGGTCGAACGGATCGACCACCGCGACCAGCACATGCGCATCGTCGAAAGACAACGGCACGGCGCGGATATCGCGCAGGAATGCGCCCGAAAGCGGATGGTCGCCGATGTTCGCGGACTTGAGCTGGGCGGAATTGGCCAGCGGGAGGCCACTGGCTGCGGCCAAGGCCTCGCTCAATGCCTGTTCGCTGGCAAGGCCCAGCCGGGTGACGACAGATTCGAGGCGTTCGCCGCTTTCGGTCTGAACGATGGTGGCGCGATGAATCGCCTCGCGCGTCAGCAGGCCGCTGTCGGCAAGGACCGATGCGAGCGTGCGCCCGGCTCCGCCGACCGTTCGTTGCTCATCCGCAGAATCGGACGACGGCGCGGCGGCCGGGGCGGCGGCCAGTTGGCCGGAGCCTGAATTTCCTTGGATTTGCACAAACTTATCCGCCCCGCCAGCACGTGATGCCATCGCGCACGGCATCAAGCCGCGTCCACCCGCCGATCATTTATGCCTGTAATTAGACAGGAACGTTACAGTCCTCCCACCAAGTTGGGGCGCACTTGGCCGTAACGCGAAACGCGGTTTTGATCGGCAGCCGAAAACAGCCGAGAAACTGGCGAAGAAAACCCCCGTTGAAACAAATGAATCACATTTTTGTCACGGAAGCCGTCTATCTGCGGCGATGCCAAGGTTAATTCCGTTGGCTTGGGGGTGTAGGGGTTCGCACATCATCATTGCATGAAACAGGTTCAACTTCGGGGCTCGGTTCCGGAGGCGATCACGTTCGTGCTCTTGATGATCTGGCATCCTTTTGCTCCGCGTGTTTCGAGTTCGTGGGCAAGCTACTGAATTAACATACCAAAAAAGGACGAGGCGCGGTTCGGCCCCGGTTTCGTGTTCGTCCGTTAGTTCGTTCACCTTGGAAGGATTATCCAATGCTGAAGTCCAAGTCCCTGCTGCTGGCCGCGACGATTGTCGCTGGCCTGACCGGCGCGTCGGCCAATGCTGCCACCACCCCGGTTCCCTTCGTGCCGACCCTTACGCCGCTGCCGGCTCCCGGCCCGAACGATGGCGACAACTCTCTGCACGGCGCTGGTGCGACCTCGGTGCAGAAGCTGCTCGTGCGCGAATTCAACTGCATCGGTGTGAACCACAAGGTCGGCGCCAGCGGCATTTCCGGTTCGGGCACCTCGGCCACCAACGGTTCGTTCTCGTCGGTCGCCGCCGGCAAGTACACCCCCGCTTCGCCGACCACCGCCAACCCAGCGCTTGATTGCTCGGTTGATGCCAACGACATCCAGCCCGCTTTCTCGGCCAAGTATGTCGGCACCGGTTCGGGCTTCGGTCGTCAGATCTGGCGTGAATTCAAGGACGACTTCGACGGTTCGGCCGTTGGTTCGGGCGTCACGCACGTTTACAACCCGTTCAACTCGCTCGGCGAAACCGGCACCCCCGACGCCCGCTGGAGCCATGTCCAGTACGCGATCTCGGACAGCCCGATCGCTCCTTCGGATCTGACCGACTTCAACAACGGCGGCTCCAGCGCCACCACGGGTACGTTCCCCGGCGCAGCCGGTTCGGCCGGTGCCGCGGTTCAGTTCCCGCTGTTCGTCCTGCCCGTCGCGATCGTTTACAGCCCGGTTTACGGCGTTAACGCTGCCAGCGCTCCGATGACCTTCAATGCTCAGTGGGCCACCACGTTCAACGGCGTGTCACTGAACGCGCTGCGTCTGTCGCGCAAGGCTTACTGCGGTATCTTCAACGGGTACTACAAGAACTGGAACGCTTCGGTTTTCCAGATCCTGAACAAGAACACCCCGCTGTTCGACGCCACCAACGACACTGCCGCCCGTTGGGCAACTGACGGTGCGCCGATCCGTCTGGCCGGTCGTCTCGACAACTCGGGCACGACCAACGTGTTCACCCGCCACCTGAACGCCGTTTGCGGTCTGGCTGACTCGGTTCCGCTCATCGACAGCGCGAAGCCCGGTCTGAAGGCTGCCAAGCTCGGTGCTGCCGATACCGCAAACTACAAGAACGCCTACGACCGTGCGGCCGACAACCTGCCGTACAACTCGAACAACAACGGCGGCGTGAACCTGTCGCTGGTTCGTGAAGACAGCAACTACAAGCCGGCCAACACGCTCTCGACGAAGGTCGCCGGTTCGACCAACCTCGTCTCGGGCACCTACTACGACGGTACCAACGTCGTGACGCAGTCGGGCACCACCAGCGGTCTGCCCACTGGCAAGGACGGTTCGGGTCTGTTCGTCACCGCCGACGGTGGTAGCAAGCTGGCCAAGTACATCCTGCTGGCTCCCGACTACACGCTCGGCACCGTCACGGTGAACGGCAAGATCGGTTACATTTCGGCCGACGCGATCCCGCCGTCGCCCGATGCTGCTGCGGTTCCCTCGGGCGCCCCGGTCGGTACGTTCCTGGCTTCGGCTCTGCTGCAGGTCAGCAACGGCACTGGCTACGCCCAGCCGTCGCTGGTTCAGGCTCTCAAGGCTTTCGGCACCGCCGATACCGCGATCCTGCCGCCTGAATCGGATGCCAACGGCGCCTACCTCGCCGGTGACACCCGTCTCGTCCGCAGCGCGACCAGCACCTCGACGGCTGCTGTTCGTGAAAACCCGGTCGCCTGGACCGACGTTCTCTACGTCAGCAACGGTGGCAACAACCTGGCAGCGCCGCTGGCTGGTTACCCGATCGTGGGTACCACGCAGTTCTTCGGCTACACCTGCTACACCGCCACCAACCGTCAGGCGATCGTCGAAGTCCTGGGCCTGGCCCTGGGCGGCGTGACGCGCAACTCGACCAACGCTTCGCTCTCGGTCAACACCTTCAAGGGTGCTGCTGCCGCCAACATCGGCATCTTCGACCAGGCGAACATCGGCGTGCTGCCGATCGCTTGGCAGAAGGCCCTGATCGACACGTTCCTGCAGAAGTCGGCGACGACCGCTCTGGCTGACAAGAACCTGTACATCCAGGACATCGTGCAGCGCGCGAAGTCGGTGAAGGCTACGCCGACCCCGCCGGAAGCGAATGCCAACCCGACTTGCTCGGGCAAGACCGGCGCCTGATCCTTCTTCACGAAGGCTCTAGCTAAAAAGGGGGCTCCGGAAGCAATTCCGGGGCCCTTTTTTTGTATTCGGTGATGCTGCCAAGCCGCTTGTGGCGATCTTGGCGCGGGAAGCATCGCTCGGTGCGCGCGCAAAAGTCAGGCCCCGAGTGGGGAATATGGGCGCCTGCTCCTTCGCAGTTCAGCCGTTCGGCTCCGATTGTTTGCAGAGGCTGATCGGGAAAGGGGCGTCAATGCAGCATTGGCGTCACACTAGTTACACACAACGCTGCCAGAGCCCGGGCACAAGCTTGGGGAACGGTTAATTCGAATGAGGGACTTTCGCTTACTGGTGCTGGGTGCTTGCGCCTGCCTGCCGGCCATCTGGCCGGTTTCGGCGGTGTGCGCAGCCGAACCGGCAGCAGCCCCGGCAAAGGCTCCAGGGCCAGGCGATGCCGCTCCGGCGCCGGAGAAGTTCTTCATTCAAGCCTTTGATGTTTCGGGCGTAACCCGGCTTTCGGTCGGTGAAGTGGAGCGGATCGTCTACGATCATGCCGGTCCTGATCGCACCAAGGATGACGTCGAGGCGGCGCGCAAGGCGCTGCAGGATGCCTATGCCGCCAAGGGGCTTGAGGCGGTCATCGTCGATGTGCCCGTTCAGGATGCCGAGAGTTTCGGTCAGGGTATTGTCAAGATCGCAGTGGCCGAAGTTCCGGTCGGCTTCATAAAAGTTACCGATAGCCGGTACCATTCGCTGTGGGTGGCGCGCCAGCACGTGCCATCGCTCCAAGAGGGCAAGGCGATCGATTTCAAGGCGCTGCAGGCCGATGTCAGCCGCGCCAACCGTTTTCCCGATCGCTCGATCAATCCCGAGTTCAAGCCCGGCCGCGTTCCCGGTACGGTCGATGTCGATCTGCGCGTCACGGATTCGCGCCCGCTGCATATCACCGCCGAGCTGGACAACGACAACAGCCCGTCGACCACGCCGCTGCGCGCTTCGGCCAGCGTGCGCTACACGAACCTGTGGCAGGCCGGGCATACCGCTGCGCTGACCTACATCGTGGCGCCGCTGCATCGTTCGCAGACCGAGGTTATCTCGGGGTCGTACTCGATCCCGCTGTTCGGCAGCCCATGGAGCTTTTCGGTTTCGGGCTACCATTCGAACAGCAACGTGGCGTCTGCCGGTGGCTCGGCAGTGCTGGGGCGCGGCTATCAGGTCGGCGTTCGGGCGACATACCAGTTGCCCGCCGCGCACACGTACCAGTCGATCAGCTTCGGCCCGGATTTCAAGAACTTCAAGCAGAAGATCACGGTCGGCTCAACGCTCGCCAGTTCAGCCCCGATCCGCTACATTCCGTTCGAGATGAGCTACACGCTCGCCGGGGCGACCGAGAGCACGAACTACTCGATCACCGCAGGAGCGACAGTCGGCCTGCGCACGATCAAGGGGATCACATGCGTCGATATCTCGGGCGTGTGTGTCCCGGCCGACGCTTTCCGCAATCGAGAGCAGTTCTCGAACGAGAACTTCATCCATGCCAACCTGTCGCTCGATCTGGGCCACAACTTTGGCAGTGACATCGAAGGATCGCTGCGGGTCAATGCCCAGCTTGCCGATTCCCATCTGATTACCAACGAGCAGTTTGCCGCAGGCGGGGTCCACTCGGTGCGGGGGTACTACTCGGCCGAGGCCGTGGGCGACGATGGCATTTCGCCCAGCCTTGAGCTGCGCGCGCCCAGCCTTGGCAATCTGTTCGCCAATGGTGGTCCGGCTTTGAGCTGGGTCAGCGATTTGCGCTTCTTCGGCTTTGCCGATGCCGCTTTCCTGCACATCCGCAACGCACTGGCCGGGCAGACTGCCAACTACAAGCTGATCGGCGTCGGCGGCGGCGTTCGGGTGAAATTGTTCGACCACATCTCTGGTGAAGTGATCGGTGCGGTCCCGCTGACCAACGGGTCGGTGACGAAACGAGGCGATCCGCGGGTCAGCTTCCAGGTGAAGGGGGAATTCTGAAGTGACTTCGATCGGGGGGAAGCAGGCCATGATGCGTTTGCTGACGGCGTTCGCGGTGCTGCTCGCGGCCTTGGGTTTTGCGCCCGGCGCCAATGCGGCCAGCGAAGCGTGGTGGAACAAGGAATGGAGCTATCGCAAGGCGGTGACGGTCGACCTGTCGCCGTCGGGCGTCAACGTCAGCGGCCCGGTTGGCCGCACGGTGGTGCTGGTGCGGCTGCATTCGGGCAACTTCACCTTCACCGATGCGATGCCCAACGGCGCGGATATCCGCTTCGTCGACAGCGACAACAAGACGCCGCTGCCCTTCCACATCGAACACTACGACGCCACCACCGGCATCGCTACGGCGTGGGTATCGGTGCCCAACCTCAATGGCGGCGAAAAGCGCGCGATCTGGCTCTATTTCGGCAACAAGAGCGCGCCGGTCGGTTCGGACGAGAAGGGCACCTTCGACCCTGATTACATGGCCGTGTTCCACTTCGCCGAAAACCCCGGCACGCCGAGCACCGACAGCACCGCGAACGCGAATGCCGCCAAGGCGGCGCCTGCTGGCATCGACGATGGCGGCATCATCGGCCGCGCCGCACGCTTCCCCGGCCAAGGCCAGATCGAGATCGCGGCCTCGGGCTCGCTCGCCCAACCGGCTGCCGCGCCGTTCTCGTTCACCGCATGGGTCAAGCCCGAGCAACTTGCCGGAACGCAGGCGCTGTTCACGCGTGGCGGACTGGTCATCGGGCTCAATGCCGGCGTGCCATTCGCGCAAGGGCCGGGCGTTGCCGTTCAGGGCAAGACCGCGATCAAGCAGGGTGATTGGACCCACGTGGCCTTTGTCAGCGATGGCACGGCGTTCCACCTTTACGTCAACGGCACCGAGGATGGTACCGGCGCGGGTGCGTTGCCCGCGATCGACGGCTCCGCCTTCATCGGTGGCGCTCCGGGCCAGCCGTTCAATGGCGAACTCGACGAAGTGCGCCTGTCCAAGACCGCGCGTCCTGCCACGATGATCCTGGCGATGGCGCAAGCCGAAGGTCCGGGCGGCAAGCTGGTGTCGGTTGCCGAAACCGCCGAGAAGCAAAGCTCGGGCGGCGGCGTGATCATGTTCATCGTCAGCAAGCTGGAGCCGGTCGATCAGGGCGTGGTCGCGCTGTGCCTGCTGCTGCTGGCGGCGGCGATCGCACTGATGGTCAACAAGGTGCGCTACCTCAACAAGGCGGACAAGAACAACGCCGAATTCATGCGCTATTTCCGCGCGATGGGCGACGAGCTGGTGCCGCTTGATGAAGTCGAAGGCATCGATGCGGCCAAGGCCAAGCGCCTGAGCGGTTCGCCGCTGGGGCGGATCTATGCCAGCGGCATCGAGGAACTGATGATGCGCAAGCAGCGCTGGGGTTCTCAGCCGCTGTCGAGCGAAGCGGTCAGCGCGATGCATGCCGCAGCCTCGTCGGTGGTCGTCGAGGAAAACCAGAAGCTGGACAAGCTGATGGTCATTCTGACGATCGCGATTTCGGGTGGGCCGTTCATCGGTCTGCTGGGCACCGTGATCGGGGTCATGACCGTGTTCGGCGGCGTGGCGATGGCGGGCGACGTGAACGTGAACGCGATCGCACCGGGTATCGCTGCGGCACTGTTGGCAACGATCGCCGGTCTGGCCTGCGCCATCCCCTCGCTGTTCGGGTACAACTATCTGAACGGCCGGATCACCGTGGTCGCCGACCAGATGCGCGTGTTCATCGAGCAGCTGATCACGCGTCTTGCTGAAATCCAGCGCGACGAAGCGGCCGAGATGGACATGCTCGCCTCGACCGAAGCCTACTGAGGCCCCAGCCGGGCTGACGCGCGAAAGGAACTGACCCATGGACGTTGGTGGCGGCCGCAAGGCCTACGACGACATCAATATCACGCCGATGCTCGACCTTGCGTACGTGCTGCTGGTGATCTTCATCCTGATGGCGACCGCATCGGTGCAGGGCATCAAGGTGGACTTGCCCAAGGCCAGTTCGGCCAAGAGCCTGGTCCAGCCGAAAACGATCGCGATAACGGTCAACAACCAGGGCCAGGTGTTCATGGACGCCTTTCCGGTGACGCTGGCCGATCTGGAAACCCGCCTGCGCAATGCCAAGGCTTCGAACCCCGATGTGCCGATCGTGCTCAAGGGCGACCAGACCGCGCAATATGGCAAGATCACCGAAGTGCTCGATCTGTGCCGCCAGCTTGACCTCAACAAGGTCGGTCTGGTCACCGGCAAGCCGACGGCGTCCTGAGGGCCTGCTGACGTGGCCAAGCCCGACCTTGCTGATCCCGACGAGGAAGGCGGCTTCAAGCGCTGGTTGCCGTTGATCATCGGCGGCCTGCTGCTGCTGGCCGCGTTGTGGTACATTGGCGGGCTGCTGAGCGCCACGTCGGGCGTGAAGGTTGAGGCGCCGCCACCGCAGGCGGTGCAGATGCTGCCGCCGCCTCCACCACCGCCTCCGCCACCACCACCCACGCCGCGTCCGCCCGATCCGACCAACAAGCCAGACCCTGCACCTGTTCCCAACAACGAGCCGCCCAAGCCCGCTGCCGCGCCGGTCACCATCAACGGGCCGGCGCAGGCCGGTTCGGACGCGTTCGGCCTGTCGGCAGGCTCAGGCGGCGGCAACGGCGCTCCTGCCAGCACGGGCACTTGTGTCGGCCCCAACTGCGGCAAGGTCGGCGGCGGTGGCGGTATGGGCGAGGTGTTCTATCGTCGGTACCTGAGCGCGGTGCTGCAAGAGCGCATTCAGCGCAACGACAAGCTCAACCGCCTGTCGTTCACCGGTGATTTCGCCATCACGATCTCGCCCGGCGGACGCGTCACGCAAGTCAGCGTGCTCAAATCGACCGGTCGCGATGACCGTGACGAGCAACTCAAGGCCGCCTTGCTGGCGGTCGCCAATCTTGATCCACCGCCCGCAGGCGTGCGCTTTCCGCAGCGCGTCTCGGTGCGGGGCAAGCGACCCATCTAGCTCGGCGCTGGCCGGCTGGACCGAAGAGGAAGTGTGAAGATGCGCGCGAACAGGTTCCCTTGGACCCGCACCGCCCTGATGCTGGTTGGCCTGCCGTCCGGGCTGGTGCTGGGCAGCGCCTGCGGCCATGCGCAGGCGGCCACCGTGCCGGTGGCGCAGGCGCCGTCGAGCAACGCCATGGTCAATCTGGTGCGCCTGCTGGTGGCCCAAGGCACGATCAGCAAGGACAATGGCGATGCACTGATCGCCGAGGCGACGCGTGAGGCCGAACAGGCCGTCATCGCCCAGCAGCAGGCAGCAAGCGCCGCTGTGCGTGCAGCTTTGCCGTCGCCCGCGTTCGGCAATCCAGCACCTACCGCCGTGGCGAGCGCTGCGCCCGCGCCCAATCTTCCGGCTCCGGCACCCGGCACCATCCGCGTGCCTTATGTACCCGAAAGCGTGCGCACGCAGATCCGCGACGAGCTGCGCGCCGACATCATGCAGCAGGCAAAGGCTGAAGGCTGGGCCAGCCCGGGCAAGGCCGCACCCGACTGGACCGAGCGGTTCAAGCTCTCGGGTGACGTCCGCTTGCGCTCGCAGTCGAACTTGTTCAGCCGCTTCAACTCGACGCAGATCCCCAACTTCAAGGCGATCGTTGCCAGCGGTCCGCTTGATCTGATCAACAGCCAGATCCCGCTGCTGAACACCACCGAAAGCCGCTACAATCAGCTGCAACTGCGCATGCGGCTGGGGCTTGATGCGAAGATCAACGACCACCTGAAGTTCGGCTTGCAACTGGCGACGGGCAACGATGCGTCCCCCAACGGCACCAACGTCAACCTTGCCGGTGGTGCGTTCAAGCGCGCGATCTACCTTCAGAACGCCTTTTTTGAAGCCAAGCCGACCAGCAACTGGACGATCTGGGGCGGCCGCTTCAACAACCCGTTCTGGACCACTGAATCGCTGTACGACGTCGATCTGGCGTTCGATGGTGTGGCGACCGAGTTGAAGCTGCCCCAGCGCATGTTCGGGCGGCTCGACTGGACTTTGCGCGGTGGTGCGTTCCCGCTCGATTTCGGCAGCCAGAACTTCCCCGAAACCGCCAACACCAAGTCGGTCAGCGCACAAAAGTGGTTGTTTGCCGCGCAGTTGCAGGGCGATCTTCACCTTCCGGGTAAGGTCGAGTTCACCGGAGCGGTTGGGTATCACCACTTCGCCAATGTCTCGGGCCGTGCGTCGGCGCCTTGCGCGCTCTACCTTGGCGCGACGCAGTGTTCGTCCGATCCGACATCGCCGTTCTATGTGCAGAAGGGCAACACGCTGTCGTTCATCCGGCGCATCGTGCTCGATCCCTCGCTGCCGTCGACCACGGTGCAGTCGCAACCGCAACTGCTTGGCTTGACGCAGAAGTTCCACGTGCTCGACATTCGTGGCCAGGTTTCGGTGCCACTGTTCGACGAAAACCGCTTCAGCCTTTCGGCCGAATACATGTACAACTTGGGCTTCCGTCGTTCGCGCGCCTGCCGCTATGGCCTTGCCGGTGAGCCGGTCAACAACGGTGGCAGCGGCGGCAGCGGCAATATCTGCGATACCGACCTGACCAAGCGCACGCCCTATATCGGGGGCAAGCACGGCTATGAACTGACCGCCGAGATCGGTCGCCACGATCCGTGGAACGCTGGCGAATGGCGGGCTTTCGGAACATGGCGCTACCTGCAAAGCGACGTGACGCTGGACGCGTTTGCCGGCGATGACTTCCACCTTGGCGGCACCAACGCGCGCGGCTTCATCCTTGGTGCGCAGCTGGGCCTGTTCAAGAACATGAACGTGCAGGCGCGGTGGTACAGCGCCAACGAGATCGCGGGTGATCCGCTGGCGATCGACGTGGTCATGTTCGACATCAACGCGAGGTTCTGATGCGCGGCAAGGCCATGTTTGCGCTGCTGGCGCTGATCGCCGGTCCCTCGGTCGCATGGGCTGCAGCGCCTGCGCGCCCGGCTCCCTCCCGGCCGGTTGCGGTCCCACCGGTTACCGCCCCAGCGGCGGCTCCGGCCCCGCAACCCAACAGCGATGCGCAGCTTGAATCGCTGCGTCAGCGCCTGCTCGCCAGCCAGCAGACAATCGCGACGCTGGAGCGCGAGCTGTCCGAGGAAAAGAACCGCACGATCGCGCTCGAACGGTGCCGCACCAAGAACGGCAAGCTTGTCGGCATCGGCCGGCAGCTTGTCGAAGGCTACCAGAAGCGGTGGCGGATCACTCACAAGGATCCGTTCCAGCTTGGCCGTCGCCGCTTCGAGTTCGAGATGCAGGCGTTGAGCGAGGCGGTCTACGACGAAGGCGTGGATATTACGCCCAAGCCAGCAAGTGCGCCTGCCGATGCCTCGACCGACGGCCCTGCCGCGACGACTGCTCCGACCGCCCCTGCTGGCGGGAACTAGGACCGAAACGACAATGGCACCGCGTTCTTCCGCCTCGGCTTCCACAACTGCCGACGATGCCCGTATCCCGGGGTCGCGCCGTACCGGCCTGATCGCCGGGCTTGCGGCAGGCGGCGTTTCGGCGCGGTGCCTGTTGGCCAGTGTCAGCTTCGGTGCGCTGGTGCTTGGTCTGGCCGATCCGGCAAAGGCGCAGCTTGCCGCGATGCGTGCCGCAGCCGGAACGGTCAATGCCGGTACGGTCAGCGCCGGCACCGCCGCTACGCCCAGCCGTACCGTGACCATGCAAGAGGCGTTGCAGCGCCAGCAAGTGCTGCAGGACCGGGCAAAGGCGCTGGCCGGATACGTTACCTCGGCGCGTAGCGCGGCGCTGGCGGCGATCAAGACGGTGCCGACCGATGGCATCTCGGACAAGGGTTTGAACCCGATTTCCGCGGTTCGGTCGGCGACGTTGTATGTCGCGGCAAGCGCTTCGACCACCACAGTCACCGGAAACGCGGTTCCGACTTCGGTGTCGGCGGCCAACGATGCGACCGGCATCAATACGTGGGAAGGGGCCAAGGCACCCGTCCAGACCACCGACAGCAGCGGCAAGGTCACCGTCACCATCGACCAGACCCAGCAGCGTGCGTTGCTGAGTTGGCAGAACTTCGATGTTTCGGCCAATACCTCGTTGGTATTCAACCAGAAACAGAATGGCACAGCCCAGCAGAGCTGGACCGTGGTCAACCGTGTGGTCAATGCGGTCAACCCCAGCGTGGTGCTGGGTTCGATCAAGGCGGACGGCACCGTCCTGATCCTGAACAGCATGGGCGTGCTGTTCGGTTCCTCGTCGCAGGTCAACCTGCACTCGCTGGTGGCGAGCAGCCTTGAACTGGGCAATTTTGCTTCGGCGGTGGTTTCGGTCGGGCAGCGCCAGTACTTCGTGGCGGCCACGATCAAGGACCGCAACACTTCGTACCTGCAGAACGGGCTGCTGGTTTCAGGAGTGTCCACCTACAAGCCGCAATACCTGTCGGCGCTGCTACCCAGCGGGCAATACGACGTGACTGCCGCCCTGCCGGTGCCGACCACGCTCGAAGGTGCGGTCAACGTCTATGGGGGCGCGCAGATCACCTCGGACAGCGGCGGCATGATCTTGCTCGCAGGCCCCAGCGTGACCAATGCCGGGACGCTTTCTGCCAGCGACGGGCAAGTCAGCCTGCAAGGCGGGCGCTATATCGGCGCAGTGACTTCGACCGGGGCAAGCGGCAGTGCCGATACTTCGGTGCGCGGGCTGATCTTCTCGAGCCAGTTGCCATCGACGCCGACCAGCCCGCAGGATTCGACCCCCGATCAGGGCATGGTGCTCAACCTCGGTCTGGTCAGTTCGCGGCGGGGTTACATCTCGCTGGGCGCGGGCGTGTTCGGCACGGTGACCAACTCCGGCCTGCTCAGTGCCACGACCAGCGTTTCGCGCAATGGCAAGATCGCACTGTCGGCGGGCACTGTGACGCTGACCGGCGATGACAATCCCGATCATGCCAGCGGCGTGACGATCACCGCCGACGACAACGGCGAAACCATCCCGCAGGGCAGCCCCGACAGCCCGGCGTCGTTCAAGTCCTCGCAGATCACCATCGGCGCTTCGATCACCGGTTATCTGACCACCGATACCACCGGCGATTCGGCGCTGCTGCCTTCGGTATTCACCATGGGCAAGAACGCGTTCATCTATGCGCCGAATGCCAAGGTGGTGATCGGACACGATGTCACCACCGGTAACTTTGCCGCCAACAGCGCGGTCAAGGCATCGGTATCGATCGCCGACGGCGCGATTATCGACGTGTCGGGCCTCAAGGACATCGCGGTAGCCGCATCGCGCAACACGCTGACGATCAGCCCGGCCAAGCGCAACGAATTGCGCGATACGCCCAACTATCGCGAACTGTCCTCTGACGGCAGCTTCACCCTGAACGGCCAGACGCTGATCGTCGATCCGCGCATTTCGGGTGTGCGTTCCGACGGCGTGGCATGGGTCGGATCGCCCTTGCTCGAAGCCGCCTCTGCGGTCAGCCAGATCCCGGTGACGGCAGCAGAGCTGATGACCAAGGGCGGGTCGATCAGCATCGATATCGGTGTCGTTACCGCCACCACCAATCTGGATGCGGCAACGGTCGGTGCGATCACCATCGCCAAGGGCGCGCTGCTGGACATCAGCGGCGGCTGGCGGACATATGGTGCGGGCTACATCTACACCAGCCAGTTGGTCACCAGCGATGGGCGGGTGATCGACATTGCCGATGCCGATCCCAACGATTCGTATGTCGATGTGGTCAGCGGCTTCAGCTCAAGCCAACCGCATTTCGGACTGACCCAGACTTATACCAACGCGCTGATCCGCGGCACGCATTACCAGACCGCTTATGACGAAGGCCGCGATGCCGGTGCGTTGATGGTGGTGGGCAGCAACATCAGCTTTGATGGCACCGTCAAGGGCGATGCCTTTGCCGGGGCCTATCAGATCGCATCGGCGATCGCGGCGTCGGCCTCGTCCTCGATCGCAGGCGATCCGCGCAAGCTGCAATACTCGCAGTACCAGTTGCCCAGCGGAGGCCTGTTCCGCATCGGCTCGTTCAGCGCCTCGTCCGACATCGGGCTTGGCCAGGACATTGTCGTCTACAACGGCACGCGCGGTACCGGTACGGTCAACGCTGCCGAGCTCTTGCTCGATGCCACCATGTTGTCAGGTGCCGGGCTGTCGGCGCTGATGCTGCAGACCAGCGGCGCGATCACGCTCGCCGGAAAGTCGGATGCGACCCTGCAAAGCGCCGCCGCGCTGACGCTTACCGGCGATGCCGACCTGACGCTGGCCAATGGCGGCACGCTGGAACTCGATGCGGGCCGTGCGATCCGCCTGAACAGCGATGTGACGATTGCCGGTGGCAAGATCGCGGCGCGCACCTATCAGTTGACCTCGGTTGCCGGGATCGGGATCGGCACCATTGGCAACGTGTTCCGCGCGGATGACGACATCGCCACCAGCTATGCCAGCGAGGACGGGCTCAAGAGTCCGTTCGACATTACCGTCACCGGCACGCTGTCCACCGCCGGGCGCTGGGTCAACGATTACACCAACACCAGCGGTATTGCTGGTGGGGCTGCGTGGATCAACGGGGGGTCGATCAGCCTTGCGGTCGCGCCGCGCGTATTCGTGCCGCTGGGGGCCACTGCATCGAGTGCGACGGTGGCGACCGACCTGTCGGGCAGCATCATCATCGCCGATGGCGCGCGGCTTGATGTCAGCGCGGGCGGCTATGTCTCGGCCCAGCGCAAGTTCAACCTGAGCGCGACCGGCGGCAGCGTCACGCTCAAGAACGAAACGACGTATGCCTCGGTCGTTCCGGTTACGGCCGATCCCAACGATGCGGCGGGCACCACCGTGGTCGGCCAGTCGGTGGCGTTTGCTCCGCTGGCGGCCAGCCCGACCACGATCGGCGTCACCCCGGCGCTGGTGGTGACGAAGCAGAACGCCAAGGTGCGGATTGCCGACGGTGCGTTGCGCGGCTTCGGCTTTGGCGGTGGCGGAACGTTCACGCTGATCAGCCCCGATGTTGCGTTCGGCAGCGTCACAGGCGATGCCAATGCCACGCATATCGGCCTCGATTTCTTCCGCACGACCGGGTTCGGCACGCTTGCGGTCACCAACTACCACTCGCGGATCGTCTCCAACCTGTTCAGCAATGGCAGCGAAGGGCTTTCGGCGTTCTTCGACACCACCAGCTTCACGATCGGCAGCGGTGAAACGCTCGATCTGACGCAAGTCGTGCTGCCCTCCAACCTTGATGTGACCACGCAGCAGCAACTGCTGGGCCTGGCAAGCGGCGGCGACGTGTTGTCGCTGCTGGCGCCGACGGTACCCACCGAAGCGTGGTATCAGAAGGCGGCCAACCTCAAACTGACCGGCCTGATCGAACTCGAAGTGGCCAAGGGCGGTCGCATCATCGGTGCAGCGCAGGCCAGCATCACCACGCCCAAGTTGCGCAACGCCGGCTCGATCGTGCTGCACAGTGGCACCATTGCTCAGATCGCGACGATGCCCGGCGTACTCAACGCATCGGGGATCGGCGTGACCGATCTGGGCAAGGTGTTCGGCAGTGCCGATGCGCAAGGGCGCTTCGATGTCGGGGCGCTCAACACCGCAGGCGTGACCAATGCCGACGGTACCGTGGCGACGAACGAGCAACTGCTTGCAACGCCCAACGCGGAACACTTCGTCTATTTCGTCGGCAGCGTGGCCGCCAATACCGGCATCTTGCTTGACGCAGGCAGCACCACCGACCTGCCGGGCATTGCGCTTTACAACCCGGCCGCGCCCTTGCGCAACGATGGCACCCAGTACCAGTTCGGCAAGTTGCTGGCGGGGGGCTCGATCACTTCGGCATCGGCTTACAAGCCGGTGTCAGACGTGGCGCAGGCGTTGTTCGCCAATCCGACCTACGGCTTTTCGTCCTATCCCGATCCAACCAGCGGCGCGCCCAAGCCGCCGCCGCAGCTTGCCGAGACAGCAGCACGACTGTTCATCGCCGCCCCCGGATCGACGCTCGACATCAGCGGTGCTTCGGCCATGCTCGATGTGGCGGTGTCGGCAACGACGTATGCGCCGTCGCTGCAATGGAGCAACGCTGGAACAATTGCCTTGCGCGGCGGCGGCAGCCTGGCAGGCGCGACCGTGCGCGCGCAGGGCGGATCGGCATCGGCCACCGGCGGCACGCTGGAATGGCTGGACCCCACCATTCGCGCCACCGACGCTGCGGCATCGGATGGTCACTCGGTCTCGGCTGCACAGATCAGCGCGGCGGGTTTCTCGACGCTGCTGGCCGATGGCGGACTGACGCTTGACGGCACGTTCACGCTGGCGCTGAACAAGGCACTGCTGGTCCGTTCGACGCCGTCGATCAACGAAGAGCCTGTCGGCAGCAACGCGGCAGTGGTGATTTCGGCGACCGCGGGCAGCAATGCCACCATCGCCGCGCCTTACATCGGCTTCTCGAGCCGTTCGGGCACGGCGGCAAGTTCTGGCGCGGCAACCGGTTCCGGCAAAGTCACGTTCAAGGCTGGTGCTTCGGGCATGGACTTGATCGGTGGCATCCTGTTCGATGCCTCGATCGCGGCGACCACGCTTTACAGCCAGAGCGACGTGCGCCTGATCGGGGTGGACGACCGCGCCGACACCACACAGAAGCCGGTGCTCAATGGGGCGCTGACCAGCGCTGGCGACCTGACATTCGATGCCGCGCGCGTTTACACCACTACCGGCACCGGCAACCTGCAGCGCTATCTGGAAAGCGAAGCGGGCAAGACCGACAGCGCCCTGCCATCGCCTTACGTGTTGAGCGCGCTGGGCAACGGCACGATCACTTTCCTTGGCGATCACATCAACGCCACCGCGCCGCTTTCGGCGGGTTCCTACTTGCGCATTCAGGCCAAGACCGTGGTGCAGGACGGGTTCCTGGCGGTGCCGTTGGGGCGGATCGAGTTCGGAACGGCGAGCAATCCGGTTGAAACGATCACGTTCGGCACCGGCAGCATCACCTCGGTTTCGGGCGCTGGGCTCAACGTACCCTATGGCACTACCACCGACCTGACCGAATACTTCTTCACCCCCGGTACGTCCTCGCCGATCACCGCGCTGCCTACCGGCGAATTGCGCATCACCGGATCGAACATCACGATCGCCTCGGGCGGCAAGATCGACGGTTCGGGCGGGGGCGACGTGTTCGCCTACGAATTCGTCTCGGGCACGGGTGGTTCGCGCGATGTGCTCAACCGGCTGAACACCGATGCGTTCAGCTCGAACAATTATGATCCGGTGACCGGCAGCGGCACCCAATATGCCGACGGACGGCAGGTCTATGCGATCGTCCCGGCGGCCGAAGCGGCCAAGGTCGCGCTTTATGATCCGGTCTATTCGAGCGACTATGACGGCAGCGGGCCGACCAACCTGTATGGCAGCGATGCGGGCCTTGCCGTGACGCTCGATGGCGGCAATGGCATTCCTGCCGGTCAATACGTGCTGATGCCCGCGCACTATGCGTTGCTGCCGGGCGCCTATCGTGTGGTTCAGAACAGCGGTGCGACCGCACCTGCTGCCGGATCGAGCCAGACGCTGCTTGATGGCAGCGTGGTGATGGGCGGGTCGTATTCGACGGCGGGAACCGGATTGAGCAGTTCGGAACGCGTGTCGTTCACGGTCATGAACCAGGCGACCGTGCTCAAGTATTCCAAGCTGCAGACCACCAGCGGCACGACCACGATTGAAACCACGGCGAGCAATGCGGGCAAGACCAGCCCGCGTGTTCCGCTCGACGCAGCGCGGGTGGTGCTGGCGCCGCTGGCCTCGCTCAAGGTCGACGGCGCGTTCGACATGACGCCGGGCAAGCTCACGTCAACGACCACGACCGGTACCACCACGACGACGACCACCAAGACCGGGCGCGGCGCTGAAGTCGACATTCTGGGCAAGCAGATCGTCATCAACCACACCGGCACCAGCAGCCTTGCCGGGCTTGTGCTGTCGGACACCACGCTGACCAACCTCAACGCCGACAGTTTGCTGATCGGCGGACAGCGCACCGAAAACACCGACGACACCACCACTATCGACGTTTCGGCCAAAAGCATCGTGGTTGTCGGCAATACCGATCTGAAGCTGCCCGAACTGATTCTGGCGGTTGGTGGTACCGGCTCGCGGTTGGTCATCAACGACGGTGCGTCGATCGTGGCGACGGGCACGATGTCCGATACGCGGGCAGGCGATTATGTCGTCAGTTCGGGCGGCGTAAGCAGCACCTTCGACCGCACCGGCGTGGGTTCGGTCCTGCGCGTATCGAGCGGGCCGCAGCGCCTGCTGACGCGCACCGGCACGGTGGCGGCGGCAAATTCGAACCGCAACACCACGCTCGACATCGGCGCAGCCACGTTCGGCGGCGCTGCTATGCTGCTCGAAACCAGCCGCACGCTGCTGGTCGACGACAAGGCCGACCTTGCCACCAAGAGCATCGCGCTGGTGGCGGACAACCTCGGTTTCGGTTCGGGCGGCATTGGCGCCACGCTTGAGGGCAAGCTGGCCAAGGCATCCGAACTGGTGCTGCGTTCGACCAACGCGATCACCTTCGACGCCGGGTCAACCCACACCTTCAACAACCTGATCCTCGATACCAGCGGCATCGCGCTGACCCGCCAGACCGGCGGTAAGAACACACTGACGATCAACGCGGGCGACGTGACGCTGCTCAACAGCGGCGCCGTCAACGCGGGTTGCGGCGCGTTCGGTGTTCCGGTGTGCGGCACGGGCGGCAATGTGCTGGCGATCAACGCGGCAACGCTGACGCTCGGTTCGGGCACCTTCAACACCTACAGCTTCGATGGCGCGGTCCAGTTGGCGGCGACCAAGGGAGCCTATTACGAAGGCAAGGGCGCTCTGGCACTGGGCGGCGCGGCGCTGACGCTGACGACGCCGTTCCTCACCGATCGCGCAGCGGTGGTGGACCCGACGCGCGCCTCGTCCAAGCCGAGCGACGCGATCACGCCGACCGGCAACTACACCATCCCGGTCACGCCCGATTATGCCTTTGCCACCAGCGGCGCGATCAGCCTGAAGGCTCCGGTCCTCGCCAGTGGCAGCACTGCGCCGACCGTCGCCGGAATCCGCGCTCCCGGTGCACATGTCACGTTCGGTTCCGCGGCCAGCCCGATTGCGGGCATGACCATCGACGGGGTCGCCGTGAACGCCACGTCGGGCGTGATCGACGTGCGCTCCACCGGGACGATCGCCTTGGCCGGAGCCGCATCGCTGGCGACGCCGGGCTACAGCCGCAGCTATGGCGACAGCCAGAGCACGACGACGGTTTCGGCAGGCGCCGGGACCGTCAACCTCGTCTCGCTGACCGGCGATATCGTCCTGCCATCGACGACAAGCATCACCGTGGACAACGGCACCGGCAATGCCGGGCGGCTCAACCTGCTGGCAGACGAAGGCGCGATCACGTTTGCCGCCACGCTCAACAAGGGCGTGACCGGCACGCGCGGTGCGTCGCTGACCTTCGATTCGGGCAAGTCGGCGTTCGATCTGGACGGCTTTGCCACGCAATATGGCACGCTGTTCACGGGCGATCTGGAAGTCCGTTCGGGGCTGGGCAATCTGGCGCTCGGCTCTGGCCACAAGCTGGCTGGCAGCACGATCACGCTGGTCGCTGACGGCGGGCAGATCGACATCGCGGGCACGCTCGATACCTCGGGCGCGGACTTGTCCAAGCTTAGCCCCACGGCAGCCACGTCGGCGCGAGTCGATGGCGGTGCGGTCGCGCTGTGGGGCATGAACGGGGTTACGCTGCGTTCGGGCGCGCTGATCGACACGCATACGACCGGTTATGCCGATACCGACCAGCGTCAGGCAACTGCCGGCGACGTGACCATCGGCATCGGCAATACCGGCGGCGCGCTGACGATCGAGACGGGCGCCAAGCTTGATGTCGCCGCGCGGCGTACGCAGACCGCGCTGGCCGCAGGCAACACTGGCAATCGCCTGATCGCAACGACGGTCAAGGACGCCAACACGCTGGTCAACACCACGGTCTACAAGTTCGTGGAAGCCGACACCGGTGGCACGGTCACGCTGCGCGCACCGGTTCTGGGCGCGAATGACGATCACATCGACTTGCGCTTGCATGGCACGGTCACCGGCGCCGCCAGCGTCGAGGTCGAGGCCTACAAGACCTACGATCTTGATGCCTTGGGCAACGAGGGCGCATACGAAGGGGTCAGCGCCAACGGCAGCTCGGGCGTGGTGCTCGATGCCACGCCGACCGGCAACAACATCCTGTCCGATGTGTTCAAGGGCAGCGATGGCACCGCCTCGATCCCGTGGTTCATACAGCATTTCGGTGTGACCGCCGTCGACGGCAGCAATCTGTCGGGCTTGCGGCTGCGTCCGGGCGTCGATCTGGTGTCGACCGGCAACATCGGCCTGATCACCAACTGGAACCTGGCTGCCGGAACCGTCGACCAGACCCGCGCCATCGCCGACGGGTTGATGACGCTGATCCCCGAACTGGGCAAACGGCCGGATTTGCGCTCCAAGTACTACGAAGTGGTCGCAGGACAAGAAGGCAACCTGCTCGAAAACTACACCACCTTCCTCTATCGCGTCGGCGGCAAGGCCAGCGGCGAGGCGGGCGTATTCTCGCTTCGTGCGGGCGGCTCGCTCGATATCGGTGGCAGCATCAGCGATGGCTTCTTCACTTTTGCCGACAAGTCGGACGCCACCTGGATCAACTACCAGCTTGGCGGCGGCACCCGCACGTTCGATCCGGCGCTGCTGGTAAGCTGCGGCAGCGGGCTCGATTGCTCGGGCCTGCCGACATACGCCGATGTCGCGGCGGGCAAAGCCGTGGCGAACAGCGCCAACACGCTGACAATCGGGCTGAGCAAGTATTACGTCGGCAATCAGGAAGGCCGCGCAACGGTCGACGCGCCGTTCAACGCCGATGCCAACAGCGCGGTGGCGTCGGGCAGCAACCTTGATCCCAATACCGGCAACTTCAGCGGCGATGCGCTCGGTTTTGCCCAGTTGTTCCCGCTGCTGGCCGATGGCAGCCCGATCCGGTCGAGCAGCCTGCGACTGGTCGCGGGCGCTGGCGATACGATTTCGGCCAATCCGCTGCACATCGATCGCGCCACCAATGCGCTGTTGCAGGTAGAAGGCGAGACTGCCTATTCGTTCACGGCCACGGCCGGTCAGGTCAAGCTGGGCTCGGCGCTGAACTTGTCGCTGGCGGTGGCGGGCAGCAGTGCCGGGACCGGTCCGCTTTATACGCTGGGGTCGCTGGTCGATACCACCGACACCACCGGCAACGCCGCCGCACTGACCGACGACACGTACACCGCCATCACCTGGGGCAATGGTTTTTCGGGTGCGTCGGCGGACTTGCGCAGCGCGGCGCAAAGCTTCTTTGCCAGCAAAGAGGCCAAGTTCACCAAGTCGCCAGCGGGCATCATCACCGGCGTTGCCGCGCGGCTTGCCGACGTTCTGGCGTTCCTGAGCAATGTCGAGCCGACCTTGCTCGGCGGGATCGCCAACAGCACGCCGGGCTATCCGACAGGTACGCTCAAGGCGCCGTCGATCATCAACTTCGGCACGCAGGCCGCCTATTCGCACACCATCGTGCGGACCGGTGACGGAACGATCGCGCTGGCCGCGTCGGGCAACATCGACTTGCGCAACGGCGCTTTCACGCAATACCGCACCGAAAAGGGCGTCACCACGTTCAGCAGCGGCGCCAGCAACGCGCAAGTCGGCGGTACGGCGGTCTACAGTGCCGGGCATCGTGTCGGCACGGCGGCGCTGCTCGCCAATGTGGTGGGCACAGGCCAACTCGTCTCGGTCACGCCGGACAGTGCCTATGTCGGGATCAAGGCGCAGAATGCCGCGTTCCTGCCTTCGGCCAAGGGGCTGGATGATCAGGCCGCAGTGCTGGCAACCGGCGGCGGTTCGGTCTGGCTGAACGCCGGAGGTGACGTGCTTGGTCGCCGCGACTTGTGGAGCGAGCGGTTCCTTGGCGCGGGCGCGACCTACAGCGGCAACCAGTTGACCACGTACGACGTCACCCAGATCGGCGATGCTTCGCAACGCTGGCGCGCGGGCGTGGTCGGACAGGACACCGAGATCGCCATCGCACCCAAATACTTTTCCAGCGGCGTCGGCGCGCTGGCGGGGGGCGATGTCACGATCCGCTCGGGCGGCAGCGTGACCGACCTGACCGTGGCGCTGGATGCGGCGGTCACCACAACGGTCGGCCTGACTACCGGCACGTCTCCAGCACAAAGCGTCGGTGCGGTGCAGGTCACGCTGGGCCGGGGTAACCTCGATATCAGCGTTGCGGGCAACCTGAATGCCGGCCAGATCGATGTGGCGCACGGGGTCGGCACGATCAACGTCGATGGCAGCGTGGTCGGCTTTGGCAAGGAGCCCAACACGACCACCACGGACACGACGCAGTATCTGCGCGTGCGACTGGCTGACGCTTCGGTCACGCTCAGCGCCCAAGGTTCGATCGCACTGGCCGGCGTCTCGGCATTGGGCGCGCAGCGCACTGGCGAAGTGCTGGGCAAGTACAACGCAGCCGGGTTCTTCGCGCCCGAGGCCAGCTTCGGCGCCATCGCCACCGGCAGCCTCAGCTACATCGACAACCGGCTCGACCAGGCTGTTCCCTTCCAGCTCGGCAGCGGCAACGCGGGTGCCTTTGCCGGGTCGGTGCTGCCGCCGTCGCTGACGCTGGCGGCGCTGACGAACAGCCTGACCGCGCCAAGCCTGCCGCTGCTGCTCTACCCTTCGACCAGCGGCAATCTTGACCTGTTCAGTGCAGGTGACATCAGTTCGCTGGTCATCGCCATGAGCGACAGCGATCCGTCGCTGTTGCCCGGCGCGTTCTCGGCCGCGCAGATCAACCTCGATTCGATCAACGCGTCGGGCGCTGGCAACGTCACCGCGCTGGTCGGTCTCGGTTTCGGCATGCCGGGCGTGGAAGCCACGACCAGCGACCGGTTGCTGCGCCTCTATCACAGCGAGGCGATCACCCATGCCGGCGACACCATCGCTGCGCAGATCTTTGCGGGCAACGACATCCGCAACTCGCTGATCAACTTGCCCAAGCAGGCACGGATCACCGCCGGGCGGGACATCGTCAACCTGTACTTTGCCGGGCAGAACGTTTCGGCGGGCGACACCACCACCATCACCGCCGGACGGGATATCACCGGCACCACCTCATCGTCGGTCACAGCCAACCTGCCTTACGTGATTTCGAGCAATTACATGCTTGGTGGCCCGGGCACGTTCCAGGTGCAGGCAGGGCGCAACATCGGGCCGTTCATCAACTCGGCCACGGTCAACAACGTCAACTATGCCGGTGGTATCCAGACCGTCGGTAATGACGCCAACCCCTGGCTCGGCGCTGCAGGGGCCGACCTGACGGTGTTGTTCGGCGTTGCCAAGGGTGTGAACTACGCCTCGCTGGCATCGACCTACCTTGATCCTGCCAACTTCGCCGCACTCGATGGCGACTTGTTCGTGCAGGTGAAGGACGCGATCGGAAATTCACATCCCGATCGGACCAAGCCGGTCTATGCCCCGGTTCTGGCCAGCTGGCTGCGCACGCACGCACCCGCAGCCTTTGCCGCGATCTTCGGCTCGGTGGCCAGCTATCCCGACACCACCGACGGCAACGCCGCGCTGACCACAGCCTCCTACGCGCAGATGAGTGCGCTTTACACTGCGTTCAAGGCGCTTGATCCGCTGCTGCAGAACAGCTTCCTGATCAAGGATCTGTACTTCAACGAATTGCAGCAGACGCCATCGATCCGCTCGTATCGCGCGGTCAACACGCTGTTCCCGGCCAGCCTTGGCTATACCGACAACCTTGCCGAGTTCACGACCGCGGCATCGACGATCAGCACCGATCACCCGCAAGGCCAGCCGACCCGCATTCTCGAGAACGGCCAGCCCAAGAAGGCGACGCAAGTCGTCACCGGCAGCGTCGACTTGCGTCTGGCAACGTTCGAAACCACGCGCGGTGGGGACATCACCATCCTTGGTCCCGGCGGTAACTTCATCGGCGGTTCGGTGGTGCGTACGTCCGAACAGGCGGCGCGGCGCGTGACCCGCTTCGGCGTCGACGCCACCGCAAGCCTCGCCTATGGTCGCATCGACAGCACCAACACGCAGGCGATCGACGGCATCCCGCTTGGCTACGAAGGTGTGCTGACCTTGCGCGGGGGCGCGATCCGTAGCTTTGTTGACGGCAATTTCCTCGTCAATCAAAGCCGCGTGTTCAGCCAGGCGGGCGGCAACATCGTGATGTTCTCGTCGAACGGAGACCTCAACGCCGGGCAGGGGCCGCGCAGCGCCTCGAACTTCCCGCCGGTGACGGTGCGCTTCGATCTGGACGGCTTCAGCGAAGTCGACAGCGCCGGGTCGGTGTCGGGCGCAGGTATCGGTGCGTTCAAGCGCAGTCCGTCCGACCCGTCATCGTCGGTCAGCCTGATCGCGCCGGTCGGTACTGTCGACGCCGGTGATGCGGGCGTGCGCGCGACGGGCGACGTGGTGGTCATTGCCGCGCGTGTGACCAACGCCGATGCGATCAGTTCGTCGGGCGGCTCGGTCTCGGGTGTGCCTTCAGGAGCGGTGACGGCTGCCGCGGCCCCGGCTGGAGCCAATGCTGCGGTTGCTGCGCAGTCAGGAGCCAAGTCCGGCGGCAACGATAGTGCGGACAAGCGCTCGGTCATCACGGTCGAGGTCAAGGGCTATGCCGGTGATCCGAACTGCGACGATCCGAACGATCCTGATTGCAAGGTCCGTCCCTGAGCGAGGATGGGCCCGCCCGCAGGTTTCGATTGTTGAAAAAATGTGGCAATCGACCCGGTTCGTCACGCAACTGCAACTTGACGCTTTATAACCCCCGCTTGGGGGAAACATGCTGGATTTCGATGGGGGACATGCGCGTCCGGCGACCAATGCATTGGTCGCCGATGCTCTGACGGGCGGGCTTGGCCTTGGCCCGCAGCTTTCGGCTGTGTCAGCCACGCCCGCGCAATTCATCGTCCATCTTGACAGCAGTGTGCCGCGCGACCCGATCGCGACCGGGCATCTTCTCGGCGGACTGCGGCTGCTTGGCGATCGTTTCGCCATCGTCTCGGCCAATTCGCGTGACACGGCCCGCACGTTCTGCGCCAAGCTGCATCGCGCCGGTCTCGATGTGCCTGAAAGCCGGGTGTTTCTGGCGGGCGAACAGACCTTGCGCCTGGTTGGCCTGCGCCATCCCGAGGCGCGATGCCTGTTTGCCGCCTCGCGCATTCTGACCCATGCAGCGCGACGCTTCGGGCTGGTTCCGGTTCAGCGCGATGCCGATGTGGTGGTGATCGGGCGCGATACCTCGTGGAATTATCAGCGGCTGGAATTGATCGCCAATGAGGTGGCGCGCGGCGCTGCGTTCTATGCCACCAATCGGGATACCACGATGCCCACCACCGATGGTCGGTTGTTGCCCGATACGGGGGCTATGGTCGTCGCTGTCGAGGCGGCAAGCGGCGTTTGCGCCACGTCGCTCGTTGGTGCGCCACCGCGCGAACTGTTCGCCCTTGCTGCCAGCGCGCTGGGCGGTGATGCGGTGCTGCTTACGTCAAGCGGGGTGGCTGGGTGCGAGATGCCGACAATGCCTCTGCCACGCAGCCTTCAGGATTGGCGGGATCTGACCAGTCAGTTCGGGTCGCGGCCAAGTTTGGTGGCATGATCGCCTGCGTTCTTGCCAACGCGTTGCGCCGGCCTTGTGCCAGCGTCACCAATCGCTGTAGCAACCGCTCAGGTACATTCGCCAGTTCCGGCGCCAGCAGATGGGCGGAATGATTACCGCGCAGACGGTCGGCAATCGCACCCAGATCGAATGCGGCGATGGCATTGCCCGTGGCAAGAGCATGGGTCAGCGTGAACGACCAGGTTTCGGGCCAGATGGCGGGAAACAGCACCAGATGCGGTGCAAGATCGCGCAGCAGGCTGCGGGCGTCGGCATTGCGGTAACGGCCGGTGACGGTAACTCCGGCGCGGCGCAGCGCGGCATCGTCGCTGCTGTAGCCGAGCAGGGTGAACTGCACGGGCGCGTTGGTGCGCCGGGCTTCGTCGGCCAGCGCCAGCAGCACGTCGAAGCCCTTAGGCCGATTGAGTGCGCCGATGACCACGATCGACAGCGGTGCATCGGCAGGCTGTATCGTCTGATTGCCAGAGGCAGCCGGCTCGCGCTCGGGGTTCCAGACATCGAGCGGAATATCGCCGAACACCCGGGCCATGCGGATCGCCAGATCGCGGCTGGGGACGGTCACGCGCTGGGCGCCATGCAGCAAGGCCGCACTGGCCGCACGCCATTCGGCCATGGCAATGCCAAGCGGTGCGACGCATGTCTGGCAACTGGCAAGGTCGGGCAGTGCGCAATATCGGCCGGACACATCCACCAGATTAACCCGCGGACAGGCTGCAAGATAATCGTGCAGGATCACTTCATACGTGATGCCCAAACGGCGGGTGAGCGCGGGCAGATTGGCCACCACATCCAGCGGCAGGTCGATGACGTGGTTGACCACCATCCGGGTAATACCCAGCCGGGCCAGCAACGCAGCAAGCAGCGGCTCGGCCTCAGGGCCAAGTCCGATGATCTCGGCCTGATCGCCGGATCGAACCGCAAAGCGGGGTTCGGGCTGGTCGAGGCGCAAGGTGCGGATAACCCGCTCCCCCTCGGCTTCCAGCCGATCGGCAAGGAGGTCGAGGAATTGCGAACTTCCGCCACCGCGCGCATGGTCGAGCAGCAGCACGCCGGGGCGCGGATCGTCGGCGGGAAGGGCGGCCGTCCTAAGCAGTGGAGGCGCTCCACTGGACAGCGCCGTTCGCAGCAAATGGCGGGCTGGTACGCCGGGATGCGTTTCACGCGCGCGGGGCAAATCGAACAAGGGGCCGGGCAGGCGTCCCAGCCTCGCCCCGACCAGCAGATAATGCAGTTCGGGTGCGCGTGCGGCCATCCGCCGTTGGACCGGATAGTGTATCTGATCGAGATAGAACCCGGCGTCGAACACGCCTTTCATCGCCGCAATCTGGCGGTGCAGGATAGCGCACACCATGAGCCGCGCAAACGGCAGCGGCCCGAACAGGGCACGGTTGCGCAAGCGCGTAGCCGTGCGGTGTGCTAGAATGAAGCGCATGTCGTGGCTTGCGTCCTTGCCGAACCGGCTGCACCGCCTGAACCACCAGATCGGGCGCCGTGCCGCCCGGTGGAGCGAGCGGCTGTTGCGGCATTGCTCTGGTCGTTGGCCGTCGCTCGGCAGATCATGGTTGGCGGGTCCGTTGCGCTGGCTGGTCGCCCGGCGCTTGCGGGCGGCGGGACTGATCGATCCCTATCACCCGGATTGTTGCAGTTCCGTGGCACTGGCGCGGCTTGTCGATGTGCCAGCGTATGCAGAGCGGTTCGGTCTGACCGACGCCGGCCCGCTCGAAACGGCCGTCGCGGCGCATTATGCCGTGCATCGCCCGCCCGCCGATGAAAGCGGCGTGGTCCGCTTCGATCCGCGCGCCTACCTTGCCGCAAATCCGGACGTGGCAGCGCGAAAAGCCGATCCGCTGCGCCACTTCGTGCTTCATGCACAGCGCGAAGGCCGCGACAGCTCGGTCGCGGTGCCAATCCCGTATGAGCCGACTGCAACTGAACTTGCGCGCGGCACGGACCGGGCGACACCCGGAATGGTTTGCGTGATCGTTCCGGTTCACGGCGCAAGGGTCCGCACGCTGCGCTGCCTTGCCAGCCTGTTGAACGCCGCCAGCGACGTGCCCCATCGCGTGCTGGTGGTCGATGACGCATCACCCGATGCAGCCTTGCGGGCGGCGCTCGACGCGCTTGCGCAGGCTGGCCGTGTCGCCTTGCTGCGGCTTGACCGCAATCGCGGCTTTTCCGGTACGGTCAACGCCGGGCTGGCCGCGCTGGCGGCGGGCGAGGATGTGGTGCTGCTCAACAGCGATACCGAGGTGTTCGACCACTGGATCGACCGTTTGCGCGCCACCGCCCATGCTCAAGGCGATACCGGCACCGTCACCCCGTTGACCAACAGCGGCACGATCCTGTCCTACCCGATCGCCTTGCGCGACAATCCGCACCCGCTCGAAACGTCATGGCGCGCCATTGACGCCATGGCGCGGGATCTGGCGCTGCCGCCGGTCGAGATCCCCACCGCCGTCGGCTTTTGCATGTACATCCGGCGTGATTGCCTCGATGCTACAGGTCCGTTCGATGCCGAGGCATTCCCGCGTGGTTATGGCGAGGAGAACGACTTCTGCCAGCGCGCTGCGGCACTGGGTTGGCGGCACATGGCGGCCACCGACACGTTGGTCTATCATGCCGGCTCGGCCAGTTTCGGCAGCGCCAAGGCTGCACTGATCGAGGCCGGTCTCGCCGTGCTTGACCGGCGCTACCCTGAATATCAGGCGCAAGTGCGCGCCTTCATCGCGCACGACCCGCTCAGACCGGTGCGTCTGGCGCTCGATTGTGCCCGCATCACCAGCCTTTCGCCGGTGCGCCAGATCTCGCACTGGGTCGGCGATCCGCCCGCAGGCTTCGGCCCCGGCGATATTCGGATGACGTTCGAGCCGGGTTGCAGGGCTGTCACATTGTCCTGCGCCGGGGCACCGATCACCCCGTCGCTCACCGACTTGATGCTGACTGACATGATACTGCCATATGACGAACCTACGGCGGCTTCCGCATTAACCCTGCTTGCGCCTGCGGTACTGGACTTGCGGGACGGGGATTGCATCGGGGCCCGCCAACTTGCCAAGTTCATCAAGATCGCCCGGAAGCAGTCATTTACAGGCACTGTTCGCGCTGGCTCCGGCCAGTTGAGGCACACCAAGTCGAATCGCTGAGTCAACCATCGCCGATGTTCGCATCCGATCCAGATCCCCTGTCCTCCGAGGCCCTCGACATCAGCGATGTCGAGCGGATCTTGTGCAGCCCGCTGCCGGACGGTTCGATCGACGGGTTGCTGCCGCGGATCAGCGATGCCTGGACGACGCGTTTCACCTCGCTCGACCGGTTTGCCGGAGAACCCGAGTCCACCAAGGCGCAGCGCATCTGCATCGCGACCGAGGAAATCGTCGGCCCGGTGCGCAATGGTGGCATCGGCACCACGTACGCCCACCTTGCGATGATGCTGGCCGCCGAAGGCAACGCGGTGACCGTGCTCTATCTGCGCGGCAACGAGGTTGAGGTCGAGACGATCGACCACTGGATCGCATGGTATGCGGAACGTGGCGTGCGGCTGGTGCCCGTGCCCGACTATGCGGTGCGCGACCGTTTCCTGACCGCCGCAGATCGCTGGCTGCGCGCACCCTACAACATGATGCGCTACCTGATCGAGCATCCGCAGGATGTGGTGCACGTATCGGAATGGCGCGGTTCGGGCTATCTCAGCCTGCTGGCCAAGCGGCAAGGCATCGCGTTTGCCGACACGCTGTTCATCGTCAAGACCTCCTCGCCGTGGCTGTGGAACCGGCTTTATGGCAGCCAGCCGCTCGAACGTGCCGACGATCTGGTCAAAGTGCAGGCCGAACGGCAAAGCGTGGAACTGGCCGACGTGGTGATCGGCGGTTCGCTGCACCTGCTGCGCTGGATGGCGAGCCAAGGCTATGCGATTCCGCGCGACCGCACATTCGTGCAGCCCAACGTCGCCACCTTCACCACGCTCGAACCGCTGATGCAGGCGCGCCAGCTGACGCGCGGCGAGCGGACCCCGATCAACGAGATCGTGTTTTTCGGCCGGCTTGAGGCGCGCAAAGGCCTGTTCGTGTTCTGTCAGGCGATCCGCCGCCTGATCCGCAAGGGCGTGAAACTGCCTCCGCGCATCACTTTCATGGGCAAGCCGGGCGCGCGCATGGCCTCGCACCCCGACCAGACCACGCCCGAATACATCCGTTCGGTCACCGAACAGTGGCCGTGCGATGTGCAGATCCTGACCGAATTCCAGCAGTTCGAGGCGATCGAGTATCTGCTGGGGGACAAGCGCCTCGCGGTAATGCCGTCGATCATCGAAAACAGCTCGATGGCGATCTATGAAGCGGCCATCTGCGGCATCCCCAGCGTGTGCACCAATGTCGGTGGCAATGCCGAACTGATCCATGCCGATGACCGCGAGGCGGTCCTGTGTCAGCCGCATCCGGTTTCGGTCGGCGACAAGCTGGAAGAGGCGCTGGCGCTGGGCGGGATGGTCCCGCGCCCCAGCTTCGACAACGACGCGAACCTGGCGACATGGCGCCGGTTCCACCGCCAGTTGGGTGCAGGCCTGCGCGAGCGGCTGATCGCTCAGGCCCGCGAGCCTTCGCGCGCGGCAGGTTCGGCGGGCGCGCGGACAAACGGTCAACCGGCCACCAGTGTCTGCATCTACTTCACCGGCGATACCAACGCGCTAGGCCGCACTTTAGCCAGCGTTGCCCAGCAAAAGCATCCGGCTGCCGAAGTGCTGGTCGCGGTCGATGGCGATGACGTGGCCGCCATTGATGATGCGCGCCAGATGCTGGCCGCACATGGCTTCGTCGGCGATGTTGTCGATGCCTTCGACCTTGATGCAGGTGCGGCTTTCAATCTTTTGGCGCAGCGCGCGCGTGGGCGCTTCCTGTTGTTCTTGTGGGAAGGGGCGGGGCTGGAGAAGCCTGCGCTGTCCGCATTGGAGAGCATTGCCGCATCGAGCGGGGCAGGGCTGCTCAATTACCTGCACCGCGTGCTTGATCCGGCAGATGCCGACGCGACGCCACCGCTGCGCGCACTGGTCATCGGCAGCGCTTCGGACAGTTTTTGCCGCAACGATACGCGCGAATTGCCGCTGTTCGTGCGGGCAGAGGCGTTCCGGCGGCTGGGCGGGTTCACCGCCGACTATCGCGTGCTGGGCTACGATCACGAGTTCGTGGCAAAGGCACAGCTAGCAGGCGAACAGTGCGAGACCGCGCTGCTCGAACTCGGTGCGATCCAGGCGCGCTCGGCCGATTGGATGCGTTTGCGCGGTTATGATCTGTCGGCCAGTACGTTCCGCGTGATCCGGCCAAAGCTGGCGGCGTCGCCATTGGGCATCCGCGACCTGCTGCTCTTTGCGCGCGGATTGCAGATGCGCGGGGGTGCTGGCGGTGGCAAGCGCAAGTCTCCGGCGCAAGAGAACGTGACCAAGGCCGAAGGCCTGCTGGCGCGGATGATCACGGGCCTGTCCAGCCCCGAACCCGCCGCGCAGCCGCCAGCGCAAGTGGTCGTCGCCAAGTTCGCCAATGCCGGAAAGGCCGCCGAAACCGCGCGCGCCGCCGCTGTCGTCGCGGCGCCCAAGGCTGCGCAGGCGCAAGGGGCGACGACCGAAAAGCCTGCCGGGCGCGGGCAAGGTGCTGCCAAGCGCGGCAAGAAGCGCCCGGTGGCCGAGCGTTCTGGCTTGCTGGGCTTGCTCGACCGGTACGAGGACGGCTCGCTGGTCCCGGCCAAGCGGGCACCCCCGCCGCCCGCGCGTCAGACCACATCGAATGCGCTGGCCAGCCTGATCGAACGCGGCGAAGTTGCGAGCGAAGGCAATCTCGTTGGACAGTTCATCGGCTTGCACGATGGCCGCCTGCAAGGCTGGGTCACCACGATCGGGCCTCGCGCCGGGCAGTCGAACCGGCCCTTGCAGGTGGAACTGACTGTCGACGGGGTCACCACGCTGCATCCTGCCAGCCACGTGTTCCCGGCCATGTCCTTGCTGCCGCCCGAGGCCATGCGCCACGGCTTCGTCATCGACCTGCCGCACAAGCCGGCACGCTCAGCAACAGTTGCATGGCAGGTAAAAGTGGCCGGATCGTCGCTTATGCTGGGCGAAGGGGTGGCCATGGCGGCCGACGCCCCGCTGGAAAAGTGCGGCGTCAACGGGTTTTGCGATCCGGGCGAGATGGGTCTGGTCTATGGCTGGGCGTGGTATCCGACGATGCCCGACTTGCGCGTCGACCTTGCCGTGTTTGTCGATGGCGCCCCGCTCACCCGCTTGCGCGCCAACCGTGAGCGCGAGGACTTGCTGGCCGGAGGCATCCCGCAAAGCGATTACGGATTTCAGGTGATGCTGCCCAAAGTCCTGCGCGAACAGGGCCGTCACCGGATCGACGTTGTGGTAGCAGACAGCGGCATCCCGCTGCGGCGATCTCCGGTTTACGCCGAGGGTATGCACGTGACCGTGAGCGAACTTCCCAGAAAGAAACTGTTCGGGTGGCTATGAAGATCCTTGTAACCGGCGGCTGTGGCTTTATCGGCGCCAATCTGGTTCCCCGGCTGGAAGCTGCGGGTCATGCCGTGCGCGTGCTCGACAGCGAGGTGCTGGGCCAGCGCGAGCATCTGGGTGATTTTGCCGGCGAATTCCTGCGCGGCGATATCCGCGACGACGTTGCGCTAGACGCCGCACTGGTCGGAGTCGATGCGGTCGTACATCTTGCCGCCGATACCCGCGTGATCGAATCGATCGCCGATCCCGCGCTCAACTTCGATGTGAACGTGGTCGGCTCGTTCCGCTTGCTCGAAGCGATGCGCCGGCATGAGGTTCGCCGGATCGTCAACGCATCGACCGGTGGCGCGATCATCGGTGAGGCGGAGCCGCCCGTGCACGAAGGCATGGTGCCAAATCCGATCTCGCCCTATGGCGCGACCAAGCTGGCGGTCGAAGGATTGTGTTCGGCATGGGCGGGCAGCTATGGCTTTTCCGCGCTATCGCTGCGTTTTGCCAATGTCTACGGGCCGCGCTCGTTCCACAAGGGCAGCGTCGTGGCCGCCTTCTGCAAGCGCATTCTCGCCGGTGAACCGCTGATCGTGCACGGCAATGGCGAACAGACCCGCGATTTCGTCTATGTGGCGGACTTGTGTCAGGGGATCATGGCCGGGCTGGCCAGTGATCGTTCGGGCGTGTTCCAGCTTGGCTCGGGACAGCCCTTGTCAGTCAATGCCCTGATCGAGGCGCTACGCGTGGTCGTTGGCCCGCAATCTGTTGCTGTCGACTATCGCCCGGCCCGCGCTGGTGAGATCGACAAGACCTGGTGCAACGTGGCCAAGGCCCGCGCCGAACTGGACTTTCGCCCCGATACGCCTCTGCATGACGGACTTGCCGCCACATGGGACTGGTTCGTGCAGCAGAATGCTTTGGCCTTGGCGTGATCGGCCTGCGTCGCCCGTGGTTCCGGCCAACGCCTGCGCTGGCGCTGCCGCCTCGGCAACTGCGGAGCGTCGAACGGATCGGCTGGCTTGAAGGGGTGCACGACGGCTGGTTGCGGGGCTGGGCGCATGATCCCATCCAGCCGGGCAAGCCGGCCCGCATCCAGATCAGCGGCGGGGCGACCGGCGGCACCATCACCGTGCTTGCCGACCACTATCGCGCCGATGTGCAGGCCGCCGGTCATGGCCTTGGGGTTTGCGGCTTTGCCGTGCCGGTCGGCGCGATGGTGGCCGATCCGATCGAGGCGCGCTGGGCGGATACGGGCGAGCCGTTACCCGGCAGCCCATGGCGTGCGGGCGCCGCCAAGGCGCCGCTCGAAGGGTGGCGTGGATCGCGCATAGCAGTGTTCGATCCGCCATTGCCGGGCAGTGCGACGCTGACCGGCTTCGCGCTCGACACCGCCGACCCGCCTGCGCGTCTCGAGGTCATGCTGGTGGCGGGCGAGCACCGCTTTGGCCCGGTTCGGGCTTGCCGCCATGCCGCGCTTGCCCGCACTTTGGGCGGCGATGGCTTCCATGGCTTCTACCTGCCGTGGAACCCTGCGGTCCTTGCCGAAACCGTCGAACCCGAGCTGCGTGACGCGCGCGATGATGCCTTGCTGCTGAAATTGAACCGGACATGGGCGCGCAGCGTCGGCTTGGCCTGATCCTCCCGCCGGGTGATGACCCGTGGCGCCGGTTCAACCTTGAGCAAGGTTTCGGCGCGGTCGCGGCACAAATGCTCGCGCAGGGCTGGGCTGTCGACGTGCTGGCAGAGCAGGTTCCCGATGAGCCGTGGCCGGCCGGGGCGGCCTTCGTGCCGGTGCCGTTGCTGCCCTGGCCGGTGATCGGTGGGCCGGGTTCGACCAGCATCACCCGCAGCCTCGATTTCGGCCACCGCCTGTGGGCTTGCGCGCGGACACGGCGATACGATGCCTTGCTTGCACCTTTGGCGGGAGGGGTGTTGCAACCGTGTCTGATGGCGCGGGAACTGGGTGAGCTTGATCGCGCGACCGCTCTCCTGTTGTGGGGCGACGCGCCGACTGCGGCTCGGCTGCTGGCTGACATGGAATTGGCCTCGCTGGGGGCTCTGGCCGATGATGCGCTTGAAAGGCAGTGCGCCGAACTGGCCGATGCGGTCTTTGCGCCCGGCGCTGCCGCGTTCGCGCCGCTTCGCAAGCTGGGTGTGCCGCAAGAACGTCTGGTCGAGGCACGGCTGGGTGCGTTCGGGCGTTGGCCGATCTCGCCGTGGTCAAGTGGCCCGGTGGCTACGCTCACGCATATGGGGCCGGGCAGGCGAGCGTGGGGTGCGGACCGCTTCCTTGACGAAGTCGAGCTGCGCGCCGAAGCGGGCACTCTGCCGCCTGAGGGTATCCGCCTGTTGGGGCCATGGCGCGATCGTGCCTATGGCCTCAGCAAGGATCTGATCGGACTGCGCGCGCTCGACTGGGCGTTCGACTTCGGTCTCGATGATGCGGTCGAACCGCACGATCTGGGCCACAGGCTTGCCCGCGGTGGGCCAACCACGCTTGTGTTTTCGGGCCCGACCGCCGACGACGACGCGCTGGTCGCGCTGGCGCAGGCCGCCGGGCATAGCGTGGAGCTGGCTGCGGACCACCGGCTTGCGAATGCCAAAGCGACTGACCTCGGCAGCGATTGGCCGGCGCTGATCGAGAGGGTGACGGGCATGCGGCGCGCAACTTTGGTACCTGCGCCATCGGGCAACGGACCGGTCGCGAGCATCTGCATCGTCCATCGCGACCGACCTGAGGCGATAGTCCGCGCGGTGGCGAGCGTGGCTCCGTCGAGCGCCTTGGTGCGCGAAATCATCGTCGCCGATGCCGGAAGCGTGATGGATGGGGTCGAATCGGCGCTGGCGATCGTCGCGCAGTCGGGCGCGCAGGTGCTTCGCCTCCCGCCGATGCGGCATCGCGCCGCCTGTCAGGCCGCTGCGGCAGCAGCACGGGGCGATGTTCTGGTCTTTCTGGACGACGACAATGCCTGGCGCGGGGATGGCGCAGCCCGGCTGATCGAGGGGCTGCTGGGCAGCGAGTTCGACATCGTTGTGACGAACCTGGCCCTGCACCAGAACGGCACAGTAGGCACTGATCCTGCGGGATCGCCGATGGCAATCCGTGCCTTCATCGGAGAGGCACATGCCGCCGGTCTGTTCTTCAATTGCTGGGGCGATTCAAGCCTGGCCATCCGGCGTACGGCGTTTGACCGGGTCGGCGGCTTCGGCACTTATGAAGGTGCCGGAAATGATTGGGCTTTTCTCGCCCGCGCCAGAGCTGCCGGACTGCGCATCGGTGTGCTGCAGGATCCCGCGGTCGATTATTCTAGCGGCACATCCAGCGAAAATCATCGCTGGCGCAAGCGCGATGCCGAGGGCGCCCGGCAAGAAGTTGTCCGGGTCAGCGCGTTAACCTTTGATGAAAAGTTGCTGGCGTTGCTTGATCTGTCGCAACTCTGTCACATCGTTTGAGTACCGCCATTTCGGTCGGAACGCGGTGACGACCACAAGGGGATCTCGTTCATTTTGAGAGCCAGCGGATTAATGGTCTTGGTAGTCACTTCTACCGAGATCTTGTCTGCTGTCGCCCTTCCCCCTCTCGTTGGAGGGATGCTGCGCAATAGAGTTATTGGTTCTCGAGGGTGCTTTTTTAGCCGTTCATTGATGCGAGGGTGAAAAGGGTCGCCCGGCATTTGCTGATGAAGTGTTTTCCAGGGGGTTGCTTTTATGTTGCTGTTTATTGACGAGCCGCGCAACTTGAAACTGGTGCGCCAGATTCCCGAAACCGGTTCGCGTGAACCGCTGGGCAAGATCAAGAAGCAGTTCCTGGCGATTCCTGAAGATGTACTTCCGAACCTGTCGACTGAAGAAGTCGCCGAAGTGGAAGCCGCGTTCGAGCTGGTCGCTCAGGGTGAAGCTGCGCGCGTCAAGCTGCTGGTCGCCAACTTCCCCGCAACCATCCGTGAGGCGCTTTCCTACTACAAGGATGGTGCGTCCGCGGTCGAACAGCGTTGGATCCTCGGTGCCCTGCTCGAAGGCCTGCGCGTCGTGCGCCGCCACGAGCGTGAAACCGGCGTCTGAGCCCGTATTTCTTCCCACCGGTCCGGTCGAGGTAAGTATTCCGATGGAAAAGGTTATTGTCCTTGGTGGCGACGGGTTCTGTGGCTGGCCGACGGCGCTGCATCTGTCTGACATCGGCTACGAAGTCATCATTGTCGACAACATGTCGCGCCGCAAGATCGACATCGAACTGGAAACCCAGTCGCTGACGCCGATCGCTTCGATGAACGAGCGGCTGGCTGCCTGGCGTGAGGTAAGCGGCAAGACGATCCGTTTCGAGCGGATGACGATCGGAGCCGATTACGATCGTCTGGTCCGTCTGCTACGCGAAGAACGCCCGCGCGCCATTGTGCACTTTGCCGAACAGCGCGCGGCGCCTTATTCGATGAAGGGCGCCTATGAACGGCGCTATACGGTCGGCAACAACCTCAATGCCACGCATGACGTGTTGAGCGCGATTGTGGACAGCGGCCTTGATATCCATCTGATCCACCTCGGCACGATGGGGGTCTACGGTTATGGCACGGCGGGGATGAAGATCCCTGAAGGCTATCTGCCGATCACGGTGGACACGCCCGAAGGCGCCAAGGACATCGAGATCCTCTATCCGGCCAATCCGGGCAGTATCTACCACATGACCAAGGCACAGGACGCCCTGTTCTTCTGGTACTACAACCGCAACTTCAAGACCCGCGTGACCGACCTTCACCAGGGTATCGTGTGGGGCACGCAGACGCCGCAGACCGAAATGGACGACCGTCTGGTCAACCGTTTCGATTATGATGGCGATTACGGGACGGTCCTCAACCGCTTCCTGATGCAGGCGGCGATCGGCTACCCGCTTTCGGTCCACGGTACCGGTGGCCAGACCCGCGCGTTCATCCACATTCGCGACACCGTGCGCTGCGTCGAATTGGCAATCGCCAACCCGCCCGCGCATGGCGAACGCGTTGCGATCATGAACCAGATGACCGAAACCCATCGCCTGATCGATCTGGCGGAGATGGTTTCCGAATTGACCGAGGTTCCGTTCGAACTGATCCCGAACCCGCGGATCGAAGCGGAAGAGAACACGCTGGTCGTGTGCAACGACAGCTTCCTCAAGCTTGGCCTCCAACCGACCCGGCTGGTCGATGGGCTGGCGCTTGAAGTCACCGGAATCGCCCGGCGCTTTGCCGCGCGGTGCGACCGATCGAAGATTCCTTGCGTGTCGCAGTGGCGGCGCGATCTTGCCAATGTAACCGAGCCTACCGTCGTCCCGTTGACCCTTAAAGTGGTTTCCGGGTGGGACGAAGGCCAGATGCCGATCGCCGTCTGATTGGCCAATTGGGGGGCCGGCCATGTCAGGGTGCTTTTTGTCAGCCTGAGCATGGTGTGGTTGCCCCGTGATTTGAGGGAGCAGCCGTGATGGCAAACGAAGGCGAAGAGAAGGAACTCTTCTTTCAGGGCGGCAATCGGCCGGAGCCGGATGCCACCCTCGCTGGCGGGGACGCATTTGCTGCCAGGCTGCCACACGCGCAACCGCGGGCTGAAGGCGTGGTGCCGCCGCCGGTGGATGGTGGCAGGGGCTTCCGTGGCTTTGCTGCGCAAGAGTCCGCAGCCGCGCATGAGGCTGCTGCTTCGGAAGACCTGCTCGACGCACCGGCCCGCAGTCGCCCTGCCGAAGAGCCGTATGTCACCCAGACCAGCGAAACCAGGCTGCCGCCGTTTCCGTCGCGTCGCCCGACGCTCTCGATCGGCCGGGCGATCTGGTTTGCGCTTTCGTTCCTCGCTCCAGTCCTGCTCGGCGGGATCTATCTGTTCCTGATCGCGCCTGACCTTTACGTTACCGAGTTCCGCTTCACTGTGCGTCAACCACTGGCGCAGGCTTCGGGTGCTGGCGCAACAGCTGCGCCGAACGCGGCGTTCTTCGGCGGCAATCCGACTCCCGGCAGCGACTTGCTCGACAACTACACCGTTGCCGACTACGTGCGCAGCCCGCAGGCCGCCCGCGATCTCGACGCAAAGTTGAAGCTGCGGACCGCTTTCAACAAGCCGTCCGATCCGTTCTCGCGCATCGGCGATGCCTCCTCGGCTGAGGCGCTGGCGGCATACTGGCGCCGCATGGTCTATTCGGAATACGACCCGGCCTCGGGTCTGGCCGTGGTGCGGGTCAAGGCCTACACTGCCAAGGACAGCTTCGACATCGCGTCAACGCTGCACAAGTTGTCGGGCGATCTCGTCAACGGCATCGGCCATGAATCGCAGCAGGACACGCTCAAGTTCGCGCAAGTCGAAGCCGACCGTGCGACGGCCAAAGTCAATGAACTGCGCAACCAGCTTGAGGGTCTGCGTCGCCGCAATGCGGTAATCGACCCGACCACCAGCGTCGTGCAGGGCAACAATGAGCTGACCGATCGGTTGAAGGCGCAGCTTGCGCAGACGACCACGCAGATCGCCATTCTCAATGGCCAGCTCAATAACCCGAACGCACCGCAGATCCGCTTGCTGCAACAACAGCTTGTGGCGACACGCGCCGCGCTGAGCCAGACCGAGGGGATGGTTACCGGACGCGGCGATCAGCGCGATCTGGTGCGCACGATGGGCGAGTTCGAGGACATGAACACCCGCCTGCAAAGCGCGGTGCAGATCCTCGTCAACAACACCAGCGCGCTCAGCCAGGCGCAAGCGATGGCGGACTCGCAGCGCTTGTACATGACCACCTATGTCAAGCCGACGCTGCCTGATTCACCTGCGCAGCCGCATCGTCTCAACGACTTCGTCTTGCTGGTGCTCGCAGCCGGGCTGCTGTTCATCGTCGGCATCCTGATCGGTAACTCGATCAAGGAACACACCAAGTGAGTAGCGCTGCAGCGGGCTCTGGTGGCGGCTTTCGGGGCGAGGTGGATGATTTCCGCCTCGCCCTGGTGGCGCAATGGCGCACACTGGTGGCGCTGTTCTTTCGCGAAGCGGAAATGCGGCGCGGCCAAAGTTTCGCATTCAGCTTTCTGGCCTATGCGCTTGAGCCTTTGATCATCATCGCCACAATCTCGATCCTGTTCAGTGTGCTGGGTGTGGCCCCGCGCTATGGATCGAGCCTCACGCTGTTTCTGGCGACGGGTGTGGTGCCGATCTACATGTTCATCCATACCTCGATGCGGGTGCGCACTGCGGTCGCTCCTGGCCTTCACCGCATCCGCTATGCGATGGAGCAACCGCTTGATCACGTGATCGTTCATGCCGCCCTGCACATGATCTCGACATCGATCATGGCGATCGGCTTTTTCGGCTCGCTCTACTATTTCGCCGGGGTGGATCAGGCCGTTCCATTCGAGCCGCTGACCGCGGTAAAGGCGTCTTTGGCCATCTTCGTGATGGGTGCGTCGATGGGCATGCTCAACGCCGTGATCGCCCGTTTCCTGCCGATCTGGGACGTGCTGTGGCCGGCCATCGCCCGCGCCTCGCTCCACTTTTCGGGGCCCTATTTCGTTGCCGCGTTCCTTGCTCCCAATGTGCGGGGCTACTTCGCGCTCAACCCGATCCTGCATGGCGTGAACTGGTTCCGCCATGCGTTTTATCCGTTCTATCCCAACCAGATGACCGATCACGGTTTTGTTCTGACAGTCGGCGCCGTGATGCTGACCGCCGCGTTGCTGCTGCTCAACAGCTCGGTCCGCTATCTTGAAGACAAGGAATAAAGGAATGATCCGCCTGCAATCGCTGACTTACGCCTATCGCAAGGGCGCGCCGGTGATCGACGGATTGACCGTCGATCTGCCGAGCGACCGCCGCCTTGCGATCTTGGGCGCGCAGCAAAGCGGCAAGACCACGCTGGTTCAGTTGCTGGCCGGGTTGATCACGCCAGGCTCGGGTTCGATCGAGCGGCTTGCGCGCCTGTCGTTCCCGGCCGGTTACCAACGCGGTTTCCGCATGGCCAGCACGCTGGGCCAGAACATCACGTTCGCCGCCAAGATCTATGGCGCGGATGCGGACGAAGTGATCGGGTTCGTCGCCGACGTCACCGGCCTTGGCGCGATGGTCGACCGGCCCTTGCGCGATCTGTCGGTGCAGGATCGCATGAACACCAGCTTTGCTCTGACTTATGCCCTGCCGTTCGACACGTATCTGTTCGACAACACCTTCACTGTCGGTGAGCCTGATTTCCGGGCCAAGTGCCTTGCCATGTTCGAAGCGCGCAGCCGCACGTCGGGCATGATCGTGGCGACCAAGTTCGCGCGCACGGCAAGCCAGTTCTGCGACTGTGCGCTGGTCCTGATCAAGGGCCACGCGACCTATTACGACGACGTGGCCCAAGGCGTCGCTGCCTATGAACAGTCGCTGCCGGTTGCTCAGCCCAAGCCAGCGGCAGAGGCGCCGACCGGAGCCTGATGCCGGGGTTTGCGCCTGGATGCCGGCTTGTGGCTGCGGCACTCGCCCTCGTGGCGGTGCCGTTGCGCGCCGCTCCGGTTGAAGCGCCGTGCTTTACGGCGGCTGACAACACGCGCCTGCCGTTTGCGGTGTTCCAGCAGGCGCCACCGCCGTCGGCACGAGCGCGGCGGTACGATTATTACCCCCTGACAGCGGCAGCGACGATGCAACTTGGCCGATTGGCCGATGCAGCCGGTGGCACCGCGACGTACTATTTCCAATGGGCCAATCGTTCCAATGCGCCGTTCACCGACAAAGGTGGGCGGCCCGTCATCCGTAAGCCCAACATCCAGCCGTCCATCGCCGGAATGCGCAAGCAGCGCACTCCGTTCACCTCGGTCGCGCGCGCAGATGCCTGCACGCTGGCGCAGGCAGCCACGCTGCTTGGGCAGGGCGGCAAGGCGGCGGTGACCGCATTCGGTGCCGGGATCACCTATGCCAGCGAGACGGCACAGAGCGACAACGGGCTGACCGGACCGGCCGATCGTTGCGTCCTGCCCGAAGGTCTGCTGCCGGCAGGCGCCGGACTGATGCTCGATTACGAAGTGTCGGACGGACGCAGTGCTGCGCAGACGCTGGAGTTTCTGACCAAGTACGCGCAACTGGTGCACGGAGCCGGTCGCAAGGCGTTCCTGATGATCGATCCGTTCGATGCGCCCTCGCAGCGCTTTGGCGGGATATCCGCCGCCAATGCCAACGCCATCGTCAGCCGGTTCGATCACACTGCGATCATGCTGTGGAGCAAGAACCGGCAAGGCAGCCTTGCCGCCAGCTATGCGGCGCAGCGCGCGATGATCGCGGCGGGCGGGCAAGTCGATCCGCAGCGCCTGATCATCAATTTCGAACTGGCCGGGACCACGCTGGATGACGCGCGGTTCGTGCGCCGGACGATCCTGACCGACCGTCTTGCCGGGGTGATGTTCTGGCGCAACCGGGTGCGGCAGGGCGGCAGTTGCAGCACCGACGTCAACCGCAAGATCGCCGAAATCGTGTTTGGCCGCTCGAGCGGGGAGGGCTGAGGAGATGCCGCTGCTGACCCTGTCCGGCCCCGATGCCATGGCCAACCTCAAGGCCAACCCTGCCGCCACATGGCCGATGCGCGGGTCGTTCGGCAGTCGGCTGGAACCGCTCGCCAAACCGGGTTTCACCCCCTCGTTCAAGCTGGCGGCCGGGGAGCCGATCTTCACGATCGGTTCGTGCTTTGCCCGCCATGTCGAGACGATGCTTGAACAGTGCGGCTTTGCCATCCCGTCGCGCGCGGCGGTGAAGGCCGATCCGCAGTTCGCGCTGATCGGCCACAACATCCTCAACAACTACGGCGTGCCCTCGATCCGCAACGAACTGCGCTGGGCGCTCGACCCGGCTTGTCCGTTCACCGAAGATCAGGCATTCGTCGAGGTGACCCCCGGCAAGTTCGTCGATCTCCATCTCAACCACGCGATCAAACCGACGTCACTCGATGTCGTGCGCGCGCGGCGGCGGGCCATTCTGGCGGGCTATCAGGCGGTGCGCGATTGCCGGGTGGTGATCGTGACGCTCGGGCTGGCGGAATGCTGGTTCGACACCTGGACCGGGATTTACCTCAACACCGCGCCGCGTCGGTCGTTGCTGCGCCGATGGCCCGAGAGGTTTCAGTTGCATGTGCTCGACTATGCCGATGTGCTGGCGGGGCTGGAGGAAATCCTCGCCCTGCTGCGCAACTACGGGCACCCGGACTTGCGGGTGATGATGACCGTGTCGCCGGTTCCGCTGACGTCCACCTTCCGCGCGCAGGACGTGATGCTGGCCAACACATATTCCAAGGCTGTGCTGCGCGCTGCGGCTGAGGCTGTTTGCCTGCGCCACGATTGGGTCGATTACTACCCTAGCTTCGAATCTGTCACTCTGTCCGAGCGCGGCGCAGCGCTGGAAGATGACATGGTGCACCCGACTCATGGTGCGATCTGGCTCAACACCACGCGCATGATCCGCGCCTATGTTGGCGCTGACGCTCTCGGGCCGCAGGACATTGCCGCGACCATAGCGGAAAACCCGATGGCGGCGCTGACCCTGCTGGCCGAGCGCGAAGATCTGCTGGCGGCCGATCCGGCCCTGGCGATGGCGCTTTACGGCGCGGCGGCCAAGGCTGGGCGCATGGACCTGCTCGAGCGCGCGCTGGGCCACGTCGGCGATCGGGTGCCTGCCGATGAGCAAGACCTGACCCGCGCCCGGATCGCGTTGTCGCGCGGTGATGTGGCTGGGGCTCTTGCGCTATTGCAGCACGAGCCGACCCGTCGCGCCGCACGTGGGCAATTCTGGGCGACCAAACTCAATGCGCAACTGGCGCAAGGCGATCTGGAAGCGGCGCGCATGGTGGCGCAAGGCTGGTCGGCGTCCAACCCGCGCACGGCCGAGCCGTTCCGGCTGCTCGGCGTGGCTTATGCCGCAAGGCGCCAGTTCGATGCGGCCTTGCGGCTGTTCGAGGCCGCGCTCGATCTGTCCGACGACGATGCGCGCGTCCTGCTCGATTATGCCGATCTGCTGTTGCAGACGGGCCGGCGTAGTGAGGCGCAGGCGCTGCTCGACACGATCCATCCCGGCAATCCGGCGCAGACCGATCGGCTCGCCCGCTTGCGGCTGTGGGCGTGGGACAGCATCGCACCGATACCGGTGGATGCGGCACCGGCGTTTCAGCCGGACTTCGATGACATATATGAAGAGGTAGACGTTCAATGACCAATGGCCTGCGCCCGATCGCCGCAGTGGCGGTATCGAATGACGCGCCCGACCGCGCCAACGCGCGCGCCTCGCGGGCCGTCATCGATCTGCAGACCCGGCGCTTCTCGGAAAAGGGGCTGCAGGATGCCATCCTGGAACTGGTGTCGCGCAAGCAGACCGACCGGGCCACCAAGTTGCTGATCGATAGCCTGCCTGCGATGTACGAATCGAACGTCAACAGTAAGGAAAAGCTCAACAATCTGCTGTTTCTTGCGCGCGCAATCCAGAACGGCGGCGGATCGAAGCACGGGCATGTCAAGCTGCGCGCCAAGGTCAAGTCGCTGGCCGGGTTCGTCAAGGATCTGCCGCTGCCCGAGGGCGGCTTCATCGAGCTAGGCTGCGGTGCGCACGACCCTCTGGGGCTGTCGTTCTACTTCTTCCTCAACGGGCTGACCCCGGCTTGTGGCGTCGATCTGCTGCCGCCGCGCACCGACAATTTCAGCGCCGTCTCGATGTACGAAATCCTCGCCAACGTGAAGATGTTCCCCGGCCGCTACACCTGGCCCGGTCACAAGCCGCATGAGATCCTGACCGCATTGCGCGGGATCGACGTTGCCGCGTTCGAACGCGGTGACTTCTGGGGCGGGGTCGAGGCGATGGACGGCAAGGTCCGCCTGATCAGCGAGGACGTGTTGACCTGCGATCTGGTGCCCGGTTCGATCGCGCTGTTCACGTCGTTCGCGGTGCTTGAACATGTGACCGACATCGATGCGATCTTCCGCCGCAGCCATGAGCTGATGGCGCCGGGCGGAATCGCCTATCACTTCAACGACCTTGCCGATCATCGCAGCTATCGTGGCGATGATCAGTTCGGCCCGCTGTCGTTCCTGACCGACGAGGTCGCGCCGCCCAACATGAACCGCCTGCGCGCCCCGCAGATCACCGCTGCGGCGCTTGCCGCCGGGTTCGAGGTCATTACCGACCAGCGGATCACCACCGATTTGCCCGCCGCGCTCAAGGCCCGGCTGGTTTCGCCCTTTGCCGCGATGGCCGACGAAGACGTCGCGGTAATCAAGCAGCATCTCGTTCTTCGCAAGCCAAGCTGAGGTCCAACGTGCAACAAGACCCCCAGACGCTCGCTGTGCGCTCCGGCCACAAGTCCACCCTCCTTTCCGGCGTCGTGCTCGGCTCGCTCGCCCTGTTGACGTCCGGCTGCGCGTCGATGCCGGTGTCCGGCCCGATGTCGCCCGGTATCAGCCGCGAGGCTGCCGCAACCGGCGCGCCGTTCGTGCTGATCCCGGTCGACCGGATCGTGCTCAAGGAATTGAGTGGTGGCACCGTCGATGACTTCAAGCCGCTCGCCAGTGCCCAGCCCGTGCCGCAGGACGTGATCCACGTCGGCGACATGCTGTCGGTCACGCTGTGGGAATTCGGCAGCGGCCTGCTTGGCCCGATGACCAATGCCCAGGGGCTGGTCGGTGCGCAGTCTGCCACCGTACCCAACCAGACCGTCGACCAGTCGGGCATGATCATCGTGCCCTTTGCCGGGGACATTCAGGCTGCCGGCAAGACCCCGCGTCAGGTGCAGGCAGCGATCCTTCAGGCCTTGCGGGGCAAGGCCGACAACACGCAGGCGCTCGTGCAGATCGTCCAGACCACCGACAACGCGGTAACCGTGACCGGCGACGTCAACCATCCCGGTCGCTTCCCGCTGGCGGTCAGCGGCACCCGTCTGCTCGATGCGGTCGCGACCGCCGGTGGCACCAGCGGCAAAGCGCGCGACATGCTGGTCCAGCTGACGCGCGGTGGCGAAGTACGCTCGCTGCGTCTGCCCACGGTGCTGCGCGACCCGGCGCAGAACATCTACCTCAAGCCCGGCGATCTCGTCACGCTCGACCACGAACCGCAAAGCGTCGTCGTGCTGGGCGCGACCAACAAGCAGAACGAGGTCTATTTCGGCAAGTCGCGCCTCACTCTGGCCGAGGCCATCGGCAACGGCGGCGGCCTGATCGACAAACAGGCCGATCCCTATGGCGTCTATGTCATCCGTTACGAAAAGCTGGAAGTGGCCAAGAAGCTGCGCGTCGCGCCGCTGCCCGATTATCTGACCGTCGGCGATATGGTGCCGGTAGTCTATCAGGTGAACTTCAAGTCGGCCGACGGTCTGCTGCTGGCGCAAAGTTTCGCAATGCGCGATCAGGATCTTGTGTTCGTTTCGACGTCCGAGGCAGTGCAGGTGGGCAAGCTGGCCGGCCTGATCAACTCGGTCGCCAGCATCTTCAAGCGCGCCCAATACGGCGGCGCCTACGATTATTGAGCCATCGCGCTGCGGCAAGGTCTGGCAGAAAGCGGCACCGGTTTCCTGAGTGGAAGCCGGTGCCGCTTCCGTTCGGGCTGGCAGCGATCCGCGCGCCGGGTTTGCACAATGCGCGAAGGCTCCTTAAGGGAGCGCTTAATCGACGCGCGAAAGGCTCAACTCCGCATGCGGCCACGTGATTTTGCCCTGCTGGTTCTGGTCTGCGTGTTCTGGGCGATGAGCAATGTGCTCAGCAAGATCGTGGTGGCGCACTGGATGGTGCCGCCGCTGTTCTATGCCGCCGTGCGCTTTGCGCTGGTCGCGTTGCTCACGCTGCCATGGCTTCTGCCCATCCCGCGTCCGGTGTGGCGGATTGTGGCGGTGGGGTTGCTGATGGGTGGTGGCAATTTCGCGCTGATGTTCGTCGGTCTGCAAACCTCCTCGCCCTCAGCCGCTGCCGTGGTGGTGCAGGCCAGCGTGCCGATCACCACGCTGCTGTCTGTGGTGCTGCTGAAAGAGCGCATCCATTGGCGCCGTGGCATCGGCATCCTCTTGGCGTTGAGCGGCGTGTTGGTGGTGGTCTGGCAACCCGGTTTGCGATTGTCCGGCGGGCTGACGTTCGTGCTGGGGGCGGCGCTGGCCGGATCGTTCGGCGCCATCATGATGAAGCAGATGGAGCAGGTCAGCGCCCTGCGCTTTCAGGCTTGGGTCGGGTTGACCTCGTTCGCGGCGCTGGCACCGGCTTCGGCCCTGCTGGAAAGTCACCAGATGGCCACGGCCTCTGCTGCCGGGTGGCCGTTCGTCGGCGCGGTGGTGTTTTCGGCGCTGATCGTCTCGGTCTTTGCGCACACCGCCTATTACGGCCTGATCGCGCGGTACGAGGCGAACCTGATCGCCCCGCTGACGCTGATGACGCCGGTTGCGACCATCACGCTTGGCGTCCTGTTTACCGGCGACCATCTCGACGCAAGGCTTCTGCTAGGCACTGGCGTGGCTCTGGCAGGCGTGTTGCTGGTGGCGATCCGTCGCACCGGCGCACCCATTGTCGAGACGCAGGAGCATGCCTGAGCCAACCCCTGCGCCCTGCGCCCTGCGCCCTGCGATCAGTCCCTGACAAACAGGTCGGCAGCCGCTTCGATGATCGCTTCGCTGTCGAGCCGATAAGTCCGGTACAGGTCGGGCAGGTCGCCGGTCTGCCCGAACCGGTCGACACCAAGCGGGCTCACGCGCATGCCCCTGACCGCGCCCAGCCATGACAGGGCACCGGGAGCGCCGTCGATCACGGTGATCAGCCCCGCGTCCGGTTTCAGCGCGCCGAGCAGGTTTTCGACAAACGATGGCCTGCGCACACCGTCTGTCCAGCGGGCATTGCGCGAAGCCGACCAGCCGCGGTGCAGCAGATCGGGCGACGTAACGTTGAGCAGGCCCAGTCCGGGTATGTCGTCGGCCATCTGCTCCCACGCTTGCAGCGCTTCGGGGGCGACGACGCCGGTGAACACGATCGCCGCTTCCGCGCCCGGACCTGGCCGACGCAGCCAATAGCCGCCTTGCAGCGCGTCCTGCTCCCATGCGTCATCCTGCCGTTCGATCTGCGGGATGACGCGGGTCGACAGGCGCAGATAGGCGGAACTGCCATCGGGCTGCTGCATGTCCGCAAATGCCCAGCGCATCATCAGCGCTACTTCGTCGGCATAGGCCGGTTCGAAGTAGGTGAGGTTGGGCTGGCCCATGCCGATCAGCGGTGTGTTGATCGACTGGTGCGCGCCCCCTTCGGCAGCCAGTGTGATCCCCGATGGGGTGCCGACCAGCAGGAACCGGGCATCCTGATAGCAGCCATAGTTCAGCGCATCGAGGCCGCGCGCGATGAACGGGTCATAGACCGTGCCCACCGGCAGCAGGCGTGTGCCGAAATGTGGCGCCGCCAGCCCCAGCGAGGCCAGCATCAGGAAGAAATTGTTCTCGGCAATGCCCAGTTCGATGTGCTGGCCCGCCGCATGTTGCGCCCACTTCTGGGCTGAGGGAATCTTGGCCTTCTGGAATACGTCGGCCAGTTCCTGACGGCGGAACAGCCCGCGCTGGTTGACGAAGGCGCCAAGGTTGGTGGTCTGGGTCACATCAGGCGCGGTGGTGACGATGCGGTCGGCCAGCGCCTCGCCAGACTTCGCCAGATCGAGCAGGATGCGGCCGAACGCGGCTTGCGTCGATTGCTCGGCGCCATCGGGAACCGGCAATCGCGCCGGCACCGGAACGGCAGGTGCGGTCGGTTCAGGCGGCTTTTTCGCCAGCGCGCAAGCGTCGACGAAGGCCTTCAATTGCGCTGCCACATTGCTGCCAAGCCCTGCCCATGGCTCCCATTCCTCACCCTCGGCAATGCCCAGACTGGCGCGCAGTTGCGCGATCTGGGGAGGGTTCATCATGCCCGAATGGTTGTCCTTGTGCCCGGCCAGCGGCAGGCTGTGCCCTTTGACGGTATAGGCGATGAACAGCGTCGGGCGGTCATCGTTCGCTGAATCGAACGCATCGATCAGCGTTTCGGTGCAATGCCCGCCAAGGTTGGTCATCAGGCGGCCAAGCGCTTCATCGTCAAAGCTGGCGAGCAGTTCTCTGACATGTGGCTGTGTGCCTATGTCCGCCAACAACCGTTCACGCCACGCCGCACCACCCTGATACGTCAGCACCGCGAATTCGGCGTTGGGGCAGGTTTCGATCCATTGCGCGATTGCGGTACCGCCGGGGCGCTTGAACGCGGCCTGCTGCAGCTTGCCATGCTTGAGCGTGATCACCCGCCAGCCGCACGTCTCGAAGATATCGTCAAAGCGCCGGAACATGCGGTCTGCCGTGGTGCTGTCGAGCGACTGGCGGTTGTAGTCGACCACCCACCAGCAGTTGCGCAGATCGTGCTTGTAGCCCTCGATCAGGCATTCGTAAATGTTGCCCTCGTCCAGTTCGGCATCGCCCATCAGCGCGATCATCCGCCCGGCGTCCGCCTCGCACAGCTGCCCGTGGGCGATCAGGTAGTCCTGAACAAGGCTGGAAAACGCGGTGACAGCCACGCCAAGTCCGACCGAACCGGTCGAAAAGTCCACCGGAATGCTGTCCTTGGTCCGGCTGGGATAGCTTTGGACTCCGCCCAACCCGCGAAAATTCTGCATTTTCTCCAGCGACTGGTTGCCCAAGAGGTAGTGAATTGCATGCAGAAGCGGGCCCGCATGGGGCTTTACCGCGACTTTGTCCTGCGGCCGCAGCGCATGGAAATAGAGCGCGGCCATGATCGCGGTCATCGACGCGCAACTCGCCTGATGTCCGCCCACTTTCAGGCCGTCGCGCTTGGGACGGATGTGGTTGGCATTGTGGATCATCCACGAAGACAGCCAGCGCAGCCGCGTCTCGAGCAGGTCGAGAGACCTGATCCGCTCCTGACGCGCATCGGCTGGCGAACCATCGCCTGCTGTATCAGGTTTGCGCGCTTTGCGGGTGGTGGTCTTGATCAGTGACATGCCGTGCTCCCGAACGATCGACCACGCTTATCAGGCAGAGCGTTGGAATGTCCTTGCAATCATTGCGTCATTTTGCGCATCATTGGGTCGATTTTGCCGACGATCGGACTCTTTGTGGAGGAATATGCCAAAAACGTCGCTCGATGCGCTTGATCGCAAGATCCTGCACAACCTTCAGGTCGACGGTCGCATGTCCAACCAGGATCTGTCCGAGCGGATCGGACTGTCGCCAAGTCCGTGTCTGCGACGGTTGCGGCAACTGGAAAGCGATGGCGTGATCACGCAGTATGTCGCGCTGGTCGATCCCGGCACGATCGGGCTGGATGTGACCGCGTTCGTGCGCGTGCGGCTTGACCAGCAGGACGATCGGCACCTTGCCGTGTTCGAAAGCGCAATCGCCGAATTTCCTGAAGTGATGGAATGTTACCTGATGACCGGCGATGCTGATTATCAGTTGCGCGTGGTGGTGGAATCGCTCCACGCCTTCGAGGAATTCCTCAGGGGCAGGCTGACTCGCATTGCGGGCGTCGCGCAAGTGACCACCAGCTTCGCGCTGCGTCCGGTGGTGTACAAGACCGCACTGCCGGTGGATGCTGCCTGAAAGCACAATCCACAGGCGCAGCGCATACGGAAACGGGCAGCTTACGCTGCCCGCAGGATCCTTGCAGATGTTCGGTAAATTGGTCGGGACGAGAGGATTCGAACCTCCGACCCCCACACCCCCAGTGTGATGCGCTACCAGGCTGCGCTACGTCCCGACCGGAGGGCGGCCTATATGCACAGGCGCACGGCTTGGCAAGTGCTTCGCGCAGTTCGTCGAACATTGCTTCTTGAGCCTCACAATTCCGTGACAGAACATGCCGCGCGGGACGGTGAGGGCAGTTTCGTTGCGCTGCGCATTGCAAGCTGCTAGTCGCCCCTGCGATCGGCGAAGCCTTGGCTTGCGCCTTCCCATTTGCGATTCCACGAAAGACGGCCAATTCCTATGAACGGTCCCGCGATGTTGAGCTTGCTGTCCACCGCCTATGCCCAGACTGTCGGCGGCGGTGCCCCGGCGGAAGCGCCAGCCTATCTCCAGTTCCTGCCACTGGTGGCGATGGCGGCCATCTTCTACTTCCTCATCCTGCGTCCGCAGATGCGCAAGCAGAAGGAACATCAGGTCAAGATCGCCGCTCTGAAAAAGGGCGACGAGGTGGTCACCGCGGGCGGGATCATCGGCAAGGTGATCAAGGTCGAGGATCACGTAGCCGAGATCGAGATCGCGCCCAACGTCCGCGTCAAGGCGGTCAAGAGCACGCTGGGTGAAGTCGTGGCGCCGGGCGGCAATGCCGCTGCGGCCAACGACTGAGCACGCCGACGACCGAATGAATTGGGCGGAACGATAACCGATGCTTGAATTTCCCCGTTGGAAGGTGACGTGGCTTTGGGCGCTGACGCTGCTCGCCTCGCTCGCCGCGCTGCCGTCGATCATGTCTGCGGCCGGCTATAGCTGGCCCGCTGGCTGGCCCGAGCCGAAGGTCAACCTCGGTCTCGACCTTGCAGGTGGTTCGCACATTCTGCTTGAGGCTGATCCCACGCAAGTGCGCCAGCAGCGTATCGAGGCGATGGAGGAATCGGTCCGCAACAAGCTGCGCACCGCCAACCCCGCCGTCCGCGTCAGCGACATTTCGATCCGCGACGGTGCACTCACATTCCTTGTCGACGATGTGACCAAAGTGGACACCGTGCGCGAGGCGGTGCTGCCGCTGACCAGCGGGGCAGGGCTCACCGGTCGTCGCGACTGGGATATCAACGTCATCGACGGCAATCGCTTCCTGCTCAAACCGACGCAGGAAGGCGTCGATCAGGCAGTGACGCAGGCGATGGACACCGCCGTCGAAGTGGTACGCAAGCGGATCGACGCGCTCGGCACCAAGGAGCCGACGATCATCCGCTCGGGCGCCAACCGCATCGTGGTGCAGGTGCCCGGCCTGCAAGACCCGCAGGCGCTCAAGAACCTGCTTGGCCAGACTGCCAAGCTCGAATTCAAGCTGGTCGACCAGTCGGCCGATCCCTCGGCCGTGGCGCAAGGCATCGCGCCTCCGGGCAGCGAGATCGTACCCTTTGCGCAGACCACGCCGGGGATGACCGCCAAGTCCGCGCCCAAGATCGCGGTCAAGCGCCTCGGCGGGATTCGCGGCGATCAGTTGACCAATGCCCAGCAGACCAACAATCCCCAGACCAATCAGGCGACGGTCACGATCACCTTCAACACCGAAGGTGGGGCGAAGTTCGCCAAGCTGACGACAGCCAACGTGGGCAAGCCGTTCGCGATCATCCTTGACGGCAAAGTGCTCTCTGCGCCTTCGATCAATGAGCCGATCCTTGGCGGTAGCGCGGTGATTTCGGGCAGCTTTACCGCCGAAAGCGCCAACCAACTGGCCATTTCACTGCGTTCGGGTGCGCTGCCGGTCGATCTGAAAGTCGTGGAAGAACGCACTGTCGGTCCCGATCTTGGCGCGGATTCGATCCGCAAGGGCATGATCGCGATGGGCGTCGGCACGCTGGCGCTGGCGGTGTTCATTCTTGTCACCTACGGCCGTTTCGGCGTCTATGCCTGCTTCGCGCTGGTGTTCAACGTGCTGATGATCCTTGGGATCATGGGCATTATCGGCACCACCCTGACGCTGCCCGGCATCGCCGGTTTCGTGCTGACGATCGGCGCGGCGGTCGATGCCAACGTGCTGATCAACGAACGTATCCGCGAAGAGCGACACCGTGGTCGGCGCGTGATGCAGGCGGTGGAAATGGGCTACAAGGAAGCGAGCCGCGCGATCTTTGATGCCAACATCACCAACATCATCGCGGCAACGCTGATGTTCGCGTTCGGCTCGGGCCCGGTAAAGGGCTTTGCCGTCGTGCTGATGATCGGCATCGCCACGTCGGTGTTCACCGCCGTGACCATGACCCGCATGTGGGTCGCCCAGTGGCTGCGCCGTACCCGGCCCGCTGACATCAACCTTTGATCCGGCACAGGTCGACCCAGATGAAACTGCTCAAGCTCGTTCCCGATCACACCAACATCCACTTTCTCAAGTGGCGCGTGCCGTTCTACATCGTCAGCCTGTTGCTGATGGCGGCAAGCTGGACGCTGGTGCTGACCAAGGGGCTCAACCTCGGCGTCGATTTCGTCGGCGGTCAGATGATTCGCGTCACGTTCGAGCACAGCGCCGCTGCCCCGGTCGCGGCCTTGCGCACCGAAGTGACCAAGCTCGGCTATGGCGAGCCGATCATCCAGCGCTATGGCAAGCCCAACGAGATCTCGATCCGGATGAAGCTGCCCGAGGGCGCCGACCATGATTCGGCGCTGTCGGACAAGATGGCGCGGACGATCACCGCCGATCTCAAGCAGAACCATGCCGATGCGCGGATCGATGGCGTCGATTCAGTATCGGGTAAAGTGTCGAAGGAACTGGGTTGGGACGCGTTCCGCGCGCTCGGCCTGGCCGCGCTGGCGGTCGCCGCCTATATCTGGTTGCGGTTCGAATGGCAGTTCGGGATCGGCGCGCTGCTCAGCCTTGTCCACGACGTGACGCTGACGCTGGGCATGTTCGCGCTGACCCAGCTTGAATTCGACCTCAACATCGTAGCGGCGCTGCTGACTTTGATCGGCTACTCGCTCAACGATACGATCGTGGTCTATGACCGCATCCGCGAAAACCTGAAGAAGTATCGCAAGATGCCGATTCCGGAACTGCTCGACCTGTCGGTCAACGAGACGCTGGCGCGCACGATCGTGACCTCGCTGTCGATGTTGATCACGCTGGTGGCATTGCTGATCTTCGGTCCGGATGTGATCTTCGGCTTCACTGCAGCCATTACGCTGGGTATCTTCGTCGGCACGTACAGCTCGATCTACATGGCGGCGCCGATTCTGATCTGGCTCAAGGTCACGCCGAAGAGCTTCATTCCCACCGAAAGCGCGATCGACCGGCAGGAACGGCTTGCGCGCGAACGCGGCTGATCTTGTCGGGCCGAACGGGCCGAGCGCAGCGCGCCCGGCCCATTGCGCTCAGAAGGCGCGATTCCCTGTAACAATGGCGCGGTAAATCGATGCCATTGCCTCGGCATTGGCATCCCAGCTGAAGCGGGCAGCGCAAGCGGCCACCTCGTGCTGCGGGATCGCTGCGGCAAGGACTTCGGCTAATCCTGCGGCAATGCCTCTCGGGGTCCGCTCGACAATGCGGCCTGCCGCCGGGTTGTTCACGATCTCGCGCGCGCCGCCGATGTCGGGGATGACGATCGGCGCGCCGCACGCCAGCGCTTCGATCCACGCATTGGCGAGGCCTTCGCGTTCGGAGGCAAGCACCATGGCATCGGCGGCGCTCAGCAACGTCGGCACGGCATCGTGCCCTTGATTGCCGAGGAACAAGACCCGGTCTGCCAAAGCTGAACGGTCGGCAAGATTGCGCAATTCCGCATCATCAGCGCCAGCACCGACCAGTGCGAGCCGCACGTCGCCGGGCAGGTTTGCCAGCGCCGCGATGGCCAGCGCTTGCCCCTTGATCGGGATCAGCGCGCCGACGCTCACGACCAATCGACCATCTGCGGGCACACCAAGCTCGGCGGCCTTCATCCGGGCGATGGCGCGGGGCTGCGGGTAGAAGCGACTGCGATCGAGGCCGGTGTAGTGCACCGCAATGCGATCCTCCGGCATGCCGAGGGCCACCATGTCACGCCCCAGCGCCGCTGATACCGACAGCAACGCGCTGGCCTGATCGGCTGCGGCGCGCATCTTGCGCAATGGCCCCGAACGGCTCCCCCAGTAATGGATGTCAGAGCCGCGCGCCTTGATCGCAAGCGGGACACCAAGTTTCTGGGCGATCGCTGCGGCGGCGGGGCCATCTGGGTAGAAAAACTGTGCGTCGACCAGATCGAACGGCGTTTGCGCGTGCAGGCGCCGCGCCAAGGGCAGTACCGCGCGCGCAATCAACGAGGGGTTGAGGTTGGCGAACAGGCCTCCGAGTTGAGGGTAGCGCGGGTGATGTACCGTGATCTGCCCGTCCTGCTCGCTCGCGGGCGTGCCGTGCAAGGGCGCTCCTCGTCCCAGCGGCCAAGGTGGCAGGCTGATCGGGTTCATCACCGTGACATCCCAATCGCCCCGTGCGGCAAGAGCGCGGGTCTGGTTCTGGACGAAACGGCCAAAACCCGGCCGTACTGGCGCAGGGTAGAGCGTGGCGATGGTCAGCAATCGCAACGGGCGGCGCATGTCCATTGCCCGCTCATCGGGCAATGGCCTGTTCAAAGTCGGCGAACCAGTGTTTCGGCGATGCCCAGCCACACCGGACGGTCGATCACGACTTGTCGCTGGCCGATGCCGGGCGGTAACAGCGCAACGCGATCGTCGTCGCGGTCGATCATCCGTCCGAACGCGAAACGTCCGCCGGGGCGAGGGGCCAGCACGTCGCGATTGAGAGCGCGGGCAAAATCCTCAGGCCCGATCCGCCGCAGCCACACCTGATCGCCCGCGCGGTATTCGCCAGCGCTGACATCCACCGCCATGACCAGCAGCGCAGCATCCGCGCTTGGCGTGATGGGGATCAGAGCATCGACCGGCCGGGGCAGCGCCTCGGTCCCGGCAGCGCCAAGCCGGGCCACCAGCATGGGCGGCGAATCCGATTCGGCCTTAACCAGTTGCTGCGGATCGACTTCAAGCGCCGCCGCGATCCGGTTCATCCAGGTCAGCGACAGCGATCGCATGCCGGTTTCGAGCCTGCCAATCGTTTGCGCGGTGGTCGCCGGTTCGCAACGCGCCGCCACATCGGCGAGCGTCAAGCCTTTCTGCCGTCGAATATCCCGAATACGGTTGATCATATCTGGCTCTTAAGTGCGTGGGAAGGCGCGCTTTTTACACCTACATTCAAATGGGTGTCGGGCGCAAGCGATGTATCATACCCTTTTAGAAACGGGAATTTGGGTAAATATTTGCTGAGCGGCGATCGTGAGATCAACAGAAATGGTAATCCTGTACGGTCTTACTGGCCATCCCTTGCGATATCCTTGCCGATGCCGCCGCGCGATTAGACTCGGAAATGCTTTCCCCGCGATAACAATCGCTTCCTTCGATTTCGGGCAGATCAGCCTTCGACGAGTTCGGCGAGTTCGAGCCAGCGTTCCTCGGCAGCATCCTTGTCGGCGCGCGCCTTGTCGAGTGCGGCGGTCAGGCTGGCGAACTTGCCGGGGTCGCGTGAGTAGAGGTCGGGATCGGCCAGTTGCGTCTCACCGCGGGCAATTGCAGCGTCAAGTTCCTCAATTCGCTTGGGCAAAAGTTCGTAGTCGCGCTGGTCCTTGTAGGAAAGCTTGCCTTTGCGCGGCGGTGGAGGTGCGGCGACAGCGCTTGTGGCGGGTTTGGGTGCGGCCGACTTGCCGACAGGCAGGATGCGCGCCTGCCGCTGCTTTTGCCAGTCGGCATAGCCCCCCGCCACCACATCGACCCGGCCTGACCCGTCGAGCCCGAGCGTGATGGTGACGGTGCGATCCAGAAAGTCGCGATCGTGGCTGACGATCAGCACGGTGCCATCGTAGTCCGAGATCACTTCCTGCAACAAATCGAGCGTTTCGAGATCGAGATCGTTGGTCGGCTCGTCGAGCACCAGCAGGTTCGACGGTCGGGCAAATTCACGCGCCAACAGCAGCCGCGAGCGCTCGCCACCCGACAAAGTGCCGACGCGCGCCTCGACCAGGCCGGGATCGAACAGGAAGTCCTTGAGATAGCCCTGGATGTGCTTGCGCACGCCGCGCACGTCGATCCAGTCGCCACCTTCGGCCAGTACGTCACGGATGCGCTTTTCCGGCGTCATCAGGCTGCGCTGCTGGTCGATGATCACGCTTTCGAGCGTTTTGGCCAGCGTGATCGTGCCGCTGTCCGGCGCGATCTGGCCGGTCAACAGCTTGAGCAGGGTGGTCTTGCCCGCGCCGTTGGCACCGACCAGACCGATGCGATCGCCGCGCGTGATCCGCAGCGAAAAGTCGCGAATGATCGGCCGTTCGCCGAACGAAAGGTTCACCTTGTCGGCCACGATCACGGCCTTGCTCTTGGCATCATCGGTGGCGAGCGCGAGCTTTGCGGCGCCTTGTGGCGAGAGCATTGAGGCGCGTTGCGCCCGCATCTCGTGCAGCTTGGCAAGGCGGCCCTGGTTGCGCTTGCGCCGCGCGGTAACGCCGCGTTCCAGCCAATGCGCTTCGATCTTCAGCTTGGCATCAAGCTTGTCGGCGGCGCGCGCCTCTTCGGCATAGGCTTGTTCCATCCACGCTTCATAGCCGCCGAAGCCGATGTCCTTGCGTCGCAGCGAACCGCGATCGAGCCAAAGCGTGGCGCGGGTCAGCCGTTCCAGAAACGTGCGGTCATGGCTGATCACGACGAACGCGCCGGTGTAGCGTTGCAGCCAGCTTTCGAGCCATTCGATCGCGGCAAGGTCGAGGTGGTTGGTCGGCTCGTCTAGCAGCAGCAGATCGGGTTCGCTGGCCAGCGCGCGGGCAAGCGCGGCGCGGCGGCGTTCACCTCCGCTGGCGCTGTGGGCCGGACGGCTGAGGTCTATGCCGAGCTGGCCCGCGATGGCTTCTACTTCGTGGCGCGGCGGTGCGTCCTCGCCCGAAAGGGTGAAGTCGAGCAGCGTATCGTACCCAGTGAAGAACGGATCCTGTTCGAGCGTGATGATCCGTGTACCCGGCTGCACCGAGCGCTTGCCGCGGTCGGAATCGACCAGTCCGCCGATCAGCTTGAGCAGCGTGGTCTTGCCAGCGCCGTTGCGGCCGATCAGCGCCAGCCGGTCACGCGGGGCGATTGCGAGTGCGATGTCCTGAAACAGCCAGCCATTGCCCTGGATCAGGCCAAGGCCTTCCCAGCTTAGTATCGGTGCGAGTGCCATCGGGCGCGCTTAGCCGGGCTGCTCGACAAGGTCCAGCGCTGCCGGCCTTGTGCGAGGGAGCGAGGGTTCTTTCAGGATGGAGCCTTAAGAACTTGACGGGATACCCCATTGGCGTGTGAACGGGTTCACGCGGGCACATTCACGACCCGTTCAATGCCGGGGGGCCATCAGTACGTCCATGTTTCGCACCCTGACCAGATGTGTTGCCTTGATTGCGTGTGCCGCCGGACCGTTGGCCCTTGCGCAGCAGTATCCCAATGAGCAAAACGAAGTGCGCCGCGATCTGCGCAATGGCAATGTCCGTTCGTTGCGCGATATCGAGCGCATGGTTCTGCCGATGATGCGCGGAATGCAGTACCTCGGCCCCGAATATGACCCTGAAGCGATGGCCTATCGGCTCAAGTTCATCCGCGATGGACGGGTCGTGTTCGTTGATGTCGATGCCCGGACCGGCCGGATCTTGTCCGAGCAACGCTGATCACCCGCTTGCTGAACAGCGATTTACCGGGGCATTCCTTGACCGTTCATCTTCTTCTCGCCATCTAACCGCCACATGAACGGCGTTTTCGGGTTCGGCTGCAAGGCGCGGCGGGCCCGCCAGAACAGGGGCACAAGGCCATGCGTATCCTTATTGTCGAGGACGAACCCACACTGGGGCGGCAGCTCAAGTCCACCCTCGAACAGAACGGCTATGCCGTGGACCTGTCGACCGACGGCGAAGATGGGCACTTCCTTGGCTCGACCGAAGAGTACGATGCGGTGATCCTTGACCTCGGCCTGCCCGAGATTGACGGCCTGACCGTGCTTGGCATGTGGCGCAAGGAGGGGCGCAAGTTCCCGGTGCTCGTGCTGACCGCGCGCGACAGTTGGTCCGACAAAGTGGCCGGACTTGACGCAGGGGCAGACGACTATCTGGCCAAGCCGTTCCAGACCGAGGAACTGATCGCTCGTCTGCGCGCGCTGATCCGCCGCGCTTCGGGCAATTCGAGCAGCGAACTGATCGCGGGCGATGTCCGGTTGGACACACGCTCGGGCCGGGTCACGCTGGCGGGCGAGCCGGTCAAGCTGACTGCCCAGGAATACAAGCTGCTGTCGTACCTGCTGCACCACAAGGGCAAGGTCGTCAGCCGTACCGAGCTGATCGAGCACATCTATGATCAGGATTTCGATCGCGATTCGAACACGATCGAAGTGTTCGTCACGCGTATCCGCAAGAAGCTGGGCCCTGATGTGATCACGACGATCCGCGGACTCGGTTACAGCCTTGACGATCCGGCGCAAGGCGCGCGCTGATGTCGCGCAGCGCGTCCACCCCCGGCTGAGCTTGCGGCATGGCCGGGCGCGCGCCTGACGATACGACACCCATGGCGCTGCAACCGGGTGTCGCGCATCATACCGGCTCGTTGCAGCGGCGCATGCTGCTTATCGCGTTCGGGTGGATATCGATTCTGCTGCTGGGCGGCGGCATCGCGCTCGATCGCACGTTGACCGGACTGGTCACGCGCAATTTTGATGAGCAGCTTGGCTACATGTTGACCGCGATGGTCACCACTGCCGAAATCGGGCCCGATGGCGAGGTGTTCTTCAACCGCTCGTTGGGCGACCAGCGCTTTCAGGAGCCGAACAGCGGGCTGTACTGGCAGATTTCCGGGCAGGGGCATGAGGATTTTGCCTCGCGGTCGCTGTGGGACCGAACGCTCAAGCTCACCGGCGATCATGTCGATACCCAGCCCCATATCTATGACAGCAAGCAGTTTGACGGTGAACCGATGCGGCTGATCGAGCGCTCGGTGATCCTGCCCGGAAGCAGCACGCTGTGGCAGTTTTCGGTGGCCGCCAGCCGGGGTGAGATCGATGCGCAGATCCGGCGCATCCGTTCGATCCTGATCTGGTCGTTCCTTGTGCTGGGCATCGGATTGGTGGCCATGGCCAGCTTGCAGACCTATTACGGTCTAAGTCCCTTGCGGCGGGTGCGACGCGCGATCGCTCAGATGCGCGAAGGCGGGGTCAGCCGGGTCGATGAGCCGCTTCCGCTTGAAGTGCAGCCGCTGGTGCTGGAACTCAACGCCCTGATCGATCACTCGATCCGTCAGGCCGAGGAAGCGCGCACCCACGCCGGCAATCTGGCCCATGCGCTCAAGACCCCGCTGACCGTGGTGATGAACGCCGCCACCGCCCGGTCCGACGATCTGGCTGATACCGTTATCCGCGAAGCGACGGTGATGCGCAGGCAGGTGGACCACCACCTCGCCCGCGCGCGCGCCGTCGGCCGCCGGGCTACCGGGATGGCCCGCGCCAAAGTCTGGGACAGCGCCGACGCCGTACAGCGCGCGGTTGAGCGGCTTTACCCCAAGGTCCGCTTCGACATCGATGGCAACCGCGATGCGCAAGTGGGCATCGAACGGCAGGATCTCGATGAAATTCTCGGCAACCTGATCGAGAATGCCGCGAAGTACGGTGGCGGGTCGGTGTTCATCACCGTCGATGGCAATCCGGCGGACCCGGCCTTTTGCGAGATCTGGGTCGAGGACGATGGCATGGGCATTCCCGAGGATGCGCGTGAGCGCTTGTTCACGCGCGGCGCCAGGCTTGATACCGGCAAGCCCGGCACCGGACTGGGGCTCGCCATCGTGCGCGATGTGGCCGAACTGTACGGTGGATCGATCGGCATCAGCGAAAGCGAGGATCTGGGGGGCCTGCAGGCAACGCTCAGCCTGCCACGCGCCAAACCCGGCAAGTAGAGCGCGCTACGCTCCGTCAGGCGCGTGGATGCGCGTTGCGATAGACGTCGAGCAGTACCGCCGCATCGACTTGCGTATAGATCTGCGTTGATGACAGACTGGCGTGGCCGAGCAGTTCCTGCAGGCTGCGCAAATCGGCACCAGCGCCCAGCAAATGCGTGGCGAAGCTGTGGCGCAGCGCGTGGGGGGTCGCGGTTGCGGGCAGCCCGAGCACGACGCGCGCACGCGCTACCGCCTTTTGCACCATCCCTTGCGATAGCGGCCCGCCCTTGGCGCCCCGGAACAGCGGTTCGTCGCGGGGCAGAGGCCAAGGCACTTGCGCGGCATAATCGGCGAGCGCGGCGGTGACGATCGGCAAGATCGGAACAACCCTTTGCCGTCCGCCCTTGCCGGTAATGACCAGGCTTTCGCCCAGTGGCAGCGCCGCTGCGGGCAGGGACAGCGCCTCGGCAATTCGCAGGCCCGCGCCATAGAGCAGCAACAGGACCGCCCGGTCGCGCGCGGCAATCCACGGTTCGGCCGCGTCTTCGGCGACGGCAAGCGTCAGGTTCACCGCTTCGTCCGGAGTGATCGGGCGGGGGAGGCCTTTTTTCACGCGAGGGCCGCGAACACGTGGCGCTCGCGCCTCGGGATCGCCTGCCTGCTCGCGCGCGAACACCAGCAGGGCCTTGAGCGCGGACAGTTCGCGCGCGGTCGAGACATTGCCGATCCCCTCGGTCCGGCGCATCGCGAGATGCGCCCGCAACCGCGTGGTATCGAGACGGGCCAGAGTCGGCCAGTCGGACACTTCGGGCAAGGCTTCAAGCAGCCGACGGGCCGCAGTGTGATAGGCGCGGACGGTGTGGGGTGAGCGACGGCGGGTCAGCGCAAGATGGTCATGCCACTGACCCAGCAAGTCGTGGCGATTGGTCATGGCTCGACCAATCCAGCGGGCACCAGTTCGGCCAGCAAGGCGTCGAGCAGCGGCATTCCCGCTTCGGTCACGATCAGCCGTTCGCCACTGTCGCGAAGCAAGCCCTGCGCGGTATAGAACCGCCGCTTGTCCGGCACGATCAGGTCGGTTTCGGCAAGGCCGAAGCGTGCAGCGAGCTGCGCTGGCGCAATGCCTTCGCCCAGTCGCAGCCCCATCAACACCGCTTCGGCGGCCTGTTCGGGCAAGGGCAGGGGACGCTCCTCGGAAAGGCCGTGGCCCTGCGCGGCGATTGCCTTGAGGTAGTTCTCGGGCTTGCGATGGCGCACGGTGGCGCGGTTCAGCCGACGTCCGTGCGCGCCCGGACCGATCCCGGCATAGTCCTGATACCGCCAGTACGTGAGGTTATGGCGGCTTTGTTCACCAACGCGCGCGTGATTGCTGATCTCGTAGGCGGGCAGGCCAGCGGCTGCGGTGCGTTCGCGGGTAAGCGCGAACAGATCGGCGGCATCATCATCGTTCAGTGGGCTGATCTTGCCTTCGCGCACCAGCGTTGCAAAGCGCGTGCCCGGTTCGATGGTCAACTGATACAGCGACAGGTGTCCGGTGCCCAGCGCCAGCGCGCGGCCAAGCTCGGCCTCCCACGATTCGGGCGTATGGTCGGGCCGGGCATAGATCAGGTCGAAGCTGACACGCGCGAAATTGCGCTGAGCCACATCAAGCGCGGCAAGGCCCTCGGTCGCATCGTGCAACCGGCCAAGGAAGCGCAAGGGCGCGTCCTCCAGCGCTTGCAGCCCCAGCGACACGCGGTTGATCCCGGCACTGGCAAGCGCTGCGAAGTTCGCTGCCTCCACCGACGAGGGATTGGCTTCGAGCGTGATCTCGATATCGTCGGCAAAAGGCCATAGTTCGCCCGCCCGGTCGATCAGCCGCGCGACCAGTGCGGGCGGCATCAGCGATGGCGTGCCGCCTCCGAAGAAGATCGAGGTCAGCCGCCGTCCGGGCAGAAGTGCCGCCTCATGCGCCAGATCCGCCAGCAGCGCGGCTTCCCATGCTGCTGCATCGACCCGGTTGCGGACATGGCTGTTGAAGTCGCAGTAAGGGCACTTGGCCAGACAGAACGGCCAGTGGACATAGAGGGCAAGCGGCTGCACGCCTGCGACCTTACCCGGCAAACTGTTCGGCCACCAGCTTGGCGAACGCATCGGCGCGATGGCTGATGGCGTGCTTTTCAGCAGGATCGAGTTCGGCGAAGGTGCGGGTGTCGCCCAACGGCACGAACACCGGGTCATAGCCGAAGCCCAAAGTGCCGCGCGGCGGCCAGGTCAGGCTGCCGGCGGCCCGGCCTTCATAGGTTGCACTGCTGCCATCGGGCCAGGCGATGGCAAGAACGCAGGCGAACCACGCATCGCGCGCGGTGTCAGGCCCCAGTTCGGCCAGCTTGCCCTCGACCTTGCCCATGGCCATGTACCAGTCACGCCCCGGCCCGTCTTCAAAAGGCGCAGCTTCAGCCCAGTCGGCGGTATAGACGCCGGGCGCGCCGCCAAGCGCCGCTACGCACAGCCCCGAATCGTCGGCCAGCGCGGGCAGGCCCGCAGCCTGCGCCGCCGCATGAGCCTTGATCAGCGCGTTCTCGACAAAAGTGGTGCCCGTTTCGGCCGGTTCGGCAAGGCCCAGTTCGCCCGCCGACAGGCAGGTCATGCCATATGGAGCCAGCAGCGCCTGAATTTCGCGCAGCTTGCCCTTGTTGTGCGTGGCAATGACCAGCTTACCGGGCACCAGCTTCTGGCTCACCGCGCGACGGCCTTTTCCTGCGCGGCGAAGATGTCGTTGCAGCCGATGCGGGCGAGGCGCAGCAAGCGCAGCAGGCCTTCCTCATCGTAAGTCGCGCCTTCGGCAGTGGCCTGCACTTCAGCGATATGGCCGCCTTCGATCAGCACGAAGTTGGCGTCGGCATCGGCGCTGCTGTCCTCGATGTAGTCGAGGTCGAGCACCGGCGTGCCGTTGTGGATGCCACACGAGATCGCAGCAACCTTGCGGGTCAGCGGGTCTTCCTTGATCGCCCCGGCATCGAGCAGCTTCTGCACCGCAAGGCGCAGCGCGATCCACGCGCCCGAGATCGACGCGGTGCGCGTGCCGCCGTCGGCCTGAATTACGTCGCAATCGAGCGTGATCTGGCGCTCGCCCAGCTTTTTCATGTCGGTGACGGCGCGCAAGCTGCGCCCGATCAGCCGCTGGATTTCCTGCGTGCGGCCCGATTGCTTGCCCTTGGCCGCTTCACGGCTGCCGCGCGTATGCGTGGCACGGGGCAGCATCGAATATTCCGCCGTCACCCAGCCTTCACCCTTGCCGCGCATGAACGGGGGGACGCGCTCTTCAACCGAAGCGGTGACAAGCACCTTGGTGTCGCCAAAGCCGATCAGGACCGAGCCCTCAGCGTGCTTGGTGAAGTTGGTTTCGATCGAAATCGCGCGCATCTCATCAGCGGCGCGGCCGGAAGGTCGCATGGGAATTCCTTAGTCTCGGGTTATGCGGGGTCTGTGGCGGATCGTTCGCCCTGCCGCAAGGGCTCTTGAGCGCAAGGCCCTTCCCGGCGCATAGAGAGGCAGATGCCAACGCCTCCGCTCTCAGAACTGACTACGCGCGCCCGCGATATCTTCCGCTTGGTGGTCGAAGGCTACATCGCCGACGGTCAGCCGGTGGGCTCAAAGACGCTCGCCGGGCGTGGCGGGGTTAACCTGTCGCCCGCCTCGATCCGCTCGGTCTTGCAGGAATTGCAGGACGCGGGACTGCTGGCGGCGCCTCATACCAGCGCCGGGCGAATGCCGACCGACGTCGGCTTGCGCCTGTTCGTCGACGGGATCATGCAGGCAGCCGAACCTTCGGCGGCCGAACGAATGCAGATCGAGCGCGGGTTGGCATCGGGCGGAACGATCGAAGCAGCCATCGCGGCGGCCAGTTCCGCGCTATCGGAGCTGTCGGCAGCGGCGGGTGTGGTGATGGTGCCGCGCCGCGAACCGCGCCTGCAGCAGATTTCATTCGTGCCGCTCGGCCCACTGCGGGCACTGGCGGTGCTGGTGGCCGAGGACGGCGGCGTCGAGAACCGCGTGATCGATCTGCCCGGCGCACTCGATCCCGCGACATTGGAGCAGGCGGGCAACTACCTGACCGCGCGCCTGTCCGGGCGGACATTGGCAGAGGCGATCCATGTCGTGCGCAGCGAGATCGACGGTGGCCGGTCGGCGCTCGATGCTGCCAGCGCCGATCTGGTGCAGCGCGGGCTGGCGGTGTGGAGCGTGGATGCCGCCGCGCGGCCGGTGCTGGTGGTGCGCGGTCAGGCCAACTTGCTTGACGAAGCGGCGCTGCAGGACATCGAGCGGGTGCGCCAGTTGCTTGACGAGCTGGAAAACGCCGAGGCCATTGCCGGTGTGCTCGATGCCGCGCGACTGGCGCAGGCGACGCGCATCTTCATCGGCAGCGAGAACCGGCTGTTCTCGCTTTCGGGGTCTGCCGTCATCGCTTCGCCTTGGCGCGATATGGACGGTCGCGTGGTCGGCGTGGTGGGCGTGATCGGGCCTACGCGGTTGAATTATGCCCGCGTCGTCCCCATGGTTGATTTCACAGCCCAATCGCTGGGCAAACTCATCGGACAGGACGGATTCTCAAGAATATGACGGATAACGATACGCGCCCGCAAGATCCTCAGGCCGCTGCCGAGCTGGAAGGCGTACCGGCAGACCTGATCGATTCGCCCGCAGCTGACACTGCCGTTGACGAGCGCCTTGCGCGTCTTTCCGAAGATCTGGAGAACGCCAAGCAGGACGTGCTCTATGCCAAGGCCGAAACGCAGAACGTGCGGCGGCGGCTGGAAAAGGACATTGCCGATGCGCGCGCTTATGCTGCCACGGCCTTTGCCCGCGACATTCTGTCGGTAGCCGACAATCTGGCGCGCGCGCTCGAATCGATCCCGGCAGAGCTGCGCGAAGATGACAAGTTCCGCAATCTCGTCACTGGGCTGGAAGCGACCGGGCGCGAAGTCGAGAAGATCTTTGGCAACCACGGCATCGCCCGTATCGCGGCGCGCGGGCTGCCGCTCGATCCGCACCAGCATCAGGCGATGATGGAAATCCCCTCGACCGATGTCGATCCGGGCACGGTGCTGCAGGAACTGCAGGCCGGGTACATGATCAAGGACCGGCTGTTGCGTCCGGCGATGGTAGTCGTGGCCAAGAAGCCCGACTGAGCGCAGCGGATTTCAGCAGGTTTGGACGGCCGTTCCGCTTCATTGCGGGGCGGCCGTTTTGCCTTGGCTAGACGGGAAAGCAGGAACAACCGGGGCCGCCACACGTTCCTGAGGCATACGCTTTTAGAAGGAGCATGCCTCATGCAACATCGTTGGTTCATTCCGCTCGCCGCTGCCGGTGCCCTTGCGCTTGGTGGTTGCGCCTCGAACTATGGCGGCGAAGGCGCGCTGGCCGGTGGTGCCGGTGGCGCGATACTGGGCGCTGCGACCGGTGGCGATCCGCTGGCTGGTGCCGCTGTAGGCGCGGCCATCGGCGGGGTCGGCGGCTCGCTGATCAAGAAGAACGGCCATTGCTATCGCCGCAACGACCGGGGCCGTGAATACCGCGTACGCTGCTGATCGAGGTACCGGACGGAGAGGGCAAGCTGCTCCAGCAGGGGGGCTTGCCCGTCTTCGGGCGTAAACGCGCCGATCCGTGCCAGAAATGCGTGGGCGACGATCTCCGCCTGCTGCTCCAGACCGTAATCTGTCAGGTGCCAATCGGGCCGCAACCGATAGGCATAACGGCAGAACGGATGGCGCCGCAGCGGCAAATACCAGCGGCCGCGCCGTTGCGCCTGCCAGACATGCGTCATCTCGTGGATGAACAGTCCCTGCAGCCCCGCCGGTGCGACCGCAAAATCCTCGCGCCAATGCGGACTGGCCGGATGGAAGTGGATATGCCCCATCGGCGCCATCACGGTGTGCGCTGGCTGGAACGGCATGAACCGGCGTCGCCGCAAACGCACGGGGGCACAATCCACGCCGTCGCCAAAGACCGAACCGACCAGATCGACCTCACTTGCGCTCAGCGGACGTTCGCCCCCTGCGGGCGTGGTCACATGTGATCCATGCCGGCCATGCCGTCATCGCCACCGCCAGCACCCTCGACCTTGGCCGATGCGCTGATCTTGTCGCCATTGTCCAGCGTCAGCGTGATCTCGACGGTGTCGCCGACCTTGGGAGCGTTCTTCGCGTCAAACAGCATGACGTGAAAGCCGCCGGGCTTGAACTCGGCTGGCTTGTCGGGCGAAACAGTGACCGAATCGACCTTTGCCATGGTCGAGACACCGCCTTCGGTGCGGCTTTCATGAATTTCGGCGCGCTCGAACCCATCGACATGAACCGCCACGACCTTTTGCGCCGGGCCGCTGCTTTGGCTCAGCGTGAAATAGGCAACGCCCGGGTTGCCTGCCACAGCGGGCAGCTTGACCGTCGCATCATCGACCAGCAGCCCGGCAGGCGCGGTCGGGCCGGTCGAGAGGGCGTCTGCCGTCTCGGTTGCAGTCGCACTTGGCTCGGCCGCTTTCTGACCGCAGCCGCCCAGCGCCAGCGTTGCAACCATGATCGAAGGCAGGACAAGACGATGCAGGCGCATGGATCGGCTCCGTGATGAAAAAGGTGATGCAAACACGGCACTGGTAGGCGAGTGGAGGTCTTGTGCCAAGGCGATGCACACCTATATCGCCCCTTGAAGAGCTGCGAAACCGGCGTTCGCCCAATCGGGGAACCCCGTCCGGGCGCAGTGTCTGGCTTGGTAAGGATATGGGGAATCATGGCTAAAGTTATTGGTATCGACCTTGGCACCACCAACAGCTGCGTTGCGGTCATGGATGGCGGCGTGCCCAAGGTCATCGAGAATTCCGAAGGCGCGCGCACCACGCCTTCGATCGTGGCTTTCACGAAGGACGGTGAGCGCCTGATCGGCCAGCCGGCCAAGCGTCAGGCCGTGACCAACCCGGATAACACCATCTTTGCGGTCAAGCGTCTGATCGGTCGTCGTTTCGATGATCCGCTGACCCAGAAGGACACCGAGCTGGTCCCTTACAGCATCACCAAGGGCAAGAATGGCGACGCCTGGGTCAAGGCCGGTGGTCAAGATTACAGCCCGTCGCAGATTTCGGCCTATACCCTTCAAAAGATGAAGGAAACCGCCGAGAGCTATCTGGGCGAAACCGTGACGCAGGCGGTCATCACCGTTCCGGCCTACTTCAACGACGCCCAGCGTCAGGCAACCAAGGACGCCGGGCAGATCGCCGGTCTTGAAGTGCTGCGCATCATCAACGAGCCGACCGCTGCGGCGCTGGCCTATGGCCTCGACAAGCAGGACGGCAAGACGATCGCGGTCTATGACCTTGGCGGCGGTACGTTCGACATCTCGGTTCTCGAAATCGGTGACGGCGTGTTCGAGGTGAAGTCCACCAACGGCGACACGTTCCTGGGCGGTGAAGATTTCGACACCGCAGTGGTCGAATATCTGGCCGACAAGTTCAAGTCCAAGGAAGGCCTGGACCTGCGCGGCGACAAGCTCGCTTTGCAGCGCTTGAAGGAAGCTGCCGAAAAGGCCAAGATCGAGCTGTCCTCGGCGCAGACCACCGAAATCAACCTGCCGTTCATCACCGCGCGCATGGAAGGTGGAAGCACCACGCCGCTGCATCTGGTCGAAACGATCACCCGTTCGGACCTTGAACGGCTGGTCGGCAAGCTGATCGAGCGGACGCTGGAACCCTGCCGCAAGGCGCTGGCCGATGCCGGGCTCACCGCCAAGGACATCGACGAAGTCGTGCTCGTCGGCGGCATGACCCGCATGCCGCGCGTGCGCGAAGTGGTGAAGGACTTCTTCGGCAAGGATCCGCACACCGGCGTGAACCCGGACGAAGTCGTCGCCATGGGCGCGGCCATTCAGGCCGGCGTGCTGCAGGGTGACGTCAAGGACGTGCTGCTGCTCGACGTGACCCCGCTTTCGCTGGGGATCGAGACGCTGGGCGGCATCATGACCCGCATGATCGACCGCAACACCACGATCCCGACGAAGAAGAGCCAAGTCTACTCGACCGCAGAGGACAACCAGCAGGCTGTCACCATCCGCGTGTTCCAGGGCGAACGCGAAATGGCGCAGGACAACAAGATCCTTGGCCAGTTCGACCTTGTCGGCATTCCGCCCGCACGGCGCGGCGTGCCGCAGATCGAGGTGACGTTCGACATCGACGCCAACGGCATTGTCAACGTCTCGGCCAAGGACAAGGGCACCGGCAAGGAACAGCAGATCCGCATTCAGGCTTCGGGCGGTCTGTCCGATGCCGACATCGACCAGATGGTCAAGGATGCCGAACGCTTTGCCGCCGATGATAAGAAGCGCCGTGAATCGGCCGAGGCGAAGAACAACGCCGACAGCCTCGTCCATGCTACCGAGCGCCAGCTTGAAGAGAATGGCGACAAGATCGACGCCAGCCTCAAGGCCGAGATCGAGGCTGCCATCGTCGATGCCAAGAAGGCGATCGAAGGCGGCGACGTGGACGACATGAATGCCAAGACCCAGGCCTTGACCGAAAAGGCGATGAAGATGGGGCAGGCGATCTACGAGAAGGAGCAGGCCGCCGGTGCCTCGCCGGGGGCTGAAGGGCCCAAGGCCGATGACGGTGTGGTTGATGCCGAATTCTCGGAAGTCGACGATAGCAAGTGATGTTGCGATGATCGGGATCCTCCGCCGGTGCCATGGGTACGGGCGGAGGACCGCGGGTACAGGAATACGCAATGTCGACTGAAATCGACTACTACGAATTGCTCGAAGTCGAGCGCACTGCGGACGACAAGACGCTCAAGTCCGCGTTCCGCAAGCTGGCGATGAAGTGGCACCCGGACAAGAATCCGGGCTGCGGTGACAGCGAGGCGAAGTTCAAGCAGATCAACGAGGCTTATGCCTGCCTCTCCGATCCGCAAAAACGCGCCGCCTATGACCGATATGGCCACGCGGCGTTCCAGCAAGGCGGTCCGGGCGGCGGTGGCGGCGGGTTCGGCGGGGGCGAAGGCTTCTCCGACCTTGGCGACATTTTCGAGACGTTCTTTGGCGGCGGCTTTGGTGGCGGGCGGCAGCAATCGCGGCGCGGCGCCGACTTGCGCTACAACATGGAAGTCTCGCTGGAGGATGCCTTTCACGGCAAGACCACCGAGATTGCCGTCGAAGTGGCCCAGACGTGCGAGCCCTGCCATGGCAGCGGAGCGCAGCCGGGCACGTCCGCGCGGCGCTGCAACTTGTGCGGCGGGCAAGGCAAAGTCAGGGCGCAGCAAGGCTTCTTCATGGTCGAGCGCACTTGTCCCAACTGCCATGGGCGGGGCGAGGTGATCGAGACGCCCTGCCGCGCCTGTCGCGGTGAAGGCCGCGTCGATGCCGAGCAGAAGCTTGAGATCAAGATTCCGCCGGGCGTCGACAACGGCACCCGCATCCGCTTGTCTGGCAAGGGCGAGGCCGGACCGGCGGGCGCTCCGGCTGGCGATCTCTATATCTTCCTGCAAGTGGCGCGGCACCGCGTGTTCGAGCGCGATGGCACGACCTTGCTGACCCGCGCGCCGATCAGCTTCACCACCGCATCGCTGGGTGGTTCGATCGAGATTCCCGGGCTCGACGGGCAGCGCCACGTGATCGAGATTTCGCCGGGTATCCAGTCGGGCAAGCAGTTGCGCAAGCGCGGCGCGGGTATGCCGGTGCTGCAAGGGCGCGGTTTTGGCGATCTTGTCGTCGAGATTCAGGTCGAAACCCCGACCAAGCTCAGCGCGAAGCAGAAAGAGCTGTTGCGCGAGTTTCAGGCCACCGAAACCGGCGATGAAAGTCCGCAGTCCAAGGGCTTTTTCGAGCGGCTCAAGGATGTGTGGACCGACCTGACGGAATAGTCGTCGGTCAGCACTGGTCAGCCATCGGCAAAGGCGGTTTCGACTTCGCCTATCACCCGTTCGACAAGGCCCGGTTCCGCATGGAGCCGGGCCTTTTCTTCATGCAGGATGGCAAGGAATGCGTCGCGCTTGATCAGGCGGAGTACGGCATTGTCCAAAGGCTGATCGGCCGTCGATGCGATCAGGTCGATCATCCGCTCCGCACCGTGCAGGCGGCCCCATAGATAATCGTTCTCGCGATAGGCACGGCTGAAAAATGCGCCGAAATGGAAGAATTCGACACCTCGCAGGCACGCGCGGGTGCCCCCGGCGCGGATCGAAATGGCGTCTTCGGGCGAAATACGGTCAACCTTGATCGGGTCGAACTCGCCCATTCCCTCGCCTTGCAGCAAGGGCAGGGTGGCGATGTCGTAGAACGGAAAGCCGAGATAGGCATACAGGAAGCGGCGGCGCAGCGGGCGCTCCATCCCCTGCAAAGCGGCAACGATCATGCCGTCAACCAGCAGATCGACCGCGCGCAGATCGCGCCTCTCGGCAATGGCGCGCAGCACGCTAGCGGGGTCGGCACGGACTTGCGCGGCGATCGCGGGGAAGTCCGTGCCGAGCGTGGCGCCCGAGATCCGCGCCTGATACAGGGCCTGCGCTTGGAACACCGTTTCGCGCGCCGCTTCACGCGCGGGACGGGCAATGCCTTCACCATCTTCCCAATCGTGCGCCAGCCGCCGCGCCAGCAGCTTCAAGCGGCGGATGCGAAACGCGATGTCGTGATCACGGTAGAGCTCGATTGCGGCCGGCGTGGCACCACCCCTCGCGGCCGCCGGACGATCAAGACCCTGAGCGCGCAGGTGCTGCCACAGCGCGGACTCGATATCCTGCGCGCGGCCGCATTCGGGCGCGGCTTCGGCGATGACTTGGGCAAGATCGGCGACCATGCCCGTCAACTTGACCTGACCATAGCCGTGGAAGGCGAAGCCAGCCTGTTCGGCCGCGGCCTGCTGCGCCCTGTTGCGCCATGCAGTCAGACGTTTGGGGCTGGGCTGATCGAAAAACAGGGTGTGGCCGAACAGCCGTTCGACCGCTGCGTCGATATCGGGCCGCAACGCGTCGACGATACCGCGCATCCGCTCCCGCTCACGCGAGATGCGGCCGAGCGATTCGAGGTTGTCGCGGATCGGCTGTTCGCGCGGGATCGACGAAAGCGCGCCGAAAATCGCCGAAAAGAAGCCGACCGTGCGGCCATGACGCCCGTCGATGCCAATGTGTTCGGGGCTGGGGTCGATATAGACGAAGCGGCGGTCCACCTCTCGCTGGGCCGGACGATCGCGCAGCACGTCCATGGCCTGCGCGAAGGGGCGGTTGACCAGTACCGCACCATCGACCAGCGCGGCGTCCGCCACCAGCGCACGGCGCCAGCGGCTGGGCATGATCCGTCGCAAGAATGCTTCGCGTGTCGGCCAGTTCTTTTGCCGCTCGGCCACCAGCTGGTCGATCTCGGCCACTTGCAACGGCGGGAAAGCGCCCGGAAAGCTGGCGGTGGCGCGCGCCGCCAGCACCAGCTCGGCATCGGGCGCGATGACCGCAGATTGGCCCGCCACGGCGCGAAAGCCGATGGCGAGGCGGTGCTCGCTCTCTTCGACCACGGGCGGGCTGTTGAGCTGCAATTCCTCGGGGTGGCCGTTGAAATCAGTCGTGGTCACGAGCAGGTCAAGCGGATGGCCGGGTGGCAAAAGCGCCTCACCATCGCTGCCCGCTTGCGCCATCGCGGCCAGCGCATCGGCCAGAAGCCGCGAAAAGCCGATGCCGCTGAACGGCGGAGCAAACCAGCGCGCACGGATCAGGCGCGAAACCTTCAGGCGTACTTCGGCGCGGGTTTCGGCTGGCACGGTGCGCGAGACGACGTTGCCGGGCCGCTTGAGCAGGAACCAGACCAGCGGCTGCGCCCAGATCTTGGCAAAACGGCTCCATGGCTTGGCATCAGGATCGAGCAGCACATCGACATCGGCCTTCTCAAGCCAGAGGCGGGTGAGCGGCTCAAGACTTTGTCCGCTGATCAGGGCTTGCGCCAGGAATACGCCGTTGACGCCACCGGCGCTGGCCCCGGCGATGATGTCGGGCAACAGGCGCAGTTTCAGACCGCGTTCCTGCCCCAGCAGATCGAACAGATGGCGGTAAACGGTTTGCACGCCACAAGCGTCGCCTGCAGCGGTCGGGGGATCGCCCCGGTGCATCGCCCGGCTGGCGCGTGCGGCGTGCCAGATTTCCTTGGTCACGCCGTGCATGTATACCGCGAGGCTGATGCCGCCGTAGCAGACCAGCGCAACGCGCAGTTCCTTCTGCCGCATGGTGGCACCATGGCACCGGCCAGACCTGGCCGCCAGCCCCGTTGGCACAATGATGCATCGGCATCGGTTGTAGCCTGAGTTGCAACTTGGCCTGCTACTTGTCAGAAATACTGACAGGGTATAGGCGGTTTTCTGTCAGATTTACCGACAGTTTACGGCTCGTCGCTAAAGGCTGGGCCATGTGGGCGCTCATCGCCCTGGGGATTGGCTCAAGACATGATCCGCCTGTTCAAGCTTTATATCCCCAATGCGGTGCTGCTTCTGGCGCTGCTCGACTTCGTTTTGCTCGTGACCGCGGGCGAATTGGGCTTTCTGCTGAGGGCCCAGCAGATCGGCATCGATGCGGGCCAGATCTATTCGCGCAAGACCCCGCTGCTGGTGTTCGCGGTGCTGGTGCAAACCGCGATGATCGCGGTCGGGGTCTATGGGTCGGATGCGCTGCGCTCGATGCGCTATGCCACGGCACGGTTGCTGGTGGCGATCAGTCTGGGCATCATCGCGCTTTCGGTGGTCTATTTCCTGCTGCCGGGGCACACCTTGTGGCGCTCAAACCTGTTCTACGCGATGTTCATCGCCATGGCGCTGCTTGTGCTGATCCGGCTGATGCTGGGCGGTTTGCTCGGCTCTGCCGCATTCCGGCGGCGTGTGCTGGTGCTTGGCGCCGGGCGACGTGCCCTGCGGCTAAAGACGCTGGGCGAGCGACCCGAGGCCGGGTTCATGATCGTCGGCTATGTCGGCATGAGCGACAATCCCCCGGTGATCGAAGAAGCGATCAATCGCAAGGCGCTTCACAATCTTACCCGCCATGTCGAAAATCTGGGGGTAAGCGAGGTTGTGCTGGCGCTGGAGGAGCGGCGCAACGCGTTGCCGCTCAAGGATCTGCTGCGGATCAAGACCACCGGCGTCCATGTCAGCGATTTCTCGACGTTTCTGGAGCGCGAGACCGGTCGCGTTGATCTTGATACGGTAAATCCCAGTTGGCTGATCTTTTCGGACGGGTTCTCGTCGGGACGGATGATTTCCAGCGCGGTGAAACGGGTGTTCGATGTCTGCGCAAGCTTGTTGCTGCTGACCCTGACCGCGCCGGTGATCGTGCTGTTCGCGCTTCTGGTGAAGCTCGACAGCCGGGGCCCCGCCTTTTTCCGCCAGACCCGCGTCGGGCTGTACGGCGAGAACTTCAAGCTGATCAAGCTGCGCTCGATGCGGACCGATGCCGAAGCCAATGGCGCACAGTGGGCGGCCAAGGAAGACCCGCGCGTCACCCGCATCGGGCGCCTGATCCGCAAGTTGCGGATCGACGAACTGCCGCAGGCATGGACAGTGCTGCGCGGCGACATGAGCTTCGTCGGCCCACGCCCCGAGCGGCCCGAATTCGTGGCCGATCTGGAAGAGCACCTGCCGTTTTATGCCGAACGCCACATGGTGAAGCCGGGCATCACCGGCTGGGCCCAGATCAACTATCCCTATGGCGCATCGATCGAGGATTCGCGCCACAAGCTGGAATACGACCTCTACTACGCCAAGAACTATTCGCCGTTCCTCGATCTGCTGATCCTGCTGCAGACCTTGCGGGTAGTGCTGTGGAATGAGGGCGCCCGGTGACGAGGCCTGCAGTTCCGCAAGGTGCCGCATGATCGGCTCTTTCGGCTGGGCTGATCTGGGCCACGATGCCTTTCTGGTAGCTGCATTTGCGGCGATGCTGCTCAGCGTCTGGCTGTGGGAGCGGCACCGCCGAGGCGCGCTGTCGAGCCGGGCGGAGGCGCTGGCGCTGGGCATTGCGGCGCTGTGGTGCCTGATGCATGCGGCGCTGGGGCCGAATGCGATCGTCACCCAGCTGGCCGAAGTGCCGCGCAACATCGGCTGGCTGGTGGTGGTCTATTCGCTGTTCCGGCGCGACAACCGGCACGAAACCGTGGCGCCGGTGCGACCGGTACTGCTGGTGCTGGGCTGTGTCGAGCTGTTGCAGGTCGCGCTCGCGGTCCTGCAAGCCCGGCTTGGCTGGCTGCCGCACGCCACGACCACGATTTTTCAGGTTTCGGTACTGTTCCGCCTGTTGCTGGCGACTGGCGCGCTGGTGCTGGTCCACAACCTTTATGCCGGAGCTATGACCGCCCAGCGCGCTGCGGTGCGGCGTACCTGCATGGCGCTGGCACTGATGTGGGGCTTCGATCTGAATTACTACACGATCGCCTATCTGGGTGGCACCTGGCCGGTCGGCATGGTCGCGCTGCGCGGTGTGGCACAAGTGCTGACCGTTGTGCTGGCGGCGTTCGGAACGGCACGCGGAGCCTCGGTGGCGCGGTTCTCGCCTTCACGTTCGGTGGCGTTCCAGTCGCTGTCGCTGCTGGTGATCGGAACGTACCTGATCATCATGGTAGGCGCGGCGCAGTCGCTGGCGTGGATGGGCGGAAACGCCAGCCAGTTGGCGCAACTGGGCTTTGCCTTTGCCACGACCATCGTGATCCTGGCGCTGGTCCCTTCCGGACGATTGCGCGGCTGGATCAACGTGATGGTGGCCAAGCACTTGTTCCAGCATCGTTATGACTACCGCGCTGAATGGCAACGCTTTACCCGCACGATCGGGCGGGCCAATGCCCAGCCATTCCATACCCGCGTGGTGCAGGCGATGGCCGACATCACCGACAGCGCGCGCGGCTTGCTGCTGGTTCCCGGTGAAGGCGGCGATCTGGTGCTGGCGGCCCGCTGGCAATGGCCAACGCTGCAAGTGCCCGCCACCGCGCTGTCCGCTGGTGCCGCGCAGTTCTTTGAGCAGCGTTTTTTCGTGGTCGATCTGGATGAAGCGCGCACCGGCACCGATCATCATGGCGAACTGGCGATCATCCCCAAGTGGCTGATGATCGAGGAGTCGGCGTGGGCACTGGTCCCACTGGTGCATTTCGACCGGCTGGTCGGGCTGGTCGTGCTGGGGCGTCCGCCGCTGGCGCGCAAGCTGGACTGGGAGGACTTCGACCTGCTGCGGGTGGTAGGGCAGCAGCTTGCCAGCTATCTGGCCGAACAAAACGGGCAGGCGGCGCTGCTCGAAGCCAGCCGGTTCGATGAGTTCAACAGGCGCATGGCTTTCGTCATGCACGATATCAAGAATCTGGCCAGCCAACTTGCGCTGCTCTCGCGCAATGCCGAGCGCCATGCCGACAATCCGGAATTCCGCAAGGACATGCTGGTCACTTTGCGCAACTCGGCCGACAAGCTGAACGCGCTGCTGGCTCGCCTGTCCCGCTATGGCGCGGGCAATGTCGAGCGGATCGAGCCGGTCGATGCCGCGCAAGTGATTGCGGCAGTCGCTGCGCGCTATCGTACCGGAACCGAAACTCCGCCGGTCGATGCACTGGCATCGACGCCCTGCGTGGTGATGGCCAACCGCGAGACGTTGGAACAAGTGCTGCTCCATCTCGTGCAGAACGCGCTCGACGCCAGTCTGCCGGGGATGGTGGTGCTGCTCCAGACCCGGATCGAGGCGCTTGGCGGAGTGATCGAGGTCATCGATTCCGGCAGCGGGATGAGCGCCGATTTCGTGCGCACCCGTCTGTTCACTCCGTTCGTTTCGACCAAGGCTGGGGGGTTCGGCATCGGCGCGTTCGAGGCACGCGAACTGGTCCGGGCGATGCGTGGCCGACTGGATGTCGAAAGCCGGGAAGGGCTGGGCAGCCGCTTTGCCATTCGTCTGCCGCTGGCGATCTCGGGGCAGCTTGAGGGGAGCGGCCCCGCCTCAAACTCCGCCAATGCCGCCGGAACACCCACCGAGAATTCCAAGAAGGTTGCCTGACATGACCGATATCCGCCCCAAACTGCTGATCGTGGAAGACGATCCCGGGCTTCAGGCACAGTTGAAGTGGGCCTATGACGACTTCCAGGTGTTCATCGCCGGGGATCGCGCAGCGGCTATCGCGCTGTTGCGGGCGGAGGAACCGCCGGTGGTGACGCTCGATCTGGGCCTGCCGCCCGATCCAGACGGAACGAGCGAGGGTTTTGCCGTCCTGTCCGAGATCATGGCGTTGCGTCCAGAGACCAAGGTTATCGTCGCCTCAGGGCATGGCGCGCGGGAATCGGCACTGCGCGCTATCGCGCTGGGAGCCTACGATTTCTATCAGAAGCCGGTCGACATCGACGCATTGGGGCTGATCGTGCGGCGGGCGCTGCAGCTTTACAAGCTTGAGGTCGAGAACCGCATTCTGGCGCAGCGGGCACCGGCCGACAACCGCGTGCTTGGTCGGATGATCACCGCCGCACCCGAAATGGTCAAGGTTGCCCGCACGATCGAGCGCGTCGCCAACACCCGCGTTTCGGTGATGCTGCTGGGCGCCAGCGGCACCGGCAAGGAACTGTTGGCGCGCGGGCTGCACGATGCCTCGAACCGCGCCAAGGGCAACTTCATCGCCATCAATTGCGCCGCGATCCCTGAAAACCTGCTCGAAAGCGAGTTGTTCGGCCATGAAAAGGGGGCCTTCACCGGTGCGGTAAAGACCACCGAGGGAAAGATCGAGCAAGCCAGCGGCGGCACCCTGTTTCTGGACGAAGTGGGCGACATTCCGATCCAGTTGCAGGTGAAGTTGCTGCGCTTTTTGCAGGAGCGGACGATCGAGCGCATCGGCGGCCGACGCTCGATCGAGGTCGATACCCGCATCGTCTGCGCTACGCACCAGAACCTTGAGGCGATGATCGCCGATGGTCGCTTCCGCGAGGATCTGTACTATCGCCTTGCCGAAATCGTCGTGCGCATTCCGACGCTGGCCGAGCGTCCGGGTGATGCCACGCTGCTCGCCAAAGTGTTCCTGACGCGGTTTGCCGGTGAAATGAACCCGCAGGTCAAGGGCTTCGCGCCCGACGCGCTTGGAGCGATCGATGGCTGGTCGTGGCCGGGCAACGTGCGGGAGCTGGAGAACCGGGTGAAGCGCGCGGTGATCATGGCCGATGGCAAGCTGATCAACGCCGCCGATCTCGATTTGGCCAATGGCGGTGAAGCCGGTGAAGCGCCGCTCAACCTCAAGACCGCGCGCGAAGCGACCGACCGCAAGATCATCCGCCATGCACTGGCGCGCAGCGAAGGCAACATTTCAAGCACCGCGCGGCTGCTGGGGATCAGCCGCCCGACCCTGTATGACCTGCTCAAGCAATACGACCTGCCTTATTAAGCGGCGTGGACGCCTTGGTCTGGCCCTTGTGGCGCTGCTTGTCGGCGTTCCACTGGCGGCGGGCGATGGTCGGGTCGCGAGCTTGCGCAAGCGCGCCGATGCCGCGCTGGACAAGCGCGATCCGATTGCCGCCGAAGTGGCGCTGCGCGCAGGCATCCGCGCGGGGCTGCCCGCGGACGCGGTACGCGCATGGCTGGCGCAGGCGCTGATCGCGCGCGGAGAGCGCGGCGAGGCGCGCCGGGTGCTGGGCGAGGGTGGCTTCACTCCTGATAGCGCGGAACGCGGCTGGCGGGTCCGTGGGCAACTTGAATTGATCGAGGGGCATTTGCCTGCCGCCGCGCAAGCCTTCGATCAGGCGCTCAGGATCGATCCCAAGGACGCCGACTTGTGGGTGCAGATCGCCTCGCTGCGGTTTACCGGCGGCGAACAGGCGCAAGCGATCGAGGCGGCCGAGCGGGCGGTGACGCTCGATCCGGCCAACCCGCGCGCGCTGACGCTGCGCGGGCTGCTGATCCGCGAGCAGTATGGCCTGCAAGCGGCACTGCCGTGGTTCGAGGAAGCGCTGCGGGCCCAGCCGAACGATCCGGCATTGCTGGGCGAATATGCCGCGACGCTTGGCGACATGGGCAAATATCGCGCGATGTTGACGGTGTGTCGCAAACTCGCCGAAGTCGATCCAAAGAACCCCCGTCCGCTGTTTCTGCAGGCTGTGCTGGCCGCGCGGGCCGGACAGACCGACCTTGCGCGCGAGCTTTTGCTGCGGACCGGCAACGCCTTTCGCGACATGCCCGCCGCCATTCTGCTCAACGGTGTACTCGAATACCGCGCGGGCAACGTCAACCTGGCGGTTGAGAACCTTGACCGACTGGTGCGGATGCAGCCCGATAATCTCCAAGCTCGACAACTGCTGGCGCGCGCGCTGGTCCGGCAGGGTGACTGGCTGCGCGTCGCGCGCGATTTCGATGGTGATGCCCGCCAGCCGAATGCCTCTCCCTATCTGCTCACTCTGGTCGGTAAGGCGGCCACGCGGATGGGCGACAGGGCGCGCGGTGCGGCCTATGCCTTGCGCGCGGCGCATCCGGTGCGGCACGGCGCGATCCCGATAGCCGTAGCCACACCGCTGGGCGTGCTGGCGTCGCAATATCAGGACAAGCCGAACTACGCCGCGATGGCGGTTCCTTATGTGCGTGGGCTGCTGCTGGCCGGACAGCGAGAGGACGCGCAAGTCGTCGCCGACCGGCTGCGCGATGCCAATCCGGGCGCGGCCGAGGCCAATCTGCTGGCCGGCGACGTCCGGCTGCTGCGCGGCGATGCACGCGGCGCGCTGATCGATTACGGCAACGGCGCGTCGATCCGTTTCAACGAACCGGTGCTGCGGCGGATGGACGCTGCCTTGCGCGCACTGGGGCGGAACCGTGATGCCGATGCCATGGCCTCGCGCTATCTGGCGCAGAACCCCGGCAGCGTCTTGGCGATGAAGCTGCTGGCGGCAAGCTGGGCCGGACCGCCAGCCAACCCGGCGCGCGCGGCGCTGGTAAAGGCGCTTGGCGCCAGAGGTCAGCAGGCGCCGCAGCGATAGCGCGCTTTTCGCCGACGATGCTCTGGACAGCGGCGGCTCGAACAGGCAAACCCCCGATTCAATCGATCGATTAAATTGGTGGAGGGGATACGATGCCGGGTGCGCTCGAAGGTTTGACCGTGATCGAATTTGCCGGGATCGGCCCGGGGCCGTTTGCCTGCATGATGCTGGCCGATCACGGCGCGCGGGTGATCCGGATCGAGCGACCGGGCCGTCCGGGCCGTTTTGGCGACAACGGCAACACCGATATCCTCAACCGCAACCGCCTTGTCGTCGAACTCGACATGAAGGATCCCGCCGCCATCGCGCGCGTGCGCGAACTGGTCAGGGAAGCCGACGCCATCGTCGAAGGCTATCGGCCCGGCGTGATGGAGCGGCTCGGGATCGGGCCCGAGGTGCTGCTGGCTGACAATCCACGGCTGGTCTACGGCCGGATGACCGGGTGGGGACAGGATGGGCCGATGGCGCCGCTGGCAGGCCACGACATAAACTATATCGCGCTGTCCGGGGCCTTGCACACGTATGGTCAGGCCGGTGGCAAGCCGCAGTTTCCGGTGAACGCGGTCGGTGATTTCGGTGGTGGCGGCATGTTGCTGGCCTTTGGCGTGATGGCGGCGGTGTTCAGCGCGCAACGCACCGGCAAGGGGCAGGTAGTCGACGCGGCGATGACCGATGGCGCTGCGATCCTTTCGGCCATGACCTGGAGCTTCTATGGCAACGGCACGTGGAAGGACGAGCGCGGCGTCAACCTGCTCGACGGCGGCACGCACTTCTATGACACGTACGAAACCGCTGACGGCAAGTGGATCTCGCTAGGGTCGATCGAGCCGCAGTTCTATGCCCAGCTTCTCGACAAGACCGGGCTGAAGGGCGATCCCGAGTTCGCCCGGCAGATGGACCCGTCGGCTTGGGGGCCGCTGAAGGAAAAGGTCACCGCGCTGATCCTCACCAAGACCCGCGATGAATGGTGCGCGATCATGGATGGCACCGACATCTGTTTTGCACCCGTGCTCAGTCTGGCCGAGGCTCCGTCGCACCCGCACAACGCGGCACGCGGCACCTTCCTGACAGAGGGCGGCATGGTCATGCCGGGGCCAGCCCCGCGCTTTTCAGGGACGCCGGCGCCGGTGCCTAAGCTGGCATCCAAGCCGCTGGACTGACCGGGCTGGCAACTGCGTCAGGACTTCAATCGCCCCGGATCGCGCCTTCGTGGTCGCGGTCCGGCAGGCGGTTGCGGTGGCGCACCGACCACCACAGCGACAGGCCGATCAGCACTGCGCCGATCAGGCCGGTGACCGTCTCGGGAACCTCGTAGCGGGCCGAGGCCAGCATGATCCCGCCAAGCGCGAGGATCGCCCAGAAGGCGCCGTGTTCAAGGAACCGATATTCGGCGAGCGTGCCATTGCGGACGAGCAGCATCGTCAACGAGCGGACGAACATCGCGCCGATCGACAGGCCCAACGCGATGATCACCATGCTGTTCGATAGGGCGAAGGCTCCGATGACCCCGTCAAAACTGAACGAGGCGTCGAGCACGTTGAGATAGAGGAAGCCACCAAGCCCGGAGCGGACTATCGCTCCTGCTGCCTGCTGGGCGGCCTCGCGCTGTTCAAGGATGGTGCCGATCGCCTCCACCGCGATGAAGGCCACGATGCCAAGCAGGCCCGCACCCAGGAACGTCAGCGCCTCAGCCGGGGCGAGCAGGCGCGAGATCGCGTAAAGCACCACCAGCAGGACCGCGATCTCGGCCGCTTTGACGCTCGAGGCGCGGGCAAGCTGGACTTCGATCCAGCGCAACCAGTGGACGTCCTTTTCCTCGTCGAAGAAGAAGCCGAGCCCGACCATCGCAAGGAATGCCCCGCCGAACCCGGCAATGCCCACGTGCGCGCTGCTGACGATGGCTTCATAGCGGGCCGGGTCTTGCAAAGACAGGCGCAGCGCCTCGACCGGGCCGATCCCCGCCGCAATAGCCACGATGGCGAGCGGAAACACGATGCGCATGCCGAACACCGCGATCAGCATGCCCCATGTCAGAAAGCGGTTCTGCCAGACCTCGTCCATCTCGCCCAGCACCGCCGCGTTGACCACGGCGTTGTCGAACGACAGCGAGATTTCCAGCACCGACAGCACCAGCACGATCCACACCATGCCGGCGATGGCGGACGCCGATCCACCCTGCGACCAGCCATAGGCCACGGTCAGCGCAAGGCACAGCAAGGCAAACAACAAAGATCCGGCAAACTGACGCAGCACGGCTATATCCTGAAAAGACGGTCCGCCTCTGCCATAGCTTGCGTCCGGAGTGGTGCAAGCTTCGTATCGGCGCCTTACTTCGGCTGATAGGTCTGCGCTTGTTCCGGAAACGCTCGGGTGCGGACGTCAGCGGCAAACTGGGCGGCAGTTTGTGCGATCGTGTCGCCAAGATTGGCGTAGACTTTCACGAAGCGTGGCACCCGCTCGAACATGCCGAGCATGTCCTCGGTCACCAGCACTTGCCCGTCGCATTGGGCCGAAGCACCGATGCCGATGACCGGGCAGGGAACGGCGCGGGTAACCGCGACGGCGATCGGTTCGACCACGCCTTCGACCACGATGGCAAAAGCCCCGGCATCGGCAAGGGCGCGCGCATCGCTCAGGATCTTGTCGGCTTCCTCGGCACTGCGGCCGCGTGCGTTGTAGCCGCCCAGCACGTTGACCGCCTGCGGGGTCAGTCCGACATGGCCCATCACCGGGATGCCCCTCGCGATCAGGAAGGCCACGGTTTCGGCCATCGCCGCGCCGCCTTCCAGCTTCACGGCATCGCAGCCGGTTTCCTTGAGCAGCCGCGCCGCGCTGGCAAAGGCCTGTTCCTTCGATGCTTCATAGCTGCCGAACGGCATGTCGACGATCACTGCCGCATGGTACGATCCGCGCACCACCGCCGCACCATGGGCGACCATCAGATCAAGCGTGACCGGAATGCTGGACGGCAAGCCATAGATCACTTGCCCCAGCGAATCTCCCACCAGCAGCAGATCGCAATGGGCATCGAGCAACTGCGCCTGCCGCGCGGTGTAGGCGGTCAGCATCACCACCGGCTGGGCGGTCACCCCATCGATCTTGCGCTGGCGCACGGCCGGTATGGTTAGCCGCTTCATCGGCGCGGGCGTCGGATGGGCGCGGCTGGTCGCGGTATCAAGCTGGAACGTGGTGGACACGGTGTCTCCCTTCCGTGGCTTTTTGCCCGGCCGTGCGTAGGTGCGCAGCCGGGGAGGGGCTTTGTAGCGCAAGCGGCCCCTACGGCAAGTGCCCGGCAGAGGGGATGGGGAGTGGCGTCGGGATGGAGGACACGATGTGGGGCTGGCAAAAAGCGCTTTGCCATGTCGCAATGCGCCGCTAGCGTCTGCGGTCACAACCTGGTTACCGGTGCAACTGTGGCTCGCCCAAGACCATGCACCGAACCTCGGTCAGGAGAAATCAATGTTCGGTCGCGTCAAACCACTCGACGCCATTCTTGCCACCGCCGAAAAGAAGTCGTTGCATCGATCGCTCGGCGCGTTCCAGTTGACCATGCTCGGTGTCGGCGCGGTGATCGGCACCGGCATCTTCGTGCTGACGGCTGAAGCCGCGCAGAAGGCCGGGCCGGGCATGATGATAAGCTTCATCATCGCTGGCTTTGTCTGCGCCGTGGCGGCTCTTTGCTATGCCGAAATGGCCGCAATGGTCCCGGTTTCGGGCTCAGCCTATACCTACAGCTATGCCGTCATGGGTGAACTGGTTGCGTGGATGGTGGGCTGGGCGCTGATTCTGGAATATGCCGTCGCGGCAGGGGCGGTCAGCGTCGGCTGGTCTGGTTATGTTGTTGGATTGCTCGAAAATCTGCTGCATATCGATATCCCTGACTTACTTGTTCGCGGTCCTTTTGATGGCGGACTCGTGAATTTGCCAGCCATGCTGATCGCAGGTCTGGTCACATGGCTGCTGGTGATCGGCACCAAGGAAAGCGCTTCGGTCAACGCGGTGCTCGTCTCGATCAAGATTTCTGCGCTCACGCTGTTCATCATCCTGGCGGTGCCCGTGATGAAAAGCACCAACTTCCATCCTTTTGCCCCGTTCGGTTTCGGCGGCATCGGCGCGGCGGCGGCTTCGATCTTTTTTGCCTATGTCGGGTTCGATGCGGTTTCCACCGCTGCCGAAGAAACCAAGAACCCGCAGCGCAATATGCCGATTGGCCTGATCGGAAGCTTGGCGATCTGCACGGTGTTCTATCTGCTTGTTGCCGCAGGGGTCATCGGGTCCGTGGGCGCAAACCCGGTGGTTGATGTGCACGGGATCGGGCTTGAGCCGGGCAGCCCTGAATTGGCGCATCAATGCGCGGCGATCGGGGATCAGGCCGTGGTCTGTTCCAAGGAGGCGCTGGCATGGACCCTGCGTCAGATCGGCTGGCCGATGATCGGTAACCTTATCGGGCTTGCAGCGGGGCTTGCGCTGCCTTCGGTCATCCTGATGATGATGTTCGGCCAGACCCGCATCTTCTTTGTGATGAGCCGTGATGGCCTGCTGCCTGCCTCATTTTCCAAGATTCACCCGGTTTATAACACTCCGCATGTCATCACGATCATCACGGGCGTGTTCGTGGCGCTGTTCGCGGCGTTCTTCCCAGTCGGATTGCTGGCGAATATTTCGAATTCGGGCACGTTGTTCGCTTTTGCGGCAGTGTCGATCGCGGTCATCGTGATCCGCCGAACCGAACCGAATCGGCATCGTCCATTCCGCACGCCGGCGATCTATGTCACGGCGCCTCTCTCGCTGCTCGGTTGTTTGTATTTGTTTTATAAGCTGGATGTGAAGAGCCAGCTTCTTTTCGTGGTGTGGGCGGTGATCGGCTTGGTGGTCTATTACGCTTATAGCCGCAGCCGCAGCCATGTCGGTCGCGGACTGGTCGAAGTGCATGAAGCGGACGCGGACATTCCGCCGCAGCCGGTGCCGCCGCTCGCCTGATCCAGATAGGCCTTACATAATGAAAAGGGCCGCTTCCCGGTGGGGAGGCGGCCCTTTTCATGGTTCGCGCGCGTACGGTGTCAGAGCGCCGTTTCGGTATAGCTGCCCTTCACCTGATCGGTGACGTTGAGGCCCAGCGCCATGCGCACATAGTCGAGCGCCCCCACTTTCCCTGACCAGATCGCCGCATCGCCAAGGTTCATGCGCAGCAGCAGCAGGTTGGGGTCATCCTTGCCGCCCGGGAACCATGCCGCGACCGCGGGGTTCCACAGGTCATCGAGCCGGGTGCGGTCGGTTTCGGTTGTCAGCACGCCGGTGATCCGCGCGAACACGTCGTGGCCCTTTGAGGCAAAGGTGGCGGTCGCTGGCCCGACTGCGGCAAAGCGGCTGTTTTTGGAGGTGAGAAACCAGACGGTGTGATGAGCGTGGGCGTCAAGCTGCACGACCATCGGCGCGGCAGAGGCGGCGTCATCATCAAGCTGAAGCAGCACGATTGGCGAGGATTCCAGCGCTTTCCAGAATGTTTCGCGCAGTTCCTCGGGCTTGCCCTGTTGATATTCCATGGGAATGTCCTTCCTTGTTGGCGGTCACTGCGGGTGAAACCGATGGATGTGGCGCAGGGTTCCACCCGGTTGCGGCAGAGTGCACGACAGCACCGACCGGTGGGTGTTCGGGCGTGGATGTGGACAAGTCGGTGGATGGGGCTGGGGCCTGCCTGTGGACAGGTCTGGGGACAGGTCGGGCTTATGCGGTGTGGTGCGTATGCAAGCCCGGTTGCACTCGCTTCGGTTGGAACATAATAAGAACATATGTCCATGCCGCGATTCGCCCCTCGTCCTGCCCTGATGCCCGAACCCTCGGCCGTTTCTTCAGTTGAGGATCTTCCGGCTCTGGTCGACCTTGCTCCGGGGGTGACGCGCGGCCTTGGCAGCGTGACGCACGGCGCGCGTTGGCGGCCGGGGCTGACCACCGGCTGCCGCCATACCGAACTGTTCGCCTCGGCCACGCAGGCCAGCGGTGCCGGGCTGGCGCTGGCTCTGGCGCGCGATGCCTTGCGCAGTGCCCGGCCCGATCCCGTTGCCGACACACCCGATGAACGCGGCTGGCTGTGGGTGCAGGACAAGGCGGCGCAGCGGTTATCGGGCAGGCCATGCTACGCCGGTCTGCCGCGCGAACTGGCGCACCGCTTGATCCATGTCGCCGCGCAAACGCCCGAGGATGCGCTGTTCGCGATCGAGGAGGGGTTGCGCTGCCGCGATCTGGCTTTCGTCATCGGCGAAATTGCAGGCAATCCGCGCGCGCTCGATTTCACCGCCTCTCGCCGGTTGAGTCTGGCTGCGGAACGGCATGGCGTGCCGCTGTGGTTGGTGCGGATCGATGCGCGGCGCGATCTTGGCTCGGCGCGCATGCGCTGGGAGGTGGACAGCGCGCCGTCCACCGTGCCGCGCTGGAACCCGCAGGCGCCCGGCCAACCGGCGTGGCGTGCCGACCTGTTTCGCTCGCATACTTTTCCCCCCGGACAATGGACCTTGCGCGATGACGGCCAGCGCCTCCTCGCCGACAGCCCCGACGCTCTCGAACAGCCCCTCTCCACCCGCGCCGGTCGGCCGCCGCATCTTGGCGATCTGGTGCGCGCATCTCGCCATCGACCGCTGGCGGCTGGCGCAGTCGGATCGTGATGCTGCAGACGCGCAAGCTTTCGCGCTGATCGCCGAGACTGCGCACGGGCCCCGCATCGCCGCGCTCAACGATGCGGGGCTTGAGGCTGGCACGCACGAGGGACAGTTGCTGGCCGATGCTCGTGCGCTCGCCCCGCACCTGCAAGTGGCCCCGTCCGATCCGGCGGGCGATCTGGCCTTTCTGGAGGCGCTGGCGCTATGGGCGCAGCGCTGGGGACCGTGGAGCGCGATCGACGCGCCCGACGGGGTGATCGTCGATGCCACCGGCGTGGCGCACCTGTTCGGCGGAGAGGCCGCGCTGCTGGCCGATGCGCAAGCGCTGCTGGCGCGGCGCGGGCTGGCCGTGCGCGTGGCGCTGGCGCCGACGGCGGGCGCGGCGTGGGCGCTGGCGCATCACGGCGCTTCGGCGGCCATCGCCACAGCCGGCCCCGGATTGCATGACCGGCTGGCGGGTCTGCCGGTCGCGGCGCTGCGGCTTGATCCGGCGGTGCAGCTCTTGCTCGGGCGGCTGGGGCTCAAGCGCATCGGCGATCTGATGGGGATCGACCGCCCCGCGCTGGCCCGGCGTTTCCGCAACCGTCGCTCGCCAGCGGCCAACCCCCTGCTGCGGCTCGACCAGTTGCTGGGGCAGGTGCCCGAACCGATGCTGCCGGTGATCGGCGTGGCGGCACCGCTGGTGCAGCGGCGGCTGGTCGAGCCGATCCGCCACCGCGAATTGCTCGATCGCGTGGTGGCCGACCTGGCGCAGGACATGGCGCGCCTGCTCGAAGCCGAAGGCAAGGGGGCGCGGCGGCTGGAACTGGGCCTGTGGAAAGTGGATGGCGAACTGCTGGTGCGGCATCTCGAAATGGCCGAGGCTACGCGCGATCCGGCGCATGTCGTCCGGCTGTTTGCCCACCGGCTCGACGGGCTGGATGCGGGCTTCGGCATCGAACTGGTCCGGCTGCGCGCCGCCTGGACCGAGCCGCTGGGGCTGGCGCAAGTCGATCTCGATGACGCGGCCGAGCGTCATGGCACCAGCCTTGCGGCCTGCATCGACCGGCTGAGCGTGCGTCTGGGCCTCGATGCCGTGCGCCGCCCGGTGCCTCATGGCAGCCACTTGCCCGAACGCGCGCAACGCTGGCGTCCGCCGCTCGAAGCGCGCGCTGGCGAGCAGCCCGGCCTTGCCCTGCATGCCCGTCCGCTCAAGCTGCTCGACCGACCCGAACCGATCGCGGTGCTTTATGAGGCTCCCGATGGACTGCCTCGCCGTTTCCGCTGGCGTGAGCGGGTGTACGAGATCCTCCGCGCCGAGGGGCCGGAACGGATCGCGCCCGAATGGTGGCGCGAACGGTCGACCACCCGGCTGCGCGACTATTACCGGATCGAGGATGCCCAAGGCGCGCGCTACTGGATCTATCGCGCCGGTCTGCCCGGCGACGGGCGCGGCGGCGCGCCGGCGTGGTTCCTGCACGGCCTGTTCGCCTGATGCCCGACGCCCCGCTCACGCCGATACGACGTCATGTCGACCCCGAGATCGCGCCAACCGTGCCGGAACCGGCCACCTTTGTCGAACTGGGACTGGCGACCTGCTTTTCATTCCTGCGCGGGGCGTCCGACGCGGTCGATCTGGCGCTGGCTGCCCGCGCGCTGGGTTATGACGCGATCGGCATCGCCGATGTCAATTCGCTGGCCGGGGTGGTGCGACTGCATGGTGAGGCGCGGGCGCTGCAACTGCGGCCGGTGATCGGCTGCCGCATCGAAACGGTCGAGGGGCTGTCCTTCCTCGCCTATCCACAGGACCGCGCCGCCTATGGCCGGTTGTGCCGCCTGATCTCGGCCGGGCGCATGGCGACGCTTGACGGCGATTGGCAGGCCAAGGGCGTGTGCGAGATCGATCTGGCGTTGCTTGCCACCCATGCCGACGGGCTGCATCTGGTGCTGCTCCCGCCCGATGATCTGGACGCTCCGCTGACCATCGCGGTGGCAAGCAACGTGGTGGCACTGGGCGAGGTGGCCGAACCGCCGCGCACGGTACCGTTTTCCGCACCCTTTGCCGCGCTTGTCCCCCATCTTGTCCACAGGTTGCCGGGAATGCGCCATCTTGCGGCGAGCTACCTTTACCGGGGCGATGACGTGGCGCGGATCGAGCGGCTCGATGCCATGGCGCGCGCGCACGGCCTCGCGCTGCTGGCGACCAACGACGTGCTCTACCATGCGCCCGAGCGGCGGCCGCTGCACGACGTGATGACCGCCATCCGCCACAAGGTGACCGTGGCCGAGGCGGGGCTGCTGCTGAACCCCAATGCCGAGCGGCACCTCAAATCGCCGCAGGAGATGGAGCGCCTGTTCGCGCGCTGGCCGCACGCCATCGCCGCCGCGCGGGCGCTGGCCGATGCCGCGCGCTTCAGTCTGGACGAGTTGCGCTATGAATACCCCGAGGAGATCTGCCCGCCCGGCCGCGATCCACAAGGCTGGCTGGAGGAGCAGACATGGGCGGGTGCGGCATGGCGCTATCCCGAAGGGGTGCCCGATGCGGTTGCCGATACGCTGGCCCGCGAACTGGCGCTGATCGGCAAGCTGGCGCTGGCTACCTACTTCCTGACGATCAAGGACATCATCGACTTCGCGCGCGGTTGCGATCCGCCGATCTTGTGTCAGGGCCGCGGCTCTGCGGCCAATTCGGCGGTGTGCTATTGCCTCGGGATCACCGCGGTCGATCCGGCGCGCCACGCCTTGCTGTTCGACCGCTTCATTTCCGAGGAGCGCAAGGAGCCGCCCGATATCGACGTCGATTTCGAGCACGAGCGGCGCGAGGAAGTGATCCAGTACATCTACCGCCGCTTTGGCCGCCAGCGCGCAGGGCTCTGCGCCACGGTGATCCACTACCGTCCGCGTATGGCCATCCGCGAAGTGGGCAAGGTGATGGGGCTGTCCGAGGACGTGACCGGCGCGCTGGCGCGCAGCGTGTGGGGCGGTTGGGGCACCGAGATGGCCGAGGCCAACGTGGCGCAGGCCGGGCTTGACCCCACCGACCCGCACTTGCGCCGGGTGCTGCGGCTGACCGAGCAGATGATCGGCATGCCGCGCCACCTGTCGCAACATGTCGGCGGCTTCATTCTGACGCAGGGACCGCTGATCGAGACGGTTCCGGTGGGCAATGGTGCCATGCCCGAGCGCAGCTTCATCGAATGGGACAAGGACGACATCGACGCGCTGGGCATCCTGAAAGTCGACGTGCTGGCGCTGGGCATGCTCACCTGCATCCGCAAGTGCCTGGATCTGCTGGGCGAACACCACGGTCGCACCCTGACGCTTGCCAGCGTCCCGCGTGAGGATCCGGCGGTGTACGACATGCTGTGCCGGGGCGATTCGCTGGGAGTTTTTCAGGTGGAAAGCCGCGCCCAGATGAACATGTTGCCGCGTCTGCGCCCGCGCCGGTTCTATGATCTGGTGGTGCAGGTGGCGATCGTCCGCCCCGGACCGATCCAGGGTGACATGGTCCACCCCTATCTCAAGCGGCGGCGCGGGGCAGAGGCGGTGGTGATCCCCGCGCCCGATCCCGCGCACGGACCGCCCGACGAACTCACCGCCATTCTGGGGCGCACTTATGGCGTGCCGATCTTTCAGGAGCAGGCGATGAAGATCGCGCTCGATGCGGCGAAGTTTTCAGGACTTGAGGCCAACCGGCTGCGCAAGGCGATGGCCACCTTCCGCAGCCGGGGCATGGTCCATGAATTGCAGGAAATGATGGTCGGCCGGATGATCGCGCGCGGCTATGACCCCGACTTTGCCGAGCGTTGCTTCAACCAGATCAAGGGCTTCGGTGAATACGGCTTTCCCGAAAGCCACGCCGCCAGCTTTGCCCATCTGGTCTATGTCTCATCGTGGCTGAAGTGCCATTATCCGGCGGCATTCGCCTGCGCATTGCTCAATTCGCAGCCGATGGGCTTTTACGCCCCGGCGCAGATCGTGCGTGACGCCGCCGAACACGGTGTCACCGTGCTGCCGGTCGACGTGAACCACTCGCATTGGGATTGCACGCTGGAACTGGTCGAGGACAAGCGGATCGCGCTGCGGCTGGGGTTGCGCCAGATCGATGGACTGGCCGAGCATCTGGCCGCCGCACTGGTCGGCGCGCGCGAGGAGCATGGACCTTTTGCCGATCTGCCAGCGATCAAGGAGCGCGCCGGGCTGTCGCCGCCGGTGATCGAGCGACTGGCCGCTGCCGATGCCTGTGGCTCGCTCGGCCTGTCGCGCAGGCAGGCATTGTGGCAGGCGCGCAGCTTGATCGCACCCGCCGAATTGCCGCTGTTTGCCGCCATGGCCGCGCGCGGGGAGGGGGAGGAGCGCCGCCGCACCGTCCTGCCCGTGATGCCGCTGGGCGAGGAAGTGGTGGCCGACTACCAGACCCAGCGCCTGTCGCTGAAGGCGCATCCGCTGGCGTTCCTGCGGCCTATGCTGGCCGAGCGTGGCTTCGTGCGCGCCTGCGACTTGCGGGCGCGCACGGTGCGCTCGATGGTCCATGTTGCGGGCGTGGTGCTGGTGCGTCAGCAGCCGGGCAGCGCCAAGGGCGTGTGCTTCATCACGCTGGAGGATGAAACCGGGGTGATCAATCTGGTGATCTGGCCCGATCTGAAGGAAAAGCAGCGCAAGGTGGTGATGGGCGCGCGGCTGATGGAAGTGCGCGGCCGGGTGGAATACGACGACGAGGTCATCCACGTTATCGCCGCGCATCTCACCGATGCCAGCGCCGAACTGTCGCGTTTGTCCGACATTCCGCTCGAACCGGCCATGGCCCGCGCCGATGAGGTGAACCGCCCGCTGCCACATCGAGCGCTACCGGCTTCACGTGGTCACCCAAGAAACACCCGCATCATACCGAAATCACGGGATTTTCATTGATCTCAGGTGCGCAAGCGCTCGATCCCCTGCGCCAGCGCGACATAGAGCTTGCCCATGTCGGACGACAACAGTGTCACGCCCAGTGCATTGCCATCGCGGGTGGACAGCAATTGGCGCAACATGCCTTCAAAATCATGGATATAACGGTTGACGTGATCACGGAACATGAGGTCGGTTTCATAGTGCTGTTGCACGATCTTGACCTCGCCATTGTCGAGCAGCGACACCGCGCGGCGGGTGAAGATGCCCCGATCCCCGCGCAAGTAGGATGCCCATGCGGTTTCAGACACGTCGGCTGACAGTACCTTGGCGATGTCGATCGCGGTGGAATTGAGGCTTTCGGTGATCAGCGCGGTGCGGCGGGCAAGATCATTGTCGACTTGTTCCTCGGCACGTTCGCGGGCGCGGTTGACCCGGCTTTCAAGGTTTCCGGCCAGTTCATCGACTTTGGTAAGCTGGTCACGCATCAACAGCGCGGTGTCGCGACTGGCAGCAGCAGCGCTGTCGATGGCCTGCTCCAGCCGTGCCACCAGCTCCGCGCCGCGGCCCTGAAGCACGCGAACGATCGCACTCTGCGCGCTGTCACCCAAGCGTTGCGACAGGCTCTCGATCTCGGCTGCGGTCGCTTCGCCCAGATGATTGCGCACCACGTCGCTCAAGCCTTCGCTTTCGCTGCGGGCACTCGCCAAGGCCTGTCGCAACGTGTCGAGCTGGATCTGCTGCTGCGCCGCGCGCGTAACAAACGCTTCATGCAGGATCGCCATGTCGCTCAGCGTCACGCCAAGATCGGTCTTGCCGGCCGCGATCCGCTCGGACAGCGCGCGGCCACTCTCGCCCGCCTCGCGCAGCGTGTCGCGCAGGCCGACCACCCGGTCCTCGATCCGGGCGAGCCCGGCCTCGCTGCTGCGCAGGGCCTCGGGCAACTGGGTGCGGGTGTGATCGGCGCTCGATTGGATCAGTTCGAGCAGCCGGACGGCACCATCGGTCAGCGCCACAATGTCGCGGTCCGTGCTGGCCAATGCCTCTCGCGATTCGCCCAGTCGCGCACCCAACAGCGCCAGCGAACGATCGACCGCCTCTGCCGTCCGAGTGCCCTGACCGACCGATGCTTCCAGCGTAAGCGCCAGCGCCGCCACACGGGTCTCGACCGCGCTGCAGCGGGCAGCCAGCGCCTCGGCGGCGGCGGCTTGCCGATTGCGCGCAGCCTCGATCTCGGCATCCAGCCCGCCAAGTCGCATTTCCAGCGCCGATATCGCTTCGGCGGCCTGTGCGGCCATGGCGGCGCGGCGTTGGCCGATGCCGTGGTCGATCTCGCCCAGCCTTTGCGCCAGCAAGCCAGCCTGCGCGTTGAGTTCGGCTTCGAGCCGCTCGCGGCGGGCCTGCACCTCGCCGTCGAGCGATCCGGCCTCATCGACCAGTCGCCGGGTCAGCGCGGCGGCACTGTCCTCGAATGCCGACAGGCGCTGCCGCGATCCGGCCAGCAGGCCATCGTGATCACGGCCCAGTTCCTCGATCGCGCGGCGCAAAGTCTCGATCGTGCGATTGCCATCATCGCGCAGCAACGCGACCCGGCCCGACAAGGCGTGGAGCGCATCCTCTTCGGCGCGCGAAACTACCTCGCGCTGGTCGGCGATCTCGTGCGCCAATGCCTCGACGCGCGCACGCAGCGCTTCGATTGCGGCGCGCTCGCTGGCGTCGATGCGCGCGCGGTGTTCCTCAACGGTCGATGCAAAGGCATCGAAGCGTTCGTGGGCAACGGTCCCGATCTCTTCGGACGCGGCGCTGAACGCCACCAGCGCCGCATCGACGCGGTCGCGGACCTGGCCGACTTGCCGTTCGCTGGCGACGCCGAATTCGTTGAGCCGCTGGAACCCGACAGCAAGATCTTCGAGTTGAAGGTGCGCCGCGCGGCCAGCATTGCCGATGGAGTTGGTCACGTCCTTGGCCGCATTGGCAATGACCGGCAATTGTCCGCGCAGCTTTTCCATGTTGTCGAGCGCTGTGCCCGAAACTGCCCCGATCCGGTCTACTTGCTCACCATTGCCGACGATGAGTTCCTGAAGCCGCGCCGCATTGCCCGAAATGCGCTCCACCGCGACACGGCCCAGCGATTCCAGATCGCGTGATTGAGCGGCGATGAAATCGCGGGCGAGCGCCAGCTCGGTGTTGGTGGCGACAAGCCGCGCTTCGAGCTTTTCGGATTCGCGCGCCAGCGCCTGCGCGGCATCGACGAACCGCCCCGCCTCACGCTTGCTCAGCCGCAGAGCCAACAACAGGCCGACCAGTATCAGCAGAACTGGCGTGGCCCATGCGGCGATCCAGCCGCTCCAGCGCTGGGCATCGGCACCGTCACGTATCGCCGGCCAATTGGCTAGCACGAAGAACGCCGTCCAGCCGACCGCCAGCAAACCGCCCAGCAAAGGTGGCCACCATGATCCGATGCCCGATCGCGCCGGGGCCAAAGCCTCATCGGCAGCAAACGGATCGTCGTCTGTGACCTCATCGCCGCGCATGGCCAGCCCGGACGACGCCGGTTCGGCTTCCTGATCCGACAACGCGGATTCGATGGCGATGATCCTTGGTCCCCCGTTCATGACCCAATCCTATCACGTAAACCCGGCGTTATGTAACCCTGCCTTGATCCGGTTAGCATAGCCTGCAGGCATGGCATACTTGGGTGAGGCAATCGATGCACACTAGGCGGCGGCCGTGGGGACGATCCGCAGCTGATTCTGGAATTGCGCGCGGCTTTCTTGAACAGTGCTCGTCGCCAGCTTGATCTGATGGCGCGGGCGCGGTGTGACGGCAATTGGACGATCGCCGCGTTGCGCCTCAAGGGGATGGCGGTTTCGTTCCATTCCGCCGAGCTTGCGGTGCTGGCCGATGAGGCGCTGGACGGAGCGCCGGGCGATCCTGCCGTACAGCGTCGACTGCTGACGCTATTGAATTGCCTCGAATTCGGAGCTTGATTCAGGCACGTTGGCGCCGGTCTGTTCGGAATTCCCCAACAAGGCGGGCGCTTGGGACGCATCGGCTGCTTGGCAAGGGCGGGCGTGCAGCCTACCATGACCCGATAGGAGGCATTGCCGTTGCGGGTCGCATTGTTGTCGCTGATCGAGGCTGCGGCCGGAGAGCCTCAGGCCCTGCGCGGGTATCTGCCGATCGGTGGCCGCTCGATTGCGCGCCACCAGATCGGCGTGGCGCTGGCGTTGGGCTGCACTCGGGTCGTCGTGCTGGCCGATGCGCTTACCGGTGAACTGGTGTCGCTACAGCACACTGCCGAACAGGCCGGAGCCCGGTTCCACGTGATCGCGGCACAGCGCGCTCTGATTCCGCTGGTGGCACCCGATGACGAACTCTTCGTGTTTTCCGATGGCTTGTTGCCGATGCCAGCCGACGCGCTGCGCCTGCTGGGGCAAGGGCCGGTCATCCTGACCCAGCCAGTTGAAACCGGGCTGGGTGCGGGGTTCGAGCGGATCGACATCAACGATGCCAATGCCGGGGCGATGTGCCTGCCGGGGCGGATCGTCGCCAATCTGGGCGAACTGCCGTCGGACTGGAATCCGGTTTCGGCGCTGTTGCGGATTGCAGTGCAGGGGCGGGTGCCGCAGCGCCGGGTTCCGCCCGCTTTGGTCGAACAAGGGCGCTGGCGCCTCATCCGCAACGAGGCCGAAGCCTTGCGGGCCGAGCCCGAATGGCTGCAACTGCATACCGTCAGCAATCATCCGCGCAGTCCCGGTGAGTGGCTGGCGGCGCGTAGCATCCAGCTTGTCGGCCCAGCGCTGCTCCATGCCGGTACCCGGCCATACGTGATTGGCCTTGCCGCGTTGATCACGGCGCTGCTCGGCATCGGCCTCGGCTGGTTCGGGTGGATTACCGCCGGGTTTGCACTGCTTGGGTTTGCGTGGTTGCAGGTCGAAGTCGCCGGACTGCTGGTGCGGATTGAACAGGCGTCGTTGCTGGCTGGATCAAGCCGGATACCCGCGGCGGCGCTGGCCCGCTACGGACTGGATATCGCCATCGTGGCACTCGCGGCCTGGCGAACCGAGATCCCTGCCGTGGCGGGCGTGCCGGTCGGCATTGCCTGGTTTGCCGCTGCCGTCCTTGTTCTGCTGCTGCATTTGCTGCCGCGCGTTTTGCCGGACCGCGCATGGCTCTGGTACCTGAAGGACCGCTTCCTTTGTGCAGGGGTACTGGCGGTGACCAGCGCGGTGCTGCCGTTCGACTTGATGGTACGGAGTTACGTGCTGGGGCTGGTCATTGCCGCGCTTGTGGCAAGCCCGGCGCGCCCGGATTCGTCTAACGCGGAATTAACCGGACCGGACTAAGGCGTTGGTCATGGCTCAACCTGCCTCCACCGGCAGCGCCTCGGGCGCATTCGAAGCGGTGCTGCGCGAGGATCTCGCCAGCGCCGACCGAGCGCTTGCCAATGCCGCGCCGATCATGCGGCATCTGCTGCGGGCAGAAGATGGCGGGATATTCAACGATCAGGTGCTTGCCCGGGTGCGCGGCCTGTTTGCCGATCTTGCCGGACAACTGGTCATCGCCCTGTCGGAGGCAGCCGGACATGCCGACGTTCAGGCATGGGCGCAACGCGCGAACACCGAGCTGGCCGACGTGCTTACCGACAGCGCACCGCTGCTGTCGCATTTCCACGCGCTGGCCATCGAATGGCAACTGGCAGAGCGGTTGCACCAGCGCGGCATTCTCGATCCGGTGTTGTCGCCTTTGCTGAGCGCCCGGCTCGGCGCGGCCGATCCCGCGCAGGCCGCAACCGCGAACGCCTTGCTGGCTGCGCAAGCGCGGTTCGTCCAGTCGGTGCGCCGGATGCAATTGCCCTTGTCCGAACTGCCCGGCGACTTGTGCCATATCGCGCTGATGACGATGCGCGCTTATGTCGGCGATGAAGCCGGGGCCGATGGTTACGCGCTGATTGCCGAACGGACGCTGCGCAGCCGCCTGGACGAGCGTGCCGGGCGTCTGGCCTTGCAAGCGCGCCTGCTCGACGGGCTGGGCGGTAGCGTGGCGACGGCGCTGGGGATCGGGGATGCCGGCGTCGGCCTGTTCGCCACGGCTTTGGCCCGCGGTTCGGGGCTGACGCGTGAGGCGGCGACCATGGCGCTGACCGATGCGCAGCGGCCGCGTCTGGGCCTTGCTTTGCGGGCTTGCGGACTGCCACCGTCGGCGATTGCCGAACAGTTTGCCGTGCTTCACCCCGATGGCGCCCTTCCGGCGGGGCTTGACGAACTGTCCCCCGCACGGGCCGCCGCGCTGCTTGCCGCGCATGCGGGCACGGTCGCAGCACCGTACTGACATGCATCCGGCCACCCTCATCCGCGCCCGTTGCGATGCCGCTGACCGCCTGATCGAGGCGGAGGAGCCGTTGGCCGGGTTGCAGCTGCGTTGCGGCGGCGAGATGCCCGGACCGGTGGCGATCCCGGCGCTGCTGGCGCTGGTGCGCAAGGCACGACGGACCCGGCAAGTGCAGACGCGCACGATCGTTGCGCTTGATGACAATCAGCCCATTTCCGCGTTTGTCCGAGTGGTTCCTGATAGTGACGGCACGGTTCTGGAACTGTCGCAGTGGCAAGGTGCCGGGGATCGGGTGACCGACAGTCCGCCCTCGCTCGACTTGTTGCAGCATCTGGCCGAGGGGCATGTCCTGCTGGATGCCAACCAGTGTGTGCTGGCGGCCAATCTACAGGCCGAGGATCTTGGTGGCCTTGCAGCAATGCTGGCAGAGGGACGCGGCCGTCCGTGGACCGACTTCGTCTCGCTGGACATTGCCGGGCATCGCCAGCCACTCCACTGGCGCCTGCTCGACGATGCCCGATTCGGCGTAAAAGGATCGCCGCGCAAATGGCGCGCGCGGTATGTCCCGCGAATCGGTGGCGGATTTGAGCTGTTGCTGGTGCCCGAAACGATCGAGCGTCTGCCGCAGACGGGTGCTGCTCCGGCGCGGGGACGGCTGGCCTGGAACAGTCTGCTCGGGCGCGATCTGGCCCCGGCGCTGCGCCAACCGATTGCGCGGATCATCGCCAATGCCGAAACGATCCGCACGCGACTGGCCGGGCCCTTGGCCGAGGAATATGCCACTTACGCCGCAGACATCGCCGAAGCCGGACGCCATCTGATGGGGTTGGTCGAGGATCTGGCCGATCTTGAGGCGGTTGAGGATCCCGGCTTCCACCCGGCGCCGGACAAAATCGATCTAGCCGATTGCGCCCGCCGTGCGGCCGGTATCCTGTCGGTCCGCGCGCAGGAGCGCGGCATCAGCGTGCGGGTGCCGGATGAGGGGGAACACGCTCCGGCCATCGGCGAGTTCCGCCGGGTGCTGCAAGTGCTCATCAATCTGCTCAGCAACGCCATCCGCTATACGCCCGCCGAAACCACGGTGGTGCTCGGCTGTGGCGTGACTGGCGCGACCGCATGGATTTCGGTTGCGGATGAAGGCGAAGGCCTGACCCAGGAACAGGCAGATCGCGTGTTCGACAAGTTCGAGCGGCTTGGCCGGGCCGGAGACGGCGGCAGTGGTCTCGGGCTTTATATCTCGCGGCGTCTTGCGCGCGCGATGGGTGGCGAACTGAACGTTGCCAGCACGCCCGGTGCAGGGGCCTGCTTCGTGCTGAGCCTTCCGGCCGACATTGCGGTCAGCCATGCGGTAGGCGGGTAGGACAGGGAAGCCGCGCGTTTTCGACGCGGCATCCTTGCCTATGCAAACCTTAGCGGCGCGATGATCGCCACACCGCGGCGGCGCCGAGCAGCGCCAGCCCCGAGCCCCAAAGCATCCACTGCTTTTGCGCCAGCATGAAGCTGGACGCGGGCCACATGATCAGGCCGGCACCTTGGCCAACCCACAGCAACCCCATGAGGATGGCGGCGATGCCGATGATCCGCAGGAAAATCCTCATCGCCGTATCCTTTTTTCTATCAGCGTTGATCGAGCGGGGTATAATCGCGCGCCGCGGGGCCGGTGTAAAGCTGGCGCGGACGACCGATCTTCTGGCCTGGGTCAGAGATCATTTCGTTCCATTGCGCGACCCAGCCGACCGTGCGGGCGAGCGCGAACAGCACCGTGAACATCGTGGTCGGGAAGCCGATCGCCGACAGGATGATGCCCGAATAGAAGTCAACGTTGGGGAACAGCTTCTTTTCGACGAAGTAGGGATCGTTGAGCGCGATCTCCTCAAGCCGCAAGGCGGTTTCGAACAGGGGATCGGAAACCTTCAGCGCGTCGAACACTTCGCGCACGGTCTTTTGCATGACCGTGGCGCGCGGGTCGTAGTTTTTGTAGACGCGGTGGCCGAAGCCCATCAACCGGAACGGATCGTTCTTGTCCTTGGCGCGGGCGATATACTCGGGGATCTTGTCGGGAGTGCCGATTTCCTTGAGCATGTTCAGCGCCGCTTCGTTCGCGCCGCCATGTGCCGGACCCCACAGGCAGGCGATGCCGGCCGCGATGCAGGCAAACGGATTGGCGCCCGATGAACCGGCCAGACGAACGGTCGAGGTCGAGGCGTTCTGTTCATGGTCGGCGTGCAGGATGAAGATGCGATCCATCGCGCGCTCAACCGCCGGAACCACTTCGTATTCCTCGGCGGGAACGCCGAAGGTCATGCGCAGGAAGTTGCCGGTGTAGGACAGATCGTTGCGCGGATAGACGAAGGGCTGGCCGACCGAATACTTGTAAGCCATCGCCGCGATCGTCGGGATCTTGGCGATCAGGCGGTGTGAGCTGATCTTGCGGTGCTCGGGATCGGCAACGTCGGTCGAGTCGTGATAAAACGCCGAGAGTGCGCCAACCACGCCGCACATGATCGCCATCGGGTGCGCGTCACGGCGGAACCCGCTGAAAAAGCTCGAAAGCTGTTCATGCACCATGGTGTGGCGCGTGATCGTGTGGCTGAACGTGTCAAGCTGGGCCGGGCTCGGCAGCTCGCCATTCAGCAGCAGGTAGCTGACTTCCATGAACGTCGAATGTTCGGCCAGTTGGCCGATGGGATAGCCACGGTGCAGCAGCACGCCTTCCTCACCATCGATATAGGTGATGGCGCTGTCGCAGCTGGCAGTGCTGGTGAAGCCCGGATCATAGGTGAACAACCCGGTCTGACCGTAAAGCTTGCGGATGTCGATCACATCCGGCCCGATCGTGCCGCTACGGACGGGCATTTCGATGGATTTGCCGTCTGCGGTCAAACTCGCCTGATTGTCGCTCACGCTACGCCCTCCTTATGGTGCCGAATGCTAGTGATCTGCCTGCCGTTCACGCTGCCTGGTCACGGATACGAGCGAGCGACTCGTCCTTGCCCAGTAGCGTCAGTACGTCGAATATACCCGGGGAGGTAGTCTGTCCGGTAAGGCTGGCCCGAAGTGGTTGAGCAAGCTTTCCCAAACCAAGGCCAAGCCCTTCAGCCAGCCCCTTTAGACTGGCTTCGAGTACCTCGTTTGTCCAGTCGATTTCCGCGTCAAGCCGATCCGCGATCTGGCCGAGCAATGCCCGCGCGTCATCGGTCAGCAGCGCCTGTGCCTTGGCATCGGGCGCGAGTGGCCGCGCGGCGAACAGGAACACGGCTCCTGCGGCAAGGTCATTGAGGTCGGCCGCGCGCACCTTGAGAACGGGCAGAGTCCGGACCAGCAGGTCGCGCTGGTCGGCGGTCAGCTCGCCCAGTTTCGGGGCGACCAGTTCCGCCAGCCGCCTCTCGTCTGCCTCACGCAGATAGTGGCCGTTGAGGTTCAGCAGCTTCTTGATGTCAAAACGCGAGGCACCCCGGTTGACGTCGACAATGTCGAACCAGCTCACCGCCTGATCGCGGCTGATGATTTCCTCGTCACCGTGTCCCCAGCCGAGACGAAGCAGGTAATTGAACACCGCTTCGGGCAGCAGGCCCAGCTCATCGCGATAGGCATCGACCCCCAGCGCTCCATGTCGCTTCGAGAGCTTTGCGCCATCGGCGCCATGGATCAACGGAATGTGGCCATAAGCCGGATCGGGCCAGCCCGGCCCGCCTGCGCTCTGTTCAATCGTATGCATGGCGCGGATGATGACAAGCTGGCGGAAGGCGTTGTTGATATGGTCGTCGCCGCGGATCACATGGGTCACGCCCATGTCGTGATCGTCGACCACCACCGCCAGCATGTACGTCGGCGTGCCATCGCTGCGCAGGACGATGAAATCATCGAGTTCGCTGTTCTGGACGGTGATCTTGCCCTGAACCAGGTCGTCGATGACGGTTTCACCCGTGCGCGGTGCCTTCATGCGCACCACATAGGGCTTGTCCGCGGGCCAGGTTGCCGGGTCGGCGTCGCGCCATTCGCTGTCGATACGAAAAGGGCGCCGTTCGGCTTGCGCTTGCTCGCGGCGCGCCGCCAGCTCTTCCTGCGTCAGATAGCAGCGATAGGCGTGCCCGGCTTCCAGCAACTGGTGCGCAATGGCCGCATGGCGATCCGAACGGGCGAACTGAAACACCGGCTCGGCATCGCCGCCAAGCCCGAGCCAGTTCAGACCATCGAAGATCGCGTCGATTGCCGCATCGGTGGAGCGAGCGCGATCGGTATCCTCGATCCGCAGCAGATAAGTGCCGCCGTGGTGGCGGGCATAGAGCCAGTTGAAAAGTGCGGTCCGTGCGCCGCCGATATGCAGGAACCCGGTGGGCGAGGGCGCAAAACGGGTGACAACGGGACGCTGCGACTGGTCAGTCCCCTCGGCCGATAGTGCAAGATCGGTACCAGTCGCACTTGCCATCGCTGGCATAATCCTTCCTACTTCCGCCATGGCAAGCGCAGCCACGGACCATTGCGAACCGACCGCTCAACCCGAGCGTGCGTCCGACACATCGCTGTCGGATCAAGCCGCGCCGCATTGGGACAGAATGTCGCGCTTGTCCAGTGTGCACCGCACCATCGACCGATTCCTGGCCGACCGTCCGTTCGAGCGCGGACCGTGGCTGGTGGTGGCGTTTGGCGTTGGAATTGCGGCATGGGCGATCCTCCCGGACGTCTGGGAGTGGCTCGCCTTGCTTTGCTTGTGCAGCGCGGCAGTCCTCCTTGCCCGCCTCACGCCAGCCGACAGCGCAACGCCATGGGTGCCGCTGGCGATTCAGGGCTGCGCGCTGATGGCTGCGGCGGGATGCGCAACGATCTGGACCAAATCATCGCTGGTCGGCGCACCGCCGATTGCCCGTTCGATGGTCGTCACGGTTGCAGGCACCTTGCTTGACCGGCAGGATGAGGGCGCGCTTGGCCGGATCCGACTGGTCATGGCAACGCGCGTAGCCCCATCCGAACGACCGATCCGTATCCGCCTCAATCTGGATGCGCGTGATGACCTCCCCGGCCTGCAACCCGGTGCGGTTGCACTGATGCGGGTGCGTCTGGTGCCACCCGCGCCGCCAATGCTGCCCGGCGCCTATGACTTTGCGCGTGCCGCATGGTTTCAGGGGTTGGCAGCCACGGGGTCGGTGCTTGGCAAGCCCAGGGTTTTGCAGGCAGCGCAAACCACGCCCTCGCTGCTGTCGGTCCGCGAAGCGCTTGCTGCACATGTCCGCGCTAACTTGGCAGGATCGCCCGGTGCAATTGCCGCCGCTTTTGCCAGCGGCGATCGCGGGGCGATCACGCCGGCGGATGAACAGGCGATGCGCGATGCGGGATTGACGCATTTGCTGTCGATCAGCGGCCTGCATGTCAGTGCGGTGATTGCTGGCTTCTACTTATTGGCGATCCGGGTGCTTGCCCTGCTGCCATGGATCGCCTTGCGGGTGCGCCTGCCGGTGGTCGCCGCTTCGGTCGGCGCTCTTGCCGGCATCGCCTATGCCCTGATCACCGGTGCCGAAGTGCCGACCGTGCGATCGGTCGTCGGCGCACTGCTGGTGCTTGGCGCGCTGGCACTTGGGCGCGATCCGTTGTCCTTGCGCATGACCGCGATCGCAGCGCTGTTCGTGATGATTTTCTGGCCCGAGTCGGTGCTGGGGCCAAGCTTTCAGATGAGCTTTGCATCGGTCATCGCCATCGTCGCGATGCACCAGTCTGCGCCGGTGCGTGCGTTCATCGCCCATCGGGAAAGCGATGGCAGGGCGCTGGGCTTGCTTCGGCACCTCGCACTGCTCCTGGCAACAGGGGTGGTGATCGAGCTGTCTTTGCTGCCGATCGCACTGTTCCACTTCCATCGCGCAGGCGTTTACGGCGCCTTTGCCAATGTGATTGCGATCCCCCTGACCACCTTTCTGACGATGCCGCTGCTCGGGTTGGCGCTCGTGCTCGATGTTGCCGGACTGGGTGCCCCAGCGTGGTGGGCCGTGGGCAAGTCGCTCGACGCACTGATCGGCTTGGCCCACATGACCGCGGCGCTTCCCGGTGCGGTCACACTGCTGCCGACGATGCCGCGCTGGGTGTTCGGTTTATGGCTGGCGGGGTTGCTGTGGCTGGCCTTGTGGACGCGGACAGTGCGGTTTTATGGCCTGCTGCCGATCACGATTGCAGCCACGATCTACGCGCTGGAACGGACGCCCGATATTCTGGTTTCGGGCGATGGACACTATGTCGGTATCACGGGCGAAGGCCCCAATCTGATTGTCCTGCGGCCCATGCGCGGGGATTATGCGCGGTCGAACCTGCTTGAAATGGCTGGTATGCAGGGCGACGTCGTCACCATGGACGACTGGGCCAAAGCGAAGTGCAACGTCGACTTTTGCGCCGTCACACTCGATCGCCAGCCTAGCCGATTTCGCGTGTTGCTGGCGCGCGGAACGGTCGTGATCGACGAACTGGCGCTTGCCGCCGCTTGCGAGCGGTCCGATCTTGTCATCGCCGACCGGCGCCTGCCGCAAAGCTGTCGTCCGCGACTGCTGCGCATTGACCGATCGGTCTTGGAACATACCGGTGGGCTGACGGTCGATTTGAAGAGCCTCCGAGTTACCACGGTCGCGCAGACCATGGGCCATCAAGGCTGGTATCCCTGGTTTGAACCAAGAGCCGCGCCCATTCATTCGGTACCTGTTGAACCAGATCACTCCGGCTCGCCTAGAGCAGCCCGAACTGTGACCAGCAAGGGCCTTGATCAACACGGACGAAAATGACCCAGCAACAGGCTGAGTAATTGCGAGCCGACCGAGACCGAACCGACTGAGCCCAACCCGATGAAGGTCCGCCGATAAAACCTTCAAGGGCATGGCTCGGACCGGTTTCACCGCAGCCGACAGAAGCGCGGTCAGCGCCGTCGTATGGGGCAATATTCCGGCCAGCGAAAATTCACCCGACCGATGAATTGTGCGGCAACGGTGCGGTGATCAGGGCTGATCTGAACGCGAAGCGATGTGATGAACGCCACTAGGCGGCGTGGACAAAATTGCACGAGGCCACGGCTGGGAGTCAAAAGCCTTCAATTCGAGCAGGTGAGGTGAAGGCTTATGCCGGGTTCCGAGCTGAACCGACGCGGAAGTGGCGGCTTTTGGCCCAGCCCCTGCGGGGTTGCTCTGTAACCGGCCCCTGCGGGGTTGCCATGTAAGGGGCCCCAGCAGCGTTGCTCAGCCTTGAAAGAGGGCCAATTTCCCAGCGGCTTCGCGCCTCACTGGGGCCCCCTACAGGGCAACCGTGGTCACGCGGGAATTGTCCACGCCGCCTCGAACAAAACCCAGCCATCAGCATCCCATGCAGCCTAGCCGTAGCCAAGTCGGCGGGTGAACCCGATCACTAGGTCGTAAACTCATAAATCGCGCCATCGAGGTTTGAAGCAAAACGGCTCAGTGCAAGGAGGGAAGGCGCAGGGATATATCGATATCTCAAGCCTTTCCGACGCTGCAATAGGCCGTTTTGGTCAAATCCCGAAGGGACACCCGAACGGCTTCGATCTCGAACGGAAGCAACCTTGGAAAGGCAACCAGCCTTCCCGGCGGTCGCTTCCGTCCGATATCTTCGCCGTTCGGGTGCCTCGATGGCGCGATTTATGAGTTTACGACCTAGTCAAAGGCCGACTGGTGACCGGGCATGACAGTCTTGCCGAGGCTTGAGCCGAAGTTCGGGCCAAGGTTCGGGCCAAGGTTCGGGCATGCGTACGCCATTCCCTTGCCGTCAAACTGTTCCCGAGCGGGTACTGGCAGCAGATAAACCAACCATGCCGCTGCCGATTCCAGCCGTCAGTCGTGCGGCCATATCAGCGCCAATCCCATACGTGCGGTCCCAAGCAGCAATGGCTCATTCAACACGGGCTCGTTCAGTGATACCGCCGCAGCAAGCCCGCCAGTTTGCCCTGGACCTGCACTTCGTCAGACCGGTAGAACTGCGGATCATAGGCGGCATTGGCGGGATCGAGCCGGATCATGCCCTTTTCGCGGCGCAGGTATTTGAGTGTGGCTTCTTCGCCGCGCACCAGTGCAACCACGATTTCGCCATCGCGCGCGGTGTCGGTACGGCGCACCAACGCATAATCGCCATCGAGGATGCCAGCCTCGACCATGGAGTCGCCGGACACTTCCAGCGCGTAATGTTCGCCAGCGCCAAGCAAGGCGGCCGGAACCGGCAGCGTGGACGCCCCTTCCAACGCTTCGATCGGCGCGCCGGCGGCAATGCGCCCGTGCAGCGGCAATTCAATCACGTCGTTGGCGGGAGCCGCAGGCTTGGAGGTCTTTCCGCCCAACACCACTGACGCGCTCGACGCAGCGTCATTCACAGCGGCGGGCAGCGGATTGCTCTTGGGCTTGCGCGTGACACTTGTCTCAGGCTCGCGTATCACTTCGAGCGCGCGGGCGCGGTTGGGCAAACGGCGGATAAATCCGCGCTCCTCAAGCGCCGAAATCAGGCGATGCACACCCGATTTGGATTTGAGATCCAGCGCCTCCTTCATTTCCTCGAACGAAGGCGAGATGCCCGATTCCTCAAGACGTAGCTGGATGAAGGTCAGCAGTTCGTGCTGCTTACGCGTCAGCATTGCGGGCACTCCCGTAGTGAACGAATGCGGAACGAATAGGTAACCAAATGGAACACGTCAAGCGCTTCTGCCGCGCAAACCCCCGCGATTCAGCCGAAATCGAGCAAATAAACCGGCACTTCCCCGCCAGCGGGGACAGCGGGTGAGCGCGCATCGCGCACGACCAGCGCGTTGGCGCGGGCAAGCGGCCCCAGCGCGCCCGAGTCCTGCAAGGAATCCAGCGTCACCAGCCTGCCGTCCCAGTGGGCGCGCAAGAACTCCTGACGGCTTCCACCCGCAGTCATCGGCTCTGCCAATAGCGCGGTGGTCGTCCGGGGAAGCGGCTCAGCAGCGCCGAGACTTGCACGCATGAGCGGCAGCATGAACAGGAAACCCGTGACGAACGACGCCGCCGGGTTACCAGGAAGCCCGAGGATCAATTGCGCACCCCGCCGTGCCACCATCAAAGGTTTGCCAGGCTTTATGCCGACCCGCCAGAAATCGATGGTCGCGCCTGCAGCTTCGAGGGCGGGGCGCAGCAAGTCGTGGTCACCGACCGAGGCTCCGCCACTGGTGACGATTAGATCCGCGCCGGCCGCTTGCGCGAAGGCATCCGTCAGCGCGTCGAGGCGGTCGGGCACAGGGCCGATGCGGCGGATTCGGACGGGTTGCGAAGCGGCCATGGCTGCCAGCATCGGGCCATTGCTGGCCGGGATCTGATGCGGAAGGAGCGACGTTCCCGGTACGGCGAGTTCGTCTCCGCTGTCGATTACGACCAGATCGAGGGCGCGGCGCACCGTCAACGTCTCATGGCCTGCTGCAATGGCTAGCGCGATCTGTGCGGGGCCTAGCCGCGTTCCGGCCGACAACAGCAATTTGTGTTGTCCAAAATCCATGCCGCGCGGGCGGATATGGCGCTCGGTCGGGTCGGGAGCCATCCCGGTCAGGTGGACGCGGACACCCTCAACGGTCGCGTCTTCCTTGATCAGCACCATGTCCGCATCGGGCGGGACGACCGCGCCTGTGCTGATACGAACCGCTTCGCCGGTGCCAAGCGATCGATCAAAGGGGCGTCCGGCGGCGCTCTCGCCGACGATGCACCATGGCCCCGGTAGATCGCCAGAGCGCAAGGCAAAGCCATCCATAGCAGAAAGCGGCGCGGCGGGCTGGGTGCGCCGCGCCGTCAGATCGTGGCAGAGGTAATAGCCCCGGCAGTCATCGACTGGACGCTGCTCGGTCGGCACCAAAGGGGCAAGCGCAAGCAACCTTGCCTGCGCCTCAGGCAGCGACAGCGGCGGGGTGTGCGCAGCCTTGAGAACAGCCGGATCGGTCGCCACGTCAGCCCCCGGTCTGGTCAACCGCGAACCAGTCGCCCGATTTGCCGCCGCGCTTTTCGATCAGGCGGACGTGTTCGATGATCATACCCTTGTCCACCGCCTTGGCCATGTCGTAGATTGTCAGCAGTGCCAGCGAGGCGGCGGTAAGCGCCTCCATTTCGACGCCGGTACGCCCGGTCAGCGAGGCGCTTGCGGTCACTTCGACACCGGTCTCGGTAAGCCTGAAATCGACCGTCACGCTGTCGAGCGCCAGCGGATGGCACAGCGGGATCAGGTCGCCGGTCCGTTTGGCGGCCATGATACCCGCAATGCGTGCGGTTGCGAGCACGTCGCCCTTTGGCACGGTGCCGTCGCGGATCGCGGCCAGCGCCTGTGCGCTCATGCGGATCGCGCCACGTGCCACCGCAAGGCGTTGCGTCTGCGGCTTTCCGCCGACATCGACCATGCGCGCATGGCCCTGCGAATCAAGATGGGTCAACCCTGTCATCGCGCCGTCATGTCAGAGCCGAACCGGGCTGCACAGGGGGCTGGTTTCCACTGACCGGGGCGTAAAGGCACGAAAACCGCCTTTGGGCGCAACAAGCGGGACGCAACGTGTGCGGAGCGACGCCAAAGTGCGTGGCGAAGGAGTTCACGCATGCCATCACGCAGCACAGCATTTGTTGCCGGGGTCGCCTTGGTCCTGTTGGCCGGTCTGGCCAGCAACGCCAACGCCAACGCCCATGCCGACCTGACGGAGCAACCCGCAGCCTGGACTCTCGACGCCATCGCCTGGCAGACAAAGGCCGCCAACGGAACCCGCTATGCCCTGCTCGAAGGGGATAGAGGCACTGGTAACGCCCCGTTTTCCTATGCGTTCTCGATCCCGGCCGGGGTGTTCGACGCGCCGCATCGGCATAGCGCGACAGCCCGCGTGTTCGTGGCCAAAGGGGTGCTGGAAATCGGGTTTGGCGACAGGTTCGATCCGGCTGCCTTGCACGCCTATCCGGCCGGAAGCTACGTGATCGTGCCGGCCAACATGGTTCACTTCGACGGGTCGCATGTCGATACCGTGATCATCGGCACGGCAACCGGCCCATGGTCGACGGCCTATCTCGACGGGTCGCAGCCCGTATCAGCCGGAACGCCGGTGCACTGACGGGTCCGTTTCAACCGGATCATGTGCCCCGGACGCAGCCTGCGGCCACGTCCGGGGCATAGTTCAGCGTGACTGTGTGGCCGCGCCATCATCCTTGTTCAGCAGTGCTTCGCCCTTTTCCGACAAGAGCAGCGCCAACAGGCCTTGCAGCGGGCCACCGGCACCGTTGCCGTCGCCCGCACCGCCGCCGCTGATCTGGATACGCGGGACGATGTCCACCCCCGACTTTTCCAGCGCTTCGGCCAGACGTTCGACCACCTGACGGGTCAACTGATAGCGGGCGCCGCCGGAAGCTTCTGCCTGCCGTTCGATCGTCTCGGCGGTGGCAAGGCCGGTCTTGGTGATGCGTTCGGCATCGGCGCTGGCCAGTGCCACCATCCGCGCGGCTTCACCTTCACCGACGATGCGTGCGCGGTCCGCTTCGGCCTTGGCCAGAGTGCGGGTCTGTTCGGCCTGTTGCGTCGCCAGCTTGAGCTGGGCCTTGCCCTCGTTCTCGCGCACGGTGATCGACAGTTCGGATTGGGTGATCGCGGTTTGCTGGTTGGCGCGCGCTTCGGCCTCGCGCAGGGTGCGTTCGCCTTCGGCAGCAATGCGCTGCTTTTCGTATGTGGTCACCCGCTCCTCGGCGACCTGACGTTCGCGCAACTGCTGCAGCACTTTCTCGATCTGATCATTGCTGCCCGAGGCGCGCGGGGTGCCGATCAGCACTTCTTGCAGTTCCAGATTGTAGGCGACAAAGCGTTCGCGCATCTGCTCGCCCGCAATCTGCTGAATGTCGGCGCGCTCCTGCAACAGTTCGATCAGCGTCTTTTTCTGGGCGACGTTCTTGAAATAGGCCGAGACCATCGGATCGAGCGTCTGTTCGACCAGTTTCTTGATGTCGCCAAAGCGCTGCACCACCAGCGGCGCCTTGCGGTAATCGATGTGGACCACGACCGACAGCGGCAGAGTCGGTTCGAACGCATCGCGCGTGATCAGCGAGACTTCGGCGAGGTTCTCGTCATACCGATGGGTGCCGACGGCCTCCTCCTCCCACTTCAGGATGAAGTTGGTGGTCGGAACGATCAGGATCTTGCCCGCATAAGTGTTGAACGCATATTTGCCGGGCAGCAGCGGTTCGCTCCACACGCCGCGTGATCCTCGGGCAACCAGCTCGCCGTGGCGGTAATCGTCGCCTGACATGTCGGCGGTATCGGTGCCGGTGTAGCTGATCACCACGCCGACATTGCCGACCTCGATCACGGTCTTGGCGACCATCTCGATCGTGGCGAACAGGCGGTTGATGAAATAGCTGCCTTCGACCAGCACCTGCAACTGCCGCCCACGACGGCCGCCAGCCGCGATGAACTTCTCGGGGTCCTGGAACGAGTTGTGGAAGGTGGCGGCGTCCGCCTGCTCGGTGCCAACTTCGGGGGCGATGATGTGGTCGGCGGTCAGCGCCGGGCCATCGTGAACGGTAACGATGCCGATCATGTCATCGGCGTTTTTGATGACCACCGCTTCGAAGCCCGAACGCCCGGCGATCAGGTCGTGGGTCTGCTGAAACAGCGCGGCGTCGTTGCGTTCCAGCATCAGGCCGTGGATCTGGTCGCGCGTGATGATCACGAACTGCGCCAGATTGATGGCGTAGGTACCTTCACGCAGGATCGCGCGCTGAGGCCCCTTTTGCCCGCCGTTGGTCAGGAAGCTGCGCACATCGAGAAACTCGGCGGTACGGGCATTGCTGGCCAGCGTCTGGGTGGGTTCCAGCGCGGCGCCGTCGCGCGCGAAGACATAGCCGACCTGACCCTGCGGAATGGTGACCAGCGGCTGGGGGTGGATGCGGTACTGAAAGGGAAAGAAAAAGTGGAAGCCGCCGCGCAGCACTTCGGGCTGGAAACCCGCTTCGCCGCCCAGTGCGATCAGGCCGCCAGCGATCGAACCACCGCCGCTCCACAGTTTCTCGACAATGGCGACGCGGCTGTTGCCGACATAACGGATCATGCCGGAAAGCACGATCAACAGCAGCACAAGCACCGCTGCCACACCGGCACCGGCGCCCCAAACCAACAAGTCTGACATGGGAAAGGACATCCTCAATGGGATCTCGCAAGGTCGGCAACCATTGCCGACGCGAACGACATTAGCGGTTCGCGCTGACGGCTTGAAGCGAAACTGCGGTCGCTACGGCATCAATTGCGTATTGCGCCTTGCGGTTTTGTCATCGGCCCGGTTCGGCGCTGCGTCAGGCAAGCGTGTCAACAACCCGCCGGGGCTCGCCCAAATGTTCAACCAAACGCCAGCAGGAACGGATCATTGCCGTTGTCCGCACGGTCCTGCACGCTACAGGCAAGGTCGCCCCGGACCTGCCGTTTGACCGTGCGGAAGCCGGGTTGTTCCGCCATCACCGCCGCCTTGTCGACCGCGCGGGACAGCAGCACATCTGACGGACAGGCTTCATCGGCGATGCGCAAGTCGAGCATCGTGTTCGCGTCGAGCAGGGTGCTGGTCAGGGTCAGGCGCCGGGCAAGGCCGGGACCAAGCTCTGCCTTCAGGATGTCGAGCAGGCCAGCGGCCAGCGGCTCACCGGTCAGCGCGCCGTTCATGCCGAAGCGCGCTCCGGGAGCGTCGGTCAGCAGGCGATAGTCCGAACCCAGCGCCAGAACGAAGCCTGTACCCGTGGCCGTGCCGTTGATGGCCGCCACCACAGGCACCGGAATGGCCAGCAGCCGCGCAGTCATTCGGGTGATGGCGCGCACCAGTTCTCCGCGCAGATCGCGGCCATGGCTTGCAAACAGGGCGGGATCGACCCCGGCGCAGAACGTTTCGCCGATGCCGGTAATGACCATGCCGCGTTCGGGAGGAGAATGGATGGCCAGATCGAAATAGCGCTCCAGCAGCAGCACTGCATCCAGATCGAGCGCATTACCGGGTGGACGCAGCAGCGTCAGCACCAGCACTCCATCCTGATATGCGGTCGTAACGGACACATGCGCCTCCAAGCCACAACCGGTGTGACTTGGAGCGCAAACGACTGTCAACGCTGTTAACCTTGAATAAGCGCCCGCGTTGCGGCTTCAACGTCGATTTGCCTCATCAGGCTTTCACCAACAAGGAAGGTGCGCGCCCCGCAATGGGACAACCGTTCCAGATCGGCACGGCTGTTGATGCCGCTCTCGCTGACCAGCAAGGTGCCTTTGGGCGCGAGGGGCGCGAGTCGTTCGGTCGTGGCGATATCGGTCACGAACCGCTTGAGATCGCGGTTGTTGACCCCGATCAGCCGGGACTGCAGCCGCGCGGCGCGTTCCATTTCCGCCTCGTTGTGTACTTCGACCAGCACGTCCATGCCCTGATCGCGCGCCGCAGCCTCGATCTCGGCCATCGCGACGTCATCCAGCGCGGCCACGATGATCAGGATGGCGTCGGCCCCGAATGCGCGCGCTTCGGCGCATTGCCAGGGATCGACCATGAAATCCTTGCGGATCACCGGCAGAGTGCAGGCCGCGCGCGCGGCAACGAGATAGTCCTCGTGCCCCTGAAAGTACGGCGCATCGGTCAGCACCGACAGGCAGGCAGCGCCACCGCGCTCGTAGGCGAGCGCATGTTCGGCCGGTTGAAAGTCGGCGCGGATCAGGCCCTTGGATGGCGATGCCTTCTTGATCTCGGCGATCAGCGCATAGCCGGTGGCCGCACGCGCGCGCAAAGCGGCCTCGAACCCGCGAGGGCCAGATTGCGCGGCGGCCTGCGCGGCCAGATCGGCGAGGCTGGTGGCGGCCTTGCGCGCGGCGACTTCAATGCGCTTGGTCGCGCAGATTTGGGTGAGTTTGTCGGTCATCGTGGTGCCCGCATGCCTTTGGCGTTGGGGTTTGTCGAGAGGCTAGGCGTGCGTGTGCCTCACAGGCTTCAGCGCAAGGCCGCGATCCAGCAATCGAGCAAGGTATTGGCCAACCCTTTGTCGAGCGCTTCTGCAGCTTCATCCACGCCTGCGTGCCAGTCATCGACTTCGCCCGCCACGATCAGTGCGGCAGCGGCGTTGAACAACACCGCATCGCGGTAGGGGCCGCGCTGGCCTTGCAAGAGCGCGCGCAGGGCGGCGGCATTGTAGGCGGCGTCGCCTCCGCGCAAAGCGTCGACCGGTGCGGTCGGCAGGCCGGCATCGCCGGGCGCGACGCGGCGCATGGCCAGATGGTCGACCTTGATCTCGGCCAGTTCGTTGCCCCCGGCGAGGCTCAGTTCGTCCAACCCCTCATCGCCCGACACGACCATGGCGTGGTCCGAACCGAGGCGGAGCAATGCATCTGCATAGATCGGGACATAAGCCGGGCGGGCGATGCCGACGAGTTGCCGCCGAACACCCGCAGGATTGGCCAGCGGCCCCATCAGGTTGAAGATCGTGCGGCGGCCCAGCGCCTTGCGGATCGGCATGATCCGGCCCATCGCCGGGTGATGCAGGCCGGCAAACAGGAAGCCTATACCCAGATCGTGCAGCGTCTGCTCGGCGGTCTGCGCGGCGCGGTCGAGGTTGAGACCCAGTGCTTCGAGGGTGTCGGCGGCACCCGCCTTCGAGCTTGCCGCCCGATTGCCGTGCTTGGCCACCGGCACACCGCAGGCCGCGACGACGAGGCTGACCGCGGTCGATACGTTGAGCGTGTGGAAGCCGTCACCGCCGGTGCCGCAGACGTCGATGGCGTTGGCCGGGGCTGATACCGGAATCAATCGCGCGCGCATCGCTCGCGCCGCTCCGGCGATTTCGGCAGAGGTCTCGCCCCGATCGGACAGCGCCACAAGAAACGATGCAACGGCATCATCCGCGACTTTGCCATCGAGGATCGCGCCAAAAGCGGCCTCAGCCTCGTCCTCGTGCAGCGGCAGTTCGGCGACGTCGGGCAGCGCGGTCATGCCGTTTCTTGCACATTGACCCCGCACAGGCGCAGGAAGTTGGCGATCATCGCGTGGCCGTGTTCGGTGGCGATGCTTTCGGGATGGAACTGCACGCCGTGGATCGGCAGCGTGGCATGGCGGAAACCCATCACGTGGCCGTCGTCCGAGCGCGCATTGACCACCAGATCGGCCGGAATGTCCTCGACGATCAGCGAGTGATAGCGCGTGGCGGTGAAGGGCGAGGGCAACCCTGCGAACACCCCGGTGCCATCGTGCGTCACCGGGCTGGTCTTGCCGTGCATCAATCCGCCGCGCACGACTTTGCCGCCGAAGTGCTGGCCGATCGACTGGTGCCCGAGACATACGCCGAGCAAGGGCAACCCGGCCTCAGCCGCCGCGCCGACCAGTTCAAGGCTGATCCCCGCCTCATTGGGCGTGCAGGGGCCGGGCGAGAGCAGAAAGCCCTGCGCGCCACTGGAAATCGCCTGCCCCGCCGACATGGCATCGTTGCGCACCACCTCAACCTGCGCTCCCAGCTCCATCAGATAATGGACAAGGTTCCAGGTAAAGCTGTCGTAGTTGTCGATGACGAGGATCATGGCGTTCTATTGCCCGTATTGTGGTTCGCTCGCCACCCTGATGGCTTCGCGGGCGGCGGCGAAAAGTGCGCCGGACTTGGCTTCGCATTCGCGTTGTTCGTAGATCGGGTCGCTGTCGGCGACGATCCCGGCACCGGCCTGCACGTGGAGCACGCCGTCCTTCAGGATGCCGGTGCGCAGGACGATGCAGCTGTCGACCGAGCCGTCGGGAGCGAAGTAGCCGACGCCGCCAGCATAAGCTCCGCGCGTTTCGGGCTCCAGTTCGGCAATGATCTCGCAAGCGCGAACCTTGGGCGCGCCGCTGACGGTGCCTGCCGGGAACCCGGCGAACAGCGCGTCGACGCTGTCGGCGCGCTTGGTGTCCAACTGGCCGACCACGTTGCTGACGATGTGCATGACGTGGCTGTAGCGCTCGACGGTATAGCTTTCGGTGACCTTCACGGTGCCAGCTTGTGCCACGCGGCCCACGTCGTTGCGGCCAAGGTCGAGCAGCATCAGGTGCTCGGCACGTTCCTTGGGATCGGCGAGCAGGCTGGCTTCGTTGGCGCGGTCCTCGTCCGGCGTGGCGCCGCGCGGGCGCGTGCCCGCGATCGGCCGGATGGTGACTTCGCCATCGCGGATGCGCACGAGAATTTCGGGCGACGAGCCAACCAGCGCGAAGCCCGGCAGATCGAGGAAATAGAGGAAGGGCGAGGGGTTGATCCGCCGCAGCGCGCGATAGAGCGCCGAAGCGGGCAGCGGGAAGGGCGCGGTGAAGCGTTGCGCCAACACCACCTGAAAGATGTCGCCCGCCTCAATGTAGTCCTTGGCGCGCGCAACCATGCGGCCGTACTCGCCATCGGCCATCTGCGGCGTGCGCTCGATGGCAAGCGGCGCTTCGAGCCGGGCTTCGGCAGGCAAAGGCCCCGACAAGCGGGCCAGCGCCGCGTCGATCCGGTCGAACGCCATATCGATGGCCGCCTTTGCCGCGCCACCTTCGGCCCAGACCGGCGCGACTGCGTACAGCTCGTCTGACAGGCGGTCGAATACAAGCAGAACCGTGGGACGCACGAACAGCATGTCGGGCAGATCCAGCGCGCTGTCGGGCGCACGTGGCAGCTTTTCGACAAGGCCGATCGTCTCGTACCCGAAATAGCCGACCAGACAGGCCAGGACCGGCGGCAGGCCCTCAGGCACGTCGATGCGGCAGGCCTCTACCAGCGAACGCAATTCGCTCAGGCTGTCGGCGGGCAAGGGCGCAAACGCGGCGCGATCATGGCGCCAGATGCGGTTGATCTCGGCATGAGTGCCCTTGGCGCGGAACACCAGATCGGGATCGAGCCCGAGCAGGCTGTAGCGCCCGCGCACTTCGCCGCCTTGTACCGATTCGAGCAGGAAATCGCCGCGCGCCGGTTCGATCAGCTTGAGCGCAGCCCCGACCGGCGTTTCGGTATCGAGTATCAGCCGCCGCCAGACGAGCGCGGGTTTGCCCGCGTCGAGCAGCGCGACTGCCGCGTCACACCCGCCATCCTGCGTCATGCTCACTGACCGCCGCCCAGCGTACCACGCAGCGTCCGGATATTGCCCTCGTTGCGCTTCACGCCCACTTCGGCACGGAAGGCGGCGCGCAGTTCCTCGGCATATTCCTTGCCGACAAGCCGCCCAAACTCGCCGGAAGCGGCGCTGATCACCGGATCGTTGGGTGCGATCTGGCCGGGCACGACATCCTTCAACTGCACCACGACCCAGCCTGCGCCATTGGGTGCTTCAAGCCGCTTGGCGCCGCCCTTGACCATGGTGAACATCAGCGCGATCGGTGCCGGAATCTTGGGCTGCATCGCGTTGACCTGCTCGCGGGTCAGCGTCACATCGTCGACCTTGGGCAGTGTCACGCCAAGCGCCTTTGCCGCATCGGCCAAGGGTTGCTTGCGGGCTACCGCGGCAAGCACCTTGTCAGCAGCCGCCTTGGCTGCAGCCGACCCTTGCTGGAGGGCATAGTCGCGCGCCACCTGGGTCTTGACTTCGGCCAGCGGCGGTGCGGCAGCCGGAGCGATCTGCGCTACGTCGAACAGGGCAAAGCGCGCGCCCTGTTCAAGCGGGGCAACTTGCGCCTGACCTTCGCGGTCCATGCCGAACGCTGCCTGGATCAGCGGCGTAACGTCGGTCGGTGCAGCGGTTCCGGGCTTGGCATAGAGCGTGCCGTCAGCCAGCACCGGCTCGGCAGTGACAAGGGTCAGGCCAAGCGTCTTTGCCACGTCGGCAAGACTGGTGCCATTCTCGAACTGCTCTTCGGCGCGGGTGGAGATATCGACCAGAGCGGCTTTGCGCTTGTCGGCGGTAAGCGCGGTCACGATCTCGGCCCGCGCCTGTTCAAGCGACTTGCCGGGTTTGGTGGTGACGGCATCGACACGCGCCACGGTCCAGCCAAGGCTGCCCTTGGCCGGGGTGATGAACTTGCCCTTGGCCGTAGCGAACACGGCGTCGGCCACAGCCTTGGAGGTTTGCGCCGCAAGCGCATCGCGCGCCTTGTCGGCGACTTTGCTGGCCGACAGGCCCTTGGCAGCGGCGGCAGCCTCGATCGCCTTGCCTCCTGCCACTTCGGCGGCAAGCGCCTTGGCCGCCGCCTCGGTCGGCACGATCACCTGGGTTATCGAACGCAGTTCGCTGGCAGCGTAAAGCGCGGCATTGGCCTTGTAACGCTGCTGGATCTCTGCCTCGCTGGGGGCCACCACCGCCTTGAGCGACTTGTCGTCAAGCAGCGCATAGCGGATCGTGCGATGCTCGGGCCGCTGATAGCGCGCGGTGTTGCCCTGATAGAAGGCCGCCAGTTGCTGATCGGACGCAGGCACCTTGGGCGCGAACGGATCGGACGGGATGAACAGGATCGAGCCGGTCCGCTTTTCCTTGAGCAGCGCGGCAAAGCGCATCGTCGCCTCGCGCGGCATCGTGCCGCCAAGCTCTGCGGGTGAGAGCAACTGGCGGGCAAGCAGGCCCTTGGTCAGGTCGTCGCGCACGATCTTGTCGGAAAGACCGCGCTGGGCCAGCAACTGATCATAGGCGGCCTGGCTGAACTTGCCGTCCGGCCCCTGAAACGCGGGCAGCTTGGCAATCTCGCTGTCGACGAGCCGCGAACTGGCTCCGATCCCGTAAGCCTTGCCCCACTCCTCCACCGCGGCACGATCGATCAGACCGCGCAGGACTTCGTCGAACGCGCCCTCGGCAAGGAACTGCTTGAGTGTAAGCGTGGGGTTCTGCTGGCGCTCGTTGTCATAAGCGCTGCGGATCGTGCGGTCGAGTTCGCTGCCGGACAGGCCCGCATGACCGATGGTAGCGACCGCATCGCCGCCCAACAGGTTGCCGGTCCGCAGGCCGGTAACGTCGGCACCGGCAAAGGCCAGCGCGATCAACAGCAGAAACACGACGCCGATGATGGCACCGAAGCGGGATTGGATCATCGAGCGGAAAAAAGCGAGCATTGGGGCCGTTCGCACAAAAGTTTGGTGTTGCGCGATGCCTTAGGAGCCAATCGCGCCCGCCGCAATGCCCAGAACGGTGCTTTCCGGTACGACGCTTTGGGTCGGAGCTTTGGCGCTTTCACTACGGCGTATACGCAGCTATCCCCATATCGGGGTCGGGCATGTTTTGCATTCCGGCCCGGCATTTGATAGCCGCCCCACCAGCAATTGGGGAATCGGACCAGTCATTAGGGAGCAGACCAGCCGATGGCGCATCGACCTTATATCGTGGGCAACTGGAAGATGAACGGTTCGCGCACCATGCTGGCAGAGGCGCGCGCGATCGACCGCGCGGCGTTGCGCTATCCCGACGTTCAGATCGCACTTGCTCCGCCGTTCCCGTTCGTCGGGCTGCTGCGCGAAGCCGTCAATGCCATCGGCATCGGCGGGCAGGATTGCCACACCGCCGCAAAGGGCGCGCATACCGGTGACGTTTCAGCCGCAATGTTGGCCGATATCGGGGCTGATTTCGTCATCCTGGGCCACAGCGAGCGGCGGCGTGACCATCACGAATCCGATTCGTTGATCCGCGCCAAAGCCGATGCCGCGCTCGCCGCCGGCCTGGGCATCATCGTCTGCGTCGGCGAAACGCTGCACGAGCGCGATGCGGGGCAGGCTGAAGCGGTGGTCTCGGCCCAGGTCGATGGCTCGCTTCCGCTGGGTGATGCCGCGCTCGAAGCGGCGCAGGCCTACAAGCTTGCCGTCGCCTATGAGCCGGTCTGGGCCATCGGTACGGGCCGCGTGGCTGCGGTGGAAGATGTGGTCGCGATGCATGCTGCGGTGCGTGAACGACTGACCGCAGCCTATGGCGATGCTGGCGCGAAAGTGCGCATCCTGTATGGCGGCTCGGTCAACGCCGAGAACGCGGCAGGTTTGCTTGCCGCGCAAGGAGTTGGCGGTGCACTGGTCGGCGGGGCGAGCCTGACGGCCGATGCCTTCCTGCCGATCGTGGCGGCGGCCGGGCAGGGCGAGGGCTGAGGCTCTCTCAGCGTCTCGGGATAGGGCAAACGCGAACAGCCGCTTGCGCCGGGCGGCTGCGTTCCCTAGATGCGGCTGCACAAATCGGGTCCGCATGGACCATTTCAGGCAGAACACGATGTCGTTTTTCATTTTCCTCACCGTGGTGCAGGCACTGGTCGCTGCCGCACTGGTCGGGGTCATCCTGATCCAGAAGTCCGAAGGCGGCGGGCTTGGCGTTGGCGGTAACCCGTCGGGCTTCATGTCGGCGCGCGGCGCGGCTGACTTCCTGACCCGCGCCACTACGGTACTGGCCGCGCTGTTCGTGGCGCTTTCGGTGGCTTTGGCGGCGCTCGCCGTTGGTGCGACGGGCGGTCACAAGATCGACACCTCGCTCAACCGGAGCCTTCCGGTGCAGCAGGCGCCAGCCGATCCGCTCGCCCCGGCGCAAGGTGTCCCGGCACCGGGCGCGGCGCAGACCAACCCGGCTGCGGCTCCGGCCGCGCCCGCTCCGGCAACTTCGGCTCCGGCCGATCCGCTGGGCAATGCCGCGAAGAAGTAACAGTCTGCCAGCATGAGGGCGCCAAGCCGGGAGCTTTGCTTTCCGGCGGCGCTCGTTAAACGTTTTCGGCGACCAGCCATGCCCCGCACATTCGGGTTGTGGCTCAGGTCGCCTGTTGGCGTGTTCGTTCTGCGGTTTCGTTTTGTAGATGCTTGTGGATTGCCGCAACGATTTTTGCGGCAACCGCTTGCGTGTGTGCAACCACTATCGTTAAGGCTCGTCTCCCATGGCGCGGTATATTTTCATCACCGGCGGCGTGGTCTCCTCGCTCGGCAAAGGTCTCATGGCGGCAAGCCTCGCGGCATTGCTGCAGGCGCGCGGATATCGCGTGCGGATCCGCAAGTTCGATCCCTATCTCAACGTCGATCCGGGCACGATGAGCCCCTATCAGCACGGTGAGGTCTATGTGACCGACGACGGAGCCGAGACCGACCTCGATCTTGGCCACTACGAACGGTTCACCGGCGTTTCGGCGCGGCAGGCGGACAATATTACGTCGGGCCGTATCTATCGCGACATCATCGCCAAGGAGCGCCGCGGCGCCTATCTTGGCGCTACCGTGCAGGTGATCCCGCACGTGACCGACGCGATCAAGGACTTCGCGCAAGCCGAAACCGAGGATCTCGACTTCGTGCTGTGCGAGATTGGCGGGACGGTGGGTGACATCGAGGGGCTGCCCTTCATCGAAGCGCTGCGCCAGTTGCACAACGAGCTTGAGCGCGAGCAGACCTGTTTCGTCCACGTCACGCTGGTTCCCTATATCGCGGCGGCCGGTGAGTTGAAGACCAAGCCGACGCAGCATTCGGTGCGCGAATTGACCGGGCTTGGCATCCAGCCCGACATCCTGCTGTGCCGCTGCGAAAAGCCGCTGCCCGAAGGCGAGCGCGCCAAGATCGCGCAGTTCTGCAACGTGCGCAAATCAGCGGTGATCCCCGCGCTCGATGCGCCAAGCATCTATTCCGTTCCCCTGCAGTATCACGCCGAAGGGCTCGACAACGAAGTGCTGCGTCATTTCGGCCTGACCGCGCCCGAACCCGATCTTTCGACGTGGGTCGATATCGTCGACCGCTATCAGAACCCTGAAGGCGAAGTGACCATCGGCGTTGTCGGCAAGTACGTCGGCCTGCAGGATGCCTACAAGTCGCTGAACGAGGCGTTGGCGCACGGTGGCATGGCCAACCGCGTCAAGGTCCATGTCCGCTGGATCGACGCCGAACTGTTCGAGAAGGAGGACGGCGAGATCGCCGCGCACCTCGAACCGATGCACGGCATTCTGGTTCCGGGTGGCTTTGGCGAACGCGGCACCGAAGGCAAGATCGCCAGCGTGCGCTTTGCCCGCGAGCGTGCAGTGCCGTTCTTCGGCATATGCCTTGGCATGCAGATGGCCTGCATCGAAGGGGCGCGCAATACCGCCGGCATTCCTGACGCGAGTTCCACCGAGTTTGGTCCGACCGACCAGCCTGTCGTCGGTATCATCACCGAGTGGATGACGCCCGAGGGCCTCGAAACCCGCGCCGAAGGCGGCGATCTGGGCGGCACGATGCGGCTCGGCGCCTATGAGGCCAAGCTCGATGGCAACAGCCATGTCGCCAGCATCTATGGCGCGACGACGATCAGCGAGCGCCATCGCCACCGCTACGAAGTCAACGGCGCCTATCGCGAAGCGCTGGAAAAGGGCGGGTTGGTGTTCTCGGGCATGTCACCCGATGGCTTGCTGCCCGAAATCGTCGAGCGGCCAGACCATCCCTGGTTCGTCGGCGTGCAGTTCCACCCGGAACTCAAGAGCCGCCCGTTCGATCCGCATCCGCTGTTCCGCGAATTCATCGCGGCTGCTGTCAAGCAGGCGCGCCTGGTCTGACATAACGAAACGGGGGCGAGCCATTGCGGTTCGCCCCCGTCGTTCAATCGGTCAACCAAACGTTCAGGCGGCGTTGGCGCTGCCTTCGATCACCGACAACGGGACATTGGCCTGCGCGCCGATTAGCACCTTCTTGGGCTTCATCGCCTCGGGCACTTCGCGTACAAGGTCGATGGTCAGCAGGCCGTCGGCCAGATCGGCCGCTTCCACGCGCACGAAGTCGGCGAGTTCGAAGCGCCGTTCAAAGCCACGGTTGGCAATGCCCACGTGGAGGAACTGGCGTTCGTCCGCCTCGGCCTTGTTGCCCTTCACCACCAGCAGGTTCTGCTGGGCGGTGATGTCGATGTCGTCGGGCTTGAAACCGGCCACGGCCAGCGTGATGCGATAGCTGTCATCGCCCCGGCGCTCGATGTTGAAGGGCGGGTAGTTGTCGCTGGCGTTGGCGCGGGCCTGCCGTTCAAGCAGATCGAACAGCCGGTCGAAACCGACGGTGGTGCGACGATAGGGAGTGAAATCGAAACGGTTCATGGCAATATCCTCAAGGTTTGAGCAATCTGCATTGCCGCTGACGGACCCATGTGGCGTCCGGGCGGCGCTTCGTTTGTGGCCATGCCCGCCCTTGCGGCGCATGACACAAAACACCATGTGTGTTAGGCGAAGCCGTTTTCAAGAGGTCACGATGAGCGAACCTGCATCAGCCCAGACAACCACCCCGAAGGTCGAGATCTACACCAAGTGGGGTTGCCCCTATTGCTATCGCGCCAAGGCCTTGCTCGAGAGCAAGGGTGTGGCGATCGAGGAATACGACATCACCATGGGTGGTCCCAAGCGCGTCGAAATGCTTGAACGAGCCCCCGGTGCCAGCACGGTGCCGCAAGTGTTCATCGGTGGCCAACTGATCGGTGGGTCCGATGATCTGGCCGCGCTCAACGCTCGCGGTGGCCTCGATCCCTTGCTCGGCCTGTGATCGACAACGTGGCGCAGGGGGCGGTGAAGGTCGCGCTGCTGCAGATGACCAGCGGCATCGATCCGCTTGAAAACGCACGAACCATTGCCGATGCGGTCGCCCGTGCTGCCGACGCTGGCGCAGCGATGTTGTTCACCCCCGAAATGTCGGGCCTGATCGACCGCGATCGCGCCCGCGCGACCTCGCATATCGTTGCCGAGGAGGACAACCCGGTGCTCGATGTGGTCCGGCAAGCTGCGGCCAAGGCGGGTATCTGGGCGCACATCGGCTCGCTGGGGGTAAAGGCATCGAGCGACGGCGCGGACCGGCGCTGGGCCAACCGCGCCTTCGTGATCGATGCAGCCGGGTCCATCGTCGCGCGCTATGACAAGATCCACATGTTCGATGTGGATCTGGCGACGGGGGAAAGCTGGCGGGAATCTGCCGCGTTTCGCCCCGGCGACGCGGTGGTGACGGTCGACACGCCAGTCGGCCGGCTGGGTCTGGCGATCTGCTATGACATCCGCTTCCCTGCATTGTTCGAGGAGCTTGGCCGCCGCCAGTGCGACGCGATTGCCGTTCCCGCCGCGTTCACCGTCCCGACCGGGCAAGCACATTGGCACCTGATGCAACGCGCCCGTGCGGTTGAAGCGAGCGCCTTTGTCATCAGCGCCGCACAAGTCGGCCAGCATCAGGACGGGCGCGAGACATATGGCCACAGCCTCGTCGTCGATCCGTGGGGTGATGTTCTGCTCGATATGGGGGGCGGCGCCGGTCTTGGGTTCGCGACGATCGACCCGGCCCGTTTGGCGGCCGTACGTCGCCAGTTGCCAAGCCTTGCCAACAAGCAATCCATCCCCAATTACAGCGCATCATGATCGTATTTGACCTTGAATGCCGCGCAAGTGCGCACCGTTTCGAAGGCTGGTTCGGTTCATCGGCCGAGTTTGAGCAGCAACGTGAACGCGGGTTGGTGACATGTCCGGTGTGCGGCTCGGGTGATGTGGCCAAGGCGGTGATGGCGCCGCATGTCGGCCGCAAAGGCAACCAGTCCATGGCGCAGGCAACACCTGAGGTACCCGCAGCGGCGCCAGCTTTGGCGCAAGCTGTCGCCTTAGAGCCCGCCGCAGCAGCGCCATCATTGCCTCCGCAAGCGGTCGCCGCGTTGCGAGCCTTCGCCCTGGCACAAGCCGAGGCACTCAAGGCGTCAACCTGGGTTGGCGACAAGTTCGCCAATGATGTGCGCGCCATGCACTATGGCGACAAGGCCGAAGCGCAAGTCCACGGCCGCACCAGCCCCGAAGAAGCGCGAGCGCTGATCGACGAAGGCATCGACATCGCCCCCGTCATCGTGCCGTTCGCCCCGCCGGGCGAAGTGAACTGAGCCACATGCCGCAGCGCCAGGGCTCACGCTCAGGCGGTTGCATGAAGCCTCCCGCTCCCTTAAGGAAAACGCGGGGCGCCCGTAGCTCAGCCGGATAGAGCACCAGATTCCTAATCTGGGGGCCATGGGTTCGAATCCCGTCGGGCGCACCATCCACCCAAAGTATTCGACGTTCGCGCAACCGCGCGGCCTTGGGCTCTCCCGTCTTTCTTCTGTCGGGTCGGCGACGGTCAGGTTGTCCGCCGCCGACCCGCCAAGGCGTCAGTCAAGCGTATAGAACGGTTCGCCAACGATCTGGCGCGAGCGGAAGCCGGTGGGACCGGTGGTGTATTCCGGGTCCACCGTCGTGCGACGGACGATGCGCTCTGCGGCAAAGTGGATCTCGTCGAGCGGACCCCAGTGCGATGTATTGCGATTGTCCCACACCACGATGTCGTTGGTGCGCCATTGCACGCGCACTTGTAGGTCGATCCGGCCAGCCTGTTCTTCAAACAGGTAATCGAGCAGCGCTGCGCCTTCGGCGTCGGTCAGGTCGGGGATGTACTTCAGGAACACCGGGTTGACGAACAGTGACTTGCGGCCCGTTTCCGGGTGGATGCGCACCAGCGCGTGTTCGGACAGGAACGGACCGGTCGTGCGCCCGTCGTCGCGCGGCTGCGGCGTGTAACCGATGCGGGCATCATCGCGCCCGTGCACGGCAGTCAGCCCGTCGACCAGTTGCTGGAATGCGGGTGACAGCGCCGCATAGAGCGCTTCCAGATCGACCCATGCGGTGTCGCCAGCGCCATCGGGAATTTCCAATCCGCGCAAGATCGTGACGCTGGTCGGGTTGGCGACAAACGTGATGTCGGTGTGCCAGCCCCGCAGGCGGCGGCCCTTGCTGTTGGCACGCAGCTGCTGGCGCGCGACGGCATCGAGCTCGTTGACGCGGCTGGTCATAACGCTCTTCACGTTTTGCATGATTGCCGGTTGGTCGGGCAGGCCGTTGGTGATCGGATGGGCTGGCGTCACCTTGCCGAAGATGCGCGAGAAGCGGATCTGCTCGTCATCGGTCAAAGGCTGGTCGCGGAACACCAGTACCTTGTGCGCCAGCAACGCTTCGCGCACCCGTACCGCGGTTTGCGCGTCAAGTTCCTGTCGCAAGTCGATGCCGCCGACTTCGGCGCCGAGGATCGGGGTGAGCGGCTTGACCGTCAGTGCAGCAGCCTGCGACGAAGGGGTGGTGGTGCTGGGCGAGGGTTTTTCGACGAGGTCGACCGACATGGCGCCAAATCCTGTATGAGGGTGGATGGAAGGGACGATAACCTTGTCCGATCATAGCATTCAATTCATACTGTGACAGTAGGATTTGAATGCTCAAGTTGCTCTTGGGTAACGTTTAAATATCTGTTTTATAATAAAAATATTGATATATTTCCATAACTCATATGGAGATGAGAACTGCTGTGCAGTCCAATGCCCCGGCGCGAGGCGCGTTCAACCCGCTTGAGCGGGTGGCTCCGTTGGAGTAGCCCGAAGGTTCAGACTGCGCCGTCCGTCACGTTCGGCGCATGGCCAGGGTCTGACCGGACGAGACAACACCATGCCCGATTTCGACGACTTCAAGCGCCTTGTTCAGGTCGCGCGCACCGAGGTCGAGGAAATAGACGCCGACGACATGCGCCGCCGCGTTGCGGAAGGTGCCGTTCTGGTCGATGTTCGCGATGAGAGCGAGTTGCGCCGCAACCCCCCATTGGCGCGTGCCGTCCATCTTTCGCGCGGACAGCTCGAATACACGATCACCGATGCAGTGGACGACAAGGATACGTCGATCGTGCTCTATTGCGCGGCGGGGATGCGCAGCGTGCTGGCGGCAAGGACATTGCAATCACTGGGCTATCGCCATGTCGCGGTGCTGCGCGATGGATTGCAGGCGCTGCGGCTGGCAGCGGGGCAACCATGGTATCCGCTCTACCCTCCGGCCACCGATACCGGGGAGGCTGACGACCCGGACGCGGGCGACGACGAGCAGACCGCTTCCTGAGCCGACTTCACCCGGCCGCCATGCCGCAAACCTTCGCCATCCACCTGCTCACCCTTGCAGCGACCACAGGAAACCGGATCACGCATGCTCTCGCAACGCGCCCGTTACGCCCTCAAGGCTTTGCTTGCCATTGCCCGTGGAGATGGCTCGCCGCAGCAGGTCTCGGCCATCGCCGAGCAGGAGAGCATCCCCCGCAAGTTCCTCGAAACGATCATGAGCGACTTGCGTCGGGCCGGAATCGTCACCAGCACCCGCGGCAATGCGGGGGGGTACAGGCTGGCACGTCCGGCCGACCTGATCAGCTTTGCCGACATCCTGCGCGCGACCGACGGGCCCATTGCCATGCTGCCTTGCGTGAGCCGCAATTTCTATGAGCGGTGCGAGGATTGCACCAGTGAAGCACGCTGCGCGTTGCGCAAGGTGTTTTCCGAAGTGCGCGATGCGGCCAACACGATCCTTGAAAACCGCACGCTGGCATCAGCGATCGCGCCCCACGACGATGCGCCCCACACCGAAGCGTCCGATCAGGTTCCGACCGAAGCCTGAACCGCTCAGGCCGGAATCGTCAACTCAGTGCAGCGCTTCGCCTTCGATGGTGATGCGGTGCATTTCGCGGCGGTGCCCGTGGTAATCGTTGTGCGCGAAATGCCAGGTTGCCCGGTTGTCCCATAGCGCGATCGAACCCGGTTGCCATTCGAACACCGAATGGAAGGCAGGGTTCACGCAATGGGCATAGAGTTCGAGCAACAGGGCGGTCGATTCCTCGGCGGGCAGACCAACGATGCCGATGGTGAAGCCGGGGTTCACGTAAAGCGCGCGCTTGCCGCTGAGCGGGTGGGTGATGACCACCGGGTGAATCACATCTTCGAGCACGTCGGCGGCCGCAGAATTGCCGATCCGCCCGCCGCGCGTGTCTTGAGTCGAGGCATAGGCTGTCGGCTTGCTGCCGAACACATGCTTCGCCGAATGCACCGCGCTGGCCCCGTCGATCCGCGCTCTCAAGTGGTCGGGCAGTGCGTCATAGGCTGCATACATCGAGGCGAAGCTGGTGGCGCCGCCTTCGGGGGGCAGTTCGCGCGCGACCAGGATCGACCCGAGCGCAGGCTCCGCGTCATACGAATGGTCGGTGTGCCAGCCACCGCCGATGTTGTCTTTTTGGTCCGGTTCCTTGACCACCAGCGCGATCTCGGGAAAGTCGGGATGGGCGGCAAAGAAGCGGTTGATGTTGATCTGCCCGATTTGCCGGGCAAAGGCGATGTGCTGCTGCTCGGTCAGCGTCTGATCGCGAAAAAACACCACGCCATGATCGGCAAATACCGAGCGGACGAGCGCAACCGCTTCGTCATCGAGCCCCTCGGCAAGGTCGATGCCGAGTATTTCCGCACCCACCCGGCCATGCGGGCGCACTTCGATTGCCATCTCGCGATCCTCTTCTTTGCGGCGATTTGAGCGCCGTCCCGATCGATGGTGCCACTGACCGGGACGGCGTGTCCAGTGCAGATCAAGCCGAAGCCGCTGCGGTTTCCTTGCGCACGGTGCGGCTGTGGCGTCCGTCGATGCTGACCGGCACGTCGCCATTCACGGTTGCGCGGCGCAAGGTGCGGCGCTGCAGGCCGAAGTCTGCGATGGCGCGGTGCTGCGTGCTGCGGTTGTCCCAGAACGCCACGTCGCCCGCTTGCCAGCGCCAGCGCACGGTGTTTTCGGGACGGGTGATGTGGTCCTGCAGGATCTGGAACAGCCGCTGTGAATCCGCCTCGTTGAGCCCGACAAAGCGCTTCACGAAATGGCCCAGAAGCAGGCTGCGCTCGCCCGAAACCGGGTGGACGCGCACCACCGGGTGCTCGGTTTCATAGACGGTCGCGGCAAACACGCTGCGATGATAGGCCGTGCGCTGGCGACCTTCGTCCGAATCCTTGCCGCCGGGTACGTTGGCGAGCAGCGCAGCGTAGTCGTAATCGTTGCTGTGCACCGCCCACAAGGTGTTGACAAGCTGACGCAGCGGTTCGGGCAAGCCGTCATAAGCCGTCTCGCCATTGGCCCACAACGTATCGCCACCAGCTTCGGGAATGGTCAGCGCGCGCAGGATCGAGCCCTTGGGATAGGCATCGACGAAGGTCACGTCGGTGTGCCAGCTCGAAGCGGCATAGCCTTCCTTGCTGTCGAGTTCGAGCAGGTAGCGGCTGCCTTCGGCCACGGGCACGGTCGGATGCGCCACCGGATCGCCGAAACGTGCGGCAAATGCCTCGTGCGCGGCATCGGTCAGGCCGGTCTGATTGCGGAAGAATACCACCTTGTGACGGACAACGGCCGCATCGATCGCTGCGATCGTCGCATCGTCGAGGTCATCGGCAAGGTTGACGCCGTTGATCACCGCACCGATGCGGCCGGCAACCGGCTGTATGTCGAGCGGCGAGTTGGAATCCTTGGCATTGGGATAAGTCGCGACAATGCTGGCCATGGCTGACTCCTGAAGTGGGTTCGGCCGGGACGGATCGCGGCCAGTGCAGGGGAAACGTTTGGGTTGAATGACGCTTGCAGTGGGCAGGGGCTGCGCTGCGATGTGATCGAGCGGCGGCACTTGCGCTTGCATACCTGGCGTGGTCGCCCCGGCACCGACTTGCGAGGAGGCAAAGGAAGCTTCCCGACAGGTCTGATCCATTTCCTATTAAAGTGATAGGAATATGTCCAGCCAATCCATGCTTGCCAATGCGATACAAATGTTTTGCCGGAGATATGCAGCAGCGCCGGTTCTCCGGATTGGCGGCAATGCAGGGGCGGGCGGCCGACCGAGGCATAAGGATTACCGGCCTTTCCTTTGTTTGGCGGTGCACTCTGAAGGGCAGTCGGACTTTCGCCCTCGAAAGAAATCCTACTCATGCAGAGGGATTTGGTGCCGACCACCCGATTGACGCGACATTCTCAACTAAATAGGTGGAGGTTGTCAGCGCGAACCGCAGCCGAGAAGGCTTGGCGCGCCGATATGCGAAGCCGGGGCGACCACGCCAGGCCTCGGCCCGCGATGATGCGAATGACACGGCCGGGTTTTGCGGATGGAGGTCCGCGCCGGGGCGCCTGTGTGCATGGCGTAGTCGCTGCAGGCCGAGGGCACCGGCCAGCCATGGTTCGCCAGTCTCGGTCCGTCAGGCCTCGCGCCCCACGATTTCAGGTTCAGGGACACAACCGACATGCGTTTCGCACTTTCTTCAACGTCATCCGTCGCGCTTGGCGCGTCACTCTTTGCCGCATCGCTGTTTGCATCGGCCGTCGCCACTCCGGCCCTCGCTGCCGACGCCGCAGCCCCCGCAACGGAGGCTCCCGCTGTGGATGCCCCTGACGCCGGTATTGGCGTTGAGACGATCACCGTCACCGCCCGCCGTCGCGACGAAAAGCTGCAGGATGTGCCGCTGGCCATCAGCACGGTCAGCGGGCTCGAACTCGCCGCGCAACACCTCGACCGCGTGGCCGACTACGCGCTCAAGGTGCCGAACTTCAGCGCTCTTCAGCAGAACACCCGCGTGTCGGGCCTGTTCATCCGAGGCCTTGGCGGCAATGCCAGCAACGATGGTGCCGAAGGCGGCGTTGGCCTGATCGTCGACAACGTGTTCTTCACGCACGTCGGGTTCAGTTGGCTGGACTTCGTCGACCTTGAAGGCATCGAAGTGGTGCGCGGCCCGCAGGGCACGCTGCTGGGCAAGAACACCACGATCGGCGCGGTGATCGTCAAGACCGCCAAGCCCAGCTTCGACCCCTCGCTGAAGGTCAGCGCATCGTATGGCGAGAACAACGCCTGGCAGGTGCGCGCCAACGCCACCGGGGCGCTGGTCGATGACAAACTGGCCGCCCGCCTGACGTTTGCCACCAGCCAGGGCGGTGGCTGGATCCCCAACAAGGTCGATGGGGTCAAATACCTCAACAACAACCGCTGGTCGGTGCGTGGGCAACTGCTGTTCACGCCCAGCCCGTCGGTGTCGAGCCGGTTGATCGCCGAGCACTACGAAACCCACGAATACAACAACTTCTATCCGCCCGCAGGCGATGTGAACTTCAACCTCAAGACCGATGGTTCGGTGTTTTCCACCGCCGCCAACCCCACTGGCGCGCGCGCGGGAAGCTGGACCAACAAGCTCATCGCAAGGTTCGGCTACAACCCCAGCTTCGCGGTGCCCTACAACGCCAACCTCGACAACCAGCAGCGTCTGACCAGCCGCACCGATGGCTTGTCGAACGAGGTCAACGCCGATCTGGGCGGGGCCGAACTGACCGCCGTGACGGCGTGGCGCCGCCTGTACTTCCGCCCGTACAACGACAGTGACTACACCCCGCTGGCGATCCTGCGCGGCGGCTATGACGTTGACGTCGATCAGTATTCGCAGGAAGTGCGGTTGGCATCGAAGGGCACCCGCAAGGTCGATTGGACCGTGGGCGCGTACTTCCTGCACGAGGATTTGCGCAGCAACCTGCGCACGATCCTGTTCAAGGATGCCTCGACATTCCTCGTTGCACCGGGGGTGCCTTCGGCGGTGCTGAACGGCGTCGAATATGACCGCGATGGCAAGCTCAAGGTCGACAGCCTCGCCGGGTTCGGTCAGGCGACCTGGCACGTGAACGACGCTTTCTCGATCACCGGTGGCGTGCGGTACACGCATGAAACCAAGCGGGCCAATGTCGCCGGGTACAGCATCGGCGGCGCGACGCTGGCGCTCCCGGTGCTGGCGGGAACCCGCGCAGCGGTGCTGGCAAGCCTCGGCGGCACGCCCGCAGCGCTCGGCGGTGTCTATGCGATCGGCGACCGTTCGAGCCGCGGCTCGGTGGCGTGGCTGGTCAACCCGTCGTTCAAGGTGAATGACAACATCCTGCTCTATGCCTCTGCCAGCTATGGTGAAAAGTCTGGCGCAGCCAACACCGCGGCGACGCTTTCGCAGGCGGCGGTGGTTCTGACCCAGCCCGAAAAGTCGCTGGACTTCGAAGGCGGGATCAAGACGACCTGGGCAGGCGGCAAGCTGACCGCCAACCTCAACCTCTACAACAACACCATCAAGGGCTATCAGGACACCCAGATCGACCAGACCAATCCCAGCTTCGGCGCCTATCTGGGCAACGTCGGCAAGGTGCGGCTGCGCGGGTTCGAGTTTGAGGTGGCCGGTCGTCCGACCGCAGGCGTGACGGTCTATGCCAACGCCGCGTACAACGATGCCAAGTACCTCAGCTACGACAACTCGCCAGCACCCCTTGAATTTCAGGCCTATCTGGCGACGCAACAAGGTGTTGCCGCCGCGGCGACCACGCTCAGCCTGACCGGATACCAGTTGCGCAATGCACCCAAGTGGACGTTGCAGGGCGGGGTCGACCTCGACACGCCGGTGAACGACGCGATCGCGCTGACCGGCTATGCCAACACCACGTGGAAGTCGCGCATCGCCTATATCAATCCGCGCTCGGTGTATGGTTGGCAGGCCCCCATCGCCGTCGTCAATGCAGGTATCGGCATCCGCACGCTCGACGGCAAGTGGACCGCCGGATTGTGGTCGAAGAACCTGTTCAACAAGATCTATGCCGCCACGTTCAGCCCGGCCACGGGCAGCGCGCCGACCATCGAGATCCTGTCCGACCGCCGCTCGTTCGGCGTTCAGGTTGCACGCAAGTTCTGATGTTCAGCAGCCGGAACCGCACGGGCGGTTCCGGCTCTCGCTTTGCGTTTTTCCGACTTTGCATTCGCCAGACTTTAGCCAGAGGCTGATCCCACGACCATGGCCACCCAATTCGCCTCGGCAACCGCTCCGGTAGCCTCAGACCAAGTCCAAAGTGCTGGTCCCCGGCCGCTCAGACTGCTGCGCTTTGCCGCCATGGTCATGCCGCTGGCGGCGGTGGAAGCGCCGCTCACCACTTATGTCCCACCGCTATATGCCAGCCTGTTCGGGTTGAGCCTGCCCGCGATCGGCGCGATTTTCCTGCTTGCGCGGCTGTGGGACGCGGTAATCGACCCGGCCATCGGGTTGCTGTCCGACCGCACCCGCAGCCGGTTCGGTCGGCGTCGGCCGTGGATCGTGGGCGGCTCGGTGCTGTTCGCGCTTGGCGCCTTTGCCGCGTTCCTGCCGCCACCCTCGTTCGGACCATTCGCGCTGTCGGCGGCGCTGTTCGTGCTCTATCTCGGCTATTCGATGATCGCGACGCCGCTGGCCGCATGGACCGGCGAGCTTTCCGCGCAATATCACGAACGGACCCGCATCGCGACGTATGCCATGGTCATGACCGCGCTCGCCTTGTTGCTGGCGCTGGTACTGCCAAGCCTGCTTGCCACCCGCTTGGCAGGCCAGCCCGCCGCGCAACTGGCGGCGATGGGGGCAATGGTATTCCTGCTGCTGACGATCACGCTGCCGCTGGGGCTGGGTGCACTGCCCGAACCGGAGCCGGCCAAGGGTCCGCTGCCGCCGCTGCACTTGCGCCAAACGATCGGGTTCGTGCTGCGTGAAAAGCTGCTGCTGCGCGTGCTGGCGTCGAATGGAGCCGTGCGGCTGGGGCAGGGCATCCGTACCGCGCTGTTCGTGTTCTTCGTCGCGCATTACATGAACAGCCCCGCGCTGGCGCCCGCGCTGTTCCTTTACCAGTACGTTTTCGGCATTCTGGCTTGTCCGATCTGGCTCGCGATCGGCCGCCGCGTTGGCAAGGGGCGCGCGGCCGTTGCCGGTGAATTGCTGCAGATGACGATCAACCTCGCGCTGCTGCTGGTGGCGCCGGGCGGATGGCCACTGTTGCTGGCGCTGACAACCGCGCAGGGACTGGCGCAAGGTTCGGGCAACCTGATGCTGCGCTCGATCGTTGCCGACGTTGCCGACGCACACCGGCTGGAAACCGGACACGACCGCATCGGCCTGTTCTTCTCGGTGTTCTCGCTGTCGGACAAGGCCGGGTTGGCGTTGGCGGTCGGGATCGCGCTGCCGCTGGTCGGAGCGCTGGGCTTCGATCCCAACCACGCCAGCACCGCATCGGCCCTGTTCGGGCTCAAGGCGGTGTTCGCGCTAGGGCCGGCGATTGCGCACCTCATCTCTGCCGCGATCATCCACGGCTTCCCGATCGACGAGGAGCGCCATGGCGAGATCCGCCGCGCCCTGGCCGCGCGCGATGCCGCCGGTTTGGCGTCCGATGCCAGCCATGACCGCTGGCTGGCAGACGAGGCGCACGAGGGCCGGAACTAAGCCTCAACCGGTTCCGCGATACCCGGCGCCCTGATTGGGTCGCGCCGGGTATCGCGGGGCAATTCAGGTGCCCTTGGCCTGCGTCGCGGACTTGGCGGCATGGTGATGGCGATGCTTATGCGCCTTCTTCTTGTGGGTCTGGGCCCATTTCCAGTGCTCCAGACGCCGCAGGCGCGTTTCCAGCCCACCGATGCGTGCCGTGCCAGCCTGAGCAGCCTGCGCCGTCGCCAGGGCGCCTTGTGCGGACGCTCCGGCCCCTTGAGCGGCCGCTGCGGCGGCGTCGGCACTGGCCTGTGCGCGCTGTGCCGCGCTACCGGCAGCATCGGCGCTCGATTGCGCCTTGCCCGCAGCATCAAAGCCCTCATTGGCGCGGGTCATGGCCTGATCGGCTGATGCCTGCGCGCGCTTGACCGACCCGGTCGTGGCGCAACCGCCAAGGATCATCGGCATCGTCGCGGCAACCAGCAGCACTAGTTTTGATTGGTTCATCGTCGGTTCCCTTCGTTTGCGGATCGCCCCTTGTTCCACCCTGCCAAGGCCGGACTGTCGGCCGGTAACTGTCGGTGCGATGAACGGAACTGCGATCGGATCAGAACTGCCGATGAAGCGAGACGGCGGGCCGACGGACCGTGGCATTGTTGCGCTGCAACCCGCTTTGCGGTGATTCCATAGAGTTAGGTCAAGCGCGCGTTAACCGGGCCTCTTTGCGGCTCGGTAAGATAGCGGGCGCATGCCCCTTTGATGATGAGGGTTGCCCGTTTCCTGCCAGATCTCGATTTCGTTCTGCTTTGCCTTGCGCTGATCGCTGGCGGCGCAAGTGCTGCCGATCGGTCGGTGCCGGTAGCACTGGCGGCGCTGGTCGTTCTGGCCGGGAGTGGCCTTGTGCGGGCGAGGCGCATGCAACGCGCCCGCCGCGACAGTGCTGCGGCCGAACAGGAGTTGCTCGAAACCCGTGCGATCGCGCGCCTGCTGGGCGAAAACGCGAGTGAGATCGTGCTGCGGACCGATGCTTCGGGCATGATCACTTACGCTTCACCCGCGGTGGCGCAGCATGGTCGCATCAAGCCCGAAGCCTTGCTCGGCGCTAGCCTGCCGTCGCTGTTCAACGCGACCAAGGCCGATGATGTGGCGCGGCTGCACGATCTGGCCATCCATGGAAAGTCGGACGGACAGTGGCATGAATTTCGGGCCGGAGCAGCCCTGCGCGGTCCTGACGCCGACGGTGGCTGGTTCGAACTGCGCGTCCATCCGCTGATCGATGAAGCAGGCGGCCACCATGGCGCGGTGGCGATCTTGCGCAACATCGACGAGCGCAAGACCTTCGAGCAGCGTCTGGCCGAAGCCGGGCTGACCGATCCGCTGACCGGGCTGGCCAACCGACGCGCGTTCATCGCCATGCTGCAGCACTGCCTCGACGGACAGGCGCAGGACGCCCCCAATGTCGGCTGCATCGCGATGTTCGACCTCGATCATTTCAAGCAGATCAACGACCAGTTCGGCCAGGAAGTCGGGGACCGCGTGCTCGTGCTGTTCGCCGGTCTGGCGCGGGCGCAAGTGCGCGGCGAAGACATGGTCGCGCGCGTCGGCGGGGAGATGTTCGGCGTGCTGCTGCCTCAGGCCAGCCCGGAACAGGCCGAGGCGGTCTGTCAGCGCATTCTCAGCACATTTTCCGATCAGGCGCGCGTGGTCGGCAATGCCATTGTGCGCACCAGCGCCAGCGGTGGAGTCGCGCGGATGGCGCGCAGCGCCGATGCCGCCATGCGCGCGGCCGAAATCGCGCTCTATACCGCAAAGGCCAAGGGGCGTGACCGGCTTGAACTTGAGACTCGCAAGCGCAGCCCCGGCGCCCGTTGGTAGTCGTCAGGGGCCATTCCGCACGGTCCGGCCGACGCGTTTCTGTCATCACTACGCATTTATCCGGCAAGATGGCGTTAAACGGGGTTGAACCCGAGCAACAATTGTGATTCTTAATAAGGCAATGAAACGCCGCCCCGCCCATCACCGTCTCAAGTTGCCGCGCGAAAGCGTGACGCAGTCTTTGGCGCTGCTTGCTTTGCTGTTTATGGGTGCGGTAGCGATCGCCGGGCCAAGCGGTGCGCTTGCCTGGTCGGAAAACGCACGCCTGCTCGAACAGCGCCAGACCGAGGTGGCGCAGCTTTCGGCTGAGCGTGACCGGTTGAAGAACCGTGTCGAACTGCTCGATCCGCGCCACGCCGATCCCGATCTGGTCGGTGAATTGCTGCGCAAGGATCTGAACGTTGCGCACCCCGACGAGCTGGTGATCCCGCTACGCTGATAGCGCCATTTCCAAGGCGGCGCGGCGCTAGCATGAGCCGCAGCAACTGCATCCGACTCCCCGCTCGATAGCATCGATCAGGCCGATATTGACGATTTCGGTGCGGCGGATTGCATCGAGGCTGGAACTTTCGGCCTGCGCGGACCATATCTTGCTGGTCGATGTCTGCTGAACCTTCATCTCCTGAAACGGCCGATATCGGCGTTTCGCCATCCGTGTGGCGCTATGCCCATGCCAGCAGGGCGCACCTGATCATCGATGGAGCGGCCTATTTCGTGCATATGCGCGCGGCAATGGTGCAGGCCCGACAACGTATCCTGCTGATCGGCTGGGACTTCGATACCCGCATTCTGGTGGGTGAGGGGCGGCGGTGGTGGAACCTGCCGCGTCGCAAGGTCGCGCCTGCGCGACTGGGCGCCTTCATCATGTGGCTGGCAAATCGCCGTCCGGGGCTGGATGTTCGCCTGCTCAAGTGGAACTTCGGCGCGATGAAGGCGCTGTTGCGCGGCACCATGGTGTGGGATCTGCTGCGCTGGGCCCTGCATCCGCGCATCACGTACCGACTGGACAGCGCGCACCCGCTGGGGTGCAGTCACCACCAGAAGATCGTGGTGATCGACGACAAAGTTGCGATGTGCGGCGGCATCGACATGACCGCTGAGCGCTGGGATACCCGCGAGCACCGCGAAAAGGACCAGCGGCGACGCTTGCCCGGCGGTCTGCGAACCTTCGGCCCATGGCATGACAGTTCGCTGATGCTCGAAGGCGAGGCCGCGCGCGCGCTCGGCGATCTGGGGCGGCAACGTTGGGCGCAGGCGGGCGGGAAGCCTCTTGCGCCCTGCCTGCCGCAAACCGAATCTGCCTGGCCGAACCGGGTCGCAGCCGAATTCACCGACGTTGAAGTGGGTATCGCGCGCACGCGGTCGGCCTGGCGCGACATCTCGGCCGTGCGCGAAGTCGAGGCTTTGGCGGTCGAGCAGATTGGCCGCGCGCAGCGGTTCATCTATGCGGAGAACCAGTACTTTGCTTCGCGCCGGATCGCCGAGGCGCTGGCAGAGCGGCTGGCCGAGCCCGATCCGCCCGAGGTTGTCGTGGTGATGCCGCTGGCCAGCCATGGGTGGTTGCAACACACCGCGATGGACAATGCGCGGGCAAGGCTGTTTGCAGCGGTGAAGGCGGTCGATCACGCCGATCGCCTGTCGATCTGGATACCCCGCAACGCGGCGGGAACGCCGATCTATGTCCACGCCAAACTGACGATCATCGACGACGAGATCCTGCGGGTCGGGTCGGCCAACTGGAACAACCGTTCGATGGGGCTGGACACCGAATGCGATGTGTTCATCGACGCACAGCGCCCCGCCAACGCCGGCTGCGAGGCGCAGATCAGGGCAATCCGGCACTCCTTGCTGGGCGAGCATTGCGACCTTGCCGCCGACCTTGTCGGTTCGGAACTCGATCGCCACAGGTCGATGGCGGCGATGATCGCGGCCCAGCCTGCGAACGGGCGGCACTTGGAACGTTATGTTCCGCCAGAACTGAGCGAGGCGGCCAAGGTTCTTGCGGATTCGGCACTACTTGATCCCGAAGCACCCGAAGAAATGCTTGCTTTCTATCGTCATCGCGGGCTTTTCCGCAGCCGCATACTGAAACGCCCCGCCTGAAGGCGCCATGGGCAAGAACCGGGGAGCACCGAACGATGAGCCACAGCCACGATCATGACGATGCAGATGATGATGCGCTGCGCGGCAAGGCTCCCGTGCCCGACCACGTACAGGAAGCGATCCGCACGCTGATCCGCTGGGCTGGCGACGACCCGGAGCGCGAGGGGCTGCTTGACACGCCAAAGCGCGTGGCGCGGGCGTGGAAGGAATATTGTCAGGGTTATGGCGAAAACCCGGCGTCGCATCTGGCGCGCCAGTTCGAGGAAGTGGGCGGCTACAACGAGTTGGTGCTGCTGAAGGACATTCCGTTCCAGTCGCATTGCGAACACCACATGGCGCCGATCATCGGCAAGGCGGCCATCGCCTATCTGCCGCGCAACAAGGTGGTGGGGATCTCGAAGCTGGCGCGGGTGCTCACCGGCTTTGCGCAGCGCCTGCAGATTCAGGAGCGGCTGACCAGTGAAGTGGCCCAGTGCATCTGGGAAAACCTCAAGCCGCATGGTGTTGCCGTGGTGATCGAGGCGCAACACGGCTGCATGACCGGGCGCGGGGTCCGCACCCCCGGCGTCGGCATGGTCACCAGCCGGCTGATGGGTACGTTTCTTGAGGACAATCGCAGCCGCAAGGAAGTGCTCAGCCTGATGGGGTATTGATCGCGCGGCATGAAAGGGCAAGGATGGCCGCCATGCGCAAAGCCATCCTGTCGCTCGCCCTCGTCGCCACCCTGACCACGCCGGTTGCGGCGCTGGCGCGTGCCCCGGCGCCAGCAAAGCGGACCGCCATTCCCGCCGCGATCTTTACCGATCCACCGCAGGACAAGGCGCATCCGGCGCGGATGGAAACGCTGCATATTCCCACGGGCGGCGTTGCGGTCAACGGCGTGGCCTATCTTGCGGTCGGCGCCGGGCCGCACCCGACGGTGGTTATTGCCCACGGCTTGCCCGGCATCGAAAAGAACCTTGATCTGGCGCAGGCGTTGCGCCGCGCCGGATGGAACACCATCACTTTCAATTATCGCGGGTCGTGGGGCAGTCCGGGCTCGTACAAGTTCGCGCAGAACCCCGAAGACCTCAGCGCCGTGCTGGCGTTCCTGCGTGACCCCACCAACGCGGCCAAGCTGGGCGTGGATACGCGCCACCTTGCCGTGATCGGCCACAGCATGGGCGGCTGGACCACCGCCATGGTCGGCGCGCAGGACAAGCAATTGTCCGGGCTGGTGCTGATCTCTGCCGCCAACATGGGCCTGATCGGCGCTATGCCGCACGATGCGCTGCTGCGCTTCATGAGCGAGAACATGGAAACGCTGGCCTCGACCCCGGCAACGCTGACCGATGAACTCGTCGCCAATTCGGCCGCGAACAACTGGCTGGCCAGAGCCGATGGGCTCAAGGACACCCCGCTGCTCGTCCTGACCTCGGACGACGGACTGGCAGGGCAGGGCGAGGCGCTCGTCGCAGCCGTCCGCAAGGCGGGTGGCACGAAGGCCGTTACCGCGCATGAAGCGACCGACCACAGCTGGTCGGACCGCCGCATCGCGCTGGAGGCGCGGATCATCCGTTTCCTGCAGCCGCTGTTCAAATGAGAGCGATCCGCGATGCGGGTGGCGCATCGCGGATCTGGTCTGTTTAGCGCTTGGTCGCGGTGTCGTACCAGCCCGCGATATCTTCATGCAGCTTGGGCAGGACGGCGGGGTTGAGGTAGATCATGTGGCCGCTTTCGTAATAGCGGCTGGTGATGTTCTTGCGCAGCGGCTCGGCCAGCATCAGGTGGTCGATGTCGTATTCGGTGGCATAGAACTGGGTGGCGGCATCAAAATAGCCGTTCAGGAACAGCACCTTCAACGTCGGGTTTATGCGCATCACATAAGCCAGATCAAGCCCGGTATCGGGAACTTGCGCGGGCCAGCGGGTGCCGGGCGCGCGGTGCTTCCAGTCCCAGTCGAAGTCCTTGTCGCGCGCCGACACCTTGTAGGGCATGTCGGTCTTGTACCCCAGCGTGCGCGCGACATAGCTCTGGAAGCTGCTGACATAGGCGCCGGTGGTGGCGGTGCTCGCCGCATCGTCCTCTGGCTCCGCCGCGTTGGCATCGCCGACGTTCAGCAGGTAGCGGGTATCGAGCCGCCCGGTCGCCACGCCACGATCGCGCAGCAGTTCGGTCTGGAACTGCTCCAAGGGAATGCGCAAGTTGGCGCGGCGGACAAAGGCTTCCGACAGGCCGGTATAGGCGGCAAGCTGGCGCGCGGTGGCGGTCAGTTCATCGGCGCTGATCGCCGTGCCCTTGGCCAGCGCTGCGGCATAAGGCCCGGACACCCAGCCGCGCACTTCGTCGATGAACTTGGCCAGATCGGCAGGGCGGTTGGCGATGCGGTTGTGATACCACGCGGTGGCCGCGTACGTCGGCACCATCGACAGCGGGCCAATGTCATAGCCGGGCAATTCAACGCCGTAGTTGAGGATGGTGGACAGCATGACGATACCGTCAAGGCTCAGCCCCCGATCCTCAAGCTGGGCGGCGACCGCACCGTTGCGCAGCGTGCCATAGCTTTCGCCGAACAGCACCTTGGGGCTTTGCCAGCGGTTGTTCTTGTCGACATAGCGGATGATCGCGCGGGCAAAGGCCTCCGCATCCTGATCGACGCCCCAGAAGTCCTTGCCGGTCTTGTCGCCAAGCGGGCGCGACCAGCCGGTGCCGATGGCGTCGATGAACACCATGTCGGTCTTGTCGATCAGCGAATCCGGGTTGGGCTTGAGCGCGTATTGCGACGGAGCGACATACGTCGGGTTCTCGGTCGACACGCGCACCGGCGAGAAGCTGCCCATGTGCAGCCAGATCGAAGCCGAGCCAGGACCGCCGTTGTAGAAGAAGCTGACCGGCCGGTTCGCAGCGCCGCCATCCTTGACGTAGGCGGTGTAGAACACGCTGGCCGAAGGCTTGCCGTCGTCATCGCGGATCGTCAGCGTTCCGGCCGTGGCGGTGTAGCCGACGGTGCCGTTGCGCAAGGCGACGCTGCCTTTGCTGACGGCGGCCTGCTCCTCGACTGGCGGGCGTGGCCATGCCTTTTCCGCTTCGGCCTTGAGCACATCGGCACGCGGCTTTGCCGCATCGGCGCTCTTGTCGTCGGCATGGGCTGGCATGGCCGTGAGGGCCAGCAACATAAACGCGGAAATGACTGCACGCATCCGGGGGGAAGTCCTGTCTTGGTTTCGTCTGCAACGGGGCTGGCAGGCGACAGGCTGTCTCGCAAGTGCTTTTCGTCTCGGCTGCGCAATGCGCGGTCCGAATGCACGAACGGGCCGCTCCCGAAGGAACGGCCCGCTGCATGACACCTTGCGGCGCGAATGAAATCAGAGGTGTTCGAGCACGTATTCGGCCGAGCTGACCTTGAATTCACCAGGTGCTTCGACATGGACCTGTTCGACTACACCGTCGTTGACGACGAGCGCGAAGCGCTGGCCGCGCAGACCAAGGCCGAAGCCCGAGCCATCGAGCGTCAGGCCCAGTGCCTTGACGAAATCGGCGTTGCCATCGGCCAGAAGCGTGACGTCGGGCGAGCCGCTGGCGGCGCCCCATGCCTTGAGCACGAAGGCATCGTTGACGGCCGTGCCGACGATTTCGTCGATGCCAGCGGCCTTGAGTTCGGCAGCCTTTTCGACGTAGCCGGGCAGGTGCTTGGCCGAGCAGGTGGGGGTGAAGGCACCCGGCACCGAGAACAGTGCAACGCGCTTGCCGGCGAAATAGTCGGCACTCTGCACCGCTTCGGGCCCGTCCTGCGTGGCCTTGACCAGCTTCACGTCGGGCAATTTGTCTCCAACCGCGATCGTCATCCCCAGGTATCCTTTCTATGCGAGTATTGGCGTGGAGAGATATAGGCAGCGCGTGTGACAGCGCAACCACGCACCGCCACCGATCGCGTGCGAACTACTCATATAAAGTTTTCTTTATATAAAGTTTGCGCGGGGTAGCTCGAATGGCTATTGCCGACCAAGAGCCGACCCGTTCACCGGGTCGAACACCGATTCAAATTCAGCCATTCAGGAGATTTCAGCGTGGCCAGCGTGCTCGAAGCCGAAAAGGATTACGTGATCGCCGATATCGGCCTTGCCGAATTCGGTCGCGCCGAAATCGCCATCGCCGAAACCGAGATGCCGGGCCTGATGGCACTGCGCCGCGAATTCGGCCCCTCGCAACCGCTCAAGGGCGCGCGGATCACCGGGTCTTTGCACATGACGATCCAGACCGCGGTGCTGATCGAAACGCTGGTGGCGCTTGGCGCGCAAGTGCGCTGGGCGACCTGCAACATCTATTCGACGCAGGACCATGCCGCCGCCGCGATTGCCGCCGCAGGTATTCCCGTGTTCGCGATCAAGGGCGAGACGCTTGGCGAGTACTGGGACTATGTCGGCCGCATCTTCGACTGGGATGATGGCGAGGGCCAGACCGCGAACCTGATCCTCGACGATGGCGGCGACGCCACGATGTTCGCACTGTGGGGCGCGCGGCTGGAAGCGGGCGACACCATGCCCGAACCTTCGAACGCCGAGGAAATCGAGTTCCAGCGCGCGCTCAAGGCCTTTATCAAGCGCAAGCCCGGCTACCTGACCATCTCGGTCGCCCACATCAAGGGCGTGTCCGAAGAGACGACGACCGGCGTTCATCGGCTGTACCAGATCGCCAAGGACGGCAAGTTGCCGTTCCCCGCGATCAACGTCAACGACAGCGTGACCAAGTCGAAGTTCGACAACTTGTACGGCTGCAAGGAATCGCTGGTCGACGCCATCCGCCGCGCCACCGACGTGATGCTGGCCGGCAAGGTCGCCTGCGTTGCGGGCTTTGGTGACGTGGGCAAGGGCAGCGCTGCGTCGCTGCGCAATGGCGGTGCGCGCGTGATCGTCACCGAAATCGATCCGATCTGCGCATTGCAGGCCGCGATGGAAGGCTATGAAGTGGTCACGATGGAGGACGCGGTGACCCGCGCCGACATCTTCGTCACCGCCACCGGCAACGAAGACGTGATCACCGCCCAGCACATGGCCGCGATGAAGCCGATGAGCATCGTGTGCAACATCGGCCACTTCGACAGCGAGATCCAGATCTCGGCGCTGTCGAACTACAAGTGGACCGAAGTGAAGCCCGGCACCGATCTGGTCGAGTTTCCCGCTGAAGATGGCGGCGCGGGCAAGCAGATCATCATTCTGGCCAAGGGCCGGTTGGTCAACCTGGGCTGCGCCACCGGCCACCCCAGCTTCGTGATGAGCGCCAGCTTCACCAACCAGACGCTGGCCCAGATCGAACTGTTCACCAAGGCGGCGGATTATGACAACAAGGTCCACGTGCTGCCCAAGCATCTGGATGAAAAGGTCGCGGCACTGCATCTCGAAAAGCTGGGCGTGAAGCTGACGACGCTTTCGCCCAAGCAGGCCGCCTATATCGGCGTTACGCCGGCCGGACCGTTCAAGCCCGATCACTATCGCTACTGATCCGATCGGTCGATTTTCGTGCGTACATGCCGGACGCGTCCACCATCATGGGCGCGTCCGGCATTGTGTTTCGGCGCATGACTGCCTAGCCAAGGCACGATGTTGCAGAACCAAGCCGTACTTGTCCTGATCGGTCTGCTGCTGGCCGGTTGGACCGTGGCCGCAACCTGGGTGATGCTGTCCGCGCGGGCGCGGTTGCGCAGGGCCGAAAGCGGGCAGCGGCAGGCCCGCCGCCTTTCGCGCATGATCGAGGAATCGCCCGCGCTGCCGCTGCTGGTGCGCGCCGACGGGCGGATCGAAGGACCGCCCAGACTGGCCGGCTGGTTCGGGTTTGAGGCGATGCCCGGCTTCCTTTCCGAGTTGGATGCCCCGGATCGCGGCTTCGATGAAGTGCAACTGTCGCGTCTGGCTGACGCCGTGCGCAAGGCGCAGCGCACCGGAACGCCATTCCGGCTGGTGCTGCGGGCGCGCGGCACGGACAAGAGCCTTGGCCTGCGCGGTCACCTAGCCGATCCGCAAGTCTCGCCGGGCGGCGCGGCGCTGGTGTGGTTCTTCGACTTTTCGGACAGTGAGGCCGAACTGCGCAGCCTGCGCGCCGAGGCGGCAGAGGCGCGTTCGGACTTTGCGGGGCTGTCCGGCCTGATCGAGGCCGCGCCGCTGCCGATGTGGTTCAGGGGCCGGGATATGCGGCTGCGGCTGGTCAACAGCGCCTATGTCAAGGCAGTCGGTTCGCGCAGTGCCGAAGCAGTGATTGCCGCCGATGTCGAACTGGTCGAACCCGATCAGGGCCTTACGCCTGCGCAAGTGGCGCGGCAGGTGCGCGACAAGCGCGCGCCGGTCGAGCGGATCGTGTCGGCCACAATCGGCGGACAGCGGCGCACGATGCGGGTCATCGACCTGCCACTCGGTGACGAAGGGGTGGCCGGATACGCGGTCGATATCGAGGAAATGGAGGAACTGATCCGCCAGTTCCGCCGCTTCCGCGAAGCGCAACGCCAGATGCTCGACACTCTGTCGGCGGGGATCGCGCAGTTCGATGACCGGCGCAATCTGGTGTTCGCCAACCAGCCGTTCCTGCGCCTGTTCGCTATGCCGCAGGCGTGGGTGGTCGATACCCCGCCGTTCGACCGCGTGCTCGATCGGATGCGCGATGGTGGCCGCCTTCCCGAAGTGCGCGATTTTCCCGAATGGCGGCGCGAACGGCAGGGCTGGTTCCTCTCGCGCGAACCGCGTGAGGAGCCCTGGCACTTGCACGATGGCACCCACTTGCGCGTGATCGGTCAGCCGATGCCCGATGGCGGGCTGCTGATGATCTTTGAGGACCGGACCGAGCAACTGCAACTGTCTGCGATGCGCGACACCTTGCTGCGCACCCGCACCGCCACGTTCGACAACTTGTTCGAATCGCTTGCGGTGTTCGGGCCAGATGGGCGGCTGCAATTGTGGAATCGTCGCTTTGCCGCCGATTTCGTACTCGACGAGGCGTTCCTCGATACCCATCCGCGCGCCGACATGCTGCTCAACCGGCTGGCAGGCCTGCTCAAGCGCCCGGCGCAAGTGGGCACCATCGGGCAGGTGATCCAGTCGGCCACGCTCGACCGCAAGCAGATGAGCGGCCGACTGGCGCTGGCCGACGGCCGCTACTTCGAATTTGCCGGGGTGCCGCTGCCCGATGGCAATGGGTTGCTGACCGTGCTCGACATCACCGACTCGCAAAAGGCCGAAGCCGCGCTGCGCGAACGCAATGCCGCGCTGGTTGAGGCGGACTCGGTCAAAACCCGCTTCATCGCCAACATGAGCTATGAATTCCGCACGCCGCTGACCTCGATCGGTGGCTTTGCCGAAATGCTGCAGGGTGGCATCGCCGGGGAGCTGCCGCCAAAAGCACAGGAATACGTCGCGGCAATCCTCACCTCGGTCGAACGGTTGGGTGAGCAGATCGAGAACGTACTCGACTTGTCGCAAAGCGAGGCCGGGACGCTGCCGCTGGCGCGTGAGCCGGTCGATCTGTTCGCCTTGCTGAGCGAGGTTGCGCGTGAACGCGCCGAGCGGATCGCGGCGGCGGGGCTTACGCTCGACTTGCGCGGTTCTTCCGCCATCGGCACCGTCACCGGCGACGACCGCCGATTGCGCCGGGCGTTTGGCCAGTTGCTCGACAATGCCATTGCCGCCACGCCCGAAGGCGGGCGCATCCTGATCGACACCGGACGGATCAAGGGCAAAGGGAAGGGCGGCGGCATCCAGGTCGTGGTCTCCGACAATGGCCGGGGTATGGACGGCGGCCAGTTGGCACGCGCCTTTGAAGGGTTGAAGGTCAGCGCCGATGGCAAGACGATCGAGCGGCGCGCCGGCCTTGGGCTGCCGCTGGTGCGCCAGTTGATCGAAGCGCATGGCGGCACCATAGAATTGCAATCCGAGCCCGGTGGCGGCACCAGCGCCATCATCGCTCTGCCGGGAGCCTGACGTGATCGCCACCATCGACCTGCCTGATCTGGACGCCACCACCGCCTTGGCCGCGCGCATCGCTTCACGGCTGCGCGCGGGCGATGTCGTGGCGCTGACCGGTACGCTGGGCGCGGGCAAGACCACGCTCGCTCGCGCGGTCATCCGCGCGCTGGGGCATGAAGGCGAAGTGCCCAGTCCCAGCTTTGCGATCATCGAACCCTATGATCCGCCGCAAGTTCGCCTGCCGGTGATCCATGCCGACTTCTATCGTCTCAAAGACCCAGCCGAACTCGCCGAAATCGGTCTGGACGACTATCGCGAGGGCGCCGCGCTGATCGCCGAGTGGCCCGACCACGCCGGTGGCTTTGCGCATGAGGCGGGCTGTCTGTCGATCTGCATGGAATCCGACGAAAACGGTCGCCGGGCCATTGTCGAGCCCGGGCAGGATTGGCTAGAGCGAGGGTCATGGAATTGACAATCCCCGATAGCGCCCCGGCTTTTCTCGCCGATGCGGGCTGGGCCGGAGCAACCATCGAGCCGTTGCCCGGCGATGCCTCGTTCCGCCGTTATTTCCGCGTCGAGCGGGCTGCGGATACCGCGATGCTGATGTATGCGCCTCCGCCGCAGGAAGACCCGCAGCCGTTCGTGCGCGCGGCCCGCTGGCTGGATGACAACGGCTTGCGCGCGCCGCGTATCCTGCATGAGGCAGCCACCCATGGCTGGGTGCTGCTGCAGGATTTCGGCAATGTGCGGATGCGCGAGTATGTCGATGCCTGGCCCGAGGACGAAGAGGCGGTCTATCGCACCGCCATCGATACGCTGGTGCAGTTGCACCGGCTGCCGGGCGGTCCGTTCACCCAGTATTCGCTGGCCGAGTACCAGCGTGAGGCCAAGCTGTTCGTCGACTGGTTCTGCCCGGCACGCGGATTGTATGTCGATGGGCGCAGTTGGAACGCGGCTTGGGAGGAAGTGCTCGCGCCGATCCTGATCGCCCAGCGCCCCGGCGTTACCGTGCTGCGTGACTATCACGCCGAAAACATCATGCTCGACGGCGGGATCGAACGGCAGGGCCTGCTCGATTTTCAGGACGCGCTGGTCGGCCATCCGGCCTATGATCTGGTTTCGCTGTTGCAGGATGCGCGGCGCGAAGTGGCCCCCGAACTGGAAGCGAAGATGTTCGATCACTACTGCGAACGCACTGGCGCCAATGACGAGTTTCTGGGCGATTACGCCCGCCTTGGCGCCCAGCGCAATGCCAAGATCATCGGCATTTTCGTGCGCCTGTGGAAGCGCGATGGAAAGCCACGCTACCTCGACTACATCCCGCGCGTGTGGGCCATGCTGGAGCGCGATCTGGCGCACCCGGCACTGGCCCCGGTGGCACGCTGGTTCGACCGCAACATTCCCGATGAATTGCGCGATCCGGCGGGCGTGCTCGGCGGAAGGTTCGAACGATGAGCGACGCTGCCGATACCTTCGGGCAAAAGCCGCTCGCCAGCGACGTGGCGATGATCCTTGCAGCAGGCATGGGCAAGCGCATGCGCCCGCTGACCGCGGCCCGGCCCAAACCTCTGGTCCGCGTCTGTGGCAAGCCGTTGATCGACTATGCGCTCGACAAGCTTGAGGAAGCCGGGGTCGCACGCACGGTGGTCAACGTGCATTACCTTGCCGACCAGATGACCGCACATCTGGCAGCGCGGCAGGCTCCTGCCATTGCCATTTCGGATGAGACCGAGGGCTTGCTTGAAACCGGCGGTGGCTTGCTGCACGCGCTGCCGCTGATCGCGGCGGAGACGTTCTTCAGCCTGAACAGCGATGCGATCTGGCTCGATGGGCCGCGCAACGCCTTTGCCGCGCTCAGCGATGCCTGGGACGAGGAGCGGATGGACGCGCTGCTGTTGCTGGTCAGCCATGCGCAGGCGTTCAACTATGACGGGCGCGGCGATTTCCACCTCGACCAGTTGGGCCGGATCACCCGGCGCAAGCCTGGCCGCGTGGCGCCGTTCATCTTCACCGGCATTCAGCTTGTCTCGCAGCGGTTGCTGCGCGATGCGCCGGATGGGGCGTTCTCCACCAGCGTGTTGTGGGATCGGGCGATCGAGGAAGGTCGGCTGTTCGGCATTTCCCATACCGGCTTGTGGTATGAAGTGGGCACCCCGCAGATGATCGGGCCGACCGAACTTGCCCTGACCCAGCTTTGACATGAGCGGGGCTGGCGTGGCCGATGATGACCATGGGGTTGGTCAAAAGGACGGCAACGTCGCCGATGGCCGGCATCGGCCGCAGGTCTATTCCATCGCCGCGCACCGGGGTTTTGCCGACGCGCTCGTCGCCGGTCTGATCCCCCGCTACCGCGAAGAGGCGTTCGGCCTTGCCCGGTTGACGCTGCTTCTGCCCAGCACCCGCGCGGTGCGCACCGTGACCGAGGCGTTCGTGCGGGCAAGCGCTGCGGATGGCCATGGTGGCTTGCTGTTACCGCGCATGGCCGTGGTCGGCGATCTCGATCTGGACGAGACGCTGGGACCGCTGCTCGATCCGCTGCGGGCAGGGGCCGACGTTCCGCCCGCCATCGATCCAGTGCTGCGCCTTTTGCGCATCGCCGATCTGCTGCGGGGCGAAGTGCCCACCGGGACCGGCGAGGCCAGCCTGCTGCGTCAGGCGCGCAATGTCGTAGGGGCGATCGACCGGTTGGGCGTCGAGGATGTCGATTGCATGCACCTGCTTGATCCCGATCTGGTCGGGGTTGTCGGGGAACTATCGCAACACTGGAAGGACAATACCCGCCTGTTCGCCGCCACGCTGATCCGCTGGCAGGCCGAACTGGACGAGCGCGGCGCGATCGATCCGCCCGTGCGGCGCAACCGGTTGCTGCAGCACATCGCTTCGGCGTGGGCGCAACAGCCCCCGGCGCACCCGGTGGTGGCGGCAGGGGTCACTTCGGCGTCGCCCGCGGTGGCAAGGCTGCTGCGCGTGGTGGCAGAGCTTCCCCGGGGCGCGGTGATCCTGCCCGATCTCGATCTGACGCTCGACCAACCGGTGTGGGATGCGCTGGGCCTTGCCGGGCAACCGCGCGAGGCGGGCGGGCCGGTGTTCGGGCGCGGTGATGCCACCACGCACCCGCAGTATCACCTCAAGCTGCTGCTCAACCGCATGGGGCTGGCGCGCGACGAAGTGCAGCCATGGCACCGTTCGGGCCTTGCCGCCGCGCCACCTGCGCGCAGCCGGGCGATCTCGAACTTGTTCCTGCCACCCGAAGCGAGCGCCAAGTGGGCCACCTTGCCTGCCGAACAGCGGCGTTTGTCGGGCGTCCGGCTGATGGAAAGCGCCCATCCGGACGAGGAGGCGCAAGCCGTTGCCGTGCTGGTGCGTGAGGCGTTGGCAGTGCCCGAACGGCGCGTGGCGGTGATCACGCCCGACCGCGCGCTGGCGCAGCGCATTGTCGCGCATCTGGGGCGCTGGAACATCCAGGCCGACGACAGCGCGGGCATTCCGCTGGCGCAGACCGCGCCGGGACGGCTGCTGCTCCATCTGGCAGACACCTGGGCCGAGGCCGCCGCGCCGGTGCCGTTGCTGGCGCTGCTGGGCCATCCTCTGGTGGCCAGCGGGCCCGAGCGCGCCGACTGGCTGGATCATGTGCGCCTGCTCGATCTGGCGTTGCGCGGCCCGCGTCCGGGGCCGGGCACAGCAGCCATCGGTGCCCTGTTGACCGCACGTCGCAAGGACTTCCCCCAGCTTGAAAGCTGGTGGCCGCACGTCGAAGCCTTGCTGGCGCCGCTGCTGATGCTTGAGGGCGCGGTGCCGCTTGACGCCACGCTGGTGCAGCTTGCCCAGACGGCCGAGGCGCTGTGCGGAGAGGCGCTGTGGGCGCAGCCTGCCGGGCGCGCGCTGGCCGCCTTTGTCGAGCAATGGACCGCCGCTGCCGCGCAAGCCAGTCTGACCGCACCGCCCGCCGAAGTGGCCGCACTGCTGCGCGATGCGCTTGGCGAGATTGCGGTGCGTCCGCCCTATGGTGGTCATCCGCGCCTTGCCATCTATGGTCTGCTTGAGGCGCGGATGAGCCGTGCCGATCTGGTGATCTGCGCCGGGCTGACCGAGGGTAGCTGGCCGGGCGCGCCCGCGACCGATGCCTTGCTGGCGCCTGCGGTACTGCGCGCGCTGGGGATTCCCGGCGCCGATTTCCGCATCGGCCTTGCCGCGCATGACCTTGCCGGAGCGCTGGGGGCGCCAGAGGTGGTGCTCAGCCATGCCCGGCGCGATGCGGCGGGTCCGGCAATCGCTTCGCGTTTCCTGCTGCGCATCCATGCGATGCTTGGCGACCATGTGGCGATCGAGGCTGATGCGGTGCGCCATGCCCGCCGACTTGGCCGGGTGGACATAGCGGTTGCCCCCGCGCCGCAGCCCAAGCCGATGCCATCAGCCGAACAGCGCAAGGTCGATATCGCGGCCACTGCGCTCGACCGGTTGCGCGGAGATCCCTATCAATTCTACGCCTCGGCCATCCTCAACTTGCGCGCGCTCGATGCGCTTGATGCCGCGCCCAGCCCGGCGTGGAAAGGCACCGCCGTGCACGGGGTGCTTGAAGCCTGGCACGAAGCGGGCGCTCCGCCCGGCGGGCTGGTGGCCGAAGCCGAACGCCAGCTTTCCGCGATGAGCGGCCATCCGTTCATGCGCGCGCTGTGGCAACCCCGTCTGCTTGAGGCGCTGCGCTGGATCGAGGAGCGGCAGATCGCCTTGCAGCAACAAGGGCGGATTGTGGCCCTTTCCGAGAAATGGGGTGACATCCAAATCAAGGGGGTCCGCTTGCACGGCAAGGCCGACCGCATCGACCATTTGCCCGACGGCAAGCTGGCGGTGGTCGATTACAAGACCGGCAAACCGCCGTCGGCCCGGATGGTCGAACAGGGTTATGCGCTGCAACTAGGCCTGATCGCGCTGATCGCCGAACGCGGCGGCTTCAAAGAGGCCGACGGGGCGGTCGACGGCTTTGAATACTGGTCGCTGGCGCGCAAGCAGGGCAACCCGGATTTCGGCTATTGCGAGGAGCCAGTGCTGGAAGGCAGGCGCAAGTCGGGCCTGCCACGCGATGAGTTCGTCGCCCGTACACTCGATTATCTGGAAGATGCGATCGATCGCTGGATCCTCGGGAACGAGCCCTTCACTGCGCGCCTCAACCCCGATCTGCCGGGCTATTCCGACTACGACCAGTTGATGCGGCTCGACGAATGGCAGGGCCGGGCAAACCGCAAGGATACCCCGGCATGAGCGTGAAGGTCTATCCGCTCAAGGACAACCAGTTGCAGGCGGTCGCGCCGGAGCGGACGGTGTGGCTGTCAGCGTCGGCGGGCACCGGCAAGACCCAGGTGCTGTCGGCGCGGGTGCTGCGTTTGCTGCTCCAGCCCGGCGTCGAACCCGATCAATTGCTGTGCCTCACCTTCACCAAGGCGGGTGCGGCTGAAATGGCGACCCGCGTGAACGAAGTGCTGGCGCGCTGGGTGCGGCTTGATGACACGCAACTGGCGATCGATCTGAAGGCCATCGGCGCGCCGTTCGATCCTGCCACCGTGCAGCGCGCGCGCAGCCGTTTTGCCGCGGTGCTCGATTGTCCGGGCGGCGGCTTGCGCATCGGCACGATCCACGCGTTCTCGCAGTGGCTGCTGTCGGCCTTTCCGGTTGAGGCAGGGCTGCTGCCGGGCACGCGCGCGATGGAGGATCGCGACCGCGACCTGCTGTTCCACCGCGTGCTGGCCGACTTGCTGGTCAGCGCGCAGGACCGGGGCGACGACACCCTGCTCGATGCGCTGGCATTGCTCAGCCTGCGCTATACCGAGGTGCAAGTGCGCGACTATCTGTTGCGCTGTGCCGCGGCGCGCGACTTGTGGCATGGACCCGGCGCTTGGCAGTCCCCACTGCGGCCGCGCATAAACCGCGTGCTGGGGCTGGCTGCGGATGCCGACGCCGATGGGCTGGCCGCGATCTTTGCCGACGATGCGTTCGACGTGCGCTCGCTGCGCCGCTGCCACACCGCGCAACTGGCGTGGAACACCGCCAACGGGGCCAAGATGGCCGCACCCATCGGCGCTTGGCTGGCGGCCCCGGCGGCTGAACGCGCGCAGACCTTCGACGCCATGGCCAAGGCCCTGCTCAACGACAAGGGCGAGCCGAAATGGCTGAGCAACCTGCTCAAGGTCGATGGCGACTATGCCGAATATGCCGGGCGGGTGATCGCCTGCATCGAGGAGGCGCGCGAATGGCTGGCGCGGCATCGCCTTGCCGATCTGCTCGAACCCGCGCTCACGCTGGGGCAGCGCTTTGCGCTGGCGTGGGACGAGGCCAAGCAGCGCGAAGGTTTCATCGATTTCGACGACCAGATTCGCGCCGCCGCCGCGCTGCTGACGCGGCAGGACAGCGCCGAATGGATCCGCTTCAAGCTCGACCGCCGGTTCGATCACGTGCTGGTCGATGAAGCGCAGGATACCAACAAGGCGCAGTGGCGGATCGTGCTTGACGGTCTGGTCGATGATTTCTTCAGCGGTCAGGGCCAGCACGACGACGGTCCCGATGGCGAGGTGCATCGCACGCTGTTCGTGGTCGGTGACTACAAGCAGGCGATCTTTCGTTTTCAGGGCACCAGTCCCGAAAACTTCCGTGACGCGCGCGATCGGGTGGCAAAGCAACTGGGCGAACTTGCCCAGGTGCTGGACGATCCGGCGCGCGACCTGCTCGATCTGGGGTTGGGCAGATCGTACCGCACGGCGCGGCCGATCCTCGACTTCGTTGACCGTGCGATCGACGCCATCGGCCCCGAAGCGATCGGCCTGAGCGGGCCGCGTGAAGCGCATGTCGGCGAAGAGCGCGCGGGCAAGGTCGTGTTGTGGCGCGCGGTCGGCCATGATGATGGCGAGGATGCGGCCAACCTCGGCGACGAGGTTGACGACTCAGACGGCGATGATGGCTGGCTGTCGCGCCCCGACCGCGCGCTGGCCGACACGCTGGCGCGTCAGGTGCGCGGCTGGCTGGAACGCGGCTTTCCGCTGGGCAAGGGCGAGCCGCGGTTGGCCGGGCCCGGCGATGTCATGATCCTAGTCCGCAAGCGCAAGGAACTGGCTGGGCTGATCGTCGCGCGGCTTCATGCGCAAGGTGTGCCGGTGGCCGGGGTCGACCGGCTGCGGCTTGGCGCACCGTTGGCGGTCAAGGACTTGCTGGCCGCATTGCGCTTTGCCGCGCAGCCGCTCGATGACCTGAACCTTGCCAACCTGCTGGTCTCGCCGCTGATCGGCTGGACGCAGGAGGAGTTGCTTGCCCATGGCTGGCGGCCGCGCAAAGCTGCCTTGTGGGAGCACTTGCGTCAGCTGGATGCGCCTCTGGTCGGCGAAACCCGCGAACGGCTTGGCGCGCTGCTGGCGCGGGCGGACTATGTCTCGCCCGATGCCCTGCTGCACTGGCTGCTGGTGGGGCCATGGGATGGACGCCGGCGGCTGGTGGCACGGCTGGGCGAGGAAGCGGCCGATCCGATCGCCGAATTGCTCAACGCGGCGATGGCCTATGGCGCGGCGCATCCGCACAGTCTGGTCGGGTTCCTCAACTGGTTCGACGCAGGCGATGGCGATATCAAGCGCGAAGCCGGGGGAAGCAACGGACTTGTCCGGGTGATGACCGTCCACGGCTCGAAGGGATTGCAGGCGCCGATCGTCATTCTGGCCGATGCGGCCGACGATCCCGACAAGGCGATGGTGCGCGGGCTGGAACTTGATGAGGTCGTGCTCGATGCGCGCCGTCCGGTGCCGCTGCCGCCGCTGCGCAAGGACGAAAAAATCGCAGCCGTGCGCGCGGCCGAGGATCTTGCCCGCGCCGAGGAACGGCAGGAACACTGGCGCCTGCTCTATGTCGCGATGACCCGCGCCGAAGAGGCGCTGTTCATCACCGGCGCGCTACCGGCCAGAGTGGATGAACCGCCCAAGGACAGTTGGTACGCCCGGCTTGCTCCGCTGTTTGCCACCGACCACTGGATCGACGATCCGTTGTGGGGTGGCAGGCGCGAACTGGGCAGTCTGGCGGAGTGGCCCAAGGGCGTGCCGCAGATTGGCCTGAAACCGGCCATCATGCCAGCCCCGGAGCCGTTGCCGGACGTGCTGACCGTGCCGGTTGGCCCGGAACCACGTCCGCCGCGTCCGCTCGCACCCAGTTCGCTGGGCGACGAGACTGCGCCCGATCCGCCGGTCAAGCCGGGGCCGCATGCCATTCAGGCGGCGCAACGCGGCACGCTGATCCACCGGCTGATCGAGCGCCTTCCTGACCTTGGGCCAGAGCGGCGCGAGGTGGCGGCGCTGGAATGGTTGAAACGCAATGCCGCGCAGTTTGCCGAAGGCGAGCGGCAGGACATGGCGCGCGCCGCGTTGCAGGTCGTGACGCATCCTGACTGGCAGGATGCGTTCGGGCCCGGTTCACTGGCCGAAGTGCCGCTGGCCGCGCTGGTCGAGGACCGGGTAGTCACAGGCACCATCGATCGCCTGCTGATCACGCCTACGCATGTGCGGATCATCGATTTCAAGACCGGGCGCCGTCCACCAGTTCGGCTTGAGGACATTCCAGCGGCCTATTTGCGCCAGATGGCGGCGTACCGCGCGGCCTTGCGGGTGATCCATCCGGGCAGGATCGTCGAAGCCGCGCTGCTCTATACCCATGCCCCGGTGCTGTTCACGCTGCCCGATGCGCTGCTCGACGCGCAAAAGCTGGGCCTTTCGGGGCCGGAGGAAACCTTTTCCGCCTGATCGGTTGCGCCTTGCGCGCCGCACCCTAGATTGCAGGCAACAATTCGGATCGTTCTAACAGGAGATTGCAAGCCATGGCGACCAAGGCCGTAACCGATGCCAGCTTCGAGCATGACGTGCTCAACGCCGGCAAGCCCGTGCTGGTCGATTTCTGGGCCGACTGGTGCGGCCCGTGCAAGATGATTGCCCCGGCGCTCGAAGAGATCGCGGGCGAACTGGCCGACAAGGTCGACATCGTGAAGATGGACATCATGGAAAACACCGACGTGCCCGGCAAGATCGGTGTGCAGTCGATCCCGCTGCTGGTGCTGTTCAAGGATGGCAAGCCGGTCGCGCAAAAGCTGGGCGCCGCACCCAAGAGCCAGCTCAAGGGCTGGCTGGAAAGCGTCCTTTAACGATGGACAGCGGCAGAGTGGCGGTGCGGGGTCATAACCGCGCCAGCCGCTCTGCCAGTGTATCGAACAGGGCAGGGCTGGCCGCCGCGACCAGCCCCGGCTCCAGATGGCGGTCGACGCGATAGGCCGATCCATCGGGACGCGCGGCCTTGCCGCCCGCTTCATTGACGAACAGCACGCCCGCCGCGTGGTCCCACGCCAGCGTGCGCTCGAAGATCGACACGTCGTTGATGCCGGTGACGATGCGCGGATATTGCTCCGCCGCACAGCGCGGAATGTCGACCAGCGTGTAGTGCGGCGCGATGTGCTGCTGCAATGCGGCGCGGCGCACCGGATCGGCAAACACCAGCGAGATGGCGGCAACCGGCGGTTCCTGCCCGGTGGTGCGGCTGACCAGCGCCTCACCGTTGAGGAAGGCGCCCTTGCCCTTGTGCGCGCTGCACACCCGACCGGTCAGTGCATCGTAGATCCACCCGCCAACCGCTACGCCATGTTCGGCGAGCGCCACCAGCACGCCGAACGGCGGCTTGCCCGCGGCAAAGTTGTTGGTGCCATCCAGAGGGTCGATGATCCAGCACAGCGAATCGCCGAGCCTCTCAAGCACAGCAGGATCGGCATGCGCGGCCTCCTCGCCGACGATGGTCGCTTCGGGCAGGATCGCGGCGAGCCCTTCGGCAAGGATGCGCTCGGCATCGGTGTCGGCGATGGTCACCATGTCGTCCACCGCCTTGGCTGTCACCTGATCGGCGGCAAGTTGCTGGTAACGCGGCAGGATCGCGGTTTCGACCGCGCGCTTCATCAACGCGGCGACGGCGGTATCGAGGGCGGCGCTCATAAAGAACTCTTTATGTGAGAGGAATCGCGGCAATCTCGGCGAACGCGGGACGTTCGCGCAGCCTTGCGTACCAGTCAGCCAGATGCGGCAGATCGGGACGAGGGATGCCCAGCGCGAAGTAGGTATGGGCATAGACCCCCATCGGCATGTCGGCGATGCCGAAAGCCGGGCCGGAAAGCCAGTCCCGCGTCGCCAGCTCGGCATCGAGCAAGGCCATCATCGCTTCGCTGGCGCGGGCCGAAGCAGCAACGGCGGTGTCGGTGCCGTCCTTGCCGTGACGCACCACTCCAAGGAAGGAATCGCGCTGCGCATCGGCAAAGTGGAACTGCCAGTCCATCCATTTGTCGCCACTGGCGCGCACTGCGGGGTCGTCGGCGCGCAGCTGCGGCGCATGGACGTCTGCCAGATAGCGCAAGATGGCGTTGGATTCCCACAGATGCACATCGCCATCGCTGATCGCGGGGACCATGCGATTGGGGTTGAGCGCCTGATATTGCCGCGAATAGCCGAACTTGCCGCCCATATCGATGCGCTCGAACGGCACCTGCGCTTCACCAAGCGCCCAGACGACTTTCTTGACGTTGTGCGAGTTGATGCGGCCCCACAGCGTGATCATGGCGCGTCAGCTCCGGTAATCGGCGTTGATGGCGATGTAGCCATGCGTCAGATCGCACGTCCACACCATGGCGCGGCCTTCGCCAAGGCCAAGGTCGACCTCTATCGAAATGTCCTGTCCCTGCAGGTGCGCCGCCACCGGGGCTTCGTCATAGTCGGCGAGCGGTTGGCCATCGCGCGCGGCCCAGGTGCCGCCAAAGCCGATAGACAGCCGGTCCCGGTCGGCCGGTTGCCCGGCCTTGCCGACGGCCATCACGACGCGACCCCAGTTGGCGTCCTCGCCCGCGATGGCGGTCTTGACCAGCGGCGAATTGGCGATGGATAGCCCGACAATCCGGGCGCTTTCGTCGGAAATTGCGCCCGAAACGCTGACCGCGATGAACTTTTGCGCGCCTTCGCCATCGCGCACCACCAGATGGGCAAGCTCGCGGCAAACCTGCTCGATCGCGGCGGCAAAGGCATCGGCGCCGGCGTCGTCGAACCCGGTCAGCGGCGCATTTCCTGCCTTGCCGGTGGCAAAGGCCAGCACGGTGTCGCTGGTGGAGGTGTCGCTGTCGACCGTGATGCAACTGAAAGTGCGCGTGTTGGCCGCGCTCAGCACGTGTTGCAGGAATGCCGGGCTGACCGCCGCGTCGGTGAAGATGTAGCCCAGCATCGTCGCCATGTCGGGCGCAATCATGCCCGAACCCTTGATGATCGCGCTGATCTGCACCGTGGCGCCGCCAATTACCGCGCTGGCGGTGACGCCTTTGGCGAAGGTGTCGGTCGTGCCGATGGTGCGCGCGGCATCTTCCCACGAGCATGGCGCGGCATCGAACGCGGCGCTGATCCCCGCCTGCGCCTTGTCCTTGGGCAAAGGCACGCCGATGACCCCGGTAGAGGAGACGAACACCTGTTCGCGCGGGGCATTGAGGTGCGCTGCGACCTGATCCATGATCGCCTCCACCGCCTCACGCCCGCGATAGCCGGTGAAAGCGTTAGAATTGCCCGCGTTGACCACCAGCGCACGGGCTTGGCCCTGCGCCACGTTGATGCGGCCGAGTTCGACTTCGGACGAGCAGCACACGTTGCGGGTGAACACCCCGGCCACGGCAGTGCCTTCGTCCAGTTCCACGTAGGTCAGATCGCAGCGGCCCCAGTCCTTGTACCCGGCGCGCACAACGCGCGGCGTGGCGCCTGCAATCGCGGGCAGGGCGGGAAAGGGCTGGGCGAGCGGAGATACGGCGTCGGACATGGCCGGGGGCCTAGCGGTTCAGGTCGCCGCGTTCAATGCCCGCAAACGATCGGCGGGCAGGCGGATGCCCCTTGCGAACGGCGACTTGGCCAGAACATTCGCCACACAAAAACTCATCCCCAGCCCAGCCAGCAGCGCGAGTGCGCGCCCGGCAACCGGCAGGTCCAACGTCACGATATGCACCAGTTCCAGGATCGGGAAGTGCACGGCGTAAAGCGGGAACGAAATCTCGCCTAGCCAGGTCAGTCTGCGGGGTAGGGGGGCGGTCGGTCGCGCTGCCGCTCCAAGCGCCAGAACGCCCGCAAACAACGCGATCACCACGGGATCGCTGATGCTCAGGTCAATTCTGGCGATTTTCGGCACCAAGAGCAAAGCTGGCAACAACGCGAGCGACGTCCACCAAGGCAGCGTGCCCGTCGTCAACCGGCCTCGATTGCGGGCAAGCGCGATGCCCAACGGATAGGCAAAGCCAGCGCGGACAAAGCCAAACGCCCAATCATTTCCATGCGCGCCGATCTGGAGCGAGCCGAAATGGTGTGCTGCGATGGCCAGTACGATCCAGCACAGCCCGGAAATCGCCACCAGCGTGCGCGTCGGCAAATAGCGCAACACAGCCAGATGCAGGGCGTTTATCGCCAGCTCGACGACCAACGACCATTGTGGGGCATTGAGCGGATAAGTCAGCAAATCGGTGTCGGGGACTATCCGGGGCAGGCCCACCATGGCCAGGACCAGCACATCGAACACCTTCGGCCAACCCCACAGGAGCGCATGGCTGATGGTACCGAACAGCGCACCAAGCCCGATGAGCGGCCAAAGGCGTGCGCAACGGCGCGCCATCACCAGTGTCGCCTGGCGCACACTGGAGGCGCCATTCTCGATCATCGGCGTCAGCACGAATCCGCTGAGCATGAAGAAGAAGTCGACCGAGAGGTAGCAGCGCTCGAACAGCCAAGTTTCGCCCGAAAGCCCCTCGAAATGGACCATCAGCACCATCAGCGCAGCAATCCCGCGCAAGCCGTCGAGCACGACAAGGCGCGCTCCATCGCTCTGCCCGTGCTGATTGTGCCCCTGCGCCATCCCGATCAGGGTAAAAATCCGGCGCTAAGGATTGGTAAAGAGCTGAGCGACTTTGGGCCTTTTCCTGCTGCAAGGGATGTCCCATAGATTACCGATGCTGTCCCGGATGACACCCCTTGTTCGCCCCGCGCTGCGCGCCTTGACGGTTGCAGCAGCACTGACTTTGGCCACGCAGGCCCATGCGGCACTGCCGCGCGGGCCCACCCCCAGCGGCAGTCCCGGGCAATGGGTGACAAGCAATGACTATCCCAGCGCGGCATTGCGCAACGAAGTGGAGGGCGTCGTCGGTTTTCTGCTGACAATAGGTGTGGATGGCGTTCCATCAGGCTGCGAGGTTACCCAGAGCAGCGCCTCGCCCGATCTCGACAACCAGACGTGCCTGCTGCTGATGCAGCGCGCGCGGTTCACGCCCGGGACCGACGGAAACGGCAAGCCAGCAGCAAGCACCTACCGAAGTTCGGTTCGCTGGCAGATTCCAAGGGATATTCATGTTGAAGCCACCTTGTTCACTTACAGTTATGTTGTGCAGGCCGATGGCACGGTAAGCGATTGCAAGGTCGTGCGCACAAATGGGGCTGCAGCAGGCTATGGAAACGTTGCGGGCGACGGACCGTGCGGACGCCTTGGGCAGCATTTGGCTCCCTATCTCGATCCAACGGGCAAACCGGTGGCACGCCGCGTGACGACAACGTATTCGGTGACCGTCGAGGCGCCCTGACATCGCTCATGCAGTTCCGAGCCGGAAAAATTGCCGTCTGCAATGGACGAACCGCTTCGGCTGCCCTATCTGGCCCGACGATGCGCTTGTTGCTTGTCCTTCTTGCCATGCTCAGCGGACTTTCGCTGCCCGGCTCCGCTTACGCGGTGTCGTCGGCAGAAGTCGTCGCTGCAAGCGCGGCCAGCACGCAGCCAACGGCAAGCGTGGCCTGCCCGTTGCGGGCCGCCGTGGCGCGCGCCGCATACCGTCTGGAGCGTACTGCGCCACTGGTATTGCCTGCGCTTGCGCCCGCCGTTGCCCGCATGTGCGGCGTCATCATCAAGGTCGACCGCGCGCGCGAATAACGCGCCGCCGCGTCGTTTCGGCCTTGTTTTGATCAGGCCAGCCTTGTTTTGAACAGGTTTGCGCGGCGTTTGCGCACTTTGCCTGCAACTTTCCCATTCGGTAATCAGGAATCCGCCCATGTTCGGCGCACTTGCCAAGTCCATTTTCGGCTCGTCCAACGACCGTTACGTCAAATCGCTCGACAAGGTCGTGCGCAAGATCGCCGCTTTCGAGCCCGACGTGCAGGCGCTTTCGGACGAGCAGCTTGCCGCGCAGACGGTGAAGTTCCGTGAGGCGCTGGCCGCCGGGCAATCGCTCGACGACATTCTGCCCGAAGCCTTTGCCACCTGCCGCGAAGCGGCGCTGCGCGTGCATGGCATGCGCCACTTTGACGTGCAGATGATCGGCGGCATGGTGCTGCACCGTGGCGAGATCGCCGAAATGCGCACGGGCGAGGGCAAGACGCTGGTGGCGACGCTCGCCGCCTATCTCAACGCCATCGAGGGCAAGGGCGTCCACGTCGTCACCGTCAACGACTATCTGGCCAAGCGTGACAGCGAATGGATGGGCCAGATCTACAAGTTCCTGGGGTTGAGCGTTGGCGTGATCGTGCCCAACCTTGACGAGGAGGAACGCCGCGCGGCCTACAACGCCGATATTACCTATGCCACCAACAACGAGCTGGGCTTCGACTACCTGCGCGACAACATGAAGCAGGATCGCAGCCAGATGGTGCAGCGGCCCTTCAACTTCGCGATTGTCGATGAAGTCGACTCGATCCTGATCGACGAGGCGCGCACCCCGCTGATCATTTCGGGCCCCACCGACGACAAGAGCGACCTCTACATCTCGGTCGATGCGGTGGTGAAGACGATCGAGCCTTCGCTGTACGAGGCGGACGAGAAGTCCAAGAGCGTGTCGCTGACCGAGGACGGCGTCGAATGGGTCGAACGCCAGCTTGAGGCCGCCGGACTGCTGGTCGGCTCGAACCTCTACGACGTTGAAAACACGATGGTCGTCCATCACCTTGACCAGGCGTTGAAGGCCAACGTCATGTTCAAGCGCGACATCGACTATATCGTCAAGGACGGCAAGGTCGTCATCATCGACGAATTCACCGGCCGCATGATGGACGGGCGTCGCTGGTCGAACGGGCTGCATCAGGCGGTCGAGGCCAAGGAAGGCGTGCGGATCGAGCCCGAGAACCAGACCATGGCCTCGATCACGTTCCAGAACTATTTCCGCATGTATCCCAAGATTTCGGGCATGACCGGCACCGCAGCGACCGAGGCGGCGGAATTCTTCGACATCTACAAGATGAACGTCGTGACCATCCCGACCAACATCCCGGTCAAGCGGGTGGATGAAGAGGACGAGTTCTACAAGAACACGCTCGACAAGTTCGGCGCCATCGCCCGCCTGATCCGCGAGCGCTACGAGACCGGGCAGCCGGTCCTGGTGGGCACCGTCTCCATCGAGAAGTCCGAACTGCTTTCGGAATTCCTGAACAAGGAAGGCGTCAAGCACAACGTGCTGAACGCCCGCTTCCACGAGATGGAGGCCCATATCGTGGCGCAGGCCGGGCGGATGGGTGCGGTGACCATCGCTACCAACATGGCCGGTCGCGGCACCGACATCCAGTTGGGCGGCAATGCCGAATTCCGCATCGAGGATGAGCTGCGCGACGTGCCCGAAGGCCCCGAGCGCGACGCCGGAATTGCCCGGATCAAGGCCGAAGTCGCCGAGGAAAAGCGCAAGGTACTGGAAGCGGGCGGACTGTGCGTCATCGGCACCGAACGCCACGAAAGCCGCCGCATCGACAACCAGTTGCGCGGTCGTTCGGGCCGTCAGGGCGACCCGGGCCTGTCGAAGTTCTATCTGTGCCTTGAAGACGATCTGCTGCGCATCTTCGGCCCCGACACCCTGTTTTCGCGGATGATGAATTCGAACCTGGCCGATGGCGAGGCGATCGGTTCGCGCTGGCTGTCAAAGGCGATCGAGACCGCGCAGAAGAAGGTTGAAGCGCGCAACTACGACGTGCGCAAGCAAGTGGTCGAATACGACGACGTGATGAACGACCAGCGCAAGGTCATCTACGAGCAGCGCGCCGACATCATGGATGCCGACACCGTGGGCGAGGTCGTCAACGACATGCGGCTCGATACCGTCAACGCCATCGTAGCCGATGCCTGCCCGCCCAATTCCTATCCGGAACAGTGGGATATCCCGGCACTCAAGGCGCGTACGCTCGATGTGCTGGGGCTGGATGCGCCGATCGACGACTGGGTGGCCGAGGACGGGATCGAACCCGAAACCATCGAGCGGCATCTGGTCGAACTGGCCGACGCGCACATGGCGGCCAAGATCGCCGAGATCGACGCCGCCTCGTGGGCGAGCCTTGAGAAGTCGATCCTGCTCGAACGGCTCGACCATCACTGGAAGGAACACCTCGCCACGCTCGACGCCTTGCGTCAGGTGGTGTTCCTGCGCGCCTATGCGCAGAAGACCCCGATCAACGAATACAAGCAGGAAGCTTTCGGCCTGTTCGAGAAGATGCTCGAAGCGATCCGCGAGGACGTGACCCGCATTCTGATGCTGGCCGAGTTCCGCATGCGCGCGCCCGAGGATTTCCAGCTTCCCGAGCTGCCCGACTTCCTGACGAGCACCGACTTCGCGCCGGGCGCACCCAATCCGTTCGGGGTCGAAGGCGCGGCGATCCCGTTCGGAGCCTTCACCGGGACCGTCCAGGCAGGGCAACTGGAACAGGCGCAGCCTGCCGGTGATCCTTATGCCGGGCAGGGGATCAGCCGCAACGCGCCGTGCCCGTGCGGATCGGGCCAGAAGTACAAGCACTGCCACGGCGCCGCCGCCTGAGGGTGCGCTGACCCGGATAGTGGCTTTGCCATCAGACGGGGAGCGCGCGCCAGATGCGCTCCCCGTCGGCATCAAGCCTAGACCAGAATGAAGTCGGACACGGCGAGCACCGGCTTGTTGACCAGTAGCGCGATCTGAACCGCTGCATGGCCGCCGACCCCGTCGGCATCGTAGAACAGCGCCCCGGTGCCTGCATCGTACAGCAGGTGCTGGTCGGCCGTGGTCGCTTCTGTGCCGAAACCCAGCTCATTCGCGCTCAATTGATCGCCAATTGCCGCAAATATCTCGTGCGACAGCGCGATCCGATCCGACCCGTGCTCGAACACAAAGTGATCGAGCGTGTCGGGCGAGCCCAGATCGTTCAGGGTGAACGTCTGGGCAATGCCGTCCGGTGCTGCCGTCACGTCATGAGTGGCATCGCCAAGCGGCAGCGGATCGCCGACCAGCACATTGCCATAGAAGCCTGAACCCGTGCCGGTAGCGGTCACGCTCAGGCTGACGTGGATATTGGCAAGGTTGCCCGCAAAGATGGCCGACGATAGCGACCCCAGATCGACCGCATTGTTGGTGAAATAGGCGGCGGCCGCTGCACCGCTGGCAAAGCTTTGGTGAAGCAGCGTTGTGCCGTTGCCCGAGATGTCGAGCGTCACGTTGGTCACGGATGCGCCATAGTTCGTTCCGCCGTAAAGGCCGACGATCAGATCATGTTTTACGGCCAGTTGGGTCAGATCGACTTTAACGTCGAACGCGGCGGTGCTTGTCTGGGCGCCGTTGCCGTAAGGAGAGTGGTGCCCGCCCACTTCGGCGATCGCGAAATAGGTCGGAGTCTTGGTCGAGGTGAACGCGGCATTGATCGCGGCATTGGCGGCCAGGATCGAGTTGACGTTGGCTGCAAGCGGGGCACCGGTGACGTTGGCCACCGAATTCGACGTCCAATCGAACGCCAGCGGGGCCGCGGCCATTTTGCTGTTCGCGCTGGCGACCGCCTTGTCGATCAGGGAGGTGCCGCTGATGACTGCAGTGGCTTGGCTGCCAACGCCGCGAACCAGCAGTCCACTGGTGCCTGCTGTTGCCGTCGATATGGCCGAAGCCGTACCGACGTGACCGCTGGAAGTGGCCTTTGCGCTGCCCGAACTGCCGCTGCCGATGCCACCGAACGCGGAAACGGTGTCGATGACCGACGGGGCCGTGGTGGTGGCTATGCCGGTCGCAACGGCCGCAGATCCGACGCCGCGCGTTGTGCCAAGGCCTCCATCCCCGCCGGTTGCCACAACGGTAAGCGTGCCAAGCCCCTTGGCTGTCAGCACACCTGCGGCCGTGGCATTCGCACCGCTGCCGCCAGCCGCGCCCTGCGCACTGCCACCAGCGCCGCCATAGGCGTTGACGTTGAGCAGCACATTGGCGGGTGTCGAGGCTAGTGCTGTGTCATCGTACGTCTGGCTGGCGAGGGCCGCGCCGCCCGCTCCGCCGACACCACCGCCACCCGCCGAGCCACCCGCGCCACCGCGCGCGGTTTCGGTTAGTGTTGCCCAACCGCTCTTACTGGTTGCCGAGACAAGGTCCACGGCCGATGCACTGGCCCCGTCACCGCCTTTTGCGCCGCCCAGGCCAGACCCGCCAGCGCCACTGCTAAGGTCGAGCGAGGCTGTTGCAGAGCCGTTTCCGCTGGTTGCCGCCGAAGTCTTGGTACCGCTCGCACTACCGCCCATGCCGCCCGAGTTGCCCACGCCATTTCCGTTACCGCCTACGCCTGCGGTTGCCGTTACGATGGCAGCGACTGCCTCGTTTCCTCCAGTCATGCTGATGGCCGCGCCACCGGCGTTGGCAGAGCCGCCGGCACCGCCTTTCGCTCCGGCCGAATTCCCGCCGTTGCCGCCGCCTGCGGATTCGGTGAGCGTAACGGCCTTGTTTCCGGTTGCGGTTCCGCTGACAGTGGCTGCTCCACCGGCCCCACCGACCGTAACCGCTCCGTTCACGTATCCAGTGCCACCACCGCCACCGCGGGCGCTGGTATCAACGTTGATGCTGGCGGGCGAAGACCTGGTAATGCTTTCAGACACGTTGGCATCACCGCCATTACCGGCAAGGCCGCCGTAACTGGAGCCTCCGCTGCCGCCGTTGCCCGCCGTGGTCAGATAGAGGTTGCCGCCTGCCGAACCGCCATAGGTGACGTTGGCTGCGGAGATCGCGCCGCCGTTCCCGCCGTTGGCACCATTGTAACCGATGCCTCCGATGCCTCCGGTAAGATAGGCGACCGCAGATGCCGTCTGCGCCAGATTGGCGACCGCCACTGCGGTGGCTGTGGCAGTGCCGCCATTGCCTGCGGTGGTGCCAGCACCGGAAGCCGCCCCCCCATCGCCGCCGGTCGCGAAGGCCTGAGCATTGGCTTGGCCGGTGGTGCTGGTCACCGCCACTGTGCCATTGCCTGTTCCGCCGCTGCCAGCATTTCCGCCTTGGGCATAACCGCCTGTTCCACCCGTGCCGCGTGCTACGCCATAGAGGGTCTTGGTCCCGATCAGTACCAGCGACGCCGTGCCGCTTGTCCCGGCAAGGGCGGAAATCCCGGCACCCGAAGCGTTACCCGCCGCGCCGCCCAGAGCATTGGCGGATGCCGTGATCGAGGCGCTCTGGGTTGCGTTCAGGTTGTCGTTGAAATTGAGGTTGCTGGTTGCGGCACCCCCTGATGCTGCCGTGCCGCCGCTCGTCGTTCCGCCGTTGCCCCCGATGGATGCCTGCGTAAGGTTCAGACTGCCGCCGTTGGTCGACCCGGAAACCTGATTGTTCGCCGAAGCGGCTGCACCGGCACCTGCGCTGGCACCGCTTGTGCCATCGCCGCCAGCACCACCGTTTTGCGTGAGGCTGACCGTGACGAGCCCGTTGCCTGCGGTCTTGCCGCTTGCCGTTGAGCCGCTTGCCACGCCGCCGTTGCCACCGATTGCGCCAGCGCCCTTGCCGACACCGCCGCCTCCGCCAGTCGCGGCGACAACGAGGTTTACCGCCTCGCTGCCGACAGTCGTGCTTGTCGCGGTGCCGACAGCCTTGCTGGCGCCGCCGGCCGCGCCGCTGGTCCCAAGCGCCGATGCCGAACCGCCGTAGCCGCCGGTTGCCGTCGCGGTGGCGTTCACCACGAAGGCCCCCGTCGCATTGACGGTCGCAGAGCCATATCCGCCGGCTGCGGCCACGCCGCCATCCGAGGCACCGCCAAAGCCTGCATTCGCCGTGGAGGCAAGGGTGAGTTGGGCGCTTTTGTTGGCGTTGAGGGTGTCGTTGAAAGTCAACGATGATGTGGCATTGCCCGCCGCGCCACCCGATCCGCCTGCTGCACCATTTCCGCCGCTGCCTCCGATGGCCGTCTGCGCAAGGCTCAGCCGCCCGGAAACAGTCTGGCCGCTGACGGCATCGATCAGCGTCGACTGGGTGCCGTTGCCGCCAGAAGCTCCGGCAGATCCATTGCCGCCCGAACCGCTGAATTGCGTCAGGTTGATACTGACCAACCCGCTGCCCGCAGTAGCGCCGCTCGCCTTGCTGCCGCTCGCGATGCCGCCATTGCCGCCGACGTGGCCCGCACCACTGGCATTGCCCCCACTACCACCAAACGTGTTGAAGGCGACGTTCACCGAGTTGTTGCCGACCGTCGTGCTTGTGCCGCTGGCAGATCCGGACGCACTGCCGCCGACACCGCCATTGCCACTTTGCGTGCCAGATCCACCGCCCCCGCCAAGGATTGACGAACTGACGGTGACGGTCTTTGCGCCCTTGATGGTGGAGACACCGGTAGCAGCGGCACCAGCTCCTCCGGACGAGCCGACGTAGCCGTAACCACCCGCGCCGCCATAGGCAGCGTTGTTGGTGCTCAGGTAGGCGCTTTGGGTCGGGCTCAACGTGTCGTCGACGTTCAGATTGGCGATGGCGACGCCACCGGCACCGGCAGTGCCGCCGTCGGACGTGCCGCCCGCTCCGCCATAGGCAGATTGGTTGAGTTGCAGGCTGCCGCCATTGGTCGCACCCGAAACGCTGTTGGCCAGTTGCGTTGAGCGACCGGCCGCGCCATTGGCGCCGTTCGTGCCACCGCCGCCGTCACCGCTCTTTTGCAGTACCGTGGCATTGGCGGAACCGTTTCCGGCCGTCACGGCAATTGCGGCGGTTCCCGATGCCAGCCCGCCGGCACCACCGGTAAGGCCAGCAGCGGTGGAATAGCCCCCGTTGCCGCCATAGGATGTCGCAGCAGCGTTGACCGTTTCGCCGGTTGCCGCGGTGTTGGTGGCTTTCGCCGAAGCGGACCCGTTGCCGCCATTGCCGCCTGCTGCGCCCGACCCACTCGGGTTGCCTAGACCGCCGCTGCCGCCCGATCCGCCTGCGCCGCCATAAGCCTGTGCGTTGGCAGACGCCGCTCCGGCGCGGTTGGTGATGGCCAGCGCAGCGGCATCACCGCCCGCCGCACCACTTCCAGCCGAACCACCGGCACCGCCCCCGCCAAAGCCGCCCGATCCGCCGCCGCCGCCCTGACCGCCCGATGCCGAAGCATTGTTTGTTGCATCAAGTGGGGTTGCCGTGGCCGCTGAAGCCGCCGACCCGTTGGTTCCCGAAGATCCTGCCTGGCCTGGGCCGACGCCACTTGCGCCATTGGTCCCGCTGGCGCCGTTGCTCGTTACCGTACTCATGCTGTGCCCTCCGATATTCAAAGGGGACGGCGTCAGGGGCTACCACATGGAAAAGCAAATGCGGTGACAGAACCAATTCGGTTCGCCAGATATCCCATTTCGCCGACCACGTGATCTTGATTGTTGATGCGTTGCGTATTGCGCCTTGCTTGCTTTGTCTAATGTAAGCCAAATCACAGTTGATGAATATTTTTTCAGCCAATCGGTTTACTGGTCACAAACCCGCAAGGATCGGCGGAAGTTCTTTTAAATGCTGGTTACAGAACCTCAGACACAGCGGAGCGCTTTGGGAACACCGCAAATCCGGGCGCCCAGAGCAAAACCAACATACCAGACCGCCAAACCCCAGACTACCAAGCCATAGGGTGCTGCAAAATCCGATGCGGACCAACGATGAAGGAGAAGGGGGAAACAAGCCCGCAAATGCCAGAGAGGCTGAATTTGCAGGCTGTTTCCGAAGAAAATGGCTCCCTGAGTAGGATTCGAACCTACGACCACTCGATTAACAGTCGAGAGCTCTACCGCTGAGCTATCAGGGACCGGCTCCGGTTGCCCGGGGCAGGAGCGCGCTAATAGCAGGCGATTCCCGTTTGGCAAGCCCCGGTTTTCCACAGGCCGTTTTCGATCGTCGAACAAGCCGTCAGACGAGGAACTGCTCGGCGAATATCCGCTCGTCCAGACTTTGCCCGCGATCGAACAGCAAGGTCAGCTGGTGCTCGCGCCCGGCGCGCACGCGCACCACCTTAACATCGCGCAGTTCCTTTTGGTCGGCCACCACCAGCACCGGCCGCTTGACCGACTCGCGCGCGCGAAAGGTGATCTCGGCATTGTCGGGCAGGATCGCCCCGCGCCAGCGGCGTGGCCGGAACGGGCTGATCGGAGTGAGCGCCAGCGTATTGGAGCCAAGCGGCAGGATCGGTCCGTTAGCCGAAAGGTTGTAGGCGGTCGATCCGGCAGGGGTCGCCACCAGAACCCCGTCGCAAGACAGTTCGGGAATGCGCACCTTGCCGTTCACCGTCACCTCAAGCTTGGCGGTCTGGCGGGTTTCGCGCAGCAGCGAGACTTCGTTGATCGCCCACGAGGTATGCAGCACGCCGCTGTTGGTCTCGGCCTCCATCCACAGCGGCGAAACCGCGATATGGCGGGCGCGGGCAATGCGCTCGTCCAGACTGCGGCTGCTTTTCTGCTTGTTCATCAGGAAGCCGACGGTGCCCAGATTGATGCCGAACACCGGCACGACGCGGTTGGTGTCGAGCATCTGGTGCAGCACTTGCAGCATGAAGCCGTCGCCGCCCAGTGCGACGACAACCTCGGCGTCCTCGACCGCGACCCATTCGCGTGAGGCGCGCAAGGCCACCTCGGCATCCTGCGCCCTGTCGGTGGGCGAGGCGACCAGCGCCAGGCGCTTCGTTTCGACCATGCGGTCCTTAGCTCCTTCCCCGGGGCCATTGCGGCCCATGTCTTGCAGCGGGGTGTATGGAGCGCCCCAATGTGGTGCAACGGCAAAAGGAACTACGCTGATGATTTCGCCCCGGCTTTGTCCTATGGCCTCGCTCGATGAGCCCGGCCATGAACCCGATTGTCGAACCTGTTGCCGCCGAGCGCGATGTCCTGACCGGTCTGGTTGGTGCAGAAACCGCGCGTGGATGGCTGGATCGAGCCAGCGATGGCGGGTTCATTCAGGCCATGCTGGTCAGCCTCAAGCGGCTGCCTTCGGTCAATCTTGCCTATGGCAAGGCCGGGGGCGATCTGGTGCTGGTCGAAGTGGCGCGGCGGATAAGCGACTTCGCGCGCGAGGAATTGGGCGACTCCACCATCGTGGCGCGCACCGCTGGCGGTGATTTTCTGGTCGCTTCGGCGCAGACGCTGAGCCGCGAACGCTGGCAGTGGCTGGCCGAAGCGCTGGGCCGGACGATCGCGCGGCCGCTGATCGTCAATGATGAACGGTTGTCGCTCGCCCCCCGTACCGCCCTGTTGCGCGGGCTTGCCGGAGAATCGGGCGGCGCGCTGCTCGACCGGCTCGATCAGGCGGCCGAGGCCTTGCAGCGCAGCGCCGGACGGCGCGTACTGTGGGCCGATGGCAGCCATCCCGCACGGGGGCGGAGTGCCGCACGGCTTGAAGGTGACCTGCTGGGGGCGCTGCACCGCGACGAGATCACCATCCTGCTGCAGCCGCAATTCGATGTGGCCAGCGGAGCATTGGTCGGTGCCGAAGCGCTCGCCCGCTGGCAACACCCCACGTTCGGCCGGATCGGTGCAGAGACGCTGTTTGCGGTTGCCGACAGGGGCGATCTGGTTGCCCAGCTATCGCGCCACATCGCGCTGCGTGCGCTGACGATCGCGGCGAGCTGGCCCAGTCCCTTGCGGTTGTCGCTCAACGTCACGGCCGAGGACTTTGCACTGGGCGAGTTTGCGTCAACGCTGCGCGCCACACTCGATCGCACCGGCTTTCCGGCTGAATGCCTGACGATCGAGATTACCGAGCAGACCCTGATCACCGATTTCGATGCGTGTGCATCTGCGCTTGAGGAACTGGCGCAGATCGGCGTCAGCGTCGCGCTCGATGATTTCGGCACCGGCTTTTCCAATTTCCGCGCGTTGAAGGCGCTGCCGCTGCACACGCTCAAGCTAGATCAGACGCTGGTCAAGGATATCGCGCGTGACGGTCGGGACCGGGCGATCCTGCGGGCCATGGTCGCGATGGCCCGCGCGCTCGACCTGAAGGTCGTGGCCGAAGGGGTCGAGACCGTGACCCAGCTCGACATCCTGCGCGATGAAGGGTGCGAGGTCTTTCAGGGTTTCCTGCGCGCGGGGCCAATCGACGAAGCGTCGTTTGCAGCGTTGGCCGCGGCTCCGCAATAAGCTCAGGCCGCCTTCTTGCCAGCCCCGGCACGGCGGGCGATTGCCGACAACCCCTTGGTCAACTGCACCAATCCATTCAGCCGCGCTTCGGGCGAGCCCCAGGCGCGCTGGATGACCAGCTTGTTGTCGGGCCGCAGCTTGGCCACGCCGCCCAATCGCTCGATATAGCTGATCAGCCCAAGCGGATCGGGGAAGCTGTCGTTGTGGAAGCTGACGAGCGCGCCCTTCACGCCAACGTCGATCTTGGAAATCTGCGCGGCAATCGCCTGACGCTTGACCTCGATCAGCCGTAGCAGGTTCTGGGTGGGCGAGGGGAGCGGTCCGAAACGATCGATCATTTCGGCGGCCAGCGCCTCGACCGCATCGGCACCTTCGGCTTCGTTCATGCGACGATACAGCGCCATGCGCACCGCCAGATCGGGCACGTAGTCCTCGGGGATCATGATCGGTGCGTCGACGGTAATTTGTGGACTGAGCGTTTCCCGCTCGCGCGCAAGGCCGATCTCACCCGCCTTGGCTGCCAGAATCGCATCCTCCAGCATCGACTGGTAGAGTTCGAAGCCGACTTCCTTGATGTGGCCCGATTGTTCGTCGCCCAACAGGTTGCCCGCGCCACGCAGATCGAGATCGTGGCTGGCCAGCTGGAACCCGGCACCCAGTGAATCGAGATCGCTCAGCACCTTCAAGCGCTTTTCGGCCACTTCGGACAGCGCCTGAGTCTCGGGGTAGGTGAGGTAGGCGTAAGCACGCAGCTTGCCCCGCCCGACGCGGCCGCGCAGCTGATACAACTGCGCAAGGCCGAAGCGGTCGGCGCGGTGCAGGATGATGGTGTTGGCACTGGGAATGTCGATGCCGCTCTCGATGATCGTGGTCGACAGCAGCACGTCGTACTTGCGTTCATAGAACGCGCCCATGCGGTCCTCGACCTCGGTCGGGCTCATCTGGCCGTGCGCGGAAACGGCGCGCACTTCGGGCACGTTGAGGTGCAGCCATTCCTCAAGTTCGGGCATGTCGGCGATGCGCGGCACCACGATGAAGCTCTGTCCGCCGCGCTGGTGTTCGCGCAGCAGTGCCTCACGCATGACCACATCATCCCACGGCATCACGTACGTGCGCACGGCGAGCCGGTCGACCGGCGGGGTCTGGATGGTGGACAGTTCGCGCAGGCCCGACATCGCCATTTGCAGCGTGCGCGGGATTGGCGTTGCGGTCAGCGTCAGCACGTGGACGTCGGTCTTGAGCTGCTTGAGCCGTTCCTTGTGGTTCACGCCAAAGCGCTGTTCCTCGTCGACGATGACCAGCCCGAGCCGCTTGAACTCGATCGACTTGGCCAGCAGCGCGTGGGTGCCGATGACGATATCCATCGTCCCGTCGGCAAGGCCGGCGCGCGTTTCGGTCGCTTCCTTGGCCGGGACCAGCCGCGACAGGCGACCGACGTTGAGGGGGAAACCGTTGAAGCGCTCGCTGAACGCAGTGTAGTGCTGGCGGGCGAGCAAGGTGGTCGGTGCGATCACCGCTACCTGCCGCCCGGCCATGGCCGCGACGAACGCCGCGCGCAACGCCACTTCGGTCTTGCCGAAGCCGACATCGCCGCACACCAGCCGATCCATCGGCTTGCCATCGACCAGATCGCCCAGCACATCGTCGATGGCGCGCTCCTGATCGTCGGTTTCCTGCCAGGGGAAGCGGTCGACGAACGGGCCATAGCTGGTCGGATCGACCGCCAGCACCTCAGCCTGCCGCAATGCGCGGTGCGCGGCGGTAGCCATGAGTTGCCCGGCGATTTCAAGGATGCGCTCGCGCATCTTGGCCTTGCGCCGCTGCCACGCCTCGCCGCCCAACCGGTCGAGCGCAACGCCATCGCTGTCGTTGCCATAGCGCGAGAGCACGTCGAGGTTTTCGACCGGGATGTAGAGCTTGTCGTTCCCGGCATAGGTCAGTTGCACGCAGTCGTGCGGGCTTTCGCCGACGCGGATCGCCTCAAGCCCCTCATAGCGGCCGATGCCATGCTCCATGTGGACGACCAGATCGCCGGGGCTGAGCGCGGACAGCTCGGCCAGAAACGCATCGGCATCCTTGCGCTTGCGTTTGCGCCGGACCAGCCGGTCACCAAGGATGTCCTGCTCGGTCAGCAGTTCCAGTTCGGTGTTGGCAAAGCCTTGTTCCAGCGGCAGGACGACTGCAACCGGCTTGCCCCTGGCAGCAAGACCCAGCGCTTCCTGCCAGCTTTCCGCCAGCAACGGCGCCGCTTTGCCAGCCTCTGCCAGCAGCGAGATCAACCGCGCGCGCGACCCGGTGGTATAGGCCGCGACGATGGGCTTGAGCCCGCGCGTGCCGAGCGCCGCCAGATGCTTGGCCGCAGCCTCATAGACATTGGCCTGCTGCGCGCGTTCGGCGGTGAAATCGCGCGAACTGGCAAAGCCGAAATCGAGCGCGCGGGTGGATTCGGGTTCGGCGAAGATCGAGGTGCGATGCACCGGCCAGCCCGTCAGCGCGCGTTCCATCTCGTCGCTGGTCAGGTAGAGCGCGGATTCGCTCAGCGGGCGGTACGATCCGGGGGTGCGTTGCGCGCTTTCGATGCGGGCATGGTGATAGTCGGCAATGTCAGCCAGCCGGGTTTCGCCCGCCTTGGCCGCGCTACCTTCCAGAACGACCAGATCGCCTTGCACCAGATGGTCGAACAGCGTGACCATGCGGTCTTCGAACAGCGGTAGCCAGTGCTCCATGCCTGCCAGGCGGCGCCCTTCGCTGACCGCCTGATAGAGCGGATCGCCGGTAGCGTTGGCGCCGAACAGTTCGCGATAGCGGCTGCGAAAGCGCTTGATGCTGTCCTCGTCGAGCAGCGCTTCGCTGGCGGGCAACAGCAGGTGCGTTTCCACCGGCTGCACGCTGCGCTGGGTCGATGGATCGAACAGCCGCATCGTCTCCAGCTCGTCGCCGAAGAAGTCGAGCCGCAGCCCATGGTCCAACCCGCTGGGATAGATGTCGAACACCGAGCCGCGCACGGCGTATTCGCCCGAATCGACCACCGTATCGGTGCGGGCATAGCCTTGCCGCTGCAACAGCCCGATCAGGCTTTCGCGCCCGATCTCGATTCCGGGCTTGAGCAGCCGGGTCGATTCGCGGATGCGGAACGGGGTCAGTGTGCGCTGGAGCACCGCGTTGATCGTGGTGACCAGCAATTGCGGCGCGTCGCGCTTCCATTGCAGACGCTGCAAAGTCGCCAGACGGCGCGCGCTGACCGACAAGGCGGGAGAGGCGCGGTCGAAAGGCAGGCAATCCCACGCAGGAAATTCGAGCACCTCCAGTTCGGGCGCAAAGAAGCCCGCGCTTTCGGTGACCGCGCGCATCGCTGCATCGTCTGGCGCGACGAACACGACCCGGCCGCTCGCCTTGGCGGCATGGGCGGCGCGCGCCAGATCGGCCAGCACCAGCGGCTGCGCCCCGCGCGCGACGGAGGACAGGACCAGCGGACTGGTGGCGGAAAGCAGGCGGTTCAGGTCGGGCATCGCTGGGTCAATCGAACAATCTGGCGCAGATACTGGCTACAACACCCCATCGGTTGACCGTCCGGGCGCTCGCCAGCCGATGCACTAGGCCAGCCACCGCACTTCGACAAGGCGGGGAAAAGGGGCTTGGTCGGTGAGGCGTCAGCGCGGAATGTCGACGTAATCAAGCAGGCGCATCCGCGCCATCTGCGGCCCTTCATATTCTGGAGGAACCGGTTGCGTGCCCAGCGCCCAGGCCATGATATCGACGTCATCCTCGTCAATAAGGTGTTCGAACCAGACCACTTCAGCCTCGGTCCAATCGGCGTGGAAGCGGTCGAAGAAGCAGCCGATCATGTAGTCAGCTTCGCGCGTGCCACGGTGCCAAGCGCGGAACTTCAGCCGGTTGAGGCGGTCGGTGTCGATCATCCCGTTGCGGTTAGGCCAAGCGCGCGCGCAACTCAAGCGTCCGGGCGGGCAGGAACCTTCCCGTCCTGCTCCGCCCGGACTTGCCGCTCATTGCAACGGCGCGCGCAGGGCTTGCAGCACTTCGTGCGGCTGGCGACCGAGCAGGTTCTTGGCCAGTTCGCCGACCAGCGCGCGCTCGACCGCTGGTGTGTAGTGACGGCGCAACTCGCCCAATGTGCGCGGAGTGGCGATCACGACGATATGTTCCAGCTTGTGACCGGCCACTTGCCGGTTGAGCCAGTCGGCCACGGCCGCGGCGTGAGCATCCTCGCGCATCTGATGGGCGGAAGTGCCGCCGCTGCTCGACCCATGGCGACCACCCGAGCCGTGATTGTGCTCGACCAGTTCGGGCAAGGGTAGTGCGTGCAGTTCAGGCTCGGTTTCGTTGCCGCCATTGCGCAACAGCGACCAGCCATGGCCGTCGACGATGACAACGACAGCGGCGTGGGGAAGCAGCATGGGAATATTCTCCGGATCGTTTCTACCGTGTTGTTGTGGAGCCATCCTCACCGCCCCGACCATGCGCCAGATCAAATTGTGGCGCACAAATCATCGGACCGGAACGGTCGATTCAAACCGCAACGCGGTGGTGGCGCCGGGCCGATGCGCTCGCTAAGGATCGGGAATGCGTCCCGATCTGCTCAATCCCCTGTTCGCCGAAACCGGCAGCCTGAAAGGCGTGGGGCCGGGGCTGGCGCGCCCGCTCGACAAGCTCGGCCTCACCCGCATTCGCGATCTGGTCTATCATTTGCCCGAACGCTTCGTGGCGCGGCGTCCAATCCTGAATCTGGACGAGGCGGGCGTGGGCGAAAACATCGTCGTCGCACTGACCGTCCAGGAGCATCGCGCACCGGCGGGGCGAGGGCCGTTTCGTGTGCTGGCGACCGATGCCGCGGGCAACTTCGTCGCGATCACCTATTTCGGGCGCGCGGCTTACAGTGCCAAGAAACTGCTGCCGGTGGGCGCGAAACGCTGGGTGGCAGGGCGGCTCGACCAGTTCGGCCAAAGTCTGCAAATCGTCCACCCCGACCATGTGGTCGAGGACAGCGCCGAACTGCTCGGCCAGATGAACGAGCCGGTCTATCCGCTGTCCGAAGGGCTGACCCAGAACCGCCTGCATGGGCTGGTGCAACAGGCGCTGGGCCATCTGCCCGACCTGCCGGAATGGATCGAGCCGGGTCAACTTGACCGGTCGGGCTGGCCGAAATGGGCCGATGCGATGCGTAGCGCCCACACCGGCTCCGCCGAAGCCGCACGCGATCGCCTGGCTTATGACGAACTGCTGGCCAATGCGCTGGCGCTGATGCTTGTCCGCGCGGGCAATCGCAATCGCGTGGGGCAACAGCTGGCGGGTGATGGCCACTTGCGCGCCAAGCTGCACCTGCCTTTTGCGCTGACCGGCGCACAGACCCGTTCGATCGCCGAAATCGCGGGCGACATGGCGCAAGGCGCGCCGATGTTGCGCCTGCTGCAGGGCGATGTCGGCGCAGGCAAGACCGCCGTGGCGCTGCATGCCATGCTCATCGCGGTTGAGGCGGGGGCGCAGGCTGCCATGCTTGCGCCGACCGAAATCCTTGCGCGCCAGCATTTTGCGACGCTTTCAAAGATGCTCGCCGGAACCGGAGTGTCCATCGCCATCCTGACCGGGCGCGACAAGGGCCGCGCGCGTGAAGCCACGCTGATGGGCCTGCTCGACGGGTCGATCCACATCTGCGTCGGCACCCATGCGATCTTTCAGGAGACGGTCGCCTACCGCAATCTCGGTTTGGTGGTGATCGACGAGCAGCACCGCTTTGGCGTCGGACAGCGGCTGATGCTCACCCAGAAGGCCAAGCGGACGCCGCACTGCCTGGCGATGACCGCAACGCCCATCCCGCGCACGCTGACGCTGGCGCAATACGGAGAGATGGACGTTTCCCGGCTGGACGAGATGCCCCCCGGACGGCAGCCGATCGACACCCGCGTGATCGCCATCGAGCGCATGGCCGATGTCGTGGACGGCATCGGGCGACACATCGAGAAGGGGGGGCAGGCCTATTGGGTGTGCCCGATGGTGCGCGAGCAGGAAACCGAGGATCTCGCCGCAGCCGAGGCGCGCCATGCGGCGCTGGCTGCGCGCTTTGGTGACAAAGTAGAACTGGTCCACGGACAGTTGCGACCCGAAGCCAAGGACGCGGCGATGGAGCGCTTCGTCCGTGGCGAAGCGCTGGTGCTGGTGGCCACGACTGTTATCGAGGTCGGCGTCGACGTGCCCAACGCCACGCTGATGGTGATCGAGCAGGCCGAGCGCTTCGGCCTTGCCCAGTTGCACCAGTTGCGCGGCCGGGTGGGGCGCGGCAGCGACAAGAGCACGTGCCTGTTGCTGCGCGGTGAGGCGCTGTCCGAAACCGGGCGCGAGCGGCTTGCCCTGATGCGCGAAACGCAGGACGGGTTCCGCTTGGCCGAAGAGGATTTGCGGCTGCGCGGCGGGGGCGAGTTGCTGGGTACCCGGCAATCGGGCGATACCCCGTTCCGCGTCGCCACGTTCGAGCAGATCACGCGCCTGCTGCCGGTCGCGCATGACGACGCGCGGCTGTTGATGGATCGCGACGGGGGCCTTGCCTCGCCGCGTGGGGCGGCTGCGCGCGTGCTGCTGTATCTGTTCGAGCGTGACTGGGGTGTGCAACTGCTGCGCGGCGGGTGAACTTCCGATTCCTGCCTTGCCCTTCGGGGCAGGCGTCGGGTCAACGCCAGCGCGATACAGGGCGCCATGGACAAGCTTCCCGAAAATGCCCGCCTGCTTGGTCAGGCCGGGCTGTTGCCGCAGATCGCGCTGGCTCTGGCAGTGTTCAAGGGCGGCCCACTGGGCTGGACCGCGCTCGCGCTGGCCTATGCCTATGCCGCGCTGATCTTCAGCTTTCTGGGTGGCGTCTGGTGGGGGATTGGCATCGCAAAGCCTGCGGTGCCGCGCTGGTTTCCGCTGGTGGCGGTGTTGCCCAGTCTGATCGGACTGGCCTTGTGGTTGCCGTGGATGCTCGGTTGGACCTGGCCGGGCCCGCAGTTGTGCGTGCTGGGCGTGCTGATCGCGCTATCGCCACTGGTTGACCGCGCTTTGCAATTCGCGCCTGTCGGTTGGATGAGGCTGCGCTGGCAGCTTTCGCTCGGGCTGGGCGGGTTGACGATCCTGACGGGCTTGATCGCACCCTGATCGCGCGCCAACGCCGATCGCGCGTTCGGTTCCAGAGTCCGCCCCGGTTTTCCTGCCCGATAACCTGAGCCCGCATTCCTGCGTGGCGGGTATTGCCTGCCGAAGCAAGGGCCTGTGCCCGTGCCGATCCCTGTATTCAGCGCCGCGCGAAACGCTGTCCGACCCGCCCCGCGATGGTCAGGACAAACGCTATTGACAACATCCTTCCTGAAATCTTATTTATCGGATAATTAGGATGCACAGTTCCCAGGGAGGGGAAAATGAAACACAACCATGCACGGATTCTGACGTTGGCAAGCGTGCTGGCTTCGGTCAGCGCGCCGTCGTTGGCGATGGCCCAAGACGCAGCTGCTGCCGACAAGGAGCAGACCGAAGCGATCGTCGTCAGTGGCCTGCGCGCATCGCTGCGCGATGCGATCGTGGCCAAGCGCGCGTCCACCGTCGTCACCGAGGTGATCTCGTCGAAGGACATCGGCGTGATGCCCGATGTGACCATCGCCGACGAACTCAACCGGCTGCCCGGCGTCACCGCCTCACGCGATCGCGGCAACGCCAGCCAGGCCTCGGTGCGTGGCCTTGGTCCGCGCCTGGTGCTGGGTCTGGTCAACGGCCGCGAAGTCGCCTCGTCCGAGCCGGACCGCAACGTCCGCTGGGAAATCTATCCGTCCGAAGCCGTGTCGGGCGTAACGGTCTACAAGTCGCAGGGCGCCGACCTGATCGCGGGCGGTGTTGCCGCAACGATCGACATCCGTACCTTGCGGCCGCTTGACTATTTCGGCCCGAAGCTGACCGCGCGGGCCGGTGTGCAGGCCAATGATGCCGGGTTCAAGATCCCCGGCTACAACGGCGTCGGCACGCGCGGCAGCGCGCAGTTCGTTACCCACCTGACCGATACGCTGGGCGTTGCGCTCGGAGGTACTTATCAGCAGCAGCAGAACGGCTATGGCTCGTTCCAGGGCTGGGGTTACAACACCGGTTCGGACAGCCCGACGCTGGATGGCAAGCACGTGAACGCACCTTGGGGTGCGCAGACCGAAGTGAAGGCGCTGAAGGAAACGCGCTGGAGCACCACCGGCGCCCTCCAGTGGCGGCCCGATGACCATTGGGAACTCGGCGTCGACTTGCTCTATTCCAACGTCAAGATTGCCGAAAAGCAGTATCAGCAGTGGTACGGCGGCTGGGGCGACTGGGACGGGACCATTCCCGATTCCACGTATCAGACCGGCCAGTTCACCCTTGCAGGCGATAGCATCGTCGGTGCCAAGATCGACAACTGGAAGACCACCGTCACCAACGTTCTGGCCAAGTACACCGAGGACAAGAACCTGCTGGCGACTGGCTTCAACGCCCGCTTCCGCGGCGATGACGTGACGGCCAAGCTTGACGCCTCGTACTCCAAGGCCATCCGCAACAACTTGTGGCAGGCGCTGGAATGGAACGTTTATCCCCAGTCGGTGACCTTCAACACCGCCGCCGGGGTCGCGCCATCGATCACCACGCCAGTGGACCTCACCGGCGGCGCACAGTCGTTTGCCGGGCAGGGCCTGACCGGTCCGCAACGGCTTGTCGATACGCTGGGCGCGGTGCAGTTCGACTTCAACTACCAGATCCACGGCGGTCTGATTTCGGCGCTGAACGCTGGCTGGCGCTATTCGAACCGGGTCAAGAGCTTCAACTCGATGACCGGCGGTTCGGTTTCGGTGGTTGGTACGCCCAGCTTTTCCTCGTTCAGCGTGAACGGGTCGGGCTTCACCGCGCCCAACTTGCTCTATGCCGATTACAACGCGATTGCGGCGCTCGATCTGACTGGCTCCACCCAGGACAAGGGGCAGTACTGGCACGTCAGCGAAGATGACTTCGAGGGCTACGTCATGGCTGAACTTGCAGGCGAGGTCGGCGGGATCTCGTTCACCGGCAACATCGGCGTGCGCGCCGTCGACGTCAGCACCAAGTCGTCCGCGTTCCAGGCCGTCACCTCGTGGAATGGCACGGCCAACGTCACGACGTACAACCCGATCAGCACGCCCAGCCACTACACGCGCGTTTTGCCGAGCCTGAACCTCAACTTCGATCTGTCGCCCGAGCTCAAGCTGCGCGCAGGCGTGGCGCGGGTGATGAGCCGTCCGCCGCTCGACGAACTGCGCGCGAGCAGCAACTTGTCCTACTATCCGCCGTCGTTCCTGCAGGGCAGCTCGGGTAATCCCAAACTCAAGCCGTTCATGGCGACGCAAGGCGATCTCAGCCTCGAATACTACTTCCACAAGGATGCGGTGGTCGCGCTGGCTGGGTTCTACAAGAATGTCGACAGTTCTGTGGGTTACACCAGCTTTACCGAATCCTATCCGGTCAACGGCGTGCTGACCCCGTTCGCCATCACCGGCCCGGCCAACGGCAAGGGCGGCTATATCGTCGGCACCGAACTGTCGTTGTCGATGCCGTTCTTCTTCGTGCCGGCGCTATCGAACTTCGGCATCTATACCAACGTGGCACTGAGCGATTCCAACCTGAAGGAAATGACCCCCACCGCCAATCCGTTTGCGGCGGTCGGGCTGACCAAGTTCACCGGGCAGTTTGACTTGTGGTATTCGGCACACGGCATCGACGCGCGCGTCGGCGTCAAGCGCCACAGCCCGCAGACGGTGATCTTCGGTTGGGATGCGACCAAGCTGACCCGCCTCGAAGCCGAAACGACGGTTGGTGCCAGCGTTTCGTACGCCATCACCAAGGCGATTTCGCTGCGGGTGCAGGCCAACAACCTGACCAATCAGGCGGCGCGGTTCTATTACGCCAACGACGTCAACCAGTTGGCCCGCTACGAAAAGTACGGCCGCAGCTATCTGGCCGACGTGACCGTCAAGTTCTGATCCGCAACACCTTGCGCACAACAATCGGGGGCCGCGATCATCTCGCGGCCCCCGTTCTTTTTGCCTATGGCCGGTTTTCCTGCGGCCTGCCGCCTATTTCTTGACTGTGTAATCCACGCTCATCCAGCGCAAGGCGCGCACTGCCTCGTGATCCTTGACCGTGAACCAGGCAGCGTTTTCCCAGCTCGATCCCGTGCCCCAGCGCGTCTTGCACTTGGTGGATACCCAGTCGGGCGCCCAATAGACCACGCCGTTGCCGCCATTGGCCACGACGGTGCGGGTCAGATCCTCAAGATAGCGGGCCTGTCCCTCGGGGCTGACCGGATAGCCGGGAATGGCCGAATCCGTGCCCAGCAGGTTGCCGGTATCATCCCCGAAATCGGTGGTGAAGGGATAGGCCGTCTCGACCACCCATACCTCGGCGCCATAGCGCCGGTGGGCAGCGTCGATCACCTTGCCCAGCCCGGCAAGATTGTACTTCGACCACTTGCTGTAATAGCTGATGCCGATGATGTCGTAATCGAGCACGCCCGCTGCGGTCGCGTTGTCGAACCAGCCGATGATGTTTTCGGGTTGGGCGATGTGCAGCATGGTCTTGATCGCGGCGCCGTGCGCGCGCGACGCTTCGCGTACGGCGGCAAGCCCAGCGTTGAGCAGCGCGGCGTTGCGCTTCCAGTCGGTTTGCGCGGCATCCTTCTCGCCGGCGAGCAGTTCGCGGTTCGTTTCATTGCCGACTTGCACGAATTCGGGAAGCTGGTGTTCGCCCGCCAGGCGGTCGAGGATGTCGCGGGTGTAATCGTGCAGCGCCCTGGCCTGCTGGTCAGCGCTCAGGCCGACCCATGCTGCGGGTGCGTTCTGGTGATCGCCATCGGCCCAGTCGTCGGAATAATGGAAATCGAGCAGCACCTGCATGCCCGCAGCATGGGCGCGGCGAATGGTCTTGAGCGCATCGTCATAGGTGCTGTAGCGCGTCCACTTCGGATCGTTCCACAGGCGCACCCGCACGATGTTGGCGCCATGCGCCTTGATCAGGGCAAAGGGATCGACCTTTTGCCCGTGTTCGCGAAAGACCGCGCCGCAGTCCTCCATCTCGTTGGTGAACGACAGATCGGCGCCAAGGTGCAGCGGCGCTGTCGCGTGGGCCGGAGCCGAGGCCAGCAGACCGGCGATAAGCAGTTTACGCATGGTGGTCCTCACGCTGATTTGTGGGCAAAAAGCAGCAGGCTGGCGGGGGCTAGGCCATCGCCAGTGACACGCAGTTCGATCGGGCCGTCGCTCTTGCCCGCTTGAACCAGCGCTTGCGCCAGTCCGTTGAAGGCGAGGCGGTCGGGCGTCTTGTCGGGATCGTGGTCGGTTGGATCGCCGTTGCCGGTGCCGATCAGCCGTGCATCACCCGATACGGCGAAGTGGAGCCGATTGGCAGCGGCTGGGACAGGATTGCCCGCCTTGTCGACCACCTGCACCGCGATCACGGCAAGGTCGGCACCATCGGCCACCAAACGCTTGGCGCTGGTTGCCAGGCGCAAGCCTGTCGCAGGGCCAGCAGTGATCCGCTGATCGCGGGTCACTTCGCGACCCTTTGCGTCCAGCCCGCGCGCCACCAGCTTGCCGGGCGCATAAGCCACCTGCCAGACAAGGTGGCCGTTGCGCGGCATCGGCTTGGTGCCCAGACTGCGTCCGTTGAGCACAAGCTCCACTTGCGCAGTGTTGCCATGCGCCCATACCTCGATCGGCTTGCCTTCACGGCCCGGCCAGTTCCAGTGCGGCAACAGATGCACTTGCGGCAGATCAGGGCGCCACCATGCGCGGTAGTAATGAAAGTTGTCCTTCGGGAACCCGCAAATGTCGGCGGCGCCGAAATAGGAGGAGACGCTCGGCCATGCCGGGAAGGGCGTCGGCTCTCCGCGATAATCGAAGCCCGTCCAGATGAAGCCTCCGGCGATGCCCGGATCGTTGGCCACGATCTGCCACCATGCCTCGCCGGTGCTGGCCCACCAGGGCGCTTCGGTGTCATAGGCACGCACGACATGCCGCGCAGCATCGTTGGCATATTCGCCGCGCGTGGCGACGGTGCTGGCCGTCTCGGTGCCGATCACCGGAACGTGCGGATACTTGGCCTTGAACGCCGCGATCTTGTCGGTGCGGTAGTTGAAGCCGACGACATCGACGCTGCGCGCGGCGCCATCTTCGTACCAGCCGCTGTCCATCGCCTGCGTGGTCAGCCGCGTGGGGTCGAGCGCCTTGGCGCGGGCGACCAGCCGATCGGACAGACGGCGGCCGCGCGGCGTTCCCTGATGCCCTTCCTCGTTGCCAACCGACCACAGGATGATCGAGGGATGGTTGCGGCTCGACAGGATCATCCGGTCAAGTTCGTCAAGCGCTTCGGGGCTGGTGGTGTTGAGCCGCGTCTCGGCGATCATCATCATCCCGCGCGCGTCGCATATGTCGAGCAGCGCTTGCGATGGCGGATTGTGCGCGCTGCGCCAGGCATTGGCGCCCATGTCCTGCATCTGGGCGACGCGCCATTCGTGCAGCGCGTCGGGAATGGCCGAGCCGACGCCCGCGTGATCCTGATGGTTGCAGACCCCCAGCAGCTTCACCGGCTCGCCATTGAGGAAGAACCCGGTGGCGCCATCAAAGCGCAAGCTGCGGATTCCGAAGGAGGTCTGAACCGCGTCGACCACGTTGCCGTCGGCCAAGACCTCGGTTTCAAGCCGATAGAGCGCGGGATCGCGCAAGGTCCACAGCCGGGCAGAGGGCAGGGAGAAGCTCTGGTCCTGCAAGGCCTCGCCACGCGTGCCGACCGTGGCCAAAGCGCCATCGCCTGACGCCACCACCGCACCATCGGGCGCGATGACCCGGTGGCGCAACTGAAAGGCGACGCCCTGCGATCCGGCCACTTGTGTCGTGATCGCGATCTGCGCGCCTGACCCATGCGGTTCGCCGCGCACGAACACGCCCCATTGCGGGACATGCAGCGCTGCGGCCACCACGAGGCGCGCATGGCGATAGACGCCCGCTCCTTCATAGAACCAGCCTTCGCCAAGGCTGGCATCGACCCGGATGGCAAGCTGGTTGGGGGTGCCGTCGTAGTTCAGGAAATCGGCGATATCGACGCGGAACGGGGCATAACCGCTCTCGCTGCCGCCCGCGACATAGCCGTTGACGATTACTTGCGAGGCGCGGAACACCCCGTCGAATTCCAGCCAGATCGCCCGGCCCTTGTCGGCGGCGGTTACCGCCAGCTTGCGGCGATACCAGCCCACGCTGTTTTGCGGAAAGGCCCGGCCGATGGCACGAAAGCCGTGCGCGGCAGAGAAATCCTCCTTGCCCTTGGGCACTTGCGCGGGCGGGGCGTAGGGCAGATCGCTGGCCCAGTCGTGCGGCACGGTGACTTGCGCCCATGCACTGTCGTCGAAGTCTGGCTTGCCCGCATCGGTCGTGTCGAAGCCGGGCTTGGCATACGTACGCTGCCATGCGCCCCAGCCGAAATCCCGTTCGGGATCGGCGGCATGGCCCAGATGGAATCGCCAGCCATCGGCCAGCAGTTCGGTCCTGCGGGGCGAAGCCTGTTGCGGCGAGGCCAGCGCCGCTGCCGCCTGGGCCTTGCCTGCGATCAGCGCGGCCGAGCCTGCAAGGCTGGTGCCGATCATGGTGCGACGGTCGATTGCAAACATGTCCATGGCGATCAAAACTCGAACGGAGCAATGGGGTGGACGGTGCCGAGCATCATCGCGTCGGCAACCAGCGTCAGCGGGCGGGCATCGACTTCGCTGCGGCCACTATCGATGAGCGTGGCGAACCGCTCGTACAGCCGGGGATATTCGCGGTTGGGTGCCAGCGGCAGCGCGTCACCGGCGATGGTCAGGACGTGGCCGCCAGCGCCAAGCGTCAGCAAACCATCGACGCTCTCGACCTCGATGTCCCATTGCTGGTGGCCTTCATGCAGGATGTCGAGATCGCAATGCACGATGGGCGCGCCATCGTGGCTGAGGGTCATGGCCGCGCGCATCGGCATGGCGCGGTTGGCGGGTACGTGCAGGTCGGCCGCCTCCAGCGCGAGCACGCCGGGCATGATCGCGGTCAGTATCGAGAGCGCGTTGATTGCCGGATCGAACACGCCGAATCCTCCTGCAGCCAGCAGCCAGTCCTGCCCCGGATGCCATTCGCGCACGTTTTCGCGCCAGGCGATGCGCACCGCGCCGATCTGCCGCTGTGCCAGCCAGGCTTTTGCCGCATCGACCGCCAGACTTTCGCGCGAGTGCCAACTGGTGAACAGGCTCAAGCCCGCCCTTGCCGCCTCGTGGCGCAGCCGCTCGACTTGCGACAAGGCGGCGGCAGGTGGTTTTTCCAGAAAGACGTGCAGTCCGGCGTCGAGCGCCTGATGTGCCAGTTCGGAACGGACGGCGGGCGGGGTGCACAGCACGATGGCGTCGAGTTCATGTCCGGCATCAAGCAGCGAACGGAGGTCAGGATGATGCGGCAGGCCGTCCACGCCGTCATGCTTGCTCGCCGTTGCGACCAGATCGAATCGCTGATTTCCGCCGATAGCGGGAATATGCTGATCGCGGGCGATCTTGCCCACGCCAACCAGCCCCAGTCGAATCCTCGCCTTGCCCATGAACCGCTATCCTTCGCACTTTACTTTTATATGATATATCTGCTTAAAGGCGTCAACGACAGGCTACAAGTTGCGAAACGGACCGACGGGTACCGTGGAGCAGACGTTTCAGAGGACCGCGCGCCATGACCCAAAGCGAACCCAAACCCACGCTCCGTTCGCGTGCGTGGTTCGACAATCCGGCCTCGCCCGACATGACCGCGCTCTATCTCGAACGCTACCTCAACTATGGCCTGACCATGGAGGAGCTGCAGTCGGACCGGCCGATCATCGGCATCGCGCAGACCGGCTCCGACTTGTCGCCGTGCAACCGCCATCATCTTACACTGGCCCAGCGTGTGCGCGATGGCATCCGCGATGCAGGCGGCATTCCCATCGAGTTCCCACTCCACCCGATTCAGGAAACCGGCAAGCGGCCGACCGCCGGGCTCGATCGCAACCTCGCCTATCTCGGGCTGGTGGAGACGCTGTTCGGGTATCCGCTCGACGGCGTGGTGCTGACCATCGGCTGCGACAAGACCACGCCGGCCTGCCTGATGGCGGCGGCCACGGTCAACATTCCGGCCATCGCGCTGTCGGTCGGCCCGATGCTCAACGGCAATTTCCGGGGCGAGCGTACCGGCAGCGGCACGATCGTGTGGAAAGCGCGCGAAATGCTGGCGAAGGGTGAGATCGACTACAAGGGCTTCATCAAGCTGGTCGCGTCGAGCGCGCCGAGCACCGGTTATTGCAACACGATGGGCACGGCGACCACGATGAACAGTCTGGCCGAGGCTCTGGGCATGAGCTTGACGGGCAATGCGGCCATTCCGGCGCCCTATCGCGACCGTCAGGAAAGCGCTTTTCACACCGGGCGCCAAATCGTCGAAATGGTGCGCGCTGACCGCAAGCCGTCCGACATTCTTACCCGCGCCGCGTTCCTCAACGCCATCCGCGTCAATTCGGCCATCGGTGGCAGCACCAACGCGCCGATCCACCTCAACGCGATCGCCCGCCATGTCGGCGTCGAGCTGACCCTTGCCGACTGGGAAGCGCATGGCGCTGACGTTCCGCTGCTGGTGAACCTGCAACCGGCGGGCGCCTATCTGGGTGAGGACTTCTACCGTGCGGGCGGCGTTCCGGCGGTGATGGGCGAGTTGTATCGCGCAGGCCTGCTCGATGGCGATGCGCTGACAGCCAACGGCCAGAGCGTTGCGGACAATGTCGGCACGGCGCAGATCGAGAACGAGGATGTCATTCGCCCGCTTGATCGCCCGCTGCTGCCCGCGGCCGGACTGACCGTGCTGTCGGGCAATCTGTTCGATGCAGCGGTCATGAAGCTGAGCGTCATCAGCCCGGATTTCCGCGCGCGCTATCTGTCCGATCCCGCTGATCCCGAGGCGTTCGAAGGGCATGTCGTGGTCTTTGACGGGCCCGAGGATTACCACCATCGGATCGATGATCCGGCGACCGGCATCACCGACCGGTCGATCCTGGTGATCCGTGGCGCCGGCCCCATCGGCTATCCGGGCGGGGCCGAGGTCGTCAACATGCGCCCCCCTGCGGCGCTGATCCGCGCGGGGATCGATGCCTTGCCCTGCATCGGCGACGGGAGGCAGTCGGGCACGTCGGGCAGCCCCTCGATCCTCAATGCCTCGCCCGAAGCGGCGGCGGGGGGCGGCCTTGCGCTGCTGCGCAGCGGCGATACCGTGCGCATCGACTTGCGCGCGCGCAGCGTCAACGTGCTGATCTCGGACGAGGAACTGGCCGAGCGCCGCGCGCAGGAGGCGCAACAACCCTTCCACGGTCCCGAAAGCCAGACGCCCTGGCACGAGATTTCGCGCAACATTACCGGGCAATTTGCCGGTGGCGCGGTGATCGAAAGCGCGGTCAAGTATCAGCGGATCGCGCAGACCAAGGGCCTGCCGCGCGACAGTCACTGAACAAGGCAGCAACGGGCCGAGAGGAATAGCTGAGCGATGGCGAAATCGAAAGCGGACTGGCAAATCCTGCCGCGCGACACGCGCGACACGCTGGGTGAGGGGATCACTTATGTCGTCGCCGAAAACGCGCTCTACTGGGTCGATATCATCGGCCAGCGAGTGCAGCGCTTCAACCTGTCGACTGCCGCCTATGCGCAATGGGCCATGCCCGAAATGGTCGGTTGGGTGCTCGAACGCGCCAATGGCCAGGGCTTCATCGCCGGGCTGAAGTCGGGGTTCCACACGCTGACGCTGGAGCCCTTCGCGCTGTCACCCATCGCCGCACCCGAACCGCATCTGCCAACCAACCGCATGAATGACGCTTGCGTCGATGCCAAAGGGCGCATCTTTGCGGGCACGATGAGCATGGAAGGGCAGGCGTCGGGCGCGCTCTATCGGCTCGATCCCGACCTGACATACCATCGCGTCGATGCGCCCTACACGATCGCCAACGGCCCGACGATCGCGCCTGATGGCGCATGGCTTTATCACACGTGCAGCGCGGCGAGCGAAGTCTACCGCTTTGCGCTGAACGACGATGGCAGCCTTGGGCGGCGCGAACTGTTCGTCGCATTTCCCGACGCATGGGGATCGCCCGACGGCATGGTCGCCGACGCCGAGGGTGGCATCTGGATCGCGCATTGGGGCGGTTCGTGCGTCAGCCGCTTCACCCCCGAAGGCAAGCGCGAGCGCTGGATCGATCTGCCCGCCAGCCAGATCACCAAGCCCTGCTTTGCCGGAGAGAACTTTGACCGCCTGTTCGTCACCAGCGCCGCCGACGGTGTGGACGAGCCACTGGCGGGCGCGGTGTTCGAGGTCGATCCCGGATGCCGTGGCCTGCCTTCGCACCGGTTCGGCGGATAAGGCGATGACGGGTCCGCGCCGCTCAGGCTCAGCCGGTCTGGGTGATCAGTTCCATCACGTCGCCGATGATCGCGCTCATCGCGGCGCGCGCGGTATCAGGATCGCGGGCAAGGATCGCCTCCTTGACCGCGCCATGGGCGGCAAGGTCGGCGGTGCGGCCCTTGATCCGGTTGGTCAGCCGGATCGATGTGCGCAAAGCGGTGGCTACCACATCGCGGAACTGGGCAAAGAACGGGTTGCCGCTGGCGCGCAGGATCGACAGGTGGAAGGCGATATCGGCGTCGAGCACGTCATCCTCGCCGCGTTCGGCCGCCGCCATCCGCGCAAATCCGTTCTCGATCAGCGCCAGCGCCTTGTCATCGGCGGCAACGGCGGCCAGCGCGGCGGCGGCCGGTTCGATCGCTGCGCGCAACTGGTTGAACTGCCCGAGCAATTCGACCGAGAACTTGCGTTCGAGCAGCCAGCGCAAGACGTCGGCGTCAAACAGGTTCCAGGCGCTCACCGGCTGCACGGTTGTGCCCTGGCGCGGTCGGGCGCTGAGCAGGCCCTTGGCCGTCAGCATCTTGACCGCTTCACGCGTGACCGAGCGGCTGACCCCGTGCCCTTCGGACAGTTCGGCCTCGGTCGGAAAGCCGTTCGCCTCGAACGCACCGGTGACGATCTGCTTTCCCAGCAGGTCGAGCAGACCATACGTCAGGTTGCGACCCAGTCCGTTGCGAATGTCGTCGGATGCGGTGTCCATGGGCGCTTGCCGATCTCCAGAATGTTTAATCATATAAATAGACCACAGGGCCTTTTGGCAAGCGTCTTGAGAGGAATAGCCGTCTGATGTCCCTTTCGCTGCTCGATACCGCCATGGTGGCAGGCTACGCCATCTTCATCTTCGCGCTTGCCCAGTGGGTCAGCCGCCGCAAGGCGGGCGACACGCAAGACAGCGCGGACTATTTCCTCGCCTCGCGCAGCCTGCCGTGGTGGGCGATCGGTGCTTCGCTGATCGCGGCCAACATCTCGGCCGAACAGATCGTCGGCATGGCCGGATCGGGCTATGCCATCGGCCTTGCCATCTCATCGTACGAATGGATGGCGGCGGCCACTTTGCTGATCGTGGGCAAGTTCTTCCTGCCGGTGTTCCTGAAGAACAACATCACGACGATGCCCGAATTCCTCGAAACCCGCTTCGGACCGACCATCCGCACTGTGATGGCGGTGTTCTGGCTGGTGCTCTACGTGTTCGTGAACCTGACCTCGATCCTGTGGCTGGGATCGGTGGCGGTCCATCAGGTGGCGGGCGTCAATCAGGATCTGGCCTTGGCCGGACTTGGCGTGTTCGCGCTGCTCTACCAGATCCGGGGAGGGCTGAAGGCCGTGGCGCTGACCGACATCGTGCAGGTCGCCTTGCTGGTGATGGGCGGGCTGGTGGTCTCGACCATCGCATTGGGCCAGTTGGGGCAAGGCGCGGGCGTGGTCGCGGGCTTCACCCGACTGGTTCAGGCGGTGCCTGACCATTTCCACATGATCCTGTCGCCCGACAGCCCGCATTACAAGGAGCTGCCCGGCCTTGCCGTGCTGATCGGCGGATTGTGGATCGCGAACCTGTCGTACTGGGGCTTCAACCAGTACATCATCCAGCGCACACTGGCCGCAAAGTCGCTGGCCGAAGCGCAGAAGGGCATCGTGTTCGCCGCCTTCCTGAAACTGCTGATGCCAGTGATCATCGTGCTGCCGGGTATCGCCGCCGTCTTGCTCGCGCCCGGCCTCGGCAAGCCCGATCAGGCCTATCCGGCCATGCTGCACTTGTTGCCCAGCGGCTTGCTGGGGCTGGTGTTTGCCGCGCTGACCGCCGCGATCATCGCTTCGACCGCCAGCAAGATCAACTCGATCGCCACGATCTTCACCCTCGATATCTATGCCCGCAAGATCGACACCACGGCCAGCGAGGCACAACTGGTTCGGGTCGGACGCTTCACCGCGATTGCGGCGACGGTGATCGGCATCGTTGCAGCGCGGCCCTTGCTCGGCGGGCTGGATCAGGCGTTCCAGTACATTCAGGAATTCTCGGGATTCGTGACGCCGGGCATCACGGTGATCTTCCTGACCGGCCTGTTCTGGCGCGGCACGACCGAAACCGGCGCGCTGGCCGGGGCACTTGCCTCGGTGGTGCTGAGCGCCTTCTTCCGCTTTGCCGGGATCGCGGCGCTGACCGACATTCCCTTCATGAACCGCATGGGGATCATCTTCTTCGCCTCGCTGGCGCTGACGGTGGTCATCTCGCTCGCCCGGCCAAGCCCCGAGCGCGCCGCCGGGGGCATTCTGGAGGGCGTGGATTTTGGCACGACGCGCAGCTTTACCGCGGCTTCGGTGCTTATCGTCGCCATTCTGGTCGCGCTCTATGCGGTGTGGTGGTGAGATGAGCATCGGACGAAGCGGTTCGCTGATCGCGATCGACTGGGGCACGACCAACCGCCGCGCCTTCTTGCTGGACGCCGACGGCCAACTGTTGCGCACCTTGCGCGACGGCAAGGGGCTGCTGGCGGTCGAGCCCGGCGGGTTTCCGGCCGAACTCGCTGCCATCCGGGCCGAACTGGGCGATCTGCCGGTGCTGCTGGCGGGGATGGTCGGTTCGGCGCGGGGCTGGGTCAACGTGGCGTATCTGCCATGCCCGGCCGGGCTGGCCGATCTGGCGAAAGGCCTGCACTGGATCGACCGGCGCACCGCGATCGTGCCGGGTCTGAGCGATCCCGCAGGCGACGTGATGCGCGGCGAGGAAGTGCAACTGCTGGGCGCGGTGGCAGCGGGGCTTGCGCCTGCCGATGCGCTGCTGTGCCAGCCAGGCACGCATTGCAAATGGGCGCGGATGGTCGACGGCAAAGTCGCCAGCTTTGCCACGGCCATGACCGGCGAACTTTTTGCGCTGCTCCGGAACCACAGCCTGCTGGCCGAGTTCCTGACGGGCGAGGTCGTGGACAACGACGCCTTCCGCCAAGGGGTGAGCACCGGGCTTGCCGGGCGCCTGACCAGCCACCTGTTCGGCGTGCGCGCTTCGGCCCTGCTGGGCTTGCGCAGCGCGCAGGACAGCGCGGCTTACGCCTCGGGCCTGCTCATCGGTCATGACGTGGCCGGTGAAAATCTGGAGCAGGGACAGGCCGTCCATATCCTCGCCGATCCCCATCTTGGTGCGCTATATGCCTCGGCGGTGCGCATTGCGGGCGGGGTGCCCCATCCTGTCGACAGCCACGCCAGCTTCATCGCCGGCATCGATCACATCTGGAAAGCGACCAAGCCATGACCCTCGCGACCGACCTTCTTGCCCCCGCCATGAAGCGTTGCCCGCTGGTGGCGATCCTGCGCGGGGTTCGCCCCGACGAAGTGGAAGCCATCGCCGACGCGATCATCGAGGCGGGCTTCACGATGATCGAAGTACCGCTCAATTCGCCCGAGCCATTGGAATCGATCGCCCGACTGGCCAAGCGCTATGGGCCACAGGTGCTGGTGGGCGCAGGAACGGTGCTCAGCGTGGCCGACGTTGCGGCCGTGCGCGATGCCGGTGGGCGGCTGATCGTCTCGCCCAACGTCAATGCCGATGTCATCCGCGCCAGCAGCGGACTGGTCTCACTGCCGGGCTTTTTCACCCCTACCGAAGCGTTCGCCGCGATCGAGGCTGGCGCAACCGGACTCAAGCTGTTTCCCGCAGACGGGGCCAGCCCGGCCTATCTCAAGGCGCAATGCGCGGTGCTGCCCAAAGGCCTGCCGCTGCTGGCCGTTGGTGGCGTGACGCCGGACAACCTTGAGCAATGGGCCGCTGCCGGGGCGCATGGGGCCGGACTGGGTTCGGCACTCTACAAGGCTGGACAATCGGCCGCGCAAGTGGGGCAACAGGCGCAGGCCTTTGCCAAGGCGGCGGCAGCGGTTGCGCTCTGGCAGCAGGGGTGAACAGCCACAGCCCCTTCGACCCGAGCGTGGATCGAAGGGACTGGCCTTTGGTTGCCCTTAGCGGAACAGCGTCTTGAGCGTGACGCCCCACGTGCGGTTGTGTCCGGGGAAGCGCACAGCGGTATTGGCATTGGTGGCCGCTGACACCCAGTAATAGGCGTTGGTCAGGTTCCGGGCCCAGGCCGAGACTTCCCAACGACCATCCAGCCGGTGCAGCGCCAGACTGGCATTGACCACGCCATAGCCCTTGAGGTTGAGCTGCGCATCATCCTCCAGCGTGTTCTTCGCGGTTCCCTGATAGCGACCGTTGACGATGGCACGCAGTCCCAGACTGTCGCTGACCGGTGAATCCCACATGACCGTGGCCGCGCCCGAGAATTTGGGGCTGAGCGGGAAGGCCGCGCCGTCATAGTCCTTGGGCTTGCCCGCCGCATCGATCCCGACATAGCCTTGCACCTCGGTCTTGAGCAGGGTGCCTGCCAGCGCGACGGTGAGGTTGCGCGTCACGGCGATGTTGACATCGCCATCAAGGCCATAGGCGCGCGACTTCGGGATAGACGCCAGGCGCAGCAGCGTGGTGTAGATCGGATCGGCGAAATAGATGCTCAACTGCTTGTCGCGATAATCGTAATAGAACCCCGTAAGGTTCAGGTTCACCTTGCGGTCGAGCAGCGCCAGCTTGGCGCCCAGTTCATAGCTGGTCAGTTGTTCCTGTCCCGCCGGGCCGTTCTGGGTTGCGATGTTGGCGGCATTCACCGGGGTCGAGCCCGACTTGTAGCCGCGCGATACCGAGGCGAACAGCAGCGCATCGGCATTGACCTGCCAGCCCAGCGCGGTGCGCCAGGCCACGTTGTGCTCGTCCGTGCGCGACCGCACGATGCCGAACGTCTTGGTCACCGGGTCGAAGGTGTTGCACTGGTTGGCGCTGATCGGCGCGGTCAGCGCACCATAGACCTGATAGAACAGCGCGCGGTTGAACAGGTTGACGTTGGGCAGCATTGACCCGTTGAGGTCGCGCGAACAACCGGCATAGTCCTGCGTGTCCTTGGTATAGCGGATGCCGGTGGTCAGCGTCAGTTGCGGCGTCAGCTTCCAGTCGGCGCTGGCAAAGGCCGAGCGCGTCTTGACCGCGAAGTCCGCCGTGTCGCGATACGTACGGAACGATGTCATCACGTCGGCGACGGTATAGCCGTTGCTGTTGAATGGCGTCCCCAGCAAGCCCAGCGCCAGAATGGAGCCCCGGATCGCGCCAACGTTGGCATTCTCGCCCAGCAGCGTCTGGTTGGTGTCGATCACCTTGTCATCGGCGTAGTACCCGCCCACGGTCCATTCCGCCGGGCCGGTCTTGCCCTGCAAGCGCAGTTCCTCCGACACCGAGCGTGCCTGTCCTTCGGCATGCTGGATCAGGATCTGGTAAGGCGCGCCGCTCCAGTCGAACACCGCGTCGCGTTTCACCTTGTTGTAGCCGGTCAACGACACCAGCGTGATGCCGGGGGTGATCTCGGCTTCGATCAGCCCGCGCAGGCCGATGAACCAGTCGTTCTCGCGCAAGGGGCCGGATACCCCGGCGCCCGCCCCGATATTGGCCGAGCGCGCCGATTGCGCGGCCCAGTCAGCGGTATCGTTGGTCCAGGTTCCCTTGTGCCCGGTGATGTAGGCGGGCAGGCCGGGCGCGTTGAACAGGCTGAACAGCGTGCCATTGGCCGGATCGGTGTTGGGCGTGAAGCCTACCGCTTGTCCCGCAATGGTGTCCGACTTGTTCTTCCAGCCGTTCACGCCGATTTCCAGCTTGAGCGTTTCGGTCGGGCGCGCGGTCACGGTCAGGCGGCCACCGTAGTTGTGGACTTCCCCCAGACGCTCGTCGCGACTTGCGCTCTTTTGCCAGCCCTTGCCGCTGTCCTCGGTGCGGAACGCCAGACGCGCGGCCACCTTTTCGCCCAGTGGCGCGTTCACAAAACCTTCGCTGTTGAAGGTCTGGTTGTTGCCACCTTCGACGGTCAGCCCCGCTTCAAGCCGGTCCTTGGGCTTGGCGGTGATGAAATCGACCAGTCCCGCGGTGGTGTTGCGGCCGTACAGTGTGCCCTGCGGCCCTTTGAGCACCTCGATGCGTTCAAGGTCGAACAACGGCCCCGAGTTCATGAACGGATAGGCGCTGGCCACTTCGTCGGTATAAGTGCCGACGGTCGAGGTGGCCGACAGGTTGATGGTGTTGAAGCCGACCCCACGCAAAGTGTAGATCGGCACGCCCTGATACCCGCGCGAGACATTGAGGCTGGGTGCCACGCTTTGCAGATCGTCGGTCGAGGTCACGCGCATCTGCTTGAGCTGCTCGCCTCCGAACGCCTGAATCGAAGCGGGAATGTCGCTCAATTGTTGGGCGCGGCGCTGTGCGGTGACGATGATCTCGGCCGGGGTTTCCGCCGGTGCAGGGCTTGCGGATTCGGCGCCCGGATCGGGTGCGGCGGCGGCGGCGGCGGCGGCCAGTGCCGGTGACGCCCACAACGGTCCGCCTAGGATCGACCCGGCAAACAGCAACGACAGGTAACGAGGGGCAATCGACATCTGGCACTCTCCCATGAACATCACAGTGTTCTTGGGGGCATTCTATCACCTGATATACGTTTATCAATCATGATAAGGAGAATCTTTTCGGGACAGCAAGACGTTGCAACAATGAAGCTTTCGGGAGAGGGGGGGCCGGAAGGTGGCTGGCGGAAAGGATGGTCGCGTCAACCCCGGTATCGCGCACTGACCAGAACCGGGTGGGATCAGCCGGTCAGGCCGCGCAGCAGGCGGAGTGCCGCAGCGCCGATCTCGTCATGACGGGCATCGTCGATCCGCTCCCAGCCCAGGAACGGCCGCGATATCGCTTCTTCGCGGGTGAAGGCCGATAGTGCCGCAAGCAGCATGACGGCGCCGATCCGATCTGGCTGAGGCGAGCCATCTTGCGCCCGCGCCATTCCCAGCAGGTCGGCCACCAGCGCTATGCCCGGTTGCCACAACTCGGCAAACAGCAGCGCAAAGCCCGGGCCCTGCTCGCTCATTTCGCGCAGCACGAAATCGGTGGAGAGGCGCTGCTCGGCGTCGGCAGTGATCGCCGAGACGAGCGCCAGCAAAATCGTTTCCAACCAGTGCCGTGCTTCTTCACGCGTGATCGCGTCGCTGTCGGCAGCGGCGCGCGCGCTCGAAACGAGTGGCAGCAGGCGGCGCCGGTACTGCTCGACGATCGCGTTCGCGCAGGCGCGGTGCAGCCCTTCCTTGTTGCCGAAGTGATAGGCGATGACCGGCAAGGTCACCCCGGCCTGCGCCGCGATCATGCGGGTGGTGGCTCCGGCAAAGCCTTCGCGCGCAAAACAGTCCATTCCTGCGGCCAGAATGCGCTCCGCCGTGGTTTCGGGCAGGAGCGTTTCGGTTGCGGGCAGGGTGCTGTCCAACTGGGTCATGCGCGGTGCCTAGCACGAACTTGCAGGCGAGCCTATCGCCTGATAGATCCTGTATATCACTTGATAGGACTCGATCATGACGCAAGCCGCCCGCGCTGAAGCAGCCCTCGACGATGCTCTGCACGATCGCGCACGCAAGGCGGCGGCGCAGGAGCGGCACATCGATTACCGCAGCCCTGCTGGCGAGCCGGCACTCGTTGCGCCCGATTCGGTGCAATGGCGCGTGTTCCGCAATCCGGTGGCCTTGGGGGTTGGCGGCGTGGCTGCGGTGCTGCTCGAATTTGCCGACGCCCGTATCCGCAGCGGGGTGTGGGAGCATTCGGTCTATCCGGTTGATCCCATCGGCCGCTCGCGCCGGACCGGCCTCGCCGCCATGGTCGGCGTCTATGGCCCGCAATCGACCGCGCGCGCGGTGATCGCCGGAGTCACCCGGATGCATGCGCGGGTCGGTGGCACGACGCCTGATGGCACGGCCTATCGCGCGCTCGATCCCGAACTGCTCGACTGGGTTCATGCAACGGCATCGTTCGGCTTCATGAAGGCCTATGACCGGTTCGTCCGCCCGCTGTCCGCAGCCGATCAGACCCGCTTCTTTGCCGAAGGTGAACCAGTTGGCGCGCTGTATGGCGTGCGCCATCCGGTGCGATCGGAGGCCGACTTCACGGCGATGATGGAGCGGCTGCTGCCTCGTTTCGAACCGCACCCGATCAATCTCGAATTTCTCGACATCATCGCCTCGGGCAAGGCGGCGCCCAATGTGCCACGTGCGCTGCACCGGGCACTGGCGCGCGGTGCGGTCGCCATTCTGCCGCCGGTGGTGCGCAAACGGCTGCAACTGGGCGGCGAGTGGAACCTTTCGCTGGCCGACCGCGCCATGCTTCGGCTTGCCGGTACGCTGGCCGACCGGGTGCATGACAAGTCCAGCCCGGCCTGGGCCGCCGCCGAACGGCTTGGCCTGCCGGGACGGTTCAGTTGGCTTGAACCGAAACAGCAACGCCGCATCCTGCTGGCGCGCGGCTGAAGAGAAGATTGGTCGGATACCGAAAACGCAAAGGGCGCCCACTTGGGGCGCCCTCGCACATCCTTGCTTGTTCAAGGAAGTTGGTCGGGGAGAGAGGATTCGAACCTCCGGCCCCTGCCTCCCGAAGACAGTGCTCTACCAGGCTGAGCTACTCCCCGACCGATCCGCCAGCCAGTCACCCGGCTGCGAGGCAGGGGCGCCCTATATGTCGGGGTCATGCAGGTGGCAAGCGGGTATGTGAAAGTTTTTACCCACAGGCTTCGTCCACAACCGCCCGCATGTGTCGGACTGGCGCAAACCCGCTGCCCGGCATAGACTGCGCGCCATGGCGGCACCGCATTACGAGCAGCAGTATCTTGACCTGATGCAGCGCATCTGGACTTCGGGCGACGAGCGGGTCGACCGCACCGGCATCGGCACCCGCGCGGTATTCGGCGCGCAACTGCGCTTTGACCTGTCCGATGGGCAGATTCCCTTGCTGACGACCAAACGGGTCTATTGGAAAACCGCCGCGCGCGAGTTCCTGTGGTTCCTCACCGGCGACACCAACATCCGCGCGTTGTGCGCGCAAGGGGTGGAGATCTGGACCGACTGGCCGCTCGACCGCTATCGCCGCGAGACCGGCGACAGGATCGAGCGTGCGGCCTTTTCGGCGCGGATCGTGGCGGACGCCGCGTTTGCCGCACAGTGGGGCGATCTTGGCCCGGTCTATGGCAAGCAGTGGGTCGACTGGCCGGTCTATGAGCCCGCAGAGGAAGCCAAGGGGCTGTTCCGCAAGCGCGCACAGGGCGTCAACCAGGTGGCCGTGGTGGTCGAGAGCCTGCGCACCAATCCCGGATCGCGCCGCCATATCGTCGAAGGCTGGAATGTGGCCGAAGTGCCCGCCATGGCGCTGCCGCCGTGCCACAAGACCTATCAGTTCCATGTCGCGGGCGACCGGCTGTCGTGCATCCTCTATCAGCGGTCGTGCGATGTCGCGCTGGGGCTGCCGTTCAACTTGTTCGGTGCCGCACTGTTCACGCGGATGCTGGCGCAGCAATGCGACCTGCAACCGGGCGAGCTGGTCTGGATGGGCGGCGATACCCACTTGTACCTGAACCATGCCGAGCTGGTGGAGGCGCAACTGGCGCGGGTTCCGCAAGGCTCGCCCCGGTTTGAGCTGGTGAACCGCCCCACGAGCATTTTCGATTATCGGATCGAGGATTTCGCGGTCAGCGGCTATGCTCCCCAGGCGCACCTGGCGGCACCGGTCGCGGTCTGAAAGGGCGATTGACTCGGAAAGTTCGGCGTAATATTATTACTCGCAGATAAAAGATTGCTTCTGGCTGGCGAGTCTCGCACAAGTGGGGTGTCCGGCCGATGCGGGAGTGTCCGATGCGGGCTTTCAGTCGATGAGTTCACCCAACTCCGCAACCGATCGGGGCAATCTGCCGCCGCTTTCGCTGCACGTGCCCGAGCCGCGCTTCCGGCCGGGTGACGCGGCGGATTATTCGCACCTGCCGATCTCGCAAGCGGGCGCGCAGGCCCGACCGGACGAGGCTTGCGCGCCTGTCGAAACGCACCCGCTGTGCCTCGATCTGATCCGCGTGCTCGATGATGAGGGCAGGGCGGTCGGCCCGTGGAACCCGGCGCTGGATGCCGAGACCCTGCGGCGGATGCTGCGCGCGATGGCGCTGACCCGCGCGTTCGACGATCGCATGTACCGCGCCCAGCGGCAGGGCAAGACCAGCTTCTACATGAAAAGCACCGGCGAGGAGGCGACGGCGGTTGCCCCGGCGATGGCCCTTGCCCCCGATGACATGGTGTTCCCGACCTATCGCCAGCAAGGCCTGCTGATCACGCGCGGCTATCCGCTGGTCGAGATGATCAACCAGATTTACTCGAACCGCGCCGACAAGCTGCTGGGGCGCCAGTTGCCGGTGATGTATTCGGCGCGCGAACAATCGTTCTTCAGCATCTCGGGCAATCTGGCCACGCAGTTCCCGCAGGCGGTGGGCTGGGCGATGGCCAGCGCGATCAAGGGCGACACCCGCATCGCGGCGGCCTGGCTGGGCGAGGGATCGAGCGCGGAAGGCGATTTCCATTCGGGGCTGACCTTTGCCGCCGTCTACAACGCGCCGGTGATCTTCAACATCGTCAACAACCAGTGGGCGATCAGCAGCTTCTCCGGGTTCGCCGGGGCCGAGCGCACCACGTTTGCCGCGCGCGCCATCGGTTATGGCATCGCCGGACTGCGGGTGGACGGCAACGATCCGCTGGCGGTCTATGCCGCATCGCGCTGGGCGGCCGACCGCGCCCGCGCCAATGGCGGGCCGACGCTGATCGAGCACTTCACCTACCGCGCCGAGGGGCACTCCACCTCGGACGACCCCGGCCAGTACCGCAGCGCGCAGGAGCGGGCCGAATGGCCACTGGGCGATCCGGTGACGCGGCTCAAGCAGCACCTCATCGCGCTTGGCGAATGGAGCGAGGACGCGCACGCGGCGATGGACCTGGAACTGGTCGAGACGGTCAAGGCCGCCGCCCGCGAAGCCGAGAAGAACGGTGTTCTGGGACAAGGGTTGCACCATCCCACGCGCACCCTGTTCGAAGGGGTGTTCGAGGAAATGCCCTGGCACTTGCGCGAACAGTCCGAGCAGGCGATCCACGAACGCCGCATCCGTTACCCCGATTGGCAGGAGTGACGCCGATGACCAGCAACTCCAGCAACTCCGGCAACTCCAGCAACTCCGGCAACTCCGGCAGCGCCGAGCCTCGGGCAACCCGCCGCATGAACATGATCGAGGCAATCAACGATGCGCTCGACATCATGCTGGCGCGCGATCCCGATGTCGTCGTGCTGGGCGAGGATGTGGGCTATTTCGGTGGCGTGTTCCGCGCCACGGCGGGCCTGCAAAAGAAGCACGGGCGGACACGGGTGTTCGATACGCCGATCTCCGAATGCGGCATCATCGGCGTGGCGGTGGGCATGGGCGCCTATGGCTTGCGCCCGGTGCCCGAAATCCAGTTCGCCGATTACATCTATCCGGGGCTTGACCAGTTGGTGTCCGAGGCGGCGCGGCTGCGCTATCGCTCGGCGGGCGAGTTCATCGCGCCGCTTACCGTGCGTTCGCCCTTCGGCGGCGGCATCTTCGGCGGGCAGACCCACAGCCAGAGCCCCGAGGCGCTGTTCACCCATGTCGCGGGCCTCAAGACCGTGATTCCCAGCACGCCGCACGATGCCAAAGGCCTGTTGATCGCCGCCATCGAGGACAACGATCCGGTCATCTTCTTCGAGCCGAAGCGCATCTACAACGGGCCGTTCGACGGCTATTACGACAAGCCGGTCGAGCCGTGGTCGCGCCATCCCGACAGCGAGGTGCCCGAGGGCCATTACCGCGTGCCGCTGGGCAAGGCGCGGATCGTGCAGGCCGGTGAGGCGCTGACCGTGCTCGCCTATGGCACGATGGTTCACGTCGCGCGCGCGGTCTGTGCCGAGAAGGGCGTCGATGCCGAAATCCTCGATTTGCGCACGCTGGTGCCGCTGGATATCGACGCGATCGAGGCTTCGGTGCGCAAGACCGGGCGCTGCCTGATCGTCCACGAAGCGACGCGCACCGGCGGCTTTGGCGCGGAGTTGAGCGCCTTGGTGCAAGAGCGCTGCTTCTATCACCTCGAAGCCCCGATCGAGCGGGTGACCGGCTTCGACACGCCTTATCCGCACAGCCTCGAATGGGCCTATTTCCCCGGCCCGGTGCGGCTTGGTGAAGCCATCGACCGCCTGATGATGCCTGCCTGATCTGGAAAGCCTGACGCCATGGGAACTTATACCTTCCGCCTGCCCGACATCGGCGAGGGCATTGCCGAGGCCGAGATCGTCGCCTGGCACGTCAAGCCCGGCGACCGCGTCGAGGAGGATGGCCGCATCGCCGACCTGATGACCGACAAGGCCACCGTCGAGATGGAAAGCCCGGTGTCGGGCATCGTCCGCGAAGTTGCCGGGGCAGAGGGTGACGTGATCGCCATTGGCAGTCCGCTCGTGGTGATCGAGACCGACGATGCGGACGAGCTTGCCGAGGAGGCCGTCTCAGCGCCTGCGCCGGCGGATGAGCCCGCAACTTCCCCGGAAGCGACGCCGCAGCCCAGCGAGGCTGTACGGGCACCTGAGAGACATGAGGCCGTCGCACTCCCTGTGGCAGCGCCTACGACCGGCTCGGTCCCCCATCGCCGCGTGCTGGCCAGCCCGGCGGTGCGCCAGCGCGCGGACGACCTCGGCATCGATCTGGCGCACGTGCGTCCGTCCGAGGAAGGGCGGGTGCGCCACGCCGATCTCGACGCGTTTCTCGCCTACAATGCGGGCGGCGGTTTCAGTGCTTCGCGTGCCACGCGCCCCGACGAGCAGGTGCGGGTCATCGGCCTGCGGCGGCGGATTGCCGAAAACATGGCGGCATCGAAGCGGCATATCCCGCACTTCTCGTACGTCGAGGAGATCGATGTGACCGCGCTGGAGGACTTGCGCGCCGATCTCAACGCCCATCGCGGCGAAAAGCCCAAGCTGACGCTGCTGCCGCTGTTGATCCGCGCGATCTGCAAGACGCTGCCCGCGTTCCCGATGCTCAATGCGCGGTATGATGATGAGGCCGGCGTCGTCACCCGGCACGGTGCGGTGCACATGGGCATCGCCGCACAGACACCCGCCGGGCTGATGGTTCCGGTGTTGCGCGATGCGCAGGCGCAGAACCTGTGGCAACTGGCGCGCGAGATCGCCCGGCTGGCCGAAGCCGCGCGCACCGGCACCGCGCGCAGTGACGAACTGTCGGGCTCGACGTTGACCATCACTTCGCTGGGACCGCTCGGCGGCATCGCCACGACGCCGGTGATCAACCGCCCCGAAGTCGCCATCATCGGCCCCAACCGCATCGTTGAGCGCCCGATGTTCGTGCCCGACGGCTTGGGCGGCGAACGGCTCGCCAAGCGCAAGCTGATGAACCTGTCGATCAGTTGCGACCACCGCGTGGTCGACGGCTGGGATGCGGCCAGCTTCGTCCAGGCCTTGCGCCGCCTGCTGGAAACGCCGGTGCTGCTGCTGGCCGATTGAGCGGGGTGGGCGGGTGACTGCGGCCCCGGCCCGCATGGACAAGTTTCGGAGGCTCGTCCTTACGGCTGCTTTCCGGCAATTTCGATCCGAACTTGCCGGTCCGGACGCGACGCCATTGCGGGCGTGAACGCCACCAAAACGCAACAGCTTCGTCGCCCCGTGCTTGACACGGGGCTTGGCTAGTTTTCCACGTCACCCCGCTGCGCGTTCGCCACCGGATACCACTGGCCCCAAAGGTCCAACCAATCGGGGTTGTCGCCTTCGATCCAAAAATCGTCCACGTGGCTTGAGCCTGCACGTTCACGATGCTGCCAAACGCGAGGTCTCAAGGAAAGCCAAGCCCCGTGTCAAGCACGGGGCGACGGGGGCTTGGAGGAGGAAATGACCGCTCCCACGACATCCCCGTCGTTCAGCTAATCACCATACCTTGGCAAAAGCTGATACTCCTTGAGCGCCAAAATTACCCACCAAGCCTACCGCACCACGCCGCGATAGGTCATCTGCCCTGCGCCCAGCGCTGCCAGTTCGCCGGGCACACGCCAGCGGACGTGGGTGACGTCTTCGGCGCGGGCGTGGCGCCACTGGCCGTCGCCAAGGTGAACGATCAGATCGGGCAGGGCGCCCCAGGTGTGGCCGCCATCGACCGAGACCTCCTGATCGTCGCGCGCGCTCGACTGGAACGAGATCGAGCGCGGCATCGGGTTGGTCACGGTGAATTCGCGGGTGCGGCTGGCCTTCCAGTTGACCACGAAGATCACCCGGTCGCCCGCGCGCAACTGGTCCGCGCGCTCCAGCACGCGAATCCTGCCGCCACCGGGGGCAGCCTCGAATCGTTCGATGAAGACATCGCTCGCCAGTTGCACAGGCTCAGCCGCCTGGGCGAACAGTGGCGCCGCCGTCCCCACGGTCGCAACCATCGTGATCACCGCCTTCTGCATCAAACCTAAGCCCCCGCGTGCCATGCCCCAAGTTGGGTAGGATGCTTATCCACAGCCGCGGCTAAAACTTGGTTAACCCGCGCTAAATGCACTACGTTACCGGGGTTTCTCGGAGCCCGGAATGCGCTGGCGCTGGTGGTGGCGCGCCCATGTGGAAACGCGCAAAAAACTTCGCTTCAATTTGTTGACAGTGCCGGTGCTCTGCCATAGAGGCGCGGCTCCCAAACGGAAGCGCGGGTGTAGCTCAGTTGGTTAGAGTGCCGGCCTGTCACGCCGGAGGTCGCGGGTTCGAGCCCCGTCACTCGCGCCATCGTTTGGAAGTCAGAGTGCCCTGTTGGTGGACGCTCCGTGGTTGCGGTCTTTTGACCGTCAGTGCGCGGGTGTAGCTCAGTTGGTTAGAGTGCCGGCCTGTCACGCCGGAGGTCGCGGGTTCGAGCCCCGTCACTCGCGCCACCAACCCAGATCGGAACAGACCGGAAGCGCAGGCCCCCTTGTGGGGCCCGTTTCCGTTTGTGGCACCGCGAAACGTTAAGCACTCACCCCCAGCGGCCGGTTTCCATCCAGATCAGATAGCGGCGCAGCGGCAGCAGCCACGCCACGCCCAGAATGACATAGATCAGCGTCTGAACCAGCACGGGCAGGGTACCCAGCACACCGCTGAGCGAGCCGACGATGGCTGCATAAGCCGTCAGCGCGGCCAGCAGGCCCAGTATCCCGATCGGCTTGCGCCATGTCGGCCGGTTGCTGTCGTGCTCGGTCATGATTGGGTGCAATCCTTCGAAACGGCGTTCAGAACGGGCCGTAAAGCCGGGTCGGGGTTACCACGGCGGCAAGCCGGTGGTCGTGTGCCTCGACGGGCAGTTCCTCGGCAAGCTGGCAATCCCATGCCAGACCGATGGCGATGGTTTGCGGATGCGCCGCCAGCCAGCGATCGTAATGGCCACCACCTTGGCCAAGCCTGCCGCCATCGGCGCTGAAACCGACCAGCGGCACGAACAGCACTTCGGGTACTTCGGGAAGCACATCGGGGCCGGCGCCTCCGGTCGGTTGCCGGGCGCCGAACGGATCGGGTTCAAGCGTGTCGCGCAAGTAAGGCGAGATCCAGCGGCGGAATTCCATCGGCGCCTCACGCCCGGCGAACCAGGGAAGGGCCAGCGTGTGCCCCGCCTCGTGGAAGAAACCGGCATAGCCCAGCGTCGGCGCCTCATCGGCGGTTGGCATGTACAGGCCGATCACCGCATCGCGCGGGATGATGTCGAGGATCGGGCCGGGCGGGCGGCGCAGCACCAGCCCACGGATGCGGGGATCGAGCGCCGCGACATGCGCCTGACGCTCGGCGCGCAAGCGCTTTCTGAGCCGGGCCTTGGCAAGCGTGGCTCCCGCATCTCCACCACCGTGCATCTGTGGCTCAAACTCCGGATTTGGTGGGGTGACGGGACCACCATGGGTCGTTAGCTCGGAAAATCCTCCGACGCCTCGACGTCAGGTGGGGACCATGTGCTTCGGGCCAAGACCCGGGCAGGGACAGCCCCCGTGGATTGCTTATAGCCTCAGGGATGTTTCATGCGGCTCGTGCCGGGCAGTACCCGTCATGGCACTATCTAGGCGTTCGCGCGCGGTTCCTCAAGATGTCCGGCAAGCTTTTCCACGCGTTCGGCCAAAGCGTTGATCCGGGCAAGCGTCGCCGCGCGCGCCTGAACGGCCTCGGCTGTGTCTTGTGGTGCGGCAACTGGCGGGGGAGGAGGCTCCTTGCGGTGTTCCTCGTGCAGTTCATCCGCCAGCATCAGTGCCGCCACCAGCAGCATCCGCACTTCTGACTGACCACTGGCCAGCCCGGCGCGCCGGGCGCGTTCGTCGATCATCCGGCCGAGCATCTCGATATGCGGCTGCTCGTCCTGATCCGCCGAAACGGTGTAGGCGCGACCGCCGATGGTCAGGTGCAGATTGGGCATCGCTTGCTCATGCTCCGTTTGCCAACGCTCAATTGACCAGCGCTCATTTCGGAAGATTGGCCAGCAGCAGGTCTAGCTGCTGCAACTCGCCGGCCACCGAGTCTTTCAGCCGACGATGGCGCGCGCGCAATTCGCGCAACTCAGCCGCTTCGGCCGCACGCGTCGCCGCCACGCCTTCAAGGTGCGCGATGGCCTGCTCGATACGGTCGAGGGCCGTGCCAAGCGCCTGTTCTGGGTTCCCTGTCGCCATGGCGCGAATCGCTACCACAACCCCGCGCCGAAGCAAACCGCCCGGCCCGCTGCCGGCGCACCCTGAAGGGCACGAATGGGGCCACGCGAATCTGGGTGTGCATTCGAATGCACAATGTTTTAAGGATGCTTGTGCAAGTGCGAACGAATGCGGCATTCGGTGGCCTTGACGGTGGGGAATGCTCTGCCCAAAGAGGCCTCGCTCCGAATCACCGGATTGCGCGCCCAAACTGGCGCTGGAAAGGTTTTTTCAGGTTATGACTCGCGACCCCACCGCGCTGGCGCCAATGGCCAACGCGATCCGTGCCCTTGCGATGGACGCGGTACAGGCGGCGAATTCGGGCCACCCGGGCATGCCGATGGGCATGGCCGACGTGGCGACCGTGCTGTGGTCGCAGTTCCTGAAGTTCGATCCTTCCGCGCCCGACTGGTCCGATCGTGACCGTTTCATCCTGTCGGCGGGCCACGGCTCGATGCTGGTTTACGCGTTGCTCAACCTGTCGGGCTATGCCTCGCCGACGATTGGCGACATCCGCAAGTTCCGCCAGTTGGACAGCGTTTGCGCCGGACACCCGGAAAACTTCCTGATCCCCGGCGTTGAATGCACCACCGGCCCGCTGGGTCAGGGTATCGCCATGGCCGTGGGCTTCGCGCTCGCCGAACGCCACCTCAACGCCCGCTTCGGTGACGATCTGGTCGATCACCACACCTGGGTGATCGCGGGTGACGGGTGCCTGATGGAAGGCATCAACCACGAAGCCGTCGGCCTTGCCGGAACGCTCGGCCTCGGTCGTCTGAACGTGCTGTGGGACGACAACAAGATCACCATCGACGGCGATACCTCGCTGTCGACGACCGAGGACGTGCTCGGTCGCTATTCCGCCAGCGGTTGGCACGTGACCTCGTGCGACGGCCACGACTTTGCCGACATCGCCCGCGCCTTGGCCGAGGCGAAGGCCGATCCGCGCCCGTCGCTGGTCGCCTGCCGCACCGTCATCGGCAAGGGCGCACCCAACAAGCAGGGCGGCCACAACGTCCACGGCTCGCCGCTGGGGGCCGACGAGATCGTCGCCGCCCGCGACTATCTGGGCTGGAGCGCCGCGCCGTTCGAAATCCCCGCCGACATCGCCGCCAACTGGCGGGCCACTGGCGAGGCGGGCAAGCAGGCGCATGCGGCATGGACCGCGCGCGCCGCAGCCAACCCCAGTGCTGCCGAACTCGCCCGCCGCATGGCTGGTGATCTGCCGTCCACCGACGCCATCGAAGCCGAATTCGCAGGCTGGCTGACCAAGTCGCAGAAGGTCGCAACCCGCAAGTCGAGCGAACTGGCGCTCGAGGTGCTGACCGCGCAGATCCCCGAACTGGTTGGCGGTTCGGCCGACCTGACCGGCTCGAACAACACCAAGACCAAGTCCACCCCGCCGCTGACCGCGCAGGACTATTCCGGCCGCTACGTCTATTACGGCATTCGCGAATTCGGCATGGCCGCGGCGATGAACGGCATGGCGCTGCACGGCGGGATCATCCCTTACGGCGGCACCTTCCTGGTGTTTTCGGACTATTGCCGCAATGCCATCCGGCTGTCGGCGCTGCAGCACGCCCGCGTGGTCTATGTGCTGACGCACGATTCGATCGGCCTTGGCGAAGATGGACCCACCCACCAGCCGATCGAGCATGTCATGAGCATGCGACTGATCCCCAACTTGCAGGTGTTCCGCCCGGCCGACGTGATCGAGACCGCCGAATGCTGGCAACTGGCGCTGGCCAGCCGCAACACCCCTTCGGTGCTGGCGCTGACCCGGCAGAACCTGCCGCAACTGCGCACTTCGGGCGAATTGCTCAGCGCCAAGGGTGCCTATCGCCTCGTTGCGGCAACCGCCGCTCGCAAGGTCGTGATTGTCGCCACCGGCTCGGAAGTAGAGATCGCGGTCGATACAGCCAAGCTGCTGGAAGCGCGGGGCATTGGCGCCGATGTCGTGTCGATGCCGTCTTGGGAACTGTTCGACGCGCAGGACGCGGCCTATCGCGCCGACGTGCTGCCCGCCGATGTGCTCAAGGTCTCGATCGAGGCAGGCGTCACCACCGGCTGGCAGAAGTACGTCGGCGACGGGCTGACCATCGGCATCGACAGCTTTGGCGCTTCGGCTCCGGCGGAAGTTCTTTACGATCATTTCGGACTTACTGCGGCAAAGATCGCGCCGCGTATTCTCGACAGGCTTGCCTGACAGACAGGGGCCACTCCACCATCCGCTTCACCTACAGGGAGGTTTGACATGGCGACCAAGGTTGCAATCAACGGTTTCGGACGCATCGGGCGCAATGTTGCACGCGCCATCCTCGAACGGCCCGATTCCGGTCTTGAACTCGTCGCCATCAACGACCTTGGCAGCGCGGAAGCCAATGCCCGCCTGTTCAAGCGCGACAGCGTGCACGGTGCCTATGCCGGTACGGTCGAAGTCGATGGCAACGATCTGATCATCGACGGCAAGCGCATCACCGTGACCGCCGAGCGCGACCCGGCCAAGTTGCCGCACGCAGCGCAAGGCATCGACATCGCGCTTGAATGCACCGGCTTCTTCACCACGCGTGCAGGCGGCCAGAAGCATCTCGACGCCGGCGCCAAGCGCGTGCTGATCTCGGCTCCGGGCAAGGAAGTCGATCTGACCGTGGTCTATGGCGTCAACCATGACAAGCTGACCGCCGATCACCTGATCGTGTCGAACGCTTCGTGCACCACCAACTGCCTCGCCCCCTTCGCCAAGGTGCTGAACGATGCCATTGGCATCGAGCGTGGCCTGATGACCACGATCCACAGCTATACCAACGACCAGAAGATCCTCGACCAGATCCACGAGGATCCGCGTCGTGCCCGTGCCGCTGCGATGAGCATGATCCCCACCACCACCGGCGCTGCCCGTGCGGTCGGCGAAGTGCTGCCCGAACTGAAGGGCAAGCTCGATGGTTCGGCGATCCGTGTGCCGACCCCGAACGTTTCGGTCGTCGACCTGACCTTCACGCCCAAGCGCGACACGACCAAGGAAGAAGTCAACGCGCTGCTCAAGGCTGCTGCCGAAGGCCCGCTCAAGGGCGTGCTGGGCTACACCAACGAGCCCCTCGTCTCGATCGACTTCAACCATGACGCGCATTCCTCGACCATCGACAGCCTGGAAACGGCCGTCATCGACGGCAAGCTGGTGCGCGTGCTGTCGTGGTACGACAACGAATGGGGCTTCTCGAACCGGATGGTCGACACCGCCGGTGTGATCGGCAGCCTGATCTGATCCCGCGCGTGCCCGTCCCCGGCCGATGGTCGGGGACGGGTGCCGTTCCGCATTTGTGGTTCGCCGTGCAGCGAGCCTTTGCCACAGGGGATCGATGACATGACCTTCAAGACGCTTGACGACATTGGCGACGTGGCTGGCAAGGCCGTGCTGGTGCGCGAAGACCTCAACGTGCCGATGGCCAACGGCGTCGTCACCGACGACACCCGGCTGCGCGCGACCGTCGCCACGCTGGCCGAGCTGGCCGACAAGGGTGCCCGCGTGTTGGTGCTGGCCCACTTCGGCCGCCCCAAGGGCGAACGCAGCGCCGAAAACTCGCTCGAACCGATCGTGCCCGCGCTTGCCGCGGCGCTGGGTCGCCCGGTCGGGTTCATCGCCGATTGCGCCGGGGCCGAGGCCGAGGCCGCCGTTGCCGCGCTGCAACCGGGCTCGATCACCGTTCTGGAAAACACCCGCTTCCACAAGGGCGAGGAAAAGAACGACCCGGCAACCGTCGCCGCCATCGCCAAGCTCGGCGATGCCTATGTCAACGATGCGTTCTCGGCTGCGCACCGCGCTCACGCTTCGACCGAAGGGTTGGCGCATGTGCTTCCCGCCTATGCCGGACGCGCGATGCAGGCCGAGCTTGAGGCACTGGAAAAGGCGCTGGGCAAACCTGAGCATCCGGTAGCGGCCGTTGTCGGCGGGGCCAAGGTTTCGACCAAGCTCGATGTGCTCAAGCACTTGGTCGGCAAAGTCGATCACCTGATCATCGGTGGCGGCATGGCCAACACGTTCCTTGCCGCGCGCGGCGTGGATGTGGGCAAGTCGCTGTGCGAGCATGACCTGACCGCAACCGCCGACGAGATTCTCGACAACGCCGACAAGGCCGGTTGCACGATCCACCTGCCGTACGACGCGCAAGTGGCCAAGGAATTCGCCGCCAACCCCGCTTCGCTGCGCATCACCAACGTGCACGAAGTCGCCCCTGACGAGATGATTCTCGACGTTGGGCCACAGGCGGTCGAAGCGCTGGCCGACGTGCTCAAGACCTGCAAGACGCTGGTATGGAACGGGCCGCTCGGCGCGTTCGAGATCGAGCCGTTCGATACCGCCACGGTGGCACTTGCGCGCACCGCAGCGGCGCTGTCGAAGGAAGGCTCGCTGATCTCGGTTGCAGGCGGGGGCGATACCGTCGCCGCGCTCAACCATGCGGGCGTTGCCGCCGACTTCTCGTATGTCTCGACTGCGGGCGGGGCCTTCCTCGAATGGATGGAAGGCAAGGAACTGCCCGGCGTGGCCGCACTCGAAGCCTGACGCAGGACGGGCTGTTTGTTTACAAAAGCGATGGGGCGGCAGGATCTGATCTTGCCGCCCCATTTGCGTTTTGATCCAGACACTTTGGGTCTGATTGGTTTGCGCAGGCAACAAATTTGCGGCACCTGCAATGTTGCGGTTGCGAAATCGACCGGTCGCCGGTAAAGGTTCGTTCATACGTATGCATTAGGCGGTCGCAAGCAGGGGTGAGCCTTGGCCCATCGGTCTGCCGCAAGGTCCGGATTTCAGGCGCCGCGGGCGCAGCAAAGCAGTTTGGCAGCAATACTTTCGCAGCATTACAGGGAGCCGACATGAGCAACGCCGAATTCACCCAGAGACTGGCCGAAGGCAAAGGGTTCATCGCAGCCCTCGACCAGAGCGGCGGTTCGACTCCGAAGGCGCTCAAGGGTTACGGCATTGAGGAATCGGCCTGGACCAGCGAAGCTGAGATGTACGGCCTGATCCACGACATGCGCAGCCGCATCATCAAATCGCCCGCCTTCACCGGCGAAAAGGTGCTTGGCGCGATCCTGTTCGAGCGGACCATGGACGGCACCGTCGATGGCGTGCCGGTTCCCGCAGCGCTGATCGCCAAGGGCGTGATCCCGTTCATCAAGATCGACAAGGGTTTGGAAGACGAAGCCAACGGCGTGCAACTGCTCAAGCCGATCCCCGGCCTTGACGAGTTGCTCAGCCGCTCGAAGGCGCTTGGCGTGTTCGGCACCAAGGAGCGCTCGGTGATCCACTCCGCCAATGCCGAAGGTATCGCGGCGGTGGTCAAGCAGCAGTTCGAACTGGGCGCGCAAGTCAGTGCAGCCGGGCTGATGCCGATCATCGAGCCCGAAGTGAACATCAAGAGCGAAACGCGCGGCGATTGCGACACGATCCTGCTCGCCGAAATCCTCAAGAACCTTGATGCGCTGCCCGATGGCGAAAAGGTCATGCTCAAGCTGTCGTTGCCGATCGTGCCGGGTACGTTCGAACCGCTGGTTGCACACCCCAAGGTGCTGCGCGTGGTCGCGCTTTCGGGCGGTTACAAGCGCCCCGAGGCGTGCGTCCAGCTTTCCGAGAACAACGGCATCATCGCCAGCTTCAGCCGGGCGCTGCTCGAAGACTTGCGCTTCCAGATGACCGACGCCGAATTCGATGCCGCGCTGGGTGAAGCGATCGACGAAATCTACACCGGTTCGACGGTCAAGTCGGTGCCGGTCGCGGCCTGAGGCCGACCGATTACGCTTTGAGAGGACGGAAAGGCACGCCCCTCACCCCGCAAAAGCGGGGGAGGGGCGTTTCGTTTGTGGGACAATGTTCACACCGGGGCGACTGCCTGCCGCTGATTCCGGGCTAGGCGCGCAAGGCTCCACGCGCTAGGCATCGCGCATGTCGAAATCCAAAACCAAGCCGGCCAAGCCCAAGCCGATCGAAATCATTCCCTGCCAGCTCTATCTGATCTCGCCGCTCGACGTGACCGGCGGTTTCTCCGACAGGCTGGCGCGCGCACTCGATGCAGCGCAAGTCGCCGCGTTCCAGTTCCGCGTCAAAGGCATCGATGATCATGCGGCCGCCAAGCTGGCCGAGCCGTTGCAGCGCATCTGCGCCGACCGCGACGTGGCCTTCATCGTCAACGATTCGATCGGTCTGGCCAAGCGTCTGGGCGCCGATGGCGTCCATCTGGGACAGGGCGACGGCGCAGTGGCCGAAGCGCGCGAACAGCTTGGCCGCGATGCGCAAATCGGCGTGACCTGTCAGGACAGCCGCCACCGCGCGATGGCTGCGGGCGAGGAGGGCGCCGATTACGTGGCGTTCGGCGCGTTCTTCCCGTCAGCGACGAAGGAAACCGAACACCGCGCCGAGCTGGAACTGCTGAGCTGGTGGTCGGCGGTGTTCGAGCTGCCCTGCGTCGCGATCGGCGGAATCACGCCTGCCAACTGCGCCCCGCTGATCAGCGCGGGCGCCGATTTTCTGGCGGTAAGCCACGCGGTATGGGGCGGTGACGAAGCTGCTGCCGTACGCGCCTTTGCCGAAGTTTTGGCCGCGACGCCGCGCGGAACCGACTAGGCCGCTACGGGGTTTCACTGATCCGCCCGGCATGGCAGAAAGCGTGATGACCGCGGCGTTCGGCGGCAAAAGGATACGACAGAGATGACGACCGGCAAGGAATTGGCATCGCGCGAACTGACGCTGCGCAGCGTGGTGCTCGGCGCGCTGCTGACGGTGGTGTTCACCGCGGCCAATGTCTATCTGGGCCTGCGCATCGGGTTGACCTTTGCCACCTCGATCCCGGCGGCGGTGATCTCGATGGCGGTGCTGCGCTTGTTGCCCGGCGCGACGATCAAGGAAAACAACATCGTCCAGACCATCGCCAGCGCGGCGGGAACGCTGTCGGCGATCGTGTTCGTGCTGCCCGGCCTGATCATGGTCGGCTGGTGGAGCGGTTTTCCCTATTGGCAATCGGTGTCGGTCATCGCCATCGGCGGCATTCTCGGCGTGATGTATTCGGTGCCGCTGCGCCGTGCGCTGGTCAGCGGATCGGACTTGCCCTATCCCGAAGGCGTTGCCGCTGCCGAAGTGCTGAAGGTCGGCGCGGGCGAGGGCGGGGCCGAGGAAAACCGCCGTGGCCTTGCCGCCGTGGTGCTGGGCAGCGTGCTGTCGGTGGTCTACCCTTTGCTGGGCAAGCTCAAGCTGGTGGCCGAAGGCGCTAAGACGATCATCCCGGTCGGCGCAGGCGGCACATCGCTGTCCGCAGGCCTGTCGCTGGCGCTGCTGGGTGTCGGCCACCTTGTCGGGCTGGCCGTGGGGCTGTCGATGCTGGTCGGCATCGTGATCAGCTTTGGCGCGCTGCTGCCGCTTTATACGGCTACGGGCGCGCCTGCGGGCACCGACCTTGCAGACTTCATCGGTGACGTGTTCGTCCACAAGATCCGCTTCATCGGCGTCGGCACGATCAGCCTTGCCGCCGTGTGGACCCTGCTCAAGGTGATCGGTCCGATCGTGCGCGGGATCGCCGCTGCCATCGCTGCCGACCGCACCCGCAAGGGCGGCGGCATGGGTTCGCTCGACCTTACCGAGCGCGACCTGCCGATCGGCATCGTGGGCGGTACCATCGCGTTGCTGATGGTGCCTATCGCGATCCTGCTCAGCGGGTTTGCCACCGGCGGTCCGGTCAGCGCGACGGGGATCGGCATTGCCGTGCTCTATGTGCTGATCGCGGGCGTGATCATCGCTTCGGTCTGTGGCTACATGGCCGGGCTTATCGGTGCTTCTAACAGCCCGGTTTCGGGTATCGGCATTCTGGCGGTGCTGGGCATTTCACTGATCCTCGTCGCCTTGTTCGGGCGCAGCGGCGGTGGCAGCGACACCAAGGCGCTGGTCGCCTTCGCGCTGTTCGTCACCTCGATCGTGTTCGGCGTCGCAACGATTTCCAACGACAACCTGCAGGATCTCAAGACCGGGCAACTGGTCGGCGCAACGCCCTGGCGCCAGCAGGTCGCGCTGATCCTGGGCGTGGTCTTCGGCGCGCTGGTGATCCCGCCGATCCTAAGCCTGTTGAACTCGACGTTCGGCTTTCAGGGCGCGCCGGGATTGCTGCCCAATGGCGGCAAGGACGCGCTGGCCGCACCGCAGGCCGCGCTGATCTCGGCCATTGCGCAAGGCGTGCTGGGCGGCAACCTTGACTGGTCGCTGATCGGGCTGGGCGCGGCCATCGGCGCGGTCGTGATCGTCATCGACGAAATCCTGCGCAAGACCGGCAAGGGCTCGCTGCCGCCGCTCGCGGTGGGCATGGGCATGTACCTGCCGATGGCGGTGACGGCGGTTGTCGTGATCGGTGCGATCACCGGCCACGTCTACAACACCTGGGCCGCGCGCCAGCCCCGCGCCGAATTCGCCGAGCGGATGGGCGTGTTGACCGCCACCGGCCTGATCGTCGGCGATGGCCTGTTCAACATCGCTTACGCAGGCGCGGTGGGTGCGACCAACAATGCCGACATTCTGGCGATCACCAGCGAATCCGCATGGACGACTCCGGTAGGCATCGTGGTGTTTGTCGGCTTCATCGCGTTCGCCTACCGCCGCATGGTGAGGGCAGCGCAAGGCTAATTTTTGCGGCTGCAAGCGCCGAGGAACTTACAGGCCGTCGGTCTCGGGCGCGTCGGTGCCGTTGCTGCCGGCAGCGCCGGCGCGCACGCAGCGCACTCCTGTTTCCTGGCCATCGCCGTCGAGCCGCCGCAGCGTCGCCTCGCTCTTCACGCGATACCGATTGCCGACAAACGGCCCCGACGTCATCGTCAGCCGGTCGCCCAACCGCAAGTAGTTGCCTGAGGCCGCGCCGACGTAATAGCTTGAATCCGGGGCGATACGGAAGTTTTCCGCAGGCACCGCAACCGGCCGTCGCGCAGCATCGCCGGGCACCTCGCACGTCCACGGACCTTGCACGAGCACCCGCAACTGGCCGCCCGGAGAGGCCAGTGCAAGGTGCGCTGGCAGTGCAGCAAACCCCGTCAGCAGCAGGGCAAACATGATCGGGCGGGCAAGGGCGGATGTCTTGGTCACGCTGCGGGCGCTACCACGTCGGCGCGAGTTCGTCACGATGGTCTGGACATCACTTCGTCAGGGTGGCTTGATGCAATCGGCCGCAGCGGCTAAGGCCCGCCAACTCCGATCAACGGCAGGGCTCTTTCCATCATGAAGATCAGCGGCGTGGACATCCGTCCGGGCAATATCCTGGAATACGAAAAAGGCATCTGGAAGGTTGCCAAGACCCAACACACCCAGCCCGGCAAGGGCGGGGCGTTCATGCAGGTCGAGATGAAGAACCTCATCGACGGCCGCAAGACCAACGTGCGCTTCCGCAGCGCCGATACGGTCGAGCGCGTGCGGCTTGACACCAAGGACTTCCAGTTCCTGTACCCCGAAGGCGATGACCTCGTGTTCATGGACGTCGAAACCTACGACCAGATCACGCTGCCGTCCGATCTTCTTGGCGATGCCGCCGCTTTCCTTCAGGACGGCATGACCGTGCTGCTCGAAATGTATGACGAGCGCCCGATCTCGGTGCAGTTGCCCGAACAGGTCGAAGCCACCATCGTCGAAGCCGACGCCGTGGTGAAGGGGCAGACCGCCTCGTCCAGCTACAAGCCGGCGATCCTCGACAACGGGGTGCGCGTGATGGTTCCGCCGCATATCGGCAGCGGTACGCGCATCATCGTCGACGTCTATGAGCGCACTTACGTCAGCAAGGTGGGCTGACCCATCGTGTTGTCCAGCATGCGCGGAGAAATTTGAATGGCTGCAATTTCCGGACTGATCCGGGTCATGGAACGTGCTGCGCGCAAGGCTGGCACGCGGCTGCGTCGCGACTTCGGCGAAGTCGAACACCTTCAGGTCAGCCGCAAGGGGCCTGCCGACTTCGTGTCGAAGGCCGACCAGAACGCCGAACGCACGATCTATGACGAGCTGCGTCTGGCGCGGCCCGACTGGGGCTTCGTGATGGAAGAAGGCGGCGTGATTCCTGGCGAACCGGGCAAGCCGCGCTGGATCATCGACCCGCTCGATGGCACCAGCAATTTCCTGCACGGCATCCCGCACTTCGCGATCTCGATCGCGGCGCAGGAGCCCGCGCTCGATGGCAAGGGCCCCGATGGCAGCGGCTGGGGCGATGTCATCGCCGGGATCGTCTACCAGCCGGTGACCGACGAAAGCTTCTGGGCGGAAAAGTCGCGCGGGGCTTGGTTGCAGGACCGCCGCCTGCGGGTTTCGGCGCGGCGGCACATGGACGAAGCCTTGATCGCCACCGGCATCCCGTTTTCGGGGCGCGGCGACATGGCCGAATGGGTGCGGATCTATGCCGAACTGGGCCCGCGCATCGCCGGAATCCGGCGCTTCGGCGCCGCATCGCTCGATCTGGCATGGGTCGCCGCAGGGCGATTCGATGGCTATTGGGAAAGCGGTCTGAAGGCGTGGGATTCGGCCGCCGGATGCCTGCTGGTGCGCGAAGCGGGCGGTTTCGTGTCCGATTATCGGGGCCGTTCGCTGCCGATCTGCGACGAAACGCTGCTGGCCGGCAACGACCAGTTGCATTCCAAGCTGCACAAGCTGCTTGCTGGTGCGCTGCGCAACGCCTGACGAAATCGGCGCAAAACCAAGCATAACGCATATTGCCACTGCCGGGCGACGCGGCTAAGCCGCTCCTCGCCCGGCACAGTGCCCCTGTGGTGGAATGGTAGACGCGACCGACTCAAAATCGGTTGGAGAGATCCGTGCCAGTTCGAGTCTGGCCAGGGGCACCACTTACTGCTGATGGCTTGCTCGGGAGTAGCCATGCCGCAACGGCGGCATCACCCGAGCAGAAACGCCGCCGTTTGGCATCGGCCATTTAGCATTGGCCTCAGAAGCGGTTGATCATGTTTTCCAGCCATTCCTGACGGCCTGACCGGGGTTTCGGGGCCAGGTCGCAGGTGAGCGCCAGATCGGCGATCGACGCAAGTGTCGCAGTGGGCGCGTGGATGGCCTGCCCCAGTTCCCCCTGCCAGCCCGCGTAGCGCTCCTTGCGGAAGGCATCGACTTTGCCATCAGTGATGATCGCTTCGGCCTTGAGCAGCGCGTGCGCGATGGTGTCGATCCCGCCGATGTGGCCGTGGAACAGGTCGGCCGCATCGATGCTTTGGCGGCGGACTTTGGCGTCGAAATTGAAGCCGCCGGTGGTGAAGCCTCCGGCGCGGATGATTTCCAGCATGGCCAGGGTCAATTCCTCGACCGAGTTCGGGAACTGGTCGGTATCCCACCCGTTCTGGTGGTCGCCACGGTTGGCGTCGATCGAGCCGAAGATGCCCAGCGCCCGCGCCATCGCAATTTCGTGCTCGAAAGTGTGGCCGCCCAGCGTCGCGTGGTTGGCCTCGATATTGACGCACACTTCGTTCTCAAGGCCGAAGCGCTTGAGGAAGCCATAGACCGTCTGGGTGTCGAAATCGTATTGGTGCTTGGTCGGCTCGTGCGGTTTGGGCTCGATCAGGATCGTGCCGGCAAAGCCGATCTTGTGCTTGTGTTCGACGACAAGGTTCAGGAATCGCCCGAAGTTTTCCTGCTCGATGGCGATCTCGGTGTTGAGGATCGTGTCATACCCTTCGCGGCCGCCCCACAGCACATAGTTGGCCCCGCCCAGGCGGTGGGTGGCCTCCAGCGCATCGCGCACCTGACTGGCGGCCCAGGCAAAGACTTCGGGATCGGGATTGGTCGCAGCGCCCGCCATATAGCGCGGATGGCCGAACAGGTTGGCCGTACCCCACAACAGCTTGCGGCCATGCTGCGCCTGCAACGCCTCAAGATGATCGACCGCTTCGGCAAAGCTGCGGCGGAACGTGGCGAGATCGGTGGCATCGGCCATCACGTCGACGTCGTGGAAACAATAGAACGGCACGTCGAGCTTTTCGACGAAGGCCAGTGCGGCCTCACGCTTGGCATGGGCGGCGGCGGCATCGTTGGCTCCGGCGTGCCATGGCCGGGTGAACGTGCCCGCGCCGAACACATCGCTGCCCGGCCAGCAGAATGTGTGCCAGAAGCACACCGCCAGGCGCAGGTGATCCTCCATGCGTTTGCCAAGGACCAAACGATCCTTGTCGTACCAGCGATAGGCGAGATCGCTGGCACTGTCGGGGCCTTCATAGCGGACGGTATCGAACGGCGCGAAATAGTCGGCGGACATGGTGGGTTACTCCTTGATCTGGGCGATGAGCGGGAAAGCGGCGCGGAAGCAGGCGAGCTTGGGTGCGAGCGCTTCGGCAAGGCTGGCGTCGGGCTCGATGACATGGCGGACTGGCGGGCTGGGGCAGGCATCGGCGATGCTGGCGCCGGTCACCGCGATCTGGGCAAGCCGTGCAGCGCCAAGCGCGGGGCCGACTTCACCGCCTTCGAGATAGACCAGCGGCACCCCGAGCGATGCGGCGATGATTTGCCCCCAATGGGCTGAACGCGCGCCTCCGCCGATGACTTTCAGCGCGGTCAAGGCGGTGCCCGCTTCGCGCAGTGCGGCAAGTCCGTCGGCATGGGCAAAGGCGACGCCTTCGAGCACGGCGGCAGCAAGCCGGGCGGGAGTGGTGTCGTTGTCGAGGCACACGAACGCGCCGCGCACCTGCGGATCGTTGTGCGGCGTACGCTCGCCCGAAAGGTATGGCATGAACAGTTCCGGCCCGCTGGCAGGCCCGGCCTGCCCGGCCAGCGCGAAAAGGCCGGGAACATCGCAGCCGATCAACCGCGCCGCCCAGTCGACGCACGATGCGGCCGAGAGATGGACGCTCATCTGGTGCCACATGCCGGGCAGCGCGTGGCAGAAGGCATGCACTGCACGTGCCGGGTTGGGACGAAATTCGCGCGTTGCGACGAACGTCACACCCGATGTGCCCAGCGACAGCAGGGCGTCGCCATCGCCGACCACGCCGACACCGACCGCGCCTGCCGCGTTGTCGCCACCGCCTGCCGCGACCGGCACACCGGCCATGCCCCAGCGTGCGGCGATTTCGGTCCGCAAGGTGCCGGTCGCCTGCGTTCCTTCGTACAGCCGGGGCATATGACTTTCGGAAAGGCCGCAGGCGGCCAGCATCACTTCGCTCCAGCGCCGTTGCGCCACATCGAGCCAGAGCGTGCCCGCACTGTCGGCCATGTCAGAGGCCTTGTCGCCCGTCAGGACGAGGCGGACGAAGTCCTTTGGCAGCAACACGCTGCGCACTTGCGCGAAGACCGCTGGCTCATGCTTGCGTACCCACAGCAGCTTGGGCGCGGTGAAGCCGGGCATGGCGATGTTGCCGGTCATGGTGCGGGTGCGCGGCTCGGCACGTTCCAGTTCGGCGCATTCGGCAAAGCTGCGGCCATCGTTCCACAAGATCGCAGGCCGCAGGGGTCGGTCGTCGGCGCCCAGCAAGGTGGCGCCGTGCATCTGCCCCGCAAGCCCGATGCCCGCGACGCCCGAGCGCAAAACCGGATCGAGCGCGAGCACCGCCGCTTCGGTGGCCCTCCACCAGTCGTCAGGGTCTTGTTCGGACCACAGGCTTTCTGCGCGCGCGACCGATAATGGCGCCGTTGCCTGAGCGAGGACCGTGCCCGACGGTGCGGCGATCACCGCCTTTACGCCGGACGTGCCGACATCGATTCCCAGAAACACCGTGCCGCTCTCCCAATGACGGTCGTTGCCGCCAAGTTAGCGCTACCATTGTCGGGCTGGCAAGAGGCTATCAACCCTTCGAAGGGTGTCAGGCGATGGCGTACTTGTGCCCGCCCCTTACGGTCACTAGGCGAAGGACGCGATGACCACGACGCCACGCAAACCCCGTTCCGGCAAACGCGGCCCGACTGTCGCGGATGTTGCCCGTTGTGCCGGTGTCTCGCCGATGACGGTGTCGCGCGTGATCAATTCCGAGCCGAACGTGATGCCAGCCACCCGCGAAAAGGTGGAGGCGGCCATCGTCGCGCTTGGCTATGTGCCCAATCCTGCGGCGCGCAGTCTGGCCGGGGGGCAGCAATGCCGCATCGCGCTGCTTCACGCCAATCCCAGCGCCGCTTATCTCAGCGAATTCCTGATGGGCAGTCTGGCACAGGCCAGCAAGCTCGATGTGCAACTGATCGTCGAGGATTGCGATCTGCTGGCGGACCCGGCAGAACTGGTCCGGCGGCTGATCGACCATCGCGTCGATGCGGTGCTGCTGCCGCCGCCACTGTGCGATGACGAAGTCCTGCTGAAGGCCTTGCATTTGGCAGGCCTTCCGATCGCGCAGATCGCCACGGGCCGCCCGGCGGAATTCGCTTACGCGGTGACCATCGACGACGAAGCTGCGGCCCATGCGATGACCGGTCGCCTCATCGGGCTGGGCCACCGCCGCATCGGGTTCGTCGCCGGGGCCACCAACCAGACCGCCAGCGCCCTGCGCTTTGCCGGTTACGCCCGCGCCTTGTCCGAGGCCGGTCTGACACCGGACGATCGACTGGTGAGGGAAGGGGACTTCACCTATCGTTCGGGGCTTGTCGCGGCCGAAGCGCTGCTGGCGCTGCCCGAGCCGCCAACCGCGATCTTCGCCAGTAACGATGACATGGCGGCGGCAGCAGTCGCGGTCGCCCACCGTCACCGGCTCGAAGTGCCGCGAGACCTGTCGGTCTGTGGCTTCGACAACAGCGCGATGGCGACCACGATCTGGCCCGAGATCACTACCATCGACCAGCCCGTGGCTGAGATGGCGAGGCGAGCGACAGCGCTTCTTGCCGAAGCCGTTCGCGGTCGCGCTGGCCCGCCTGCCTTCGTTGCCCGGCATATCCAGCTGGCATTCAAGATGCTGCCCCGCGCGTCGGATGCTTGTGCGCCGCCGTGCGCGCAAAATCATGGACTTGGGACTTGAAACGATGAACGGCTCAAACGCATGACCGGACCGGTCACCCATCGCAAAACGAGCGCGCGTCGCGAAGCGGCCGGGGTACTGGCCGATGGCACTGCGGTCGATGCCGTGGTGCTCGCCAATGCCAACGGCGTTTCTGCCCGGATACTGAGCTACGGTGCGACATTGCAGGCGCTGATCGCACCCGATGCGCACGGGCGACTGGCCGACGTCGTGCTGGGTCATGACGATGTTGCAGGTTACGAGCGGACGCGCGCGTTTTTCGGCAGCACCATCGGCCGTTATGCCAATCGCATAGCAGGCGGACACTTCACGCTCGACGGCACAAGCTACCAACTGGAGCAAAACAACGGTCCGAACACGCTCCACGGAGGGCCGCGCGCCTTCGATCAGGCGATCTGGGACATTGCGCATATCGGCGCAGAGATCGGCGAGGATACCGAAGCATCGGTCACGCTGACCCACCTCAGTCCGGATGGCGAGGGCGGGTTTCCCGGAGAAGTCCGCGCCTCGGTTCGCTATGCGCTGGATGCGGACAACAACCTTTCGATCACCATGACCGCCACGACCTCGCGGCCTACCGTCATCGCGATGACCAACCACGCCCTGTTCAATCTTGCGGGGCTGGATCGCGCGGGCGACGGCGCGCCGCAGGGTGCGATGCGCCACCGGCTGACGATCCCCGCCGCCGCCTTCACCCCGGTCGACGCCGACTTGATCCCGACTGGCGAGTTGCGCCGAGTTGCAGGCACCGTGTTCGATTTCCGCGCGGGCCGGATCCTGTCCGATGGTCTGCGCGACGGGACCGAGGCGCAGATCGTCATCGGACGCGGCTACGACCACAATTTCGTGCTCGACAAAGGGCTGACCGCGCAGCCGCAACTGGCTGCCGTGCTCGAAGATCCGGCATCGGGTCGCAGGCTTGAGGTGCTGACCACCGAACCCGGCCTGCAACTCTACACCGCCAATGCCTCTGACGGACGTAACATCGGCAAGCGAGGCACGCTCTATCGCATGGGTGACGGCATCGCGCTGGAGCCTCAGAAATTTCCCGACACGCCCAACCAACCGGCGTTTGGCTCGGCCCGGCTCGATCCGGGTCAGACCTATCGGCATGTCATGATCTACCGCCTGTCGACCGTGCGCCACCTTGATCGCTAGTCAGAGACTGCCAACCCGCGATTTTCCGGTTGCGCCACTTCGCACAGCCGCTAGCCTTCGCGGCATGAACCTGAAAACCCGCGCATTCGCCAGCATTCTGGCCGCCTCGGCCGCAGCGCTGATCACCCCGTCGGCTCATGCGGCCGATGACCTCGCCGCGACGATCCGCGCCGACCTGCCCGGCTTGGTCGCGACTTATCGCGATCTGCACAAGAACCCCGAGCTGAGCTTCCAGGAACTACGCTCCTCGGCGATTCTTGCCGATGCCGCGCGCAAGGCCGGGTTCGAGGTGACCGAGAAAGTCGGCAAGACCGGCGTCGTCGCCGTGCTGCGCAATGGTCCGGGGCCGACCGTGCTCATCCGCGCCGACATGGATGGATTGCCGGTGGTCGAGCAGACCGGCCTGCCCTTTGCCAGCACCGCGCGCGGGGTTTCCACCGCCGGGGTCGAAAGCGGCATCATGCACGCTTGCGGCCATGACACCCACATGACCGCGTGGATCGAAACCGCAAGGCTGCTCGCCAGCCACCGCAAGGACTGGTCGGGCACCGTGGTGATGATCGGCCAGCCTGCCGAGGAGGTGAATGGCGGCGCGCTGGCCATGCTGGCCGACGGACTGCTCACCCGCTTTCCCAAGCCCGATTACACCATCGCCTTTCACGATACCGCCAGCCTGCCATCGGGCACGATCGGGCTGCGTCCGGGCTTCGCGCTGGCCAACGTCGACATGGTCGACCTGACCGTGCGTGGCGTCGGCGGGCATGGCGCCTATCCGCAATTGACGCGCGATCCGATCGTGCTGGCCAGCGCCATCGTCATGCGCCTGCAAACTCTGGTTAGCCGCGAAAGCAGCCCGTTCGACCCGTCGGTCGTCACCGTCGGCGCGTTCCACGCCGGGGCCAAGCACAACATCATCTCGGACGAGGCGCAGTTGCAGCTTACCGTGCGCAGCTACTCCGATGCCTCGCGCAAGTTGCTGCTAGACGGCATCCGCCGGATCGCCAAGGCCGAGGCGGAGGCGTCCGCCGTCCCGGCCGACCGGATGCCGATCGTCACCGTGCGCGAGCCCCACGGCAGCGCGACGTGGAACACGCCCGAATTGACCGCGCGGATGGGTGCCGTGCTGCGCGCCCGGTTCGGCGAGGAACGGGTGCGCGAAGTCGGCCCCGAAATGGCGGGCGAAGATTTTGCCGAAATCGCCCGCACCGATCCGCAACACATCCAGTCGCTGCTGATCTGGGTCGGCGGGCGGCCCGCCGAGGAAATCGATGCAGCGGCAAAGGATGGCAAGATCCTGCCCGGTCTGCACAGCCCGTTCTGGGCGCCCGAGGCGGACAAGGTGATCGCCGCCGCAGCCGAGGCGCTCACCGCCGAGACGCTGGCATTGCTGCCAAAACGGTGACAGTTCATCAGGCGGCGGGGCTTGTGTTCCCGTTATGTTCGCGGTAGAGCGAGCGTATGGCCAAACCCAAACGTCGCTATGTCTGCCAGGCCTGTGGCAGCGTCACCACCCGTTGGCAGGGGCAATGCCCCGATTGCGCCGAGTGGAACACGCTGGGCGAAGAGGCGGCAGAAACGGTCTTTTCGTCAAAGCATGATCTGACCAGCGGTGGCCGGATGATCGGCTTCGTCTCGCTCGATCACCCGGTTGCGCTGCCGCAGCGGCGCAAAACGGGCCTTGCCGAATTCGACCGCGCGCTGGGTGGCGGGCTGGTGCCCGGATCGGCCATTCTGATGGGCGGCGATCCCGGCATCGGCAAGTCGACCCTGCTGTTGCAGGCAGCGGCGTCGATCGCGCAATCTGGGGCCAGCGCGATCTACATCAGCGGCGAAGAGGCTTCGGGGCAGGTGCGGCTGCGCGCCGACCGGCTTGGCCTTGGCAAGGCACCCGTTCGACTGGCTGCGGCCACTTCGGTCCGCGATATCCTGACTTCGCTCGCCACGGTTGAGCCGCCCGCCTTGCTGGTCATCGATTCGATCCAGACGATGCATTCCGACCAGATCGAAGGGGCGCCGGGTACCGTCAGCCAGGTCCGCGCCAGCGCTTTCGAACTGATCCGCTATGCCAAGGAAAACGGCGTGGCGCTGGTGCTCGTCGGGCACGTGACCAAGGACGGTTCGATCGCAGGGCCGCGCGTGCTCGAACACATGGTCGATGTGGTGATGAGCTTTGAGGGCGAGCGCAGCCACCAGTATCGTATCCTGCGCGCACTCAAGAACCGCTTCGGCGCGGTGGACGAGATCGGCGTTTTCGCGATGGCGGGCGCGGGGCTTGAAGAAGTCGGCAATCCCTCGCTGCTGTTCCTCTCGGGCCGGCCGGATACCGTTGCCGGAAGCGCGGTGTTTCCGGCGCTTGAAGGCACGCGGCCAGTGCTGGTCGAAATTCAGGCGCTGACGGTACGTCTGCAAAGCGGAGCGACACCACGCCGCGCGGTGGTCGGCTGGGACAGCGGGCGGCTGGCGATGCTGCTTGCGGTGCTTGAGGCGCGCTGCGGCCTCAACTTTTCCACCGCTGAAGTCTATATCACCGTCGCGGGCGGCTATCGGCTAACCGATCCGGCGGCAGACCTTGCGGTGGCGGCAGCGCTCGTCTCGGCGTTGGCCGACCGCCCGCTACCCGGCGATGCCGCGTGGTTCGGGGAAGTTTCGCTGGCAGGTGAGGTGCGGCCCGTCGCCCACGCTGGAATCCGCACCAAGGAATCAGCCAAACTCGGCTTTACTCGTGCCTATGGCCCGGATGGCGGCGGCGAACCCGTCGCGGGCCTTGCCTATACCGCGTTGCGACTGCTGCCAAATCTCGTTGACCGCATTGTAGGTGGTTCCTAGACACGAGGGATCATGACCGGCTTCGATTACGTTGTCTTTCTGGTCGTCGCGGTTTGCGCGATCGGCGGTTTCTTTCGCGGCTTCATCCGCGAAGTGCTGTCGCTTGCCGCATGGTGCATATCGCTGCTGGCGGTGCACTATGCCCATGAACCGCTGACCGAATGGCTGGAACCGCACTTGCCGGGGCAGACGGGCGCGGGTGTTCTGGCCTTCGCGATCCTGCTGATCGTTCCCTATTTCGTCACCGCGATGATCGGCCGCCATTTGGGAGAGGCAAGCCTCAATTCGATGCTCGGGCCGATCGATCGCGTGCTCGGCTTCGGTTTCGGCGCGGTCAAGGGCTTCATCGTGATGGTCATGGCCTTTGCCTTGATCGTGTTTGCCTATGACGTGGTGTGGGGCCCCAAGGGACGGCCGGTGTGGATCGTCAAGGGGCGGACCTACCCCTTCCTCAATGCCGCAAGCGAGGAACTGCTGACCCTGATCGCCCAACGCCGCGCAGCAGCTGCGGACGCCGCTGCCAACCCGGACGCGAAAGCTTCGGATGATGCCTTGTCCGGTAACGGGCCGCATCACACGTCCGCATCACGTCCGCACAAGTCGCACCACCGCGCGCCAGCCAAGGTCGATTGAGGTGGCCTTCACTGCCGCGCGCGGACTTTACACGCCTGAAATCCTTGCTGCGGCTACCGCGCTGGCAAACTGGCCGTGGGAACCATCGCTGCCCTTGCAGGGCGAGGCGCGGTCGCGCTCGTGCGGCAGCGGTATCGCGCTGGCGCTCGACATTGCAGAGGATGGCACGATCACGCGGCTCGGCCTTCGCCCGCACGCTTGCGCCGTTGGTCAGGCCGCCGCGCACGTTTTTGCCCAAAGCGCGATCGGGCGCAGCCGTGCCGATATCGCCGAGGGGCGTCAGCAGATTGACGACTGGCTGAAGGGTGACGGACCGCTACCCGACTGGCCCGGCATCGCCTTGATCGCGCCTGCGCAAGCGTATCCGGCGCGGCATGGCGCGATCGTTCTGGCTTGGGATGCAGCGCTTGCGGCGCTTTCCTGATATGCCCGGTTTCGCTAGGGCAGCGGACTGATCACGGCAGACGCTCCGGGGCCGGTCCGGATTGAAGCTGGCAAAGACGTGGAAAAAGGAACGGGGATGGCCGGAGTGGATCACGCAGGAGTACAGGCAGAGCCAAGCGCTGCCGACATGCGTCTGGTGATTGCTGCCTCATCGGCGGGCACCGTGTTCGAATGGTACGACTTTTTCATCTACGGCACGCTTGGGTCGATCCTGTCGAAAGCGTTCTTCCCTACCGGCAACGCCACGCTGGAAATGCTACTGTTCTGGCTGGTGTTCGCGGTCGGTTTCGGGTTCCGCCCGCTCGGCGCGGTGTTGTTCGGCTTTCTGGGCGACCGCTTGGGCCGCAAGTACACCTTTCTGGTCACTGTGCTGCTGATGGGCGTGGCGACCGCTGGTGTCGGGCTTGTGCCCTCGGCCGCGACGATCGGCTATGCGGCGCCGGTACTCGTCATCAGCCTGCGCATTCTGCAGGGCCTTGCGCTTGGCGGGGAATATGGCGGCGCCGCTGTCTACGTCGCCGAACATGCGCCAGCGGGACGCCGCGGTTTCTACACCAGCTTCATTCAGGCCAGCGTGATGGGCGGCTTTGTGCTCAGCCTGATCGTGGTGCTGTCGTGCAAGGCCATGATGAGCGCGCAGACATGGTCGGAGTGGGGCTGGCGCGTGCCCTTCGTGCTCAGTCTGGCGTTGCTGGCGGTGTCGCTGTGGATGAGGCTCAAGCTGTCGGAGAGCCCGGTGTTTCAGGCGATGAAGGCGCAAGGCGAACTTGCCGGCAACCCTTTCGTCGAGAGCCTGACCTATCCCGGCAACTTGCGGCGGCTGTTCGTTGCGCTGTTCGGCGTGGCCGCAGGGCTGACGGTGATCTGGTACACCGCGATGTTCAGCGGCCTGTCGTTCCTGAAAGGCGCGATGCGCGTGGACGACACCACCGCCGAGCTGATCGTGGGGGCGGCTTGCGTGATCGGCATGCCGTTCAACCTGCTGTTCGGGCACCTGTCGGACAAAGTCGGACGCAAGTTGCCGATCGTGCTGGGCTACGTCGCCACGCTGGCGTTGCTGTTTCCCGCGTTCTGGCTGGTCGGCGGCGCGGCGAATCCCGGCCTTGCCGAAGCCGCTAGGCGCGCACCGGTGGTGGTGCAGGGGCCGGACTGCAGCTTCAACGCATTTGCCACTGATCAACCGACAGCCTGCGGCAAGCTGCTGGCCGACCTGTCCGCGTCGGGCGTGACCTATACCGTCCGCCCCGCACAGACGCTTGCATTGAGCGCTGGCACCAGTCCGCTTCCCCTCGATACCTATCCCTGGCCCGACAAGAAGGCGCGCGCCAAGGCGTTGCAGGCCCTGCTTGGCGATGCCGGATACGATTTCACCAAGGCGCAGCCCGCCTTTGGTCAATCGGTGCTGATCGTGCTCGGTCTGGTACTCGTGATGGCGCTGTCGGGGGCGACGTATGGCCCGGTGGCGGCACTGCTGGCCGAGATGTTCCCGCCGCGCATCCGCTATAGCTCGATGTCGATCCCCTATCACATCGGCACCGGCTATTTTGGCGGATTTCTGCCATTCATCTCAAGCCTGATTGCCGCGCAATCGGGCGATCCCTATGCCGGCTTGTGGTACACATGGGTGGTCGTGCTGATCGCGCTCGTCGTTTCGGTGTGGGGACTGAAGGGCGGACCGCCGCGCGAATATGGTGACAATGCCTGAGTCCATTTCCTTAGCCGAATTGCCGCCATCGCCGCTGAGGCTGAGGCTCGACACCCATGCACTTGCCGCCAACTGGCGCGTGTTGAACGCGGCATCCGGCGCGGCGCGGGCTGGAGCGGCAGTCAAGGCTGATGCCTATGGCCTTGGCGCGGCTGCGGTTGTGCCGGTTTTGGCCGAGGCCGGGTGCCGCGACTGGTTCGTGGCGCACTGGCAAGAGGTGCCCGCCGTCCTTGCCCATGTGCCGCCCGCCGATCTTGCCGTGTTGCACGGACCTTTGACTGACGCCGACGTTGCTTTTGCACGTGCCACCGGAGTGCGGCCGGTACTCAACTCGCTTGATCAGGTACGCCGCTGGCTGGCGGGGGGCGGGGGACGCTGCGACCTGATGGTTGACACCGGGATCAACCGGCTGGGCCTGCCGCTCGCCGACCTTGGCGATCCGCTGCTGCACGGCCTCGACATCGATTGTTGCCACAGTCATCTCGCCAGTGCGGACGAGGATGTGCCGCAAAACGCGGTGCAGCTTGCGCGGTTTGCCGAGGTCCGCGCGACGGTGCCCGCCCGCCGGTTTGCGCTCGCCAACAGCGCCGGAATCAGCCTTGGCGCGGACTACCATTTCGACCTGACCCGCCCAGGATTGGCGCTTTATGGTGGTATTGCCCGACCCGAGCAGGCCGCGATAATCCGGCAAGTGGCCCGTCCGCAGGCGGCGATCATCCAATTGCGTGATCTGCAGCCAGAGGATCGCGTGGGCTACAATGCTACGTTCACCGCATCAGCACCGATGCGCGCGGCCATCGTCGCGCTCGGGTATGCCGATGGTTACTTGCGGTGCTGGTCGGGCGGCAAGGGGGCAATGATCTGGAAAGACCAGCAACTGCCGGTGCTTGGGCGTATTTCGATGGACATGACAATTGTCGATGCAAGTAACGCCCGCGATCTGAAGGAGGGCGACTGGCTTGATGTCGCCTATGATCCGGTTGCCGCGGCGCGAAGCAGCGGACTGTCGCAGTACGAATTGTTCACCTTGCTCGGCCGACGGTTTGCCCGATAGGAGCATTTTGACGCTATTTCGTCGACCTTTGTTGCGCTGCACATGTTGCATCTGCTAAGCATGCAAAAATCCCAGGAGGGTGCGCGCAAATGGCTAACAAAAACAATGAAGGTGACACCGTCGTCATCAAGAAATATGCCAATCGTCGGCTGTATAATACCCGTACATCAAGCTACATCACGCTAGATCACCTGGCGCAGATGGTTAAAGACAACGTGGACTTCAAAGTCACCGATGCCAAGACGGGCGCTGATCTGACGCACACCATTCTGACGCAGATCATCATGGAGGAAGAAGCAACTGGCGAACAGATGCTTCCGACCAATTTTCTTCGCCAGTTGATCTCGATGTACGGTAATTCGATGCAGGCTCTTCTGCCCGGTTACCTTGAAGCATCGATGGAACATTTCCGCGAGAATCAGGTGAAGCTGCGCAAGGCGATCGAGGACAGCATCGGCGCCAATCCGCTCGCCCAGATTGCGCAGCGCAATGTCGAACTGTTCAAGGCGGCGGCAGCAGCATTCGCACCCGCAGCGGGCCAGCAACCAGCGCGTGATGCAGAACGGCCGACCGCGCCCGCCGCGGAAGGTGGCGAACTCGATGTGTTGCGGCAGCAAATGGCTGACATGCAAAAGAAACTCGATCAATTGATCAAGTGATCAAAGGCTGGGCGGGGGGCTTTGTCCCTCCGCCTTGGCTCCATCGATGCAGGTGCATGTGGGGCCTTATCCGATCGTCGGCACGGATCGGTGCGGTTTGACGGTTGCCCGAATCCCCTTGCGGCCGTAACCGGCTGCGCATGACCCAAGCAAAGATCCGCCACGCCCTGCCCGTCACCCGCGAAGAAGACTTCGCCCAGTGGTATCAGGCGGTGATCTCCGAAGCAGAACTCGCCGAAGAATCCGGTGTGCGCGGTTGCATGGTGATCAAGCCCTGGGGCTATGGCATCTGGGAGCGTATCCAGAAGCTGATGGACGCGCGCATCAAGGAAGCGGGCGTCGAAAACTGCTATTTCCCGCTGTTCATTCCGCTGTCGTACTTCGCCAAGGAAGCCGACCACGTGGAAGGTTTCGCCAAGGAAATGGCCGTGGTTACCCACCACCGCCTGATCGCCGACGGCAAGGGCGGCCTTATCCCCGATCCCGAGGCCAAGCTCGAGGAGCCGCTTGTCGTGCGGCCCACATCGGAAACGGTGATCGGCGCGGCGATGGCGCGCTGGATCCAAAGCTGGCGCGATCTTCCGCTGCTGACCAACCAATGGGCCAATGTCGTGCGCTGGGAAATGCGCACGCGCATGTTCCTGCGCACCAGCGAGTTCCTTTGGCAGGAAGGGCACACCGCGCATGCGGACGAGGCCGACGCCATGGTCGAAACGCTGCGCGCGTTGGAAATGTACCGCAGCTTTGCCGAAGACGTGCTGGCCATGCCGGTCATTGCTGGACCGAAGCCTGAAAACGAGCGCTTTCCCGGCGCGGTCGAGACATTCTCGATCGAGGCGATGATGCAGGACGGCAAAGCGCTGCAGGCAGGCACCTCACACTATCTGGGCACGACTTTTGCCGAGGCTGCGGGCATCCGCTATCAGGACAAGGAAGGCCAGCAAACCCTTGCCCACACGACAAGCTGGGGCGTTTCGACCCGGATGATCGGCGGCGTCATCATGACCCACGGCGATGATGATGGCCTGCGCACCCCGCCGCAAGTGGCGCCGCAGCAGATCGTTATCCTGCCGATGCTGCGCGACAACGACGAGGACGAGGCGTTGTTGACGTACTGCGATGCGCTGCGCAAGGAACTCGCCAGCCTGTCGGTGTTCGACGAACGGGTGCGGGTGCTGCTCGACAAGCGCCCCGGCAAGGCAACGCAAAAGCGCTGGGCCTGGGTCAAGAAGGGCGTGCCGCTGATCCTTGAAATCGGCGGACGCGATGCTGCTGGCGGTCAGGTTTCAGTGGTCCGCCGCGACCGCCTGTGGCGCGAGGATGGCAAGGTCAACTTCGTCGGACAGCCGCGTGAGGCGTTCGTCGCAGCGGCCGTCGGCGAACTCGAAGCGGTCCAGTCGGCGCTCCACGCCGAAGCCACCGCACGACGCGACGCGCAGATCGAAACGGGGGTGAGCGATCTGGCAGGCCTCGCCGCCTACTTCGCCGAAGATCGCAGGTTTCCGGGTTGGGTCCAGCTTGGCTGGTCGCGCCCGACCGGCCCGGCGCTCGACGCCGTGGTCGAACAGCTCAAGGCGTTGAAGCTGACGATCCGCAACACCCCGCTGAACGCACCCGCGCCGGGCGGCACGTGCCCGTTCACCGGCGAACCGGCGGTCGAGACGATCCTGATCGCGCGGTCGTACTGAAGATGCGCGGGCGGCACCTTGCCGTGGCGTAAAGTCGCAGGCACAGTGCTTGCAATGCATCGACTTGTCCTGACCGCGGCCCTACTGGCCGCCGCCGCCGCAACTCCCGCGCTCGCCGCGCCCGAAGACGCCATTTCCGAAGCGCGGCTGCGCACCGACATTGCGCATCTTGTGGCCTTTGGCACGCGCCACACGCTGTCATCGCAGACCGATCCCAAGCGTGGGATCGGCGCGGCGCGCAACTGGGCCGAAGCCGAACTGCGCAAGACCAGCGATGCCTGCGGCAAATGTCTGAACATCGTATTGCCCGAAACGATGGTGCAGGGCGAGCGTGTGCCCACGTCGACCCGGCTGGTCGATGTCGTGGCCATCCAGCGCGGCAGCGAACGCCCCAACGAAGTGGTCATCGTCCAAGGCCACATCGACAGCCGCAATTCCGATCCGCTCGACGCCGTGGGGGATGCGCCAGGGGCGAACGATGACGGCTCGGGCACTGCGCTGGTACTCGAAGCCGCGCGGGTGCTGAGCGGGCACAAGTTTCCGACCACGATCGTCTATGCCGTCCTTTCTGGCGAAGAGCAGGGCCTTTACGGCGGAAAGTTGCTGGCCGACTATGCCGCGCAACAAGGCTGGACGGTGAAGGCGGTGTTCAACAACGATATCGTCGGCAATTCGCGCGGTTCGGACGGACTGGTCGAGGATGCGCATGTCCGCGTCTTTTCCGAGGGGCCGCGCGCCGATGCCAGCGCCGCCTTGCGCGCCGCGCAGCGCCGCGATGGTGGCGAAAACGACAGCCCCAGCCGCAACTTGTCCCGCTGGCTGGCAACGCTTGCCGCGCAGGACGCCAAGGGTTTGGCCGTGCGGCAGGTCTGGCGCGCCGACCGCATGGGCCGGGGCGGGGACCACCTGCCGTTCGAGGACAAGGGCTTCCCGGCGGTACGCTTCACCGTCGGCGTCGAGAACTATGAGGCCCAGCACCAGAATGTCCGCAGCGAGGCTGGCCGCCCGTTCGGAGACACCATCGATCGGATGGACTTTGCCTATCTGACCAAGGTCGTGCGGCTGAACGTGCGCGGTCTGGCGGCGCTGGCGGCGGCGCCGTTGCCCCCTGTGGCCACGGCCAAGGCGGCGGTCCAGACGTTCACCGATATCGACTGGCAGGCGGTTCCCGGTGCCGCCGCGTACGAAGTGTGGCGTCGGCGTACCGACGTGCCCGGCTGGGAAGAGAAGGTTGCCGACACCGCGCAAACCCACGTGCGGCTTGACGGGGTGCGCGGCGACGACTGGATTTTCGGGGTTCGTGCGCGCGCGACCTACGGCGCCAGCGGACCGATCGCGTCAGCCGTTCCGGGAGGCGCATTCGGCCCGCTGCCTGCGGACAAGTGACGCGCCCGGCAACCGGCGGACATTGGAGCTGACCCAAGCTGCCGGTTGCAAAGCGGCCGCAGAACGCCCACAGGACAACGGATGGTCCGGACCAAACTGCCCCAGGGGCTCCCCACCCGCCAGCAAGTGCTCGATTTCATCGCCGCTGCCGACGAACCCGCCGGCAAGCGCGAGATCGCCAAGGCCTTCGGCCTGAAAGGCACCGAGAAGATCGCGCTCAAGGCCTTGTTGAAGGACATGGCCGAGGAAGGGCTGATCGACGGCAATCGCAGCGCCTTTCACCGCATGGGCGGCGTGGCGAAGGTCACCGTGCTGCGGGTTGTCGACATCGATGATGGCGAGCCCGTGGCCATCCCCGACGCCTGGCAGCCCGACGATGGCATTCCCCCGCCGCGCGTGCGGGTGAAGGAGCAGAAAGGCCGCGCCCGCGAAGCCTCGCTCAAGGTCGGCGATCGCGTGCTGGCGCGTACCGAGGAAGCGGGCACGGGCTGGATCGCGCATCCGATGAAGAAGCTGCCGGCCAATGCCGATCAGCTGCTGGGCGTGATCGAGTTCGATGGCGCGGGCAAGGGCTGGTTGGCGCCGGTCGACAAGCGCGTGCGCAATTCGGTGCCGGTATCCGATCTGGGCGGAGCGGAAGCGGGGCAGCTCGTGCTGGCCGAGCCCGCCGGACGTTCCCCCCGTTCGGGAATGAAGGTCACCGCCGTGTTGGGCGATCCGCTGGCGCCGCGCGCATTCAGCCTGATCGCGATCCACAAGCACGGCATTCCCTTTGCCTTCGCGCCCGAGGCGATCGAGGAAGCGCAAGCCGCTGCCACCCTGCCGCTGTCCGAAAGCCACCGTGAGGATCTGCGCCACCTGCCGATCGTGGCGATCGACCCGAGCGATGCGCGCGACCACGATGACGCGATCTGGGCCGAACCCGATGGTGCAGGCGGTTATCGCGCGGTCGTGGCCATCGCCGACGTCAGCTTCTACGTACGCCCCGGCGGCAAGGTCGATCGTGATGCGCGCAAGCGCGGCAACTCGGTCTATTTCCCTGATCGGGTCGTGCCGATGCTGCCCGAAGTGCTGAGCGCCGAGGTCTGCTCGCTCAAGGCCGGGGCAACCCGCGCCGCGATGGCCTGCCACTTGCAAATCGACGCGCAGGGCCGCGTGACCGAATGGCGCTTCACCCGCGCACTTGTGAACATCGCCGAAGTGATCGCTTATGAAGAGGCACAGCGGCGGATCGACAGTGGCGAGGCTCTGCCGCACCTGCAACACTTGTGGGGCGCGTGGAAGCTGCTGGAAGCGGCGCGCCATGCCCGCGATCCGCTGGAGCTGGAACTGCCCGAACGGCGCGTCGTGCTCGATCAGCAAGGGCGCATTGCCGAAATCGCGCTGCGCGAGCGGCTCGATGCGCACCGCGTGGTCGAGGACTTCATGATCGCGGCCAACGTGGCGGCGGCCAAGGCGCTTGAGGCCAAGGTCGCGCCGGTGGTCTACCGCATCCACGAACCGCCGAGCCGCGAAAAGCTCGTCGCGCTGAAGGACTATCTCGCCACTTTCGGGCGCAAGCTGGCGATGGGGCAGGTGATCACGCCGGGCCTGTTCAACCGCATGCTCAAGGACGTGACCGACGAGGCCGAGAAGGCGCTGGTCATGGAAGCGGTGCTGCGCAGCCAGACGCAAGCGTACTACGGACCGCGCAATGCCGGTCACTTCGGGTTGGCGCTGGGCTCCTATGCTCATTTCACCAGCCCGATCCGCCGCTACTCGGACCTTCTCGTGCATCGTGCGCTGGTCGATGCCTATGGGCTTGAACAGCCGCGTCCGCACATTGGCGACCTCCCGCCGACGACCGGCCTTGCCGACCGTGATCGCGCCGACCTGCTGCGCATCAGCGAAGCGATCAGCATGACCGAACGTCGCGCGATGGAAGCCGAGCGCGATACCATCGACCGCTATGTTGCCGCATGGCTTTCGGCGCGGGTGGGCGAGGTGTTCGACACGCGCATCACCGGGGTGCAGAAGTTCGGGTTGTTTGCCACGATCATCGGGCTGGGTGGCGACGGGCTGGTGCCGATCTCGACGCTGGGTGCCGAGCGGTTCGGTTATGACGAGAAGGCGCAGCGGCTGGTCGGCGAACTGAGCGGCGTGGAATTCGGGATGGGCATGATTCTCAAGCTTCGTCTGGCCGAGGCCAATCCGCTTACCGGTGCGCTGAAGTTCGAGCCGGTCGATGTGGCCGAAGGCGTGCAGCGGATCGAACGGCGCGGCGGGCGGATCGACGGCAAGCCCAAGCCGAAGGGCAAGTATATCGCTGGCGCACGCGGCCGCCCCGCCAACATCCGCCATCAGGGTAAGGGCAAGCGCTAGGCGGCGTGGACAAACTCCGCGCGGCCTGAAGCCTCAGCTTACCGCGTCGAGTCGGTCCTCGTCGATGCCGCCGGGCACGATCATCAGCACGCACGGCAGGTTGCAGGCGTGCGCGGTGAAGTGCGCGGTCAGCGGACCGGGCGTGCCGTCGCATGCCGCGCCCAGCACCAGTGCACTGACTTCGGGATGTTCGGCCAGATACTGACGCACCACTTGCGGCCCATCACCCTGCCGGACCGCGATCACCGGGGTCAGGCCGGATTCGCTGGCGAGGTTGCCCGCAGCGACCGCTACCAATCGTTCGGCCTGTTCGCGCGCTTCCTCCTCGATCGTGGCCTGGATGGCACCGAACGCGACGAAGTCCTGCTTGGGTACCGGGGCAAGGATGTGCACGGTTCCGCCGGTCCCCACCGCGCGGCGCGCGGCAAAGCGCAGCGCCCGGCGGGCTTCTTCGCTTTCATCCATCAGTACGAGATAGACGCGTTGTCCCATGGCAGCCCCCAATCTTTCCTCAGGCAGTCATTTTGCCGGCAGTCATTTTTCAGGCAGTTTTGCTTCAGGTTATGGGTCATGGCATAATTCGTATGCGGGGCAAGCGCCAAGACACTTGACCACAGGCGCTGGCGTGGCGAAATGGCGCTGCGCAGGACTGGTTAGAAACTATCCTTTCCGGTTATAATGCGCAGGATCACAACGCCGGATTGGCGATAGTCCTTGCCGGGACTTCCCAAGGCCGCCGGAAGAACGGAAAACCCGCCATGCCGATTGCCATCAAGATGCCTGCGCTTTCGCCAACCATGGAAGAAGGAACTTTGGCCAAATGGCTGGTCAAGGCTGGCGACAAGGTGGCTTCGGGCGATATTCTTGCCGAGATCGAGACCGACAAGGCGACGATGGAATTCGAAGCGGTCGATGAAGGAACGGTGGTTTCCATCGACATCGCGGCCGGGACCGAAGGGGTCAAGGTCGGCACCGTGATCGCCACGATCGCGGGCGAAGATGAAGATGCCGCCGCTCCGGCGCCCGCTCCGGTTGCTGCCGCGCCTGCCGCGAAGGTCGTCGAGGTACCCGCTGCACCCGCGCCAGTCGTTGCCGCGCCTGCCCCGGTTGCCGCGCCCATCGCTGCTGCTGCGCCGAGTGGCGACCGCGTCGTCGCCAGCCCGCTGGCCAAGCGAATCGCTGCTGGCAAGGGCATCGATCTGGCAAGCGTGAAGGGCAGCGGCCCCAACGGGCGGATTGTCAAGGCCGACCTTGATGCCGTGTCGGCAACCAGCGCGCCCGCTCCGGTTGCCGTTGCAGCGCCCGTCGCCGCCGTCGCTCCGGTCGCAGCCGCTCAGGCTCCCGCTCCGGCCCCGGTTGCCGCGGCGGTGCCCGACTTCGGCATTCCATACGAGGCGACCAAGCTCAACAACGTGCGCAAGACCATCGCGCGCCGCCTGACCGAAGCCAAGCAGACCATCCCGCACATCTACTTGACCGTGGACGTGCAGCTCGATGCGCTGTTGAAGCTGCGCGGCCAGTTGAACAAGGCGCTGGAAGCGCAGGGCGTGAAGCTGTCGGTCAACGACCTGCTGATCAAGGCTTTGGCCAAGGCGCTGGTGCAAGTGCCCAACTGCAACGTCAGCTTTGCCGGTGACGAACTGCGCACGTTCAGCCGGGTCGACATCTCGGTTGCGGTCGCGGCGCCCAGCGGGCTGATCACGCCGATCATCAAGGATGCCGGGGCCAAGTCCGTGTCGGCCATCGCCACCGAGATGAAGACGCTGGCGGGCAAGGCCCGTGAGGGCAAGCTGCAACCGCAGGAATACCAGGGCGGCACCGCCAGCCTGTCGAACCTCGGCATGTTCGGGATCAAGCAGTTCGATGCCGTGATCAATCCGCCGCAGGCGATGATCCTTGCCGTCGGCACGGGCGAGCAGCGCCCTTATGTGGTCGATGGCGCGCTGGCCGTGGCCACGGTGATGTCGGTTACCGGCAGCTTCGACCACCGCGCCATCGACGGAGCGGATGGCGCAGCGCTGATGCAGGCGTTCAAGGGCCTCGTCGAAAACCCGCTCGGCCTGGTGGCCTGAGCCGGGACTGTCACTTTGAGGAGCGGCGCCGCGCGCGCCGTTCCGCCAGACATTGCAACCCGTGACCGGCAGATTTCGTGCCGGCCGGGGACGTGAAGGAGCATCCGCGTGGCTGAACAGTACGACCTCATCGTCCTTGGCTCGGGCCCCGGCGGCTATGTCGCCGCTATCCGTGCCGCGCAACTGGGCCTCAAGACCGCCATCGTCGAACGCGAAAACCTCGGCGGTATCTGCCTCAACTGGGGTTGCATCCCGACCAAGGCGCTGCTGCGCTCGGCCGAAGTGTTCCACCAGATGAAGCACGCCAAGGCCTATGGTCTGGCCGCCGACAACGTCAGCGCCGATATCGCTGCGGTAGTCGCGCGCTCGCGCGGGGTGGCCAAGCAACTCAATCAGGGCGTCACGCACCTGATGAAGAAGAACAAGATCGCCGTGCACATGGGCGCAGGCGTGCTGAAGGCGCCGGGCACGCTTGAGGTGACCAGCGACAAAGGCACCGAGACGCTGACCGCCAAGCACATCATCGTCGCCACCGGCGCGCGCGCGCGCGATCTGCCGTTTGCCCCGGCCGACGGCAACCGCGTGTGGACCTATCGCCACGCGATGACGCCCAAGGAACTGCCGAGCAATCTGCTGGTAATCGGCTCGGGCGCAATCGGCATCGAGTTCGCCAGCTTCTACAATGACATGGGCTCGAAGGTCACGGTTGTCGAAGCGCTTGACCGGGTGGTGCCGGTCGAAGACGCAGACGTTTCGGCCTTCCTTGAAAAGTCGCTGACCAAGCAGGGCCTGACCGTGCTCACCGGCGCCGGGGTCGAGGCGCTGACCGTCGGTGCAACTGGCGTCAAGGCGAAGATCAAGACCAAGGACGGCAAGGTCACCGAAGGCGATTACAGCCATGTCATCGTCGCCATCGGCATCGTGCCCAATACCGAAGCCATCGGGCTTGAGGCACTGGGCGTGAAGACCGAGCGCGGCATCATTCAAGTCGATGGTTATGGCCGTACGGGCATTCCGGGCCTGTGGGCCATCGGCGACGTGACTCCCGGCCCCTGGCTGGCGCACAAGGCCAGCCACGAAGGCGTGACCACTGCCGAAGCCATCGCTGCCGAACTTGGCAACAAGGACGTCCATCCGCACCCGCTCGACCGCTCGAACATTCCGGGCTGCACATATTGCCATCCGCAGATCGCCAGCGTCGGGCTGACCGAAGCAAAGGCCAAGGAAGCGGGCCATGAGATCAAGGTCGGCAACTTCCCCTTCATCGGCAACGGCAAGGCCATCGCGCTGGGCGAATCGGACGGGTTCGTCAAAACCGTGTTCGATGCCAAGACCGGCGAACTGCTTGGCGCGCATATGGTTGGTGCAGAAGTGACCGAAATGATTCAGGGTTTCGTTATCGGCAAGACTTTGGAAACCACAGAAGCCGAATTGATCAACACAGTATTTCCGCACCCCACGATCAGCGAATCCATGCATGAATCGGTGCTTTCGGCGTTCGGGCGCACCATCCACATGTGACCATTTCGCATGGTTAATTTATTTTGACGCGATGATCCCCATCCGGCTGGCCCTCTGCAACAGGCCGCCGGATGGGTTATTCAAACTTTTACCGACCCCTGTCTTTACATGCAGCGACCACTCCATCTGGAGGAAAGACCTGCATGCCCTTGTACAACAGCGCCTCACCAGTTGCCCGCATTGCCTTGAGCACGAACGCGGCGATCAATGGCTTGCTCCCTTCTCAGGCCTACTTCCGCGTCGGCTGGTCGACCAAGGTCGCGGGCGTGACGCAAGTCAGCTACAGCTTCCCCTGGGCCAACAGCGTCGCCAGCAAGTTCGTCACCGGCTATGCCGAGCCTGCCGCCAGCAAGACCGGCGCGCTGACCGCCACCCAGATCCCGCAAGTCACCGCAGCCTTCCAGAAGTGGGCCAATGTGGCGGCCATCCAATTCAAGCAGGTTGACGAGACCGCCGCCGGACAAGTGGGCGACATCCGCGTTGCCTTCAGCTCGAAAGTCGGTGCAGGGTACTGGGGCTATGCCCTCGGGGTGTCAGATGGCGCAACCAACGCGCACGGCGATATCTGGATCGCGCCGGGGTCGATGGGCCAGTCCTTCGCGCTCGGCACCTACAACTTCATGGCGATGATGCACGAGATCGGACATGCGATCGGCCTGAAGCACCCGTTCGAGGCGCCGGTGATCGGCTCCGGGCTCGACAATCGCCGCTACACGATCATGTCCTACACCGACCCGGACAAAGTATGGTGGTACAACCCCACCACCAAGATCGCCGAGTACCTGATCAAGTCGCCGATGGTCTATGACATCGCCGCTGTGCAACAGATCTACGGCGCGAACATGACCTATCACACGGGGGATGATGTCTATGCCTTCAGCCCGACCGCGCCGTCGTACGAGGCGATTTGGGACGCCGGCGGTACCGACACGTTCAGCGTGGCCGCGTTCACCAACGGTTGCGCGATCGATCTGCACGCCGGGGCGTATTCCTCGCTGAACTATGCCGATATCAGCCTCACCAAGAACATCGGCATCGCCTTCAACTGCACGATCGAGAACGCCATCGGCGGTGCGGGCAACGATACGATCGATGGCAACGACGCGAACAACTCGCTCGACGGAGGAGCCGGCGACGACACGCTGAACGGTTATGGCGGAAACGACACGCTGCTGGGCGGTGCGGGCAACGACATTCTGAACGGTGGCGCGGGCGCGAACACGCTCAACGGTGGCGATGGCACCGATACGGCAAGCTATGCAGCCGCGACTACGGCTATAACGGCAAGCCTTTCGGTTACCACAGCGCAAGTTACCGGGGGTGGCGGCACCGACTCATTCATCAGCATCGAGAACCTGATCGGTGGAGCAGGAGCCGACAAACTGACCGGCAACGATGCGGCGAATACGCTGGATGGTGGGGCAGGGACTGACACGCTGGTCGGTGGCGGCGGCAATGACGTATTGATCGGCGGCGCGGGCAAGGATCTGCTGACAGGTGGCGCAGGCGCCGACAGTTTCCAGTTCGCGTTGAATACAGACTTTTCAGGCACAACTGCGACGACCGCCGACGAAATCGTCGATTTCAGTCATGCCCAGGGCGACCAGATCGATCTGCACCTGATCGATGCCAATACATTGACCGCTGCCTCTAACGATGCCTTTACATACATCGGCGCGGCGGCGTTCGGAAAGCATGCTGGCGAGTTGCGTTATGTCGTGACCGCGGGCGTCGGGCTGCTGTCGGGTGATATTGACGGCAACGGCACCGCCGATTTCGCCATCCGGATCGATGGCGGGCCAGCCTTGGTCGCGGCCGATATCGTGCTGTGAGCGAGGCGCGAGGACCAGTCGGGGAAGCCGATGCTGCAGTGCACAACCCTTTTAAGCTCCAGACCAAGATCTAGGTAAAAGTCCTTAACCAGTTCGGGGTACCTTCAGGGGATTGGTCCTGGAGACTGCTCCATGCTGTCGATTCGTTCGGAAATGGCTTCCCAGCGGCGTATTGCGCCAAGACATCACTATCTGCTGGTCTACCACGCCTGCGAGGACACGTTCTCGAAGCAGGTCGAGCTTTTTGCCGACACTGTCGACGACGCGATCACTTTTGCGGGAAAGGCTCCGGCCTATCGCGAGATCGAAGTCTGGGAAGACGGCCTGCTGCGCACCCGCATCGCCAGTTAAAACCTGGCAGGCGGCACACTTGGCGGACAGGGTGGGATTCGAACCCACGGTGAGCTTGCACCCACGGCGGTTTTCAAGACCGCTGCCTTAAACCACTCGGCCACCTGTCCGTGTGCTGTGGTTCAGCGCCGGATAGCGCGCTGGGCGCAAGGTGCAAGTGGTTTAGCCGAGGATTTGTAACCGCCTGCCGACAACGCTGCGCGAACCGGGCGACGGGGCTTCCCAATCTGCGTGCGCCGTGCGACATCCGGTGGCGATGACCAGACGCTCAACCATGAATGTTTTTTTGGCCTCTATCGCGTTGATACTGGGGCTGTTGTGCAATGCTGCCCCCGCCGTCGCGCAGTCCAGCGAGGAAGCGGGCTTCCAAGCCTATCTGCAATTGCTGGCGGCCCGTGCCCGCGCCGAAGGTATCCGCGAAACCACGATTTCCAGCGTGATCGGCAGCCTCACTTTCAATCCGCGGGTCATCGCTCTCGATCGCAATCAGCCTGGCAGCGCACCATCGACCATACCCTCGTTCGAGCCCTACCGCCGACGCCACGTCGATCCGGTGCGGATTGCAGGTGGCCGCCGGATCATCGTCGAGGATGCCGCGCTGATCGGTTCGGTCGAGCGGCGCTATGGTGTACCTGCGGGCATCCTGCTCGGGATATGGGGGCATGAAAGCAACTATGGCCGGATCACCGGCGATTTCGATCTCGCCCGCTCGTTGGCGTCGCTGGCCTATGAGGGGCGGCGGCAAAAGCTGTTTGCCGATGAATTCATCGCTTTGTTGCGGATGGTAGACCGAGGTGTGCCACGCTGGAAGCTTGTCGGAAGCTGGGCCGGGGCGTTCGGCAATCCGCAGTTCCTGCCGAGCGTATATCTGCGGGTGGCGCAAGATGCCGATGGAGACGGATTGGCCGACATCTGGAGCAGTCGGGCCGACACGCTTGCGTCGATCGCCAACTATTTCCGCGACGCCGGCTGGCGAACCGGCCAGCCATGGGGCATTGCAGTCTCGGTTCCGGCAACGTTCGACCGCACCGCCTTGCGCACAGGGCTGGTCAGTCCGCGCTGCCCACAGGTGTTCACCCGCCATTCGCGTTGGCGTTCGATGGCAGAGTGGCGCGCGATGGGGATCGTTCCGCTTCGGGGCGTATGGCCCGGCGATGACGTGCAGGCCACCTTGTTCGAACCCGATGGCCCCGCCAAACCCGGCTGGCTGCTAACCGGAAATTATCGGGTTATCCTCGATTACAATTGCTCGAACTTCTACGCCCTGTCGGTGGGATTGCTGTCAGATGAAATCAGCCGCTAAATTTGCACTCCTGATCGGTGGCGCATCGTTTTTCGCTCTGGCCGGTACGGCCTCCGCCCGCCCGCCGGAACCTGCGGCCGACATCTATGGGCCGACCGCCGACTATCCGATCGTGATCGGCGATCCCTATGTGGCAGGGGGAACCAGCTTCACCCCTTCGGATACGCTCAATTACGATGCTGTCGGCTATGCGCTGGCAGGCGAAGGGGCCGGGGTAACCGGCGCCCACCACACGCTGCCGATCCCCTGCTATGTCGAGGTTACATCGCTCGATTCGGGCCGCACCGCGCTTGTTCGGCTGGACAAGCGTGGACCGATGGACAGCCCGGCGCTGATCCAGCTTTCCCCTGCCGCGCTGGCGCAACTTGGCCTCGACCCGGCGACCGCTCATGCGCCGGTGCGGGTGCGCCGGGTGAATCCGCCCGAGCAGGAACGCGCGCTCTTGCGCACCGGACAGCAAGCCCCCGCGCGGATGGACACGCCGCCAGGCCTGCTCGGCGCGCTCAAGCGCAAGCTTGGCGTCGGACCAGCGCAAGTGCCAGACGATGCCGTAACCGCGGTGCTTTCGCCTGCGCCCTTGCCGGTAAAGCTATCGCCACAGATCGTCGGGCATCCTGTGCCAACGCAATTGCCTGCGCCAAGGCCGGTGACTCCCGCTCCCAAGGCACCGGTTGTGAAGCCCAAGCCTGCACAGGCACCTGCACCAGCACCGCATCCGAACCCCGCCACATCCGGTTACGGCACGTCCGCTTCCAGCACCGCAAAACTTGCCGTTCAAGTAGCCGCGTTCTCAGCGCGCGATCGGGCCGAAAAGGTGGCGCGTGCCTTGGGCGGCAGCGTCAGCGCGTCGGGCAAGGTATTCCGCGTACGCATCTCTGCGGCAGGCAAGCCTGCGGCTGAAGCGGCACTGGCGAAGGCGCATCGTGCAGGCTATGCCGATGCCCGGATCGTTTCGGGCGACTGACCAGCACTGCTGGCAAGGGCGTCTTGATACGGGGCCGCATGTTGCCGGGGAATCGCCGTTGCCTTCAAGATTGACTGCCATTTTTGCCGCATTGCTGCTCTCAGGGACGCAATCCGCGTTGGCCAAGGGGCAGGCTGCACCGCTGAATGACCCCGCTTCACCGCCACAAGTCGATGCGCCGATCGCTCTGCTGATCGATGTGGCGTCGGGCCGGGTGCTGTTCGAACGTCAATCGCATCGCCGGTTCGTCCCGGCCTCGCTGACCAAGATCATGACCAGCTATGTCGCGTTCGAACTGATCGATCAGGGCAAGCTGTCGCTCGACCGCACCTTCACGATGCGGCCCGAAACCTTCCGCAAATGGCACGGTGTCGGCAGCACGATGTTCCTTGGCAACCAAAGCCAGACCCGCGTTTCCGACCTGATCGAGGGCATCGTCACCGTCTCCGCCAACGATGCCTGCGTCGTGCTTGGCGAAGGAATAGCGGGAAATGTCAGTGCGTTCACCGCGTTGATGAACGCCAAGGCGCGCGAACTCGGCTTGCGCGACATGCATTTCAACACGCCCAACGGCTGGATGGACGAAGGCCAGACTTACGTCTCTGCTGCCGACCTTGCTACGCTGTCGACTGCGCTCATCACCCGCCATCCCGCGCTCTATCGGCGGTTCTATGGGCATGACCGATTGACCTGGAACGGCATCGCACAGGCCAATCACAATCCGCTTTATGGCAATACGCCGGGTGCCGACGGGGTCAAGACCGGCTTCACCAACGAGGCCGGCTATGGCTTCGTCGGCTCGGTCCTGCGCAACGGGCGGCGGCTGATGGTCGTCGTCGGCGGCTATGACAGGCCGACCGACCGCGCCAGACAGTCGCGCGAACTCATCGAATGGGGCTTTGCCGCATGGGACGAACGGCCGCTTTTCCGTAGCGGGGCCGTGCTCGGTCAGGCCAAAGTGCAAGGCGGCGCTCAGCGCAGTATCGCGCTTGTCGCGCCGCAGGATCTGGCCTTGACCGTGCCGCGCGGATGGAACGCCCCGGCCGCGTCGATCCGCACCAGGATCCGCTACAAAGGGCCACTGCGGGCACCAGTGGCCAAGGGCGATGAAGTGGCGACTTTGGTGGTGGAGGCCCCCGGCCAACCCGCGCAGCGCATTCCGTTGGTCGCAGGGGCGAACGTGGCTCCCGCCGGCCTGTTCGACCGTTTGCGCAACGGCTTGCTGGCGATGGTCGGACAATGAGCGCACCAGCAACCCGGCCCGGACGGTTCATCGCGTTTGAAGGAGGAGAGGGCGCAGGCAAATCGACGCAAGCGCGCCTGCTGGCCGAAGCCTTGCGCGTTCGCGGGCTTGAAGTTGTCACCACACGCGAACCCGGCGGCACACCGGGGGCCGAGGCCATCCGCACACTTTTGCTATCTACCGAGGGGGCAGATTGGGGCACGCGCGCCGAAGCGCTGTTGTTTGCTGCCGCGCGCGCCGACCATGTCGAACGGCTGATCCTTCCGGCATTGGCGCGCGGCGCATGGGTGGTGTGCGATCGCTATCTTGATTCGAGCCGCGCTTATCAGGGGGGCGGCAGCGGTCTGTCCGACGCCGATATCCGCACGCTCCACACGATCGGTAGCGAGGGCCTGTTGCCCGATATGACCGTGCTGTTGACGCTCGATCCAGTGCAAGCAACGGCGCGCCTCGCGCTGCGCGATCAGGGTGCGTCCGACCGCATCGGCGGACGCTCGGCCGAATACCACGCGCGCGTGGCGGCCGCTTTCGCCAGCTTTGCCAGCGCCGAACCCGGTCGCTTTGTGGTGATCGACGCTGCAGGCGAACCTTCACAAGTCCATGCACGGATCATCGCTGCGCTAGACTCGGCGATCGGCCTGTGATGAGTAACCTGATCGGGCACGAGGCGGCATGGGCGCAATGGCGCGCGGCGATCGGCGGGCAACGCCCCCATCATGCCTGGCTGCTCGCCGGGCGGGAAGGGTTGGGCAAAGCCACCTTCGCGCTTGCCGCCGCTGCCGAGCTTGTTGCCGAGCCGGGCGTTCCGCAACCTCCGCCGCACCAGCACCCCGACATTCTGCGACTGGAACCTCTGCCCGCCAACGAGGATGAGGTCAAAAAGCGCGATGACGGCCGCCCTTGGCAGCGCAAGCGCAATATCAGCGTCGATCAGGTACGCGAGATGCAGCGCCGTCTGGTCACCCGGCCGACACTCGGCCGCCGCCGCGCGGTCATCTTCGACGCAGCCGATCAGTTGGAGAAGGGCGCGGTCAACGCATTGCTCAAAAGCCTTGAGGAGCCGCCGCAGGGTACGTTCTTCCTGCTGGTGGCGCATCAACCGGGGCGTTTGCTGCCGACGGTGCGATCGCGCTGTCAGGTCTTGCGGTTTCATGCCTTGAACGATGCCGATCTTGCCCTTGCGCTCGATCGGTCGGGCCAGCCAATGGATGCGGCTACCCGCACTGCTGCGCTGGCGGTCGGCGCCGGATCGCCGGGTGCCGCGCTCGCCTTTGCCGCGCATGAACTGGGTACGGTATTCGGCCTGATGCAGCGGCTTGCACGCGAAGGCGATCCCGAATTTGCCCTGCGCGGCGCGCTGTCGACCGCCCTTGCCGGAAAGCTCGACCGCGAACGGCAGGCTGCCATCATCGAGGCCGCGCGCATGGTCCTCGTCCGCGCGCTAGACAGCGCCGACCGGAACGCTGCGGCCCAGATCGTCGAAGCCCATGCCCGGATCGTGACATTGGCCGGGCAGGCACCGATCTTCAATTTCGACCCCGCCTTGATGCTGCTGGAAATCGGTGCCTTGCTGGCATCGGTCGGGCGCACTAGGGAGAACGCCAACAGGGCCTGATCCGATTGCCCACCACGCGCAAGGAAGCACCGTCCCGATGGGCGAACCGTTCTACATCACCACCGCCATAGCTTATCCCAATGGCAAGCCCCATATCGGCCATGCCTATGAATGGATCGCCGCCGACGTGATCGCGCGGTTTCAGCGCGCACAAGGCCGCGATGTCCGCTTCCAGACCGGTACCGACGAACATGGCCTGAAGATGGCGCAAAAGGCGCGCGAACTCGGCGTCACCCCACGCCAGTTGTGCGACGAGATGACCGAGCATTTCCGCGCGATGGCCGATGCCTTGAACATGAGTTACGACGTGTTCCAGCGCACCACCGACGAAGCGCACTACCGCGCCAGCCAGGCGATCTGGCAGGCCATGGCCGACAAGGGCGATCTCTACCTCGACCGCTACGAGGGCTGGTACTCGGTGCGCGACGAGGCTTTCTATGACGAAAGCGAACTGATCGCGGGCGATGATGGCGTGAAGCTTTCGCCGCAGGGCACCCCTGTCGAATGGCAGGTCGAGGAAAGCTGGTTCTTCAGGTTGTCCAAGTATCAGAAGCCCTTGCTTGACCTTTATGAAGCGCATCCTGAATTCATCCAGCCCGAAAGCCGCCGCAATGAGGTGATCCGCTTTGTCGAAGGCGGCCTGCGTGACCTTTCGGTTTCGCGCACCTCGTTCGATTGGGGCGTGCCGGTGCCGGGCAGTCCGAACCATGTGATGTACGTGTGGGTCGATGCCTTGACCAACTACCTGACCGGGCTTGGCTACCCGGACAAGACACCCGAGCTGGAAAAATGGTGGCCCGCCGATATCCACCTGATCGGCAAGGACATTGTCCGCTTCCACACGGTCTATTGGCCGGCCTTTCTGATGAGCGCCGATCTGCCGCTGCCCAAGCTGGTGTTCGGCCATGGTTTCCTGCTCCACCGGGGCGAGAAGATGTCCAAGTCGCTGGGCAATGTGGTCGATCCGCTTGAATTGGCGCAGACCTTCGGCGTTGATTCCTTGCGCTATTTCCTGATGCGCGAAGTCAGCTTCGGCAACGATGGCAGCTACAGCGCAGAAGCCATCGTCACCCGCTGCAACGCCGAACTGGCCAACAGCTTCGGCAATCTGGCGCAGCGGACTTTGTCGATGATCTTCAAGAACATGGGCGGTGCGCTGAAGAATGAACTGCCACAAAACAATGCGGATGTGGAACTGCTTGGCACTGTCGGCGGCCTGATCAGCGCGATGCAGGAACGCTTTGCCGGCTATGACTTCAGCGGCGGACTGGACCACTGGATGCAGGCGGTGTTCCGCTGCAATGCCTATGTTGATGAGCAGGCACCGTGGACCTTGCGAAAGACCGACCCTGCGCGGATGGAGGCGGTGCTGATGACGCTGTTCCGCGCGGTGCACGATCTGGCGCACGCCGTGCGACCCGTGGTGCCAACGGCGATCGACGCACTTCTGGACCAGATGGGCAGCGCGCCCGATGCGCGCACCTTTGCCGCAATCGACAACACCGGGTGGGTTTCGGATCTGATCGCCTCGGGCTTCACCCTGTCGCAGCCCACCGGCGTATTCCCGCGTCTGGAGCTTCCGGCGGACGAGGTCGCCTGATGCTGATCGATTCGCATTGTCACTTGAATTACAAGGGCTTGGCTGAGCAACAGGACGCTGTGCTCGAACGTGCCCGTGCGGCCGGGGTGAAGGGTTTTCTCAACATCTCCACCCGGCAGCGCGAATGGGCTGACATTGTGGCAACCGCGCATCGTTATGCCGACGTATGGGCCAGCGTCGGCATTCACCCGCATGAGGCTGATGAACACGTCGATCTCGGTGCCGCCGCCTTGCGCGCGGCAACCGACGATCCGCGCGTGATCGCCATCGGTGAAACGGGCCTCGATTACTATTACGATCATTCCGACCGTCAGGTTCAGCAGGATCTGTTCCGGGTCCACATCGCGGTGGCGCGGGAAACCGGGCTGCCGCTGATTATCCACACCCGCGACGCCGAAGATGACACCGCCCGAATCCTGACCGAGGAAATGGGGAAGGGGGCCTTCCCCGCGCTGATCCACTGCTTCACCGCGTCTGCTGAATTCGGCCAGAAGATGATCGAGCTTGGCCTGACGATTTCGCTGTCGGGGATTGTAACCTTCAAGAACGCCAAGGACTTGCAGGCATTCGCTGCGGAAGTTCCTGAGGATCGGTTGCTGGTCGAAACCGACGCTCCGTTCCTGGCGCCGATGCCGCACCGGGGCAAAGTCTGCGAGCCTGCGTTCGTGGCGGACACACTGCACTTCGTAGCGAGTTTGCGCGGTGAAACTCCTCAGGCGCTGGCCGAGACGACCGGCCGCAACTTTGCTGCACTGTTTGCCAAGGCCGGAATTGCTGGGGCGATTGCCGCATGAAGCTGATCATGCTGGGCAGCGGCACGTCCACCGGGGTTCCGCGCATCGGCAACGATTGGGGCGATTGCGATCCGGCCGAACCGCGCAATCGTCGGACGCGGGTTGCGATCGTGGTTGAAGGTGCTGACGGGGCGCGGTTGCTGGTCGACACCCCGACCGACTTGCGCCAGCAGTTGCTGGCAACCGAAATCGGCCGCATCGATGGCGTGCTGTGGACCCACGATCACGCCGATCACACGCACGGGATCGATGACTTGCGTCCGTTGCGGATGGGGCGTGGCGCGCCGATCCCGGGCTATGCTGCCGATGAAACGGTACGGCGCTTGCGGATGCGGTTCGGCTATGTCTTTGCCGGACAGCACGGCTATCCGACGATCTGTTCGCTCGAGAACCTCGACCGGGTGCGGATGATTGCAGGGATCGGGATCGGGTTCTGCCAGATGCCCCACGGCCCGGCGCAGTCCACCGCGTTCCGCTTCGACCAGGATGGCAAGTCCATCGGGTATGCTACTGATTTCAGTGAGATAACGGCGGATATGGTCGCGCTGTTTGACCGGGTCGATGTGCTGGTCGTGGATTCATTGCGTCGCAAGCCGCATCCCACGCACGCGCATCTTGGCATGGCTCTTGAACTTGTCGAAGCCTGCCGGGCCGGTCGTGCGGTTCTGACGCATCTCGACAAATCGATGGACTACCGCACACTGTGCGACGAAACGCCAGGGCATGTCGAGCCGGGTTTCGACGGGCTGGAACTGGTTCTGTGACAACCGATTCGATCGTTCAACTGATCGGCATCGCGATGGCGCTGACTCTCGTTCTGGCCAACAGCCGTTTGCGCGCAACACCCATGCGTCAACGCATCGTCATTGGCGCGGCTTGGGTGGTGATCATTGCGGTGACTGCCTATGCTTTTGCCGGCTTTCATCGCTGATCTTTGCACTTCTATGAACACCCATGAGCGCTTCAATTTAACATAATCATTATTATCGATCTGACATAATGTAGCAGCAACGTTCAAATGTCACAGTCGCGCAAAGTAGAGATGTCTCACTTGGGCTACCGTGCCCTCCGGCTGTTCGGAGGTATTGAGCATGGCGGTGTTGCGTATGAGTACCGAGGAGCTTTCG